>JAFKKH010000009.1 GCA_017305665.1 Hyphomicrobiales bacterium
CCCATCCCGCAAGCCTCGACCATCTGACACCGCCGGGCCACCCCGAGCGGCCCGATCGTATCCGAGCCGTCGATCAGGTTCTCGGCCAGGACCGATTCAAGAGTCTGGTGCGCGGCCAGGCGCCGGAAGGATCGCTCGACTCCGTGCTGTTGTGCCACAACGAGCACTACGTGGATGAACTCCGGCACATCGCGCCGAAGGAAGGTCTGGTCTATCTCGATGGCGACACCTCGATGTCTCCCGGCACGTGGGAAGCGGTGATGCGCGGCGTCGGCGGTGCGATCGCGGCGACCGATGCCGTGATTGCGGGCCAGGCCGACAATGCCTTCGTCGCCACGCGTCCGCCGGGGCACCATGCCGAAACCAACAAGCCGATGGGCTTCTGCTTCTTCGATCAGGCCGCGATCGCCGCGCGTCATGCCCAGCGCACGCACGGCATCGGGCGCGTCGCGGTGGTCGATTTCGACGTGCATCATGGCAACGGCACCCAGGACATCTTCTGGGCCGATCCGACCGTGATGTATTGCTCGACCCATCAGATGCCGCTGTTTCCCGGCACCGGCGCCTCTGGCGAGCGCGGCGAGCATGATACCATCGTCAACGCACCGCTCGCCTCCGGCGACGGCGGCGCTAAATTCCGCGCTGCGTTCGAAAACCTGATCCTGCCGCAAATCCAGAAATTCGCGCCCGAACTGATGATCATTTCCGCCGGGTTTGACGCGCACCGCCGCGATCCGCTGGCGAGCCTCGAACTCGATGCCACGGACTTCGGCTGGGTGACGCGCAAGCTGATGGACGCCGCCCATGCGAGCGCGGGCGGCCGAATTGTCTCGGTGCTCGAGGGTGGCTATGATCTGCAAGGATTACAGGAATCGGTGGCGGAGCACGTCACCGCATTGATGGGCGCCTGATCCTTCGCCACATTCCGCCCGAAAACTTCCTTAACCTTGCGAACGATCGAGTCGAGTCCGGGGACACCAGATGGCCGAAACCAACCATGCCGACGTGAAGAAGCTCACCTTCGAGCGCGCGATCGAGGAGCTCGAAACGATCGTCAAGCGCCTCGAGGACGGCAAGGTCCCGCTCGAGGAATCGGTCGCGATCTACGAGCGCGGCGAGGCGCTCAAGCGCCGCTGCGAGGAATTGCTGCGGCAGGCCGAGGCGCGCGTCGACAAGATCACCACCGACGCCACCGGCCAGCCCACCGGCACGGAACCGCTCGACGTGAAATAATGTCCCGGCGGCGCCACGCTCCCCCCTGGGAGTGGCGAGGTACACCAGCCACACTCCGCCAACCTTTCGACCGAATTGACTGAAATGGAACCGATCGCTGCAACCCGCGGCGGTCGGCGGAGTTAGTGTCAACGGTCCGGTCCGTTGCTTTGAACCTTCGGCATGACCTCCCCCACTCAAGTGGGGGGCTCAGCCGTTGGCGTTGCGTGCCGGTTTAGTGTAATGGAACAGGTCTATGCGCTGTCGAACCCGCTCCGCAGCTGATGCTCTCTGGCGGTAAGCGCTTCACACAGCTTGCAAAAACGATTGGAAGGCGCCACACGCTCAAGAGTGACGTACATCACAATTCTCGGCCGAAGCATTAGCTAAACTTCGGATTCAGGCCCCTCAACACGGGAAATTTGGCGACACAAGGACTATATGACGCGCTGAAGCGCCTTGGTCTGAGTGCCGTACAACCTCTCCCGGACATGCAAAATTGGAATATCGCAGTGACCAATTTCAGTAAAACCCCCCTCCTCGATACGATCCACACGCCGGACGATCTCCGCAAGCTCAAGGTCGAGCAGGTCCGGCAGGTGGCCGACGAGTTGCGTCAGGAAACCATCGATGCGGTGTCGGTGACGGGCGGACACTTCGGCGCCGGCCTCGGCGTCGTCGAGCTGACGACCGCGATCCATTATGTCTTCAACACGCCGCATGACCGCCTGATCTGGGACGTCGGTCATCAGGCCTATCCGCACAAGATTCTGACCGGACGCCGTGACCGCATCCGCACGCTGCGCACCGGCGGCGGCCTATCCGGCTTCACCAAGCGTTCCGAGAGCGACTACGATCCGTTCGGCGCGGCGCACTCGTCGACTTCGATCTCCGCCGGTCTCGGCATGGCCGTAGCGCGCGATCTCGCGGGCGGCAAGAACAACGTGATCGCGGTGATCGGCGACGGCGCGATGTCCGCCGGCATGGCCTACGAGGCCATGAACAACGCCGGCGCGATGAATTCGCGGCTGATCGTCATTCTCAACGACAACGACATGTCGATCGCGCCGCCGGTCGGCGCGATGTCGGCCTATCTGTCGCGTCTCTATTCAGGCAAGACCTATCGCTCGCTGCGCGAAGCCGCAAAGCAGCTCGGCAAGCATCTGCCGAAGATGATTTCCGACCGCGCCGAGCGCGTCGAGGAGTATTCACGCGGCTTCATGACCAACAGCGGCACGCTGTTCGAGGAGCTCGGCTTCTACTACGTCGGCCCGATCGACGGCCATAACCTCGATCACCTGCTGCCGGTACTGAAGAACGTCCGCGATATGGAGGACGGTCCGATCCTCGTTCACGTCGTCACCCAGAAGGGCAAAGGCTACGGTCCGGCTGAAGCCGCCGCCGACAAGTATCACGCGGTGGTCAAGTTCGACATCGCCACCGGTGCGCAGTCGAAATCGAAGCCCAACGCACCCGCCTATCAGAACGTGTTCGGCCAGAGCCTCGTCAAGGAAGCGCAGAAGGACGACAAGATCGTCGCCATCACCGCGGCCATGCCGTCCGGCACTGGTGTCGACATCTTCAACAAGGCGTTTCCGAAGCGCACCTTCGACGTCGGTATCGCCGAGCAGCATGCGGTGACGTTTGCCGCCGGTCTTGCGACCGAAGGCTACAAGCCATTCTGCGCGATCTATTCGACCTTCCTGCAGCGCGGCTACGATCAGGTGGTGCATGACGTCGCCATCCAGTCGCTACCGGTGCGCTTCGCCATCGATCGCGCCGGTCTGGTCGGCGCCGACGGCGCGACCCATGCCGGCTCGTTCGACAACGCCTATCTCGGCTGCCTGCCGAACTTCGTCGTCATGGCCGCCGCCGACGAGGCGGAACTGGTGCATATGGTTGCGACCCAGGTCGCGATCAACGACCGCCCCAGCGCGGTGCGCTATCCGCGCGGCGAAGGCCGCGGCGTCGAGATGCCCGAAGTCGGCATTCCCCTCGAGATCGGCAAGGGCCGTATCATCCGCCAGGGCAGCAAGGTCGCGCTGTTGTCGTTCGGCACCCGCCTCGCCGAGTGCGAGAAGGCGGCCGACGAGCTCGCCGCGCATGGCCTCTCCACCACCATCGCCGACGCGCGCTTCATGAAGCCGCTCGACGTCGATCTGGTGATGAAGCTTGCGCGTGATCATGACGTGCTGATCACCATCGAGGAAGGCTCGATCGGCGGCTTCGGCTCCCATGTGATGCAGACGCTGTCCGACAACGGCATGCTCGACGGCGGCCTGCGGATGCGCTCCATGATCCTGCCGGACGAGTTCATCGATCACGACACGCCGAACGCGATGTACGGCCGTGCCGGACTCGACGCCAAGGGCATCGTCGCCAAGGTGTTCGAGGCGCTCGGCAAGGACGTCAAGACCGAGACCGTCAAGCTGGCGTAAGCCTGACCTGAATGCGATGTCGCTGCGTTCGTCATTGCGAGCGCAGCGAAGCAATCCAGATTTCATGCGAAGACTGGATTGCGTCGTCGCAAGTGCTCCTCGCAATGACGATGAGTACGCTCCATGAAAGTCTATCTCGCAGGCCCCGACGTCTTCCTCCCCGATGCCATCGAGATCGGCCGCCGCAAGGCCGGGATCTGCCGACGCCATGGCCTGACCCCGCTCTATCCGCTGGACAGCCCGATCGATCTCACGGCCCGCGATGCCTCGCTGCGCATCTTCCGCGCCAATCAGGCCATGATGGATTCGGCCGACGCGATCCTCGCCAACCTCACGCCGTTTCGCGGTCCCGGCGCCGATCCCGGCACGGTCTATGAACTCGGCTACATGGCGGGCCGCGCGAAACCCTGCTTCGGCTATACCAACGATGCCTCGCGCTACATTGAGCGGGTGCGCGCATGGGGCGGCGTGTGCGCCGATGACAACGGCCCGACCGACGCCGACGGACTGGTTGTCGAGGACTTCGATCTGGCCGACAATCTGATGATGATCCACGCTCTTGAATTGCACGGCGGCCCGCTGGTGATGCCGTCGCATCAGCCAGACGACGTCTGGCACGATCTTGCGCCGTTCGAGGCTTGTGTCCGCCTTGCGGCGGAATGGCTTCACACCGGCACCAGCGCCTTGGTCTGATCGTGGTTGGACGCGACAACAACCAATCTCCCGTCCGCAAGCGCGCCGACGTGCTGCTGGTCGAGCGCGGCTTGTTCGAAAGCCGCGCGCGGGCACAGGCCGCGATCGATGCCGGGCTCGTCACCGCCAACGGCAAGCCGGTCGCCAAGGCGTCCGAAACCATCGCCATGGATGCCGAGCTTACAGCCGAACCGGCACACCCCTGGGTGTCGCGCGGCGGCGTCAAGCTTTCCGGTGCGCTGGAGCGCTATCCCATCGACATCGAAGACCACGTCTGTCTCGACGTCGGCGCCTCCACCGGCGGCTTCACCGAAGTGCTGCTCGCCAATGGTGCGGGCCTCGTGTTCGCGATCGATGTCGGCCGCGATCAGTTGCATCCGAGTCTGCGCGGCCATCCGCGTATTGTGTCCATGGAATCCACCGACATCCGCGCCTTCGAAGGCAAGCGGCTGCCGCAGCGGCCGGACGTGGTGACGATCGACGCGAGCTTCATCTCGCTGAAAGCCATTCTCCCCGTCGCGCTGTCGCTGGCGGCGGCACCGATGAGTCTATTGGCACTCATCAAGCCGCAATTCGAAGCGCCGTGCGCCGCAATCAAGAAGGGCATCGTTCGCGATGCGGCCGTGCATCAGGCGGTGTGCGACGACATCGCGGCTTTCGCCGTTTCGCTCGGCTGCACCGGCATCGAGGTATTCCCCTCGTCCATTGCCGGCGGCGACGGCAATGTCGAATTCTTCCTCGGGGCCCGCCGTGGCTAGTGCCCCGTTTTCGAAGTTCGTGATACATTGCGGCACCCTTTGACACGAACTTCGAAAACTAAGGGGCACTAGCAACTCTAATCATTCTAGTGCCGCTATCGATTTGAAGTTTCTTTGCGAGCTTGCAGCCACTGGTACAGAAACTTCAAATCGGCGGCACTAGGAAGTTCGTCATCGACCACGTCGGCCATCGCGGCGACGGCATCGCTTTCGCAGGCCGCGGCAACGTGTTCGTGCCCTATACGCTCGGCGGCGAAACCGTGGATGCCGAACCTGTCGCCGGGCACGCCGACCGCGCGCGTCTGCTGCGCGTCGAGACGCCGAGCCCAGAGCGGATCGCGCCGTTCTGCCCGCATTTCGGCGCCTGCGGCGGCTGCGCCATCCAGCACTGGCAGCCGGAGGCCTATCGCGCCTGGAAGCGGCAGATCGTCGTGGATACGCTGACGCAGGCCCGGATCGATTGCGCGGTGGACGATCTCGTCGACGCGCACGGCGCTGGACGGCGGCGCATCACCGTCCATGCCCGGCGCGACGACGACGGCCAGTTGCGCGTCGGATTCGCCGCACCCAACAGCCACGCCATCGTGCCGATCGACGCCTGCCCGATCCTCGATCCCGGCCTCGACGGCGCGCTCGGCGCGGCGCGAACGTTGGCCGACGTGTTGAAGCCCGCGAACAAGCCGCTCGACATTCAGGTGACCGCCGCCGACAACGGACTCGATGTCGACGTGCGCGGCTCCGGTCCGCTGCCGACGAAATTGATCGCGACGCTGTCGCGCACGGCCGAAGCGCACCGGCTGGCACGGCTGACCCGCCACGGCGAACTGGTGCTGATGCGCGCGCCGCCGGTGATCGGCATCGGCACGGCACAGGTCGTGCTGCCGCCGGGCTCGTTCCTGCAGGCCACCGTCGCCGGAGAGGAAACCCTGGCGGCGCTGGTGGCCGGCCATTGCAAGAAGGCGAAGCACATCGCCGATCTGTTCTGCGGCGTCGGACCGTTCGCGCTGCGGCTCGCCGGCAAGGCACGGGTTGCGGCTCTCGATAGCGATCCCGGCGCGATCGAAGCCTTGCGCAAGGCGGCCGCCGGGGCGCACGGACTGAAACCGCTCAAGGCCGAGGCTCGCGACCTGTTCCGGAGACCGCTGGTGCCGCAGGAATTACGCGAGTTCGATGCGGTGGTGTTCGATCCGCCGCGACAGGGCGCCGAAGCGCAGGCGCGCCAGTTGGCAGCGAGCAAGGTGCCGCTGGTCGTCGCCGTCTCCTGCAACGCCACGACCTTCGCGCGCGATACCAACATCCTGATCGCGGGCGGCTATCGGCTTGCAGCCGTGACGCCGGTCGATCAATTCCGCCACTCGCCGCATGTCGAACTGGTGGCGCGGTTTACGCGGTAGATGCGTGGCCGTGCTCTACGCCTGAACGCCGTCCGCTGACGTCGCGAGCTCGGCCTGGAGTTGCCGGATCTGCTCCCAGATAAAATCCATCACGAGGCGCGTGCGTGGCGCCAGATGCCGCCGTGACGGATAGACCAAGCTGAAGGGAACACCAGGAGCCGGAAAGTCGCTCAAGACGCGAACCAGCCGACCGCTGCGCAGATCGTCGAAGATCTCGACCAGCGTCAGGTACGCGATGCCGTATCCTGTGCGGGCCGCGAGGTGCACCGCGCGCGCGTCGTTGGCGAGAAATCCGCCGGACACCCGAAAATCCCGTCGTCCGTCAGGTGTCATGAACGTCCATATATCCGAATCCGGACCGATGTCGTGGACGATGCAGGTGTGGTTCACGAGTTCTGCCGGCGCGAGAGGCGCGCCGCGGCGCGCGATGTAGTCCGGAGCCGCCACGGCGACGCGCACGCCGGCTCCCCTCCGGCGCACCACAAGCGACTCATCCTTGATCTCGCCCACCCGCATCGCGAGATCGAGACGGTCTTCAATCATGTCGCCGAGCCGATCGCCGACAACCAGTTCGACCTTCAATCCTGGATGGGAGTCGAGCAGTGCCGGCAGCCGCAATGCGAGGAAGCGGCTGGACGCCACCGTGACGCCCACGCGCACCAGCCCCACCGGCGAGGCGCTGTGCTGCCGGAGCACGCTCTCGAGCGCTTCCGCACCCTCGAGCAACGGCTGAGCCAATCCGAACAGCATCTCGCCATCATCGGTGAGGCTCAGCCTTCGCGTGGTGCGGTGAAACAAGCGGACCCCAAAGTGGTCTTCCAACTGTGAGATCTGGCGGGCAACGGCCGCCTGACTGAGTTCGCATTCACGCGCCGCAGCCGAAAACGAGCCGGTCCGCACCACGCGTACAACGAGATCAAGTCCGCCGAGCAGGTCCATCGATTATCTCGAAAAACGAAAAGATCATTCGTCAGGAAACGGGATTATCGCCCCGGGGCAAGAGGCATATCTGCGCGATGTTGCATACCGGCGTTGCGATCCGTTGCCCCTTCATCAGAGGGCTGTTCACGACGGAGCCGCCACGCGACGAGGTGGATCATGTTCGAATTCGTCAAACTGCCTGCTCGGCTGAAGACCCTGTTGATTGCCGCCAGCACCGGCTTCGCAGGCGGCGACATACTTCCCGTCATTGTGATCTCAAGTCTGTTCAGCGTTGTCCATCGAGGCACGACACCGAAAGAGCGGACCATGCAGCGTTACGCGCCGGTGGATTACTCCCGTGCGACGTCGTCGCTGAGCGCAGATCAGTCATTCGATTTCGAGGGTGCACCGAAACCGCAATGACGGGGGTTTTTCGACCGGCGCGGCGACCTCCAATTACCTCGCAAAATGAAAAAGTCTTCAAAGGAAAAGCGAGATTATTTTCCCGCGGAAACAGGACTAATCGGGAGAAACAAACATAACCAGGAGACGACGACCATGACGAACTACAAGATGCTTGCCGCCGCCGCGTCCGTGAGTCTGATGATGCTGACATCCCACGCGTCGGCACAGTGCGCGGATTGCGCGATGTATCCGAATATGGATCACCTGAACGGCGGAGAGACACCGGCCGCTAAAATGGGCCTTGAGCACGCGGGTGGTGCGGCCTCCACGCAAGGCGGGGCCAATGCGTACATGGCGCCCCAGGATCGCGTGGTGCAGCCGTCAACCCGCAGACACACGTCCACCAAGCGGCATCCTGTCGCCAGATAACTTGTTAGGCCAGCTTGTTGGCCAAACTTGTCGGCCGTCGGCCCGCAGCGGCCCCCCCCTTATCTCCTCCGCTGTGGGCCGATTCGACAGTCCCGCCTGACAGGTCTCTTGATCCTGTCATTGCCCCCACCGCTGCCGCCAGATCCGCTCGCCGATTGTGCAGGGGATGCGAGGCTCCTGGCTGGACACCGGAATCACCCGCCGTTCGGGTGTGCGACCCGCGACCTCGAGCACGAGCTTGGTGCGGATCGCTTCCTTGAACTTCTCGCGGCCCTTGATCGGCACCACGAACGATCCGGGCCCTCCGATTACGCAATCCTCGTAATAGAAATCGAGATCGGCGATATCCATGGTCGAGTAGGACGGCTGCTTCGCCATGATCGGCAGGCCGTTGATGACGATACCCTTGGCAAGGGCGGCATCGCGCGCGGTCGTGACCGGCAGGCCGTTGTTGTTCGGCCCGTCGCCGGAAATGTCGATCACCCGGCGCAAGCCGTGATAGGGGCTGTTCTCGAACAGCGGCATCGCAAAATGGATCGCCCCTGATATCGAGGTGCGAGACGCGCGGCGGACCGGCGTCTTCATGATCTCGTTGGCGACGGCATCCGCCGCTTCGGGACCGTCGATCACCCGCCACGGAATGATGATCTTCTGATCGTTGGTCGCAGCCCACTCGAAATACGTCACCGCGACTTTGCCGTTGGGGCCGGTCTTCAGTGCCTGCAGGAAATCCGGCGAGACGATCGCCTGCGCATAGCCCTCGCGCTGGATCGCAAGCTCATCCATGTCCATGGAATAGGAGACATCGACCGCGAGGATCAACGCGACGTCGACCTCCGTCGCGGCAGTCGGGGAATCCGCCAGCAGCAGCCCCGGATTCGGCGCGGCAACACCCGCGACATCCCCTCCAGCGATCGCACCTGCGACCAGCACCGCTCCGATCGAGACCCACCAGCGCATCGCGGCTCTCCCTCGATTGAGGCGTCGATGCTGACACAGCCGCGCGACCGCGCAAGACGGAACCCTGCGTTCCGCGCACACCTTCTGCGTGTGCAACGCATGATTTAGGTCGATGCGAACCACACGCCATTTACCAACATTTCATTTAACTTGTTCAGGATTTGAAAGCGAATTCCGATCCCCTCCCCGGGCCTACGGCTTTCGACTGGTACTGCCTCCTCCGCGCGAATTGCGCCTCCGCCCAGTCAGACGCCCCCTCGACGTTCAGCTCGGCACATCGGGTTAGAAAAACCCAAGGATCAGAATGATGCTCTCTCGGCTTTCCATCCGCACCAAAATCATCTCCGTCATCTCCCTGCTGCTGCTCGCCATGGCCGGCATGGGGCTGTTGTCCGTGCTCGAAATGCACTCGATCCACGCCAACGCGGCCGACATCCAGACCAACTGGCTGCCCAGCGTCCGCGAACTCGGCGATCTCAGGGCCAACACCATCACGTATCGCATCGTGGTCCGCTCTCACCTGCTCGCACCGGACGCCGCCGGAAAGGATGCCGCCGAAAAGACGCTGGATACCGTCGGACAGGCCGTCGAGCGGACCCGCAAGTCTTACGAGACGATGATCACGACCGCCGATGAGCGGCGCATCTACAGTGAATTTTCCGAGCAATGGGCATCCTACGTCGCGGGCGTGCACGATCTCCTCGCCGTATCGCGCAAGGGCGACGTGATGGCCAGCCTCGACATGAACACCAACAAGGTCAATCCAATCGGGCTGAAAGCCGACGAAACCCTGCGCAAGGATATCGAACTCAACAACAAGGGCGCCGAGGCCGCCGGTCACGCGGCCACCCAAAGCTACAAATCGGCTTTCATGATGGTGATCGCCTTCATCACGGTGGCGCTGATCCTTGGCATCGGCATCGGCATCTATCTGGTGCGCGACATCTCGAAAGCGATCGCCTCGATCGTGGCGCCGATGCGGACGCTCGGCGCCGGCGACCTCACCGCCGTCGTTCCGCATCAGGGCGAACCGACCGAAATTGGCACGATGGCGGACGCGCTGCAGATCTTCAAGGACGCGCTGATCGCCAAGCAGGCGGCCGACGCGGCTGCGGCGCGGGACGCCGATGCCAAGCTCCAGCGCGCCCAGCGCGTCGATAGCATTACGCGCCAGTTCGAATCGATGATCGGCGAGCTCGTCGGCTCGCTGTCATCGTCCTCCACCGAACTTGAGGCCGCCGCCAACACCCTGACCACGACGGCCGAGACCACCGGCAAGACATCCGGCGAAGCCGCCAGCGCTTCACAGGAAGTTTCGGCCAACGTGCAATCGGTCGCGAGCGCCACCGAAGAAATCACTTCCTCGGTGCACGAGATCGGCCGCCAGGTGCAGGAAGCAAGTCGCGTCGCCGGCGACGCCGTTCGGCAGGCGGAGAAGACCGACACCAGCATCGCAGACCTCTCGCAGGCCGCGGGGCGGATCGGCGATGTCGTCAAGCTGATCACGGCGGTTGCCGAGCAGACCAACCTGCTCGCACTCAACGCCACCATCGAGGCCGCGCGCGCCGGCGATGCCGGCCGCGGCTTCGCGGTGGTCGCCTCCGAGGTCAAGGCGCTGGCGGCGCAAACCGCGAAAGCGACCGACGAGATCGGCACCCAGATCGCTGGCATGCAGGCGGCGACGCGCGACTCAGTGACGGCGATCCGCGAGATCGGCACCACCATCAAGCTGATCTCGGAAATCTCCTCGACCATCGCAGCCGCCGTCGAGGAGCAGGGCGCGGCGACGCAGGAGATCGCGCGCAACGTCCAGCACGCAGCCCAGCGCAGCGGCGAGGTCGCCTCCAGCATCACCGAAGTCAGCCGCGGCGCCGGCGAAACCGGCTCGGCGTCCGCGCAGGTGCTGTCGTCCGCGCAGATGCTCTCGACGGAAAGCACCCGGCTGAAAACCGAAGTCGAAAACTTCCTGCATACGGTGCGCGCGGCCTGAGCGCAGCACGCACAGACCGGAGATCTGGCCACCGGCAGCAACGGCCCCGCCCCTTTTTCGGGGCGGGTTCCAAAGTTATATTCCGGCGGCAACGGTGGCTGCCGCCGGATGCGGTTGTTGCGAGGATCTCATGAGCAACATCGACACCAAACCGCGCACGAAGGTGAGGACGAAGACCGAGCGTCCGCGCCTGCACAAGGTCATCCTCGTCAACGACGACTACACACCGCGCGAATTCGTCGTGCTGGTGCTCAAGGCCGAGTTCCGCATGACCGAGGATCAGGCGCACAAGGTGATGATCACCGCGCACCGGCTCGGCGTCTGCGTCGTCGCGGTCTTCACCAAGGATGTTGCCGAGACCAAGGCGACCCGTGCCACCGACGCCGGCCGCGCCAAGGGCTATCCGCTGCTGTTCACCACCGAGCCGGAAGAATAGTCTCGCGAGCCGTTCAGGGCGACGGCGGCGCTGGACTCTCGTCCTTCAAGCCGAAGACACGCTCGGCTCGCGCAAATCCCGCAATCGGAAATTCCCCCAGATCGCTCCAGTCGGCCGACTCGCACAATTGCGCGAAGCTTGCGGACGCGACCACCGTGCGATGCAGGCTGCCGGCGATCTTTTCCAGTCGCGCCGCCAGATTCACGGCGGGGCCGATGCAGGTGAAGTCGAGCCGGTTGCCGCCGCCGACATTGCCATACAAGACCGTGCCGATATGGAGCGCGAGACCGAAGCGAAATCGCTCGACGGTGTGGCCGCCTTCGGAATAGACCAGATCGGCCACGCTCGCACGGCATTCGTGGACGGCCTCCAGCACCTGACCGCAAATCTCGGCGGCATTGTCTCCTGTCACCGGGAACACCGCGAGAAGGCCGTCGCCCATGAATTTCAGGATTTCTCCGCCACGCCGCTTGATCGCTTCCACCTGACAATCGAAGTAGCGATTGAGGATATCGACCACGATCTCCGAGGGCAGACGATCGGAAAGCCGCGTGAAGCCGCGGAGATCCGACAGCCAGATCACCGCATTCATGGTTTCGGTATGGCCGCGGCGAATCTGTCCCGCCAGAATGCGCTCGCCGGCACGGTTGCCTACATAGGTATCGAGCAGGATCGTCGCCGTGCGCCGCAGACTGACGATTTCGATGATGCGGGCGAGCGGCGGAAGCAGTTGGCGCAGCGCGGCCAGATGTTCATCGCTAAAACCGCCCGGTGCCTTGGTGGTCCAGCTCGACGCATGGATCGAGCCGTCGGCATAGAAGATCGGCATCGCGATATAGTCGGTCACACCTTCCGCCCGCATATCGTCGAGGATGGGAAAGCGGCTGTCGTCGGGTTCGCCTATCCTGCGCCGGACCTCACGCCCCTCCTGAAAAACAATGGCGAGCGGACTCGAGACGAACTGCGGCGAACTCTGGATGTCGAAATCGACAGAGCCGACTTCGACCTCCGCGCCCGGCCGCCAGATGAAGTTGCGCCCGAAGATATCGGGATGCAGCGTGCGGAGGAACACGCCGACACGCCACAACGGCAGCCCCGCCGCGACCAGCCGCTCGCAGCTCCGCGCCATCAGATCGGTCGGCACCGGCGCCGAGCGCGCGCCGTCGATCAGCCAATCCGAGAGGTCTTTCAGATCGTCCGGTGACATCCCTGCCTCGATCTCTCTCTCGCGCGCCCCGCGTCCCACGCAACTCAGGCCAGCATTAGCTTCTGTGCCGCCGCATTGAAATAACGATTTTAATTCGAACCCGCTGCCCCGCGATGGGACATCGTCATGAATGCCCCACGCCAACAATCAATCGGAGGACACCTCTCCCATGCGTATCCCGTTCGGACATCGTTTCACGCCTCGCCTGTCGCTCGGACTCGCCGCGACTGTGCTCGCAGCCATCGCGATGGTTCCCGCGCAAGCCACGCCGAGTAACCCCGAAGGCATGAAGGCGCACATCGCCGCGGCCGAGAAGGTCGCCGCCAGCCACCCCGACCTCAAAGGGCCGCTGAACCTGTGCAAGACCGCGACCGGCGCGCCGGCTTCGTCCTTCATGGCCAACTACAAGAAGTGGTCCGCCGAGACGCCGCTGCCGCCGATGCAGGTATTCGACAATCTTTATTTCCTCGGCGCGAAATGGACTACGGCCTGGGCCATCAAGACCTCGGACGGGATCATCGTCGTTGACGCCATGGATAACGCCAGCGAAGCCGAGCACTACATCGAGGGCGGCTTGCGCAAGCTCGGACTCGATCCGGCGCAGATCAAGTACGTCGTCGTCAGCCACGCCCACGGCGACCACTACGGCGGCGCCGACTATCTGCAGAAGAAATTCCACGCGCGCGTCGTGATGAGCACGATCGACTGGGACGCGCTGGACAAGCTGCGCAACGATCCAGACGCGTTGAAGAAGGTCAACCCGTTGTTCGGGCCGCCGCCGGCGCGCGACATGGCGGTCAACGACGGCGACACCATCAAGCTCGGCGACACCACCGTGACCGAGCATCTGATCCCCGGCCATACGCTCGGCACGCTGGCGACCACCTTCACGGCGTTCGATCACGGCAAGCCACACCATGCGGTGGCCTGGGGCGGCACGGCTTACAACTTCGGTCCGCTGCCCGACCGGCTGCAGATCTATGCGGACACCACGAAGAAATTCACCGACGTGTTCGGCAAGGACAATATCGATGTGGTGCTGTCGAACCACGTCAGCTTCGACGCGGCGGTGGCGAAGATGGCGAAGCTGAAAGAACGCAAGGCCGGCGGGCCCAACCCGTTCGTGGTCGGCAACGACGAGGTCAAGGGCTTCCTCACCATTCTGGGCGAATGCGCGCTGGCGACGAAAGACAGCCTGCCGGCGAAGTAGCGAGTTCTCCGGCAAACGCCACGATGCTCATGAGTCGTGGCGTTTGCCGCTTCTGTTAGATACTCGCTGCGAACAGGTCCCAGCGCCCGGGAAGGCCCTTGAGCTCGTGGCTGCCGCGTTCGGCGAACTTCAATCCGGCACCGGCGACCAGATCGGTGATGACTCGCGACACCAGAACTTCGCTGGCTTGCGATTGCGCCATCACGCGCGCGGCCGCATGCACCGCAACGCCGCCGATATCTTTGCCCCTGATCTCGATTTCGCCGGTGTGCAAGCCTGCGCGCACCGGAAGGCCGATTTTTTGTGAGGCCGCACCGAACATCAGCGCGCACCGCACGGCGCGGCCGGGACCGTCGAAGGTCGCCAGAATGCCATCGCCCGTGGTCTTGACCAGAACCCCGCGATGCTTCTCGATCGTCTCCTTTGCCAGTTCATCGTGGCGATCGAGCAGTTGACGCCAGGTATGATCGCCGCTCGCTACTGCACGGCGAGTGGAATCGACGATGTCCGTGAACAGGACCGTTGCGAGGACACGCTCGAATTCATCCTGCGGAGTTTCGCGATGCCCGGTGACAAATTCCTCGATGTCACCAAGCGTGGTATCGACGTCGCCGGTCCAGAAGGCATGATTCCCGTCGGGATATTCGATATACTTCACGCCGGGAATTTTCGACGCGAGGTCGCGGCCCAGCCGTACCGGCATCTGGGCATCCGTCGCGCGATGCAGAACAAGCGTCGGAACGCGCACGGTCGGCAGAATCGGCCTGACATCGATCTGCCGGTTCAGCAGCATGATTTCCTTGAACGCTCCCGGGCTGGACGACAGTCGCTCGAGCTTGGCGACCCGGGCGAGCAAATCGTCACCGGCAACCTGGCTGCCGAGGGCGACCTTCAGCAGTTCGCCGGTGCCCCAGTGCTTGATGATCCGCGGGAGATTGGCGTCCCAGATGTCCTGCGCGACGCGATCCGCGGCGCACGCAAAGCCGCCGATCAGAACCAGATGCGACACCCGCTCGGGATAGGTCGCCGCGAACAGCGCGCTCATCGGACAGCCTTCGGAGAACCCCAGCAACACCGCCCGCTGCGAGCCGATCTCATCCATGACGGCGCGAACGTCATCCATCCGCTGTTCGAGGGAGGGCGCACCGGACATCCGATCGGATAACCCCTGGCCGCGCTTGTCGAACGTGACCACGCGAGCGAAACGCGACAGACGGCGCAGAAACCCCGTATAGCCTGGCAGTTCGTGCAGAAACTCGACATGCGACACCACGCCCGGCACCAGAATGATGTCGACAGGCCCGTCGCCCATCATCTGATAGGCGATGCTGACGTCGTCACTGATCGCATAGTGCGTCTCGGGAAGGGCAAAATCCGTCGTCATGAAACGAGACACCAAAATATGTGGCTCTCCGACTTTCGCTCCGGGAATCGGGCCGGTCAACAGCGGCTCCGTTTTCGCGTGACGCACCGATCGGCAGCCGACGACGACTACATTCCGACCTGCCCGCGATGGCGCAAATAATGATCGGCGAGCACGCACGCCACCATCGCCTCGCCGACCGGCACCGCGCGAATGCCGACGCAAGGGTCGTGACGGCCCTTGGTGAGGATATCGGTATCGCCGCCATTACGGTCCACTGTGCGGCGCGGCGACAGGATCGATGATGTCGGTTTCACCGCGAAGCGTGCGACGACCGGCTGCCCGGTGGAGATGCCACCGAGAATGCCGCCGGCGTGGTTCGAGGTGAACATCGGACCGTGGTTGCCCATCCTCATCTCGTCGGCGTTCTCTTCGCCGGTCAGCGTCGCGGCCTCGAAGCCGGCGCCGATCTCGACGCCTTTCACGGCATTGATGCTCATCAGTGCCGCGGCGATGTCGCCGTCGAGCTTGGCGTAGATCGGCGCGCCAAGTCCCGCCGGCACGCCCTCAGCCACCACCTCGATCACAGCGCCGATCGACGAACCGCTCTTGCGAATGCCGTCGAGATAGTCCGCGAAAAAAGCGGCCTTGTCCTTGTCCGGACAGAAGAACGGATTGCGATCGACCTCGTCCCAATCCCACTTGGCGCGGTCGATCTTGTGCGGCCCCATCTGCACCAGCGCCGCTCGCACCGTCATGCCCGGGACGACCTTGCGCGCGATGGCGCCGGCCGCGACCCGCATCGCGGTCTCGCGCGCCGAGGAGCGGCCGCCGCCGCGATAGTCGCGCAGGCCGTACTTCGCCTCATAGGTGAAGTCGGCGTGGCCGGGACGAAACTTGTCCTTGATGTCGGAATAATCCTTCGAGCGCTGATCGGTGTTCTCGATCAGGAGCCCGATCGGCGTCCCCGTCGTCACCTGCACGCCGGTGTCGGGATGCGCCATCACGCCCGACAGGATCTTCACCGCGTCCGGTTCCTGACGCTGCGTCGTGAATCGCGACGTGCCCGGGCGTCGCCGATCGAGATCGCGCTGGATCTCCTCGGCCGTCAGGGCGAGCTGCGGCGGGCAACCGTCGACCACGCAGCCGATCGCAACCCCGTGGCTCTCGCCGAAGGTCGTGACACGGAACAGATGACCGAAGGTGTTGTGGGACAAATCTACGATCCTGAAATTGCAAGCTTGCAGATTGCCGTCTGCAAACTTGCAGTCGTCGTACCCGGAAGTGGTCCGAATCGCAAACTTTTGGAGGCAATTCACCCCACCCGACCGGCCCAAAAAAGAATTTGGGCCGGCCACCCTCCCCATCAAGGGGAGGGATGAAGAGCAGAAGCGCATCGGTTTCCCTCCCCCTTGTGGGGAGGGTCGGCCAAGCCCGAACGATGCGCAGTATCGTTCGGAAGCGGAGGCCGGGGTGGGGGCGCCTTAACTATACTTCGCGATCCCGCCCTCGCCGAACACGTACACCGCGCCCTGCTCGATGGTCAGGTTGGCAGCGCTGTCCGGCGTCTCGAAACTGAGCGCCACCATCAGCGCCCGCGCCGTGCCGCCGTGAGCCACCGCCACGGTGTCGCCGAGCAGCGAGTCGTACCAGTCGCGCACCCGCAGGGTCACCGAGGCGTAGCTCTCGCCGCCGGGCGGCGCGGCGCTCCACTTGTCGGCCTCGCGCCGCGCGAACGTGTCCGGATTGGCCTGCTCCATCTGCGGCAACGTCAGGCCTTCCCAATGGCCATAGCCGATCTCGCGCAGGCGATCGTCGATCGCGTAATCGTCGGGCGGCAGATCGATCGCACCGCGCATCAATTCCATGGTGTTGCGCGCCCGCCCCAATGGACTCGCGACGAACGGCAGCGCCGCGGCAGCGCGGCCGTCACGCGAAAACAGATCGGCCAGGATACCGCCTGCCTTCACCGCCTGGGTGCGGCCGAGATCGTTCAACGGAATATCCTGCGAGCCCTGGAAGCGGCCGGCCGCATTCCATTCGGTCTCGCCGTGGCGGATGTAGTAGACGGTGGGCATGATGGAAAATGGCTCTTGAGGCATGAAGACGGCGCACAGGAGGTACACCAGCGCCGAGGGCTGGCAAAGCCCGATCCACCGTCAGTACGGCTTGTTTGTGCGCAAACGTCCGGCGGAATAGACCTCGAACCCGGGTGTTATGCTATGCAGATATCCGCCCTCGCCTGCATTCGTCCGATGCCTCCGAGACGGACATCGAGACAGCCCGGTGAGGGACCGCCCGCATGAGCCCGTCGCAATGAGCGCCTTTCGTGACGACGTTGAAAGCATGATCCCGGCCCTGCGGCGTTACGCCCGGGCGCTGACGCGCGATGTCGATATCGCCGACGATCTCGTGCAGGATACGCTGGTGCGCGCACTGCGGTCGGAGCGGTTGTTTCTCGGCGGCGATTTGAGGAGCTGGCTGTATACCATCCTGACCAATCTCAACCGCAACCGCCGCCGCTCGCTGGCACGGCGGCCGCAGTTCGCGCCGTTGCAGGACACCGCCGCCGATGCCAGCGGCACCGAGGCCGAAGGCCGCGACATTGCCCGCGCGCTGGCGACGGTGGTGGAGGATCAACGCTCAGTGCTGCTGCTGGTGATGCTGGAAGGATTGAGCTATCGCGAGGTCGCGGAGATCCAGGGCGTGCCGATCGGCACGGTGATGTCGCGCCTCGCCCGCGCCCGCGCCCACGTCAAGGCCTTCCTCGACGGCGAGCGCCCGGCGCTGCGGCGGGTGAAGTGAGGGTGTGGATGATGCAAATGAGAGCAATTCCAGAGGCTGCCATCATCCCCGCGCAACGGCTTCGCCGTTGTCGCTGGAGGTGTGAGCACTTGCGCGCCTCGAAGGACGACGCGACACAATCATTCCACCCTTCGAGACGCGCAAGAAAGAACGCGCACCTCAGGGTGAGGCTGAATTTGAGTTTGACGCATTTGACGCAGACGAGACCACGACCATGACCGACCCAAAAATCCCCGTCACCGAGGACGAGCTTCACGCCTACGTCGACAACGAGCTGCCGGCCGAACGCCGCAGCGATGTCGAAGCGTGGCTGGCGACGCATCCTTACGATGACGAGCGCGTGCAGGCATGGCGCGCGATGGCGGACGCGCTGCATGCACGCTACGACCGCGTGGCCGACGAGGCCATTCCGCGACGGCTGGAGATCGATCGGCTGGTGAGCCAGCCGCGCCGATGGATGATGGGTGCCATCGCGGCGACGCTCGTGGCCTTCGCGGCCGGCGGCGGCGCGGGATGGTTCGCGCGCGGCGCGGACGCGGCCACGTCAGCGTTCCCGAGTGTCACGGCGGACGCGCTTGAGGCCCACCGCCTCTATGTCGTCGAGGTCCGCCATCCCGTGGAGGTGCCCGGCAGCGAACGCGCGCATCTCCAGCAATGGCTGAGCAAGCGTTGCGGCTGGGCGGTACATGCGCCCGAACTCGGCACCACCGGATTGAAGCTGGTCGGCGGCCGGCTGCTGCCCGGTCCGGCGGGACCGGCCTCGTTCCTGATGTACGAAAGCGCGTCGGGCGAACGGTTCACGATCTATGCGTCGCGCGTTAAATCCGAGAACACGCAGATGCGCTACGCCACGCAAGCCAACGACGGCGCGATGTTCTGGACCGAAGGCGGCATCGGCTTCGTTCTGAGCGGCCCCGACAACAACAAGGATCGCCTGCAGCAGGTCGCTCGCCTCGTCTACGATCAGACGGAGAAGGCCGGAGGCTAGGTCGGTCACCCGACGTCATACATGGGTGTTGTCCCGGACGCGGCGGCCCCTCTTCCGCAGCCGACATTTTCAGGCCATCCTTCCCGACACGCCATGATCGTGCCGGGAGAATTGATCTGATGACGAGCGGAAGCATTGCGACAGATGCCGGAAACATCGCATGGCGGCAATCGGCAGGTACTGGCCCCGCCATCGTTCTGGTTCACGGCAACTCGGCCTCATCGAAAGCTTTCGCGCGGCAACTGGACGGGACGCTCGGCCGAAAATATCGCGTGATCGCGTTCGACCTGCCGGGACACGGTAATTCCGACAATGCCGCCGAACCGGCCGCGACTTACAACATGCCGGGCTATGCGCGCGTGCTGCGCGATGTCGTTGCGCATGTTGGTGTTGGCGATGCTGCTTTCGTCGGTTGGAGTCTTGGCGGCCACATCGTTCTGGAAGCCGCGCCTGACCTTCCCAAGGCTGCCGGGTTCGCGATCTTCGGCACGCCGCCGCTGGCGTTTCCACCGGCGATGGAGCAGGCGTTCCTGCCGAACCCGGCGATGGCCTTCACCTTTACCCGCGAGCTCAGCGAAGAGCAGGCCCGCGCCTATGTCGCGGTGGCCTTCAAGCCCAACGCCGCGGATTTTCCGGCCTTCATGGTCGATGACGTGCTGCGAACGGATGGCCGCGCCCGCGAGAGTCTCGCAGCAAGTATCGCACCGGACGGTTTTCGCGACGAGGTCAAGGTTGTGGCCAACCTGGCGCAGCCGCTCGCGATACTGCATGGCGCGCAGGAGCAGTTGATCAACGGCGATTATTTCAAGACGCTGAAAATGCCGACGCTGTGGCGCGGCGCGGTGCAAACCATTTCCGACGCCGGTCACATTCCGCAATGGGAGCAGGCCGAAGGATTCAATGCGCTGCTCGATGCCTTTGTGACCGATTGCGCGAAGCGCGGAGCGTGAGGAACTCGTCAC
This sequence comes from Hyphomicrobiales bacterium, assembly GCA_017305665.1. Taxonomy (GTDB): domain Bacteria; phylum Pseudomonadota; class Alphaproteobacteria; order Rhizobiales; family Xanthobacteraceae; genus Nitrobacter. The sequence goes on from JAFKKH010000009.1 coordinate 20,172, forward strand.
ACAACAATCGCAGCCCGAATTGACCGCCACTCAGCCGGTCGTCCAAATTCGGACATGAGGAATCTCGGATTCCGTCATGGGCGGGCCTCAATATCGCGCCGGTTGCATCACTCACTCGTGACGCGTTCGATCCGCCGATCGGCGCACGCAGCCTTGATCGGGTTTGCCGCGCTGGTCCCCGGTCGAGGCTGCACTTGTTCTCCTCATCGTCATTCCGGAAACCGTGACAGCGGCTGTCCGGAATCTGCAGCCTCGTGCCAGGTTCCAGCAAAAGCGGTCTCAAGGGATTATGGAGTCCGGGCTCGCGCTTCAGCGCGAGCGCAAAGCGTTCGTCGCCGGGGCGCCCTCAGATACGCAATTGCGCATCGGGGAATGACGGCGCTCTGATCGGCTTGGCTCGCTAGCCCAGATCGCGGCGCGGACTGTAGGGGTGCGCATCGCGCCACTTCTGCATCAAGGCCTCGAGCTCGGCGTCGTTGCCGTCGGGCAGGATGATGCGCGTGGTGACGAACAGGTCGCCCGATGTGCCGCCTTTCGGCAGACCCTTGCCCTTGAGGCGGAAGGTGCGGCCGCTCGAGGTGTTCTTCGGGATCGACAATTCGACGGCACCGCCGAGCGTCGGCACGCGCACCTTGCCGCCAAGCACCGCCTCATAAAGCGTGATCGGCAGATCGGCGCGCAGGTCATTGCCGTCGATCTTGAAGAACGGATGGGTTGCAACCGTCACGGTGATCAGGAGATCGCCGGGGCGATGACCGGGCGCGCTGTCGCCCTGTCCCTTCAGCCGGATCTGCTGGCCGGAGGTGACACCCGCCGGAATCTTGACGTTGAGCTCCTTGCCGCTCGGCAGCCGCACGCGCTTCTCGCCGCCCTTGACCGCCTCCTCCAGCGACACCGTCATGGCGACGCTGAGATCGAGGTCGGGCGCGGTGAAGGTGCTGGTGTCGAACTCGAACGACTGCGCACCGCCGCCACGGCGTCCGCGCGCGGCCCCCGCCGCTCCGCCGAACATGCTGTTGAGGATGTCCTCGAAGCCGCCGCCGCCGGGACCACCACCGCCGCCGCTGCGGAAACTGTATTGCTCGAATCCGCCGCCACCCGGCGACGCGCCGCGCGGGCCGCCGCCGGGAAACCCCTGGAAGCGCGGCTTGCCCTCGGCGTCGATCTCGCCACGGTCGAACTGCTTGCGCTTGGCCTCGTCGCCAAGGATCTCGTTGGCGGAATTCACTTCCGCGAAGCGTTCGGCGGCTTTTGGATCGTTCTTGTTGGCATCGGGATGGTGCTTCTTCGCGAGCTTGCGAAACGCACTCTTGATCGCCGCGGCGTTGGCACCCCGCTGCACCCCCAAGACCTCATAGGGGTCGCGCATCCGTCTCGGTCTCCTTCAAGGGAATTCAGACTATGGGCCGGAAAGGTCCACGTTCCTACCATTTGGGAAGTCCGTGGCATTTTTGCAACGGCGACGCGCGCCATTCGGCTGCGCAAACTAACCTCGTCGCCAGGGTTTCAGCGACTGGATCTCCCATTGGCCGCGACCGGACCGGCACGCTGCGCCTTCCAGCCAGCTCTCGGACTTTCCGTTAACGTAACTCGCCAAAAAACCCCGACAGGTGCGGCCGTCGGCCATGTAAGCCTCCGCCAGCGGCGTCACCGAGCCGCGCGCGCCGGTCGAGGGATTTTCCCAGGGCTGGCTGGCATCCTTGGCGCCTTTGGTCAGCACATCCGAGGCCGCTGTGCGGGCGAACGCGAGATCGGTCTCGGTCGGCCCGGCATGCGCGGCCGCACCGAGCGATCCGGTGATGTCGCTGTCTTCCAATTGCGCGAAAGCCCCGCCATTTCCGCCCAAACTGCAGCCGCCGGCCATGGCCGCGATTAGAATAGCTGTCAGGGCCGCGCCCAGAGGCCGCATCGCGGATAGGCCAGCGCGCAGGTGTGCCCTATATAGGGTTGCCCTGTATAAGGACCGCGAGCGGCTCTCGACGACAAACCGGCGCAACCTGGACTCCAACGCATGAACGATACCACCGACATCAAGGACACAAGCCAGTTAACGTCCGGTGATTTCACCGACAGTTCGGAACCTTTCGCGCTGTTCGCGGACTGGTTCGCGGAGGCCGTCAAGTCGGAGCCCAACGATCCGAACGCCATGGCGCTAGCCACCGTCGATCCATCGGGGCTGCCCGACGTCCGCATGGTGCTGATGAAGGGTTATGATACCGCCGGCTTCGTGTTCTACAGCCACATCGCCAGCGCCAAGGGCCGCGAACTCGCCTCCAACCCGAAAGCGGCGCTGCTGTTTCACTGGAAGTCGCTGCGTCGGCAGGTCCGCGTCCGCGGTCCCGTGACCCCGGTCACCGATGCCGAAGCCGACGCCTATTTCGCCACCCGCCCGAAGCAGGCGCAGATCGGCGCCTGGGCGAGCAAGCAGTCGCAGCCGCTGGAAAGTCGCTTCGCCTTCGAGCAGGCGATCGCGAAGGAAGCCGCCAAATATATCATCGGCAGCGTGCCGCGCCCGCCGGGCTGGAGCGGCTGGCGGATCGAGCCTGCGCAGTTCGAATTCTGGCACGACCGTCCGTTCCGCCTGCACGACCGCATCGAATTCCGCCGCACCGCGCCCGACGCGCCGTGGAGCAAGACAAGGCTTTACCCATGACCCCTGACAAGGCAAAGCCGCGCCCCGGCACGAGCGCGGCCGCCGATCCCAACGCGCCGAAGCGGACGCTGCTCTTGACCGGGGCGAGCCGCGGCATCGGCCATGCCACCGTGATCCGCTTTTCAAGTGCCGGCTGGCGCGTCATCACCTGCTCGCGGCATCCGTTCCCCGAGCAATGCCCATGGGACGCAGGCCCCGAAGACCACATCCAGGTCGATCTGTCCGATCCCGCCAACACCATGGAGGCGATCCAGGAAATCCGCTCGCGGCTTCACGGCGGCACGCTGCACGCGCTGGTCAACAACGCCGCGATCTCGCCGAAGGGCGACGGCGGGTCGCGGCTCGGCACCCTGAACACCGACATGGAGACCTGGGAGAAGGTGTTCCGTGTCAACTTCATGGCGCCGATCATGCTGGCGCGCGGCCTGATCGAGGAACTCAAGGCCGCCAAGGGCTCGGTGGTGAACGTCACCTCGATCGCGGGCTCGCGCGTGCATCCGTTCGCCGGCGCGGCCTATGCGACCTCGAAAGCGGCGCTGGCTGCGCTGACCCGGGAGATGGCGGCGGACTTCGGCCGCGTCGGCGTGCGCGTCAACGCCATCGCGCCGGGCGAGATCGACACCTCGATCCTGTCGCCGGGCACCGAGAAGATCGTGCACGAGCAGATTCCGATGGCACGGCTCGGCACGCCGGACGAGGTGGCGAAGATCATCTACGTGCTGTGCACGGAAACATCGTCTTATGTGAACGGCGCGGAAATCCACATCAACGGCGGCCAGCACGTGTAATTCCACACCCTTCCTTGAGGAAGGAGTGACGACTGCTCCATCTCAATCGTCATCCTGAGGTGCGAGCGCCGCGATGCTCTTGCATCGCGTGAGCGAGCCTCGAAGGATGTGATCCTATGTAGCCCATCCTTCGAGACGCGGCCCAAAGGGCCGCTCCTCAGGATAACGCTGGTATAATTTATTCCGCGTAGAATCGTCGCGGCGACACACGCAATGGTGGCGCGCCCAACACAGGCGCCACGAGCCCCGCGCTCGAACAATCGTCGTCGCTTTCGCCGTCGAGCATCGCCGCGCCGCAGTGCCGGCAGAGGCGCAAGGAAGACGATTCAGGCCGCGCGGCCGCCTTGCCCGCAACCGATCTCCGCAACTGTTGATAGCTGCTGAAATCAAGTACGTTGCGTGTCTCCGTTATGAGTTTCTCAACCATTGCGGTCCCCGCGAGTTTGTCGAGCCGCGTTATGGCAGCAAGCCCTTTGGGAAACCGTTCAGCGGACCGCTCAAATTTTACGAGGAAAATTGTGGCGGGAACTTACGCGACCTTCAATCGCGTCAGTTCGGCTTCGAAATCGAAACGCAATTGCGCTGCTTCGTCGTCCGGAAGCCAGTTCGTCATCTGCGGAAAGATGGTTTTATAGAGCGAAACCTGCTTCGGCTCCCACGGCAAAGTCTTCGCCGCCCGCGCCTCGGCGAGAATCCTGTAGAGCTCGGCGCGCACCTCGTCCGGATCGGCGCTATAAACAGGTGCCGGAGCGTCCTCGTCGAACAGATCGGACTGATCCGTGCCGAACAGGTCGCCTTGGCGAGGAGAAGACATGACTCGCAAATCCGTCGAGTTGAAATCGCCGGTCATCTTGCGCGGTCATTGAGTCCTGTCGAGGGCATCGGGACAATTTGTCCCCTACGCGTGCCGATCAATCCCCAGCGGAATTCTTGTCCTTCGTTTTGCTCTTGACTTTGGGTTTGGCGGAACCTGCTTTGGAATCGGACACGGCCAATGCGCCCGCCGATTCAAGCTCGTCCCGCGTGACGAGATGCGACGCGCAGATACGCTCCAGTAGATCAGCCTGCGCCGGTTCCAGCGCGATGAGCCGCCCGAGCACATTCAGGAGGTCGAGCAGGTCCGTCGTATATTCGGCAAGCCAGCCTGCTGGTTGAATCTTATCAAGATCGGACGGTGGGCGCTTATCGCCCATAATCGGCCGCGAGCGGTCGCGTTTCCGGTAGCTGAACCATTGCCGCAGCACGTTCTTGCCGGAGACTTCATAAGCACACATCTCCGGCGTGACATTCTCGACATAGCCCTTGCCGATCTTCAGCCGGCGTGTAGCCGGATCGTAGTCCATCGTCTCGGGCAGAGGCTCCGGCGCGGGCGGAATCTCACCTTCTTCGGGAATGCGAGGCGCGGTGTCCTTCGGCAGGCGAGGCGCCTGCCTCGGCCGCCCGGCCTTTGGATCAGCGAACCGCTCGCCATAGGTGTGCAGCCAGATCACCTCGCGGCCAAGTGCGACGGCTTCCGCGAACAGTTTGGCATCGGCAGTTAAAGGCAAACGAAGTCCGGGACTCACCAGATCGGCCGCAAAACGCAACGTAAATTTGGGGTGAGCCATGACGGCAGCAACGTAGGCCATAATGTCTTCGGCGGACACGGCCCGTCCGTAGATTTTCGCAAGATAAGAAAGCAACGTAAGTTTGACATTAGATTGGGTCGCAGCTCGATTTCCCCAGAGTGGATAAGCTCGCCCCCCAAACGACCCTTTGTAGTGATGCAAGTCGGGTATCAAGCCACCCAACGTTACTGCTGGCCCGGCAACAGGTGAATGCGCTTCAAGAGCAGTCAAATAGACTTGCCGTGGTGAATACGCGTCCCAAAGATTGGGATTTGGACGATTGATCAACCGTGCATCCGGAATGATCCATTGACGGTCGAACGACCGAAAGGCGTAACGCATCGGTGCAATTACCGACGCATGGTCGCTCTTGACCGCCTGTTCCCGATGCTCGTGGCCCGTCAAGCCTTTCTTTGATGGCTTAGAAGCGGTCCGGTCGCCGCCTTCATGCGGATGGAACAGCAACTCCTTTTTGTTTGTATCCTTCTCGGAAACGAGTCGTGACCAGCGACTTTCCAGCGATTCCTTGTCCGGCGCGATCACCCATGTGCGTCCGGGCATCACGCCCGAGCCGTCATAGACGAAGAAGTCATTAAGTGCAGGCAAGGTGGCCCACAAGCCTGTCGCTGCCGGCAGAAATGGATCGCGCCATTCGTCGGGGCAGGAATTCCATTCCGTTCCCTTCAATGACAACTCGGCAAGCGCCGCAAATTTTTCCTCGCGCCGCCCCGATGGAAGCCCATGAAAGTGAACTCGCGCCGGCATTGCGCTCGACTTTTCCAGCTTGCGGGCCGCCATCACGATGCAGACCGGCTGTTGTACGCCCTGAAAGATGCGCGTTGCGACCTCGGGCTGGTGACCTTCGGGAGAACAGTCGATCACCCAGATGTCGGAGCAGGTTTCCCGCAAATCCGCCCGCATCTTCTCGAAGCCCGGCCCGTTGAGAAAACCGGCGACCGTGATGAAGCAGACAATTCCTTCCTCGTCCTTTTCCGGCAGGTCGGTCGAGGCGTGAAGTCCCGCGCCGAACACTTTCCACGTCGCCCAGCGCCAGAAATAGACGTAAAGATTTTTCAGATGCTTCGCATGAGTGCCGACGCCCCATTCGCGTGGCGGCCGCCAGCGATCCATGGGCGCCTGAAGCCGTCCACCAGTCCCCGCCTCGATCCAGCCGCCGCGCCCCTCGGCCTTCTCCTTGTAGGGTGGATTGCCGATCACAACGGTGATCGGCTGGCCGCGCTTGACCGCATTCGCTTCGCGTCGTGACACCGCTATCGGCTCGTAAACGTGACCGAGCTTTTCTTCCTCGATGAAGGGATTGCCCAGCGTATCCGTAATAAAGAGCCTCACGTCGGGAATCGTCGGCAACGGATTTTTCGCCGTCGCCATCAGCGCCTGCATCTCGGCGATGATGCGGAGTTGTGCCACCGCGAACGGACCGAACTGCAATTCAAAGCCGATCAGGCGCTTGGCCGCGGCTTCGATCGCGCCGCGCACCGCACCCGCACCCTGATCTTCCTCGACGGTCGCGGCGATTTGCCGGAGCACGCCAAGCAGGAACGTGCCGGTGCCCGCGGCAGGATCGGCAACCGTTACGTCAGACGAGGCAAAGCCTGCCGCGCGCTCGAACAACGGGCCGCGCAGGCATTCGTCCGCGAGACGCACCATCGCCGAGACGACTTCCGGCGGCGTGTAGTAGGAGCCGGTGCGCTTGCGCAGCGTGTTGTCATAGACCTCGAGAAAGTCCTCGTAGAAGTAGAGCCACGCTTCCGGCTTGTCCTTGCTGATGACGTGCCAGTTCACCTCATCGAGCACGCGCCTCAGCGTGCCAAGCGAGGTCTTCAGAGCTTCCTTGTTGGCGGGATCGTCTGTGAGCAGTCGCAATGCAGTGCCGATCAGCGAGTTGCTCTTGCGCAGTTCCTGCGCGGCGTGTTCGGTGCCGTCGGCCAGCGAAATGTCACGAGCGCGCGCCACCAGCAGACCGAAGGTGACGGCCTGCGCATAGCCGTCGGCGAAGGCTTTATCATCGGCTTGCGGAAACAGCAGCTTGCGCCAGTCGGTCGCGAGCGCGGTGAGACCGGGATTGCCGAGCGCCATCTGCTCGGTCACCTCGTCGCGCAACAGCCGGCACAGCCGCGCACTGACTTCCGCGAGTTTCTTAGCGCTTTTCGGCGCGATCGGATTCCATTGCAGAAAGTCGGCGATCAGCGGCAGCAGCGTCTCCGGCGCGGCGAGTTTCGCGCCGGACGTCTCGACGTCGCCATCGAGCGACACGACCTTGCCGACGATCTCGCCGTCGCGCCACAGGCTGAAAGCATTGCCGTCGGTGTAGAGAAGATTCGGCAGCGCCTTCAGCTTGTCCCACTGGTCCTTGTCGTGCTGGTCCTTGAACTTGCGGGGATCGGCTCCCTTGCCCGGCGCCTTGATCTCGATGAAGCCGACAAGCGCCTTCTGTACGGTCACGGCATAGTCGGGCCGTATTCTGTTCTCGGAAAGCGTGGTCTCTCCGACGAGATTGACGGCCTTGGCCGGAAGGCCGCCGAGTTCGGCAAGCTCCTTGATCAGCGCTTCAAGCGGACCGCGTAACTGATCTTCCGGTGCGCCGCTGATCGCGGCATTCGACAGTTTTGATTTTACGCTGGCGCCGAAGGCCGAAATGACGCCCGCGAAGGTCGTTGCCGCCAAGTCCCCACTCCCCGATGCAGTCTGCAATCGCTACTCGAATTCGAGCGCCCTTACAATTGTGCATCAATCGAATAAGAGCGACTTAAGCCGGCCAGATCGGTCGGGGGTGCCGCGCGCTGGCTTGGCAAACGCTATTCATCAACCTTGCCACCAAGCGGCATTTTCAAGGAATATTTTCCGCTATTTTGCGGCTGCATGCGCCGCGCGCATGGCGTCGCGCCGGCCACGTTGGCGCCACTAAAACGGCCCGGCTTCGCCGCAAGACATGCGCGCGGGACGCGGCTGCCTTGGGTTTGCCGCAAGAGATTCGGGGTCGGTTCTGATCGATCTTGACGATGTCAGGATCGATCGGAAAGAGCCCCCTCCCCCGCCCCCTCACAGGGCGAGCCTTTGCTCGTCCCGGCCCGCAAGCGGGGGAGGTAGAAGGATCGATCTCAATATGCATGATCTGATCCGAAAACCGGTGCCCACTTTTCGGGATCATGCCTACAGCCACTTCTTCATCTTGAAGAACATGTAGGGCAGCACGGCCGCGATTATCATCAGCAGCAGCGCGAACGGATAGCCGTGCGGCCAGTCGAGCTCCGGCATCATCTTGAAGTTCATGCCGTAGATCGAGGCGATCAGCGTCGGCGGCATCAGCACCACCGCCATCACCGAGAACAGTTTGATGATGTTGTTCTGCTCGAGGTTGACGACGCCGAGCATGGCATCGAGCACGAAGGTGATCTTGTTGGACAGATATGAGGCGTGATCGGTGAGCGAAGAGACGTCGCGCTGCATGGTCTTGAGCTGCGCCTTCTGCTCCTTGCTCCAGCGCCCCGCCTCGCTCTCCACGGCCGCGAACGACACCATGCGCCCGATCGACACGAGACTCTCGCGCACCTTCGAGGTCAGATCGCCTTTCTTGCCGATCGTGAGCAGGATCTGGGAATAGATCGGCGCGTGGCCGCGCGCGGGCGACGGCTCGAAAATCTCAGCCGAAACGGCGTCGACTTCGGCGCCGGCGCGCTCGAGAATATCTGCGCAACGGTCGATCACGGCATCAAGCAGTTCGAGAAATACCGTCTCGCCGTTGATGCCGGCCGCGCAGTTTCGCGCCAGCTTATTCTCCACCAGCGTGAACGGCCTCGGCGCGTCGTAACGCACGGTGACGAGACGATGATTGGCAAGGATGAAGGTGACCGGCGTGATCTGCGGCCGCTCGGTTTCCGATTGGCACATCAGCGCCGCCGTCATGTAGCGTGCGCCGTTCTCGACATAGAGGCGCGAGGAAATCTCGATCTCCTGCATGTCTTCACGCGTCGGCACCGCGACCCCGGCGAGCCGCTCGACGGCATGGTCTTCATCCGGCGTCGGTTTATAGAGATCGATCCATACCCCGGTCTCGGGCAGTGTCGCGAAATCGGTCGGGACGGCTTTCCGCAGCGTGTTTTCAGCCGGCGCGAAGATCGAGAGCATGGCACCTCCGGGAGAGAACAGCGCGGAATCAGTCGAAAGCAGACAAGCCGGAAGTGCGCCAGATCGCGTGGGCTTGGCAAGCCTGACAGCTCATTGCCGCAGTGGATGCCGATGTCTTTTTGCCAGACGGAGGCGTCCATCCGATGACGCTATTCACGCGGGCGTGAAAAACTGCCGAATTCGGCGGCAAAGCTCTGCATTTTTGCGGCAAAAATGCCACAGGCGCCGTGCTGCATAGCGACAGAACCCTCTAAGTACTGGAGTTTTAGCGAATTACGGCAATAATGGATCGCAGAGGAATCTGCGGCTTGCCGGGTGCAAAAGGCCGCGATTCAGCGGGCACTTTGGAAAAACAACGATGTCGTCTTTTCGGGTTAAGTTTGGGATTTTGGCCGCCGGCCTGCTGCTGTCGGGCTGCATGCAGGCGACCCACTACGAAGCTACCAACACCAACAACTTCAAGCCGCACGACAAGGAGTTGCTGGCCAAGGTCTCCTACGTGAAGACCCCGGTGCCCGCGCCGTTCCGCCGCGCGATCGTCGACTATCACCGCAAGGAAGCGCCGGGCTCGATCATGGTCGATTCCGACAACCACTATCTCTACTACGTGCTCGATGGCGGCAAGGCGATCCGTTACGGCATCACCGTCGGCGAAGAAGCAATGGCGTGGTCCGGCATCGCCAAGGTCGGCGCCATGACCGAATGGCCCGCGTGGCACCCGACACCCGGTGAAATCGAACGCCTCGGCGTGCCGAAGTTCGTGCCGCCCGGACCGGACAATCCGATGGGATCGCGCGCGATGTATCTCTATGCCAACGGCAAGGACACGCTGTTCCGTATCCATGGCACCAACCAGCCGGAATACATCGGCTCGTCGATCTCCTCGGGTTGCATCCGCATGACCAATGAGGACGTCATCGACCTCTATAACCGCGTCAAGTTGGGAACGGTGGTGGTCGTGCTCGAGCCGCATCACGGCGACTCGCCCTACAATTCAAAGATGGCTCTGCAGGGTGGCAGCAGCAACTACTACTGATCGCGGCAACTCCGCACCTCAAGGAAAGCGCCGGTTCTCCGGCGCTTTTTTTATTGTCCAAGCGCCGATCCGCTCTTGCTCACGCTAGTTGAACAACTGCCTCAGGAACGGCGGCAGATCGTTGTGCCGCTTCCGCTTGCGCTTCGTATGCTTCGCCGCCGGGCGGGGCGGTGACGAAGCGGATACCGGCCGCGCGATCGGCTTTTTTGAAGACGGCATTCCGGTCATGTCCGCGACGGGAGCGGATGCAGGCCGCCCCCGGGGGGTCGGAATGATATCCGCTTGTGGGGACGGAGCGGGCTGCGAAGCGGCTGGACGGGCTGCCTCGCGATCAGGAAGCGTTTCCTGCGGCGTCTCGGTCTGGCTGGCGACCTCGCGCGGCGGCGCTTCCGCAGGTCGTTCGGCCGGCAGCGGTGCGACCGCTGACATCGGGTCATAAACCTCCCAGTGGCAGATCCGGTAGCCGTTGTGGCGCTCGGCGAGATCGAGATGGATGTGGTCTTCGTGGTAGCCGTCCGAACCTGGACCCAGCACGGTCGTGAACCGCGCACAGGCCGAGGTCAGCGCCCGTTCGCGCAATTCGCGCGGCACGTTACGGTCGGTCAACGCGATCGTCTGACCGTTGGCAAGTTTGACTGCTCGAACATCGAGCGCGTTGGCGCGCCCATGTTCGGACAGCTTCGCCCCCGCGACCCGGTTGCGGCTCCGGCACTCGAAGGAATCGAAGTTGTCGAGCTCACTGATACGGCTGCCGAGGCCTTCCGCCAGCGGTGCCATATCGGTCCGAATCCAGTCTGCGACCGCGGACGCCATGGTGCAGCGGAGCGTCGCGGCAGGCTTGACCGGGACCCGATCACCGTCAGGCAGCACCACGGCTTCCAGACGCACCAGATCGTCGCCGCCGCACGCTCCCGGCCCTGTGATCGCAGGAATGCTCGGGGCGATCGCGACCGCATCGGTCAGCGCCAGGCGGCAGGCGGACGGTGGCGTTGCAGTTTCAGCCCCTGCGGACGGCGAACTGGAGCCATCCTGCTTATTATCCAGCGCCGGCGGGGCTGCGGGCCGCGGCTGCGGCAACGGTACTTTGGTGGCTGCCAGAGCCGCTGACGACGCCATGAGCAAGACCGCGAGAGTAACCATGGCCCATTGGTCGCGGCTCCGGTAGCCAGAAGGCCATTTGCGGCCTGCTTTCCCCGCGCTAAACTTCATGCCAAACCCCTGCGGGGACACCGACAACCACGAGGAGGAACGTTCGAATGCGCGGTTTGATGCAAGATTGGCCCATGCTGTGTCATCGGATCATCGATCATGCGGCAAAGGTCCATGGCAAGCGCGAGGTGGTCACGCGATCGGTCGAGGGTCCCATTCATCGGACCAACTACGCCGAAATTCGCGCGCGCGCGCTGAAAGTCGCGCAGCGGCTCGATCGCGACGGCATCAAGCTGGGCGACCGCGTCGCCACCATCGCCTGGAACACCTGGCGCCATCTCGAGGCCTGGTATGGCATCATGGGCATCGGTGCGATTTGCCATACAGTCAATCCGCGCCTTTTCCCGGAGCAGATCGCCTGGATCATCAACCATGCGGAAGACCGCATCGTGATGACCGATATCACCTTCGTTCCAATCCTCGAAAAGATTGCGGACAAGCTGACGAGCGTCGAGCGCTATATCGTCTTCACGGACAAGGCGCACATGCCGCAGACCACGCTCAAGAATGCGATCGCCTACGAGGACTGGATCGCCGAGGTCGACGGCAATTTCGAATGGAAGATGTTCGACGAAAATACCGCGGCGGCCATGTGCTATACGTCGGGGACCACCGGCGATCCGAAAGGCGTGCTGTATTCGCATCGTTCCAACGTTCTTCATTCGATGATGGCGAACAACGGCGACGCGCTCGGTGCCACGTCGAAGGATACAATGCTTCCGGTGGTGCCGTTGTTCCATGCCAATAGCTGGGGCATCGCATTCTCGGGGCCGGCGATGGGCACCAAGCTGGTGATGCCGGGCGCGAAACTGGACGGCGCCTCGGTCTATGAGTTGCTGTCGACTGAACATGTCACCTACACCGCTGGCGTGCCGACGGTGTGGCTGATGCTGCTGCAGCACATGGAGAAGAACAATCTCAAGCTGCCCGACCTCAAGGTCGTGATCTGCGGCGGCTCGGCGATGCCGCGTTCGATGATCAAGGCGTTCGATGACACGGGAGTCGAAGTACGCCACGCCTGGGGCATGACCGAAATGTCGCCACTCGGCACCGTCGGTGCGCTGCAGGGCCAGTTCTCGCATCTCAAGGGCGACGCCAAGCTCGACGTGCTGCAGATGCAGGGCTATGCGCCATTCATGGTGGAAATGAAGATCACAGACGACGCCGGCAAGGAGCTGCCGTGGGACGGCAAGACCTTCGGGCGGCTCAAGGTACGGGGGCCTGCGATCTCCGGGTCGTATTTCCGCGTCAAGGACAACATCCTTGACGAGAACGGCTTCTTCGATACCGGCGATGTCGCCACCATCGACGAGTACGGCTACATGCGGATCACTGACCGCTCGAAGGACGTGATCAAATCGGGCGGCGAATGGATTTCGTCAATCGATCTGGAGAACCTCGCGGTCGGCCACCCCAAAATCGCGGAAGCCGCGGTTATTGGTGTCCACCATCCGAAATGGGACGAGCGGCCGCTGCTGATCGTCCAGGCCAAGGAAGGCCAGAACGTAACGCGCGACGAAGTCCTCAAGTTCATGGATGGCAAGATCGCCAAATGGTGGATGCCTGACGACGTCGTATTCGTCGACAGCATTCCGCACACCGCGACCGGCAAGATCCTGAAGACCGCGCTCCGCGATCAGTTCAAGACCTACAGCTTCCCGAACGCGGCTGCGTAAATCACGCTTCGTCAAATATAATCCGAATCCCGTTACACTTTCGCCTGCGGCTCGCCTTCGGCATCCGCAGGCGATTGCATTTCAACGAGGAAAGATCCGAAAGTAACCGATGGCTTCGCCGCCAGCGCGGCTGGCTGTAATCCGGCTCAACCCTACCTGTCGTAGGAGAACGATTTGCGTTTGAGCCGCTATGATCCACTACATTACAGATCATTAATACATTTCAAGCACTTGGCCGACGAAAGGCGAATTGGAGCGTGCCGCTCATCTGCCTAGGTTTCCCAACCTTACAAGAACTCCAGAGGGAACACCCAAGATGACACAAGCGCTCCTAAAACGGGCGATTCCATGGATGCTTTTTGCATCCATGTCCGCGATAACCGCCGCCCATGCGGCGGACAACAAGGTCGTGATCGGAGACATCGACGACATGTCCGGCCTCTACGCCGACGTGATCGGGCCTGGCGGCGTCGAAGCAGCCAAGATGGCGATCGCCGATTTCGGCGGCTCCGTTCTCGGCAACAAGATCGAGTTCATGGTGACAGACCACCAGAACAAGCCCGATCTCGGCGCACAAAAGTTTCGCGAATGGGCGGACCGCGACGGCCTGACCTTGGTACTCGGCGGCTCCAATACCGGCGTAAGCCTCGCGATGAGTAACGTCGCGAAGGAGAAGAAAATCCCGTTCATCGCAATCGGCGCGGCGGGCGCTTCACTGACCGGCAAGGACTGCACACCCTATACGGTGCACTACGTCTATGACACCACCGCGCTTGGCAACGGCACCGCCAAGACCATGGTAGAACAGGGCGGCAAGAACTGGTTCTTTCTCACAGCGGACTATGCATTCGGGACCCAGTTGCAGGAATCCGCAGCGTCGGTGGTGACCAAAAACGGTGGCAAGGTGACCGGTGCGGTCCGCGTTCCGCTTTCGACCGCCGACTTCTCGAGCTATCTGCTGCAGGCGCAATCTTCCGGCGCACAGATTCTTGGCCTCGCCAATGCCGGCAACGACTTTACAAACTCATTGAAGGCATTCAACGAGTTCGGCCTCGGCAAGACGATGAAGCCCGCTGCGTTGCTGGCCTTTATCAGCGATATCCACGCGCTCGGACTGAGCACCGCAGGCGGTCTATACTTGACCACCGGCTGGTATTGGGACCTGAACGACAAAACTCGCGCTTTCGCCAAACGCTATTTTGCGAAGACCGGGCGAGAACCGACCATGAATCAGGCCGGATACTATTCGGCGACCATGACCTATCTTAATGCCGTGAAAGCCGTCGGCAGCACCGACGCCGATAAGGTCATGGCTCAGATGAAGAAGACGAAGATCGATGACATGTTCACCTCGAACGGACATATCCGCGCCGACGGATTGATGGAACACGAGATGTACATCATGCAGGTGAAGACGCCTACGGAATCCAAAAAGCCGTGGGACTACTACAAGCTCATAAAGACGATGAGCGGCGAAGAGGCATTCGGCAAACTGGCCGACTCAGCCTGCCCACTCGTCAAGCACTAGCGACAAGCGCGCTCCCCGCTTGGGGAGCGCGCTTCCGCAAGCGGCCAATGTCCGCCTAATAATACCGGCCCGCTCTTCGGACGGCGGACGAGCGTTCCGGCGCCGGATTCTGAAAAGAGAGGCACGACCCGGTCAACCGGATCGCGCCTCTCAATCGCCGTCAGGCGTCTGCTGCGACCGGCTCCAGGCTGCCGAAACGGCCGCTCTGAAAATCGGTCATCGCCTGGCGGATTTCGTCCGTCGTGTTCATCACGAACGGTCCGTGCATCACCACCGGCTCGTCGATCGGCTCACCGGAGAGGATCAGCACTGAGGCCTCACCGTTTGCCTCGATGGTCACTTCGCCACCGTCGCGATCCAGCAGTGCGAACTGTGCCTCGCGGGCGACCTCGCTGCCGTTGACCAGCACCGTGCCCTTGAGCACCACCACCGCGACGATGTGGCCATCACGCGGGGTAAGCGTCGCAACGCCGTTGCGATTGAGTTTCACGTCATAGATGTCGATCGGCGTGAAAGTCCGCGCTGGCCCCTTATGGCCGTCGAACTCACCCGCGATCACCCTCAACTTGCCGGCGCCATCCGCCAGATCGACCGACGGGATGTCGGCATTCAACAGCGTCTGATAACCGGGTTCAGCGTTCTTCGCCTTGGCCGGCAAGTTGACCCAGAGCTGCACCATCTCGAGTGTGCCGCCTGTCTTTGTGAAGGCACGCGAGTGGAATTCCTCATGCAGGATACCGGAGGCTGCCGTCATCCACTGCACATCACCCGGTCCGATCAGACCGCCGTTGCCGGTGGAATCGCGGTGCTCTACCTCGCCCTGGTAGACAATGGTGACCGTCTCGAAGCCGCGGTGGGGATGCACGCCGACGCCGCGTGGCCGCTCTGTTGGGGTGAAATTCGCCGGCCCCGCGTAATCCAGCAACAGGAACGGACTGACATGGTCGCCGTGACTGGCATGCGAGAACAGCGAGCGGACCGGAAAACCGTCGCCCACCCAATGCGGCCGGGGGCCGCTGAAAACACCGAGAACCTTTCTCATGATCGTTGCTCCATTCAGCGCGGCCAGATCGGCCGCTGTGTTTCCATGGAGAATATGAACGAGACAAAATGGTCGGTAGCTGGCAAAATCAGGCATCACTGTCCTATAATTGAGACAATGCCAATGCAGGACCTCAACGATCTCTATTTCTTTGTGCAGGTCGTCGATCATGGCGGCTTCGCTGCCGCAGCCCGCGCGTTGGGCATGCCGCGCTCCCGCCTGAGTCGCCGCATCGCCCTACTGGAAGAACGGCTGAATGTGCGGCTAATTCAGCGTTCGACACGACGATTCAGCGTCACCGAAATCGGGCAGGATTATTATCGCCACTGCGTCGCCATGCTGGTCGAGGCTGACGCGGCACAGAACGTCATTGAGCGCTCGCGCAGCAAGCCGCAAGGCATCGTGCGGGTGAGTTGCCCGCCACCGCTGCTGTATTTTCAGGTCGGCGAGATGATCGCGCGTTTCATGGCAGAATGCCCTGACGTCGAAGTGCATCTGGAGAGCACACCACGCCGCGTTGACGTGATCAGCGAAGGCATCGACGTCGCATTGCGGGTACGATTTCCACCGCTGGAGGAGAGCGAATTGGTGATGCGGGTGCTGGCGGACAGCGCTCAGCGGTTGGTGGCGAGTCCGGCGTTGTTGAAAGGGCTAAGCCGGCCGGTTCCTGCTGATGTGGCCGGGCTGCCGAGCGTCGGTTGGGGACCGGCACACCAACGCCACGAATGGTGCCTGGAAGGTCCGGACGGCGCCACGGCATTGATTCCGCACAAGCCGCGCCTCATCACCGAGGATATGGTGGCGCTGCGCTTTGCAGCACTGCAGGGCATCGGCATAGCGCAATTCCCTACAATGGTGATCAGGTCCGATCTCAAAAACGGCACGCTGGTCGACGTACTGCCGGAGTGGGCACCGCGCGCGGGAATCGTTCACGCGGTGTTTTCGTCACGGCGCGGCCTGCTGCCGTCGGTCCGGGCATTGCTCGATTTTCTGGCCGGGGAGTTCGCCGCGCTCACGCGTGCCGACGCCGACATTTCGCCGCACCACGAAATGCGCTAGGTCATCCCGTAACGAACGAACTCCCGCACTGGACGCTCCGATGGCCCGCAGGTTTTCCGCGCCCTATCAATCCGAACCCTTTTCCGGGCTCGCCACCTGGGCGCGGCGGCTCGCAGTATTCGCCGCGGTCGCTGCGCTGGTCTCGACTGCTATCGTCAGATTCGGTTTCCTCGAGATGAAACCCGCGCTGATGACTTTCTTCGGCGCGCTGGCGTGCGCGGGACTTTCTATTCTTGTGGCATTCGCGGGCTTCGTCGCGCTTTGGCGCAACGGTTCCCGCGGCATGGGCCGCATCCTGAGCGCGTTGCTGCTGGACGCGCTGATCCTGGCCTATCCGGCGTATCTCGCCGTTCAATACCGCAACCTGCCGCCGATCCATGACATCACCACCGATCCGATCAACCCGCCGCGATTCGATACGCTGGCGCGGCTGCGCAGCGGCGACGGTACCAACACCGCGGTCTATGCCGGCCTCTATTCCGCCGAGCAGCAGCGCGCCGCCTATCCCGATATCGAGCCGGTCGACCTCGATATGCCAGCCGACCGTGCTTTCGAACTCGTCCGGCGTCTGGTGATGCGGCGTAAATGGCTGGTAATCGACGAACGGTCGCCGCAGCCACCGCAGCGGCCCGGCCATATCGAGGCGGTGGCGCGAACACCGGTCATGGGTTTCCGTGAAGACGTGGCAATCCGCGTCGCACCGGACCGCGATGGTTCGCGTATCGATATCCGCTCGTCGTCGCGCTACTTCGAACACGATCTCGGCAGCAATGCCGCGCGCATCAGTAGCCTGATCGACGACATCAATACGGCTGCCGAGAACAACGTCGAGAGGCCGGTGAAGAAACCGCGGGCGCCGGTCAAGCCTCCCGCGAAGGCCGTGACCAAACGATAGCCTATGCCAGCCGGTAGCTACCGCCGATCACAGGGTCGCCATCGGTGAGCACAACACCACGCGCCACCAAATCTTCTAAATGCGCCAGCACCGAATAGCCGGCGGCGCCGGACAGCCGTGGATCAAGGCCTATATAGATGGCACGGACCATAGTCGGAATATCGGCCTCGCCTTTCGCAAGCCGATGCAGGATCGACGCCTCCCGCGCTCGCCGATGTCTCGCCAGAAACCGTACGAAGCGCGGCGCCTCCGGAATCTCCGGGCCGTGGCCGGAGAAATAGAGCTGCTCGCCACGCTGCGAGAGCTTATCGAGCGACGCCATGTAGTCGATCATGGAGCCGTCGGGTGGCGCTACGATCGAGGTCGACCACCCCATCACATGATCGCCGACGAACAGGATCTTCCGATCCGTCCAGGCGAACGCCATGTGGTTGGCCGTATGTCCTGGCGTGGTCACCGCTTCCAGCGCCCAACCGGCGCCTGATACGATCTCGCCGTCGCGAAGCTGAATGTCCGGCTTGAAGTCACGGTCGGCACCGGATTCCGGATTGTGCTTTTCGCTTTCGAAGCGCGGCCGCGAAGCGCGATGCGGCCCTTCGGCATAAACCGGCGCGCCGGTCGCGGCCTTGATGCGTGCAGTGTTCGGCGAATGATCCTTGTGCGTGTGGGTGACGAAGATGTGTGTGACCGTTTCACCCCTAACGGCATCAAGCAGCGCCTTTGCATGCGCCTCGCTGTCCGGACCGGGATCGATGATCGCGACCTTGCCGCGCCCGACGATGTAGCTGACGGTGCCGGTGAAGGTGAAGGGACTGGGATTGTCGCAAAGCACGCGGCGGACGCCGGGCATGACCTCTTCCACAACGCCAGGCTTCAAGGGAAAGTTACGGTTGAAGGGAATATCGTCGTTATCGTCAGCCATTAGTCACCCGATCCCGTTGTCATTGCCAGACGTGATCCGGCAATCCATCCTTCCTGAAAGATGGATGCCCGGGTCAAGCCCGGGCATGGCAAATTAAGCAGAGCATCGCAGCCCCTACGAAAACGCCTGGATGCCGGTGATGGCGCGGCCAAGGATCAGCGCATGCACGTCGTGCGCGCCCTCGTAGGTGTTCACCGTCTCGAGGTTCGCGGTGTGGCGCATCACATGATATTCGATCTGGATGCCGTTACCGCCGTGCATGTCGCGTGACATGCGAGCGATATCGAGCGCCTTGCCGCAGTTGTTGCGCTTGACGATCGAGATCATGTCCGGGTGCATCTTGCCGTCATCCATCAGGCGACCGACACGCAAGCTGCCCTGAAGGCCGAGAGAAATCTCGGTCATCATATCTGCGAGCTTCTTCTGCACAAGTTGCGTGGCGGCGAGCGGCCGATTGAACTGCTTGCGATCGAGAGTGTATTGCCGCGCGCGATGAAAGCAATCTTCCGCCGCACCCATCGCGCCCCACGAAATGCCATAGCGCGCGCGGTTGAGGCAACCGAACGGGCCTTTCAGGCCGGAGACGTTCGGCAGCAGATTCTCCTCGGGAACCACGACGCCGTCCATCACGACTTCGCCGGTGACCGACGCGCGTAGTGACAGCTTGCCGCCGATTTTCGGCGCGGACAGACCCTTCATGCCCTTCTCGAGAATGAAGCCGCGGATCTGATTGTCATGCGCGGCCGACTTTGCCCACACCACGAATACGTCCGCGATCGGCGCATTGGAAATCCACATCTTGGAGCCGGTGAGACGATAGCCATCCGACACCTTCTCGGCGCGGGTCTTCATCCCGCCGGGATCGGAACCCGCATCAGGCTCGGTCAAACCGAAACAGCCCACCCATTCTCCGGTCGCGAGTTTCGGCAGATATTTCTTGCGCTGGTTCTCGTCGCCGTAGGCGTAGATCGGATACATCACCAGCGACGACTGCACCGAATTCATCGAGCGATAGCCAGAATCGACGCGTTCGATTTCGCGCGCTACAAGGCCATAAGCTACGTAGCTCGCGTTGGCGCAGCCGTATTCCTCAGGTAGCGTAACACCGATCAGACCGAGCTCGCCCATCTCATTGAAGATTTCGCGATCGGTCTTTTCTTCAAGGTAAGCTTTGACGACGCGCGGCAGCAGCTTGTCCTGCGCATAGGCGCGCGCGGTGTCGCGGATCAGGCGCTCGTCTTCCGTGAGCTGATCATCCAGATTGAAGGGATCGTCCCACTGAAAGCTGACCGGAGCCGGCTTGTCCTTACCCTGCGGACGAACACTCATGACACATCCTTTCAGATCGATGGCACGCGGCCACGTACGAATTGAGAGTAAAACTTTGACCTTCAGCCTTCAAGGTGCTCGTTCGAGACGATCTCAATGCCGAAACCGGAGAGGCCCTTGTAGTCATGCGCAGTCGAGGTGAGATGACGGATCGACGTCACACCGAGATCGCGCAGGATTTGCGCGCCGACACCAACCTCGCGCCATTGCCTGTTGCGATCGGCTTCTGCCGATTTATCCGCGGGAAGCGGCGCTACCGGCACGCCTGCTGCGCCGTCGCGCAGATATATCAGCACGCCGCGGCCGGCCTTCTTGAAATGCGCGAGCACCGCTTCCATGCGCTTCGGACCCGTGAAGATGTCGCGCACGATGTTCGGCTTGTGGAAGCGGGTCAGGACATTCCTGCCGTCTCCAATCCCGTTATAGACGAATGCAACATGGGCGATGGAATCGAACGGAGAGCGATAGGCATAACCCTGCAGCACCCCGATCGGGCTCTCGATCGTAAACGTCGAGACACGCTCGATCAGCTTTTCACGTGCCTGGCGATAAGCGATCATGTCGGCGATGGTGACGTGCTTGAGCTTGTGGGCGGCGGCGAAGCGCGCCACCTGCTCGCCCTTCATCACCGTGCCGTCGTCGTTCATCAGTTCGCTGATGACGCCGACCGGGGGCAGGCCCGTGAGCTTGCAGAGATCGACGGCCGCTTCGGTATGGCCCGAGCGGAGCAGCACGCCGCCATCGCGTGCGATCAGGGGGAAGATATGCCCCGGACGCGCGAAATCGTTGGCACCGACATTTGGATTGGCAAGCGCCCGGCAGCAGGAGGCCCGCTCCTCGGCCGAGATGCCGGTTCCGCCATCGGGCTTGTAGTCGATCGAGACGGTGAAGGCCGTGGTGTGATTGGACTCGTTGTGCGCAACCATCGGGTCGAGCCGCAGCCGGCGCGCGTCCTCTATCGTGATCGGCGCGCAAACGATACCGGAGGTATGCCGGATGATAAACGCCATCTTGTCGGCAGTGCACAGCGACGCTGCGACGATCAGGTCGCCCTCGCCCTCGCGGTCATCGTCGTCGGTGACGACGACGATATCGCCGTTGGCAAAGGCCTGAAGAACGTCCGGTATCGGATGGGGCATGGTACGCATTTTTCCCGTTTGACGGGACTTCGTATGACCCAGAGCGGGCGCCGGTGCAACTGTCAGTCCCGGAATGCCGTCATACAGTAGGGCGTATATAATCGCGAGGCGAAATTGATGCCAGAACGGCTACGGCAACACCTCCCGCCGCTCGCTCAGCCGCGCATCGGTCTCCGCGCGCTTGTCGGGCAGCAAGCCATCGTCCGCGGCCTCGATCGCCGCGAACAGCTCCTGCGCATCGGTGAGCCGCGTCACCGTCACGTAGTCCGCGCCGGCGGCATACTGATCCGGAACGTCCAACAGGAGGTCCGCGGTGGAGATGATCTTCGCGGCTGGATTGAGTGAGCGGACGTGACGGACGAGCTTTTCGTTGTTGGCACCCTTGAGCAGCGAATCCGGCACGCTCAGGATGATAATCTCGGCACTGCCAACGCCGGCGTGCAGCAGCGTGTCCACGTTGCTGATATCCCCATAGGTCACATGCAGGCCGCGGCTCGCCAGCGTGCTGAACACCGTCGGATTGAAGTCTACGACGCCGATCTGCTCCAGAAGCGCCGGATTGCGACGCTCGATCTCGCTCAACAGCGCACTGGCCGCACGAAAGAATCCGAGGATGAGAACGCGTCGCGATCCACTATGGCCGCCCGCTCCAACATCGCCGTCATCGGCTCCATGATCGAGATCCCGAAGGCCGAGCCGTTTCAACAGCCCGATGCCAAAGCGAGACAACTGGTCGCTGCGCCCAATTGCGAAAGTGCTCAGGACAGCCAGCACGACGAACGCGAACGAGGCCGCGTTGGCTGTCATCGTCTTGATATGCCCCGCAACCACACCCGTTTGAATCACGACCAGAGAAAACTCGCTGATCTGCGCCAGATTGATCGCCGGCAACAGGCTGGCGCGCAGCCCCTGCTTCATCAGGTATAGCGGCAGGAACGTCGTGACGAGACGGCTGATCACCGTGAATGCCGCGATGACCAGCGCAAGGCCGATCACCGAGCTGTCGGGAATCGGTATCGTCATGCCGAGCGCGACGAAGAACAGCGTAATGAAAAAATCGCGCAGCGTCGTCACCTTGGCGGTGACGTCGAGCGCGTACGGAAAGGTCGAAAGCGATACGCCGGCCACCAGCGATCCCATTTCGCGGGACAGGTGCAGCCGTTCGGCAATCTCGCCGATCAGGAAACACCACGCCAGCGCGCCGAGCAACACCAGCTCCGGCCGACGCGCGATCTGGTGAAACAGATGCGGTAGCACATAGCGGCTGAGAATCAGCGCGGTCGCCACCAGCACGCCAACCCGCGCGATCGACAACAGGATGATGGACATTTGAAGGTTGTCGAGGCTGGGCTGCACCGCCAGGAACAGGATCGCGAAAATGTCCTGCAGAACGAGCACACCGAGCGTGATACGGCCCGGCAAGGTATCGAGCTCGCGCTTCTCGTACAGCACCTTGACGATGATGACCGTACTCGACAGGGCACAGGCAACACAGAGATAGAGTGCGTCGAACCCCCCGCCGCCCATGGGGAGACCGATCGCGATGAAAAACAGCACGCCGAGGAGACAGCCGCCGATCAGCTGACCGCCGGCCGCGAACAGGATCACCCGGCCGGCCCGCACGATCTTCTTGAGGTCGATTTCCAGCCCGATCATGAAAAGCATGAAGATCAGGCCAAGTTCGGAGATGATCTGGATCGACTCCTGCGACTTGACCCATCCCATTCCGAATGGTCCGATGAAAAACCCGGCGAGCAGATAGGCCAGAATCAGCGGTTGCCGGGAGAAATGAGCGGCCAGCCCGAGGCCCCAGGCAAACAGGATAGACAGCGTGATATCGCGGATAAGCTCGTGCATGCCCCTCAGCCAGTCGGCAGAATCTCCGAAAACTCACGCTAAGGATACGCGTTTACCGGTAAAATGGGCAATGTGTCACAGCCTGGCCATACCCGCCAGATTCGCTGATCGAACCGGTGCGGGGCTTGAATTGGAATGACAAAGAACGGGCGACCGGAGGCTCAGTCCGTGTCCGGTCCGCCCAACAAGAAGAAACAGGGAGACCGGGTTCAATGACGACCACACCGTTCGACTTCACGCCGCTGCTGCCACCAGGACTTCCGCCGGCAGCGGCGCCATGGACCGGCCTTGCGGCATACAGCTTCGTCGGCGGCAACAACGATCCCGATGGCGTTCCGCTCGATGGCCTGATCGAAGCCATGAACACCGTGCTCCGGCGCGAAGGCCGGGCGCTGGCGACCTACAATCTCGCCCATGGCCCGCTAGGTTACAGACCTCTGCGCGATTTCCTCGTCTCCAAGCTGAAGCGCGACGCCGGCATCACCTGCAACGCCGACGAGATCCTGCTTGTCTCGGGTTCGCTGCAGGCGCTCGACCTCGTCAATCACACGCTGCTCGCACGTGGCGATACCGTGATCGTCGAACAGGAAACCTATCAGGGTTCGCTGACGCGGCTGGCGCGACTCGGCGTCCATGCCGTCGGCATCCCGCTCGACGAAGGCGGCATGCGGATGGACGTGCTGGCGGCGGCCCTTGCCGAGCTCAAGGCGCGCAATATCCGGCCGAAATATATCTACACCATCCCGACTGTTCAAAATCCGACCGCCACGATCATGAGCGAACAGCGGCGCATTGAGCTGCTGAAACTCTCGCAAGACTATGGCGTGCCGATCTTCGAAGACGACTGCTATGCCGACCTGACCTGGGACGGCAAGCGACCACCGGCGCTATATGCCATGAGTGGAAGCGGCGGTGTCATCCACATCGGCTCGTTCTCGAAGTCGATCGCGCCCGCGCTGCGGGTCGGCTTCATCGTCGCACCGTGGGAGTTGATGTCACGCATGCTCCCGCTCAAAACCGATGCGGGTTCGGGCTCGCTGGAGCAGATGGTACTGGCCGAATACTGCGCGCCGCACTTCACGACGCACGTCCCCGAACTCACCCGTGGCCTGCGCGCCAAACTGGACACGCTGATCGAGGCGCTCAACGAGCAATTCGGCACCACCGCCGAATTCGAGGACCCCAAGGGCGGCATCTTCCTCTGGATCAAGCTGCCGGACAACGTCGACACGATGAAGCTGTATCAAGCTGCGCTGGCCGCCGGGGTCTCGATCAATCCGGGGCCGGAGTGGTCGACCGACAAGGCCTACTCCGGCAGCCGACTCAGGCTCTGCTTCGCAAGCCCCTCACACGACCAGATTCGGGAAGGAGTCGCCAAGCTCGCCGAAGTATGTCGCGACCAGTTCGGGGTGCCTGAGCGGAGCGCCAATGTGACCCGACCGGCAGCGCCGTGACGCGCGCATAGCTCAGAGCACCAACTACTCTGTGGTGATCCGCCCGGGAAAGGATAGACTGCAGTTCGCGGTTGGGCGCTTCCATCAAGAGCGGGAGCCTCACCGCCTATATTTTGTTCGAGCCATTTTCAGTCGGAGATTTCAGATGCATCGCCTTATTTCTGGCCCGCTGTTTGCTTGCGCACTGGCGTTGCCGCTTACAGCCGCAGCAAACGCACAGCAAGCCACCTCCCCTCAGACCTGCATTTACGAAAGCCGCGCCTATTCAGAGGGCGCCGATGTCTGTATCGCACGATCACTGATGCAAACCTGCATGTCAGACGCCGGCCGGCTGATCTGGAAAACCGTCACCGACCCTGCCATCAGCCGCCTGTGCGTGGGCCGCGGGCATTCCCGCTGGTCCGGCCTCCGGCGCCGCATCACTCGCCACACGCCACCGCCGGCTCCCTCGTCAGCGAAGTGCTTCCATTTCAACGGCAAGACTTATTGCGAGTGAACAGCTAACGCACTCATTCAAGCTGAACAGCCATTCAGAATTCTCCCGGGGTTCCGCCGGAACTCTGGCTTGGTGCCCGCGGTTGTCGTCAGTGCAACTTGAGGAGGAGAATTCGATGAAAACATTTGCTTACGTTCTTGCTGCGATTGCGACCATTGCCATCGCTGCGCCGACTATTGCCGGCGCAGAGACCGTGATCATCAAACGTGGACATCATTACCATCACCGCGGGGCCGGCATCGTCATTCGTGACCATCACCGCTGGCATCACGGACGACATCACCACTATGGTTGGGATCATCATGGCTGGCGACACCATGATCATGGCGCCAGGTTGGTCATCGGGCATTGAGGCCACACCACCCGCCAATATACGAACGGCCCCTATTTGGGGCCGTTCTCAATTGGACCTCAGTCCCAAGCCGGGGCAAATGACGGATTAACGAAGCGCTGGGTCTTCGGCAACGCCGCGATCATTCTGCGATCGTCGTCGTCGAGCTGCAGCTTCAATGCATCGAGGTTGGCCTGCTGGCTTTCGGCGCGAGACGCTTTCGGAATCGCCGCGACATCGTCCTGATCGAGCAACCACTTCAGCGCAACCTGCGCAGCTGTTGCTCCATGCTTGCGGGCAATCGACGTCAAGGCTTCGTTGCTTGCGGCACGGCCCTGCGCCAAAGGCGCATAAGCAACCACCGGGATATTCTTCTTGGAGAGATACGATCGCACCGGCGTCTGATCGAGCATCACATGATATTCGATCTGATTGCAGGCAATCGACGCCTTGATGTCATCCACCGTCTGGCGCAGCAGCGACAGATTGAAGTTGCAGACGCCGATGGCGCGCGTGCGGCCTTCTGCCCTGAGCTTCTCCAGTGTCTCGAACACCACTGCGAGATTCATGGTCCTGGAAGGCCAGTGCACGAGATAAAGATCAACGTGATCGAGCCGCAGTTTTTTCAAACTGGCTTCGATGGCCCTGAAGATCGCGTCCGGCGCCAGATTTTCGTGCCACACCTTGGTGGTAACGTGCAGATCCTTGCGCGCAATTCCTGAATCCGCGATGGCGGCGCCTACCGCATCCTCGTTGCCGTACATCTCAGCGGTGTCGATGTGGCGATAGCCGAGACTGAGCGCACTCTCCACCGCTGCGCGACAGAGGTCTCCCTGCATCCGATAGGTGCCGAGCCCAAGACGTGGCAGATCGATGCCCTGTGTGTGCAGCTTGGACATGACAACTCCTCGAGTGAGAAATGAAGGGAGACGTTCGCGCCTGAACGAAGCGAGCAGAGAATTACTCCAAATACGTCGTCGCTTGTCAGTCTGACAAATCAAGCCTGAGTTAAGCGTCCAAAAACAGGATGGGCGCTTGCGCCTGTTTGAACCACTGAAAGAACGGCCATGTCTCGGAATTTGTCAGCGGGATCGCCGCCAATTGCAAATGCCGCCCGACTTGCAGGGCCAGACTTGAATCCGCGTATCGCGAGCCTGCGCGTCCATTGGATTGCCATGGGATCGGCGAACCAGCTTCGGATACCGAGTCCTGGCGCGGACCGCGTGGTGGGGTTTCCGGACCCGCGTGCGCTCCGCGCGCTGAGCTTTGACCTCGGGCACGTCAACCTTATCCGGCGCGCTGGCCTCGACCGGGACGTGCTCAAAATGCGCCGGCGGCCCGAGCGGGTTGGGCGACAGCGCTGTCTTGGAAAGATCCATGCTAAAATAATCACCCGGCTGATACCCGGCCGCCGCGACTGGACTGGCCAGCAGCACCGCGCCGGTCACCGCC
This sequence comes from Hyphomicrobiales bacterium, assembly GCA_017305665.1. Classification (GTDB taxonomy): domain Bacteria; phylum Pseudomonadota; class Alphaproteobacteria; order Rhizobiales; family Xanthobacteraceae; genus Nitrobacter. Next base: position 46,791 of record JAFKKH010000009.1, read on the forward strand.
GTCAAAATACCTTTCAGGGCCATGACGCGTCCTCTGAAACCGACGCCTCCCTCCCCATTATTTAAGACGATAATCGCTGCATTCCAGCCGTTCCCCGATCGAATCGGAACCGGCGGTCCCTGAATTCATTCTGACGACGTGAAGCGCTCAAACTCGGTGTGCAACTCCCGCCCCTCCAAACCAACGCCGAGCAACAATGAGAGCAGAAGCCGCGCCTTCAACCCGCCCAGCGAGCCAGTTCCCATCAATCCGCGCCCAAGCAAATCGATCTCCGAACCGGGAAACCCATAGGTATTCGAAAATACCGAGCCTGATGCGACGCGCGAACTGAGAACCACGGGAATAACTTTGGCGAGTTTCTCCAGTCCCGGCACCATGGCCGCAGGGACGTGACCAGCTCCCATCGCTTCAATCACCAGTCCGCGATAGCCAAGCTCCACAAGGCCAGGAAGAAGACGTCCATCGTCACCCAGTGCCGCGGTCAATAACGCCACGGGCGTATCGTGTCCTTCACAGCCATTCTTGATGATGGCCCGGCGCGAGACCCGAACATCGATCCGAACGGTACGTTCGATCACGCAGCCAAGCGGGCCTCCGGCGAACGATTGAAAAGTTGATGGCAGGAACGTGCTCGCTTTCTGCACAAAGCGCGCCGCGTGAATTGTGTCATTGAGCATCACCAGCGTGCCGAGCCCACGCGTAGCCTGAGCGCCGGCAACGATTGCACTGGCGAGCAGATTAGCCGGACCATCGGCGCCCGGAGCCTCGGCGCCGCGCATCGCTCCGGTCACGACGACAGGCTTATCGCTCCCGACCAGAAGGTCGAGAACGAAAGCCGTTTCTTCGATGGTATCCGTGCCCTGCACAACAACGGCACCAGCGATATCGCCATCCAATCGTTCGTTCAGAAGGCGCGCGACGTCGCGAAGATTGGCGAAAGTCAGCGAGGGCCCGGGCAACTTGAACGGCGAAACCGCTTCGATTTCGGCAATATCGGCCAAAGCCGGCACGGCGCGCACGAGATCGGCTCCAGTCAAGGTCGGCACAATCCCGGACCCCGTTCTCGAAGTCATGGTGATGGTGCCGCCAAGCGACACGAGTAGGATTTTCGGGCGCCGGCCTGCCGCCTGTGTCATTTTCCGATACCCTTGGTTTGCAATGCGTGCCAATCGAGAATTTCGGCGCCTGTCCACATCATGACGCCGTCGTGGCCAAGGATATAGCCATACAATGTTCCGCAACACCAAAGGCAAAATAGGGAAACAAGACGAGCAGCAGAAGTAGTTCTGCAATCATGTTTCACGAAACTACGCCGTCTTGGCCATGATCGTTTGATCCTGCAGAGCACCGACTTTCGTAGCAAACACTGCAAAAAACTCGCCCGCTAATTTCCTCGCGGTGGAATCGATCAGCCGAGCGCCAAGTTGCGCCAGTTTGCCGCCAATCTGCGCATCGACATCGTAATGAAGGATCGTGACCTCCGGGCTCTCTGCCTCGAGCCGCACCGCTTTCAGTTGCGCCACGAGATCGATCACCTCGACATGAACCGTCATGATCGCCTCCTAAAGCCGTGCCAGGCTGTTTAGCGTGTTGGCGGGCGCATAGAGATCGACATGAGGCAACGCGGCCTTGATGCCGGCGGCCTCTGGTGCGGAGAGGGGCTCGCCGGACGCACCAATCAGAACCATCGGTGCTAAGAACACGATACACTTAGAAGGCGTGTATCAAGATGTGCGGCGGACGATGTTCGTCTGTTAACGCGATCGCGCACGTTTGGCGACGATCGGCTCCCGGGGGCTCGAAGTCCGCGTCAGCGCATCGACGAAGATCGGCTCCCACGCACGAATATGCCGCCGCAGGAGGTTGGTCAACGCATCGACATCACCCGAGGTCGCGAGCTTGATGATCGCATAATGCTCGGGGACTGACTCGTTCTGCCGCTGGAGTCCGGCACGTGATTTGATGCCGTAGAGCCGCATCTGATCACGGAGCGACATGACCATATCCGTCAGCCGTTCGTTGTCCGCCGCCGCGGTCAACCCACGGTGAAAACGCCGATCGGCCTCCAGATACAGCCTGACGTCTTCGGTCTTCACCGCACGCGCGATGTCATCCGCAAAACGGGTCAGTTCTCTTAGATTCTTCTTCGACTTGGATGCAACAATCACTGCGGCGTGCAGCTCCAGGAGTTCGCGAAGGTCGAACAGATTGCGAAGTTCGGTCAAGGTTGGCTCGAGAACCCTGAAGCCTCGGTTGCGGACCGGCTCGATCAAACCGCCGCGGGCCAGTTCGAGCAGCGCCTCACGGACGGGGGTCGTGGAAACGCCAAGGCTCGCGGCGAGGGTCGGCACCGAATACATCGAGCCCGGCATGCTTTGACCGGAAATGATTTCCGCGCGCACCTGCTGAAGCACCTGCTCCCGCAAATTCTGCTCCATCGCGACCTTCCTCCCCGACACAGGCGATTGATCTACGTCCACCATTCCGATTCGGCACGCCAAAAACCGCTTGACGATGGATATGGGAAGGGTCGATGCTGAAGTAAAGCTTTACAGTAATACATTACTAATTCGATCCGGACTTCTCATGGCACAGCGCATTGACGGCTATTGCACGCTCTGCCGATCGCGGTGCGGTTCAACCACGGTCATCGAAGACGGCCGCATGGTCGGCGTCGAAAGCCTGCCGGGGCATCCGACCGGGGGCGCGTTGTGCGCCAAGGGCCGCGCAGCCCCCGAGATGGTGCACAGTCCCCGCCGTTTGACGAAGCCGCTACGGCGGACCGCGCCCCGGGATGCAGCCGATCCCGGCTGGGTCGAGATTTCCTGGAGCGAAGCGCTCGATGAAATCGCCAAACGGCTGGATGACATTCGCAGGGATTCCGGTGCCGAAGCTGTTGCCTTCGCCGTCACCACGCCAAGCGGCACGCCGATGGTGGACAGTTTTGAATGGGTCGAGCGCTTCGTGCGCTGCTTCGGCAGTCCAAACCTGATTTATGCAGTTGAAGTGTGTGGCTGGCACAAGGACTACGCCCATGCCCTGACGTTCGGGCGCGGAATCGGATTTCCGGATTACGATCACGCCGACGCCATCGTCCTTTGGGGGCACAATCCGGCCCGCACGTGGCTCGCTCAGGCGACCCGCATTGCAGATGCCCGCCGGCGCGGCGCGCGCGTCGCGGTGATCGATCCCAAACCCAACGGGTCCGGCCAGGACGCCGATATGTGGTTGCGGATACGTCCGGGCTCGGATGGTGCGCTGGCCATGGGTGCAATCCGCCACCTCATCGCGACAGGGACGTTGGACACCGACTTCGTCGCACACTGGACCAACGGACCGCTGTTGGTCGATACCGCCACCGGCCGCTTTGTCCGCGCTGCTGACATCTGGAACGATCAGCCCCCGGATATTTTCGTCGTGGTCAATTCACGCGGGATACCGCAACCCTGCGACACCCGGTCCATCCCGTCAGCCCCCGCCACCATCCAGTTGGACACTCGTGCGGCGCTGGTCGCGTGCGACGGCCGGACCATCCAGGCGGAGACGGCATTCCGTTTGCTTGCCGCGCAAGCGGCGCCCTTCACACCGCAGCGCGTTGCGGAGCTGACCTGGCTTAACACGGCCGACATTGTCGATTTCTATACGCTGTTCGAGGACCGCCCTCGCCTTGCCTACCATTCGTGGACGGGCGTCGGCCAGCACACCAATGCGACGGCGATCGAACGTGCGATCGCAACACTCTACGCCCTGACTGGCGCCTGCGATCGCCGTGGCGGAAACGTCTGGCCCGTTCCGCCACCAACCCGCAGCGTCAACGACTATGCATTACTGCCGCCGGAGCAGAGAGCCAAGGCGCTCGGTCTCGGCGAACTGCCGCTCGGACCGCCAAGCCGCGGTTGGATCACCGCGCGTGATTTCAGCCGTGCCGTGATTACAGGCGAGCCTTACCGCGTCCGCGCCTTGATGAGTTTCGGAACAAATTTCGTGGTCTCCCAGGGGCATTCATCGCGCAACCGGGACGCACTTCGCGCGCTCGACTTCCATGTCCATGTCGACATGTTCATGAATCCTACCGCCGAGAACGCGGATATCGTCCTGCCCGCCAACATGCCATGGGAACGCAACGCGTTGAAGATAGGCTTTGAGATTACGCAGGCTGCCGTCGAGACTATCCAGTTCCGTCCAAAAATGCTGCCGCAGCTTGGCGAGTGCAAGGCGGACTACGAGATCGCGTACGAGCTTGCGCTTCGGCTGGGTCTGGCAAACCAGTTCTTCGGAGGCGACATCGAAGCCGGCTGGAATCATCAACTCGAACCCCTCGGGACCAGCGTCGCAGAACTCCGGCGACATCCACGTGGCCTGCGGTTTCCGCAATCTTTCGGCTACGAAAAATATGCGGCCCCGGGGCGCGACTCCGCCGTGACCGGCTTTGCAACACCGACACGCCGAATCGAGATCTATTCGGAACTGATGCTCGATCACGGTTATCCTGCGCTCCCCGATCATGTCGAGCCGGCGGAAAGCCCGCTTGTACCGACAACCGACGCCCGCTTTCCACTGGTCCTGACCACTGCCAAGAGCGGTTGGTTCGTCCACAGTTCGCATAGGCACGTCGCGTCGTTGCGCAAGAAATCGCCGGACCCCGCAGTCGAGATCAGCGCGACGCTTGCCGCGCGGCGCGGACTCCAGGACGGCGACTGGGCGATCGTGGAAACGGGCGCCGGTCAGGCCCGACTGCGCGTGCGATTGAACCACGCGCTGGACGATCGCGTGGTCATCGCCGAGTTCGGCTGGTGGGAGGATTGTCCACCCATGGGACGCGACGCGATCCGGCCGACCGGACCTGCGACATCGAACATCAACGATATCCTGAGCGATAACCGCCGCGATCCGGTCAGCGGCTCCGTACCATTACGCGCGACCACTTGCGATATTCGGAAGGATGAAACCGCGAGTCGGGGATATTGGACCGGTAGTCGTGCCTTCACTGTCACCGGCCTCCGCACCGAAGCTAGCGATGTCGTCGCGTTAACGCTCAAGCCGCGCGACTACGGCCCGCTGCCATCATTCCACCCCGGGCAGCATGTCGTCCTGCGGTTACCCGGCGTCGACGCGTCTCGTGCCTATTCACTGACGGGTTGCGGGGATGGCGGAGACACCTTTTCAATCGCAGTAAAACGAAATCGCCTCATCGGATTGGAGCGCGACAACACGATCGGGATCTCGTCGCGTATTCATGATCTGGCTTTGGGCGATGAAGTCCAGCTCGAAGCACCCGGCGGCATCTTCACACCGGCATTGGGTGGCGATCGGCCGCTGATCTTCATCGCAGGCGGGATCGGCATTACTCCGTTCATGAGCCATCTCGAGACGCTGGCAGCAAGACAGCCGGCCAAACGAGTCGGAAAAGTTCTCTTGCTGTATGGATGCCGGAACGGCGCTGAGCATCCTTTCTCCCGGAGGCTGCGTGAACTGGCGAAATCGCTGCCACAACTCCGCCTCATAACGGCTTTCACCACCCCGCGCAGCGAGGATCTTTGTCCCGAGCACTTCAGCTACAAGGGACGGCTCGACCTGTCGGCGATCGATCCAATCCTGCCGGACCGGCCTCTTGTTTATATCTGCGGCTCGGCGGACTTCACGACATCGATGAAGGCACGTCTGGTGGAACGCGGTGTCCCGCGCATCGATATATTTTCCGAAAGCTTTGTATCCCCCACAGTCGTACCGAAAACTCTCAAGCCGCAGGTGGTTCACATCGCCGGCAGCGGCGAAAGCTTTCTCTGGTCGCCCGAGGCCGGGACATTGCTCGACGCCGCTCACGCGGCAGGGATTTCGTTGGCAAGTGGATGTCGCGTCGGCCAGTGCGAAAGCTGCGCCATGCGCATCGTCGACGGCGAAGCGGCGCACCTCAACGGCTCGTCCGACACTCCCGGACAATGCCTGACCTGCCAAGCCGTGCCTCTCTCAAAGCTTACGCTCGCATCCTGACGGCCTTGAAGACTGAAACATCATGATAACTGGGGGAAATTTCAAATGACTGATACCGTACACAAGGACATCGTTCCCGGCAAAGCGCCGTCCAATGCGAATTTCCTGGCTGGCTTTGCTCAACGCATGGTCGGCTTCGCCGAACGATGGTTTCCAGATGCCTACGTCTTCGTTCTCATCGCCGTGATCGTCGTCGCAGCGGGTGCAATCGTGCATGGCGGCTCGCCACTAGCCGTCAGCCGTGCCTTCGGCGACGGATTCTGGAATCTCATTCCATTCACGATGCAAATGGCGTTGATCGCGATCGGAGGATATGTGGTCGCTATGTCTCCAGCGGTCGCGGCAATCTTGCGCCGGCTCGCGGGCGTGCCAAAGACCGGACGCGGTGCAGTAGTCTTCGTCGGCGTGATCAGTATTCTTTTGTCTTTGCTGAACTGGGGACTAAGCCTGATCTTCTCGGGACTGCTGGTGCGTGAAATCGCACGACGCAAAGACATCAGGCTGGACTACCGGGCCGCAGGGGCAGCCGGCTATCTCGGCCTGGGCTGCGGGTTCACGCTCGGCATCACATCCTCCGCCGCGCAGTTGCAGGCAAATGCCGCCAGCATTCCGGCATCACTCATGCCGATCACCGGGATCATCGGCTTCTCCGAAACGATCCTGACGTGGCAAAGCTTGTTGATCACCGCATTCGTTACCGTCCTGTCGGCCGCTATCTGCTACTTCACTGCACCGGCGCAGGCCGAGACAAAAACCGCCGAGGATCTCGGCGTGCCTCTCGATAATGATTCCATCGAGCCTCGCAAGCCGGCGCGTCCCGGCGATTTTCTCGAATTCAGCCCCATCCTGACGATCCTGATCGTCCTGCTGGCACTGGGCTGGCTGTGGCAGACGTTCCGCGCGGGCAACCCGCTCATCACGCTCTCCGGCCTGAACACCTATAATTTCGTATTCCTGCTGCTGGGCATCCTGCTGCACTGGAGCCCGCGCAGCTTGCTCGAGGCATTCTCGAAGGCGATGCCGAGCGTCTCAGGCGTGATCCTGCAGTTTCCCTTCTATGCCGGTATCGCGCAAATCTTGACGAAGGTCGTCAACGGCAAGGGCGTGACGCTGTCGGATACGATCGCGCACTGGTTCGTCGGCGCGTCCGCGAATTCCGCGGCATTCTCGTTCCTGGTCGGAATCTATTCGACAGTGCTCGGCTTTTTCATTCCCTCCGCCGGCGGCAAATGGGTTATCGAGGCTCCCTACATCATGAAGGCGGCCAATGAGATCCATGCCCATCTCGGCTGGACCGTGATGGTCTACAATATTGCCGAGACGCTGCCGAACTTCATAAATCCGTTCTGGATGCTGCCGCTGCTCGGCATCCTGGGCCTCAAGTCGAAGGATCTGATCGGCTATACGTCGGTGCAATTCTTCATTCATTTTCCGCTGGTCATGATCCTTGCCGCGGTTCTGATGACAACGTTCAGCTATCATCCGCCGATCCTGCCCTGAGCGACCATTATAGATCGGATGCCGAACCTAGCGGTCCGGTATCCGATCATGCCTTCGGCCAACGAACCGGGCGAGCATCTTGTGACCAGCAGCAAAAGTATATCTGTCATCGACGCCGAGCAGACCGCGCGCCTGCTGCCGATGGACGGCCTGATCGCCAATCTCCGGGCGTTTTTCATTGCGGGCTGCGAGGCGCCTCCCCGACACCACCATACAATTCATGTTCCGGGTGAGCCGGATGCGACGCTGCTCCTGATGCCGTCCTGGCAACCGAAATCCGACAGCGGCGGATACCTCGGCACCAAGCTTGTCACTGTGTTTCCCGGGAATTCCCGGCACGGAATGCCCGCTCTGACGTCCGTCTATCTTCTGTTTGACAGCGGCACAGGTGTTCAGCTCGCCGCAATCGACGGCAACACCATTACGCTCCGGAGGACGGTCGCAACATCGGCACTCGCGGCGTCATTTCTGGCGCGTCGGGATGCCGAGTGCCTGCTTGTACTCGGATCCGGCCGGGTCGCGCGCCTGCTGCCCGAAGCTTACCGGGCTGTTCGCTCCATCAAAAAAATCAACATATGGAATATCAATCCAGACAGCGCGCTCAGGATGGCGCGGTCTCTCACCGATTCCGGCATCGAAGCCATCGTGGTATCCGACCTCGAACAAGGCGTCCGCTCCGCCGATATCGTCAGTGCGGCGACCCTGGCGACCGCGCCGCTGATCCGGGGAGAATGGCTTCGGCCGGGAACACATGTCGATCTGATCGGTGCATTTACCCCGAAGATGCGCGAAGCGGACGCAGAATCCGTACAGCGATCCGCCGTGTTCGTCGATACGATCGATGCCCTGCACGAGGCCGGCGATCTCGTCGACCCGATCCGGGAGGGCGTCTTTTCCGCCGATCTCCTAAAAGGTACCTTGGCCGATCCCTGCAACGGGAACGCTTGTGGACGAGCATCTCGCGAAGAAATCACGCTGTTCAAGGCCGTCGGCAGCGCGCTTGCAGACCTTGCGGCCGCCAGCATGGTTTACAAGGCCATTGAGGACTCGTCAGCGCCAACTCGCGTTGATATTTGATCAGCAGCATCTAAAAATGTGCAACTCTCTCACTCCGCGCCGGAGACAACAGGTGATATATTGAACAGTGGATCTCTGTGCCCCTTTATGCGGCACTGGTTGGCTCTTGCGGAGGCGATCTCACAATATGGCTGAAAGCAATCTTCGCGACACAGTCACGACGGTGTCGATCATCACTGGATTTCTCGGCAGCGGTAAAACGACATTGATGCGTAATTTATTGCGCGATCCGGTGATGAAAAATGCGGTCGTTATTGTTAACGAGTTCGGTGAAATCGGCCTTGATCATCAGCTTATGGATATCGATGGCCAGAATGTAGTGCTTCTGGAAAGCGGCTGCATTTGCTGCTCACTCGACGGCAGCCTCGTTGAAACGCTGGAAACCCTGCACCAGCGGCGGCGCGCCGGCAGGATTCCGTCATTCGAACGAGTGTTGATCGAAACCACCGGTATCGCCGACCCTGCCCCGCTAATTCATGAATTGTTCGACAACCGCGCCGTTCGTCTCGGTGTAAAACTCGACCGCATCATTACGCTGGTCGATGCTGCAAGTGGATGGGCGACGCTGGATCGGCACGACATCTCCGTCCGGCAGGTCGCATTGGCAAACAGTATTCTTGTCAGCAAGGCCGACCTTGTGCCCCCTGAGGCGGTCGCGCAACTGACTGCACGATTGACCGCAATCAATCCCAGCGCTCCGATCTTGCGGTCGGACAACGGCGTCACCGAAGTCGGCGCACTTTTCGATGATCGTCACGATATGATGTTCGGCGACATTCCGGTGAGATTGGCGCCGAAAGATCGGACACCGCACGCCCACGATCACCACCATCACGACCGCATCTCGACGGAAGCGATACGTTTCATCGATCCGCTTCCGCTCGACGGCTTCAACACCTGGCTCGAACAAACCATTGCTGCTTATGGCGACGACCTACTGCGGATCAAGGGTATTCTCAATATTGAGGGCCGCTCCCGCCCCGTCGTGATCCATGGGGTGCAACGTGTCTTCCACCCGGCCGTCGAACTGGATTCATGGCCCGATGCAGACAGGTCATCGCGACTGGTCTTCATTCTCCACGACATATCGGGGAACGATCTTATACGCTCCCTGCGGCGAGCGGTCGCACCGCACGACACGGCGCCGGTCACGGCGAGGATGTCGGCGACATCGTCGCCGTATCCATCCTGAAACGCTACGCCGCCAAAGCAGCGACGGCGACGTCTGCTATGCCTTCTCGTCGACAGCAGCGATCATGATCATTTCGAGCTTCAGCTCGGGTTGCGTCAGACGCGCCTGAAAGCAGGCGCGTGCAGGCGGATTTTTCTGGTCGATCCAGCCATCCCATACCGCATTGACAGAGTCGAAGTCCGCCATGTCGGCAAGAAGGATTGCAACGAACAACAGATGCGAACGGCTGCTTCCGAGTTTATCGAGGCGCCCTTGTGCTTTTTCAAATAGCTGCCTGCACTGCTCGGCGGCGCTCAAATTTCCATCGTAGGGCGCCAGCGGCGTTACGGCGAAATAGATCGTGTCCTTGTACCGAACGCCCATACTCATGCGCGGGCTACCGTCCAGCCGCTGAATGATATCTTCAAGGCTCGCAGGCGTGTTTGCCACCAGGTATCCCTCCCAAATGTTTTGAATTTGGCTGCAGTCAGTCTTCGGCTTCCGCTACAGCCTTGAGTTTGTTGATGACGGCGTCGAGTACCCTGCGCTCGTCGATCGTGAGATGCTTGAGTAGCGCCAACTGGGCACGACGCGCGTTCGGCATGATCTGCTGATAAAGCTTGAGGCCTCGCTCCGTGATTTGCAGGACGTGCCGCAGTTCATGCGTTTCGTCCTGCGTGCGCTGCACCAGCCTGCGCTTCTCCAACCCCAGCAGCGCCCGGCTCATCTGTCCCTTGTCCATCTTTGACGCATCACGCAACGCCCGTGTGGTTCCGGCTCCGTAACGCACGAGCATTGTCAGCACACGCCATTCGGGAAGGCTGATCTCATGTTCCAGCAGATAACGTCTGGTGCTGACGCGGAGAAGCAGCGCACTGAGGTTGGTGATCCTCATGCTCAGAAAGTCGTCGACTTCCAGATTACCGCCATCCCCGCCCGGCTTGATCCAGTTTTGCACGTTCGACTTTACCAATGCGATCTCCTTAAACTAATCCGCGCATCCGCAGGGCATAAATCACCCGCCGAACGCGAGACTGCCCGAGAACTATAGTTTAATTGCAATAGCGTTGACAACACAACACTTGTCCGACATTCTTTCATTTATGGGGCATTAGACCTCACAGTAAATAGTCATCTGCTGGAGAGGAAAATACAGATCATGACCTTGGCTAAAAGCAATTATCTGCACATTGCATTGTCGGCCGCGGTAGCATTTTTCGGATGGAGTGCGGCTCACGCAGCCGACACTGTTCGCGTCGGTGTCTTTCAGTCAATTTCCGATGCCGGTATTTATATTGCCGATGAAAAGGGCTACTTCGCCGAGCAGGGTATTCACGTCGAGCTTCAGCGTGTCAGCTCCGCGTCAACCGTGACGACAGCGTTGGCAAGCGGCGATCTTGACGTATCTGGGGGATCCCCTTCTGCCAGTATCTACAATGCAATCCGCCAGGGCGTACCGATCGAAATCGTCGCAGACAAAGGCAGTACGCATCCCGGCCACGGCTATCTCGCCTTCATGGTGCGCAAGGAACTCGCCGACAAGATCAAGAAGCCGGAAGATCTGCGTGGCAGGACACTCGCTGCGACGGGCTATGCGGCCGGATCCACCAATGAAGTAGCGGTCCACCATCTTCTCATGTCCGGCGGCGTCAAGTCGAACGAGGTCAAGATCGTCGCGATGGCGTTCCCCGACGTCATGACCAGTCTCGGCACCGGAAGTGTCGATGCCGGCATTCTTATCGAACCACTGGTGACGCTGGCAGTCGAAAAAGGCATCGCCGTGGTCTGGAAGCGGGCCGACGAGGTCTATCCGTCGCAACAATATGCCGCCGTGCTGTACGGGCCCGGCATGACCAAGCGCCACGATGTCGGTGTTCGCTTCATGACGGCATATCTCAAAGGCGTTCGCTTCTACAACGATGCACTGAAGGGCAAGATTCCACGCAAGGAATTGATCGACATCCTAACCAAAAACACCTCGGTGAAGACCGCCGCTCTATATGACAAGATGGCACTGCCCGGTCTCGATCCGAACGGCGCCCTCAACATCAAGGGTATGGAAGACGACATGGCGTGGTTCTTGAAGGAAGGCCGCATGAAGGAGCCGGTGGATATCAAAAAGATTGTTAACACGTCCTATGTTGATGCCGTCATCGGCAAGCTTGGAGTCTATAAATGAGTCCGGCCGAAGGCCCAATCCTGATCGAGCGCGCCCGCTGCTTCGATGGCACCAAGGTGCTGCCAGAACGGGTCGATATTTATCTTGACGGTGGCCGTATCGCATGGGTGGGCTCTGGCTCCGCGGCACCGGATGCGCGACGGATCAAAGCCGGCGACCGACTAGTGATGCCGGGCCTGATCGACACCCACGTCCATCTCGAAAGTCCCGCGGTGCCCGATCGCACCGGCTACGTGGTGAGGACACCAGAACCGCTGATGGCATTCTACGCGGCATACAATGCCCGCCTGACGCTGGAAGCAGGCTTCACCACGCTGCGCAACATGGGCTCCAACGCCTCGGTAGCACTACGCAACGCCATCGACCGCAACCTGATCGAAGGTCCTCGCATCCTCACCGGAGGCGTCGTCGACATGACCGGCGGTCACTTCGATTTGTTCCGGCCGCTGATTTATCCAAGGCAGCCGGAAGACACCGCCGATGGCGAGGCGTCGGTGCGGCAGGCGGTGCGACGTCATGTTCGTGCCGGAGTCGATTTCATCAAGATTGCGACCACCGGCGGCATCGCATCGGAAGGCGACGATTCGGACTGGGTGACCTACAGTGAAACCGAGATCGCCGCGATTTGCGACGAGGCGCACAACCTCAAGCGTCACGTCGCCTGCCATGCCCAAGGCACCGCAGGCATCAAACGCGCGCTCGGCGCCGACATCGATACGCTGGAACACGGTACCTTCATGGATGCCGAGGGCTTGCAAATGCTGCTGCGCAGCCGGGCGATCCTGATGCCGACGCTATCGTTCTTCCACGGTGTCGTGACACGTGGCCGTGCGCTGAACCTGCCGGCGCATTGGCAGGAGAAGTGTGGTCCAGCCTATGAGGCCGCTAAGGCCACCGTGCGTATGGCCCGGGCTGCCGGCGTGCGTATCGCCTATGGCACCGACTCAGCGGGACGGCACGCGCCACATGGCGACAACGCCGTCGAACTCGCCCTGATGGTCGAGCTTGGCTACACGCCGGAGCAGATGCTGGTGGCGGCGACCAGCGATGCTGCCGCCGCGATCGGCCTGGGTGCAGAAACCGGCCGCATCGCGCCCGGCCTCTCGGCGGACGTGCTGCTGATCAACGGCGATCCCCTCACCGACATCGCGCTCTTGCAGGACAAGTCCTGTATTGAACAGATCATCTTGCGCGGCCGTGTCGCGGTGGACCGGACATGACAACGACAAACACAAGTGCCCGGATCGATAGTGGCATCCAGCGCGGCGCACAGTTCCGCATCACCATCGACGGCGAGAGCATCATCGCGTTCGAGGGCGAGACCGTCGCGGCAGCCTTGATCGCAGCCGGCCATCGCACCTTGCGTTATTCGACCAAGCGCAAGGAGCCGCGCTCGCTCTATTGCGGCATCGGCGTGTGCCAGGAATGCCGCATGATGATCGACGGCGTCATCAATACACGCGCCTGCATGACGCCGGCTCGCGCGGGCATGACCGTCAAGACGCAGCACGGCATCGGCGAGTACTGACGATGCCTGCCAATCACGTCGAACTCGCCATTGTCGGCGCAGGCCCCGCAGGCTTGGCCGCAGCGCTGGAAGCCAAAGCTGCCGGCGTCGATGCCGTGGTCTTCGATGAGAACGAGCAGCCGGGCGGCCAGATCTTCCGGCAACCGCCTGCGTCGTTCCGCGTTGTCGATAAAAGCCGAATGGGCCGCGACTACACTCGCGGACGCAGACTGCTGGAAGCGGTTGCAGCCGCCGATATCCGGATTGAGAACGGCGTCACGGTATGGAACGTCGCACCGGATCACCTTGCATGCTATCGCGACGACCGGTCATGGAATATCAAGAGCGATGCCATCATTCTTGCGACCGGCGCTTACGATCGCCCGGTACCCCTGCCCGGCTGGACCTTGCCGGGCGTCTTCACCTCGGGTGGCGTCCAGACCCTGCTGAAAAGCCAGCGGGTGCTGGCCGGCCGGCGTGTCCTGCTGGCCGGGACCGGCCCGCTCAATCTGGTGCTGGCCAACCAACTCGCCGAAGCCGGCGCCGACGTCGTCGCCGTGCTGGAACTAGCTAACCCGAACCTGTTCGAACTGATGCCCATGGCGATGGGGCCATGGGAGCTTTTGTTCGACGGCATCGACTACGTCACCCAGCTTGCCCGCCGCAAAATTCCGCTGATGCGCGGCTGGACCTTGCTGGAAGCGCGCGGCACGGATCAGGTCGAAGCCGCGGTGATCGGACGTGTCGATCGCGATTGGCGCACGATCAAGGGCAGCGAGCGAACACTTGACGTCGATACGATCTGTCTCGGTTACGGTCTGGTACCCTCCACCGAACTGTCGCGGCTGATCGGCTGCGCGCATCGCTACGATGCCCAGCTTGGTGGCTGGATTCCGACGCATGATCGTTACCGGGAGACCAGCATTCAATCAGTGTTCGTCGCAGGCGATGGCTCCGGCGTCGCCGGGTCGCTGGTCGCGATGGAGGAAGGCCGTCTCGCTGGCTTGCGCGCGGCATGGCGCCTGCAAAAGATCGACGATAGTAGTTTCCATCACAAAGCTGCGCCGATTCTGAAACGGCTGCATCAACTCGGCCGTTTCCGTACCGTGCTCGACGGCCTATCAGCGCCGCGTCCGGGATTGTTCGAGCGAATGACCGACGACACGGTGATTTGCCGATGCGAGGAAGCTTCCTACGGCGACTGCCGCAAGGCTGTCAGCGAAGGCGCGGTTTCGCTCATGGAACTGAAACCTTCGCTACGTGCGGGCATGGGCATGTGCCAATCGCGGATTTGCGGCCCCACGCTGGTGGAGGTCGTCGCGCGGCTGACCGGGCGTCCGCAGGAGGCTATCGCGCCGTTTAGCGTGCGGCCTCCGGTCAAGCCGATTCCGATGTCTGCGCTGCTTAACCAGGATGCTGCCGAATGACGGAAATCTCCGGATTCGATGTTGCAGTGATCGGTGGCGGCGTTATCGGAGCGGCCATCGCTTACCACGCGGCCAAGCGAGGCATGTCGGTCGGCCTGTTTGAAAAAGGTCCACTGGCCGCCGGCGCCTCCGGCGCGTCAATGGGCTTACGTTCGATTTGGGTATGGTCGCACCTGTTGCCGATCGAGAGCGGGCTACGCAACGACCAGCGTTTCATCGATTTCGCCGATGAGACCGGCGAGGATATCGAACTCGATACCAGCGGCCGGATCATCACGGCGAATTCGGAGGACGATCTCGGCTACATGCACGACTTCGTCGAACGATTGCAAAAGCGCGGTATTGAAATTCGCCTGCTCGATCAGGCCGAGATCAGGGATGTCGAACCAAACCTTTCACCGCGGGTGATCGGCGCGGCGTGGAGCCCGATCGGCGGTAATGCCATGCCGATCAAATTGACCTACGCACTAGCGCGAGCCGCCAAGCGCCTCGGCGCATCGATCTATACGCATACGCCTGTCACCGCCGTCCATGTTGCCGGAGGGCAGGCCGTCGGCGTTCAGGCCGGCGGGCGCAGCTACAAGGCACAGTGGGTCGTAAATGCGGCCGGCGCGTGGTGCAAGGCTATCGGAAAGATGGCCGACGTCGAGGTGCCGGTGGCGCCACGCAAGGGGCAGATCATGCTGCTGAATGCACCAGCTGGCCTGCTGCGTCATGGTATCGCTTCCTTGCACAAACCGGGCCCGCAACAGACCGGGGGCACAAATATCCGGCCGACGCCGCATGGCCAAATCCTTTGCGGAGGCACCAGCGAATATGCGGACTTCGATGTCACCGCGCGCGAGCAGAACATCCATGACATCGCACGGCGGTGCGTTGAACTGGTTCCCGCACTGGCGCACCTGTCCGTCCTGCGCAGCTGGGCCGGCGTCAGGCCGCGCACCGCCGACGGCGAATTCATTATCAGCGGCTCGGAAAAGCTCGACAACTTTCTGATCGCGACCGGACATGATTTCGTCGGCGTCACGCATTCACTGGTGACAGGTGAGCTCATTACCGAAATGATGATCGACGGCAAGACCTCGACCCCGATCGATGCATTCCGGTTGAGCCGATTCGACACAGAACCGAACCGCTGACCTTCGGAGTTTTGTCACGTGCCGCTTGAACGCCCCCAGACCGTAATAAATTCCGGCAAGCCTGCCGGTAAGATCAGCATCCGCAATCTCGGAAAATCCTTCTCACTCGGGGAGACCAAAGTCACCGCGTTGACCAACGTCAATTTGGAGGTCGATGCTGGGGAGTTTATCTGCATCGTCGGTCCGTCCGGATGCGGAAAGACGACATTGCTGCGCATTCTTGCCGAGCTGGAGGCGCCAACCCAGGGCGAGGTGCTGATCTCGCGCGACAACCCCGCCGTTCCACTGAGCTCAATGATCTTTCAGGAGTCGTCGATCTTTCCGTGGATGACGATCCGCAACAACGTCGCCTATGGCTTGAAACTGCGCAACGTTCCGCAGACCGAAATCGACCGAACTGTCGATCATTTCATGAAGCTCGCCGGGCTGGATGGCTTTGCCGATGCCTACCCGCATCAATTGTCCGGCGGCATGAAGCAGCGCGCCAGCGTCGCACGTGCATTTTCCAACGATCCGGAAATCCTGCTGATGGACGAGCCGTTCGCCGCGCTCGACGAGCAGAACAAGGCGCTGCTGCAGGAAGAGCTGCTGAGAATCTGGAGCGAGACGCAGAAGACAGTCGTGTTCATCACCCACTCGATCGACGAAGCACTGGTGCTGAGCGACCGGGTGCTCGTGATGTCGGGCCGGCCCGGCACGCTCAAGGCGGAATTCAAGGTCGACTTCCCGCGGCCACGCCGGGTCTACGACCTGAAGGCCGACCCCACCTTCGGCAAGCTCGGGCGGGATATCTGGATGCTGCTGCGGGAGGAGGTCACGGGACAATGATCGTTTCATCCAACGATATGGTGCGCATCACCGCCGATCAGGACAAGACGGCATCGCCCTTGAGCCGCCTGTTGCGCTCTGACGCCTTCGCCAGCATCGCCTCCCCTATCGTCATTCTGCTGCTTTGGGAGGCGCTGGTGCGCGGGCATTTGCTCGATGCGCGCTTCTTCCCCGCACCGTCTTCGGTGATCGTCGAGCTGATTACGCTGATCCACTCCGGCCAGATATTCATCGACATCGCCTGGACGGTCTCTCGCGTGCTGATCGGTACGCTGCTCGGCGCCATTCCGGGCCTGATCTTCGGCGTGTTGCTCGGGCTGTCGCCTGTCATACGGATGTTCGTCCAACCTGCGATTTCCGCGCTCTACCCGATCCCGAAGATCGCGCTGTTTCCGCTGGTGATGATGATTTTCGGCATCGGCGACACCTCGAAATGGGTGATCGTCGGCATCGCCGTGTTCTTCCAGGTGTTCTTCAGCACCCTGGCCGGCGTGGTCAATATCGACAAAATTTACCTCGACGTCGCCTCAAATTTCAAGGCGAGCCGCTGGCAGACCTATCGCACCATAGCCATACCCGGCGCGCTGCCGTTCATCTTCACCGGCCTGCAACTTGGACTCGGCATGGCCCTGATCGTCGTGGTGATTGCCGAGAATTTCGGCACGCAAGTCGGCGTCGGCTACATGATCTGGCAGTCCTGGCAGGTATTCGAGGTGCGCGACATGTATGTCGGGCTGATCGTCGTCGCCTTTCTCGGCTACTGCTTTCAATTGCTCCTGCTACGACTGCAGCGCGCGGTTATTCCGTGGAAGAAGGCAGGAGGAACCTGACGGGGCGCGGTCATCGCCGCGCGCACCAACTGCGATCGGCCGCACCATCGGAGCGACCACGCCGCAATGAGACATCCGGCCTATCTGGCTTCGGCGTATGTTTTCAGCAGTAGCGCCAGGAATCCGCGTGCGGCTGGCGACAATGCCTTTCCGTTGCGCTTATAGATGTAGAAAGCGCGCTCGATCGCCGGATCAACGAGTGGAATGAACTTTACACGAAAATCCTTTTGGAGCGCGCGGGCATAGTCCGGCGCCGTCGTCACGCCGCCGCCCTGCCCTGCTAGCGCCAGAGCCGTGGTCAGATGCTCGACCATGGTCGCATCCTCCGACCGCTGCTTACGCCCACGCTGCCACATTGCGCCGCGGATATCCTCGCTAAATGTGCTGGGATAGCAAATCCATGGATAATCGCGCGTGGCGCTCCAGGCGATCGATCGCCGCCGCGCGGCCGGATGCGTCACCGCGCAGACAAAATGAATCGGAACATTGCGGAGAAAACTGCGCTCGATGCCAGGATCGCTCGGCCGGTCCGGCCCGATTCCGAACTCCACCGCGCCTCGCGACACCGCAGCCGGGATATCGTCCAGCGTCGTATCGAGCAGCTTTACCGAAACCGCCGGATACCGCCGCAAGAATGCCGTCAGTACCGGCGGGATCAGCGTACAGGCCATCACTTGCGGCACGCCGATCCGGAGCGACCCACGCTGCAGTTGCCGGATATCGGAGGCGCGCAACGCAATCCTGTCGGTGTCATCCATCATCCGGCGCGCAATCGGCAGCAGTTCGGCCCCCATCTCGGTGAGCGTCACGCGCTTACGCGCACGGTCAAACAGTTCGAGACCGATTTCAGATTCGAGTTGACGGATCACCATGCTCACCGCGGATTGGCTGAGATGCAGCCGCCGCGCCGCGCGCGTGAAGCTTCCAGTCTCGGCAGCGGCGAGGAAGGCGCGAAGTTGACGCAAGCTAATGTGCATAAGGTGAGCTTATGAAACGAGCAAAAATTCTCGTTTGACCGTAACACGAAATTGCCGAGCATTGGCAGCAAATCTGCAGGAAGGACAGTCAGTGCCAGATGTGACATTCGTAAATTCGTCGGGAACAGCATCCACCGTTGAGGTGCCCGACGGCGAAACGCTGATGCGCGCCGCGCTTAAGGAAAACATTGCAGGCATTCTTGGCGAGTGCGGCGGAGCATGCTGCTGTGCCACCTGTCACGTCTATCTCGACGACGCATCGATTTCCAAAGTGGCGCCGATCCGCGACATGGAAGAGCAGATGCTGGGCTACGTCGCTGCGCCGCGGCGCGATAGCAGCCGTCTTGCCTGCCAGATCATCATGGCCCCCACGTTGGAAGGTCTGATCGTTCACTTGCCGCCGTCGCAGCTTTAGACGGCTCGCGTTTACGTCGCTCAAACGATGAAGGACAAACCATGCATGACAAATCTTTCGAGGTCGGACCAGACGACAGTCCTTGGGAACCGGCGAGCTACAACATCAAGTGGGTCGATGGGAAGGAATACGGCCGCTTCCGTCGCGTGTTGCGCAAGGACGAACATGGCCTGACGATTATCGCGCGTTTCATCGCGCCGCCTGGCAAGGCCTGGAAGATCGTCGGACGCGCGCCCGAACTGGGCGAGGAAGTCTATCTGATGAAGGGACATTATTACGACACGCAAGGCAAGATCGCGGCGCGCGAGGGCACATTCATGTTCAACGCTTCGGGCGCAATTCACGGTGGCATCTCGACCGATCTCACCGCCTTCATTCACTGGTGCAGCGGCAAGCCGGACGACATCATTGCCACCGACCTAATCGATTTCGTGGTCCGCGAAACGAGTTGAGACGGACCCGGGTCGCGTGGGGTCGCGGGGCGCCTCCTCCGATTTGCCGGAATTTCTCGGCCACCAATGGTCGACCGCACCGTACAGCGGTCTCTGTCCGCTGTGCGAACACGGGCGTGACGAAGCTGGCTGCGACAGGATTTGTCGCAGGTAATCGCATTTTTGCGCAACCCGTCGGCTTTTTCGAAATTGTTGACAAGTCAACACATCGTCCATACGCTTCAAGCAAGCTCGAGCAACCCTCTGAAATCGGGGACGAGCCTGAATTGATGCCAACAAGAAGTTTCTCGAAATGGGCACACGTTCGGCAGATATGCTGAGCGGTAATTTCCGAGGGAGGAATTATGAATTTGCGTAAGTGCGGCGCGCTTAGCGCCATGCTCCTGGCTATTCTTTTGACGTTACCCCAGACGGCAGATGCGAACGATCTCGTTCGCATCGGCTCCTTCAAAGGCATTTCGGACGCCGGAATCTTCGTTGCGAAAGAGAAGGGATATTTTGCCGAACAAGGAATCGATATCGATATTGAAGTTGTTGGCTCGGCGTCCGATGTGACCACGGCGTTCGCAAGTGGGAAACTCGATGTTGCAGGAGGATCTCCTTCCGTCGGCATCTACAACGCCATCAAGCAAGGCCTTCCGATCGAAATCGTTGCCGACTCTGGAAATACCAGTCCGGGTTTCGGCTATTCGGCATTCATGGTTCGCAAGGCGCTGGCCGACAAGATCAAAGAGCCCGCAGATCTGCGCGGGCACACCCTTGCCGCAACCGGTTATAATGCAGGCGCGAGCAACGAAGTGACCGTGCATCACCTGTTGTCATCCGGCGGCGTCAAGGAGAGCGAACTCAAGATCATTTCGCTCTCCTTTCCGGACGTCGTGACAAGCCTCGGCACCGGCGCCATCGACGTTGGAATCCTGATAGAGCCGCTCGTGACCGTTGCTGTCGAGCAGAATGTCGCTGTGGTGTGGAGACGCGGCGACGCCGTCTATCCGTCGCAGCAATATGCCAACCTCATGTACGGTCCGAGCCTAACCAGGCGGCCGCAAGTCGCCGAGCGCTTCATGGTGGCCTATCTGAAAGGTGTCCGCTTCTACAATGACGTGCTGAGGGGCAAGGCACCGAAAGCCGAACTCGTCGCAATCCTGACGAAAAACACCGCTGCCAAGAATACCGCGCTGTACGACAAGATGGTATTCCCCGGACTCAATCCGAATGGCACATTGAACGTCGCTGGCATGGCGAAGGATATGCAGTGGTTCGTCGATGCCAAACGCATGAAAGAACCGATCGACCTCAGCAAGGTCGTCAACACGACTTATGTCGACGCTGCCCTGAAAAAGATCGGCAAATACGAATAGAGCGCGCGAAAGTCGGGCTTTCTTCAAGCGGCTCGCTGCATATGCACGCCTCGGAGCGTATCCAAGTCCCGCATGGACCCGGATACGCTCCGTTCGTCGCTCTCGCGATAAGCGCATATTTTTCCGGCAACTCTACTGAAATCAGGTGCCAACGTCGGAACCAGAAAGTTTTAGATGTTGCTCATGCAGGGCGAGCCGCTCGATGACCAAGTCGGTGGGCATCACGTCAGCGAACAACGACGCCATGTTGTTCAGAGTCGCGTTGTGAAGCTCGTCAGTGAGGGCCGCATTGGCATCCTCCACAAAAATAACGCGATAATTCATTTGCATTGCGTCACGCGCCGTAGACTCGCAACAGCAATTACTCATTGTGCCGGTGATAATGACGGTATCAACACCGCGCGCCATTAGCAGTTCGGGCAGGGAACACGTGTCCTGAACAAAGGCGCTGTAGCGTGTCTTGTCGAGCACTACATCGTCGTCGGTACGATCCAGGGCATCGCTGAGTTGCCAGTCACTGCTTCCACGAGTAAACGCCTGTCGAAAGACATCTCGCCGCTCTTTCGTCAGGTATGTATCCACCACTGACCAATTGCGGCTTTCTCTTTCGTCACAGGTGAACCGCAAAAAGACATTGTGTCCTCCTGCGGTACGGATCGCATTGCTGATCCGGTTAACGTTAGGAACGATCTTCGCTGCATTTGGTACAAGAGCAGGCGCTCCCTCGCGCATGAACCCGTTCTGGAGATCGATAACGAGATGGGCCGTGCGGTGCGGATTGAGATCGAGAAAGATATGCTTGCTTCCGCGTCGACGGAGACTGGCTTCAAGGACCTCTGCCGAAATCCGGTTCGTATGCATATCAGATTCTCCAGCGAGAGGATCGATAGCGCCCGAAAGCGCATAGCCACCTAACTATTTAAAACAGAGACTAAAATTAGCAATACGAACCTTCATGCTCAATACTGCGTCGAGGCGTTGACCTCCGCCGGCGCATCGCGTGCAACGTTGCTACTCGGATTGTAAAGATCCACTTCAGACTGAACAATCTCCGCTAATCTACAAGTCCACGAACCGTCGGCGACTCGATGTCCGCGATCCGCGACAGATCGCTACCGCGTTCAATTGCAACGTAGCGCCAATAGCCAAGCGCTGCGTTTGCCTCCGATGCTGCGATATGAACGACGCGACCAAGCACGATCGCGTGGGAGTGCCGATCGATGATTTCGTCCTCGCAACCGATGGCAACCGAGGCGCCCTCAAGAAGGGGCACCAGATGGTCACCGGAGCAACGGCAGCGACGAGGCTTTCCGATTGATTGCGACGAGCAGCGTTGGCGGCTTGATCACCAGCGACGATACCGACGTCACCGCCATTTCCGAAATATCGCTAGCGAGCCCTACGGTGATACTGGCATCACCGGCAAGATGACGCATGGCGTTGCGGAATTCATCCGGCGCCATCTCTCGCCTAGGGCATACCCCCAGAGGGATCCGGCAGGCACCTATGGTCACCATCACCCCGACTATCTCCAGGGCGCAGCAACCGGCATCGAGCAAAAGATCGGTATATTTCGGTGGCCGAATCGGTGGTTGACTCGGGAGAAACCAGCCTTCAGAAGAAAAAATCTAATGAAATCTGGTCGGAGTGGCAGGATTCGAACCTGCGACCCCTGCGTCCCGAACGCAGTGCTCTACCGGGCTGAGCCACACTCCGACAAGACGCGGCTTATAGCCTTGGGTTTCGCACATCGCAAGACGCTGAATCGAGGATCTAAATTCCAGTGGTTGTAGGCCTGAAAACCGAGATTCTGCCGGCAGGAGAGGCCGCCGTGGCGGCCGCCGCGCGGAGGCTCGGGAACGGCGGGCTGGTCGCGTTCCCGACCGAGACGGTCTACGGGCTCGGCGCCGACGCCGCCAATGCGGAGGCGATTGCACGGCTTTATCAGGCCAAGGGCCGGCCCGCCTTCAATCCGCTGATCGCCCATGTCAGCGACCTCTCCTCCGCGCAGCGGATCGCTCGTTTCGATGCAACCGCCCTTGCGCTGGCCGACGCCTTCTGGCCGGGCCCGCTGACCCTGGTGCTCCCCAAGGCCCCACGCTGCCAGGTCGCCGATCTTGCCACTGCGGGCCTCGACACCGTGGCCATCAGGGTTCCCGCCCACCCGGTTGCCCAAGACCTTCTACGCAGGTTCGGCGGCGCCGTTGTCGCGCCGTCCGCCAACCTGTCGGGGCACGTTTCGCCAACGACCGCCGCGCACGTGCAGAGCGACCTCGCGGGGCGGATCGATCTCATTGTCGATGGTGGGCCGGTCGCGGTCGGCGTCGAATCCACCATCGTCGGTTGTTTCGAGACGCCCATGCTGCTGCGTCCAGGTGGCGTTCCCCGTACGGCCATCGAACGCGTGCTCGGCCGCCCGCTGCTGCGGCCGCCCGAGGATCCCGAAGCGGACAGCGACCAGCCGCTGGCGCCGGGAATGCTGGCATCGCACTACGCACCACGCACCCGGGTCCGACTCAATGCCGTCAATATCGAGCCCGGAGAGGCGCTTCTGGCATTCGGCCCGATCATGCCTGCGGGTTTCGACAGGGCCGCTGCCGCGATGAACCTGTCCGCACGCGGCGACCTCACCGAGGCCGCGGCCCATCTTTTCGGCTATCTGCGCGCCCTCGACGACAAGCAAGCGTCTACTATTGCCGTGATGCCGGTGCCCAACGATGACCTCGGCGAAGCCATCAACGATCGGCTGCGCCGCGCCGCCGTGCCGCAGACCTGATCAATGCAAGATCAAAGACAATCGGACAAGAGAGTCATGAACATCGTTCCGCCAAAGCCCGCGCTGCCGCCGCTGTCCTCCGACCTGATTTCGCGTTTCAAGACGATCGTCGGCGACAAGTACGCGGTGACGGACGCAGGTGAACTCGCGCAATACGTCACCGAAGAGCGCAACCTGTTCCACGGCCACTCGCCGCTGGTGTTGAAGCCGGCCTCGACCGCGGAGGTCTCGGCGATCTGCAAATTAGCGACCGAGCAGCGGATCGCGCTCGTGCCGCAGGGCGGTAACACCGGCCTGGTCGGCGGGCAGACGCCGCACAACGGCGAAGTCGTGGTCTCGATGCGGCGGATGGATAAAATTCGCGAGGTCGACGTCGCATCCAACACCATGACGGTCGAAGCCGGCGTGGTGCTGCAAAAAGCACAGCAGCGCGCCAGCGATGCCGACCGGTTTTTCCCGCTGTCGCTCGGCGCCGAGGGCAGTTGCACCATCGGCGGCAATCTATCGACCAACGCCGGCGGCACGGGTGCGCTGGCGTTCGGCGTGGCGCGTGAGATGGCGCTTGGCCTGGAAGTCGTACTCGCGGATGGGCGTGTTCTCAACGGCCTGTCGAAGTTGAAGAAAGACAACACCGGTTACGACCTGCGCAATCTGTTCATCGGCGCCGAAGGGACGCTCGGCATCATCACTGCGGCTGTTCTCAAGCTGTTTCCCAAACCACGCAGCGTGGAAACGGCCTTCGTCGGGCTAAAGACGCCAAGCGACGCGCTGAAGTTGCTCGCAATCTCGCAGACTGAAGCAGCCGGCAGCCTGACGAGCTTCGAACTGCTTGCCGAAATCTGCATCGACATGTGCGTCAAGCACGGCACCGACATCCGCGACCCGCTGCAGAGCCGACATCCCTGGTACGTGCTGATGGAAGTGTCGTCGTCGCGTGACGATGCCCGCGCCACCCTCGAAACGATCCTCGGGCGCGGCATGGAAGATGGCATCGTCGACGATGCGGTGATCGCCGCCAATCTTCAGCAACGCGCTGCGTTCTGGAAGTTGCGCGAAGTGATCTCCCCGGCGCAGAAGCCGGAAGGCGGCTCGATCAAGCACGACATCTCGGTGCCGGTGGCGGCCGTGCCTGCCTTCATCGAGGAAGCCAATGCCGCGGTCGTTAAGCTCATACCAGGGGCACGCCCAGTGCCGTTCGGCCATCTCGGCGACGGCAATATTCACTACAATGTCAGCCAGCCCGTGAGCGGCACGACGACGAAGGATTTTCTTGACCGATGGCACGAGGTGAATGCCGTGGTCTTCGCCATCGTGCTACGGATGGGCGGTTCGATCTCCGCCGAGCACGGCATCGGCGTGCTGAAACGTGATGAATTGCCAGATGTGAAGGACAAGACTGCGATCGAGCTGATGCGCGGGATCAAGGCGATGTTCGATCCCCAAGGCATCATGAATCCGGGCAAGGTGCTATGACCGACAACACACTGTCCATCGCCGAAATCGAAGACGCCGACGTCAACGATGTCATTGCGCTGTGGCGGCGCTGCGGCTCGACACGCGACTGGAATAATCCAGCCGCCGATATCGCGCTGGCTCGCAAGGAAATCAATTCGACGATCCTGCTGGGCCGCGATGGCAACGATCTCGTCGCCTCGGTACTGGTCGGCCATGACGGTCACCGCGGCTGGGTCTATTACGTCACCGTCGATCCCGATCGGCGCTTCAAGGGCTATGGCCGCGCCATCATGGATGCGGCAGAGAACTGGCTGCGCGCTCGTGGTATCGAGAAATTGCAACTGATGGTGCGCGGCGACAACGCTAAGGTCCACGCATTCTATCAATCGATTGGCTATTACGATCAAGATCGTGTGGTATTCGCCAAGTGGCTCGATGGCCGCGCGCCGACACCTTAGTCGATCTCAGAACAGCGATCCCTGCCCATCGTCTGCCGATGCGGAAGCGGTCGGCTTCCGAGTCGCAGCCTTTTTCTCGGGCTTGCGAGCTTCTTCGGCCGCCTCCTGCGCCGAAATCGGCAACACCAACTGAGCATCGTCATTGGCGACGCGGTTCACGCGTATGGATACTTCGTGCCAGATGAATTCGCCATCGGCGGGCGCCCGGAGCAGCGGCATGACCTCACCGACATCCGTAGCGTTGCCGTCCAGCCAGCGTGTGTGATCCTCCGGCGCAATCGTCACCGGCACCCGCGAATGCAGTGTTGCAAGACCGCCGCGAGCCGCAGCCGTCACGATCGCGACGGTATCGAGCTCCTCGCCGTTCGGTCCGACCCAGGTTTCGGCAAGACCGGCAAAGGCCATCAGTGCGCCGTCGCGCGGCCGGATGAAGAACGGCCGCTTGCGGTCCGCGGACTGATGCCATTCATAGTAACCGTCGGCTGGAAGCAGGCAGCGGCGACGTTTCATCGCATTTTTGAAAGCCGGCTTGTCGAGCACCGTCTCGGCCCGGGCATTGATGACCAAAGAAAACTGCCGGGGATCCTTGACCCAGGCCGGAATCAGTCCCCATCGCATCAAGCGAAAGTGCCGAGCTCCGCTCTCGAGGATGACCACCGGGACGGGCTGTGTCGGAGCAACATTGTACCGAGGCGGGAAATTCGGCTGTTCGGCATAGCCGAACACCTGACGCATTGCATCGGGTGGCGATAGAATTACGTAGCGACCGCACATTTCGTCATCCAGACAGGTAAGGTATTCAATCCGTTTTAACCACAAAGGTTAACACTGGGAGAGATGACATCAACGGCCGCCAAATCGTCCCCCTCCCCGGCGTATCCGACACAGGCCGGTTCAGACAAAACCGGCTGGGCGGCGGAGCTGTCGGCTGCCAACATCAACCCGCGAACCGGCCTCGCGACTGACTATCTGAACCATTTCAACGAAGCCATCATGCTGCTTGAGATGATTCCGGACATGCCGGATTGCGCCGACGATTTTCTGAGCTGGCAGCCCCTGACTTATCAGGAGCACTTCACGGCCTCGAACTTCAAGGCCCGCGATCTCGCGATCGCAGCCTATGATCTCGCCGACCCCGCCATTCGCGCCGAGTTCGACAACCTGACCACCACCATGACCTCGATCCTCACCGCCGTTGCCTCGGCGATGAGGGAGGCCCATCAGAACAAGACCCGCGCGGCGCTTGCGACCCAGGCAACCGGCTGGGTCAAGCCGCTGGTCACTTTGGCCGGCGGCATCATCAACGGACAGGGTGGCGAAACCGATGTCGATTATATTATGAACCACTGATGTCAGTGGTTCCGCCAGCGCCTCCCCAAAGACCCCAGCTCGCCGTCAGTGCCGCGATTTTTCGCGAGGGCAAGGTGCTGCTGGTGCGCCGCGCGCGCTCACCGGGTAAGGGATTTCATTCGCTGCCCGGCGGCCGCGTCGAATTCGGGGAAACCCTGACCGAGGCCCTGCATCGCGAGGTCCGGGAGGAAACCGCGCTCAAGATCGAGATCATCGACTTGGCCGGATGGCGCGAAGTCCTGCCGAATCAGCCCGGCCGGGGTCATTACTTGGTGATGTCGTTCGCAGCCCGCTGGATCGCCGGAGAGCCGGTCCTGAACGACGAACTCGACGCCTTCAGTTGGGTCACGCCGGCTCTGCCGAGCGATCTGCGGCTCACGGACGGGCTGCAAAGCATCATCGATTCGGCCCGGCGGCTGGCGGGGGTTTGAAGCAGCCCGACATTAACGTGAATGCCTACCGGCGACCGCTTCGCCTTGCTTCCATCGCATTCAAACGGCATATCTCGGCGGCTTGGACCCCCTTATGCGCAAATCAATTTTTGCCGTTCTTCTTGCGATTGCTGCGTGTGCCGCGCTTCCCGCCCGCGCGCAGGAAGGGGCTGCGCCGTTCGACGGGGATTTGCAGCGACTGGCCGAAATCCTCGGCACCTTGCACTACCTTCGCGGCATCTGCGGTGCCAACGAGGGTGCCAAGTGGCGCAACGAAATGCAGGCGCTGATCGACGCGGAAACACCGTCGGGCGAGCGACGCGCCAGGATGATCGCAGGCTTCAACCGCGGCTATAACGGCTTCCAACAGACCTATCGGGTGTGCACCCCTGCAGCGACCGTCGCGATTCGCCGGTATATCGCGGAAGGCTCGAAGATTTCCCGCGACCTGACGGCCCGCTACGCGAACTGACCGACCCCTCGGCCGTTCCGGATCGCGGAACCTGCTGCGCGGCCAACATTTTTCAGAAATCCCGGATTCCTCATCAAATGCGCAGAGGCGCATTAACCTTTCCTAAAGAACTGCCTGTCCAGCCCCGATTCGCGTGCTAAACCATGCTTGTTAAGCGCTTCATTCGAAACGCCCCAGCCATTGCCGGAAATTGCATGAGCCAGCCGTTTGCATTCAGCCCTGCCCGCGATCCCCTACCCGATCAGGAGCAGAAACAAGCTGCGCTGAGCTATCTCAACGAGGCATGGGCGGAAGCCCGGCATGACGGCGTGGATGGCGATTGTCTGGCGCAGGCCAGCCTGTTCGCAGCTTTCGCCGAACTCGTCAGCACCTACGGCGAGGATGCCGTGGCCAAGTTCGTCGAGGGGCTCGCGGGCCGCGTCCGCAACGGCGAATTCTCGATCGCGCTGGCAAAGCAGTAACCGCCACAGCCCTTAGGGCTTCAACGTCTCCAGGAAGCGCACCGGCTCGCCGGTGGATGGCGTTGTCAGCTCACCCTGCCACATCACACGGCGGCCACGGACGAAGGTGCCGACCGGCCAGCCCGTCACTGCGACGCCGTCATAGGGCGTCCAGGCCGCACGCGACGCCACCCACTTGTTGGTGATGGTCTCGGTGCGCTTGAGATCGACCACGGTCAAATCGGCGTCATAGCCTGCCGCGATCCGTCCCTTGCAGGCGATATTGAACAGCCGCGCAGGACCAGCACTCGTGAGATCGACAAAGCGTGCCAGCGACAGACGGCCTGCACTGACATGGTCGAGCATCAGCGGCACCAGCGTCTGCACGCCGGTCATGCCCGACGGCGACGCCGGATAGGTCTTTTGCTTCTCTTCCAGAGTATGCGGTGCGTGATCGGAGCCGAGCACATCGATGATGCCCTGTTCGATACCTTTCCAGATACCGGCACGGTGATTGGTGTCGCGCACCGGGGGGTTCATCTGCGCCAGCGTGCCGAGCCGCTCGTAGCACTCGGGCGCGGCCATGGTCAGGTGATGCGGCGTCGCCTCGCAGGAAGCGACATCCTTGTGGTCGCGCAGATATTCGATCTCTTCCTTGGTCGTGATATGCAGCACATGAATGCGCCGCCCTGTCTCTCGGGCGAGATTGACCAGCCGCTGCGTCGCCAGCAGCGCTGTGATTTCGTCGCGCCAGACGGGATGCGAACGCGGGTCGCCCTCGATGCGCAGATTCTTCCGGTCGTTGAGGCGATATTCGTCCTCGGCGTGGAATGAGGCGCGGCGGCGGATCACATTGAAAATCTTCCGGAGGCTATCGTCATCCTCGACAAGAAGAGCGCCGGTCGACGAACCGATGAACACCTTGACGCCGGCACAACCGGGTGCGCGTTCCAGTTCGGGCAGGTCCTTGATGTTCTCGCGGGTGCCGCCGATGAAAAAGGCGAAGTCGCAATGCATGCGGTGGTGACCCGCTTTCACCTTCGCCGTGAATGTCTCTTCGGTCACGGTCAGCGGATTGGTGTTCGGCATTTCGAACACTGCTGTCACACCGCCCATCACTGCACTACGCGAGCCGGTTTCAAGATCCTCCTTGTGGGTCAGCCCCGGCTCGCGGAAATGTACCTGAGTGTCGATCACGCCGGGCAGGATATGCAGCCCGCGGCAATCGATCACCTCGCCTGCACTGGCTTGTCCAAGCCCGCCGATGGCAGCGATCCGTCCCCCGGAGATGGCGATGTCGCCGACACCTTCGCCGTCCTGATTGACGATGGTGCCCGACTTTAGAATCACGTCAAATGTCTTGGTCATCGTTCCCCGACAGCGGTTTTCCACACGCCACAGCGCCGCGCGGACCTTGTTGGCGGCACCTTAGCGGCTTACGTTGCAAAGAGAAATCCGGCATGCAGATTTCTCGGGGAAACTGCGCAAGACCGGGCAAGAATGTGGCGGACCGAGAGAAGATATCATGAAAGCAGCGTTTCTTCCCGACCGGGGCGTGGTCAAGGTCAGTGGCGATGACGCGCGCAATTTTCTCAACGGTCTCGTGACCACGGATGTGGACCGGATCCAGCCAGGTCTCGCCCGGTTCGGCGCGCTGCTGACGCCGCAAGGCAAGATCACCTTCGATTTTCTCATCACTGAAGCGCCGGCCGGCTATGGCGGTGGTTTCCTGCTCGATTGTCCTCTGCCGCTCGCGCAATCGCTGACCGACAAACTCAGCTTCTACAAGCTGCGTGCGAAGGTCACGGTCGACAATATTTCGGACACGCTGGGCGTACTGGCTGCGTGGGATGGCGAACCCGTGATGAAGCCGGACCTCACCTTCGCCGATCCGCGCAGCGATGCGCTTGGCTGGCGCATCCTCGCGCCCGATGAACTCGCGGACCGGGTGGCTGCCGTCATCGGCGCCGAGCTGACCGAAAGCAGCGACTACGAAGCGCACCGGATCGCAGTGGGTGCTCCGCGTGGGGGATTGGACTTCATGTACGGCGACGCCTTTCCACACGAAGCCAACATGGATCGTCTGCGCGGCGTCGATTTCGACAAGGGCTGCTATGTCGGGCAAGAGGTGGTCTCGCGCATGGAGCATCGCGGGACGGCGCGGACCCGCATCGTGCGGGTTGCGCTCGATGGCGCGCCACCGGAGCCAGGCGCAAGCGTCGTGGCCGGCGAAAAGACCGTGGGGACCATGGGTTCATCCGCTACGGGCCACGGACTTGCGTTGCTGCGGCTCGACCGCACCGCAGATGCGCTTGACGCCGGACTTCCGCTGATCGCGGGCGGCATTCCGATTCACCTCACCGATCCCGATGACTTGAAGCTGTTGCCGAAGAAGACCGTCGCATGACCCGAGCCGCACGCCTGCACGCCGATGGCCTGACCCGTTGCCCCTGGCCCGGCGACGATCCGCTTTACGTCACCTATCACGACACCGAATGGGGCGTCCCCGAATACGATGACCGCGCGTTGTTCGAAAAACTGATCCTCGACGGCTTTCAAGCCGGCCTTTCCTGGATCACGATCCTGCGCAAGCGCGACAATTTCCGGCGCGCCTTCGATGATTTCCAACCGGAGAAGATCGCACGTTATAGCGACAAGAAAATCCACGCGCTGATGGACGACACTGGCATCGTGCGCAATCGCGCCAAGATCGAGGGCACTATCAACAGCGCAAAGTCCTATCTGAAGATCATGGAACAAGGCCCGGGCTTTTCGGCCCTGCTCTGGGACTTCATGGACGGCAAGCCGAAGATCAATCAGTTCAAGACAACCGCGAGCGTGCCAGCTTCGACGCCGCTTTCGGTCAAGATATCGAAAGATTTGATCTCACGCGGCTTCAAGTTCGTCGGCCCGACCATCGTCTACGCCTTCATGCAGGCCACCGGCATGGTCAACGACCATCTCGTGACCTGCCATTGCCACGACACCTGCAGTCACCTGAAGCGCAGACCCCGCCTCAAGGCCAAATGACTGCGAAAGCCACATCGAAAGCCTCGATGCGCGCATGGCAGCGAATGCTGTCGGGACGCCGACTCGATCTGCTCGATCCTTCGCCGCTTGACATCGAAATCGGTGACATCGCGCATGGGCTTGCGCGGGTCGCACGATGGAACGGACAGACTCACGGCGCGCATATCTTTTCCGTCGCGCAGCATACGCTGCTGGTCGAGGCGGTGTTGCGCGAGCATACGCCGCGCGTCGATACGCGCGTGCGGATGGCCGCACTGCTGCACGATGCACCGGAATACGTGATCGGGGACATGATTTCGCCGTTCAAGGCTGTGATCGGTGGTTCATACAAGGTGGTGGAGAAGCGGCTGCTCGCAGCGATTCATGTCCGCTTCGGATTACCCGCATCGCTACCCATAGCCATGGAGCGACAGATCAAGGGTGCAGATATGGGCGCTGCCTATCTCGAGGCGACGCACCTTGCAGGTTTTTCCCAAGCCGAGAGCAAGCGGCTGTTCGGCAGTGATCCCGATCTGCCGGCTGCAATGGTCGAGGACTACTTGACGCCATGGTCGGCCAGCAAGGCCGAGAAGCGGTTCCTTGCGCGATTCAAAACCCTGCACGCCTGATCATCGGATCGCGGACATTTTGTCCGAGCCCTGCGGCACTTTCGTCCCACGGCATGCGGGTCTATAATCGCATGAAACGTTGGGAATACTCATGATCCATGTCTGCTCGCTTGCCGCGCTTCCTGAAACCGTGAGGATCACGGGTGCAAGCCATGTCCTCACTGTGATGGCCAATGTCGCTCAGGTGCAGCGGCCTGCATCCATTCTCGAAGCTAACCATCTGAAAGTGTCGATGGATGACATCAACGAGCCAACGGACGGCTTCGTTGCACCGAACGACGATCATGTCATGCAGGTACTAACCTTCGTGCGTGGCTGGGACCGCAAGGCGCCACTGGTGGTGCATTGCTACGCCGGAATCAGCCGCTCGACCGCGAGCGCCTTCACCGCAGCCTGCGCACTCAATCCACACCGCGACGAAGCCTCTATCGCGAGGCAAATCCGCGCCGCTTCGCCGATTGCGCAACCGAACCGCCTGATCGTGGCGCTGGCGGATAAGGCGCTCGGTCGCGACGGACGGATGCTGCGCGCCATCGACGAAATCGGCCCGGGCAACATGATGATCGAGGGCCGCCCGTTTCAGATCGATCTGGAATAGCCATGGGTGGCTCATAGCTGCATCCTGAACCTCGAAATCCGCCATTGCGTTTGAACTTTATCCGGCCAACCTGACACCACCAGAATGCAGTGCCCGCGGATTGGCTCGCGGGGGCTTCCGCCAGATCTTCTTCTCTGGCCCGTAAAAGCATTGCCGATTGCCCAGCAGTTCGAGGTCTCATGTTCGACTCTCCGTTCGACTTCCTTCCGATTGCCATCGCCATCGTTGCATTCGTCGTCGCGCGGAAAGCCATGAACGAGACGGCGTTGCTGCGGCGCCGGCTCGATGCAATCGAGGTCGCACAGGCAAGGGTTTCACCGCTGCCACCCAGTTCGGTCGACATTGAACCAACACTGGCGCCCGCAGTTGTCGCCGAACAAGACGACGCAGCCGCGCCGACTGACGAGCAGGTAACCGCGAGTCCTCCACCCCTGCCCCCTGAAGCAACGGCTCCGCAATCGCTTCCGCAAGCCACACCCGGTTTGGAAGAACGCCTCGGCACCCGCTGGGTGGTCTGGGTCGGCGGACTGACGCTTGCGCTCGGCGGCTTCTTCATGGTGCGCTACTCTATCGAGCAGGGATTGCTCGGCCCCGGTGTGCGCACTATTCTCGGCGGATTGTTCGCGCTCGCATTGCTCGCCGCCGGCGAATGGACACGTCGCAAGGAAAGCCTGTCCACGATCGCGCCGTTGCCGATCGCCAACATCCCGGCGATCCTGACGGCTGCCGGTACCGCCGTGGCTTTCGCGACAATCTACGCGGCCTACGCATTGTACGACTTTCTCGTGCCCGGAACGGCCTTCGTGCTGCTCGGGCTTGTCGCGATGGCAACGCTCGCCGCCGCGCTGCTGCATGGACCGGCACTCGCTGGCCTTGGTGTCGTCGGCGCGTTCGTAACGCCAGTCCTCGTCTCTTCAGACAAGCCGGACTACTGGGTGCTCTATATCTACCTCGCCATTGTCACCGCCGCCGCTTTCGCGCTGGCCCGTGCGCGGCTGTGGCGCTGGCTCGCGGTCACGACCATTGTGTTCGCGATCCTTTGGACGCTGCCGTGCCTGGATTGCGGACTCGCGATGGTCGGGCCGCACATCTTCCATGCCATCGCCGGCTTCGTGCTGGCTGCGCTGCTGGTGGTGTGCGGCTTCATGTTCGGGCCACCGGCCGACGCTGGCAAGGTCGAGCCGGTCTCGTCCGGTTCGCTTGCCGCCTATTTGCTGGCTGCAACTGCAATCGTCCTCGCAAGTATCCACGCGGATGCCGCCATGATCGGATTCGGGATTCTGGTGGCGGCCACCTTATTCGTTGCGTGGCGTGCCGAAGCCGCGACCGGCGCGGTTGCAGCAGCAGCCATCTTCGTCGCAGCGGTGTTTCTCGAATGGGCGGTGCGGGCCAATCCGGACATGCTGGTGCTGCCGGGCGGGCCGTTACCCGGCATCGTCCCCACTGCCACGGACGGATCGGTATCACTGCATCTGATTTCGGCGGGGATCTTCGCTGCCGGCTTTGGCGCGGTGGGCTTCCTGGCCCAGGGCCGCTCGATCCGCGCGGCCGTGCCCGTGATGTGGTCAGCGGCCGGTGTCTTCACGCCGCTGGCGCTGCTGATCGCACTCTATGCGCGCATCGCGCATCTCGACCGGTCGGTGCCGTTTGCGATCATGGCCGTCATCCTCGCGGCCCTGTTCGGCGCCGCCACCGAAGCACTAGCCAAGCGCGATCCACGCCCAGGTCTCGCAATCTCCGCAGCGCTGTTCGCGACCGGCACGCTTGGTGCGCTCGCATTGGCATTCACCTTTGCGCTCGAAAAGGGCTGGCTGACCATCGCGCTCGCCTTGATGTCGATGGGAACAGCGTGGATCTCGATGCAGCGGCCGATCCCGTTCCTGCGCTGGATAGCCGCAATCCTCGCCGCGATCGTCGTAGCGCGCGTCGGCTATGAACCGCGCATAGCTGGCGATGCTGTCGGCACGACGCCGATCTTCAACTGGCTGCTGGCAGGCTATGGTATCCCTGCGCTGTCATTCTGGATCGGTGCGCGCTTCCTGCGCCGCCGGGCCGATGACGCGCCACTGCGCATGATCGAAGCGGCAGCGATCCTCTTCACGGTCTTGCTGGCGTTTCTCGAAATCCGCCATTTCGTCAACGGCGGCAACATCTACCGGGCTTCGGCAGACCTCACCGAGATCGGCCTGCAGGTCAGCGTCGCGCTGGCCATGGCGATCGGGCTGGAACGGCTGCGGTTACGCAGTGGCAGCATTGTTCACAATGTCAGTGCTGTCCTGCTGACGGTGTTTGCAGGTCTTGCCGTGCTGTTCGGATTGTTCTTCCTCGCAAATCCGATGATCTGGCGCATCGACGTCGGCGGCAGCTTCATCAATTTTCTGCTGCTGGGCTACGCGATGCCGGCCGTGCTTGCGTGGCTGCTATCGTATACTGTCGCAGGCCATCGCCGCGCGGGCTACAGCAACACGATCGCCGCTGGCGCGCTTCTCCTTGCACTGGCCTATCTCTGGTTCGAGATACGACGCCTCTATCACGGACCGATCCTGATCCACGGTGGCACCACCGACGCCGAACAATACACCTATTCGATCGCGTGGCTGCTGCTTGGCGTTGCGCTGCTCGGCATCGGCGTGATCGTCAATTCGCAGCGTGCGCGGTTGGCGTCCGCAGTGGTGATCGCACTGACCATCGTGAAGGCGTTCGTCGTCGATATGTCGACATTGACCGGCATCTACCGGTCGCTGTCGTTCATCTGCCTTGGCCTCGTGCTGGTGGCGATCGGGTGGCTATATCAGCGCATCCTGTTCCGCCGGACTACGCCACCATCACCCGAAGCTGCATCGCCCTAGGCCCGCACCTCCTGACGCTGAAACGCGATGTAGCCGATCACGAACAGCACGATGGTGCCGGCGATCAGTCCAACGGTCTGCGGCCAGACGATGATCAGACTCTGACTCAGCGGCAATGGCGCGCCCATCACCGCGCCGCGCAACTGCTCGAGAAACACCGGCCCGAGCGTTCGCGTGGTCGGCGACAACACGCCCACCATGGCTTCGCTGAACAGATGGTTCGGCGATATCCGCGACAGCATCTGGGTCCAGATTCCGGTATCCGGCGTTTGCAACCCGAGCAACGCATAGCGCGGATCGGGTGGCGCAATCACCTGTGCGATCGCGGGCGCCAGCATCGGCCACAACACGGTGAGGAACAGCCAGATGCCGAGCGCGACCAGCGCCGCCGTGGCCGACGAACGGAACACGATCGACAGCAGCATCGCGAGCGCGAGCCAGACGCCGGCGTAAAACACCGCGATCACCAGGAAGGCCAGCGACCGGGCGACCTCTTCGCCCCCCGGCGGCACGCCGAGGAAGATCAAGCCGAGGCCGATCACCATCAGCCACAACGCCGCGAGACTCATCGCCAGCGTCACGAGGCCAGCAAGGAATTTGCCTATCAAAAGCGCATCGCGATAAATCGGCTGCGCCAGTATCCGCGACAACGTCCGGCGGTTGTGTTCACCATTGATGGCATCGAAGCCCAGCCCGATCGCCATCAGCGGAATCAGAAATCCGAGGATGGCTACGAACGACGGCAACGGCGCATGATTGACCGTAAACAGCCGCAGCAGAAGGAACGGATCCTGCGCCGTGGTCCGCCTCAGACTGTCGATCGCACTGTAGAGCGCGGCGAGCGCCGTCAGTACGATCAGCCATTCCAGCACGAACATCCGAGCGCTGGAGAGGTTGTCTGCCAGTTCCTTGACAGCGACCGCACCGACACCCTGAAAAGGCGAGCCCTCACGCCGCATGACGCGCCCCCTGTGTTTCGCCGGCCTGGCTTTGGAAGTAGCGTGCATAGATGGCTTCGAGGCTCGGTTCATCGACCGACAGGCGCCGTAACGATCCATTGGCGGCCACGACGGCGCGCGCCGCATCGGGCCGCACGTCGCGATCTGCGGTCATCCGGAAGCGATCCGCCGCCAATGTCTCGACCCCGGTGACGCCCGGGATCGCGGCGAGCCGCCGGTCCAGTCCGCTACCATCGGCCTCCACCTCAACCACGAAGCCCGCACCCAGCACTTGGCGCGCAAGGTCGGCAACGGCACCCATCAGCACGATACGCCCAGACTGGAACAACGCGACGCGATTACAGACCCGCTGCACCTGATCAAGCATATGCGAGGACAGCAGCACCGTGACGCCTTCTGCTCTCAGTTCGCCAACCAGGCCGAGAAACTCGATCGTCGACTGGGGATCGAGCCCGGAGGTTGGCTCATCGAGGATCGCGATCTCGGCCTGCTTGACGATGATTTCGGCAAGCCCAAGCCGCTGACGCATGCCACGCGAGAACGTGGCAACGCGCTTGTCAGCGACATCGAGCAGCCGGACACGCGCGAGCGCGGCGGTGATCCGCCGCGCTCGTTCCGCGGGTCGAAGCCCCATCAGCTTGGAGGTATAAGCCAGGTTCTCAACCGCGGTAAGGTGATCGTAGAAGCCGACCGAATCCGGCAGATAGCCAACCCTGCGCTTCACTTGCAGTGGCGCCCGCGCCGGATCGTCACCCAGCACATGGATCGACCCTCCGGAAATTTCCGTCAGCCCGAGCATCATCAGAATGGTCGTGGTCTTACCGGCGCCATTCGGACCGAGCAGCCCAAAGGTCTCGCCCTTGGCGATGTCGAAGGTGATGCGATCGACCACGCTGACGTCACCATAACGTTTGGTCAGGTCGCGGGCGGCGATGACAATGTCATTTGCTGTTTCGCTCATCGGCGTCCAAACCTCGCAACCGCGCCCAGCATCAGAAGCAGTGCCACGCCGATCACGCCGGCACCTGCGATACCCCAGACCGTCGATGTCGAAACGGTCACGCGAAACTGGCCGGAGGCCGTATCGCCGCGCGATGTGGCGGTGACTGTCGTCATGTAGTCGCCGGCAAGTGACTTGTCGCTCGGCGTGAGCAGCGCCTGCACCTCGGTATCCTTGCCGGGCACCAGTCGGTCGATGGTCGAGGGCTGGAACGTCACCTTCCAGCCGGTCGGCGCGCTGGCGGACAGCTTGATGTTGTCGGCGGGTGCGCTGCCACTGTTGGTGACGACAATCGGGATCGACGTCTGCTTCGCGGCGACGGCACGCGCGCTCAACAATCCATCACGCCCAGCGACCTGGAGTTGCGGTTGGCCCGCGATATCGAGCGCAAGGTCGGTCTTGGCCGTTGCGTCCTCGGCTTTTACCGTCACGGTAACGGGAAAATGTCCCCCATCCACCGTGCCGGGGGGCCGTACCTTGAGCTTGATGTCCTTGGATTGGCCGGCATTGATCGGGATTGAGGAGAGTTCCTGCGTGCCGTAGGCCTCCGTGAACGAGGTCTCGAAATTGGGCGGCGCGTCAGCGGCGAAACTCGCGACCAGATTGCGGCCGCTGTCGTTCTTGATGGTCAGGGTATATTCG
The DNA here is from genome assembly GCA_017305665.1 of Hyphomicrobiales bacterium. GTDB lineage: Bacteria > Pseudomonadota > Alphaproteobacteria > Rhizobiales > Xanthobacteraceae > Nitrobacter. Next base: position 84,713 of record JAFKKH010000009.1, read on the forward strand.
AAGTTGGACTTCGGACTGCCGCGCAGCGACGGCAGCTTGGACTCGACCGTCAGTTTGGCCGGCAATTCCTTCGCCAGCGCCACCGCGACCGGTAAACTCGCCTCATTGCCCTGCCCTTCCGCCTTCACGGTCAGCGTTTGTGCCGTCATGCTCGCATTCTTCGGCACGTCGAGACGAAGCTGAAGCGAGACGTTGGCATCCGGTCCCGGCATCGCCGCGGCAACCGGCTGACCGCCGCCGAGCAGCGTCGCGGTCCAGCCACTCGGAACGCCGGTCACTGAAAGCTGGTAACGCTCCGGTGCGAGACCATAGTTTTGCAGGCGGAGCGGAATGGTGGAGGTCGTACCCGGCCTGACGGTGACCGCCGGATAGTCGGTCATCAGGTACAGGCCCTTGATGTCGTGCGAGTCGGCTGCCTGCGCCGCAGGTGCGCTCAGACAAATAGCAATGGCTATGGGCGCGAGGAAAAGCGCTCGCATGGGACACTCCATGAGATGTTTGCAGGATCTGGTTTGGTCGCCACCTGCAGGAATCCGGCCGGGGAAGCCGTTAGGCTGCAGCAATGGGTTGCGGCGATTATTGAGTCGATCGTGACCAAAACCGTACAAAGTTTTGGAGATTTTTAGGCAGCAAATGACGAGTTCGCGAGCGACACGCGAAAATCGACAATCGTCGTAATGCTTTAGTCGAAGCGAGCGCGCGAACGCTCAGGCCGCGCGCCGGCGAACCAACAGCGCTTCACCGAACGCCTGAAACAATGTCCGGTTGATTGGATTCCGCTGCGGGTCGTATTCGGCGTGCCATTGCACACCGAGCGCAAACGACGGCGCGTCGGCAATACGGATCGCCTCAATGGTTCCGTCCTCGGCCACGCCCTCGATGATCACGCGCTGTCCGGGATCGAGGATGCCCTGACCGTGCAGCGAATTGACGCGAATGGTCTCGCAACCGAGCAATCGCGCGAACACACCGTCCTTGATCAGACTGACATCGTGACGATCGGCAAAAATGACGGTCGGATCCGGATGGATCTCGCCGTTCTCCAGCCTCGGCATCCGGTGATTCATTCGCCCCGGCAGTTCGCGTATCTCGGGATGCAGCGAACCGCCGAACGCGACGTTCATTTCCTGCAAGCCGCGGCAGATGCCGAAGATCGGCACACCGCGGGCCACACAGGCCTCGGCGAGAGACAATGCGAGATCGTCCCGGCTAATGTCGTAGGGCTCGTGCTTCGGATCAGGCGCGGTCTTGAAGCGGCTCGGATGAACATTGGCGCGTGCACCCGTCAAAACGATGCCATCGACGGAATCCAGCAGCGCGCCAATCTCCGTGATCTCAGGACAGCCTGCGAACATCAGCGGCAGCGCGCCGGCGACCTCGGCGATCGCCCGCAGGTTCCGCTCGCCGACCATTTGGACAGCGAACCGGTTTTCGACACGGTGCGAATTCCCGATCACTCCGACCACCGGCTTCTTCATCGTCGGGTGGCCCTTTGCATCAGGGCGTAATTCACATGCGTGGACATTGATCGATTTCGCGAGTTAGGCCCGGCGGCAAATTATCCCGCCAAAATGCCTTTCCGTCCGATCATGCCTTGGGACTCGTGCCGGATCAACAGCTTACGCTTGCATCAGCCATGCTCATGCGCCGGAGAATGGTCGCATGCTGCTCATGGCTGGATAATCTTGTCCGCCGACCCGGGCTTACTCGGTCGAGCGGCGAAGCTCCGGAACGCCTTCGTCCTTGGCCGGATCGGATTTCGCAACCGGCTTCACCGGATCGATCTTGGCGCTTTCGACCTGTGGGGTCTCGACACGCGCGGTAATCTCGGTATTCGACGCATCGGCGGTCCGCGCACCATGCCGACGGGAATGCGTATGCGGTCGCGCGACAGCGCGCGTCAGCAGCATCTGCCGGCCACCCTGATGGTTGAAGTCGCAATAGGCGAAGCCCATACCGGAGACCGATCCGCGGAAGCTACGGTCGTTCTTCTTGTCGAGGTTGAAACAAGGCTCGAACGGAATGCCCTTGATCGACGCGCAGACGGCCTGACCGCGTACCTGAAGCGTATTGCCCGGCAATCTCATGTGGCGTACCGGACCCGAACCGCTGAACTGCACAGCGCCCGCCGCACCGCCATCCTCAAACACCCGGCCAGCGCCGCGCGTACCATCGAAGCAGGTGAAGGCGAAGACCTTGCCGGCGACGAACCGCTTGGCCTCATCGGCCGTCATCATTTGACCGGCCATAGCGGGCGCCACGATTGCACCGGTGACCAGAGCTCCAAACAGAAAACGCGCGAGCATGATGCAACTCCGACAAACTGAGCGCGGGCAACCGCCGGTGGCGACGTTCTTTACCCGCTGCTTACCATACCAACCGTGGCAACATTGGAGCAGCTTGGTTGGTAAAGTCTGAACATCCCTAAGGAATTTTTACCACGATGCGGCCGCGAACCTGACCGGCAAGAATTTTGGGGCCGGTTTCGATCACTTCAGCCAGGCCAATTTCATGAGTAATTTCAGATAGTTTTGTCCGATCCAGATCGCTCGCGAGTCGTGTCCAGGCAGTTCTCCGAAGCTCGATCGGGCACATCACGGAGTCGATGCCAAGGAGACACACTCCGCGCAAAATGAACGGCGCGACCGACGATGGCAGGTCCATGCCCGCGGCAAGGCCGCAAGCAGCGATGGCACCCCGATATTTCGTCGTCGACAGTAGGTTGGCGAGCGTGGTGGAGCCGACACTGTCGACGCCTCCCGCCCAGCGCTCTTTCGCCAACGGCTTGGCCGGCCCGGACAGCTCGTTGCGGTCGATCACTTCGGCAGCACCGAGATCCTTCAGATAACCGGCTTCCGACATGCGGCCGGTGGAGGCGATGACATGATGGCCCAGCTTCGAGAGTACGGCGATCGCGACCGACCCGACGCCGCCAGCCGCGCCAGTCACGACCACGGGGCCATCCTTCGGCGTCACGCCGTGCTTTTCCAGTGCCAGCACCGAGAGCATCGCGGTGTAGCCTGCGGTGCCGATCGCCATGGCGTCGCGTGCCGTAAGGCCCGCGGGCAGCGCCACCAGCCAATCGCCCTTGACGCGGGCTTTCTCGGCATAGGCCCCGAGATGGGTCTCTCCCATCCCCCAGCCGTTGCACACGACCTTGTCGCCGGCCTTCCAGGCTGGATGCGATGACTGCTCGACCGTGCCGGCGAAATCGATCCCTGCGATCATCGGAAACCGCCGCACCACCGGCGCCTTGCCGGTGACCGCCAGACCGTCCTTGTAGTTCACCGTGGACCATTCGACGCGAACGGTGACATCACCGTCCATCAACTCGGCTTCGTCGAACTCGGTCAGCGCGGCTGTTGTGCCCTTCTCGGCCTTGTCGATGCGGATCGCCTTGAATGTCGCCACGCCTGAACTCCCTGCGTTTTCTGCTGAAGACCTCAGGAGGTTTAGCGGATTATGTAGGCTGCGCAACCGGCCGCTGTACCGGAGCCTCGACGATCGGCAGGTTGATCAGTGCCGACAACACGCCGAACAGCACCGAAAGCCACCACACCGGCGCGTACGAGCCGAAATGATCGAACACCACACCGCCCAACAGCGCACCGAGGAACCCGCCGACCTGATGGCTGAAGAAGGCGAAGCCGTACAGTGTCGCGAGCCATCGGGTGCCAAACATCAGCGCAACGAGGCTCGATGTCGGCGGCACTGTGGATAGCCAGGTCACACCGGTGACAATGCCGAAAGCTACCGCCGAGAACGTTGTCATCGGCACGGAGATGAAGACCACGATCGACAGTGCGCGAATGAAGTAGATCGACGACAGGATGTAGCGCTTCGGAACCTTGGTCGAGAGCCAGCCAACACTCAGCGATCCGATGATGTTGAACAAACCAATTGCGGCCAACACCCAGCCACCGGTTTGCGCCGGCAGGCCGCGATCGACCAGATAAGCCGGCAGATGCGCGGTGATGAACGCGAGTTGAAAACCGCAAGTGAAGAAGCCGAGCACGAGCAGCACATAGGAGCGATGACCGAACGCTTCCGCCAGTGCGCTCCTGAACGATTGATCGTGGGTTTCGGCAACCGGGTTGGCATCGCCGGTCGGGGTCGATAGCACAAGCGCGAACGGCACCACGAACAGCATGAGCACAGCGAACACGGTCAGCGCCGGCTGCCAGCCGAAATTGTCGATCAGTGCAACGCTGAACGGCGCGAACACGAATTGTCCGAACGAGCCCGCCGCGGTACCGGCGCCAAGCGCGATGCCTCTCCATTCGGTCGGCAGCAACTTGCCGAACGCGGACAACACCAGATTAAACGAACAGCCGGACAGACCGAAACCGATCAGGAATCCGGCGCCGACATTCAGCGACAGTGGCGTGCCAGCATAGCGCATCACGATCAGACCGGCGGCATACATCAGCGCGCCCACGCAGATCACGCGCACGCTGCCGAACCGGTCCGCGATAGCGCCGGCAAAAGGCTGGCCGATTCCCCACAACAGGTTCTGGATCGCAAATGCGAGCGCAAAGACGTCGCGGCCCCAGGAAAACTCTCGACTCATCGGCTGCATGAAAAAGCCGAACGTCGAACGCGGCCCGAACGTCAGCATGCCGATGAGGCAGCCGCAGACGATAATCATCAGCGGCGTGCGCCAACCACTTCCATCCCGAACCGGACGCGCCTTGTCTTCAGCCATCGCAAAACCTCACATGCCGCGCTCCGGACCATATTGAGACGCGTGCGGCCCGCACCAGCGGGCCGAGGCGGAAGTTAATGCGTTTGCATGAAAATGCCAACTCGCGCCAGGCACAAATCGGCCAACGCAATCCAGCGATGCGATGTGAGAGCCGGATGGCGCTACCGGCGGACCGTTTCGCCCAGTTCGGCTGAACTATGGGCCGCCTCGGCCAGCTTGGCGGATATCTCGGCGGTCTGAGCGGTCGAGCCCCAGCTCGGCGCATCGCTGCCATCGCCCCAGGCGCGCGGGCGATAGAAGGTATGGACGCCAGTACGGTACATCTTCTTCATTTCGTGGACCCACGACGGATGTACCCAGTAGGCATGATAGTGGGTGGACTTGCCGACCTCGGGCAGCCACAGCCGTCCATCCAGCGTGGCCTTGGCAATCTTTTTGGCGCGATCCCACATGTCCGGCTCGGTCACGACGTCGGGAATGCCGTCGCAGGCAAAGGTGAACTGACATGCCAGGTGGCGGTTCGCGTTCTGATACACCACACCGCACACAGTCGTCGGATAGTAGCCCGAGAACACACGGTTCATAACCACCTGCGCCACCGCGATCTGGCCGCGCACAGCTTCGCCACGGGCTTCGAAATAGACGGCTTCGGCGAGGCACTTCTCCTGTTTGGCGCGAACCTTCTGGTCCAGCAGTCCGAGGCGCTCCGCCGGCGTCTTGATCTTGCTGTCGGCGGCGTTGACCTCACCCTTGCCGACCACGGTTTCGCCGGCCGCAGCCGAACCCGATTGCGGCTCTGCTGCCTTCATATCAGGATCGGATGTGCCCGGTGTCACGATCATCGGCTCTTCGCCCGGCTGCCAACGTTGCAGACCGTTGTTCTCGAAACCCAACGACGAACTGCCGAAATACAGACTCGCCGTCTTGACGGAGAACCCGTCGGTGGACGGCGGCGGCTCGATGGCGACGTCATCGGCTTCGGAATGCCGCCTGAGATCGTCGAGCGGCCGCGCCTCGAGCGATAGCGAAATATCGTATTGCGGCAGCGGCGGCGCCTTCAAAGCTTCCGCCAGCTCAGGATCCAGAGGCTCCGCGGACGGCGCGGCTGTCGCCGTCTTCTCGCCCATGACCGACGCGTTGGATGTTGCGGGATCCTGCGGCGCGGATTCCACAGGTGCGGCTGGCGCGACGGGAGTCACGATGGTCAGACGGTCGCCCTTCAGCGTGCGGTTGACCTTCGGGAAATCGGATGCCTGATAACGCGGCGGCGACTGAGTCAGGCGATTGCGGGTGACACTCGGTATGTTCCCGTCATCGAAGCTGGCCAGCAGCAGCGTCGCGGCTCGCGGCGCAGAGGTGCCGACCGGGCGCCCGAAGTTGAAGGTCGCGACCTGAATGGAACTGACAGCGGAGGCGAAAACGCGCTTCTGCCAACGCTCAGTGACCCCCGGCTGCCGCGCTAGCAGCGACGCAATGTCCTGATAGCCGAGCTCGTTGGGGATCAATGCGAAGAAGCAGAGACCGAAGCCGAAGAGCGCAAAGCGCGCGCTCTTCGGCTCGTTACGCAACACAAACATCGATACGCTCACGCAACGCCACACACGTGACCAATCCGCACATTCGGTGCATTTCGATCGATCCCGGTAATATCCAATTAAAGTTGCGAGGCCGTTAATCGGCGATGCATGCGCGCCACAGGCAAGCGTATGTCCATTATCGCGGGTAAACATTGCGATCGTTGGTAAACGGCGCCTCCAGCAAAGTGGTAAACATCCGGTCAACGCCGCGGCACGTCGGGAACGCAGCACACAAACGAAAAACGCGCCGCACATTCATGCGGCGCGTTAGACTTCCGAGATGAGCCCGCGCGGCGATCAGGCCTGGCTGGCGACGTCCTTGCCGAGCGCCGCCTGGGCTGCCGCCAGCCGCGCGATCGGCACGCGATACGGCGAACACGACACGTAGTTCAGTCCGATTTCGTGGCAGAACGCCACCGACGCCGGATCGCCACCGTGCTCGCCGCAGATGCCGACCTTGATGTTGGGACGGGTCTTGCGCCCGCGCGCTACACCGATCTTCACCAGTTCGCCGACGCCACTGCGATCGACCGAGATGAACGGATCGATCTCGAGAATTCCCTTGGCGATATAGGTTCCGAGGAAGCTCGAGGCGTCGTCGCGGCTGATGCCGTAGGTGGTTTGCGTGAGATCGTTGGTGCCGAACGAAAAGAACTCCGCCGTCTCGGCAACCTCGCCCGCCAACAGGCAGGCGCGAGGCAACTCGATCATGGTCCCAACCTGGTAGCTCAGCTTGGCGCCAGTTTCGCGCATCACCGACTGCGCCGTGGCATCGATGCGCGCCTTGATGAGATCGAATTCCGCTTTGGTCGCGATCAACGGCACCATGACCTCGACAGCGACGGCCTTGCCGGTGCGCTTGCCGGCTTCAGCGGCCGCTTCGAAAATCGCACGAGCCTGCATCTCGGCGATCTCCGGATAGGCGATCGCAAGACGACAGCCGCGGAAGCCGAGCATCGGGTTGAACTCAGCCAGTTCGCGAGCCCGGTCCGCCAGCCGACGCGGATCGGTGTTCATCGCACGCGCGACTTCCTCGACCTCGGCCTGGGTATGCGGCAGGAATTCATGCAGCGGCGGATCGAGCAGCCGGATGGTGACCGGCAGCCCCTTCATGATCTCGAACAGTTCGACGAAATCCGCACGCTGCATCGGCAGCAGCTTCGATAGCGCGGCGCGGCGCGCCTGCTCATCTTCCGCCAGAATCATCTCACGCACGGTGCGGATGCGGGTCTCTTCGAAGAACATGTGTTCGGTGCGGCACAGACCGATGCCTTCGGCCCCGAACCGGATTGCCGTTCGCGCATCCGCCGGCGTATCGCCGTTGACGCGAATGCCAAGTTTGCGCACCTGGTCGGCCCAGCCCATCAGCGTGCCGAACTCGCCGGAGAGCTCCGGTTCGATCATCGGCATCTGTCCCGCCAATACCTGACCAACCGACCCATCGATGGTGATGACGTCACCGGTCTTGAAGGTGCGGTTGCCGACGGTCATGGTGCCGCGACCATAGTCGACACGGATGGCGCCACAGCCGGACACACAGGGTTTGCCCATGCCGCGCGCGACCACTGCCGCATGCGAGGTCATGCCCCCGCGCGTGGTCAGGATGCCTTCAGCGGCGTGCATGCCGTGAATATCCTCGGGACTGGTCTCGATCCGCACCAGAATGACCTTACGGCCATCGGCCTGGAGCTTGGTCGCCTCGTCGGACGAAAACACGATCTCGCCAGCGGCTGCGCCCGGCGATGCCGGCAGACCGGTCGCGACCACGTCGCGCTGAGCGTTGGGATCAATGGTCGGATGCAGCAACTGGTCGAGTGAGGCCGGCTCGATGCGGGCGACCGCGTCCTTCCTCGAGATCAGCCCCTCGTTGGCGAGTTCGACCGCGATGCGCAGCGCGGCGCGCGCGGTGCGCTTGCCGTTGCGGGTCTGCAGCATCCAGAGCTTGCCGTCCTCGACGGTGAACTCCATGTCCTGCATGTCGCGGTAGTGCTTTTCGAGCAGCGTATAGATTCGTGTCAGCTCCTTGAACGCCTCCGGCATTGCCGTTTCCATCGAGGGCTTGTCGGAGCCGGATTCCTTGCGCGCATCCTCGGTAATGTCCTGCGGTGTGCGGATGCCGGCCACCACGTCCTCGCCTTGCGCGTTGATCAGGAACTCGCCGTAGAGCTTGCCCTCGCCGGTCGACGGGTTGCGCGTGAACGCGACGCCGGTCGCCGAGGTCTCGCCCATGTTGCCGAACACCATGGCTTGAACGTTGACGGCAGTGCCCCACGATTCAGGAATGTCGTGAAGCTTGCGATAGGTGACCGCACGCGCATTCATCCACGACGAAAACACCGCGCCGATGGCACCCCACAGCTGCTCATGAGGATTCTGCGGAAAATCCTTGCCTATTTCGCGTGCGACAGCGGCCTTGTATTTGCCGACGACCTCGACCCAGTCGTCGCCGTCGAGATCAGTGTCGAGCGAATAACCGCGGCCGTCCTTGAATGTATCGAGAATTTCCTCGAAGTGATGATGCTCGAAGCCGAGCACGACATCCGAATACATCGTGATGAAGCGGCGATAGCTGTCATAAGCGAAACGACGGTCTCCCGACAGCGCGGCCAAAGCCTCGACCGTCTTGTCATTGAGCCCGAGGTTGAGCACGGTGTCCATCATGCCCGGCATCGATGCGCGGGCGCCCGACCGAACCGAGACCAGCAGCGGATTCTTCGCGTCACCGAACACCTTCCCGGTGATCTTCGCGACGTGTTCCAGCGCCTTCTCGACCTGCGGCTTCAATTCCTTCGGATAGGATTTGTCGTGCGCATAGAAGTAGGTGCACACCGTGGTCGGGATCGTGAAGCCGGGCGGCACCGGCAAACCGAGGTTGGCCATCTCGGCGAGGTTGGCGCCCTTACCGCCGAGTAGCTCCTTCAAACCGGCTTTGCCCTCGGCCTTGCCGTCGCCGAACGTATAGACCCACTTCCCGGATTTCACCGGCGATGCGGCCTGCTTCGCCGTCGCTTTCGTCTTCTTCGTCGCGGTGGCAGCGGCTTTCGCCACCGGCTTTGCCGGACGCTTGGCGAGCGCCTTGCGGGCGCTGCCGGCGAATCCGGCCTTCGCGCGCGACGATGTTGATGGCTTTGATTTCGCTACGACTTTTTTGGACTTCGAGGCGGCTTTGGCCATGGCGTGAAAACATTCCGCGTGAGGGGGAAGGTGCGCGCCTTACACCACGTTTTGACGGTTCCACGCAAGCTGCGTAGCTGTCGTTTTTCGTCTTGTTCTGCAGCGAAAGGCGCAATCGGCACAGCCCACATGAGCTTCACCGGCGCGGGATACCGCAAGCCGCGAAGCATCTTCCATGGAGCCTCCAGGAATGTGGAATGAGACCGGGGTGATGCCCTTCAACTCGCAACGCCGCCACAGGTTCCAAATCCCCGCTCATGGACGTCTCCATGCGCGAAAACAAAAAGCCCCAGCGCGTGCCGGGGCTTTCCGATAATGCAATGTCTTCCGCGTATCAGGCCTGCGGCTGCGGTTCGAGGCCTGGGTCGGCATCGGGACGCGGGCGCGACTTGCCGGCTGGCGGCACCGCCGAGGTGCGCGGGCCAGACGGCTCCAGCACAGATTCCCGATTGGGTCGCTTGCCGTTGAGCAGATCGGTGATTTCCTCGCCGGTCAGCGTCTCGAACTCAAGCAGCCCCTTGGCGAGCGTCTCCAGATCGCCACGCCTCTCGGTGAGAATGCGGGTCGCATCCTTGTAGCCGGTCTCGACCAGCCGCTTGACCTCGGAATCGATCTTCTGCGCGGTCGCTTCCGACACGTTCTGCTGGCGATTGACCTGCATGCCGAGGAACACCTCGTCATTGTTCTCGCCATAGGACACCGTACCGAGTTCCTCAGACAGGCCCCAGCGGGTCACCATCATGCGCGCCAGGCGCGTCGCCTGATCGATGTCCGATGCGGCACCGGAAGTCACCTTCTCGCGGCCAAAGATCATTTCTTCTGCCACACGTCCGCCCATCATGATGGCGAGGCGCGACGTCATCTGCTCCAGCGACATCGACAGCTTGTCGCGCTCCGGCAACTGCATGACCATGCCGAGCGCACGACCGCGCGGTATGATGGTCGCTTTGTGGATCGGGTCGGTGGCAACGACATTGAGGCCGACGATGGCGTGGCCGCCTTCGTGATAGGCCGTCAGCAGCTTCTCTTCCTCGGTCATGACGAGCGACTTCCGCTCGGCACCCATCATCACCTTGTCCTTGGCTTCCTCGAACTCTGCCTGCGTCACCATGCGCTTGTTGCGGCGGGCCGCGGTGAGCGCGGCCTCGTTGACGAGGTTCATCAGATCGGCGCCTGAGAAACCGGGCGTGCCACGGGCAATGGTCTTGAGGTTGATATCCGGCGCCAGCGGCACCTTGCGGACATGCACCTTCAGGATCTGCTCGCGACCGACGACATCGGGATTGGGCACCACGACCTGACGGTCGAAGCGGCCCGGACGCAGCAGCGCGGGATCGAGCACGTCGGGACGGTTGGTGGCCGCGATCAGGATCACGCCCTCATTGGCCTCAAAGCCGTCCATTTCGACCAGCAACTGGTTCAGCGTCTGCTCGCGCTCGTCATTGCCGCCCCCGAGACCGGCGCCGCGATGACGGCCGACCGCATCGATTTCGTCGATGAAGATGATGCACGGCGCGTTCTTCTTGGCCTGCTCGAACATGTCGCGGACGCGCGAGGCGCCGACGCCGACGAACATCTCAACGAAGTCCGAACCCGAAATCGTGAAGAACGGCACATTGGCTTCGCCCGCGACCGCGCGCGCGATCAACGTCTTACCGGTGCCGGGCGGGCCGACCAGCAGCACGCCGCGCGGAATCCGTCCGCCGAGCCGCTGGAATTTACCGGGATCGCGCAGAAACTCGACGATCTCCTGAAGATCCTGCTTGGCCTCATCGACGCCAGCGACATCCTCGAACGTGACGCGGCCATGCGCCTCGGTCAGCATCTTGGCCCGCGACTTGCCAAAGCCCATCGCCTTACCGGCGCCGCCCTGCATCTGGCGCGACAGGAATATCCACACGCCGATCAGTGCGATGAACGGCAGCCAGGAGACCAGCAGCGACACGAACCACGGCACGTTGTCGCCGGGCGGCTTCGCGGTGATCTGCACCTTGGCGTCGTAAAGCTTTTTCACCAGCCCCGGATCATTGGGCGCATAGGTCTGGAAGCTGGAGCCGTTGGTGAAAGTGCCATGGATTTCCGGCCCCTGGATCACCACGTCACGGACGTGGTTCTGGTCGACCTCGGTCAGCAACTGCGAAAACGAGATATCATGCGACGACGCGCGTTGACCCGGATTCTGGAACAACGTGAACAGTGCCAACAGCAGCAAAACGATTATGACCCAGAGGGCGAAGTTGCGCAGGTTGGCGTTCATCGATCTTCCTTCGAGGCCGCGCGGATCGCAGCCGTATGTCCTTGCACCGACTCAAGGGGATGCCGGGTGCCGACAGATATACAATTTAGGTGCGGCGGCTGTCGCTGCCAAGGGAACCGCACGGGACTATTTAGCGCATCATATCGGTATTCCGGCTCAAATAATGGCGATGTTACCGGGGTTTTTGGACGGTGGTTAAGGCTCCCCAGCGGGGCATGGCTGGCATCAGCCGGGTGATCGGCGCCGGGGTGGTGCCGGCTCAATGCTGAGCCAGTCGGGGGTAAGGGCCACCAGTGCGCCTGCGAGTGTCTTTTTCAGCAGAATACGGCGCTTGGGATCGTCGTTGTCCGCAGCCGCCCGGTCGAGCGCCGCAAGCAAGGCTTCGACTTTCCCCAATTCGGCCGGCCCTTCGTGGCCGACGCGGTCGATCGCCCGAACCAGCAATCGAACCCTGATCTCGTCGGACAGCGCGAAAAATGCTCTCGCGTCAAAGCCACCAGTTCCGGCGTCGCGGTGGCGCAGCGCCAGATAGCGTTCGGCGCCGTCGGCAAGAAGGTCCAGCGCCACATTGGCACGCGCCAGCCGCGATGCCAGCCGAGCCAGGTTACGGGCGTCGCAGCCTTCACTCGCCAGAGCGGGCATCAAGGCGCGCAGCCGTGGACGGGTGAAACCAATATCGCGATTGGTCGGATCGTCCGCATACGCAATCTTTGCTCTTTTGAGCGTTGCGATCAGCCGCGATTTCGGCAGATGCAGAAGCGGCCGCGCCAGAATTGCGTCCTCACGGGGCGACAGCCGCGCCATCGCCGCCAATCCCGCGATACCGCTTCCCCGCGACAGGCGCATCAGCACGGTCTCGGCCTGATCGTCGAGGGTATGCGCGGTCAGGACGTGGCCCGCGCCGGTGGATCGTGCCGCCTTGAACAGCAGCGCGTATCGTGCCTCCCGCGCGGCCTCGGGCAATCCCGTGCCCGGCTTCCTGCCGGTCCAGCGCAAGGTGCGATGGGCAACGCCAATAGCCTTCGCAAGCCGCTTCACATCCCGCGCTTCGCGTCCAGCCTCACGCCGCAGTCCATGATCGACGGTAACGGCGGTCAGATCGGGCCCACGTTTCAGACCGCGCCGCCAGCGCGCGGCCAGCCACATCAAGGCGACGGAATCCGGACCGCCGGACACAGCGAGAACCAGCTTGCTGGCCCCTCTCCAGTCCGCAAACAGCAGCTTCGCTTCCTTTGCCGAGATTGGCGAAGCGTGGTCCTCGATCATGCTGGAGTACCTAGGGCGCATCCTGCAAGCCTACAACGGCCGGGCGCCGTTGTAAGGCCTGCAGCTCACGTCAGCACTTCACCCGCTTCTGCTCGCGGTCCACGGCCTGCTTCACGCCTGCGGAGGCGCGCGGATATTTGCGCGTCACTTCACCCAGCGCGGCACAGGCGGCCTCCTTTTCCTTCAGCGCGGCCAGCGATTGCCCAAGTCGCAGCAGGGCGTCCGGAGCCTTCGCCGAGGTATCGTATTTCGTAGTCACACCGAGAAAGGACTCCGCGGCCTCGCGATATTTCTGGCGCTGAAAAAGGCTCTCGCCGAGCCAGTATTGCGCGTCGCCTGTCAGCGCATCGGATGGATATTTCCGGGTAAAGTTGCGCATGGTCTCCTCGGCGAGGGCATAATCCCTGCGCTGCATATAGCCGATGCCGAGATCGAATTCGTCGCGCGGCGTTGCGGAAGGCGGCAGCGTCGTCAGACCGCCGCCAGCGTTGGGCGGTGGATAATTGGGTTGGACATACCCTGCCCCCGAACGGCGCGGATTCGTATTCGCAAGATCGAGCGGCGCACCTGCTTCGCGGCCGCCGGGTGCCCCAACGGACTCCAATGGCATCTGTCCGCCGCCCAACGCGCGCGGAGCACCGGGCGCATTGGGATTCTGGCTCGGATCGAAGGCATCGCCATGCCGGCCCTCAGGGGGCGTCACCACGGCCTGTTCGCGCACCGGAGGGGCCTGACCCATGCGCGGATCGTACCCCGGCTGACGGTAGCCCGAATTTAGCTGCACCGGCGGCGACGCCGCCATGGTCGGAGGTGCGCCTGCGGCAGACGGTGCGCCGCCACCTGGCTGCAACTGACGCAGCTGCTGTTCGAGCATCTGATTGCGATGCTGCAATTCCTCGTTCTGTCCGGTTAGCGTGCGCAGCTGCTCTTCCAGTTGCTGGACTCGCATTTCGGGATCGTTGACGTCGGATTGCGCGAAAGCATGTGACGACAGAAGAAGCGTCGCGGCAACGGCCGCTACGCGCACAAGCATCGGGGCTATGGATGACATTTTGACCTGACGATTGAAATTGACGTCACATCGAAGGTGCTCTCCATTGAGAACCGGAGTACGCCAAAAATGTGACTTGGTTCGGCCGCGAAAATCACTTTACGACGATCTTCCAGGTCCGTCTCCCCAAAACGAAACCGGCGCCTCAAGGCGCCGGTGGTGATCGAACATTCGGGGACAGAAACGCTTTACGAGCTGGCGTTCAGCACCGTGACGGCGCGCCGGTTCTGCGACCAGCAGGAGATGTCGTTGCAGACCGCGACCGGGCGTTCCTTGCCGTAGGAGATCGTCCGCATGCGGCTGGGGTCGATTCCGCGCGACACCAGGAAGGAGCGAACCGTCTGTGCACGGCGGGCGCCCAAGGCGATGTTGTATTCGCGGGTGCCGCGCTCGTCGGCATGCCCCTCGATGGTGAACGAGTAACGATTATAGGTCTGCAGCCAACGCGCCTGCTTTTCCAGGGTCGTGATCGCCTGCGGCGTCAGATCGGTCTGGTCGCTCTCAAAGAACACGCGGTCGCCGACATTGACGACGAAGTCTTGCTGGCTGCCGGGAGTAGCGGCATTGGCCATCGCGTCGCCGCCCAGGGGATTCTTGTTCGCGCAGGCGCCCATCGACAGCGCCACAGCGAGAACCGCAGCCAGCTTCAATCCCTGGAGGAATCGCTTCTGATGTAACATTCCGGAGCCTCCACGCTCACGTTTTTCCACTGTCATCCCATCTACAGGGCGATAGTTAAGCGAACGTTCCGTCAACCTTGATGAGCTGTTGCCAGCCTGCATCAAATGCTATCGAATCCGGAAAAGCGCCCGCGATGGTTAATGGGTTACAAATGTGGCGCGACGGTGAATGCCGGAATAACGCCACCATAGCGGGATTTCGAGATACTCGAAACCGCCTCCTATTCGAAAATCAGTCCAACCCACCGCGACCGGTCCAGAGGACCGGCCAGGCTTTCGGAAAGTGGATAGCGATCAGGATCGCGGGATGATGGTGGCCCGCTCGAATGGGAACCCGGATCCGCCGAGCGCTGGCGCGAGTGGCGGGTTCTTGCGCTCGAACAACATCCGTCGCTCGAAATAGCTTGAGCGCAGATACGGGTAGCGGGCGAAGACCTTCTCGCGCGAGGCCGGGAAATCCACTGCCATCAGACAGATCGGCTTGGTTAGCCCGGGATAGATCCGCGGCGGGCTCAACGGCTGGTGATTGAACAAACGCTTGTAGAACGACCGATGCTCGGCGCGAACGGTGGCAAGGCCAAGATCGGCATTGAAGTAGCTGCAGGCCACGAAGCACAGCCGCAACGTGATGTATGGCAGTTCCGGAAACTGGCCGGCGAAATCAGGATCGGCGACAAACCGCGTCGGGTCGACCATGACCTTGCCCTGGTCGACCTCCTGCTGAAGGTAATCGCGGAACACGTCGACGGACGGGCACATCACATGTTCCGGCGAGGAAATACTGAGCCGGATTGAACTCGCGAGCCGGCCGTCGAGATAGACACCGAAAATCCAGGAGTTCGGCATGTCGTCGAACCGATCGGTGATCTTCTGATCGCGGTTCGGCTCGATCGCGCCCTCATTCAGGTACGCACGGTAGCGGAGACGATAGATGGTATCTTTGTCTTCCTGAGTGTCTGCGAGGCGGTAGTCGACCCGATCCAGCAACTCAATTCCGCGTTCAACTGGCTTGATGATCGTCTGCTGAGCCATACTCATTGGAAGTCTCCGAGCAAAGCCGTCCCGAGCCTGCTAACAAAAGTTAATGCTTTGCTAACGCGAGTGCAAAGGTATCGAAGTATTAGGGTTAACCCCTTGAGGCCGTTGGGGCGGCCGGTCCGCTTCGGAGAATTTAATTTCGGAACCTGGGGAACTGCCGGAAAATATTTCAGGCAATGGAGCGCGACGGCAGGACCTTCACGTTGCCTTCACGCAGATGACGGCCATGCGAGGCGTCCAAAAGCTGATGGATGCGGGTGGCGGACACAGGGCGGCTGAACAGATAGCCCTGCGCTTCCGTCACCGTGCCGTCGGCGCTGATGAGCTCAAGTTGCTCGTTGGTCTCGATGCCTTCCACGACAACGGACATGCCGAGATCGGCTGACAGCCGCGCCACACCGCGCAGCAGCGTCAGAGGCCGATCGGTATCGATACCCTCGAGGAAGGAGCGATCGATCTTGACCTTCTGGAGCGGGAAATTGTGCAGATAACTGAGGCTCGAATAGCCGGTACCGAAATCATCGAGCGAAATTCTCACGCCCGCTGAGTGGAGTTGCATCAGCGCATCGTGCGTCCACTGGGTGTTGCGCAGCAGCGACGATTCCGTGATCTCGATTTCAAGCCGATGCGCAGGAAGCCCGGAAACCTCGAGCGCGTAGCGGACCTCACTCAGGATGTCGCGCTGATGGAATTGCTGCGACGAGAAATTGACCGCGACGCTGACCGCTTCCGGCCACTTCATGCATTCCATGCAGGCCTTGCGCAAAATCCAGCGGCCGAGATCGACGATGAGACCCATGTCCTCCGCGACTGGAATGATATCAATCGGCGACACCGTCCCGCGCGAGGGATGGTTCCAGCGCAGCAGCGCCTCGCATGTGGTGATGCGTCCGGACTTGAGATTGACCAGCGGCTGGTAGAACAGCTCGAATTCCTCGTTCGCCATAGCCTTGCGCAAGTCGAGTTCAAGGACGCGGCGTGCTTCGACGGTTTCCGCCATTTCATCGCGGAAAAAGCAGAACGTTCCGCGGCCATCGGCCTTGGCACGATAGAGCGCCATGTCGGCGTTCTTCAGAAGATTGTCGGCCGTCATGCCCCGCGATGTCAGCGCAATGCCGACGCTCGCGCCGATCTCGACCAGATGACGGTCGATCTCGTAACGTTCGCTGAGCCGCTCGACGATGCGACGCGACAAAGCGGCGGCTTCCTCGGGCGACTGGATGTTCTGCTGGAACACGACGAATTCGTCGCCGCCAAATCGCGCGACGAAATCGTCGGGCCGCAACATGCCGCGCAGGCGGTCGGCGACGATGCACAGCAGGCGGTCGCCGCAGGGGTGACCGAGCGTATCGTTGACCTGCTTGAACTGGTCGAGATCGATGAACAGCAGCGCCGAGAGTCGGGACGCACTGTTCGAGATCGCCAGCAGGCGCTCAATCTCGTCGCGGAAGCTCAGCCGGTTAGGCAGCGCCGTCAGCGCATCAAAGCGGGCGAGATGGCTGATCCTGGCCTCTGCCTTGCGCCGTTCCGTGATGTCCTCGACCAGGAGCACGGTGCCGCCGCCAGCCATGGGCTGGAACGTCCATGACAGCGCCCGTCCGTACTCGCGGTCCGGATCAGCGGTCACGATTGCGCTGGCCTGCGAATTCTCGATTTCCGAGATGATGGTCTTGCCGTTTTCCGGTGACATCGTTCCTGAGGCCACGCACGCCGCAACCACATCAGCGGCATTGACGTTGCGGCGCACGAAATCGGTGGGGAGACGCATCATTTCGCTGAAGCGGTAGTTCATGACGCCCAAGCGGCCGTCGGCGCCGAACATGCACAGACCGTGCGGCATGTTGTTCAGCGCAGTGTCGAACTGACCTGCGAGAGCCGCTTCGCGTTCGCGCGCGATCAGAGCGCGGACGAAAATCTGCTGCAGACTCGTCGTGATCATTTTCAGACCAAGGAAATACAGCACGGTGAGAAGCGCCATCCCAAGGTAATAGGGATCGCCATGCAGCGCCATTGCCGCCGCCATCGGCCCGCATGTCAGCAGAATCTGAAGGTGGAAAATCCACGGCCGCCCGTAGGTGCGCCCCGCGCCGGCAGCCACATATCCCGTCGTTACCGAAATGCAGATCATGTGCGCGACGGCATCGTCGCTCATCAAAAGTGCAATCGCGCACCAGGCGCCGAGCGCCATGGCGTACAGCATTGCTCCGATCTGATACCGGACCTCCCAGCGCGAGGCTTCGCCGGCGGTCAGTTCCGTATGGCGATTTTTGTATTTCGCCATGTCGAAGCTGCGGATGGCGCCGGTTAGAATCAGCAGCGCCGCGCAAGGCCATAGCAGCTCATTGCCGGTCTTCAGCGCCGTCATGACGGCGGCAATCGCGGCGCAGGCCGCGCCGGCAAACATCGGCGCCGGATTCTGGAATAGCGATCCCACGAGCGCCGCGTAGATCGCAGGCGACATCGTCTGTCCCGTGGGGCGGTGGTGATTGGCCAACTGCATTGGGTGCGTGCGCATCCTTTTTCGGACGCACCGTATTACCCGATGCAGATGAAGCCTTTCTGAGCGAACATCGTTACCGAGACGTTGAACTGGTCGTCGAGGGCGCTAATTTTGCCCCTGAAATCAGTAAGCTAGGCAAGTCTTGCCGGTTGCAGTTCGGTCACCCACAACTGGGCAATGATCCTGTCAAGAGAGCAGCGGCGACCATGCCGGATCGGATGCATAACCGGGCGTCGGAACCTTCAATTCGTTGCGGCCGGAGACATCGATCGTATAGAGCGACGGCCCGCTGTTGCCGCCGGGATCGCGGAAGAACATCAGGACACGACCGTTCGGCGCGAAGGTCGGACCCTCGTTATGCCACCCCGAGGTCAGGATGCGCTCACCCGATCCATCGGGCTTGATGATGCCAATGGCAAACTGTCCCCCGCCCTGCTTGGTGAAGGCGATATAGTCGCCCCGCGGTGACCAGACCGGCGTTGAATAGGTGCCTTCTCCGAACGAGATGCGCTGCGCAGCACCGCCACTCGCCGCCATGACATAGATTTGCGGCTTGCCGCCACGATCGGACTCGAAGCAGATGCGGCCGCCATCGGGCGAGTAGGACGGCGAGGTGTCGATGGCCGGCGTGTCGGTGAGGCGCGTCATCGATTTCGAACGCAAATCCATCACGAACAAATTCGAGTTACCGCCCTGCTGCAAGCTCATGATGATGCGCTGGCCATCAGGCGAGAAGCGTGGCGAGAACGACATGCCGGGGAAGTTGCCAACGATCTCCCGCTGCCCGGTCTCGACGTTGAACAGATAGACACGCGGTTCGCCCTGTCCGAACTCCATATAGGTGATTTCCTGCGTCGAGGGCGAAAAGCGCGGCGTGATCACAAGGTCTGCGCCACGCGTAAGATAGCGGACGTTGGCGCCATCCTGATCCATCAGAGCAAGACGCTTGACGCGATGCTGCGACGGGCCGCTCTCGTCGACGAATACCACGCGGCTGTCGAAATATCCCTTCTCACCGGTCAGGCGCTCATAAATCTGATCGGAGATGATGTGCGCGATCCGCCGCCAGTATTCCGGCGAGGTGAAATACTGCTGGCCGGCGAGCTGCTGACCGGTCGCAACGTCCCAAAGACGAAATTCGGCCTTGAGCCGGCCGTCGCTCTGCCGCGTCATCCGACCGGTCACCAGCGCCTGCGCGTTGATGGTCTTCCAGTTCGCGAACTGCGGCGGCACGTCGATGTTGGTGATTTTCTCGATATAGGCCGCCTGATCGATCGGCGCGAACAGCCCGCTGCGCTTGAGATTGTTGGTGATGACCTGAGCGACGCCGACACCGACCTCGCCGTCCGACGGCGATCCGGCGACGAAATTTGGAATGGCGATCGGCAACGGGGCGACGTTGCCCTGATCGATCTGCACGCGCGCCTGCCCGAAAGCATGGCGGCTCCCAAGCAACACGCCGGCCGAAGCCATGCCGGAGATCATCTGTCGGCGATTCAAACGGAACGGCATTCTCGGCAATCCATCTTTCTCAATCATCGGTGCGGACTTCTTCCATCGCGGCGAACTCGTTGCCGCATTCTTACGATTTTCGTTCGGTGAATACGGGTTCGAAGAATTTCCACTCGTCGAAAAACTGAGCCGGCAGATTGTACGGCTGACATTCGATGATCGCGCGCAGCGCGCTCTCCTGATAGACCCGGAAATACGGCGTCGACGGGTTGCTGATCGCGGTGGGTGTGGTTTCAAGCGTACCGTCGCGCTTCAGCTTGATGCTGAAGACCGCCTCGGTCATCTGCGCTTCGAGCCCGCCATAGGGCTTCTTCCAGCAGCGCTCGACCTGCGACTTGAACATCGCACCCCACGTCGCGGAGTTGTCGGCGGCCTTGCCGTGGGCGAGGCCGAGCGCGGCGTTCGAGTTCAGCGTATCGCCGGTCACTGCGCGGCGAGTCGGGTCGCGCTTGTCGAGCAGGGCTGCGATCTTCGACTCGTCGAAGACCCGCTCAGCTTTCTGGCGCTGCGGCTTCGGCGGCGGTGCCTTGGCCTGCTGCTTCGGCTTGGGCTTCTTGGCTTGTTCCTTTTTCAGCGCTTCCGCGATCGGATCGATCTTCGGCGGATCGGGCTTCTTCTCGATCGGCTTCGGTTCTTCCTTCGGCTTATTCTCGACCACCGGCTTCGGTGGATCCGGTTTCTTCTCGACGGGCTTCTCCACCGGCTTCGGCACCGGCGGCGGCGCGGTCTCGGTCACGACCGGCGGCTTCTTGTCGTCGATCTTGCCGACGGTATCCTCTGGCGGCGG
This sequence comes from Hyphomicrobiales bacterium, assembly GCA_017305665.1. Classification (GTDB taxonomy): domain Bacteria; phylum Pseudomonadota; class Alphaproteobacteria; order Rhizobiales; family Xanthobacteraceae; genus Nitrobacter. The sequence goes on from JAFKKH010000009.1 coordinate 105,260, forward strand.
CGTGGCCTCGGCGACTTTCTCGACCAGCGGCTTCGGATTTTCCTTTTTGCCGGTCTTGATGCCTTTCGTGACGTGCGCGAGCTGGTCAGCCGAGATGATGTCGACCGGCAGAGATTCCTCCGGCACCGACTCGAAGGCCTTCGACGAAAACGACACCAGTCCCCACCCGATCACGAGGACGTGCAGGGCAATCGACGCCGCCAGTGTCTTGTCGACCTTGACCTTCAATCTAGGATCCCTGCTCCACTTCGGTAACCAGCGCCAGACGCTTGAAGCCAGCGCCGGACAACCGCCCCATCACCTTGGCGACCGTACCGTAGTCCGCCTTCTTGTCGGCGCGCATGTAGATGCGCTCGTCGAGACCGCCGCGGGCGTCGGTAATCGCCTTCAGTTTCGGAATCAGTTCATCCATCGAAACTTCGGTATCGTTGATGAAAATCCGTCCCTTGGTGTCGACCGACAACTGCAGCGGCGTCTTGTCCTGCTCGAGGCTCTTGGCCTGGGTCTGTGGCAGATCGAGCGGCACGCCCACGGTCAGTAGCGGCGCCGACACCATAAAGATGATCAATAGCACCAGCATGACGTCAACCATCGGCGTGACGTTGATTTCGGCCATCGGCGCAGACCGCCGCCGGCCGCGCCGCCCGCCACCGCCGGACGCACCTGCCATGTTCATCGCCATGATGGACCGTCCGTTGTCATTCCATCCGACCTCATGCCCGCTCGTCGATCTGGCGCGACAGGATCGCCGAGAATTCGTCGGCGAACCCCTCGAGCCGTTGGGCCTGCCGGTTCACCTCGGAGGTGAACTTATTGTAGAAAATAGTCGCCGGAATTGCGGCGATCAGGCCGACGGCGGTCGCAAACAGCGCCTCCGCGATGCCGGGCGCCACCACCGCCAGCGAGGTATTCTTGGAAGCGGCAATTGACTGGAAGCTCGACATGATGCCCCAGACCGTGCCGAACAGTCCGACGAATGGACCCGCCGAGCCGACCGTTGCGAGCACCAGCAGACGCCGCTCCAGCCGCTCGATCTCGCGTGCGATCGAGACGTTCATCACTTTCTCGATCCGCATCTGAAGGCCGGCAACGGAGCGCGCCTGACTTTCGAATGAGCGTTTCCACTCGCGCATCGCCGCGACGAAACACGCGGCCATCGATTGCGTCGGCTTGGCCGACAACGCCCGGTACAGTTCCTCGATCGACTCTCCGGACCAGAATGCCTGCTCGAAACGATCCATCGAGCGCTTGGTGCGGGCGTAGAGGAAGATCTTGTCGATAGCGATCGCCCAGACCCAGACTGAACAGCCCAGCAGGCCCAGCATGACTGCTTTCACGATCCAGTGAGCGTGGAAAAAAAGCGTAATCAGCGATACGTCGGCTGAGGCTACGGGCAAGGCTGACTGCGCCACGTCGGCCGGATTCATGAGCGGTGTCCTCTCAACGCAAGATATCCCATTGATCCGGGGGCGACGGCCGCCGCCGGTTTCGCAGCCACGCGTCGCGCGCGGCGTAAAGCGCCAACACGAAAACCCGGTTGAGACACATGGGGGGCCCGTCCAAAAGCCGGGTCTTGCATCCCCTCCCAACATGTCAAAACGAGGGCTAACGGCGCACTTTGACGGCCATAACCAAACGCTAATCATAGTTAAAGCCGGGTTACCAAAGAAGAATCGCGACCACGGAACCGGCCTGTTCGCAGACCCTTGGGTCGACCCCGTCGAATCCGCCCGGCTTCGGGACCAGTCCGGCCGCTGACCGGGGATGCCGGTCCGGGTCGCAATCGTCGGCACTGTCGTCGCATAAAAAACCGCCCGCCTGTTGTGCAGGCGGGCGGTCATATCGGCGTCAGGTCTTATGGGGGCTTCAAACCCGGCGTCGAGATCGGTTACGGGATTTCGACAATCCTCTGCGTCGAACCATTACTGACCTTGCGGCTGATCGTTCGGCGGAGTCGGCCGCGGGCGGTGCTGCGCCATGAACGCGTCGAACTCTTCCTTGTCCTTGGCGTGGCGCAGGCGGGCCAGGAAATCCTTGAACTCCTGCTGCTCCTCTTCGAGGCGGCGCAGCGTCTCCATGCGATATTCGTCGAAGGCGCGGTTGCCGCTGGTGGGCGGACCGAAGCCGAAGCCGTGACGCTCCATGCGTCCGCGCATCCGCTCCATCTTGTCCTGCATCCGCTGCATCCGGTTTTCAAAGCGCTCGTGACTCCAGCAACCCATTTTTCTGCTCCCGAGTGTGAAGATGAGAATGGCGAGACCGATCGGCCACCACAGCATGAAGCCCAGGACGATCAGAACGATCCTGAGCGGGTGCCAGGGCACATCCATGAAGCGGGGCGACTGGTAATAGCCCTGCCCCTGCATGTGATGGGGGCCGTTCCAGCGATAGGAGTCTGCGGTGTTGGCCATGGCCTTCTCTCCCTGAACGGCACCATGCCGTTGTGAATGTAAATAACATTCACATACCTAAACCGTTCCGAATTTTTGTCAAGCGAGAGTTTATCGGGAAATTCGCAGATTCTGGGGCGCGTCGGTTCCAATTGTTACGAGTCATAACATTCGAGCACGCACGCGCCTGCCCCGCAGAAAAGCAAAAAGACTATCCATGAGAAGCGCTTGGGCGTCGGCTAGCGCTGGTCAACCGCTTCGACCGGACCTGTCCGCGGGCGCAACCCGCGCAATTATGTCGCGGGTTTGTGACCCCACGGTCCCGGCGGGGGTGACGGCGGCGACGCGGCAGACGATGTCCCCGGTGGCGGTGGCGGCTGAGTCGCGGCACCCGCCTGATCCGTCCCCTTGCGCTCGGTCGGGAAGCCGAGACCGCGCAGATAAATCAGCACGCCGGCCTCGAGCAGATCCTCCGCCGACATCGGCAACTTGCGCCGCGCCGCGTCGCCGCGTCCGAACAGCGAGGCCACGCCGTGCGACATCGACCAGATGTGCAGCGCCATCATCAATGCGGGCGGACGCGCGACACCCGGCGGCGTCAACGCAGCAAGCCGTTCTGCTGCGGCCCTGATGATGCCGAAAGCGCGCTCGCTTGCTGCCGACAGCATCGGATTGACGTCGATGGGCACGCCCGATTCGAACATCGCCGAATAGAATGCCGGCTCGTTTCGGGCAAAGGCGAGATAGGCGCGGCCGACACGTTCGAACGCGCTCACGGTATCGGGGCGGCCGTCATCCCAGGCCTTGGTCAGCACTGCCTCGAACTGCTCGAAGCCGCGCTGCGCGATGCTGGAGAGCAATTCCTCGCGGTCACGGAAGTGCCGGTACGGCGCGGCCGGGCTGACGCCGGCCGAGCGCGCGGCGTCGGCGAAGGTGAACCCGGCCGGCCCCTTCTGGGCGATCAGGTCGAGCGCCGCCTGCAGCAGCGCCTCCTTGAGGTTGCCGTGATGATAGCCGCGCTCGGCGCGGCGCTGCTCCTTGCGCCAGCTCATGTGAAGGGCTTTTACATGAGCCGCCGGAAAAGGTCACTTTTTTCGTCCCGGTTTCACCTGCCGCCAGGCCCGGTTTTGACCCCAAAACCGGGCGCAAATCTCTTGCGGCAAACCCAAGGCAGCCCTGAAGGCCTTGCGGCGAACTCAAGGCAAGGCCTCGCGCGGTCAATTCTTGCCGGATTTGCCCTGCAGCGCCTCAAACCCGGCAGCGGCCTCCTGCACGTCGGCGGGGAAATCGGCCATCTCCTGCACCTGGCGGATCTCGATCATTTCATTTTCTCCCGCAGGGCATCGCTTGGCCCAGGCGATCGCCTCGTCGCGCGAGGCGACGTCGATCATCCAGTAGCCGCCGAGCACTTCCTTGGCCTCGATGAAGGGACCGTCGGTCACCAGCGGCTTGCCGCCTTCGAACGACACCCGCGCGCCCATCGACGGCGGATGCAAACCGTCGAGCGTCACCAGCACGCCGGCGTCCTGCAGATCCTGATTGTACTTCATCATGGCGGCGACCGCCTTGGCATCCGGCATGGTGCCCGGCGCCGCCGTCTCGTAGCCCTTCGGAATCATCAACATCATGAAACGCATTGTCTCGTCCTCAGTGCTTGGCTGCGGTCTGGGTGCGCAGACGTTCTTCCTGCTCGCGCAGCTCCGGCGTCAGCGCCTCGCCGAAATCCTCGGTCGAAAACACCTGCCTGATCTCGACCTCGGAACCGGGACCGAACGGCGCGCGCTTCATCCACTGGATCGCCTTGTCGCGCGAGCCGACCTCGATCATCCAGAACCCGCAGGCCAGTTCACCGGTCGCGGCGAAGGGGCCCTCGGTCACGACGGCACCGCTCTTGCCGTAGGCGATGCGGGCGCCCTTCGCGCTCGGATGCAGCCCCTCGCCCGCCAGCATCACACCGGCCTTGACCATCTCCTCGTTGAATTTTCCCATCGCGGCCAGTTCCTCCGTGGTCGGCATCACGCCCGCCTCGGTGTCCTTGTTCGCCTTGACGATCACCATGAAACGCATCGTTCTCTCCGCATTTGCTGGCCTGGAAGGCCCGTGTGCCTGAAAGACGAAGCAGGTCCGGCCGGACCGACATCGGGAACGAAAATTATTTCGACGGCAGCAGCGCCCGAATACCGCGCCGGCCGGTTCCGGCGAGCGCGGGCAGCAGGTCGACCGCCGTTGTGGGCCGGGGCTCGGCCACGGATTTCATCCACGCCGAAAATGCCTCGATGTCCGGCTGTCGCAGGTGATCGGGAGCGGGCACGAGGTAGAAGCCATATCCGGGAAGACCCAGCGGATGCGCCTTGACCAGCGTTCCACACGCGAGTTCGCGGCCGACCACGACATCGCTGCAAATCGCAATGCCCTGCCCCGCGACCACTGCGTCGATCGCGTGCAGCTCCTCGCGAAAGCTCAGGTCCCACGCGTTGTCGGACTTCGGGATGCCGGGATCGATCGAGCGCGCGGTCGCCATCCATTGCGACCACGTCGGCGCATCGGGATCGCGATTCATCCAGTCGAAATGAATCAGCGGAAAGCGCAGCAGATCGACCGCGCGTTCGATCCGCCGCCCATCCTTTTCCAGCAGTTCGGGACTGCACACCGGAAAGAAGGTATCGCGGAATATCTCTTGCACGACGGCTTCCGGCGGCATCCGGCGCGCATAGCGGATCGCAACGTCCGCACTGCCGGCTTTCAGATCCAGCACGGCGTCAGTCCCGATGATCTCCAGCGGAATCTTTGGATAGGCCTCGCGCCATTTCGGCAGGCGCGGCACCAGCCAGCGGCTGGCGAATGCATTCGGGCTCGTGACGCGCAGGGCACGCCGCGTCCGTCTGGCGGAAGCCTGATCAATGGCCGTGGCAAAGGTGTCGAAGCCGTCGCGGATAACAGGGAAAAGCTGCGCGCCGGCCACGGACAGCGCGAGCGGTCGCGGTCGCCGCCGAAACAGCGGCTGTCCGCAGATTTCCTCGAGCAGCCGTATCTGGTGACTGATGGCCGTTGGCGTGACGCCAAGCTCCGCCGCAGCCGTCTTGAAGCTCATGTGCCTCGCAACGGACTCGAAGGCACGCAGGGATCCGAGCGGCGGAAGCTTTCGCATCCCGCCAATCTAGATGAGTTCAGTTCATCTGGCGACTGAGATATTCGATTTTGCAGCTACCCGGCGGTCATGAAACCATCACCCGGACGCCGGGCCGAACGTGTACCGCCTCGGGGCGTCCCAGCTTTGAGGAGAACGCGATGGACGCTATCAGGCCCGCTGACTCCACGACCGAACCACGATTGAACCTGTCAGGCACCGCCGCGCTCGAGCGGACGATCCGGGGCGAACTGGTTCTTCCCGATGATCCCGGCTACGCCCATGCCCGCAAGGTCTGGAACGGAATGATCGACAGGGCGCCGGCGGCGATCGTCTATTGCACGAGCGCTGACGACGTCGTCGCCGCGGTGAATTTCAGCCGGGCGCAAAACCTTCCCGTCGCCGTTCGCGCCGGCGGCCACAACATTGCCGGCGCCTCGGTCTGCGACGGCGGCATCGTGATCGACGTCTCGCGCATGAAGCAGATCGAAGTCGATCCCGTGCGGCGCGTGGCGCGTGCGCAGGCCGGCCTCAACCTCGGCGAATTCGACACGGCGACGCAGGCTCACGGGCTCGCGACGACCATGGGCGTCAACGCCGACACCGGCATCGCGGGCCTGACCCTCGGCGGCGGCTTCGGCAAGCTCGGCCGCAAGCATGGCCTGAGTTGCGACAACCTGCTGGCGGCCGAGATCGTGACCGCCGATGGCCGCCTGCTGCGCGTCAGCGCGACCGAACATCCGGATCTGTTCTGGGCGATCCGCGGCGGCGGCGGCAATTTCGGCATCGTCACGACATTCGAATACCGGCTCTTCCCGCTCGGGCCGATGCTTCTGTCCGGCTCGGTGATGCACGCCTACAGCGATGCGCGCGAGGCGATGCGATTCTACGCCAGGTTCTCCCGCGCGGCGCCGGATGAGCTGAGCGTCGACGCCGCGCTGGTGACGACGCCTGACGGCGACAAGGTCTTCAGCATCTCGGCGTGCTATGCCGGCCCGATCGATGAAGGCGAGCGGATCGTCAAGCCGCTGCGGGCCTATGGCACGCCAATCGAGGACAGCATTGCGCCGACGTCGTATCTGCAAATCCAGTCGGCGGGCGACGCCACCTTTCCGCGTGGACGCCGTTACTACTGGAAAGCGCAGTTCATGCGCGAACTCTCCGATGCGGCGATCGACCATCTGCTCGCGAGCTACGCAACCGCTCGGCCGGAGTCGTTCGTCGTGTTTCAGCAGGTCGGCGGTGCGATCGCGCGCGTGCCCACCGGCGACACGCCTTACGTCAACCGGGACGCCCTCTACGACTGCTTCCCGGTTTCGATCTGGGACGACCCGGCCGAGGACGCCGCGCGCATGCAGTGGGCGCGCGATCTGTGGGACGGCATGCGGCCGTTCTCGACCGGGGGCGTCTACGCCAACAATCTCGGCGAGGAAGGCACCGACCGGATTCGGGCCGCCTATGGCGACAACTATCAGAGGCTCGCTGCGGTCAAGGCCAAGTACGATCCCAAGAACTTCTTCCACTCGAACCAGAACATCCAGCCGGCCGCGTAGGTGCTCTCATGTTGGCCGTCACCATCTCGCGCATCGCCGGATATCTCGACGCGATCGAAAAGCTCGCGCCGCTCGTCGCTGAACACCGCACCGCTTTCGATCGCGAGCGCCGGCTTCCGGACGTGGTGTTCCGGGCGCTGGCCGAAGCCGGACTGTTCCGGCTGTGGTTGCCGGCGGCAATCGGCGGCGTCCCGGAATTGTCGCCTGTCGAATTCATGAGCGTGGTCGAAGCGGCCTCGGCACTCGACGGTTCGATCGGCTGGATCGTGGCGAACGGCGGCGGCATGAGCCGCGTGGCGGGATATCTCCCCGAACCGGTGGCGCGCGAGTGGTTTGCCGATCCCGAAGCTTTCATCGTCTCCGCGACCGGCGCGATCGGTTCAGCCCAACCCGTACCCGGCGGCTATCGCGTCAGCGGACGCTGGCCGTTCGGCAGCGGCAGCAGCCACGCCACACGGTTCATGGGACTGGCCGCCGTGACGGACGGCAACGGCGCCGTTTCCGCACCGATCTGCTGCTACGTCTCGCGCGAGCAGGTCACCGTTCACGACACCTGGCACGTCTCGGGGCTTCGCGGCACCGCAAGCAACGATTTCGAAGCCCACGATATCTTCGTGCCCGCCGACCATACGCACGACTTCATCGCACCGAGAGCCACACAGTCCGGCATCATCTACAGGTTACCCGGGCTGTCGATATTTCCATGGTCCATCACCGGCACAACGCTCGGCATTGCCAGCGGCGCGCTGGCGGCATTCACGGAACAGACAAAGCAAGGCAAGGCCCGTTTTGGCGTCCGCCTGCAGGACCGCGAACTGGTGGCCTCGGCCATCGGCCGGGCCGAAGCCATGATCGGCGCCGCGCGGGCCTATCTCGCGCGGGGCATGACCGACCTTCTGGCCGCGCTGGACGACGATGCAGAGCGCCAGAAGCGGGCGCGGGCCCGGCTGCGCATCGCCTGCGCCTATGCCGCGGAAAGCTCTGCAAGCGTCGTGCAGATGCTGACGACGGAAGCGGGCGCGAGCGCGATCTTCGAAAGCAACAGCCTAGAGCGCGCGGGCCGCGACATCAATGCCGCGGTGAAACACATCGCGATGAACCCGCAAAGCTATGTCATCGCCGGACGATTGGCGCTCGGCCTCGATCCGGGCGGCTTGCGGTTCTAGTGCCCCGAATCTGACGTTCGCCGTCAGGCCGGCCGTGGACCGGCTTCCATCACCTCAAGCAACAGTTTGAGTCGCGCCACGACATCGCGCGTCTCGAGGATCTGCTGCTTGCGCACGATCGGCGCCTGCACCAGCCCCGCAACGGAATCGCCCAGCGGTCCCGGTATCCCCGCATTCGGCAGCCGGAACAATGTCTGCGGTCCGCGCGGCTGTGCCCCGAAATCCACCTTCGCGTAAGCCTGATAGGCTTCAAGTACGGCGCGCGCGAGATCGTTGGCCTCCGCCGTCTCGCCGCCGGTCTCCTCGAACGGCCCAACTTCCGCGGCGAGGAATTCATTTTCGACAGGACGAACCACGGTTTTGCGTTCGATGCAGGACACAAAGAACTTCAGCGTGCCATCCAGCAGCATCTGGCGGTTCAGCACATTTGCCGTCACGCCCACCGGATAAAGATCGTCGAGGGTGGGATTGTCGTCGCCGGCACGCCGCTGGGTGACCACCAGCACGAGCCCATCGCCCGCCATCGCGCTTTCCAACGCGCGCATGGTTTTCTCGCGCCCGACGAAAATGGGCGTGACCATCTGTGGAAAGAACACGATATCCCGCATCGGCGTGACCGGCATCACCGCAACGGCAGAACCAGAGAGTGGAGATTTCAGTAGTCCCGGCTCATGAACCGCTGGCCGGCTCGCCTGAATTCGCGCGGACAGCACGTTCCAGTCGTGAAAGCCGAGAATTCTGGCGACCAGTTCGAGACTCTCGCTGTGGGTGATCGGGACAGATTTCGTATTGAAGGCGTCGCGCAGGGTCTGCGCCATAGCTTTTGCATCGCGGAAATCGCGCATGTCATTGGTCCTCTGCTGTGGCGAACGAGAAGCGTCAGACGCTTGCGTTACTGACTCGTCCGCCTGGCAAAGGAGGCGTTGAGCGATGCGATACGTTCACCATCCCGAAAGGGCGCAAGCAGCAGGCCGTACCAACCTTGCGCCGATTATGAGCAGGTCTCGGCCACTGTCAATCGCGACCTCGTCCCGCTTGACACAATAGTGCGTGAGTTATAGTGTACTAGTTAATGCATACACAGCTTCTCAAATCCCTGCGGCTCGAGAGCTCGGGCATTCCGATCTATGTCCAGCTCCGCGACCAGATTTTGCGATCGCTCGGCGCGGGCGTGCTGGCGACGGGCGACCAGATGCCGACCATGCGCGAAGTCGCGGTGGCGCTGAGCATCGACCTCAACACGGTGCGGCACGCCTACGACGAGCTGGAGCGGATGGGCGCGATCACGCTGGTCCGGGGGCGCGGCAGCTTCGTCGCCGAGCCGCCGCCGCCGATGGGCGCCCGCGCGCAGGCCTCGCAGATCGACAATATCGCCAAGCAGACTCTCGCCACGGCCATCGCGGCCGGCATCGATCCCGCCGCGCTGGCCGAACGGATCAAGGTTCTCGCCAAGCAGAAGGAATAGTCGTCATGAGCAACTATTTTAGCGCTAAAGGCACCAACCAGCTCGCGATCGTGCTGGCCGTCATCGTCCTCGCTCTTGCCATCGCTGTCGGCTGGCATGCCCGCGCCACCGCCGCGCCCAGCAGCTACGTGCTATCCGCCATCCTGGTTGTCCTCGCGATCCTGATTCCGCGAGCCATCAAGGTCGCGGATCAGTGGGAGCGCGCCGTCGTGCTGCGGCTCGGCAAGCTGCAGGCCATTCGCGGCCCCGGCCTGTTCGTGATCGTGCCGTTCGTCGACGAGGTGGCATCCTGGCTCGACCAGCGCATCCAGACCACCGAGATCAACGCGGAAACCGCGCTCAGCAAGGACACCGTGCCGGTCAACATCGACGCGGTGATCTTCTGGCAGATCCATGATCCGCAGCGCGCCGCGCTCGAGATCACCAACTACCGGCAGGCGATCACGCAGGTGGCGCAAACCTCGCTCCGCGAAGTGGTCGGCTCGTCGCTGTTGTCCACGCTGCTGTCGGAACGCAAGCAGGGCGATCTGCTGCTGCGCGACGAGATCGGCCGCAAGACCGCGGAATGGGGTGTCGCGGTGATCTCGGTCGAGATCCGGGACATCGGCGTGCCGCCCGCGCTGCAGGATGCCATGAGCCGGCAGGCGCAGGCCGAACGCGAGAAGCTTGCCCGCGTGCTGCTCGGACAGGCGGAGCAGGAGATCGCCGCGAAATTCGTCGAGGCGGCGGAGACCTATGCGCGCACGCCGGCGGCGCTGCAGTTGCGCGCCATGAACATCATCTACGAAACCACCAAGGAGCGCGGCGCGACCATCCTGATCCCGACGGCGATGGTGGACAGCATGAATCCGGCCAGCGCCTTCGGCGTCGTTGCTGCCGCCGCGGGCGCGTCCCCGAGCTGAAGGAGGCGTCCATGTCAGCGCAGGGCGGATGTGATTATTTCATCCGCCCCTCAGACCTTAGTGTCCGCTTGGGGGTGGCGTTGTCACCGTAACCGTGAACTGACGCTGAACCTCATCCTCCGCCGAAAGATCGGCAGTAATTAGCCAGACGAGTTTACCACCAATGGACAAGGTTCTGGTCGCGCTGATCGTCGTTTCACATTCCGCATCATCGGTTGTTGATTTGAGCTCACTTGTTTGTTTGATCAGACACGATTCGATATCCACGGCCGGACGGTAGTGAGCACAAGCTTTGGTGTTCTCTTTGTGAATATTTCTCGGAGCGGTAACTTTCCAACGATGCGTGACGACCTGACTTAAACTGCCGCCAAAAATCGGAAGACCTGCGCGATAAGTTTGCGTCTTGATCTCTTTGCCTTCCACGACAATGCGAGCTATGCCGCGGCTTGGTGTTGACGGCACATATTTTGTGTGGCGGGCAAACAGGCCCAATTCGCACTGAGCAGCAGACAGAACGTTGTTTACTTCCAGTGTTGGAAGTTCTGAAACTTGCGCCTGCGATGTAGCTACACACGCGAATAAAAATAGAGCAGACAATAAATATGTCTTCAGCATTGAAATCCCCCAGTTTGGATCAGTAAGCAAGCCGTAAAATTTGCTGGCTCGCAAGGGGGAAAACACCCGGGAAGCGCGGCTTCGCAAAGCGAGGCTCGATGCCGTGAACCCGAAGCGGAACGCGGCCAACATCGCAAAGCTGGCGCCTTGCCGGTCGACCTCTCCCCCGGTTGGGGGAGGCAAAAGCGGGCACCGTCTCCATTTCATTCGACAGTACCGGCGCCCGTGATGATCGGCGCCGCGCCTCAGCTCCGCAACCCCGGCGCCTCCTGGCCGGTGCGTGCGACGTACTCGGTGTAGCCGCCGCCGTATTGATGGATGCCGTCGGGCGTCAGCTCCAGCACGCGGTTGGAGAGCGCGGCGAGGAAATGCCGGTCGTGCGAGACGAACAGCATGGTGCCTTCGTAGTCGGCGAGCGCCGCGATCAGCATTTCCTTGGTCGCCATGTCCAAGTGGTTGGTCGGCTCGTCCAGCACCAAAAAGTTCGGCGGATCGAACAGCATGATCGCCATCACCAGCCGCGCCTTCTCGCCGCCGGACAGCACGCGGCACCTCTTCTCGATGTCGTCGCCGGAGAATCCGAAACAGCCGGCCAGCGCGCGCAAGCTCCCCTGCCCCGCCTGCGGAAAGGTATCCTCGAGCTGCTGGAAGATGGTGCGCTCGCCGTCGAGCAGATCCATCGCGTGCTGGGCGAAGTAACCCATCTTGACGCTGCCGCCGACGGTCACCGCGCCGTCGTCGGGCTCGGCCGCACCGGCGACGAGCTTCAGCAGCGTGGACTTGCCGGCGCCGTTGACGCCCATCACCGCCCAGCGCTCGCGCCGCCGCACCATGAAGTCCAACCCGTCATAGATGCGCTTGCTGCCGTAACCCTTGTGCACATTCTTGAGCGCGACCACGTCCTCGCCGGAGCGCGGCGCCGGCGGAAAATCGAACGCGACGGTCTGCCGCCGCTTCGGCGGCTCGACGCGCTCGATCTTGTCGAGCTTCTTGACCCGGCTCTGCACCTGCGCGGCGTGCGAGGCGCGCGCCTTGAAGCGCTCGATGAACTTGATCTCCTTGGCGAGCATCGCCTGCTGGCGCTCGAACTGCGCCTGCTGCTGCTTTTCGGCGAGCGCCCGCTGCTGCTCGTAGAATTCGTAATTGCCGGAATAGGAGGTGAGCGCGCCGCCGTCGATCTCGACGATCTTGCCGACGATGCGGTTCATGAACTCGCGGTCGTGCGAGGTCATCAGCAAGAGGCCGTCGTAATTCTTCAAGAATTGCTCGAGCCAGATCAGGCTTTCCAGATCGAGGTGGTTGCTGGGCTCGTCGAGCAGCATGGCATCGGGCCGCATCAATAGAATGCGCGCCAGCGCCACGCGCATCTTCCAGCCGCCGGACAGGCTGCCTACGTCGCCATCCGCCATCTCGTCGGTGAAACTCAAGCCCGCCAGCACCTCGCGGGCGCGGCCTTCGAGCTCGTAGCCGCCGAGTTCCTCGAACCGATGCTGCACCTCGCCGTAGCGTTCGATGATCTCATCCATCTCGTCGGCGCGATCCGGATCGGCCATCGCGGTTTCCAGCTCCTTCAGCTCGGCGGCGACGACGCTCACCGGCCCGGCACCGTCCATCACCTCGGCGACCGCGCTGCGGCCCGCCATCTCGCCGACATCCTGGCTGAAATAGCCGATGGTGACGCCGCGATCGACCGACACCTGCCCCTCGTCGGGCAGGTCCTCGCCGGTGATGAGGCGGAACAATGTGGTCTTGCCGGAGCCGTTGGGACCGACGAGGCCGACCTTCTCGCCGCGCTGGAGCGCGGCCTGGGCCTCGATGAAGACGATCTGGTGGCCGTTCTGCTTGCTGATGTTGTCGAGACGGATCATGTGCTCACGAAATTAAGAACGCGTTGGCGCGCTCTTAAGCCATGTGAGCCACAGGGGAAAGGGGCGATTAAGTCTCAGCGTCATGCCCGGCACAAGGTCCGGACATGACAGGAAACTTCGCCTCTAGTCCCGCTTGTAGCGGTAATTGAAGCGGTCGCGCTCGCGGACGATGCGCCCCACCGTCGGCGCCGGGAAATGCACCGGCAGCAGCAGCGTGTCGGTCTCGACCACGGAGGCGAAGAACTTTCGCCGCGAATCCGCCGACTGCTTCGGATCCCAGTCGACGACGGCCGACCAGTCCGGCTCCAGACACTGGATGCTGTGATGCATCAGGTCGCCGGTGACGATCGCGCGCTGCCCGCGCGAGAAGATGTTGACGCAGCAATGGCAGGGCGAATGTCCCGGCGTCGGCGTCAGCGTGATAGTGTCGTCGAGCGCATAGTCGTCGTCGACCAAAAGCGCCTGCCCGGCCTCGACGATCGGCAGGCAGTTGTCGCGGAACACCGTGCCCGGCGGATTCTTTCCCTTCTTGTGCTCTTCCTCCCAGATCGCGTATTCGCGCTTGTGGAAGACGTACTTCGCATTCGGAAAGGTCGGCGCCCAGCGACCGTCGCGCAGCACCGTATTCCATCCGGTGTGATCGATGTGCAGATGCGTGCAGAACACGTAGTCGACCTGCTCGAAGCTGAGGCCGAGCGCGAGGAACTCGCTGCGCCAGCGCTCCTTGCCGGGAAAATCGAACGGCGGCGGATGCCCCTTGTGCTCGCCGGTGCAGGTATCGACCAGGATGGTGTGGCGCGGCGTGCGCAGCACGAAGGTCTGGTAGGTGTTCATGGTCAGGCCGAGCGCGGCGTCGAACATCTCCGGCTCGATCGCCGGCAGATGGGCCTTGAACACCGCCTCGTCGAAATTCAGGAAGAACTCATGCGGCTTACGCCACGGCCCTTCGCGTTCGATCACCGCGTCGATGGTGATGTCGCCGATCCTGATCTGCTTCATGTTGTTGTTCTCCCGGAATGGCGCGGCGAGCCTAGCGGCCGTGGCTCAAGCGTTCAAGACGCCGCACTCTCCACCATGGCCGGGTTGCTCCGTCATGTGCCGGACTGTTGTGCAAATGAACCAATCCGATCCAGCCGCGACACCCATCGCGGCGCGATGAATGCTGTTGGCTCTGCACACGCGATTAGAATGTCTCAAAAAAATCGGGAGCGTCGTCACGGATCAAAAGCGCGCACAATGAGAAAAACATTTTTCGCTGCAACAACTTTTCAGAAGCCGAGGACATTAGATCGTTTCCAGGGTGACGAATCCGAAAATTATTCCTGCTGCCCGAAAAAATAAAACAGTACGCGTGAAGTGCGCGCGTGACGCAAGGAAGTTCGCATGCCGCCGACAAGCGGCGTGGTTATCTTCGGGGGACGTCACGTGACCATTGCTACGCATCATCGTAACCGGTTCCACACCATCGCGCGCGCGGCCTTGCTATCGGCAAGTGTCGCTGCACTCTGCATTGCGACCGGCACGGCGGAAACGCACGCGCAATCCGCGCAAGGTGCCGGCGCTGCGGCGCTGCCCCCGATCCGGATCACCGCGCCCGAAGCGAAGCGCCGTTCCAATACGCGGCCGGCGCGACAGGCCGATCGTAGCGCCGCACGGCACAGGACGACACGCGCGGCACGCAATCCCGCCCCTGCAGCGCCAACACCCTCGCGGCTCACCGCGCAGGATGTCCGCACCGGTACCGTCGGCGTTTATGCCAACAGCACGGCGGTCGCGACCAAGAGCAACACCGCGCTGGTCAACATCCCGCAATCGCTCACCGTGGTGACCAAGGATTTCATCCGCGACCAGAACTACCAGAACCTGACCGACGTGGCGCGCTACGTGCCCGGCGTCGCCGTGCATCAGGGCGAAGGCAACCGCGACGAGCTGGTGATCCGCGGCGTGGATTCCAGCGCCAACTTCTTCGTCAACGGCTTCCGCGACGACGCGCAGATCTTCCGCGATCTCTACAACACAGAGAGCATCGAGGTGCTGCGCGGACCGAGCGCACTGACCTTCGGGCGCGGCGGCGGCGGCGGCATCCTCAACCGTACCCTGAAGGAGGCAGACGGCCAGCGCATCTACGAGGCCGGCCTGCAGACTGGCTCGTTCGGCGACCGCCGCGTCACGCTCGACGCCGGGCAAGCCGTCAACGAGAACGTCGCCGCGCGGTTCAACGCTTTCTATGAGGGGGCCGACGGCTTCCGCGACTTCACCCATCTCGAGCGTTACGGCATCAACCCGACGGTGACGCTGACACCTGATGACACCACCAAGATCAAGCTCAGCTACGAATATTTCCACGACGACCGCACCGCCGACCGCGGCAATCCCTCGCAATCGCTGCCGGGCGGTGTGACGCGTTTCAATCCGACCACGCCGTTCGCGCCGAACGGCGACCTCTCGGCATTCTTCGGCAGCCCGAGCCTCAACGTCGCGCGCGCCGACGTGCAAACCGGCATGGCTGTCATCGAGCACGATTTCGAAAACGGCCTGACGGTGAAGAACTCCACCCTCGCCGCGCAATATCTGAAATTCTACCAGAACGTCTATCCCGGCAACGGCCCGCTGTCCGGCGCGGTCGATCCGGCCGGCACGTCGTTCAACCGCGCCGCCTATCAGCACACCACCAACCGCGACAATATCTTCAACCAGACCGACTTCACCTACAAGACGATGACCGGGCCGGTCGGACATACCATCGGCTTCGGCACCGAGTTCGGCCGTCAGTCTGGCGTGGACATGCGCAACACCGGCCTGTTCCCGAACGGCACCAACACCATGACCGCCAACCCGTTCGATCCGACCTACTTCGGGCCGATCACCTTCGTGCATCAATCTCCCGGCGCGCTCTCGCCCGGCGTGACGGCAGCGGATTCCAACAGCCGCTATCGCGCTTATGTCGATTCCGTCTACGCCCGCGACACCATCGACGTGACGCGCTGGCTGCAACTGATCGCCGGCGCGCGCTTCGATCACTTCGATCTGTCGGCCGTGGACATGAACACCGGCACGCAGCGCGGCCGCACCGACGACAAGATCTCGCCGCAGGCCGCCGTGGTGCTGAAGCCGTCGGAAAACCTGTCGTTCTACGGCGCCTACAGCGTGTCCTACCTGCCGGCGTCGGGCGACCAGTTCTCCTCGCTCAACAACGGTACGGTGATCCTCGATCCGCAGAAGTTCGAGAACAAGGAAGTCGGCGTGAAGTGGAATATCCAGCCCAGGCTGCAATTCACCGCGGCGACCTATCAGCTCGACCGCACCAACGTGCCGCTCGCCGATCCCAACAATCCCGGCTTCTTCATCCTGTCGGGCAAGAACCGCATCCGCGGTTTCGAGACGGCATTGACCGGCTACATCACGCCGGAGTGGCAGTCCTCGCTCGGCTATGCCTATACCGACGCGCGCGTCACCAGCGACACGTCGGCGACCATCGTCGCCGGCAACCGCGTCCAGCTCGTGCCCTACAATCAGGTTTCGCTCTGGAACAAGTATCAGTTCAATCCGGTGTGGTCGGGTTCGCTCGGCGTCATCTACTTCTCGGATTCTTTTGCCGCATCCGACGACACCGTGCGGCTGCCGGGCTTCGTTCGCGTCGATGCCGGGATCGCCGCGCAGGTCAGCCGGAACTGGAAGCTGCAGCTCAACGTCGAGAACATCTTCAATAAGGGCTACTGGGCCTCGGCCGACGGCAACAACAACATCTCGCCGGGCGCTCCGCGCACCTTCCGCATCAGCGCGATCGGGAAGTTCTGAGGGGCTTGTAAAAAACCTAACGCCGTCATTCCGGAAGCCGCGCAGCGGCTGTCCGGAATCCATAACCCCTGTGACTGCTTTATCCGAAACATCAGTGCCGGGAGTATGGATTCCGGGCTCGCGTCTTCGACGCGCCCCGGAATGACAGCGAGAGTTCACTCGCGGCCCTCCACCATCGTGGCATGAACCACATAGCGCAGCGGCCCGGATGTGACGGCATTGAACGGCCAGCAGGTGGTCAGCGCCAGCGCGTATCCGTCGGCGCGCGGATCGATGCCCGACGCGTCGTAGCGAACCACGGCGTGATCATCGACGCGGTAGTGGAAGGTGCGCCCATCGCGGCGCGTCACCGCGATGTCGTCGCCGGGTTTCACGTCACGCAGGAAGCTGAAATGGGTGTCACGGTGCGCGGCGTACACCGCGACGCCGCGCTCGCCGGCATCGGGCGTCTGCTCGACATGGCCGGGACCGAACGCCAGCGCCTGACCGCTGCTGCCCGCGAGCACGATGGCGCTGGCATGCAATCGTTTCACCTCGATCCGCGCCACCGGCCAGGTATCGGCCCACGACCACGGCTTGACGATCCGGCCCGTGGCCACCGACTCGTCGAACGCACGCTCCAGCAGCACCTGCGCCACCAGCGCCTTGGCGTGGATGTAGGCGCCCTGCCCGATCAGCAGGAATCCGAGGAGGGCGACACTCAAAGCAGTGACAGTCCGAACCATGAGAAGAACCTCGTCAGAGATGCGCGCGCGGCTCGGGGGGAAAGCCGCGCGCGCCATTAAGGGAGGTCGGGGTTCCTCCCTTCACCCCGCGTCAGCGAACGGCCAGCCGGCGCCGGGGGATCACCATCATCATCAGCGCAAGCATCAGCAGCGCCGCGCCGGCGAGCAGCTTCAGCTCCGCATCGGTTGCGGTCTTCGGCAGCACGATGGGCGACGCGGGCGCCACCACCGGCGGATGCTTGCGCAGCCCGAGCTGCACATGACCGTCACTCGCGTCCGCACGACGCTCGGAGGGTGGTGCCAAGGGCTTCGGCTGCTCGCCGAACACCTTTGCGAAATCCCAGCCCGCCGGCAGGTTGAGCGGCAGGTCCGCGAGCTTCAGCGGTTCGCCGTCGGGGCGGCTCGGCGTCGCATCGACCGCGACAAGGCTGGTCAGCCGCGTCACCAGATGATGCTCGAGCGCCAGCGCGAGGATGGTCTTGTCGGCCGCGTCCGGCGTGGCTTTTCCGACGGTCCGCGCGACTTCGGCATCGGCGATCTTGCGACGTGCCCACAGTTTTGACAGGCCCTTCCCTTCCGCAGCACTCGCCAGCGGCAGCTTGACCGACCATGGGCGGTCGCCGACCTTGCCCTTGATCTCCATATCGCCCTTGAGCTGACCAAGCTTCGCCGCCAGCACCAGCGGTTCGCCGCGATAGACGTCGGGCAATATCGCGGGCGTGAGATCGGCCTTCGCGTCGGAGAACGTCACGCTCAATCCTGTCACCGCGGGATTCTCCAGCTTTGCGAACAGGCCGCGCATGCGCTCCTCGACCTGATCGACCGAGCCGATGTGGGTGAAGGTGCCGCGCCCGAGTTCCGCCGCGCGCGTCATCAGGAAGGTGTTCGGCGCCGAGCCGATGCCGACCATGAAGACGCGCGAACGACCGCGCATCGCCGCAATGGTATCGAACAACTGCTGCTCGTTGCCGATGGCACCGTCGGTCAGGAACACCACCTGCCGGACGTAGCTGTTGTCGCTGACGCCGCCGTCGTGCAGCGCCGCCTGCATCGCCGGCACCATCTCGGTGCCGCCCTGCGCCTCGAGCGCGCCGACGAATGACCGCGCCCGGTCGAGATGCTCGGCATCGGCCGGTACGCAATCCGGGAACAGCAGACTCATAGTGTTGTCGAACCGGATCACGTTGAAGCGGTCGTTCGGCTGCAGACGGCCCAGCGCATAGATGAGACTGGCCTTGGCCTGCGCGATCGATGTGCCGCCCATGGAGCCGGAGTTGTCGATCACGAACACCACCTCGCGCGGACGCGGCTTCTGCTCGGCTTCGCTCAGCGCCGGCGGCGTGACGAACGCCAGCATGTAATCGGAATCGCCGACGTGTTCGCGGAACAGTCCGACCGACGGCGTCTTGCCGGGTGCGGCTTTCCAGGTCAGTTCGAAATCGCGGTCGGCGGGCACGGCACCTTCGGCCAACCTGACGATGCGCGTGCTGGCATTCGGCGCTTCCATGTTGACGGCGTGGAATGAACTCTTCACCTCGCCGAGCGGAAAGCCGGCCTGCAGGCGCACGGTGATCTGCGTTGGATTGACCGGCGCGTGGTCGGCGGGATCGAGCACGGGGGCCGCGATCTTGTCGCGATCCGGCACCGGATCGGTCGTAGCCGCGCCCCAGCCGCCGCCGTCGCTGCGCAGATCGACGCTCTGCACGACGGGCGCGGGATTGTAGCGCGGACCGACCACGAGCGGCACCCGCAGCGAGAACGTATCGCCGGATTGATGCACCGGCTCCTGATACTCGATCTGCACCAGCACGGTTTCGCCGGGGCCGATGTTGGCCACCGCATTGGTGAAGATGTTCGGCCGCTGCTGCTCGGTGAGCGCGGCCTTATGGCCCGAGCGCTTGGCCTGCTCATAGATCACGCGCGCCTGCTGACGCTCCTTGATCTCGCCGACCACGACGCGGTCGCCGACCACCATCTTCAGCGTATCGACGGCGCCGCCCTCCGGCAGCGGATAGACGTAAGTGGCTTCGACCCAGTCCTTGCTCTCGTTGCGGAAGATTTGCGTGACGCGCGCCCGCGCCGTCGGGCCGGACACGGTGACATCGACATCGATGCCAAGCCGCGTGGCCTCGGTGTAGCCATCGCCGGTCTTCAGGAGCAGCGCGCCGGAGCGCGCTTCGTTGGGCGATGTGATCGTCACCGGACTTTCCGCCGACCACACCGGCCTCAGGTCCACGAACAGCGCCGCGAAGCCGAGCAGCAGCGCGCCGCATGCGCCGAACAGCGGAGGCACCATCGCCGCGGCCATTCGCTTAAGCGCCCGGCCGCCGCTCCACGCCACACCTTCGATCCGGATGTCATCGTAAAGGCTCATGATCGTCACTCCCGCAGTTTGAATTCGCGATGGCACCGTTGTGCGAGAGCGGCCGCCGCGCCGCGAGCGTGATGATCGGCAATGTTCGGACGCATCACGCCGCGATCTGCCACGGCATGTGCGGGAACGTGCGGGTTTGTGCGGAGATGTCCGTCTGCTAGACTTCGCGCCGGAATCGAAGGGAGCGAGGATGGCGACGCCGGACAAGCAGCTTTCCGCGGAGCAGAGCCGTCAGGTGGCGGCGACGATCCGCGAAGAACTCGCGCGCAAGCGGATGTCGCGGCAGCAACTCGCCGACCGCGCCAAACTCAGCATCTCGACGCTGGAGAAGGCGCTCGGCGGCGGACGGCCGTTCACGCTCGCCACCATCGTGCGACTGGAGGAAGCGCTCGGCGTCTCCCTGCGCAACGGCGGAGACGATGCGCCCGACAACGGCGATATCGCACCCGATCATCTCGGCGGCTATTCGCGGCGCTCGGTCAAGTGGATGGAAGGCACTTACGTGACCTTGCGGCCGTCGTTCGGCGACCGCGCCGCGATCTATGCCTATCGCACCGAGATCATGTGGGACGCCGCCGCCTCATGCCTGACGTTTCGCGAGGCCGAACGGCTCGACGCCAACTACACGCAATACGGCGAGGTGTCGGTGCCGAACCAGTCCGGGCACATCTATCTCACCACGAATCGCCACGGCCAGTTGCGCGTGATCACGGTGTCGCGGCCGACCATCGTCGGCGAAATGTACGGCATCATCACCACGCTGCTGGCAGGGCGCGGATCGCAACTCACCCCGATCGCAGCGCCGATCGCGCTGTTGCCGATCAAGGGATTTCCCGAGGCGACGTTCGGGCGGATCGGTGCTGACGATCCGAACCGCGCGGCCTATCACAGCCATCTCAAGCGCATCACCGACGAGCCGTTCGCGATGTTTTTGCCGGGGTAGAGTCGTTCTTGCTGTCATTCCGGAAGCCGCGTAGCGGCTATCCGGAATCCATAGTCCCTGCAGCGATCGCCGGATCGCTCCCTCACTCCTCCGGAAACAGATGCGCGTAGGGCTTGGCTTCATCGAGCACGCGCGCGAAAGCCGGCCGCGCCATCAATCGGTCGAGGTAAGCCGCGACGTGGCGATGGGTATCGCGGAATGGCAGCACCCTGTTGGCGTAGTAAAGCGACGGCGATGCCGAGCAATCGGCGATCGTGAAGCTCTCGCCCATGCCCCACTGCTTCGCCGCCATCTCCGCCTCGATCATGTCATAGCAGGTGCGCAGCCGCGCTTTCGCCTCCTCGAGGCCGTGCGGGTCCTTTGCGCCGGCGGGACGCAGCCGGTTGCCGACGATGGCCTGGGTCGGCAGATGCACGTAGAGGTCGTAGAACCGGTCCTTCAGCCGCGTCTGCCACGCCGCGTCGCCATCGGCGGGTGTGAAGCGGGTCTGCCCCCGATAATAGCGGTCGAGATAGTCGATGATGATGCTGGATTCCGGAACGGTCTGATTGCGCGCGTCGTCGCGCAGCACCGGGAATTTTCCGATCGGCCACAGCTTCAACAGCGCGGCTCGCTCGTCGGGATCGCCGAGATTGACCGAGACCGGTTTGAACGGGGTACCGTTCTCATAGAGCGCGATCAGTGCCTTCCAGCAGAACGACGACAGCGGATGATAATAGAGCGTCAGCGACATCGGGATTTTCTCACGCCTGCGGCACGTAACGGTTGATGACGATTCCGGTCGACAGCGACCGGCTGTCGGTGAGCTTCAGCCTGACCCGTTCGGCGGCCGGCTTGAACAGCGGCGTTCCGTTCCCCAGCACCACCGGGCAGATGCCGATGCGGTATTCGTCGATCAGCCCATGCGGCATCAATTCGCCGCACAGCACCGCGCTGCCGAAGATGAAGATGTCCTTCGCGGTCTCGCGCTTCAGACCGGCGACCGTGCCGGCGAGATCGGAGCCGAACAGGCGCGTGTTCGACCAATTCGAGGACGTCAGCGTGCACGAGAACACGAACTTCGGCAGGCGATTCATGAAGCCAGCGACCTCGGCCTCATCGCCGGTTTCGTTCGGCCAGTAATTCGCCATCAGGTCATAGGTGACGCGGCCGAACATCAGCCCGCCTGCAGCCTTGAGTTGCTCGATCGAGAGCTTTTCCAGTTCCTCGCCCCAGACGTCCATATGCCAGGACAGATCGCGCCCCGGACCTTCCATGAAGCCGTCCAGCGTCATCAGATTCCACATGATCAGCCGCGCCACGGTGCGTCCTCCATACCGATTGCATTTTGCAACTGGTTGCAGCCTAGGCAAACCGGTGCGATATTGCAAGCGGTTTTTGGGGAACGATCCGCGATGGCTGCAACAACGGAGACAGGGCGCTCGGCCTGCGCGATCAACCTCACGCTCGAGGTGGTCGGCGACAAATGGAGCCTGCTCATCATCCGCGACATCATCTTCGGCAACCGGCGGCACTACCGCGAACTGCTGACCAAATCCGATGAAGGCATCTCGTCGAACATCCTCGCCGACCGGCTGAAGACGCTGATGGAAGCCGGCATCCTGACCCGCGAGGACGATCCGACCCACAAGCAGAAGGGCATCTACTCGCTCACCGAGCAGGGCATCGAGCTGCTGCCGGTGCTGGCGCAAATGGCGACGTGGGGCGTGAAGTATCTGCCGGTCAGCGAAGAGCTCGGCATCCGCGCGCAACTGCTGCGCGATGGTGGTCCGAAGATGTGGGCGGAATTCATGGACGAGTTGCGCGAGACCCATCTCGGCATCAAGCGCAAGCGCAAAGCGGGACCGTCAGTCAGCGAGCGGCTGCGAAAAGCCTACGAGGCTGTGGTCGCCAAGCGCACAGGCAAACGCCATCACGCGTGACCCTTCGGCATTGCCGGGAGCAGCGAAATCTACACGCCGAACGACCGTGCGACCTGATTGAGCATCGCAACAACCCTGTCGGTATAGAAACCAAAAGCGAAGTGCTGGTCGACGAGATACAAGACAATGACAGCAATCAAAAATCCGATAAAGATTCGCATGACGAGGTAACCCGCGATGCGGGCCGGTTGTTCCCGGCATACCGACGCGGCGCTCGCCGAATGACGCTCGCGCTCGCCACTTTCCAATACTGCGAGAGCGCTTGACGGCCTGCGCGCGATCACCGATGGAAAGGCCCATCCATCACGGAGTGCCCATGACAACATCGGATCGGACAAAGGTTGCCCTCGTCACCGGCGCGGCGCGCGGCATCGGCCTCGCCACGGCGAAGCGGTTTCTCGCCGAGGGCTGGCGCGTCGCGCTGCTCGACATCGCCGCCGACATCCTGTGGCCGGCGGTGCAGGCGCTCAACAAGCCGGGGGACGTGCTCGGCCTGCAGTGCGACGTGTCCGACGCATCGGCCGTCAAAAGCGCCATCGCCGAGATCGAGCGCAAGTTCGGCCGGCTCGATGCGCTGGTCAACAACGCCGGCATCGCCACCTTCGCGCCGGTGATGGAGACCTCCGACGCCGACTGGATGCGCATCATGGCGGTCAATCTCACCGGTCCGTTTCTCTGCACCAAGGCGGCGGTGCCGCTGATGCGCGAGCACGGCGGCGGCGCCATCGTCAACATCACCTCGATCTCGGCGGTGCGCGCCTCGACGTTGCGCTCGGCCTACGGAACGAGCAAGGCTGGGCTCGCGCACCTCACCAAGCAACTCGCGGTGGAACTCGCCTCATCGGGCATCCGGGTCAACGCGGTGGCGCCGGGGCCGGTGGAAACCGCGATGGCCAAGGCGGTGCACACCAAGGAGATCCGCGCCGACTATCACGACGCCATTCCGCTCAACCGCTACGGGCTGGAAGAGGAACTGGCCGAAGCGATCTTCTTCCTGTGCAGCGACCGCGCGAGCTACATCACCGGACAGGTGCTGGCGGTCGACGGCGGATTCGACGCCGCCGGCATCGGCCTGCCGACGCTGCGCGGGGAACGACGCAACGTATAGCGGTTCCCTGCGGGAACGCGCTCAACCCCACGTCGTTGTCCCCTCCGCCGATCAATTCCATAGTGTTTGGATAGTGCGAGGGGATTTCCGGAATGAAAACGGCTTCTGTCGCGTTCGCGTTCGTGCTGGCCCTTGCAGCTTCATCATTCGCCACGTCCGCCGACGCGGAGGTGCGAATCCTCTCCAGTCCCGGCGGGCAAGTCGGAACCTTTCTCGATCTGTTCGAGACCATTCGCCAGACCGGCGAGCGCGTGGTGATCGACGGCCCCTGCTACTCGGCCTGCACGCTGGTGCTCGCCGCGATTCCAAGCGACCACATCTGCGTCACGCGGCGCGCGGTGCTCGGCTTCCATGGCGCGCGATCGGTGGACAAGCGCGGCCGCTTCCACTCCGAACCCGAAGCGTCCACCGCGGTGCTGGACGCCTATCCCGAGCCGGTGCGCGCCTGGATCCGCAAGCGCGGCGGCCTCAATTCGCGCATGCTGCTGTTGCGCGGTCGCGCGCTGACCCGGATCTATCCGCGCTGCGCCTGAGCGGCACTTCGTCTACTCCGCCATCTGCGGGGCGGGATGCGGTCCGCGCAAGGTGAGCACGCTCGCGACCAGCGCGCCGCAGGCGCAGAGCGCAATCGCCGCCACCATCGGCCCCGAGGTGCCGTTGAAGAACTGGCTGACCACCGCGATCATGACGCCGCCCGCCAGCATCTGCAGCGTGCCGCCGAGCGCCGATGCGATGCCCGCGATCGGACCGTGGTTCTCCAGCGCCAGGATCATGCTGGACGGGATCACGAGACCGAGGAAGGCGAACGACAGGAACAACAGCGTCACCAGCACTGCAAAACTGTCGGCGCCGAGCATGGTTGCAATGAGCAGGATCACCGCGAACAGCGCATGCAGCGTCACCGCGCCCAATACGACACGCGGAATTCCGAACCGCGCGCCGAGGGAGGCCGCGAGTTGCGACGCGCCGATGAAGCCGATCGCATTGGCCGCGAACGCCATGCTGTACTGGGTCGGCGTCAGCCCGTAGTGATCGATATAGACGAACGACGAGCTTGCGAGGAAGCTGAAGAAACTCGCCATGCCGAGGCCGCCGATCAGCGTCAGCCCGAGGAAGTGCCAGTCGCGAAACAGCACGCCGAAGCCGGCCAGCACGCCGCCGACGCTGACCTTGATGCGATCCTGCACCGGGCGCGTCTCCGGAAACACGGTCGCCAGCAGCATTAGCGCCAGCACCGCGGCGACCGTCACCGCCACGAACACGGCACGCCAGCCGAACGGCACGATCAGCGCGCTGCCGGTCAGCGGCGCGAGGATCGGCGAAATGCTGAACACCAGCATCACCAGCGACATCAGCCGCGTGGCTTCGACGCCGGTATGGAGGTCGCGGATGATCGCGCGCGGAATCACCATCATCGCCGATGCTCCGAGCCCCTGCACGAAACGGAACGCGACCAGCCATGCAACATTCGGCGCCAGCGCGCAGCCGACCGAGCCCGCGGTGAACAGCGCAAGACCGACATAGAGCGGCGGCTTGCGGCCGACCATGTCGGACACCGGCCCATAGGCGAGCTGGCAGATGCCGATCGCCACGAAGAACGCGGTCAGCGTCATCTGCGTCGCGGCGGTCGACGCGTGAAGATCGGTTGCGATCGACGGCAGCGCCGGCAGGTACATGTCGATGGCGAACGGCCCGACGGCCGACAACAGGCCGAGCACGATGGCGTTCTTCAGATAGTTCGAGGTCATTGCAGTCTTCTTGTTCTGGTTTGGCGTGGTGTGGCGCGCGGGGCGCGCGTCACATCACTGCGGTATGGCAATCTCAAGGCGGGTTCGCCTGAGGGCCAAATACTCACATCTCCATCGGGCTGATCACCTGCCAGGGAATACCGAACTTGTCGACGCACATGCCGAACCCTTTGGCGAAGAACGTCGCCGAGAACGGCATGCCGACGCTACCGCCGTCCGCCAGCGCATTGAACTTGCGCTCGGCGTCAGCGACGTCGTCGACATGCAGCGTCACCGAAAAGCCCTGCGGCTTGGAATAGAACGACGGCGGCGCATCGGTCGCCATCAGCACATGACCGTCGATGGTCACCTCGCCGTGCAGCACCTTGTCTTTCCAATCCTTCGGCATGTGTTCTTCCGCCGGCGATCCGCCGACCTTCATGATCACGCTGGTCTTGGCGCCGATCACCTTGCCGTAATAGGCGAACGCCTCCTCGCAATTGCCGGCGAAATGGACATAGGGATTGATCTTCATCATGCTCTCCTCGGGTGTGAACGGTTGAATCAGCTTTCCGTTGCCTTGCGCAGGTTGGCGAGACCGGCCTCGAAGTCGGTGCCGACCATGCGGTCCATGTTAATGAACACGTGCATGATCTTGCCGATGAACGGCGTCGGCCCCTGCATCGCCCATGTGACACGGGTGCCACCGCCCTGCGGCTGTAGTGTGAATTCGGCGGTGTTGTGCGCCTCGAAGGGCTTCAGGAAATCCAGCTTGATGACGACCTTCTGCGGCGCCGGCGCATCGAGGATTTCTATGTGGCCGGTGCCGACATTGCTGTCGCCCTCCCAGGCGTAGGTCGCACCCTGGCCGCGCTCGGCGCCGCCATAGGTCCGCTTCATGCCGGGATCGCGGGTCTCGTAGGGCGACCATTGCCCCCACTGATGGAAGTCAGCGATCAGCGGGAAGATCTTGTCCGGCGGCGCCTTGATCATGGCGGAGCGCTCGACGCGGAAGGTGTCCGGCTTGGTCGCGGCCAGCACCACGACGACGGCGACGGCAACGACGAGGATGGCAGCGAGGACGGCAAGGGCTTTCAACATGGCAATCTCACAATCTGAATAAACAGGACGGCCCCAGGACGAACGGCGAAGCGATATCCCGACACCCGATCGAAATATTTTTTCGGGGCCGCTGAAATCAGCCGCCCGACTTCGCAGCCTTGGCCCGCGGCGTCCCTTCCTTCATCAGGCGGTCGAGGTGCATGCGGATATGCGCGGCCTCGGCGGTGGTCGTAGCAAGCGCGATGGCGCGATCGAAGGCGACGCGGGCCTCCTCGTCGCGGCCAAGTTGCATCAGGTATGCACCCTTGACGCCAAAGAAATGAAAATAGCCGGACAGACGCTGCTCCAGCGGCGCGATCAGGGCCAGCGCGGCCTCCGGCCCCGCGACCTTGGACACCGCCACGCTGCGGTTGAGCGTCACCACCGGCGACGGCTGCAACTGCTCGAGCGTCGCGTACAAGAGATCGATCTGGCGCCAGTCGGTATCGTCGGGCTTGTCCGCGCCGGCATGCAGCGCCGCGATTGCCGCCTGCACCTGATACGGCCCGGCGCGGCGGTGGCGCATCGCCTTGTCGATCAGCGCGGTGCCTTCCGCGATCATCTTCCTGTTCCACAGACCGCGGTCCTGATCCTCGAGCAGGATCACGGCGCCGTCGGCATCGAAGCGCGCGGCGGCGCGGGCATGCTGCAGCAGAAGCAGCGCCATCAGGCCCATGATCTCGGGCTCGTTCTGGAACAGCCGCAGCAGCAGCCGCGCAAGGCGAATGGCCTCCTCGCAGAGCGGCGCGCGGATGTCCGAGGTGTCGCCGCTCGCGGAATAACCTTCGTTGAAGATCAGGTAGATCATCGCCGCGACCACGCCGAGCCGTTCGCTGCGATCGACCGCGCCGGGCGTCTCGAACGGCACGCCGGCTTTCGCCACCGCCGCCTTGGCGCGGGTGATGCGCTGCTCCATCGCGGCTTCGCTGACCAGGAAGGCGCGCGCGATCTGCTTCACCGTCAGTCCCGACACGATGCGCAGCGCCAGCGCGATCTGCTGGGTCGCGGGCAAGTCGGGATGGCAGCAGATGAACAGCAGCCGCAGAATGTCGTCGCGATAGTGCGAGCCATCGAGCCGCTCGGCGATTTCACCCTCGGCATCGCCGAGCTCGGAGATCGCATCCTCCTCATCGGGCAACGCCTGCTGCTTGCTTCGCCGCCGCACCTCGTCGAGCGCCGCATTGCGGCCGACCATGATCAGCCAGGCGGCCGGATCGCGCGGCGGGCCGTTCTGCGGCCAGTTCTTCAACGCACGCAGGCAGGCGTTCTGATAGGCCTCCTCGGCGGTGTCGAGATCGCGAAAATAGCGCAGGAGCGCGCCGAGCGCCTGGGGACGCGCCGCCGTCAAAGCTGCATCGATCCAGGCGACATCGGTCATGCCACGGCCCCTCCGGCATCGAACACGCCGACAGGACGGATCTCATAGGAGCCGCCGGGGTTGGCATTGCCAAGCTCCTGCGCGGTTTCCAGCGCCTCGTCGAGATTCTTGCAATCGATCAGGTAGAAGCCGAGCAGTTGCTCCTTGGTCTCGGCGAACGGGCCATCGACGATCAGGGGCGGGTCTTCCTTGCGCAGCGTGGTCGCCGCCGTGGTCGGCAGCAGCCGCGCCACCGGGCCAAGCCGGCCCTGCTTGCGCAACTTGTCCTGCACGACCGCAAGCTTTTCCATGACGGCGGCGTCCTGCTCCTTGCTCCAGGAGCCGACGACGTCTTCATTGTGATAGCAAAGGATGGCGTAGAGCATACGGAACGGTTCCTTCTTGCTTCAGGACGAACGAGTATGCCGGTTGCCGACGGCACAGCCCATGATTTTCTCGGCGGGCTATCCGTTCGCCGCCGCCTCGATGTCGGCGATGACGATCTTCTTCATCTTCATCATGGCCTGCATGGCGCGATCGATCCTGGCGCGATCGGGATTCTGCAGCAGCCGCGGCATGATGTCGGGCACGATCTGCCAGGACACGCCATACTTGTCCTTGAGCCAGCCGCACTGGCTCGGCGCGCCGCCGTCGGCCGTCAGCTTGTCCCAGAAGTAATCGACATCGTCCTGATTCTTGCAGTCGACGCTCAACGAGATCGCTTCGTTGAACTTGAAATGCGGGCCGCCGTTGAGCGCCTGGAACCGCATGCCGTTCAACTCAAAAGTGACCACCAGAACCGTGCCGGCCGGCATGTGGCCGCCTTCGCCGTAATATGACGTCTCGATGATCTTCCCGTTCTTGAACACCGAAATATAGAATTTCGCGGCCTGCTCGGCTTCGCGGTCGAACCAGAGGCAGGGGGTGATGGCTGGCATGAGGGTCTCCGGAATTGGTGTTTCTGCGGTGACTGCAACGGATTTTGCCGTCGTCGATCCGAGGACGAACGAGGGCGCGACGATCCGACACGGCTTCCGGCTTTTTTTTGCGATTTTTTTCGACCCGGGACGCCGATACGCGCACCCCTATCCCACGCCGGCCCTATCCGCCGGCGGCGGCCTCGAGATCGGCGACGATGATTTTCCTCATCTTCATCATGGCCTGCATCACCCGGTTGGCCCGGGCGCGATCGGGGTCCTTCAACAGGCGCGGCAGCGCGTCCGGAACCACCTGCCAGGACACGCCGAATTTATCCTTCAGCCAGCCGCACTGACCGGGCGTGCCTCCGGCCCCAAGCTTGTCCCAGAAGTAATCGACCTCGTCCTGCGACTTGCAGTCCACGTAAAGCGAGATCGCCTCGTTGAACTTGAAGTGCGGGCCACCGTTGAAGGCAATGAATTCGACGCCATCGAGTTCGAAGGCCGCGTTCGGGCCGTCAGCCGCTTTCGAGTTCTTGAAGATCGACGTGTAGAAGGTCATCGCCTCCTCGGCCTGACCGTCGAACCACAGGAACGGGATGATCCTTTGCATTTCGCTTCCTCCGTATCGAAAAAACACTGGCAGGCCTACTTGCCGAGGTAGGCACCGAGCCGATCGAGGCATTCGCTCCAGCCCGTGTACTGCTCGTTACGCTCATGCAACGAGACCAGCACGGCCTTGTGGAAGGTCATGATCGTCTTGCCGCCGGTTTCCTCGAAGGTCAGCGTCACCAGCGTCTCATGGCCGGATGCGCCATGCCCATCTTCCCAGACATGGGTGAAGACCAGCCGCTCCGGTGCGGCGATCTCGCGATAGACGCCATGCATCCAGTAGTCGCGTCCCTCGGACGAATGGATGCAGATGCGCCAGCGTCCACCGGGGCGCACGTCGGCCTCGACCGAGGGGGCCGTGAAATTCTTCGGGCCGAACCAGCGGGCGAGTTGCGCAGAGTCGGCCCACGCCGCGAACACTTTCTGGCGCGGCGCATCGAACGTGCGGGTGATGACGATGGTTCGATCCAGCGTATCGGCGGCGACAACGGACATGATCGGTTCTCCTTCAGCGCGATGTCAGGCGACAGCCATCGACTGAACCACTGCGGCAAGCCGGTCATAGGCTTCGCCTGCCCCGCGCTCCATGCCGGAGCCCAGATGCATGTCGCGATTCTCGCGGCAGGTGTGCAGGATGGTGACGGTCAGCGTCGTTCGTCCATCGGTCTCGGCGAAGACCGACGTCACCAGCGCCGCGTCGCTCGAAAAGCCTTCAGTGACATAGGCTTCGGTATGAACGAGACGATCCGGCGGTGACACCTCGCGATAGATGCCGTGCAACGTGTGGTCGACGCCGTCGGGGCTCCGCATCGTGAAGCGATAAGCGCCGCCGACCCGCAGATCGATGTCGCAGACGGTGAGGCTGAAGGCATCGCAGCCATACCATCGCCGGACGTGCTCGGCTTGCGTCATCGCGGCAAAGACGAGACGGCGCGGCGCATCGAAGCTGCGCGTCAGCACGATCTCGCAATCCGACGGCGTCGTCACCTCAAGCGCATTGGCTATCCGGGCATCCATCGTCACTCTCCCTGGCTGAACAACAACACACACATGATCTGTCACCGCTTCCGCGGCCGCGGCGTACGCTTCGAGCCCTTCGCTCCGGACTTGCGCCGCGCCTTGCTGCCGCCCTTCGCTTCCGCTGCCTTCATCTCCTCAAGATAATCATCGAGCCGGTCGAAGCTTTCCTCCCAGAACTTGCGGTAGCGCTCGAGCCAGCCGTCGACGTCCCGGAGCGCTGCCGGCGCGATCCGGCACGGCCGCCACTGCGCCTCGCGACCGCGCGAAATCAGGTTGGCGTGTTCGAGCACCTTGAGATGCTTGGAGATCGCCGGAAGGCTCATGGCGAAAGGCTCGGCGAGTTCCGTCACCGACGTTTCACCGAGCGCCAGACGCGCCAGGATGGCGCGGCGCGTCGGATCGGCGAGCGCTGCAAAGGTGGTGCTGAGCGGGTCGAGCGGCATCTTGCTTAGCCTATCGGTTAAATAACCTTTAGGTTAAATACAGGCGGCGCGGCAGACTGTCAAGTGCGTCGCATTTTTTTGAAAGAAGCGTCCGGTCTCGCGCGTCAGCGCGGTCCGCACATCAGGTCGATGGCATTTTTGACGATCGCCTCGAGGTCGCGGCGTGGCGCACCGGCACGCGCGCGGATGGCGATGGTGTGAATCGTGGCCGACGCGAGCTGTGCCAGCGCGGCCGGATCGGCGCTGCCGGACAATTCGCCCTTCTCCTTCGCGATCCGGAAGCACGACGCGAACGCCTTGTCGAGTTCGGTGAGGCCTTCGGTCACCATGGCGCGGATGTCGGGATCGGCCATCGCTTCCGACCCCGCCGTCATCACCGTGAAGCAACCGCGCGGGCCGCCTTCGCCGGCGAGATAGATGTCGAGCGCCACCGCATAGATGCGCTTAAGCCGCGTGCGGATCGGCAGCTCGCCCTTGAAGACATCCTGCATCGCCGCGCGCGCGTCAGCGCGATAGCGCTCATAGGTCTTGATGAAGAGTTCGCGCTTGTCGCCGAACGCGCCATAGAGACTTGGCCGGTTCATCCCGGTGGCGGCGCTGAGATCGTCGAGCGAGGTGGCGGCAAAGCCGTCCCTGCGGAACAGATCGAGCGCCTTGCCGAGCGCGACATCCGGCTCATAGGCGCGCGGCCGCCCGCGCCGCTTCGGCGCCACCCCGTCAGGTGATTTCGCGCCGCGATCGCTGCTGACAGTTTTTTGTACCATTTCGCAAACTATTCCTTGACCGCCCAATTTTCATACGAGATGGTACAAAAATCAAGATCGTGGCCACGACTTGTTGTCGACCCCAGCAATTCCCTTCAGGAGACGACCATGGATCTGTATTTCTCACCGCTCGCCTGCTCGATGGCGACACGCATCGCGTTCTACGAAGCCGGCGCGGACGCGGCCTATTTCGAAGTCGACCCCAAGACCAAGCGCGTGCAGACCGACAATTCGGATTTCCGCGCCATCAACCCGCTTGGCCTGGTGCCGACGCTGCGCACCGACGACGGCGTGGTTTTGACTGAAAACGCGGCGATCCTGCAATATGTCGCCGAACAGTTCGCGGACTCACATATCGGCGCCAAGCCGGGCATGGAACGCGCACGGCTGCAGCAATGGCTGTGCTTCA
This sequence comes from Hyphomicrobiales bacterium, assembly GCA_017305665.1. GTDB lineage: Bacteria > Pseudomonadota > Alphaproteobacteria > Rhizobiales > Xanthobacteraceae > Nitrobacter. The sequence goes on from JAFKKH010000009.1 coordinate 137,566, forward strand.
TCGGCACCGAATTGCACAAGGCGCTGTTCGTGCCGCTGCTCGACCGCAAGGCGGCGCCGGAGGTCCACGCCTTCACGCTATCGAAGCAAATCTCGCGGCTCGACTATCTCGACAGCTATCTCGAAGACCGCGAGTTCCTGCTCGATCACTTCAGCGTGGCGGACGCTTATCTCGTCACGGTCATCAACTGGACCATGGCGACGCCGCCGATCGATCTCGCCAAGTGGCCGAACATCAAGGCCTATCACAAGCGGCTGCGCGAGCGCCCGAGCATCGCCAGGGCCGTAGCCGAAGAGTTCGAGCTGTATCAGGCCGAACTCGCACGCCACAAGGCGGCGGCTTAAGTCGGCCGACCGCCGGCATCCTCTGCGTCATTCCGGACGCCGCATCAGCGGCGATCCGGAATCCATATTCCCTGCCGTGGTTGTGGATTCCGGGTTCGGCGCTCCGCGCCGCCCCGGAATGACGGAATTTTCAGAACGGCTGATCGTCCAATCCCGGCACATCCGCCGGCCGCGGGCCCGGGGCCGACCAATGGAAGCGGCGGTCCTTTTCCGCGATCACCACGTCATTGATGCTGGCCTCGCGGCGGCGCATCAGCCCGTGCTCGTCGAACTCCCACTGCTCGTTGCCGTAGGAGCGATGCCACTGGCCTGACGTATCGTGCCATTCGTACTGGAAGCGCACCGCGATGCGGTTGTCGTGGAAGGCCCAGAGATCCTTGATCAGGCGATAGTCCTGCTCCTTGGCCCACTTGCGGGTAAGGAATTCGACGATGGCGGCGCGGCCCTGAAGAAACTCCGAGCGATTGCGCCACACGCTGTCCTCGGAATAGGCGAGCGATACCTTGACCGGATCGCGCGAATTCCAGCCATCCTCACCGCCGCGCACCTTCTGCGCAGCGGTCTCGCGGGTGAACGGCGGCAACGGCGGACGGGACATGGCGACCTCTCATCGTAATGCAAATTTTCGATGCGGGATCGTAGTCACCGGATGGACGAAGTCGATAGCGACTCCCCTATCGCCCGATTGAGAGAGGCGATCGTACCTGATCAGATTTGATCCGCCTTCATGGCGATGCGCAGCGGTTTTGGAATCGGCTTCGCGCGCCCTTCCGAAACGAACGCCACCTTGACGCTGGCTTGCAGCAGCAGCACGTCGCCGCGCCGCACCTCCTGATGCAGCGTGATCGACGCGCCGCGCACGTCGAGCGGCCGCGTCACCACGTCGAGCAGATCGTCCATGTGCGCGGGCTTGAGGAAGTCGATCTGCATCGAGCGCACCACGAAGGCGAAACCCGGCGCCTCGCTCGCGGCCTCATCGAACAGCGCGCGCTGATCCGCACCCAGAAGACGCAGGTAGTTGCTGCGCCCACGCTCCATGAAACGCAGGTAGTTGGCATGATAGACGAGGCCGGAAAAGTCCGTGTCCTCGTAGTAGACGCGCACCTGCATGTGATGCTTGCCGTCGCGGATGTATCCGTCGAGGTGATCGGTTTGCGGCGGCGGTTTCATTCGTCCTCATCCTGTCCGAACAGGCCGAACTGACTGGGATCGCGCGACGGTTCGGCAAGGCCGAGATGTCTGAACGCGTGCGAGGTCAGCAATCGCCCGCGCGGCGTGCGCTGCAAGTAGCCGCACTGGATCAGGAACGGTTCGATGATGTCCTCGATGGCGTCGCGCGGCTCCGACAGCGCCGCCGCCATGGTCTCGACGCCGACCGGCCCGCCGCCGTAATTCAGCGCGATGGTGGTGAGATAGCGGCGATCCATGGCGTCGAGGCCCGCGGCATCCACTTCCAGCGCGCCAAGCGCATGATCGGCGATCTTGCGGTCGACCGCCGCCGCATCGGCGGCTTCCGCAAAGTCGCGCACCCGCCGCAACAGCCGTCCGGCGATGCGTGGGGTGCCGCGCGCGCGGCGCGCGATCTCGTTGGCGCCATCCGCCGTCATGCCGACGCCGAGCACGCGGGCGCCGCGGGTCACGATCTGCTCCAGCTCCTGCTCGGTATAGAAATTCAGCCGCACCGGAATGCCGAAGCGGTCGCGCAGCGGATTGGTCAGCAGGCCTGCGCGCGTCGTCGCGCCGACGAGGGTGAATTTCGCGAGGTCGATCTTCACCGAACGCGCCGCCGGTCCCTCGCCGATGATCAGGTCGAGCTGAAAGTCCTCCATCGCGGGGTACAGCACCTCCTCCACCGCCGGCGAGAGGCGATGGATCTCGTCGATGAACAGCACATCGCGCTCTTCGAGATTGGTCAGCAGCGCCGCAAGGTCGCCGGCCTTGGCGATCACGGGACCCGACGTGGCGCGAAATCCGACACCCAGCTCACGCGCCACGATCTGCGCCAGCGTAGTCTTGCCGAGACCCGGAGGACCGACGAACAGAACGTGGTCGAGCGCCTCCTTGCGTTTGCGGGCCGCATCGATAAACACCTGCAGATTGGCGCGCGCCTGCCGCTGCCCGACGAACTCGGACAGCTTTTGCGGACGCAACGCGGTGTCGCCGACATCGTCGGAGCGGCGCTCGGGTGTGACGAGACGGGAGGGATCGCTCACTTCGCCAGCTCCTTCAGCCCGAGCCGGATCAGTTGCGCGGTCTCGGCGCCCTCACCGGCGCTGCGCGAGGCCGCCGCGATCGCCGCCGCCGCCTGCGGCTGGCCGTAGCCGAGATTGACCAGCGCCGAGATCGCATCGGTCACCGGGCGCGGCGCGCGCTGCTCGTCGACGGCGCCGGCGAGATGCACCACCGCCGGATCGACGTTCGCGAACGTCGGCGCCTTGTCCTTCAGCTCCGTGACGATGCGCTCGGCCACCTTGGGCCCGACGCCGGGCGTTCGCGCCACCGCTGCCTTGTCGCGCAGCGCGATCGCATTGGCGAGGTCGGACGGCGACAGCGTGCCGAGCACGGCAAGCGACACCCGCGCGCCGACGCCCTGCACGGTCTGCAGCAGGCGAAACCACTCGCGTTCGATATCGGTGCGGAAGCCGAACAGCTTGATCTGGTCCTCGCGCACATAGGTCTCGATCGACAGTACCGCCGCCTCGCCCGGCGACGGCAGCGCCTGCAGCGTGCGCGAGGCGCAATGCACCTGATAGCCGACGCCACCGACATCGAGGATCACATAGTCCTCGCCGTAGGAATCGATCAGGCCTTTCAGCTTGCCGATCATCCCGCCACCTTCATCCGCAGCGCCGCGCTGCCGCGATGGTGCGCGTGGGTGATGGCGATGGCGAGCGCATCGGCGGCATCGGCGCTTTTCGGCGTGGCTTTCGGCAGCAGGATTTTCAGCATGGCCTGGATCTGGGTCTTGTCGGCGTGCCCGGCGCCGACCACCGTTTTCTTGACCTGATTGGGCGCGTATTCGGCGACCGTGATGCCGAACATCGCCGGCACCAGCATCGCGATCCCCCGCGCCTGGCCGAGTTTCAGCGTCGCCACGCCGTCCTTGTTGACGAAGGTCTGCTCGACCGCTGCTTCCGCAGGGCGAAACTCATCGAGCACCCGGCCGAGCCCGTCATGGATCGCGAGCAGCCGGCTCGCCAGCGCCACGCCCTCGCGGGTTTCCACCGAGCCGCAGCCGACGAACATCAGGCGGTTGCCCTCGATGTCGAGCACACCCCAGCCAGTGCGGCGCAGGCCGGGATCGATGCCCAAAATGCGAATCGGTGACGAGGTCATGGCTCACCATATCGCAACGGGCACCAAATTGGTGCCCTGCGGGAACCAGTTCTACAACAGCGTGCCGCGCAGGATCAGCAGCGCTACGCTGAAATAGATCACCAGCCCGGTGACATCGACCAGTGTCGCCACGAAGGGCGCGGAGGCGCTCGCCGGATCGAACCCCGCCCGTTGCAGCAGGAACGGCAGCATCGAGCCGGTCAGCGAACCGAAGGTGACGACGCCGATCAGGGCGGCCGCCACCGTCACGGCGATCAGAATCCAGTGCTCGCCATAGTCGTAGAAGCCGAGCTTCTGCCATGCGGTGATACGCACCACACCGATCAGCCCCAGTATTCCGCCCAACAGCAGCCCGGTCGGCAGTTCGCGCAGCGCCACGCGCCACCAGTCGCCAAGCCTGACCTCGCGCAACGCCAGCGAACGGATCAACAGCGAGGTCGCCTGCGACCCGGAGTTGCCGCCGGAACTCATGATCAGCGGAATGAACAGCGTCAGGACGATCGCCTTTTCCAGTTCGACCTCGAAATACTGCATGGCGCTCGCGGTCAGCATCTCGCTGATGAACAGCACGGCCAACCAGCCGCCGCGCTTTTTCAGCATTTCCAGCAGCCCGATCTGCATGTACGGCTCGTCGGTGGCTTCCATGCCGCCGAACTTCTGCACGTCCTCGGTATTTTCCTCGATGATGGTGTCGATGATGTCGTCGACCGTGACGATGCCGAGCACGTGGCCGGCCTTGTCGACCACGGGCACCGCCAGCAAGTCGTGCTTCGAGATCAGCCGCGCCACATCCTCGCGATCGATCAGCGGCAACGTGGTGACCGGCTCGCGCGACAGATCCATGATGTTGGTGGACGGCTCGCCGGCGATCAGCCGCCGCAGCGACACCGCGCCGACCAGCCGCCGCGTGAAGGCATCCAGCACATAGATGGCGTAAACGGTCTCGCGGGTCCGTTCGACCCGACGGATGTGCTGCAGGGTCTGCTCGACGGTCCAGGTGGCGGGCACGCTGACGAACTCCGTCGTCATCATCGCACCCGCGGTGTTCTCCGGGTAAGTGAGCAGATTCTCGATGGTCGTCCGCGTATTCCGGTCGAGCCCCTGCATCAGCTCGGTGCGCGCCGGCTCGTCGAGTTGCTGCACGATGTCTGCGGCAACGTCCGACGACATTTCGGTCAGAAGGATAATGGCGGTGCGCCGGGGCAGCGCGGCGATGATCTCCGCCCCGTAATACAGCTCCGGCTTGTCGAGAATCTGGACCGACATCTCGACCGGCAGCAGCAGCAGGATCGCGGCCGCATCCTCGGAATCGAGCTGGTTCAGGATCTCGACGTTGTCGGCGACATGCCCATCGCTCAACCGCGAGGCCATCGCCAGCGTATCAACGGCGCCATCCGTCGTTTCAAGGATTTCCGTCATAGCTCACCTTCGGGGTCTGCCGGCAATGGCAGGCCTGGTGAGCCCTTCAAGCTCTCAGACCGGCACCGCTGTCGGCGAGGTACCTCGCAAAGTACTTTGCAAAGTACTCGGACTGTCGCTTGGCATAATGTTTGGTGTTCCAGTGATGAGACGCCGACCGCGATCGATCGTCTCGCGCGGCTGACATGATCCTTTGCGTCAACGGCGTCAAGGAAAAAAGGCGCGACTACGCGGTTGGGAAACCGGCAGCCTCGTCATCCTGAGGTGCGAGCGAAAGCGAGCCTCGAAGGGTGACGGCGCTCGGCAAAGAAGCTGGCTACCCGCCCATCTTGGCGACGAGGGCGTCCGAGACCTCGAAGTTGGCATAGACGTTCTGGACGTCGTCGTGCTCATTCAGGTTATCGATCAGCTTGAGCAGCTTCTCGCCGGTCTCGTCGTCCACCGCGATGGTATTCTGCGGCTTCCAGGTCAGCGCCGCTTTCCGCGCCTCGCCGAACTTGGCTTCCAGCGCCTTGGCCACCTCGCGAAAGGTCTCCTGCGAGGCATAGACCTCATGGCCGTCGTCGCCGGACACCACGTCGTCGGCACCGGCCTCGATGGCGGCGTCCAGCATGTCGTCCGCCGAGGCAACGCCCGCGTCGTATTCGACGATCCCGGTGCGATCGAACATGAAGGCGACCGAACCGGTTTCGCCGAGGTTGCCGCCCGATTTGGTGAAGAACGAGCGAATGTCGGAGGCGGCGCGATTGCGGTTGTCGGTCAGCGCCTCGACGATGACGGCGACGCCGCCGGGACCGTAGCCCTCGTAGCGGATCTCGTCGTAGTTCTCGCTGTCGCCGCCGATCGCCTTCTTGATCGCGCGCTCGATGTTGTCCTTCGGCATGTTTTCCGCCCGCGCAGCGATCACTGCCGCCCGCAGCCGCGGGTTCATCGCAGGATCGGGCGTGCCCAGTTTCGCGGCGACCGTGATTTCGCGGGCCAGCTTGCTGAACAGCTTTGACTTCTGGGCATCCTGCCGGCCCTTGCGGTGCATGATGTTCTTGAATTGGGAATGTCCGGCCATGCGGAAGCTCTTTCTCGAATCTCTGGGCAGGCCCGGTGGCGTCGCACCGGGCAGCTTAGCAAAAAGGTGTATGCGGCGCGGCGTTATAAGCCGGGATACCGGCAGAATCAAAGACTTGGTCGGAAAATCCGACCACCGTCCCCCGGCCCTCCGTTACCGCAGCACCGGCCAAATTAACCCAACCTTCACCATAAGTCGGCAGGTTTGTGACACTTTTCATCACACCGGCAGACTCCATGGCGACGCTCTTTTCCCGCAAGCGCAAGCCAGAAGAGGTTCCGACAGAAGAACCCGCGATTGCAGCCTCAGCGGCCCCGGCCGCTCCCACCACGACCGACACGCCGCCGGACAATCCGGCCAAGGACATCCTCGACCTGCTCGAACTCGAATTGCAGGCGATGATGCGGCAGCTCGAGCGCGCCGCCCAGTCGGTCGCGTCGGGCGCGCAGTCGACCGCCGAGACGCTGACCGCGATCCGCCAGCGCACCGATGACCTCACCGGGCGCACCAGTTCCGCCCGCACCACCGCCGACACCTTCTCGCAGGCCGCCGACAAATTCACCGAATCCGCCGACGGCATCGGCTCGCAGGTCCGCGACGCGAGCCGCCTCGCCGATCAGGCCGCCAGCGCCGCGCGCGAGGCGAGCCTCAACGTCGATCGCCTGCGCGAGTCTTCGGCAGCGATCGGCAACGTCGTCAACCTGATCGCCTCGATCGCCAAGCAGACCACTCTGCTCGCGCTCAACTCCACGATCGAAGCGGCGCGCGCCGGCGAGGCCGGCAAGGGATTTGCCGTGGTGGCGAGCGAGGTCAAGGCGCTCGCGGTGCAGACCCAGAGCGCGACCGAGGAGATCAAGCAGAAGATCGACGCCCTGCAGGAGGACGCGACGACCTCGATCGACGCGGTGCATCGCATCTCGCAGGCGATCGACGCCATCCGCCCGGTGTTCGAAACCGTCAACGGCGCGGTCGCCGACCAGAGCGCCACCACCGGCGAGATGGCGCAGAACGCGGCCGTCACCTCGAACTTCATCGTGTCGGTGGTCGACAGCGCCGCCGCCATCGATGGCGTCACCAAGGAGGCCGAGAGCCATGGCGACAACGTCGCCAAGGCCGGCCAGATCGTGGCCGGGCTGGTGGAGAAGCTGAAAAGCCGCTGCGCCATCCTGCTCCGGCGGAGCGACGCGGACAAGGCGCGCAAACAGGAGCGCGCGCCCTGCAATATCGCCGTCACCATCGACATGCGTCCGCCTGCCAAGGCCGCGATCTACGAACTGTCGCGGACGTCGATGCTGATCGCCGAAGGCGACGCCGCAAAACTTCCCGCGGGCCAGACGCTCACGGCCGACATCGACGGCATCGGCACCTGCCGGATTCGCGTGGGCGCCCATACGGAACTCGGTGCCGAGACCGAATTCGTCGGCCTCGACGCCGAAACCCTCGACAAGATCGAGGACAAGCTATTCGCCCTGCATGATGAGAACGCCGAAGGCGTCGCACGTGCCATGGAAGCGGGCGTCACGATCAATAAAATCTTCGCCGACGCGGTCGCGCAGGGCCGCATCAGCATCGAGACCCTGTTCGATACCGACTACCAGCAGATCGAGAATTCCGATCCGCCGCAGTTCATGTCGAAATTCACCCACTGGGTGGAGCGCGACCTGACCGATATCCAGGAAGCGGTGCTGGCGATGGACCCGCGCCTGAAGTTCTGCGCGGTGGTCGATCGCAATGGCTATCTCGCCATGAACAACAGGTACTGCTCGCTGCCGCAGCGCAAGGGCGACCCGGCCTGGAACGTGACCAACGCGCGCAACCGCCGGTTCTTCAACGACGCCGCGGGCCTTGCCGCCGCGCGCAACACCCGCACCTACTTCGTGCAGAGCTATCCGCGCGACATGGGCAACGGCGTGCGCGTCCGGATGCGCGAGATCGACGTGCCGATCCGTGTCAACGGCAGACACTGGGGCAATTTCCGCACGGCGTATACGCTGTAGCAGGTCCACCCGCCTCGTCATTCCGGACCGCTGCGAAGCAGCGATCCGGAATCCATACCGGGCTCGTGCTATCGGCGCGAACCCGAAGCGTTCGTCGCCCGCGCGCCCCGGAATGACGGCCACCAGCGCCCCCTCACGCCGCCGCGGGATAGGTCAGAACGCCGTCCGCCGCCGGTCTCGCGCCGTCGGTCATCCGCGCTGGCTCGATGCGGCCGTCGCCCATGATGTGGAAGACCTCGTCGCCAGCAGCGATCAGATAATCGCTGATGATCCGCCGGTGGCACCGCCACCACACCGCCTCCGCGCACATCATCGCGCATGGCGTGCGGTGGCCCAGCTCCCGCAATTGAGCAAGACCCGCGCGAAACTCCGCGCTCATGGCGTAGTCGGCGTAGTTGTGAAAGCTCTGGTTCTGCCAGAAGGCGTTGACGGCCTCAGGCGTGTCGCGCTTGTGCCCGCGCAAGCCGCCGAGCGCCGCGATATGTTCGTAGCCGATCTGGAATTCCGCGAGCGTCGCGGGCAGTTCATCGCGATTGTATTGCGGATTGGTGCGCGAGCGCGGGACGGTGCGCACATCGACCACCAGCCGCACGCCGGCTCCTTTCAGCAGATCGACAAACTCCGCGATCGTTCGGGTCGAATGGCCGATCGTGAAGAAGGCATGCGGCATCGCTCACGTCCAGAACGACGGCACCGCCTGTTCGAGCCGCCCGCCGATCCGCACCGGCCCAACCTTCACCGCGAGACCCGTCGCATCGTCAGTCTCGACCGCAACGCCGCTCAGCGTCGCGACGCCGTTGGCCGGCTCGAACCGGCCACTCGGGATGCCGGTGGTGAAGCGGCGCAGCGGCTCCTCCTTCTGCATGCCGATCACGGAGTCATAGTCGCCGGTCATGCCGGCGTCGCTCATATAGGCGGTACCGCCCGGCAGGATCTGGTGATCGGCCGTCGGCACATGGGTATGGGTGCCGACCACGAGGCTGGCACGGCCGTCGCAGAAAAATCCCATGCCCTGCTTCTCGCTGGTCGCCTCGCCATGGAAGTCAATCACGATCGCGTCGGCCGCCTCGCGCAGCGGGCAGGCATCGAGTTCGCGATCGATGGCGCGGAAGGGATCGTTGAGCGGCTCCATGAAGATGCGCGCCATGCAATTGATGACCAGCGCGCGGCGGCCGTCCTTGGTGTCGACCAGCGCCGCGCCCCGCCCCGGCGTATGGCGCGGGAAATTCAGCGGGCGAATGAGCTTTGGCGCACGCTCGATAAAGACCAGCGCCTCCTTCTGATTCCACGCGTGGTTGCCGAGCGTCACTGCGTCGGCGCCGGCATCGAGGAATTCCTGGTAGATCGCTTCGGTGATGCCGAAACCGCCAGCCGAATTCTCGCCGTTGATGATGACGAGATCGAGTTTCCAGTCCTTGACGAGCGACGGCAGGTGTTCGGTGATCGCGGTGCGGCCGGCCTTGCCGACGACATCGCCAATGAAAAGAATACGCAACGGTTTAGCTCCGGAAGTCGAATATATCCGTCTCGGTTAGCACGAAATCGAGCCGGACGTCGTGGGACAATGCCGGCACCTGCGGAATTTCCTGCGCCGCGAAAGCAAGGCCGATCGCGGTCACCGGCTTCAATTGGCGCAGGCGCGCAAAGGTCCGGTCATAATAGCCGCCGCCGTAACCGACGCGATGGCCGGCACGGTCGAACGCGGCAAGCGGCACCAGCACGATATCCGGAATGACCTTGAGCGCGGTCGCAGGCGGCTCGGAAATTCCGAACATCCCGCGCACCAGCGCATCGCCCGGCGTCCATTGCCGAAAGACAAGCGAGGCGTTGCGCGCGGAAATCGCCGGCAATGCCAGCGTCGCGCCACGGCCTGCGAACTTCTGCATCAGTTGCACGGGATCGATCTCGCTGCGGATCGGCGCATAGCCGGCAACGACCATCGACGGCCTGATGTCGAGCGGCGGCAGATGCGCCGCGATCGCCAGCGCCGCGCTCGCCCGTTCCTGCACGCTCAGCGCATCGCGCCGCGCCAGTGCGGCGACGCGCAGGATGTCCTTCTCGGATTGCGCGACTGAACTCATGCCACAAGGTTCTAAAGACGTGGACGCTCCGGACAATAGGCAATCCGCAGGCAGCGCCGTTCGACGAACGGCTAGCCCGGCCTGACGATGATGCGAAAGGGAAAGTGCGAAGCCGCAAACGCCGTTGAAGCACTCGATCCCGGAGTTCCCTACGAAAGTAGGTGGGCACCATATGTCCGGGTCCACGGACCCGGCCAGGGACAGTTCCCTAAAGGATCGATAAGGCCCCGGGGATATATGGCTCCTGACGCGCGACGCAGCTTCGCCGGGACAATGTAGTGGCGATGCAGGGGCAACGCCAGCGGCCCGAATGCAATGATTTCTCTTGTCCTCCCCTGTGGGGAGGGATTTCGCTACCCGATCGCGATGCCGTTGCCGACGGTGCGGTTGAGCACCTGGGTGGTCTTCTCGATCCGCTCCGCCGCGGCGTTCAGCGCCGCGGCCACGGCGGCCTGCGTTGCGCGTGCGCGATCGGCCGCATTGGCGCGAACATTACGCAACGAATTGAGTTCTTCCTCCAGCGCGCGGATGCGATTGTTCGCATCCAGCAGTTCGTCCGAAGTCGTCAGCGCCGCCATCACCTCGAGCCGTTGGTCGCCGATCTCGCCGAATTTGCCGCGCAACTCGCCGATCCTGCTTTCGAGATCTTCCGCGAGTTTCAGGAGTCGCGGCTCCTGCCCGTCCTCGCAGGCCATCCGGTACTGGCGGCTGTTGATGGTGACGTTGATGTGGCTCATGGCCTTTCTCCCGCCGCATCGAGCACCGACTTGATGGTGCCGATCGCCGCATCGAGTTTTTCGGCGATCTCGCGATTGGTCCGCTCGAGCTTGCGCGTGCGCACCAGCGAGCCGTCGAGTTCGTCCGCGAGTCGCGAGCGATCGGCGCCGAGTGCCTGGATGCGGGTCGCCAGTTCGTCCTCGTTGCGGTCGGCATCGCGCCGCCGTTCGACCGCGCTTTCCAGCGCATCGAGCGCGGCCGTCAGCCGCCGCGTCGCCGCGTCGATGTCCGGCGCGCCGCCGGTAGCCGGATCGGCGCTGGGGGAACGGTTGGCTGGTCGATCAGTCATGCGCGTTTCACGGGTCCTCGCCCGCCGCTCGGCGGTCAAAAAATCGCGACTCGGCAGGCCTTTAGACCTTGAAATTTACGTGGCGGGCGAGGCCAGCGCAACGCCGCCGCCCAGCTATGCACTGCAATTCGTTGCGTTCTGTGCAGGAGTAGCCTGCCGCGCTTGGACTCAAGGGAACCAGATGCTATCCACCCCCTGAATTTTTCCGCTGACGGTTGCATCGAAATGCGGTGCTGCACGTTATCGTTTATCCCACCTCTCCTCCAACCGGATGTCCCCATGGCGAGCGTCGATTCCTCCCGTATGGCGAATGCAATCCGCGCGCTCGCGATGGATGCTGTCGAAAAAGCAAAGTCCGGCCACCCCGGCCTGCCGATGGGCGCGGCCGATGTCGCCACGGTGCTATTCACGAAATTCCTGAAGTACGACGCCGCCGATCCGCACTGGCCGGACCGCGACCGCTTCATTCTCTCCGCCGGCCACGGCTCGATGCTGCTCTACGCGCTGTTGTACTTGACCGGCTACAAGGAGATGACGCTCGACCAGATCAAGAATTTTCGGCAGCTCAATTCCAAGACCCCCGGCCATCCCGAGAACTTCATCACCACGGGCGTCGAAACCACGACAGGTCCGCTCGGCCAGGGCGTCGCCACCTCGGTCGGCTTCGCGCTCGCCGAACGTCTGCTGGCGGCGGAGTTCGGCAGCGATGTGGTCGATCACTACACCTACGTGCTGTGCTCCGACGGCGACCTGATGGAAGGCGTCAGCCATGAAGCGATCGCGCTCGCGGGTCACCTCAAGCTCAACAAGCTGATCTTCCTCTACGACGACAACAGCATCACCATCGACGGCCCGATCACGCTGACCGACAACGTCGATCAGGTGGCGCGCTTCAAGGCGCACGGCTGGAACGCGAAGCAGATCGACGGTCACGATCAGAAGGCAATCGCAGCCGCGATCCGCCGCGCGCAGAAATCCGACAAGCCGTCGCTGATCGCCTGCAAGACCACGATCGGCTTCGGCGCACCGACCAAAGCCGGCACCTCGAAGGCGCACGGCGAACCGCTCGGCGCCGAAGAACTCGCCGGCGCCAAGAAGGCGCTGGGCTGGAATTACGGCCCGTTCGAAATTCCCGACGACGTGCTCAAGGCCTGGCGCAGCGCCGGCCGCAAGGGCAAGCGTCACAACAAGGACTGGCGCGCGCGTCTCGAGGCCAAACCGGATGCGCAGCGCGGCGAATTCACGCGCCGCGCCATCGAGCGCAAGCCGCCGCAGAATCTCGACGAGGTGATCCGCAAGCTCAAGGACAAGCTCGCCGCCGAGCCGCCGACGGTCGCGACCCGCAAGGCCAGCGAACTCGCGCTCGACGTACTGGTGCCGGCGATGCCGGAATTGCTGCTCGGCTCCGCCGATCTCACGCCCTCCAACAACACCCGCGTCAAGGGCCAGAAGGACGTGCAGCCCGGCCACTACGACGGGCGCTACATCCACTACGGCATCCGCGAGATGGGGATGGCCGCGGCCATGAACGGCATCACGCTGCACGGCGGTTTCCGGCCGGCCGGCGGCACCTTCATGTGCTTCACCGATTACGCGCGCCCGGCGATGCGCATCTCCGCGCTGGCGCACGTGCCGGTGGTCTACATCATGACCCATGATTCAATCGGACTCGGCGAAGACGGACCGACCCATCAGCCGGTCGAGCATCTGGCGAGCCTGCGCGCGATGCCGAACATGCGCGTCTTCCGTCCGGCCGATGCGATCGAGACCGCGGAATGCTGGCAACTGGCGCTGGAGCGGCCGAAGGGGCCGACGGTGCTGGCGCTGTCGCGGCAGAATCTCACGCCGGTGCGCAAGGAAGCCCATGCGGACAACCGCTGCGCGCATGGTGCCTACGAACTGGTCGCCGCCAACGGCGAGGCCAGGGTGTCGATCTTCGCCTCCGGCTCGGAAGTCGAGATCGCGGTCGCTGCACAAAAGCAGCTCAGCGAGCGCGGCATCGCGACGCGGGTGGTCTCGGTGCCCTCGCTTGAATTGCTGCTGGAGCAGCCCGAGGAGCGGCGGCACGCCATCGTCGGCAACGCGCCGGTCAAGGTCGCGGTCGAGGCCGCCGTCCGCTTCGGCTGGGATGCCGTGATCGGGCCCGATGGCGGTTTCGTCGGCATGCACACGTTCGGCCACAGCGCCCCCGCCAAGGATCTGTTCAAGCACTTCGGAATCACCGCCGAGGCCGTGGTAAATGCAGCCGAGACCCGCCTTCGTTGAGGTTGAGATTGCCCCAAAAAAGGGCTAGCTAGGCTGCATTACCAATGGTCGCCGCCCGGCAGAACCGGGCGACACAGGCGTCGACGCCGCGAAAAGCTGGAACTTCCGGTTGCGCGGGGGATTGCCGCCTATTTGAAGGAGAATGCTGACATGGCAGTCCGGGTCGCAATCAATGGTTTTGGCCGCATCGGCCGCAATATCCTGCGCGCCATCTACGAGGCCAAGCGCACCGACATCGAAGTGGTCGCCGTCAACGACCTCGGTCCGGTCGAGACCAACGCTCACCTGTTGCGCTACGACTCGGTGCACGGCCGCTTCCCGCACGACGTCGCGGTCGAAGGCGACAGCATCGTGATCGGCAAGAGCAAGATCAAGGTCACCGCCGAACGCGACCCGTCGAAGCTGCCGTGGAAGGATCTCGGCGTCGACATCGCGATGGAGTGCACCGGCATCTTCACCGCGAAGGACAAGGCGTCCGCGCATCTCACCGCCGGCGCCAAGCGCGTGCTGATCTCGGCGCCCGCCGAGGGCGCCGATCTCACGGTGGTCTACGGCGTCAACCACGACAAGCTGACCAAGGACCACAAGGTGGTCTCCAACGGCTCCTGCACCACCAACTGCCTCGCACCGGTGGCCAAGATCCTCAACGACGTGGTCGGCATCGAGACCGGCTTCATGACCACGATCCACGCCTATACCGGCGACCAGCCGACGCTCGACACCATGCACAAGGATCTCTACCGCGCCCGCGCCGCCGGCCTGTCGATGATCCCGACCTCGACCGGCGCCGCCAAGGCGATCGGTCTCGTGCTGCCCGAACTCAACGGCAAGCTCGACGGCGTCGCGATCCGCGTGCCGACACCGAACGTCTCGGTGGTCGATCTCAAGATCGTCGCCAAGCGCAAGACCGACGCCAAGGAAATCAACGAGGCGATGAAGCGCGCCAGCGAGCAGCAGCTCAAGGGCATTCTCGGTTACACCACCCACCCGAACGTCTCGATCGACTTCAACCACGATCCGCACTCGTCCACGTTCCACATGGACCAGACCAAGGTGCAGAACGGCACGCTGGTGCGCGTGATGTCGTGGTACGACAACGAATGGGGCTTCTCCAACCGCATGGGCGACACCGCCGTCGCGATCGGGAAGCTGCTGTAACAACCACGGTGTCCCGGGTCTGCAGCGCGGCACCGAGGTGCCGCGCTGCAGACCCGGGACCATTCTACGTCGTGACGGTCCCGGCTCTGCGGTGCACCGTTACACGCTGCACTGCGTCCGGGACACGCCGCCATGACAAAACCCTTCCGCACCCTTGATGACGTCGATGTCCGAGGCAAACGCGTGCTGCTGCGCGTCGATCTCAACGTGCCCATGGACCAGGGGCGCGTCACCGACACCACGCGGCTCGATCGCGTGGCGCCGACCATCACGGAGATCGCGGACAAGGGCGGCAAGGTCATCCTGCTCGCGCACTTCGGCCGGCCCAAGGGCCGCGACGCCAAGGACTCGCTGAAGCCGGTCGCCGCCGAGCTCGCGAAGGTCGTGAAGAAACCGGTCGGCTTCGCCGACGATTGCATCGGCGATGTCGCGCAGAAGGCCGTCGACGCCATGAAGGATGGCGACATCCTCTGCCTCGAGAACACCCGCTTCCACAAAGAGGAAGAGAAGAACGATCCAGCCTTCGTCGCGGAGCTCGCCAAACTCGGCGACATCTGGGTCAACGATGCCTTCTCCGCCGCGCACCGCGCCCATGCTTCGACCGAAGGCCTCGGCCACAAGTTGCCCGCCTATGCCGGGCGCACCATGCAGGCCGAACTCGAAGCGCTCAACAAGGCGCTGGATGCGCCGACCAAGCCGGTCATCGCCATCATCGGCGGCGCCAAGGTCTCGACCAAGATCGATCTTCTGGAAAACCTCGTCAGCAAGGTCGATGCGCTCGTGATCGGTGGCGGCATGGCCAACACCTTCCTGCACGCGCGCGGCATCAATGTCGGCAAGTCGCTGGCGGAAAAGGATCTGGCCGCGACCGCGCTGCGCATCCTGGAAAAGGCGGAAGCCGCCAACTGCGCCATCATCCTGCCGGTGGACGCGACCGTCGCGTTTCACTTCGCCGCCAACGCGCCCTCTCATGCCTACGGGCTCGATGCCATTCCCGCGGAAGGCATGATCCTCGACGTCGGGCCGCAATCGGTCGAGCGCGTCCATTCCGCCATCGACGATGCGGCGACGCTGGTCTGGAACGGCCCGCTCGGCGCTTTCGAGATGCCGCCGTTCGACCGCGGCACCATCGTGGCGGCCAAGCATGCCGCGGCCCGCACCAAGGCCGGGAAGCTGGTATCGGTCGCCGGCGGCGGCGATACCGTTGCGGCGCTGAATCAGGCCGGCGTGGCCGGCGATTTCACCTATGTTTCGACCGCGGGCGGCGCGTTCCTGGAGTGGATGGAAGGCAAGCCGCTCCCGGGCGTCGAGGTATTGAGAACACAGTGACGCCTCCCTCGCGCCAAAATGAACTGGGAACCGGAATTTTCGACTTCGCATTATCTTGAATCCGACATCTTCGTTTCGCATCAGACGCACGCAGGAGACCTTCATGAACCTCGCTGACCTCAACAAAGTGGCTCAGGCCATGGTCCAGCCCGGCAAGGGCATTCTCGCCGCCGACGAGTCCGGAGGAACGATCAAGAAGCGCTTCGACGCCATCAAGGTCGAGTCCACCGAGGACAATCGCCGCGACTATCGCGAGATGATGTTCCGCGCCAAGGACGCGATGACCAAATACATCTCCGGCGTCATCCTCTACGACGAGACCATCTGGCAGAAGGCGAAGGACGGCACCCCGCTGGTCAAGCTGATCGAGCAGGCCGGCGCCATTCCCGGCATCAAGGTCGACGAAGGCACCCAGGCGCTGCCCGGCTGCCCCGGCGAACTCGTCACCGTCGGCCTCGACAAGCTCGCCGAGCGGCTGAAGAAATATTACGAGCAGGGCGCGCGCTTCGCCAAGTGGCGCGCGGTGATCGACATCAACGCCGCGAGCGGCATTCCCAGCATGACCGCGATCCGCGTCAATGCGCACGCGCTGGCGCGCTACGCCGCGCTGTGCCAGGCCGCGCAGATCGTGCCGATCGTCGAGCCGGAAGTGCTGATGGACGGCGATCACGACATCGACCGCTGCTACGACGTCACCACGCGCGTGCTCAACAAGACCTTCCAGGAGCTGCGCGTGCAGCGCGTCGCGCTCGAAGGCATGGTACTGAAGCCGAACATGGCGATCTCGGGCAAGAAGTGCGCAAAGCAGGCCTCCGTCGAGGAAGTCGCCGAGAAGACCGTGCGCATGCTGAAATCCTGCGTGCCCGCCGCCGTGCCCGGCATCGCCTTCCTATCCGGCGGACAGAGCGACGAGGAAGCGACCGCGCATCTCGACGCCATGAACCGGATCGGCAACCTGCCGTGGGGCCTCACCTTCTCCTATGGCCGCGCGCTGCAAGCCGCGCCGCAGAAGGCGTGGTCCGGCAAGGCCGAAAACGTGGGTGCCGGCCAGCAGGCCTTCACCCATCGCGCCCACATGAATTCGCTTGCCAGCAAGGGCGAGTGGAAGGCCGACCTGGAAAAGAAGAAGGCAGCTTAGGGTTCAATGACCCAGCGATCAGCCCCGTCTCGCCCGGCGACGCGATTGTATCTCGCGACGCCGGTGATCGATGATCCAGCGGCACTGATCGCAAGCCTGCCTTCCCTGCTCGCGGCAGCCGATATTGCCGCCGTACTGCTGCGGCTCGCGGACTCCGATCCGCGCACGCTGATCTCTCGCATCAAGGCCTTGGCGCCCGCCGTTCAGAGTAGCGGCGCGGCGCTGCTGCTCGACGGTCACGCCGATCTCGTGGCGCGCGCCGGCGCCGATGGCGCGCATCTCACCGGCATCGACGCCATGCAGGAAATGCTTTCTTCGCTGAAACCGGACCGCATCGCCGGCGTCGGCGGACTGTCCACCCGTCACGATTCCATGATCGCAGGCGAGGCCGGCGCCGATTACGTGCTGTTCGGCGAGCCCGATGAGAATAATGAGCGGCCGTCGGTGGATGCGATCGCCGAGCGGCTGCAATGGTGGGCCGAGTTGTTCGAGCCGCCCTGCATCGGCTACGCCGCAACCCTCGACGAGGCGCGGCTGTTCACAGCCGCGGGCACCGATTTCGTCCTGGTGGACGATCTGGTCTGGACCGATTCACGCGGCGCGGCCGCGGCGCTGATGGATATTGCGAATGCGATCCGGCAAGGTCCCGCATCGCAAGGTGGCCGGGCCGTCTCCGGACCAGTCGAAGCCGGACAGGGGTAACGCCGGGATGACCCGCCTGCGTCCTGTTGCCATTGCCGTCAGCCTTCTCATGTTCGGAGGAAGCGCGTTCGCGCAGCTTCAGCTCACGCCGCAAACGGCCGACCCGTTGGCCAAGACCGGCAAGCCGCCCGACAAGCCGGTCAAGACCAAGACGATCAAGCCGCCACTGCCGAAGAAGGAGGCCGCACCGCCTGCGAAATCCGCGCCGGCAGCCGCACCGGACAACAAGGCCGAAGCGCCCGCGCCCGACAATCCGAACGTCGACCTCGTCTACGGCGCCTATCAGCGCGGCATGTACAAGACCGCGTTCGATCTCGCGACGAAGCGCGCGCAGGAAAATAAAGATGCCGCCGCCATGACCATGCTCGGCGAGCTCTATGCCAATGCGCTCGGAGTCAAGCGCGACTACGGCAAAGCGATCGAATGGTACCAGCGCGCGGTCGACCTCGGCGACCGCGAAGCGATGTTTGCGCTTGCCATGATGCGGATCAGCGGCCGCGGCGGACCGACGGACAGCGCGGCGGGCGCTAAACTGCTGGCGTCGTCCGCGAAGCTCGGCGAGCCCAAGGCCGCCTACAATCTCGCGCTGCTCTATATGGATGGGCAGACGCTGCCGCAGGATTTCAAGCGCGCCGCCGAATTGCTGCGCTTCGCCGCCGATGCCGGCAATCCGGAGGCGCAATACGCGCTCGCGACGTTCTACAAGGAAGGACGCGGCGTCGAAAAGAATCTCTACAAGTCGGTGCGGCTGCTTCAGTCGGCGTCGGTCGCCGGCAACGTCGATGCCGAGGTCGAATACGCCATCGCGCTGTTTAACGGCACCGGCACCGACAAGAACGAGCCCGCCGCGCTGTCGCTGCTGCGCAAGGCCGCCCGACAGAACAGCGCGATCGCGCAGAATCGTCTCGCGCACGTCCTCGTCTACGGGATGGGCGCGCCGGTGGACAAGGTCAACGGCCTGAAATGGCACATCGTGGCGAAAACCGCCGGCAAGGGCGATCTGCAGCTCGATGAGGCGCTGGCCCAGGCCACGCCGGAAGAACGCGAGAAAGCCCAGGCTGCAGCCCGCAAATGGCTGGGCATCAAATGAACCGCCTTGACGGCGGCAGCCCTACAGGGCACCCAGTCCCCTTCCCGTCATCCTGCTGAGCCGAGACCATGCTGCAATCCGCCCTCATGAACGTCATGGTCAAGGCCGCGCGCCGCGCCGGCCGTAACCTGAAGCGCGATCTCGGCGAGATCGAGAATCTTCAGGTGTCACTGAAGGGACCGGCGAATTTCGTCAGCCTCGCAGACAAGCGCGCCGAGGAGATGCTGTACGACGATCTCAGCAAGGCGCGACCGGGCTACGGCTTCATCGGCGAGGAAGGCGGCTCGCGCGAGGGCTCGGACAAGAGCCACACCTGGATCGTCGATCCGCTCGACGGCACCACCAACTTCCTGCACGGCATTCCGCAATTCGCGATCTCGATCGGCCTGCAGCGCGAGGGCGTGCTGATCGCCGGCCTGATCTACAACCCCGCCAACGACGAGCTCTACACGGCCGAGCGCGGCAAGGGCGCGTTCCTCAACGACCAGCGGCTGCGCGTCGCAGGACGGCGGCAGATGAACGAATGCGTGATCGCCTGCGGCCTGCCGCATATCGGACGCGGCGACCACGAACTGTCACGCCGGGAGATGACCGCGATTCAGGAGAAGGTCGCCGGCCTGCGCCGGTTCGGCGCGGCGTCGCTCGACCTCGCCTTCGTTGCGGCGGGCCGTCTCGACGGCTACTGGGAGCGCAACCTGCAAGCCTGGGACATGGCGGCGGGCATACTGATGATCCGCGAAGCCGGCGGCACCGTCAGCGGCATCCAGGGCAACGACGATCCGCTCAAGACCGGCCACATCGTCTGCGGCAACGAGGCCATCCATCGCGAGCTGGTGAAGATCCTGAAGCCGCTGGAAGCGTAACGCCGCCTGTCACGACTGCGACGCTCGTTACTCCGCCGCACGCAGCGGCGCGGGCGGGCCGTAGATTTCCGGTGCCGCGACGACCGGCTCCAGTCCGCTCTTGTCGCGTCCGAGCACGCGCATCACGACGACGAAGAATACCGGCACCATCAGCAGCGCCAGGATCACCACTGCGATCATGCCGCCCATCACGCTGGTGCCGAGCGCCTGCTGGCTGGCGCCGCCCGCGCCGTGCGCGACCACCATGGGCAGCACGCCGCAGACGAAGGCGAGACCCGTCATCAGAATCGGGCGGAAGCGCAGCGCACACGCTTCGACGGTGGCTTCGCGCAGCGGCTTGCCCTGCGCGCGCAGATCCTTGGCGAACTCGATGATCAGAATGGCGTCCTTCGCAGCCAGGCCGATGATGGTGATCAGGCCGACGGTGAAATAGACGTCGTTGGCAAGTCCGCGCACGGTCGCCGCCAGCACCGCGCCGCAGATGCCGAGCGGCACCGTCAGCAGCACGGCGAGCGGAATGGTCCAGCTCTCATAGAGTGCGGCCAGACACAGGAACACCACCAGCGCCGACAGCGCGAGCAGGAACGGCGCTTGCGATCCCGACAGCTTTTCCTGCAGCGACTGCCCGGTCCATTCGTAACCGAAGCCGCGCGGCAGGCGGCCGGCGAGCCGCTCCATCTCGGCGATGGCATCGCCCGAGGTAAAGCCGGCCCGTGCCTCGCCGCTGATGCGCACCGAGGGATAGTAGTTGAAGCCGACGATCTGGGCCGGCCCCTTCGACCATTCGACCGAGGCGAACGACGAGAACGGCACCAGCCGTCCGCTGCTGTTCTTGACGTTGTAGTTGAGGATGTCCTCGGGGTTGGTGCGGCCGTCGCGGTCCGCCTGCACGATCACGCGCTGCATGCGTCCGCGATTGGGGAAGTCGTTGACGTAGGCCGAACCGAGATTGGTCGACATGGTGTCGTTGATCTCCTGGAACGTGACGCCGAACGCGCTGGCCTTCTCGCGGTCGATCACCAGATTGACCTGCGGCGCCGGCGGCAGGCCCTCGACGTAGACGTTCTTCAGCACCGGGCTGGCATTGGCCTCCGCGATCAACTGATCGGTCGCCTTCATCAGTGCCGCATAGCCCTTCTGGCCGCGATCCTGCAGGCGGAAGCTGAAGCCGGCGGAATTGCCGAGGTTGTCGATCGGCGGCGGCTGCAGCGCGGAGATCTTGGCGTCGCGCAGCGACGACAGATCGCGGTTGATGTCGGCCACGATGTTGGCCGCGGACTCCTTTTCCGGCCGCTCCGACCAGTCCTTCAGGGTGATGAAGGCCTGCGCGGTGTTCATGCCCTGGCCCGAATAGCTGTAGCCGGTGAGGAAGGTGACATCCTGTACGCCCGGCCGTTTGGCCAGATACTTCTCGACCGCCGCGACCGCCGCTTCGGTCCGGCCGTGGGACGAATCCGATGGCGTCTGCACGTCCGTCGTGATGAAGCCCTGATCGTCCACCGGCACGAAACCGGCCGGCAATTGCACGAAGGCCCAGGCGAGACCGCCGACCAGCACGGCGTAGATCACCATCAACCGTCCAGTTCGCCCCAGCGACCAACCGACGGTCGAAACATAACGGCCGCGCGCGCCATCCAGCGCGCGATTGAACCAGCCGAACACGCCCTTGCGCGCATGGCCATGACCGGCCTCGACCGGCTTCAGCAGCGTGGCGCACAGTGCCGGCGTCAACGTTAGCGCCATCAAGGCGGAGAAGCCGATCGCGGCGACCACGGTGACGGAGAACTGCCGGTAGATGATGCCGACCGATCCCGGAAAGAAAGCCATCGGGACGAACACCGCCACCAGCACCAGCGTGATGCCGATGATCGCGCTCTGAATCTGCGACATCGCCTTGCGCGCGGCTTCCCTGGGGGGCAGCCCTTCCTCCGACATGATGCGCTCGACGTTTTCGACCACCACGATGGCGTCATCGACCAGGATGCCGATGGCCAGCACCATGCCGAACATGGTCAGCATGTTGATGGAGTAGCCCATCAGCAGCAGCACCGCGCAGGTACCGAGCAGCGCCACCGGCACCACGACGGTCGGGATGATGGTGTAGCGGATGTTCTGCAGAAACAGGAACATCACCAGGAACACAAGCACCACCGCCTCGATCAGCGTATGCACGACTTTCTCGATCGAGGCCTTCACCACCGGCGTGATGTTGTAGGGAATGTCGTAAGCGATGGTCGCCGGGAAGAACTTCGACAGCTCCTTCATCTTGGCTTCCACCGCACGCGCGGTCGCCAGCGCATTGGCGCCCGGCGCAAGCATCACCGACAGGCCTGCGGTCGGCTTGCCGTTGAGGCGCGTGGTGAAGCGGTAGTCCATGCCGCCGATCTCGATTCGCGCGACATCGCGCAGCCGCACGGTCGAGCCGTCGCGGTTGGCGCGCAGCAGAATGGAGCCGAATTCCTCGGGCGTGGTGAGCTGCCCCTTCACCAGCACCAGCGCGGAAGTTTTCTGTCCGGCCCGGCTCGGCGGCGCGCCGATGCTGCCCGAGGCGACCTGCGCGTTCTGCGCCGCGATGGCCTTGGTCACATCATCCGACGTCAGGTCGTAACCGACCAGCTTGTCCGGATCGACCCAGACGCGCAGCGAACGTTCAGTGGAGAACAGCGTGGCGCGGCCGACGCCGGGAATGCGCCGGATCTCGCCGATGATGTTGCGCATCATGAAGTCGCCGAGACCGACCTCGTCGAGACTGCCATCGGTCGAGCGCAGCGTAACGATCTGCAGGGTGTCGCTGGACGCTTCCTCGACCAGGATACCTTCCTTCAGCACGGCGGCCGGCAATCGCGACTCGATACGCTTGATGCGGTTCTGCACGTCGACCGACGCCATGCCGAGATCGGTGCCCGGAACAAAGTTCGCGGTGATCTCGACCTGGCCCAGCGAGTCGCTGGTGGACTCGAAGTTCAGGATGCCCGAGGCGCCGTTGAGCTGTTCCTCGATCAGACGCGTCACGCTGTTGTAAAGGTTCTGCGGCGACGCGCCGGGGTAGCTGGTCGAGACCGAAATCGAGGGTGGCGCGATGATCGGATACTGCGCCACCGCCAGCAGTGGAATCGAGATCGCGCCGATCAGACAGATGAACAGCGCGATCACCCACGCGAAGATGGGTCGGTCGATGAAGAAGCTCGGCATGGCCGGTGACTACCGGACGACCGCGGTCTTGCCCGGCACCGCGCCGGTCACGTCGGTCGCATCGGCTTCCGCCCACATCACCGGACGGACCTTGTCGCCGACAGCGAATTTCTGGAAGCCCTCGACCACGACGCGGTCACCGGCCTTCAGGCCGTGGCTGACCATCGACCGGCCATCCTGGACGAACGCGGTCCGGATCGGACGCGCAATCACATGGTTGTCGTCCTTGACGACATAGACCTCGCTGCCGCCGCTGGAATCGCGCTGCACCGCCTGTTGCGGAACGGCGATCGCATCGCTATCGACGCCCTGCTCCAGCAGCACGCGGACATACATGCCCGGCAACAGCTCGCGGTTCGGATTCGGGAATTCACCGCGCAACGTCACCTGACCGGTCGAGGCATCGACCTTGGCTTCAGAGAACAGGAATTTTCCTACCAGCGGATAGGTCGTTCCATCGTCCAGCACGAGGCGGACCTTTGCCGCGCCGGGCGCGATGCGCTCCAGTTCACCGCTCTCGAAGGCGCGACGCAGGGCACCGAGTTCGCTCGCCGACTGGGTGAAGTCGGCATAGATCATGTCGAGCTGCTGGACAGTCGCAAGATTGGCCGTGTCGTTCTGAACGACCAGCGCACCCTCGGTAACCTGCGCCGCACCGACGACGCCACCGATCGGCGCGCGGATGGTGGTGTAATCGAGATTGAGCCGGGCCCGCGCAACGTCCGCCTTGCGGCCGGCGACATCGGCTTCCGCCTGACGCATGTTGGCGATCGCCTTTTCATTCTCGGCTGTGGACGTGACGTGCTGGGCCGCGAGTTGCGCGATACGGTGCGCCTGATGCGACGCCTGCTCGAAGACGGCATTGGCCTTTGCCAGCGCGGCCTCGGCAGCCTGGAGTTCCACCTCGAACGGCTTCGGGTCGATCTGATACAGGGGATCGCCGGCCTTGACCTCGCTGCCCTGCTTGAACAGCCGCTCGGTGATGATGCCGGACACGCGCGGACGCACGTCGGCGACGCGGGTCGGCGCGATGCGGCCGGGCAGTTCGCGCACCATCGCGTGCGGCTTCGGAACCACCGTGACCACACTGACCTCAGGCGCAGAGGGATGAGGTGCAGCATGCGCCGTCACCGGCTCGTCGCAGCCGCCAAGGAGCGGCGACAATCCGACAAGCAAGAGGGCGACGGACGTCAGTCGTGAATCAAATCGCGGCATTGGAACCTGGGAACCCCGTGATGGACGCACAAGTCCGCATTCCGCGAAGCATGACGCCTCGCAGAGTCACATGCGAATCCGCGCGATCTCTGATGCGTTCAGGTTAAACGACAACGACTGCGATGCAATATGCTTTCGCGGCGGCGCAATGTCACACAGCGCTATCGCCTTGGAATTAAAACCGTTTTGTGGACTCACACAGTCGTGAGCCGGGTTCCATTCAAATTGAAAGAAAATGGTAAGCTCCGCTGCCCTCTAACGCGGCGCTCGCATGCCCAAAGACGGGGCAATCCTGCAATGACGCAGCGAGCGCCAGCAGAAAAGAGTGCGTCGTCGCAGACGGCGAGCACGCGCTGCGGATCAAGCCGCCGTCATCCGATAATGGCTGACGCCCCATTCGCTGCCGCCGGCGTAGCCGAACAATCCGGCGGTCGCGAGAAAGAACCAGCGCCAGCGCCGCATCCACAGCGCGGTCTCGCCGCCGTAGACCGGCTCGAAGATGACTTCGATCTCCGCGCGGTTGCGGTCGAAGTTCGCGAGCCAATCCATCGCGGTGCGCTGATAATGCACGCCGCTCCAGCGCCATTCCTTCTCCACCGTGAACAGATCGGCATATTGCCGGATCAGATGATGGCTCGGCATCACCCCGCCAGTGAAGAAGTGCTGCGAGATCCAGTCTTCCCCGTCGGCGTGATCGAACAGATAGGCGCCGGTGCGATGGTTGAAGATGTGCATGAAGAAGCGGCCGTCCGGCACGAGCCACGATCTGACGCGCGCCATGAGATCGCGCCAATTCATGATGTGCTCGAACATCTCGACCGAGACGATCCGGTCGAATTTGCGCGCGGGATCGAACGCATTCATGTCCTGCGTGACGATCTCCAGATTGCCGAGACCGCGGTCCGCCGCTTGTTGCTCGATATAGTCGCGCTGCGATCGTGAATTCGACACCGCCAGAATCTTTGCATTTGGAAACCGGCGCGCCATCCACAGCGATAGCGCGCCCCAGCCGCAACCGAGCTCGAGGATGGACTGGCCGTCGGCCAGATCCGCGTGATCGACGGTCTGGCGCAATGCTTCCTCCTCAGCTTCCTGCAATGTCGAGGCAGTCTCCTTGTAGAAGCACGCGGAATATTTCCGGTTCGGCCCCAGCACGCGCGCAAAGAACGCCGCCGGCACGCCCTGATGCGGCTCATTGGCCTCGTCGGTGTATTCGGCAATGGCGCGCGCGGCCATTTCGTCGGCGAAGGCCGCATCGCTGCCGCCATCGCTGGTCGCGAACTTCGCCGCGGTGCGCGAACATAACCGGTTGACGCCGGCGCGGATCACCGCGTCGGGCAGCGGCACCCGCTCCGCGGTGCCGATGATCGTCGAAAGAAGGCTCATGACGTCGCTCCTGTCTGCGGCGGCAGCGAAGAGAACATGCCGGCTGTGATACGGGTTGTTCGCACCGCAATATGAAGCGCGGAGCGCAGCGACCGGAGCACGCCGCCGGCGCCAACGAGTCCCTGCAAAAATGTCCGGATGACATCGACCCGGCCGGAATTGCCGATACACTGTTGCACCGCCCACGCAATCGCGATCAAAATCGACAGCGCCAGCACGCGTGGGACCAGGGCGGCAAGACAAACGATCATGCAAAGTCCTTCAGCGGCGCGAAATTTCGCGCGCCCGAAACAAATACGTCATGATTCAAGCCTGGCTGCGGACACAGGTTCCGGATCGACGGGGTAAAACCGGTGGAACAAACTATTTTTTCCCAGTCCCACTGTGCCATATTGCGTGCGGTTGCATTTCTGGTCCTCTCGTAACGGGTAAGCACGATAATGGCGCAAGGCACGGCCCCCCGCTCCGCACTGGAGATCGAACTGACCAAGCTGTCGTCGCCCCGGATTTTCCTGGTGCGAATGCTGGTGTTTATCGTGCTGTGCGCGCTGGTGGCCGTCGTGCTTTACAAGCAGATCGTCCTGGCGTTCTTCGCCAACCCCGGCCTCAATGCGCTGATCGGCGCGGTGCTGGCGATCGGCACCATTCTGGCGTTCCGGCAGGTGATCCGGCTGTATCCCGAGGTCGCGTGGGTCAATAATTTCCGCATCGCCGATCCCGGCCTCGCGCTGGACCGGCGGCCGCGGCTGCTGGCGCCGATGGCGGCCATTCTCGGCGGCGAGCGCACCGGACGGATGTCGATCTCGCAGCAGACCATGCGGCATCTGCTCGATTCCATCGCGACCCGCCTCGATGAGGCGCGCGACATCTCCCGTTACATGACCGGCCTGCTGGTGTTCCTCGGCCTGCTCGGCACCTTCTGGGGCCTGATCGAGACCGTGGGCTCGGTCGGCAAGGTAATCGACGGCCTGAAAGTCGGCAGCGATGCCGGCGCGATGTTCGACACGCTGAAGGAAGGTCTCGCCGCGCCGCTCGGCGGCATGGGCATTTCGTTTTCGTCGTCGCTGTTCGGTCTCGCCGGCTCGCTGATCCTCGGTTTCCTCGACCTGCAATCGAGCCAGGCGCAGAACCGCTTCTACACCGATCTCGAAGACTGGCTCGCCACCACCGTGCGCGAATATGGCGGCGAGACGCCGCAAAGCTCGTCGACCGAAGTGCAGGGCGCCATCGAGAAACTTCGCACCGCTGTGCAGGACATGGGCTCCAGCCGCAGCACTACCACCGCGATGGCCAACCTCGCGGAAGCCATTCAGGGCCTCGTCGCCCATATGCGCACCGAGCAGCAGATGATCCGCGAATGGGCCGACGGCCAGGGCGAGCAGAACCGCGAGATCCGAAAGCTGCTCGAGCGGCTGGCGCGAGAGCCGGAGAAAAGTTGAGGCATGGTTTTGCCGAATGGCATGAGGATAATCCGTCATTCCGGGACAAGCTTCCTGGCGTGGGCCCGGAATCCATATTCCCGGCGGTGGTTATGGATTCCGGGCTCGCGCTTCGCGCGCACCGGAATGACGACGTAATTTTCCGGAGGCATCATGGCCCTTGCACGCACGCGCCGGAACGAGAGCGCATTCAACTACTGGCCGGGCTTCGTCGATGCCCTCTCGACGCTGGTGCTCGCCGTCGTATTCCTGCTGTCGGTGTTTCTGGTCGTACAATTCTTCCTGTCGCAGCAGGTCAGCAACAAGGACAAGGCGCTCGACCAGCTCAACGCCAAGATCGCGCAGTTGAACGAATTGCTGTCGATGGAGAAGCTCGGCAAGATCGACCTCAGCGACGAGGTGAGCCAGTTGCGCGCTGGTCTCGCTTCGGCGCAAGCCGAGCGCGACCGGGTCAAGGGCCTCTATGAAGGCCTCGCCAACGCCGGCAACGATGCTGCGGGCCGCAACACCGAACTCAACAAGGCGCTGGATTCCGAAAAGCAGATTTCGTCGCGCGCGCTGGCGCAGGTCGAGATCCTGACCCAGCAGATCAGCGCGCTGCGCCGGCAGCTCGCGGCACTCGAGGACGCGCTCGACGCTTCGGAAAAGAAAGACAGGGAATCGCAGAGCCGTATCGCCGATCTCGGACAACGACTCAACGTGGCGCTGGCCAAGCGCGTGCAGGAACTGTCGCGCTACCGCTCGGAATTCTTCGGACGACTGCGCACCATTCTCGGCAACCGGCCCGACATCCGCGTGGTCGGCGACCGCTTCGTGTTCCAGTCGGAGGTGTTCTTCGATACCGGACAGGCAACGCTGTTGCCGGATGGCAAGGCCGAACTCGACAAGGTGGCGTCGGCGCTGATCGAACTGGACAAGCAGATCCCGAGCGAGATCGCCTGGGTGCTGCGGGTCGATGGCCATACCGACGCACGGCCGATCAACAGCCCGGTGTTCAAGTCGAACTGGGAATTGTCGTCGGCGCGCGCGATCTCGGTGGTGCAGTATCTGGTGTCGCTCGGCGTGCCGCCACAGCGCCTGGTCGCCGCCGGCTTCGCCGAATTCCAGCCGCTCGACACCGGCACCACCGAAGAAGCCTACAAGCGCAACCGCCGCATCGAGCTGAAGCTGACGGAAAAATGATTGCGTTGCGCTCATCCGCTGCGTCATTGCCGGGCTTGACCCGGCAATCCATCTTTTCTGAGGAGTGATGGATGCCCGGATCAAGTCCGGGCATGACGGCGGTGACCATATGAGCAGTTCATTCACCCTCCGCCCCTACGCGCCGTCGGACGAGGACGCCGCCATCGCGCTGTGGCAGGAGACCTGGCAGCGGGCCTATCCCGCGATCGATTTCGCAAGCCGCGTCGCGTGGTGGCGCGAGCGCTGGCGCAACGAGCTGGTTCCGAACGCCACGATCGTCGTCGCCGAGCAATCCGGTACACTCACAGGATTCGTCACCATCGATGCGACCGGCTATCTCGATCAGCTCGTCGTCGAGCCCGCGCATTGGGGCTCCGATCTGGCGACCGCGCTGATGGACGAGGCCAAGCGGCTATCGCCCACGCAGATCACGCTGCTGGTCAACCTCGACAACGCCCGCGCCATTCGCTTCTACGAACGCAACGGCTTTGTTCACGCGGGCAATGACGTGAACCCGACATCGGGGCGGCCGGTGCTGAAGATGATGTGGAAGGCGTGACGGCTTTCTTTTCCCTCTCCCCTCGTGGGAGAGGGAAATTCACACGCCCTCGAACTGCAGCCGCGCCAGCCGCGCGTACAATCCGTTGGCGGCGACCAGCGAGGCGTGGGTGCCCTGCTCCACGATGCGCCCCTGATCCATCACCATGATGCGGTCGCACGACAGCACCGTCGCGAGGCGATGAGCGATCACCAGCGTGGTGCGGTGCTTCATCAGTTCTTCCAGCGCGGTCTGCACCAGCGTTTCGGATTCGGCATCGAGCGACGAGGTCGCCTCGTCGAGCAGCAGCAGCGGCGCATCGCGCAGGATCGCACGCGCAATCGCAATGCGCTGGCGCTGGCCGCCAGACAGCGTCACGCCGCGTTCGCCGAGTTGCGCCTCGAAGCCGCCGGGCAAGCGGCGGATGAATTCGGTGGCGTGCGCCAGATCGGCCGCGCGCTCGACGTCGGCATCGGAGGCGTCGGGCCGGCCGAAGCGGATGTTCTCGCGCGCCGTGGCGGCGAATACCACCGAGTCCTGCGGCACCAGTGCGATCCGCGTTCGCACCTCGCGCGGATCGGCGGTGCGCAGCGGCACGCCATCGAACGAGATCGTGCCGACGGCCGGATCGTAGAACCGCAGCAGCAGGTGGAACAGCGTGCTTTTTCCCGCGCCGGACGGCCCGACGATCGCGACCTTCTCGCCGGCTTTCACCGACAGGGCGACGTTGTCGAGCACATTGACCTTGGGGCGCGCCGGATAGGCGAAACTGACATTGTCCAGCGCGACGTCGCCGCGCGGTGGCGCCGGCAGCGCACGGGGGGCTGCGGGTGCTGCGATCTCCGAGCGGACATGAAGCAGCTCGAACAGTCGCTCGGCCGCGCCCGAAGCCGCCGACATCTCGCCCCAGACCTCGCTGAGCTGGCCGAGGGCGGAGGCGGCGAAGGCCGCGTAGAGCACGAACTGGCCGAGGCGGCCGGCGCTGATGCTGTGCGTCGCCACGTCGTGCGAACCGACCCACAGGATGACCACGACGCTGGTAAAGACGATGAAGATGATAATGGCGGTGAGCATGGCACGCGCGCGCGCCGAATTGCGGGCGGCCGCGTAGGCGCTCTCGACCTCGCCGCCGAAGCGCGCGCCGGCAAGCCGCTCGTTGGTATAGGCCTGCACGACGCGGATCGCGCCGACCAGTTCGGAAGCATAGGCGGTGGCCTCCGCCAGCGTGTCCTGCGCGTTGCGCGACAGCCGCCGCACCCAGCGTCCGAACGCCACCAGCGGCAGCACGATCAGCGGAATCGCTGCCAGCACGAAGCCGGACAGCCGCGGACTTGTCACGACCATCATGGCTGTCGCGCCGAGAAACAGCACGAGGTTGCGCAGCGCGATCGACACCGACGAGCCGACCGCCGACTTGATCTGCGTGGTATCGGCGGTCAGCCGCGACACCAGTTCGCCGCTGCGGGCGCTGTCGAAGAACACCGGCGACAACGACATCAGATGAGTGAACACGTCGCGGCGGAGATCGGCGACGATACGCTCGCCGAGCGTGGTGACGAGGTAGTAGCGCGACGCGCTCGCGCCGGCGAGCACCGCGACGACGCCGACCATCACGCTGAAATAGCTGTTGATCATGGCGATGCCTTCGGGGCTGAAGCCGAAGTCGATCATCCGCCGCACCGCGATCGGCACCACCAGCGTCGTGATCGCGGCCACGACCAGCGCCACCAGCGCGAGTAGCGCGCGGCCGCGATAGCGGCCGACATAGGGCATCAGCGCCAGCAAGGGCCGCAGCCGTCCCGTGCGCGGCGCCGAAGCCGCGGGGGCCGCACCGTCGGCCGCATCGTCCTTGGTCAAAATATCCCCAGCGGTAACGGTCTCGCGGGACGGCACCTGTTCCCGCGCCGTCGATTGATCGTCCTGCCGTTCCGCCAGAGCCATCCGCGCCACCACGCCTTTAGTCATTCTAAGCTTCGCCGCCCGCGGCCACCTGATAGGCCTCGGGGGTGGCGCTGGCAAATCCGCCGGTGCGGCTTGTCTATCAAACCTTGGTGCGATATAGAGCGGCCCAAATCTGCCCAAAATTCATCGAATTGCAGGCGCCGGCGCGCCCGAAGGACATGTCATGAAAGCCGAAATTCACCCGGATTATCATACGATTAAGGTCGTCATGACCGACGGGACCGAGTACCTGACCCGCTCCACCTGGGGCAAGGAAGGCGATACGATGAACCTCGATATCGACTCCAAGTCGCACCCGGCCTGGACCGGCGGCTCCCAGCAGATCCTCGACCGCGGCGGCCGCGTCTCCCGGTTCCAGAAGAAGTTTTCGGGCTTCCTCAAGAAGGACTGATCCGCTCCTTCGGATTTCGCATTTCGAGCGCCCCCGCCTCGCGGGGGCGCTTTCGTTTTCAGGATGTCCAGCCGACGCAGGCGGCGCCGAGCGCAATGATGCAGCAGGCGATGATCCGCCGTGGAGTCATGCGCTCGCCGAGGAACAGGACGCCCAACAGCGCTGCGAACACCACGCTGGTTTCACGCAGCGCCGACACCACACCCATGTGGCTCGACTGCATCGCCCAGATGATGGCGCCGTAAGCCAGCAGCGAGATCAGGCCGCCGGTCGTTGCCATGGCTGCCTGCGGCAACGTCATCGCAACAATCGGCGCGCGGCGGCGCGCCAGTTGCCACAGCGGCGCGGCCAGAAAGAACACGAACATGGTGCCGATGTAGCCGGCCCAG
Organism: Hyphomicrobiales bacterium; assembly: GCA_017305665.1. Lineage (GTDB taxonomy): Bacteria > Pseudomonadota > Alphaproteobacteria > Rhizobiales > Xanthobacteraceae > Nitrobacter. The sequence goes on from JAFKKH010000009.1 coordinate 169,111, forward strand.
TTGCCGGACGCGCGCACGCCGATCCCGTCGACGACGGTATAGGTCGCGATGACGACGCCCGTGGTCAGCGCCCACGGCAAATCCATCTGGCGCAGACGTTCCTTCGCAGCCAGCATGAAGATGCCGATGCAGACGAGCCCGATGCCGGCCGCGGCCACCGCGTTCATCCACTCGCCCGCGAACAGGCTGGCGCCAAGCGCGACCAGCGCCGGCGAAGAGCCGCGCGCGACCGGATAGGTCTCACCGAGATCGCCGCGACGATACATCCGCACCAGCAGTGCGTTGTAAACGAGATGGATCAGGCCGGAGGCGATCACATAACCGGCGCTCGCGGCCGACGGCAGGCCAGCGACCACCACCATCAAAATACCCGTGATCCCGACCGTCACGTTCATGACGAGCATGGATTGCGCGCGATCGGCGCCGCCGCGCAGCAGCGCGTTCCAGCTCGCATGCAGCAAGGCCGCCAGCAGAACGAGGGTGAGGGACAGCGGAGTCAGCAAGGAGAAATCAACCGGTCGCCAGACGAGAAAATGTCAGGCCAGCACTTCCGCGCCGTCACCGGACATCGTGCGCGGTTGATGATTTTGGCCGTCAACCGATCTGGCGCTCGAAAGCTTCCTTGAGACGGTTGAGCTGCGGCACCAGCGGATTGCCGATCGGCGCGCGTTCCATCGCCACGCCATGCATGGTCGCATCGAGACGGCGAACCCGCGCCTGCAAATTCATCGAACGCGTGATCAGATCGCGCAACTGCTCCGGCAGCTTCGTGATCATATCCTCCGGCCCCGGATCGGCAGCCGTGAGCTTGACCTTGGTCTTTTCGCGGTTGGCCTGCACCAGTGTCATCTCGCCTTCCTTCACGGCGCGATGCAGCAGCAACCATGACGCAAGCTGCATCAGCCGCGTGGTCAGGCGCATGCTTTCGGTCGCATAAGTCAGGCTGACAGAACGTTCCAGCGTCTTGGCCTCGGTGCGGCCATCGCCGTCGAGATAGGCCGCGGTTTCCTCGACGAGATCCATGCCTTCGCGAAACAGGGCCGTGAAGGCCGCCGACCCGGCCAGTCGCTCGCTGAACTGAACTAGACCGGTGTCACCCGCCAGACGATCGGACATGGTTAACGCCTCACGCAAAAAACGCCGCCCGCCGGCTGTTATAAACGCCGACTTATGATGAACAAATCATTGCGCGCTTGCGGGCGGGAGTCCAGCGGAGGTGCTGGCAAAGGTTAATATGGCGCCAGTCCGGATGCGGAACGCAAAAAAGAGCCGCCGTTTCCGGCGGCTTTTGAAGTTGATAACAGGGAGGCGTCAAACAGAGTGGACAGGAGCCACTCGGTGTCCAAACAAGGACATTTCGGTCATAGTCGAGAAAGCTTAATCGGTCGTAAACGAACGATTATTTTCAGCTTTCGTTTGCAATTGGGGCAAGGCGGGGGATCCCTCTGTTCCCGCGTTCCCGCCAAGTCCCCTTCTCAGGATTTGAAGAAGCTGTTGGCGGCGTCCTTGGAGGCGCGCTTTTTGACCTCGGCGGCGCGCAGTCGCTCGATCTCGGCAGTCAGCAGCGCGATGCGCGCGCCGAGCTCCTCGACCGAAAGCAGCGACAAATCCTGCCCGATCTCATGGCTGACCTTTTTCCTCGGCTTGTCGTCATCCTCGATGGCCATGATTTGCTCCCGGCTAGTGGTCCGTTTGGTTGCTCAACGGTCCGTGAGGCGGTTGCCAGCCCGCGACGGGCTGTCTAATCAGGGACCGTCGACTTTCCCGCATTTCCCAAGGACAAATCATGGAAAAGCTGCCCGCGCAAATGACCGTCATCGGCATCAGCAAACCTGGCGGCCCGGAAGTCCTTGTGCCCGAAACCCGCCCGGTTCCCGCGCCTGGCGCAAATGAAATCCTGATCAAGGTCGCGGTGGCCGGCGTCAATCGCCCGGATGTCGCGCAGCGCTCCGGCAGCTATCCGCCGCCGCCCGGCGCGAGCGACCTGCCCGGCCTGGAAGTGGCCGGCGAGGTGGTGGCGCTCGGTGCCGGCGCCAGCAAATACAAGCTTGGCGACAAGGTGATGTCGCTGGTGTCCGGCGGCGGCTATGCGCAGTACTGCATCGCGCATGAATCGATCGCCATGCCGGTTCCCGCCGGATTGTCGATCACCGAAGCCGGCGCCACGCCGGAAACGCTGATGACGGTGTGGCACAACGTCTTCGAACGCGGCGGCCTGAAAGCCGGCGAAACGCTGCTGATCCATGGCGGTTCATCCGGCATCGGCACCATGGCGATCCAGCTCGCCAAAGCATTCGGCGCGAAAGTGATCGTGACCGTCGGCTCGCAGGACAAGGCCGACGCCTGCCTGAAACTCGGCGCCGATCGCGCAATCAATTACAAGACACAGGATTTCGTCGCCGAAACCAAGGCCGCGACCGATGGCGCGGGTGCGAATGTCATCCTCGACATGGTTGGTGGCGATTACATCGAGAAAAACTATGACGCCGCTGCCGTCGACGGCCGCATCGTCCAGATCGCATTCCTCGGCGGACCGAAGGCGACCGTCAATTTCGCGAAGCTGATGGTCAAGCGGCTGCATCACACCGGATCGACGCTGCGGCCGCGTTCGGTGGCCGACAAGGCGGCGATGGTGAACGCCATTGAGGCCAAAGTGCTGCCGCTGATGCGCGACGGACGCATCAAACCGGTGATGGACAGCACCTTTCCGCTCGAAAAGGCCGTTGACGCGCACCGGCGCATGGAAACCAGCGCCCATATTGGCAAAATTGTGTTGATGGTTTAACTCGTTACAAATGCGCTAAAGCCTATGATTTGCCTCGCATTTATGCCATTTATCCGGCTCGACGGGTGGGTTCGGCGCAAGCGGGTGGAGGCTTTGCGCGCGAATTTGCTTTCATTCTGTGACATACAGGAACGTCATCACGCGAGCGTCGCTTTGCGTCGTTCGCAATGCTTCTGGACTGTATGTTGAACGCGGGGAATTGACATTGCGTCCGATCAGGTGGCTTGCGCCGCTCGCGCTGGCCCTCATGATTTTCGTGGCCGCATCACCGGCACATGCGATCGACGCCGTCAGCGTCCGTAGCGACGCGCCTGCTATCGACCTCACCGCTGTCCTCGATCATCAGCACAGCGACACCGACCGCATCCAGGTCTCCACCGCGCCCGGCACCGACGGCATCGTCCGCCGCGTCGAGGTGCGCGCGCGAGAAGGCGGCCAGAACTGGGTGGTGTTCGCGCTCGCCAACAACACCGACGACCAGCTCGACCGCCTGATCGTCGCGCCGCACTACCGCATCGTGTCGTCGGGATTGCTCTGGCCCGACCTCGGCCAGTCGCGCATCGCGACCATCACGCCATCGACCGGCGATCGCCCCGAGCGGCAGGAGAGTGCCACCGCCGACGTTTTCCGCGTCACGCTCGATCCCGGCGCCGTCATCACTTTCGTCGTCGAGTTGCGCACCGACAAGCTGCCGCAGCTCTATCTGTGGGAACCCGACGCCTACAAGGACAAGGTCAACTCCTTCACCCTGTATCAGGGCATCGTCATCGGCATCTCGGGCCTGCTGGCGCTGGTGCTCACGATCCTGTTCGTGGTCAAGGGCAGCATCATGTTCCCCGCCGCCGCCGCACTGGCCTGGGCGGTGCTGGTCTATATCGGCGTCGATTTCGGCTTCTGGGGCAAGGTGCTGGACATGTCGGCCGGCGCCGAGCGGATCTGGCGCGCGTCCGGCGAAGCAATGCTCTCGGCAACGCTGCTGGTGTTCCTGTTCGCCTATCTCAACCTCAACCGCTGGCACGTCCGCTATTCGCACATCACCCTTGGCTGGCTCGCATTCCTCGGCTCGCTGGTGGCGCTCGCGCTGTTCGATCCGGCAGTCGCCTCCGGCATCGCGCGGATCTCGCTGGCGCTGATCGCGGTATTCGGCTTCGCCCTGATCGTCTATCTCTCGACCCATGGCTTCGATCGCGCGGTGCTGCTGATCCCGACCTGGTTCCTGCTGGTGGTGTGGGTCGGCGCGGCCGCGATGACGGTCGAGGGCAGCGTCACCAACGATATCGTCGGTCCCGCGCTGCTCGGCGGCCTCGTGCTGATCGTGATGCTGATCGGCTTCACGGTGATGCAGCACGCCTTTGCGGGCGGCGGTGCCACCACCGGCGTCGTCTCCGACGTGGAGCGCCGCGCGCTGGCGCTGACCGGCTCCGGCGATCTGATCTGGGACTGGGACGTGTCCGCCGACAAGGTCTTCACCAGCCCCGAAACCGAACATCTCCTCGGCCTCAAGCGCGGCACGCTCGAAGGCCCGGCGGCCAACTGGCTCGAGGTGCTGCACCCGCTCGACCAGGACCGCTTCCGTGCCGCGCTCGACAGCGTGCTCGATCAGCGCCGCGGACGCCTGGTGCAGGATTTCCGGCTGCGCACACCGGACGGGCACTTCATGTGGTTCGCGCTGAAGGCGCGCCCGGTGGTCGGCTCCGACGGCGAGGTCGCCCGCGTGGTGGGCACGTTGACCGATGTCACCGAAACCAAGAACGCCGAAGAGCGGATGCTGCACGACTCCGTGCACGACAACCTGACCGGCCTGCCCAACCGCAAGCTGTTCATGGACCGCCTCAACGCGGTCGCGACGTTCGCCAAAACCATGCCGAACCTGCGACCGACCTTGATGGTGATTGATCTCGACCGCTTCAAGCAGGTCAACGATTCCGTCGGCATCGCGGTGGGCGACTCGATCCTGCTGACGCTGGCGCGGCGGCTGACGCGCATCCTGAAACCGCAGGACACGCTGGCGCGGCTCGCCGGCGACCAGTTCGGCCTGATCCTGCTGTCGGAGCAGGACCCCGCGCGCATCACCGCCTTCGCCGAAACCATCCGCAAGACCATCCGCGCACCGATCGCCTTCAACGACCGCGAGATCTTCCTGACGGCGTCGATCGGATTAGCGCTCAGCGATCCGCAGACTCAACTGACGGACGAGATCATCAAGGACGCCGAGCTTGCGATGTATCACTCCAAGCGCATCGGCGGCGACCGCATCGACGTCTACAAGCCTGCGATGCGCGCGCGCAAGACCGACCGCTTGACGCTGGAATCGGAATTGCGGCGCGCCATCGAGCGCAAGGAGATCACCATCCTCTATCAGCCGATCGTGCGGCTTGAGGATCGCTCGATCGCCGGCTTCGAGGCGCTGGCGCGCTGGGATCATCCGAAACTCGGACGGATGGCGCCCGACGAATTCATCGCCATCGCCGAGGAGACCGGCCTGATCGTCGACCTCGGCATGTTCGTGATGGACCAGACCGCGCGTCAGCTCGCGGTGTGGCAGCGCGCCATGCGCTCGCAGCACCCGATCTTCGCCAGCGTCAACGTCTCCTCGCGGCAGTTGCTGCGGCACGATCTGATCCACGACATCCGTACCGTGCTGTCGCGCTCGTCGATCGCACGCGGCACGCTGAAGCTGGAGCTGACGGAATCGCTGGTGATGGAGAATCCGGAGCACGCCGCCCAGATGCTGCAGCGGATCCGCGAACTCGGCACCGGGCTGTCGCTCGACGACTTCGGCACCGGACATTCCTCGCTGTCCTATCTGCAGCGCTTCCCGTTCGACACCATCAAGATCGACCAGTCGTTCGTCCGCACCACCAGCCGCGGCACGCGCCCCGTCATCCTGAAATCGATCATCGCGCTGGCACATGACCTCGGCATGGACGTGGTCGCCGAAGGCGCCGAGACCGACTCCGATGCGGTCGAGCTCTATCAGCTCGGTTGCGAATACGCGCAAGGATTTGCGTTCGGCGAACCGATGGATGCCGATGCCGCCATGCGGCTTCTCACCGACGAGCGGCTCGAAGCGGCGAGCTAGGCCAGGCGAACCTCACGACGATTTATATGAATCCATGCCCGTGATGAGCACGAGCATGACGCAGTCGTTTCGCGGAAGAAGACGACTCAGGCGTGGCCGGCGTCGTTCGACAACATGCCGGGATCGATGCCGATTTTGTGCAGCGCCCGGTTGTATTTGTCCTCGACATCGCGGCCGAAGATGAGGTCGGGATCGGCCGGGCAATGCAGCCATCCATTACTCTGGATCTCGGTCTCGAGTTGCCCCGGTGCCCATCCGGCGTAACCGAGCGCCAGCATCGCATGTTTCGGGCCCGCGCCCTTCGCGATGGCTTTCAGGATATCGACCGTCGCGGTCAGGCAGATGCCGTCATCGATCGGCAGCGTGGCGTCCTCGATGAAGAAATCGCTCGAATGCAACACGAAGCCGCGCCCGGTCTCGACCGGACCACCCTTCATCACCTTCATCGCCTCGGCGGTCTCCGGCAATTTGATCTGATCGGATGTCTTGATGATGTCGAGCTGCACGAGCAGATCGGTGAAATCGATGCTGCCGGCGGGACGGTTCACGATGATACCCATCGCGCCTTCCGACGAATGCGCGCAAACATAGATCACCGAGCGCGCGAACCGCTCGTCTTCCATGACCGGCATCGCGATCAGCAACTGGCCATCCAGATAACCCTGACCGACGACGTCGTCATTTGCGTCGATCGCCCTGGAGCGGCCATTTCCTGGCCCTTTTCGTGCTGGATTCATCAGCAAACGACTCTCATGTTGCACCTTATCCTGATATTGGGTGCTAATTCTGTCAATCAACCATCCGGCTTGGTTCGAACGGCGGATCACAAGCAATTCAATGGTTTGCCACAACGCCTGCCTGTAAAGACGTCGCATGACCACCAGAGTTCCCCTCGCCGCCGCACCTTGCGTTGCCGCCGCACTGCTCACGTCACTGTTGATCGTCCCCGCAACGGCTCAGGACGCCTCGCCATGGCAGCAGGAGAGCCACTCCGCGGTCCGCCTGCTCGCGGGTTCGCGCAGCGGCACGGTGCTGCTCGGCGGAATCGCGTTTCAGCTTGAGCCGGGGTGGAAAACCTACTGGCGCACCCCGGGCGACTCCGGCGTGCCGCCGCGCTTCGACTTCTCCAAATCGGAAAACATCGACGCCGTCACCGTGCTGTGGCCAGCACCGTCGCAATTTCCCGATGGCGCGGGAGGACATTCGCTCGGCTACAAGAATCAGGTCGTGCTGCCGCTGCGCATCGTTGCCAAGAGCGCCGACAAGCCGATCAAGCTGCGCGCCACCATCGACTACGCCGTGTGCGAAAAGCTTTGCATTCCCATTCAGGCCACCGTCGAGCTTCCCTTCTCGAGCGTCGCCAGCACCGAAGACAGCGCGCTGTCCGCAGCGCTCGATACCGTGCCGAAGCCGGCCCAGATCGGCGACCCGAACCCTGTGACCATCCGCGATGTCAAACGCGAGGGAAAATCCGAGGTCGTGGTCGACGTCACGACGCAGAACCCAAAGGACGACGTGCATCTGTTCGTCGAAGGCCCGACGCCGGACTGGGCGCTGCCAATTCCGAAGCCCGTTCATGCACCGCCGGGCGTGAAGCGGTTTGTGTTCCAGCTTGATGGCCTGCCACCCAACACGGATCCGGTGGGTGCGGCGCTCAAACTGACGCTGGTCGGCGGCACGCGCGCCTATGAATTCAATATCAACCTGGATTGACTGACGAATTCCCGGCCGTGACGAAGCCGGCGTTGCGGCCTCACCCAACAAAATCTTAACGAATCGTTGCTAGGCCGAACGCTCGCCGTATCTCGCGCGGCACGAGGATTTTGCTGTGGCCGTCACAGACACCCAATCTGCACCCGCCTCGCGATCGCCCGGTGTGATCGCACGGCTGCGTGCGATGCTGGGTGATTCCAGCGAAGCCTCGCTGACCAAGCGCCTCGCCGGCACCATCTTCATCATTCGCGTCATCAGCGCCGGCCTCGCCTACGTCGCGCAGATCCTGCTGGCGCGCTGGATGGGCACATCCGACTACGGCGTCTATGTCTACGTTTGGACCTGGGTGCTGTTGCTCGGCAGCATGATGGACTTCGGCACCTCGGCATCGGCGCAGAAGATCATTCCGGAATATCGCGCCAGCGGCGACGATGCGTTGCTGCGCGGATTTCTCATCGGCAGCCGCTGGATGACGTTCATCGTCTCCTCGCTGGTTTCGCTGCTGCTCGCCTATCTCGTGACGATGTTGTCGCCGTGGCTCGATCCGGCGAGCGTGATGCCGCTCTATCTCGGCTGCCTGATCCTGCCGGCCTTCGTCGTCGCCAACATGCAGGACGGCATTGCGCGCTCCCACGACTGGATGCGGCTCGGGCTGATGCCGCAATTCATCGTGCGCCAGTCGCTGATCATCGGCTTCACCGCCGGCGCGTTCGTGCTCGGCTTTCGTCTCAGCGCCACGATCGCAATGCTGGCCAGCGCAGCCGCGGTGTGGTTCGCCATGATCGGCCAGATGATCGTGCTCAACCGCCGACTCGACAGCGTCGTGACGTCGGGGCCCAAGGCCTACGATTTCCGCGGCTGGCTCTCGGTCTCGCTGCCGATTCTGCTGGTCGAGAGCTTCTATCTGCTGCTGTCCTACACCGACGTGCTGGTGCTGCAGCAGTTCCGGCCTTCCGAAGAAGTCGGCATCTATTTCGCCGTGATCAAGACGCTGGTGCTGGTCTCGTTCATCCACTACGCGATGTCGGCAACCACCGCGCACCGCTTCACCGAATATCATGCGGCCGGCGACCGCGAGCGGCTCGCGGCCTATGTCGCACATGCGATCAAGTGGACGTTCTGGCCATCGCTCGCAGCGACTCTGGTGCTGCTGGCGCTCGGCAAGCCGCTGCTATGGCTGTTCGGCCCGCAATTCGTCACCGGCTACAGCATCATGTTCATTGCCGCGATCGGACTGGTGGTCCGCGCAGCGATCGGCCCGGTCGAACGCCTGCTCAACATGCTCGGCCATCAGCACGCCTGCGCGGGAGCCTATGCGCTGGCCTTCGGCATGAACGTGGCGCTCTGCTTCGCGCTGGTGCCGCGCTATGGCGGCCACGGCGCTGCCGCCGCGACCTCGATCTCGCTGGTGTTCGAAACGATCCTGCTGTTCTGGATCGTCCGCCAAAAGCTCGGCCTGCACGTGCTGGTATTCGGGAAGAAAAGCTAGGTGAGATCCTTCCCTCTCCCCTGCGAGAGAGAGGGAAGAAGAACGACCGGCCGCTTATTCCGCGGTCCAGCCGCCGTCGATCGACAGGTTGGAGCCGGTGATCTGCGCGGCATCATCGCCGCACAGGAACAGCGCCAAGGCTGCAACCTGCTCCACCGTGACGAATTCCTTGGTCGGCTGCGCGTCCAGCAGCACATCGTTGATGACCTGCTCCTTGGTCATGTTGCGCGCCTTCATGGTGTCGGGAATCTGCTTCTCGACCAGCGGCGTCCAGACATAGCCGGGGCTGATGCAATTGCAGGTGATCTTGTGGGTCGCGACCTCCAGCGCCACGGTCTTCGTGAGGCCGGCGATGCCGTGCTTGGCGGAGACGTAGGCCGACTTGAAGGGCGACGCCACCAGCGAGTGCGCCGAGGCGGTGTTGATGATGCGGCCCCAGCCGCGCTTTTTCATGCCGGGCACGGCGGCGCGGATGGCATGGAAGGCCGACGACAGGTTGATCGCGATGATCGCATCCCATTTCTCGACCGGGAATTCCTCGATCGGCGACACGAACTGGATGCCGGCATTGTTGACGAGGATGTCGACGGAGCCGAAGGTCTTCTCGCCGAGCGCGATCATCTCCGCGATCTCCGCGCCCTTGGTCATGTCGGCCGGCGAATAGATCGCCTTGACCTTGAAGTCGGTCTCGATGGCGGAGCGCTCTTTTTCAATATCGGCCGGGGCGCCGAATCCGTTGATCACCACATTGGCGCCGGCGCCCGCGAAGGCGCGCGCATAGGCGAGACCGATTCCGCTGGTGGATCCCGTCACAACCGCCGTCTTGCCTTTCAGATTGGTCATCGTCTTCTCCTGTTTGATCCAGCCGTCGTACCCGGGTTCTGCGAAAGTTATTTGGCGAAAGTTATTTGTAATCGTCGGCGGTGAGGTCGTAGGTCACCATGGTCTCGCCGTTCTGCGGCCGCTCGAGCCACTCCGGGTGACGCATCGACAGATCGACGTCATGCTCGCCGGACGACCAGTGCTCGACCATGTTAAGGCGCGAGAAGTCGTAGTCCTTTGACGACGCTTCGTAATTCTTGCGGCGGTAGATCAGGTGAACCACCGTGACGGTGTTCTCCTTGGCGGCCTTTTTCAGGAATTCGACCGAAGGATCGCCCTTGAGATTATCGGGCAGCTTCGAAATCAGGTCGCGGACCGCCTTGCGTGCGTTGTGGATCTGCTTGTTCTTGTCGGTGTTCATGCGGGTCCGGCTGGAATAGCGGATGTCCTTTTCGCGCTCGGCGGCTTCCAACAGCGTAGTCGGCAGCGGGCCCCGTGCGCTGAACAGGTCGACCTGGAAGATCAGGAGATCGGCCGCGGTCTCCTGGTCCAGCACGTAATCCAGCGGCGTATTGGTGGCGATGCCGCCGTCCCAGTAGTATTCGCCGTCGATCTCGATCGCGGGAAAACCGGGCGGCAGCGCGCCCGACGCCATGATGTGCTCCGGCCGGATCGTGCACTTGGTGTTATCGAAGTAGGTGAAGTTGCCGGTCGCGATATTGACGGCACCGACGCTGAGCCGCGTGGTCTTGGCGTTGATGCGATCGAAGTCCACCAACCGTTCCAGCGTCGCGCGCAGCGGCGCGGTGTCGTAGTAACTCAGGGATTGCGGATTGGCCGATGGCCAGAATTGCGCCGGCGGAAAGCGCGGCGTGAAGAAGCCGGGCACGCCGAACGCGGCGATCATGGCCGCGCTGGTCTCGTTGAACAGGGAATGCACGCGCTCGTCCGACAGCACCGGCTGCCAGGGTACCGGCGACGAGGCCAGTTCCCAGAATTCCTTGAGACGCTCGACGCGCCGCTCGCGCGGATTGCCGGCGATGATCGCGGCGTTGATCGCCCCGATCGAGATACCGGCCACCCAGTCGGGCTCGAAATCATAGCGGCAGAGCGCCTGATAGGCGCCGGCCTGATAGGAGCCGAGCGCGCCGCCCCCCTGCAAGACCAGCACGCGGCGGGCCTTTGCCGGGATCGAGACGTCGGACGAGGATGAGGCTTCTGACGAGGGAGACAGGGAATCCATGACGAACGCCGCCGACAAATACCGGGAACCTGGCGGAACCGTGGCGTCAGTTCGCAACCGCGTCAATCAGCGCAAGGGATACCCCGGTATCACGCAACGGTTACCGTTCGTCGGTCGAGGCCAGCACCAGCGCCCAGAACACCTTGTATTTGGTGTTCGGCGCATAGGTCGCCGCGATACCCAGTTTGTTGACACCCTTCTTGAGCATGTTCTCGCGGTGATGGGGTGAATCGCGCCAGCCCGAAAACGCCTCGGCCAGAGTGTGATAGCCCGCCCCGATGTTCTCGACCGCCAGTGTGGCCGGATAGTGCGCGGACGCCAGCCGCTTGGGCAGCGTCCCAACCACGTCGTGATCCATCTTGTTGCGTTTGGCCATCGCCATGGACTGGGTTTCGGCCACCTGCATCAGGCCGGGATCGACCGTCACCGGACCGAGCCCGTTATTGGCGCGATAACCGGAGATCATGGACGCCGCGACGGCGGGATCGAGCTTGGCCCCGCCATGGGCCAAGTCGAGATAGAAGGCCGGCTGCTCCGGAGGAACATATTCGGCGGCGCATCCGGCAAGCGCCAGAACGCCGAGAATCGCGGCAATGGTGCGGATCATCTGGATTTCCCCAAGTCAGCCAGCGTTGTTGCACACCAACCGTGGCTGAAAGGTGAACGATCTCAGGGTTGATCGGCAAAAATGCGGTAACGGCGGGGCTGCAGCCCGACGATATCGCCGCTGTGGAGTTCGCGGTCCCGCGGCGCATCGATCTCGATGACGGTTTCGCCCAGCCGTCCGGGCACCGCGATGTCGGCGCGCTGGATCGGGCCAAAGGTCCGCACCCTCCGCACCGTACCTTCGAGGCCGCCCCAGCCGGGCGCACTGACCTGCATGTCGTGGCGGCGAACGAACAGTTTCGACGGCCCCGCACTGCCACGCTCCGCGGCGATGTTCAGCGCGGTGTCGCCGAGCCGGACCACACCGTCATGAATTTCGACCGGCAGCACGATCGACTCGCCGATAAAGCCGTGCACGAACGCCGTCTCCGGATTGTCATAAACATCGCTCGGCGTGCCGACCTGCTCGATGCGGCCCTTGTCCATCACCACCACACGGTTGGCGACCTCCAGCGCCTCTTCCTGATCGTGGGTCACGAAGATCGAGGTGACGTTGATTTCCTCGTGCAGCGCGCGCAGCCAGGTGCGCAGCTCCTTGCGCACCTTGGCATCGAGCGCGCCGAACGGTTCGTCAAGCAGCAGGATGCGCGGCTCGATCGCCAGCGCGCGCGCCAAGGCCACGCGCTGACGCTGACCACCGGAGAGCTGACCGGGATAGCGATCAGCGAGCCAGTCGAGCTGAACGAGATCGAGCAATTCCTTGACGCGGGCACGGATTGCGGAGTCGGGCTTGCGAATGGCGCGTGGCTGCACCCGCAAGCCGAATGCGACGTTCTCGAACACCGTCATGTGCCGAAACAGCGCGTAGTGCTGGAAGACGAAACCGACCCCGCGCTCGCCCGCGCCGCGCGCCAGCGCATTCTGGCCATCGAACGACACCTCGCCGGCATCCGGCCAGTCGAGACCCGCGATGATGCGCAGCAGCGTGGTCTTGCCGGATCCTGACGGCCCGAGCAGCGCCAGCAGTTCGCCGCTGCGAATCTTGAGATCGACATGATCGAGCGCGGCAAACGCGCCGAACTTTTTCACCAGATTGCGGACTTCAATGGCCATGGGGAATCTGCCCTTCATCCAGACGCCGCTCAAGCACGGTCTTCACCACCAAGGTGACAAGCGCCAGCATCGCGAGCAGCGACGCGATCGCGAATGACGCGACGAACTGGTATTCGTTGTAGAGAATCTCGACCAGCAGCGGCATGGTATTGGTCTCGCCGCGGATGTGCCCGGACACAACCGACACCGCGCCGAATTCGCCCATGGCGCGCGCGTTGCACAGCAGGACGCCGTAGAGCAGGCCCCATTTGATGTTAGGCAAGGTCACCCGGAAAAAGGCCTGCAGCCCGGAGGCGCCGAGCGAGATCGCGGCTTCCTCCTCCTGCGTGCCCTGCTCCTGCATCAGCGGAATCAAGGCGCGGGCGACGAACGGAAAGGTCACGAAGGTCGTCGCCAGCACGATTCCGGGAATCGCGAACAGCACATGAATGTTGTGCGCCTGCAGCCATGGCCCCCAATAGCCCTGCGCACCGAACAGCAGCACGAACACGAGACCGGAGATGACCGGGCTGACGGAGAACGGCAGATCGATCAGCGAAATCAGGAACGTCTTGCCGCCGAACTCGAATTTCGCGATCGCCCAGGCCGCGACCAGCCCGAACACCAGATTGAGGCTGACCGACAACGCCGCGACGCAGAGCGTCAGGCGGATCGCGGACAATGCCTCGGGGTCCGACAGCGCGGACAGATAGGCGGCTATGCCCTTGGAGAACGCCTGCGCGAACACCAGCACCAGAGGCAGGACGACGAAAACCGAAAGAAACGCGACCGCTACCCCGATGATGAGCCAGCGGACCGGCCCCGGTTCGGTGCGCGGATCGCGCCGCGCCGATCGCGCGGCCATGGCGTCTCGTCTGCTCCGATCGGTCGCGGATGTGTAGCGCGGCAGGGCCGTCTCCATGGTCATGTGGGAGCCCTCACTGCGCCGGAGCGCGGACCTGCGCCCAGCGCTGCAGTCGATTGACCGCGAAGATGATCAGGAATGCTGCGACCAGCATCACCACCGCGATGGCGGTCGCATCGGCGTAGCGGAACTCGGACAGCCGGATCACGATCAGCAGCGGCGCGATCTCGGACACGTTCGGCAGGTTGCCGGCAATGAAGATCACCGAGCCGTATTCGCCGACCGCCCGCGCGAACGCCAGCGCGAAACCGGTCAGCACGGCCGGCATCAGGCTCGGCAGGATGACTTTCGAGACGATGTGCCAGCGGTTGGCGCCGAGGCTTGCCGCGGCCTCCTCGATTTCGCTGTCGAGATCGAGCAGCACCGGCTGCACCGTGCGCACCACGAACGGGATTCCGATGAACACCATCGCGACGAAAATGCCGATCGGCGTGAACGCGACCTTGATGCCGAGTTCGGCCAGCGGCGCGCCGAGCCAGCCCTTCTGCGCAAACAGCGACGTCAGCGCCACGCCCGCTACCGCGGTCGGCAAGGCAAAAGGAATATCGACGATGGCATCGAACAGGCGGCGGCCGGGGAAACGATAGCGGACCAGCGCCCACACCACGATCATGCCCATCACCAGATTGACGAGCGCGGCGCAGAACGCCAGCCCGAACGAAATCTTCAGCGCATTCAACGTGCGGCGGCTGGTAAGGATGGCCCAGAATTGATCCGGGCCAAGCTCCATCGTCTTCAGGAACAGGCCGGCGAGCGGGATCAGCACGATGATCGACAGCCACGTCAGCGTCAGTCCCATGGTGAGACCGAAGCCCGGCAGCGTATTTCGTCGCAATCCCCCACTCACAATGGTCCTCGCGCTAGTGATCCGATTCCAACATTTGCGTCCCGTTCCGGAAAGTGCTCGCGCAAATGTTGGAATCAAAGGATCACTAGAAAATATAAGCTCCGAGTGGAGCCAGGAATTTGACATTCGCCTCTCTGACTCGCCGCAACGTGTATAGCGAATGTCAAATTCGCTCCACTCGTGTTCCAGCGAAATCAGTTCTTGTAAATCTGGTCGAAAACGCCGCCTTCGCTGAAGTGTTCCTTCTGCGCCTTGGTCCAGCCACCGAATACATCGTCGATCGTGAACAGATCGACCTTCGCGAAGGATTTTTCATACGTCTTTGCGATTTCAGGATCGCGTGGACGATATGAATTCTTCGCGGCGATTTCCTGGCCTTCCTTGGTGTACCAGTATTTCAGGTATGCCTCTGCGACAGCACGGGTGCCCTTTTTATCGGCAACGCCATCAACGACGGCCACCGGCGGCTCGGCGAGAATCGACAGCGGCGGTGCAACGATCTCGAACTTGTCCTTGCCGAATTCCCGTTGCGCGAGAAAGGCTTCGTTCTCCCACGCCAGCAGCACGTCGCCCACGCCACGCTCGACGAACGTGACTGTCGCCCCGCGCGCACCGGTATCCAGCACCGGCACGTTCTTGTAGAGATCTGCGACAAATTGCTTCGCCTTGTCGGCAGAGCCGTACTTCTTCAGCGCATAGCCCCACGCCGCCAGGTAGTTCCAGCGCGCGCCGCCCGAGGTCTTCGGGTTCGGCGTGATGACCGAAACGCCGGGCTTGATCAGATCGTCCCAATCCTTGATGCCTTTCGGATTGCCCTTGCGCACCAGGAAGACGATGGTCGAGGTGTAGGGCGACGAATTCAGCGGCAGCCGCTTCTGCCAGTCCGGCTTGATCAGGCCTTTCGCAACGATGGCATCGATGTCGTAGGCAAGCGCGAGCGTCACGACATCTGCCTGCAGGCCGTCGATCACCGCACGCGCCTGCGAGCCGGAGCCGCCGTGCGATTGCTTGATCTCGACGCTCTTGCCGGTTTCCTTCTGATAGGCTGCGGCGAACGCCTTGTTGAAATCGACATAGAGCTCGCGCGTCGGATCATAGGAAACGTTGAGCAACGAGATGTCCGCGGCGAATGCCGATGTCGTCCAGATCAGCGTGGCCGCAACGGCAAGAACGCGATGAAACATTTTTTATCTCCATACGATTCCGCAACGTGATGGTTGCCGAGAACGTACGAACAAAACTGTTGAAGTGGCGCGGCGAAGTCAACGAAACCGCTTTTCAATGTTTGCAGCGGCGCAGCGGCGTTTTGCTAGTGTGGTGGTTCAGAAGTTCGCTCATTTTCTCCGCGAGTCCGTCTAGCGAACTTCTGAACCAAAACCACACTAGAATTTCAGGATTGCTAGTGTCCCTTTGATTCCGAAGTTCGCATCAAGGGGCGCGGCAAAGACATGCGAACTTCGGAATCGGGACACTAGGAGACCTTCATCGTATGGATGCCGCATTCCGTCTTGCCTTTTCCGCGCCAGCGGCCGGCGCGCGCATCCTCGTTCGACTCGGCGCGGCTCGTACACGGCATGCAGCCGACCGAACGGAAGCCGGACGCCACCAGCGGATGCGGCGGCAGTTTTGCGGATGCATAGATCGCCGCGATATCCTGCGGCGTGACATTGGCGAACGGATTGAACTTCAACCGCGCGCCATCGTCCTCGACCACCCGAATCTCGGCGCGCTGACCGCCCTGAAAGCGCTTGCGCCCGTTGATCCAGGCATCGAAGGATTTAAGCGCGCGTGCCAGCGGCTCCACTTTCCGGATGCGGCAGCAGGCATCGGGATCGGTGAACCATAACTCGCGATCCGGATCCTCGCGCTTCAGCGTCTCTTCCGAAGGCTGAATCGAACGAACATCCCGAAGGCCGAGCGCGGCAATCAGCGTGTCGCGATAGGCCAGCGTTTCCTCGAACAGCCATCCGGTATCGAGAAAGATCACGGGAATGGCGGGATCGACGTCCGCCATGACCTTCAACAGCGCAGCCGACTCCGTTCCGAACGACGACACCAGCGCCAGCCGATCGCGACCGACCGCGCGCAATGCCGAAGCGATCACCTCTCCGGGCGACGCCTCGCGCAGCGCGTCATTCAACGCAGCCGCGGATGGCAACTCGGCATCTGTCGTTATTCGGGCCAGCTGAGCCATGACACCTACCGTGACGCGGCCGCATAGGGCCTGAACAGCCGCTGACGCAGCGCGGTGAACCGCCCGTCGGCGGTCGGCTGATAGAACACCGAGTAACGCTTGATGGTCTCCTCGAACGCCAGAGCGTCGCTGTCCTTCTTCACCTCGAAAGCATCGAAGCCGGCGCGGATCATGAAGACGAACTGGTCGCGCAATACCTGACCGGTGGCACGCAATTCGCCGTCGTATCCGTAACGCTCGCGCAGCAGTCGTGCCTGGCTGTAAGCGCGGCCGTCGCGGAAAGTGGGGAACACTAGTGCGATCAGCGCAAGCCTTTCCAGATAGGGCTCGAGATCGTCGGGGTCGCGATTGTTGGGCAGGATCACGCCGACCTTGCCGTCACGCTGCAACAGTGCCTCGGCGTCTTCCAGAAAACGCGCGAGCGGAATCAGGACGTTGCCACCCGCAGGGATCGTCGCATCATCCGCGACACGGACGAAATCGTCGGCGGTGATCTTTTCATTTCTAACGAGTGGCATAGACACGCTCCCGGAATGGTTCGACGCCAAGACGCTTGACCGCGTCGATGAACAGCTCGTCCGGCCCTTCACGCAGCGCAAGATAGGCCTCGACGATATCCTCCACCACATCGGCGACTTCGCCGTAGGGCACCGCGGGTCCGATCAGATTGCCGAGCTCGGCATTCTCGTCGGCGCGGCCGCCGATGGTGATCTGGTAGACTTCCTGGCCGTTCTTCTCGACGCCGAGGATGCCGATATGGCCGACGTGATGATGGCCGCAGGCATTGATGCAGCCGGAGATATTGATGTGCAGCCGGCCGATCAGGCTTGCCGTCTCGTGATTGGCGAAGCGGCGCGTCAGCTCCTGCGCGATCGGAATCGAGCGCGCGTTGGCGAGCGAGCAATAGTCGAGGCCGGGGCACGCGATGATATCGCTGACCAGATTCACGTTGGGGGTTGCGACGCCGATCTTGTCCAGCGCGCGCCACAGCGCCGGCAGATCGCGCTTGGCGACATGCGGCAGCGCCAGGTTCTGCTCGTGACCGACGCGGATTTCGCCGAAGGAATAGCGGTCCGCCAGATCGGCGATAGCATCCATCTGCTCGGCGGTGGCATCGCCCGGCGGCATGCCGACCGGCTTCAGCGACAGCGTGACGATGGCGTAGCCGGGCACCTTGTGCGGCGCCACCGAATTCTTGCGCCAGGCCTCGAAACGCGTGTCATGCGCCGCCGCCTTCAGCTCGTCCGGCATATGCGGCAGATTTTCGTAGACCGGATAGCTGAAGCGGGAGCGGACGTTCTCGATGTCGGCATCGGTCAGCGTCAGGACGCGCTTGTCCATCTGCCGCCACTCCTCCTCGACCTCTTGCGCGAACTTGTCGGCGCCGAGTTCGTGGACGAGGATCTTGATGCGGGCCTTGTAGATGTTATCGCGGCGGCCATAGCGGTTGTAGACGCGCAGGATCGCCTCGACATAGCTGAGCAGGTCGTGCCCGTGGACGAAGTGGCGGATGGTCTTGGCGAGGAACGGCGTGCGCCCGAGCCCGCCGCCGACCATCACCTCGAAGCCGGTCTCGCCCTTGTCGTTCCTGTGCAGGCGCAAGCCAACATCGTGAATCTTGATCGCGGCACGGTCGTGCTTGGACGCGGTGATCGCGAACTTGAACTTGCGCGGCAGGAACGAGAATTCCGGATGCAGCGTCGTATACTGGCGCAGGATCTCCGACCAGATGCGCGGGTCCTCGACCTCGCCCGGCGCGACGCCGGCCCATTGGTCCGAAGTAACGTTGCGGGTGTTGTTGCCGCTGGTCTGCATCGAGTGGATGCCAACTTCAGCGAGATCGGCCAGCGCGTCGGGCAATTCGGCGAGCTTGATCCAGTTGAACTGGATGTTTTGCCGCGTCGTGAAGTGGCCGTAGCCGCGATCATAGGTCCGCGCCACATGCGCGAGCCGCCGCAACTGCTTTGACGACAGCGTGCCGTAGGGAATGGCGACGCGGAACATATAGGCGTGCAATTGCAGATAGACGCCGTTCTGCAGCCGCAGCATCTTGAATTCGTCTTCGGTGAGCTCGCCGGAAAGGCGGCGCTTCACCTGATCGCGGAATTCGGACACGCGCTCGCTGAGCAGCGTGCGGTCGATGTCATCGTAAGCGTACATGGGACTTCAACTTTCAGGCTGCGACCGCGACCGGCAGCAGCGGAATGGTGACGCCGTCGAGGCGAATCCGCTCGCGCAGATTGCCGGGGGCGATGGTACCGGTCTGGTCGACTGCAACCGGCGCGATGTAAGGACCGACGGCATTCACATCATCGGCTGCGGCTTCGGACAGCAGATCGCGCGCGGCATCGGCGGTTCGCACCACCGCCGCCTCGGTGAGATCGGTGGACCAGCCGTGGCCGGCGGTGCGATAGACCACCGCGCCGTCCCAGGTGCGATTGGCCGTGACGATCGAGGGCCCGGCGATCTTGATTTTTTTCTGTTCGAGCGGAGAGGTCATTCGGCAGCCACCTGTAGTTCGGATATCCACTGATTGAGCGTTGAGTTGCGCCACGGCGCGGAGTGCGAGACGACGTCACCGATCACGAGGATCGCTGGTCCGCCGTCGATCTGCCGCACCAGCGTGGGCAGATGATCGAGCGTGCCGACGACGGACTTGGCATCGGGCCGTGTGGCGCGGGCGAACACGCCGACCGGCGTTTCCGGCGAGCGGCCCGCAGCGAGCAAGCCTTCGCGAATCGCGCTGGCCGCGGTGATGCCCATGTAGACCACCACGGTCATCTTCGTGTCCGTCAATGCCGACCAGTCGACGGTCTCGGCATCGCGCGCGCGGTGCGCGGTCAGGAACGTGACGCGCAGCGCCTCGTGGCGGAAGGTCAGCGGCACTTCGGATTCGGCGGCCGCGCCAAGCGCTGCCGTGATGCCGGGAATAACGGAATAGGCCACACCGGCGTCGCGCAGCGCTTCAACCTCTTCGCCGCCGCGGCCGAAAATGAAGGGATCGCCGCCCTTGAGGCGAACGGCGCGCTGTCCTGACTTCGCCGCATCGATCAGCAGGCGGTTGACCGCATCCTGACCGATGCCGGGCTTGCCGACGCGGCGGCCGACCGGCACCCGCGCCGCATCGCGCCGGGCCCGATCCAAAATCTCGAGCGAGACCAGTTCGTCATAAAACACGATATCAGCGTCCTGCAGCGCGCGCAGCGCCTTCACCGTCAACAAATCCGGATCGCCGGGACCCGCACCCACCAGCGTGACGCGACCTTCGACCTGTCCCTGCGTTTGCGCGCCGGCATAGGCCGACGGATTGGAAATCGCCTTGAGCGAGGCTTCCGCATCGTCGACGCGCCCGGCGAGAACCGATGCGCCGATCGGACCATCGACCACACGTTCCCAGAAACGGCGGCGCAGCGGAAATTCAGGAATGCGCGCGTGAATGCTCCTGCGCCAGCGGCCGATGAAGGACGCAAGATCGCCGATCCGTGCCGGCAACAATGCCTCGATGCGCTCGCGCACGCGGCGCGCCACCACCGGCGATGCACCGCCGGTGCCGATCGCGACCACCACGTCGCCGCGATCAACGATGGCAGGGAAGATGAAACTCGAATGCTGCAGATCGTCCATGACGTTGACCGGCAGCCCCGCCGCACGGGCACGCGCCGCCACATCGACACCGATCTCCCCGGCGCCCGCGGCCAGCACCGCGATCACGCCACGCAGATCGGCTTCGCGCGGATCGCCTTCGACACGTGCGATGCGTGAGGCCGCCGCAGCATCAAGGCCCGCGATCGCGTAGTCGCCATCGGTCGCATGCCAGCGCACGCGTGCATCCGCAGCGAGCAGCAGCCGCAGTTTGGCGCGCACCAGCTCGCCCGATCCGATCAGAAGGATCGGACCTGCCTGCAGATCGAGAAAGATCGGTAGGAATTTCATTCGCTGCTCCGTCCCCCGTTGCCGGGGTTGACTGAAATTATTTTCTATTTATGTGTCTTGCAAGGCCGCTAAATAGAAAATTATTTCTTCTATGAGGCGGCGGAAGTATAGAATTTTCGTTCCTCGAACACCGCGCTCAAGAGATGCATCTTCTCAACCCCCAAAATCAGCTATCCGAACGACCGCTGTTCACAGGCCCGGCCGCTCACCGCACACCAAGCAAGGAGCAGGCCATGCAGCTCGGAATGGATCATCTCGACGCGCTGGAGGCGCAGAGCATCTACATTTTCCGGGAGGCATTCGCGCGGCTGAAAAAACTCGCGCTGCTGTGGTCGCTCGGCAAAGATTCCAACGTGATGATCTGGCTGGCGCGGAAGGCTTTCTTCGGCCACGTGCCGTTCCCCGCGCTGCACGTCGACACCGGCAAGAAATTTCCGGAGATGTATGCGTTCCGCGATCGCTACGGGAAGGAATGGGATCTCGATCTGCGTGTCGAGCCCTGCCCGCCGATCGATGCGGTCGATCCGACCCTGCCGCCGGCCGCGCGCTCCGCGGCGCGCAAGACCGAAGGTCTCAAGACGGCGCTGACCAAATACGGCTTTGACGGACTGATCGCCGGCATTCGCCGCGACGAGGAAGCCACCCGCGCCAAGGAGCGCGTGTTCTCGCCGCGCGGCACCGAAGGCGGATGGGACGTACGCGACCAGCCACCGGAATTCTGGGACCAGTTCAACGCCTCGCCGCCATCAGGCGCGCATCTGCGCATTCATCCGATCCTGCAATGGACCGAAGCGGACATCTGGGCCTACACCAAGCGCGAGAACATTCCGATCATCCCGCTGTATCTCGCCAGGGATGGCAAGCGCTATCGCTCGCTGGGCGATTCCGACATCACCTTCCCTGTCACCTCGAACGCCGCGAGCATCGACGACATCCTGGTCGAGCTCGACGGCACCAAGATTCCGGAGCGCGCCGGGCGCGCGCTCGACCATGAAACCGAAGACGCGTTCGAGCGGCTTCGCGTTGCCGGCTATCTCTGAAAACAAGACAATCGAGCGCTCCAGATGAATATGATCGTCCCCAATATCGCGCCGAACGCCGTTCACGCGACGCCGACAGGCGCCACCCGTCCCCAGGTTCGCATCGTCATCGTCGGTCATGTCGATCACGGCAAGTCCACATTAGTGGGACGCCTGCTGCATGAGACCGGCAGCCTGCCCGACGGCAAGCTCGAGATGCTGAAGGCGGTCAGCGCGCGGCGCGGCATGCCGTTCGAGTGGTCGTTCCTTCTGGATGCGCTGCAGACCGAGCGCGACCAGGGCATCACCATCGACACCACGCAGATCCGCTTCCGCACCCGCTCGCGCGACGTGGTGCTGATCGATGCGCCCGGCCATGCCGAATTCCTGCGCAACATGATCACCGGTGCCTCGCAGGCCGATGCCGCAGTACTGATCATCGACGCTCTGGAAGGCGTGCGCGACCAGACCCGTCGGCACGGCTATCTGCTACATCTGCTCGGCATCAAACAGGTCGCCGTGGTCGTCAACAAGATGGACCGCGTCGATTTCAGCGAAGAGCGCTTCAACGCTATCCGCGACGAGATTTCCGCGCATCTCACTGGTCTCGGCGTTGTACCGACGGCGGTGATTCCGATCTCGGCGCGCGACGGCGACGGCGTCGCCGAGCACACCGCGCGGATCGGCTGGTACGGCGGTCCGACCGTGGTCGAGGCCCTCGACGCGCTCGAACCGGCGCGGCCGCTCGACGAACTGGCGCTGCGGCTTCCCGTTCAGGCCATCTACAAGTTCGACGACCGCCGCATCGTGGCCGGCCGCATCGAGTCCGGCGGCCTGAGCGCCGGCGACGAGATCGTGATCATGCCGGCCGGCAAGATCGCCAATATCCGCAGCGTCGAAGGCTGGCCTGCGCCGCTTAGCGGCCCGCACGGCGCGGGACGCTCGGTCGGCATCACGCTCGACCGCGAGTTGTTCCTCGAACGTGGCGACGTCATCGCCCACGTCGGCGCGGCGCCGCGCGATACGCGGCGGATTCGCGCCCGCATCTTCTGGCTGCACGAGACGCCGCTTGCGGCCGGTGCGTCCATCCTGCTGCGGCTCGGCAACAAGGAAACCCGCGCGACCGTCGTGGCGATCGAAAAGGCCGTCGACCCCGGCGAACTGTCGAGCGCCGAGACCAAGGCCATTGCGCGCAACCATGTCGGTGAAATCGATATCTCGCTGGCCCAGCCGCTCGCCGCCGATCCTTATGCGGACAATCCGCGCACCGGCCGCCTCGTGATCGAGGTCCAGGGACGCATCGCCGGCGGCGGGCTCGTGCTCAGCGTCGATGCCGGACAGCGCGCCGTGCCGGTCGATATCGTGCCGGTCGAATCCGCGCTGCGGCCGGACGAACGGTCCGCCCGCTATCGTCACAACGGCGCCGTGATCTGGCTGACCGGACTGCCCGGCTCTGGCAAATCCACCCTTGCGCGCGCCCTCGAACGAAAGCTGTTCAGCAGCGGCGGTTCGCCGATCCTGCTCGACGGCGACACACTGCGCGCCGGTCTCAACGGCGATCTTGGGTTCTCTACGGCAGACCGCGCCGAGAACATTCGCCGGCTTGCGGAGGTTGCAACGCATCTCGCGCGCAACGGCCATGTGGCGATCGTCGCCGCAGTCTCGCCGTCGCGTGACGACCGTGCCGCCGCGCGCCGCATCGCCGACAGCGCGTTCCGCGAGATCTATGTCGCGACACCGGCCGAGGTCTGCGAGAGCCGCGATCCCAAGGGCCACTATGCCAAGGCGCGGGCCGGCGTGCTGCATGGCTTCACCGGCATCGGCAACGATTATCAACCGCCGGAGACTGTGGAGCTGACGCTCGATACATCTGCGCGCTCGGTGAGCGACGCTGCCGACGAGATCGAACAGATGCTCATCAAGACCGGCATCCTGTTCGACGAATTGACCGACCTCGCCGCCAACATCTGAACGGACGCTCGCCGAGGGCATGGAACGGCGGCCCCACGGGCGCGCCGTTAGCCGATTTGCGCCAAATCGTCCGTCCCAAAGCCCTTCTCACAAGGGTAGCTTTGGCGCTAAAAGGGCGCCCTGAGCGCCGCATTTTTCGGCAATCGGCCCTTTACCCCCTGAAAACAGCAGATTAACGCCGTTTCTCGTGAGAAATCCTGACATGCCTCGAATTGACGCCCACGGACTGAAGATCGCGCCCGTCCTGTTCGACTTCATCGCCAAGGAAGCAACGCCCCAGACCGGTGTCACACCGGACGCCTTCTGGGCGGGACTTGCTGCCATCGTTCGCGATCTCGGACCGAAAAATCGCGAGTTGCTCGCCGTGCGCGACACGCTGCAGGCCAAGATCGACGACTGGCATCGCGCCAGCAAGGGCAAGCCGTTCGACATGGCCGCCTATACGGCGTTCCTGAAAGAGATCGGTTACCTGCGGCCCGAGCCTGCGACCCATGCCGTCGAAACCGCGAATGTGGACGAGGAGATCGGCACGATCTGCGGCCCGCAACTCGTGGTGCCGCTGACCAACGCGCGCTACGCGCTGAATGCCGCCAATGCGCGCTGGGGCAGCCTCTATGACGCCTTCTACGGCACCGATGCGATCCCGCACGAGGCCAACGAAGCCAAGGGCTACGACAAGGCGCGTGGCGAGAAGGTGATCGCCAAGGCCAAGGCGTTTCTCGACCAGGCTGCGCCGCTCGCGACTGGCAGCCACTCCGACGTGACCGCCTACAGCGTCATCAACGGGCACCTGTCGGCGAAGCTCAAAAGCGGCAACGCCACGGGCCTCAAGACGGAAGCGCAATTCGCCGGCTATCAGGGCGACGCGGGCGCACCGTCCGCGATCCTGCTGGTCAACCACGGCATGCACATCGACATCCGCATCGATCGCAACCATCCGATCGGCAAGGACGATCCGGCCGGCGTCGCCGACGTGATCCTCGAGGCCGCCGTCTCCACCATTCTCGACATGGAAGACAGCGTCGCCGCCGTCGATGCCGAGGACAAGGTGCTGGTCTATCGCAACACGCTCGGCCTGATGAACGGCACGCTGAAAGACACCTTCGACAAGGGCGGCAAATCCGTGACCCGGGCGCTCAACGCCGACCGCGTCTACACCGCGCCCGACGGCAAGGAAATCAAGCTGCACGGCCGCAGCCTGCTTTTGATGCGCAACGTCGGCCACCACATGTTCACCGACGCGGTGCTCGACGAAAAGGGCGCGGAGATTCCGGAAGGCCTGCTCGACGCAGCAGTGTCCGGCCTGCTTGCGATCCACGATCTCAAGGGCTCGTCGAAGACGAAGAACAGCCGCAAGGGCTCGGTCTACATCGTCAAGCCGAAGATGCACGGCCCGGACGAGGTCGCGCTGACCTGCGAGCTATTCGCGCGCGTCGAAAAGATGCTCGGTCTGCCGGCCGATACCATGAAGGTCGGCATCATGGACGAAGAGCGGCGCACCACCGTCAACCTCAAGGCCTGCATCCAGAACGCCTCGAAGCGGATCTGCTTCATCAACACCGGCTTCCTCGATCGTACCGGCGACGAAATCCACACCTCGATGGAAGCGGGTCCGATGATCCGCAAGAATGAGATGAAGGCACAGCCGTGGATCAAGGCCTATGAGGACTGGAACGTCGACATGGGCCTGATCGACAGCCTGCCCGGCCATGCGCAAATCGGCAAAGGCATGTGGGCTGCGCCGGACAAGATGGCGGACATGCTGGCGCAGAAGATCGGCCACCCGCAGGCGGGCGCGACCACCGCGTGGGTGCCCTCGCCGACCGCGGCGACCTTGCACGCCCTGCACTACCATCAGGTGGACGTGCTGAAGCGCCAGCAGGAGCTGAAGGCCGGCGGACAGCGCGCAAAGCTGTCGGACATTCTCACCGTCCCGGTCTCGAAGTCGAACTGGGCACCGGACGATGTGAAGCAGGAAATCGACAACAACTGCCAGGGCATTCTCGGCTACGTCGTGCGCTGGATCGACCAGGGCGTCGGCTGCTCCAAGGTGCCCGACATCCACGATGTCGGCCTGATGGAAGACCGCGCCACGCTGCGCATCTCCAGCCAGCATCTGGCGAACTGGCTGCATCATGGCGTCGTGACCAAGGATCAGGTGATGGACTCGCTGAAGCGCATGGCCGCCGTGGTCGACAAGCAAAACGCCGGCGACGCCCTCTACAAGCCGATGGCGCCGGCATTCGACGGCGTCGCCTTCAAGGCCGCGTGCGATCTTGTGTTCAAGGGCCGCGAACAGCCGAACGGCTACACGGAATACATCCTGACCGAGCGGCGGCGCGAGGCCAAGACCGCCGGCTGACTTGAACTGCACCAAATGAAAAAGCCCCGGTAATCGCCGGGGCTTTTTTGTTGATGGTCTGCACGCGCTAGAACACTGCGAGATATTTCAGCAGCGAGATGATGCCGATGATGATAACGACGACCCGTGCGATCTGCTTGGCGCGTCCATCGAGCGGCAACATGTTGATCAAATACAGAACGAGAATAACGACAAGAAACGTAATCAGGACACCGATAAGCATCTGAATTCCCCCGCTTCATCAAACAAAATGGAGTTTACATCCGGCAAGGCCGGTTCGTAGCCGCATCGGTCAACGCGCGGCTCTTCAGCGAGTTCCGGCGCAGGAACAGGAATTTGCTTTGCGGACTCGCGTGATGCGAGGTCAATCCGAAGCGAGCACCGAGACGCGGTCGAATTGCGTGAGTACCGATGCAGGTGCCGGAGACAGTTTGAGCGATGCGCCGTGCTTGTCGGCGCCCTTCGCAGCCATCATCATGCCGTCGGGACCGGCGACGATGTCGCCCCTGCGAAGAGTCGGATCGTCATGGATATCGACTTTCGCGAGACCGAATTGAGTCTTTCCGTTGCAGGTGCAACCGGCAACGATTTCGTTGCGGTATTTGAAGGCATTGGGCAGCGCCGAATACGGCTTGCCGCCATCGCTGACCGCGTGATCGATGGCCGAGCCGTAGAACACCTTGGTCTCGCTGGCCGGACAAAAGCTGTTGCATGACGCCGCACTGCTCTGCCCGTTGCCGGTCTGCACCGGAAAATAGCGGCCATCGCAGGTCCGAACGCAGAATGCCTGACGCGCGCCGTGCGTGGAGGCTTGCCGCTGCGGACGCTGCTGCGGATCCGCCCCTCCATCAGGCGTGTAGGGCAGCGGGCGCGACGCCTGCGGATGACCAAGGAATCCGCCGAACAGATTCGAAAGGAAATCGTTCGCGCGGGCCTCGCTCGCGCCCAGGCACATAGCACCGGCACACGTCGCCACGATCACCGCGCCGAGGGCGACGGTCTTGCCCGAAAACAACCTGCGGAGCGATGATGTCATGGTATTCTCCAAAACTGGAGCGACCGCTGAATCAATAGAGGCCCGACACCGTCAGATTCATGGCCTGACGCTGAGGTACGGTCGAAATTGTTCGTGGCGACGGTGACGCCGAGGGGCGAGACGTCGCGGTCTTCGCACGATCATTCTTCGCTTCCAGACGCGGCGCTCCGTTCTTGGGCAGCACGATTACCTTGGCACCGACCTGAACACGATTGAACAGATCCTCCACGTCTTCATTGGTCAGGCGAATGCAGCCGCTCGAGACGAACTTGCCGATCGTGGTTGGATCGTTGGTGCCGTGAATGCGGTATTGGCTCGCGCCGAGATACATCGCGCGCGCACCGAGCGGGTTGCCGGGTCCACCGGCCATGAAGCGCGGCAGATAGGGCTGACGCGCGATCATCTCTGCCGGCGGGTGCCAATCCGGCCATTCGGCTTTGCGAGAGATCGTCTGCACGCCGGACCAGGTAAATCCCTCGCGTCCGACGCCGACGCCGTAGCGGATTGCACGGTTGCCGCCAAGAATGTAGTAGAGCGCGGTGTGGCCGGTATCGATGATGATGGTCCCCGGCGCCTCGTGCGTGTTGTACGCAACGATGGTTCGGCGTAACCGCTCCGGCAGGGCTGAATCGGCATCGGCGTTTTCGCCAGATCCCGGCTGCTGCGGCGCATCGATCATTGCTTCGTCAGCCGAAAACGATCCGGACGATTGCGGCGCGTAGCTCAGCGCCTGCGCGGATGCAGGACCCGCGAAGGCCGATACCGCGAAGAGCGTTGAAGCAGCGACGGCGAAGGCCTGCGCAAACCGCGCAGGATATGTTGGGATTTGGTGTGCCATGACTTGCCCCGTGATTGTCGTGCGTCGCGGCAATCGCGACTGCTCAAACAAACCCGGTGGCGGCATTTGCGTTCCCTGCGACGATAGTTCGACCCGGCGATGTCAACCCGCTGGCCGCTCACAAGCCCGCGATGGAACTTTTCGGAACAATGGGAATTGATCATGCCGGATTTTCAATGACCGGCTTCGGCGATCCGGCAGCATGGCGGGGATTGCATTATGGGCACCATACTCGTCGTTATTCTCATCCTCATACTGATCGGCGCGCTTCCGCGCTGGGGCTACAGCACCTCCTGGGGCTATGGCCCGTCCGGACTGGTCGGGACAATTTTAGTGATCGTCCTCATTCTGCTTCTGCTTGGCCGGCTCTAGCGAGCCGCGACGTCGATGCTGTGGCGAAACAACCCGCTGGCCCGAGGTGGCTTGATCATGCGCGCTCCGGCTGAAGCGTCCTCCGGTCCGCATTCCGAGGGCGACGAGGCGTACCGGCGCGGCATTCAGCGCGAAGACGTCGTAGCGTTCACCTTGGTGGCGCTGCTGGTGATCTGCATCACCGCGGTGCTCTATGTCGCCAAGGCCTTCTTCCTGCCCGTGACGACGGCGTTCGTGGTGGGGACCATGCTGTCCCCCGCCGCGGGCTACCTCGAACGCCGGCGCATTCCACGGCCGGTCTCGGCGGTCCTGATCGTAACGGCCGCCGGCTCGATCGTCGCCCTTATCGTCGGGCTGATAACCTCACCGCTGATCGAATGGACGACGCGGCTTCCTGAGCTATCGAGCCTGCTGCGTGACAAGCTGCATGTGTTCGATCGTCCGCTGGCGCTTTGGCATCAACTGCAGGGCCTGATCGGCGAACCGGCAGCGCTTTCAGGTGCCCCTTTCCAGTTACCAAAGATCGATTGGGTGCAGCCGACGGTCGAATTCCTGTCGCCAACGTTCACCGAAATCCTGCTGTTTCTCGCAACCCTGATTCTGTTCGTCGCGAGCTGGCGCGATCTGCGCCGCGCCCTGATCCTGACCTTCAGCGACCGCAATTCGCGCCTGCAGGTGCTGAAAACCCTGAACGAGATCGAAACCAGTCTCGGCGGTTATCTGCTGACGGTAACGGTCATCAACCTGGGTGTCGGCGTCGCCACAGGACTGATCTGCGCCGCGACCGGAATGCCGAATCCCGCCGGGCTCGGTGCATTGGCCGCGACGCTGAATTTCTTTCCGATCATCGGTCCCGTCGCCATGTTCGTGATCCTGACGGCCGTTGGCGTCATCTCGTTCTCGAGCCTCGGCGCCGGCCTACTGGCGCCAGTGGCGTTCGCCGGCCTGACGTTTCTCGAAGGACATTTCGTCACTCCCACGATCATCGGTCGGCGGCTGTCGCTGAATGCGCTCGCCGTCTTCATCGCGCTTGCGTTCTGGACCTGGCTCTGGGGACCAATGGGCGGCTTCCTGTCGTCGCCGCTGCTGATCGTGGCCCTGATCGTCAAGGACCATCTGAGGGCGACGGACTCGCCGAACTGGCCGGAGGGATAGACGGTTGCGATTTCGGAACTTCGACCGCGGCGACACGTTGATTCAACACACTCTCGGTCTCAGGAGCTTTGGATGTCGAGCAGCGATGGCGAGAACGCGATGAAAAATTTGACGGATAAAGCGACCTATGAACGCCTGGAAAAGGATTTGTCAGCCGTGAAAAACGATATCTCAGCACTGGCCGAACAGCTCAGCGATGCACTCAACGCCTTTACGGGCACCGCACGGAAACAGGCCCGCCGCGGCTACAAGCAGGCCCGCGCCAATGTGGACTCCGTCGTCTCTGACGTATCCGAGCGCGGCAACGCGGCACTCGACGCTGCGCAGAATGCCGCGACGTCGCTCGAGGAAACATTGGAAGAAGCCATTCAGGAACGGCCGCTGGCCGCCGTGGGACTTGCGATCGGTTTGGGATTTCTGATCGGGGTGACCTGGCGCAGATAATTGAGCGCGATAACCGATGCGGGGTCATGGCAGCAGGCTGAACCCGCCAGGATCGCCGGCTGCGACGATAGCCATTCATCAGCGGCATATATCTGAACAATTGATTTCAATCCGGCGAGGTACCGATGTTTCAGCGGGCGATTGACGACTTCAAGGAGAGTACCGGCAACGCCTTGCGCCTGACCTCGCTCGCCGGAGCGGCCGTGGTCGCGGCCTTCATAACGATCCTCTTTCTCTGCGCGGCCGCGTTTGTCTTCGTTCTTCAGACATATGGACTGATCCAGGCCTGCCTGACGGGCGCGGCGATCTTTTTTCTCATTACCCTGATTTCGGTCGTGACCTATGAGGTGCGCCGCAATGCCATGCGAAAGCGCGCCGCGGAGGCGGCGAAGGCGGCCGCGCGGAACGTACTCGCCGATCCCATGCTGGTCGCAGCGGGAATTCAGGTGGTGCGCGCCATCGGCATCAAAAAACTGATTCCGCTGCTCGCCGTCGGAGGCTTGGCACTGGGGCTGTTTGCCGGCCGGCACAATGCAGATGACGACGACAACGCCAGCGATTCCTGATCTTTCCGGATTTGCGAGTTCTACCGCGCACCGTCAGGTCACGCAGCGCCCCGGCTGAAGCTGCTTGGCGATCTCGGTCAGAACGCTCACCACCGGCTCACAAGCAACCGTGCGCTTGGCATGATGCATCATGGCCGGTGCTGCGCCGCCAGCGCTCGGCTTCGACCCATGATGATCGCGAGCTTCCTGACGGTAGCTTCCGGGGATCCGGATCAGAATCGAGGTATCCGGCAAGCTCTCCAGCCGAACTGAAACGGTACGCCCTTGCACGTGCGGCATCTGAACGTTGCCCCGATCAGCCTTGGTGGCGCGATTGACGATCGAGGACGCCGCATCGACGCCAGCGGCAAGGTCGCGGCCGGAAGCAAGTTGCACCGCGCCGAGGCTCAGCACCACAGCGACTCCACCGAGAATTCCCATCGATACCCGAGACATGATGGCCTCACCCGTATTTCCTTTCGCGCCTGCGGTTCCTGCCGCACATCGCGATGGAGATTAGAACCGCGACGCAACAACGCGGTTCAGAAGCCATTGTTCAATTAACCGTGTGAGAAAAATCCGCGGCGGGACACGGAACGTCCCTCAGGCCGTCGCGTTATTTGAACAGCCGGTCTTCCCCCCTGCCCCAATCGACCGGCGATGAGGGGCGCGGCTGTGGTGATGCCAGCCGCGCTCTTCTTTTTTGCCTTGATTTACGGGCACTTCTTGAATTTCGGGACCGCGCTTACCCTAGCGCTTACCCTACCCAAATTTATTTTCGCCTTACCCTACCCGCGAACGCTTGATCTTGTTCTGTTCCCGTTCTTTTCGGCCGGGATCGGCCGCGACGAATCACCAGTCGCGCCGCCGAACCTTCTTCGGGTTTTGAAGTTGGTCCCCATCACCGCACGGCTCTAGGCATTCATCGGTGATGAGAACGCCAATTGCGCTCCCGCCCTTCCTCTAACGGAAGGAGCGCGTCATGTCAGAACGGCGACGTTTCAAACAAGCGACATCATTTCTAGATCGGCTTTCCGCATTCGCGGCGAGCGTTCGCGCGAAGGCCGACACGATGGCGGACGGCGAGGCCCGCGACGAAATGCTGCGCAAGGTCCAGCGAGCGGAGACAGCCGCCGAGATTCACGGTTGGGCGAACTCACGAGAACTTCAACCGCCGAAATAAAACTATGCAGCCCGATATGTTCAGGCTTTTCAATGCGCCCCGTCAGGTCGATGACTTATCCTGAAGCCGCCGCGCGGCCTCTTCGAAGCTCGCAAAGTCCTTCGCCTCTAACAGGCGCGCCAGCGATTCAAGGTCTCCCGGTGAATCGAGCGGCGGCACGGGCTCCCGAGCATGCGGGATAGGAGTCCCGTGCCACTGTCGCAACAGCCATTTGACAATACTACTCACGCGGCCTTCTTAGTCTGTTGCTTTCGCGGGCGGTGCTTTTCTTCCCGAGCGCGATTCAAATACTCTTCAGCTACTTGATGCATCAAATCCATATCGGGAAGCGCAACGAAAGCTCGCGATAAAAGAGCGTTGATGAAAGCGGCATCATCCGGCGTAACTGCGAGAATATCCCGCAAAAATAGAGAAGACTCTGTACTCGTGTCGCGCTGCGCTCCATCAGCCTTTCGCGTTATACGAAGATCAAACTCTGTACCCTCGTCGTCTAAAGCAAGCTCTTCGCAAGAGAAATGCTGAGTTTCAATTCGCCATGTCTGCATTGTTGATACTCCTTACGTTCACTAATGCAGCCGGTATATTTGCGCCGAAAAATGCGAAGTCAACAATACCTATCACGCACCTACGCAGAAGTTGCGCATTCACCTACGCAACTTCTGCGTAGGTGCGCAAAATCTGCGTAGTGACGCCTTTTCAATTCTCGGAAATAATACAACGACATCGGCTAAGCGATATTGAAACTTAACCACGTTGTCGATTTCAGTTCATTTTCGGAAACGGGCGCACATCCGCTGTGGCGGAGTTTTCCAACTCGGCTTGAAGCTTCACGTCGCCAAATTGCCGAAGCAACGCAAACGCATCTTCACGCGTCGCACACGGCAGCACGTCGCGCCGGGCGCTCAACCTGGACTCTGGCGTCGTGCGCTTGATCGGCATGAGCGCTAGGCCGCATTCCGCAGACTGGTCAGGCCAGACAACCACGACAGAGTCGCAAGCGTTGACGTGACGAGACACGAATTCTGGATCACGAAGCAACATAGCTGCGATGGCCGCCGCCCCATTCGCAATCGCCCGCGAGATAATTTCGATTCCAAGCTCTGCATCTTCATCGTCGGCCATTGTCTATCCCCTGTACCAAGTCGGCTTGCGCCCTGCACTGCGGACTTGCTTGTCCGCCGCGTATCGCATCAAACTCTCAATCACATCGGGCGCCGCCATGACCGGGAACGAACCGCCCGGCATATGAATGTGAGCGGGCCGCAGATCGCCCGAGTTGCCCGCCAAGGCCGCAGCCGACACGAGGCCGCCGTTCGCAAAGCGCGGCACGGACGGAGTCAACGCCGAGACAATGCCGGGGCCAAGGCCCGCAAAGGCATCGCGAAGAGACGCCGCGCGCTTGCGCACCGCCTCCATGAACGGAAGGCCGAAGAAATCGACGGCCGACTTCGGCATGACATACTCGCCATTGGAGAGTCGCGCCGCAATGGAGTCGCTCGTGCCCGTACCGGGGCCGCGAACGGGGCCGCCTTCAGCAAAGCCCACGGCGCTGGTAGCGCCATTCACAGCGGAGCCGATAGCCTTGGCCGCGTTGATGACCGGCGCAAGCGCGGCCATGGCCCAATTCACGAGAGCGTCCAAGTAGTCCTTGACCGTGCTCACGGCGCTGTTGAATTGGTCCACTATCCACGTTGCAACATCCGTAGCGCCCGCCTTGACCGCGTCCCACACGGCGTTGATGGCCTGAACAAAGCCATCAAACAGTGACCCGACAAAATTGAATGCGCCGGTAAAGGCATCGGAGATTGCCTGCCCGACCGCTGCCGCCACGTCGGAAATCGAGCCGAGTTTGAGCGACGTGCTAACGATGAATCCGCCGATGGCAACGCCGAGCGCGATGAGCCCCAACGTGGTTGTGCCGAATACCGCGATGAGGCCTCCGACGACGGTTACGATTGTCGAGATAGTCGAGCCAAGCAACGTGAAGGCGCTAACCAACTGCAGCACAACAGCCGCCGCTGCGATTTCACCGCCGGTTAGGTTCGTCCCGAAAATCGCGTTGATGCCTTTCGCTACAGTATCGAGAATGCCGAGCAAGGCATTGAACGCCGGAACGATGATATTCGTCACGGCGCTGGAAACTGCATTTCCGAAATCGAGTACGCTTTGCTTGGCCTTCAGAATAAAATCGTTCTTCACATCCGCGTCGCGACCTTCCAAGACCGCGACAAGATCGGCAACGATAGGCTTCACCTTCTCCGTGATACTTGCCGCGAGAAGAACGAGAGACGTTCGGTTGCGAACGATGGCTTCCGTGAATCCATTGATGGCCTGCGTCACGACTGGTGCGATTGTCGCGGCGATGGAGTCTTTCGCGCTGCGGGCGGCCGATGATAGCTTGTCAAAGGCTGTCGAGACCGCAAGCAGATTACGCTTCCCAAGAGCGTCAAGGGGCGGTGCAATCCGCTCCGCCTCAAGTGTCAAGTCCGCGATGCCCTTGGAGCCCTTGTTGAGGAAGCCAACGAGACTCGTTGACTTCGATTGAAACAACTCCATGGACAGGGCGGCCTTGCTCGCGCCATCCGGCAGATGTTGAAACGCGTCCGCAATGTCCTGCAGAATCTCGTTCGGCTTCTTCAATGAGCCGTCAAGATTCTTCGTGCTGATGCCTAAGCGAGTGAAGGCGTCTTGGCTGTCGGCCGCGCCCTGCCGCAGTTGGGTCAGCCTGTCGTAATATTGATCGATGTCAATATGCCCGAGATTCAACCCGCGCTGCAGATCACGAACGCTGTGATTGTATTGAGCATTACGTTTCGACGAGTCATCTAGCGCCCGCGAAACGCCGCCGATGGCCTTCGTGAAGTCTTCTCCCGACACGCCACCAAGAGCGAAAGCGTTCTTCAAGTCGGTGAACTGCTTTGTATTGATGCCTGCCGCATCGGCCGCGTCCTGAATCGATTTTTGGTTGTCCGCGCTTCCCTTCACGAATGCGCCCACGCCGACAGCGGCGGCACTGAACGCGGCTGTCACTGCGCCAACCTTCAGAGCAACCTCTCCGAGTGCCGACTTCAAGTTGCCGAAGGCTTCGCGACTTTTGTCGATCTCGGCGCGAACAAGCTGCGCTTTGGCCTGCAGACCGTTCAGACTCGTGCTCAAGCGGTCCGCGAAGCTACTTGCTTGCGATGCCGACTCCAGTTGTTCGAAGGCCTTCTTGCCAGCCGTGCCGATGGCCTCAAGCTGCTTCTTGATGTCCGCGCCGCCGTCAAGCGAAATGCGAACGCTAAAAGACTTAGACGCCATCGCTGTGCTTCTCCATATGTTCAAGGCCTCGCGCGAGCAAGCGGCGAACTATGATTGCGCGAGGCGACATGGAATAGAGCGCCAGCGAGTCAACCCGGCGAAGCATCGGGCCGGAAAGACGGATGGCAACTTGTGTATCTAGGGCCGGGCCCCGTTTCTTCGGATGTTTCATGCTCCTAGTATCGGAGCGGAATCACAGCACGTCAGCAAACGAATGCATCCCGTTGCACCCCATCGCGACGAGGGGTGCGCACTTTTTAGCCCGCGATGCGAACTCTTCAGCTAAAATAGGGCACACAGGAGTCGCAAATGAGGAAGCTTGCCCGCGTCGCTATCATCCTTGTTGCAACGTTTATTGTGGTGCGCAGCGGATACATCCTCGCGACCCGCGTCTTTCAACGGGGCTCACTACCGCAAAAGCTGCATGTCGGCTGGTTCTATGCCGAGGGAAGCTGCGGCACCTTGATGAGCTATCAAGGTGCGTTTGCCTTTAGCTTAGCGCAAGACACAGTCAATCTGTTGAAACAACAAGGTCTGACGTCCTTCAAGGACATCGACGCGCCGAATAACGAAGCGGAACGTCCTTATTTCGGCGGGGTATGGAAAGCCACGCCTATTCCGGCTGGCTCATTTACCGGCGATTCGCGGAATCTATCTTGCGGTGAGCGCTCATGGCTATGGCCAAAGGGTATACCTGAAGCTCTCCAACTTCCCGGTAGCTTTTATCAATCAATAGGCGGTCGAAGCGTCTATGTGCTGCCGGATTTAGGATTAGTGGTGGCCGTCGCTTCTGATCGGTGACACTCCTTTTATCCGATCTCCATGCCGATCTGCGCGGCGTTCACACCGCTCGCGGTCCATGCTGCATCGGTGGCCGGGTCTGTCTCATGTATCGCGGTAGCCACCGCGTAGTCGGTCGCGAGCGCCACCGCAGCGCCGTCCGCTTCAGTCGTTCCGCTCTTCAGCTTTGCTTTGATTGACCGAAAGCCCGTATCGAGTTTCTTGGCCGCGACCCGAACTTGCACCGCATAGATTGCGTCCGGTGTATCCGCGAGTCCGTCTGTCGTGTATAGATCGGCGGCGCCCGCTACGTCGGCTTGAACGTAAGACGTGTCACCATCAACCGGAAGCTCGCCAACCATGGCGTAGTTATCGGAGCCTGTTGACGCCGTGAAGTCCTTCTGCGCCGTGTCCGCAGTCGGGACGAGCGTATCAATGCGGACTTCTCCGATTCTTGAGGCCGTATCCGTAATGTAAAGATCGTCAACTAGATAGCCATTCACCGGGGCAATTATCGCAACTGCTGCCACGTCGGCCGCGCCGGTATTGACGCCACTTGCCGACATTATAAGAGCCCCATTCAAATATACATTCACAGCGCCAGCGGACGCGTGACGCGTAAACTCGACTTCAAGATAATACCATGCATCTACACTGACTGTTCCTGATGGCGCTGTCGCTAGGACGTTTGAAGACACAGTCGAGCCACGAACGAAAACCAAACCGCCATCTGGATTAAAAAACAGCCCCGCAATGGTGTTGGCGCTTGCGTCGCGAAAAGCTAACGCCTGAACAGTGGCGCCGCCGGAAGCCAACAACAGCTTGAACGCGTGTCCAACGGCTACTGTGCTTGTTGTCGATATCCCTTTGCGAATAGCCGTCGTAACGAACCCCAAATTTAAGCTAGACCCGGAGAAGCGTCCCGTGCTGCCGTAAGTAATAGAGCCTAAGCCTGCGGTTGTGTAAGCCTGCGACAGCAGGCCATTGCTTGAATCGTAGTCCTCGAATCCGTCAATCCACGTAATCGCCATCGCACCCTGTCCTCGCGGTTGTTCCGTCGCGAGGATCGCGGAATCGGCATCTTGTGTCAGCCAACGAAAAAGCGACGCGGCCGGGCGCTGAGAACACCCGGCCGCGTCTTGGCCTACAAGGTCACACGGATTGAACAGCCACAACCTTGCGGCCCGGCGGCGATCCTAGCAGCGGTTGGTTACTTGTTTCGTACCCTACAAAATTCTCAGATCGCCTTTAGCATTTGTTTACCCTCGTCTGAAACCACGAACTTTATGCAATCGAATTAACTGCGGTTCAATACAGCGCGACTAGGTTCATCACGGGCAACGGACCCGCGAGACAATCATTTTTGGAGCTACCCATGAAGAACCTTGTTGCGCGTTTCATCAAAGACGAGTCGGGCGCCACCGCGATTGAATACGGTTTGATCGCTGCAGGAATCTCGCTCGCGATCATCGCGATTGTGACCAGCCTCGGCAGCACGGTCAGCGGCAAATTCCAATCTATCGACACGAATCTGCAGGCCGCTGGCAAGTAATCCGCGCGGACCTTCCGACGAAAAAGACGCCCCGGTCTCACGGCCGGGGCTTTTGCTTTTTGCGACGTTCGCGGATCGGCGCCGGGGTAGCAAATCCCTCCAAGGCCCTTTGTTATAGAAACCCTGAAAAATTTTTATCATACAAATTCGAGGCCAGCGCCACGTTTTTGCCCGCATGACTTTTTGCTGCCAAAGGACCCGTAAAAATTTTCAGGGCCAGTGGCTCGTGGGAGTCGTGAGGAAAAATTTTCTCGTTCGGATTTTTGAAAATATTTTCGCTGCATGAGTGAGGAAAGCACTGTGGCTCTATATTAAATCACTCGTGCGAATACGTGTCTGGATAGATGCATTGAAATAGGGATCGCGCACCAATTGTCGGGGCTCACTGTGAACGGCTGTGAACGCCTTGTGAACACCCTAGTGGCAACAGTGAAACCCGCATGAAATGGGCCTAACCTAGCTGCTGTGAACACTGTGAACACTAAATCAATAGGTCAGTAAATATCCAGAGTACTAGGGCTTAAGTAGCGGCGCGATGGCCTTCCCGGCATTTTTCGGACCTGATGCCGAATAGCGTTCACAGCGTTCACAAATGCAAGTTGTGCCTGTGCCGCAACAACTTCTCTGTTGCCACTAGGGTGTTCACAGGTGGTCACAGTGAACACTTGCGAAGCTTGATGCCGAAGAATCCGCGCATGATCGCACCTTCGCCGTGCCCGTCTCGCGATGGGTCACGCCATCGTCGCCGCCCGTGGCGCACGCCTTGCGCCCCAAGAGCGGCAATCAAATCAGTCTTGAAGTCGTTCCGGTTGCGCCACTCCCGGCTGTTGAGCGATTCAGCCGTGGCCCACGCCTCATATGCTTCGAAGCATTCAGGCAGGCCGACTCTATCGGTCATGTCTCCGGTGACGATGAGGCAGGCCTTAGCGAACCGCAGCGCGGGGCTCTGACTTTCCGCCAGATCGCGCAAGGCCGCTGCGCCCTTGGCGCCAACGGTGAATCGCATCTCGTTCGCCCGGAGACGCTTCAGGGCCGCCAGTGCGGCGTTGGCGATGCCCGGCAGTTCCCCGTGCAGCTTGGCTCCTAGCTCGCGATCCTCGCTGCCCTCAAAGCTCCGCTCGAACACCACGACCAATTCACGAGCCGCAAGCGCGCCGGAGTCGTCGAGGAATCGAGGGTGCCGGTTGGCGGCGATGGCGAGCCGGGCCGGGACGTGCCCGGTCACGATGCGCAGCCCCTTACGGTTGATTGACACTTCATCGCCGCCGCTGATGGCTTTGATCCTGTCCAGCGCAACAGCACGGCGCGACGCTTCGGTGTCGCTGGCGTCCGGCACTAGGAGCAGCTTTTTATCAGACAGACCCTCAAGGGCGAAATCCGTCGCCAAGTCGTGCAGGGTACGGGACGCCGTATGCGTAGCCCCGACAAGGGCGCTCATCACGTTCAGGATAGTGGATTTGCCGCCACGCCGCGCGCCGATCAAGGCCAGCAGTTTATGCGCTGATGTGTCCGGTGTGAGGCAATAGCCAATGAATTCGAGCAGCGTCGGATGGTATGACTCATGCAACCATTCCCCAAGGCAACGGTCCCATGTCGGGCACGTCGCCGCCGGATCGTAATTGAAGTCGGGAAGTCCGGTCGCGAAGAGCGCGCCGGTGTGGGGATGCAGGACTCCCGTCCCGATATCGAGCACGCCGTTCTTAAACAACACAAGGTCGCGCGCCAACGGCGCGTCAATCGGCTCGTCTATCCAGTCGAAGGGCTGCGCTGCCGTGTGTCGCTCAACATGGAGAGCACGGGCAATCTGCCGGATGCGCGCCGTGTCTAGAGTCAGGTCGGGATCACATGCACGGAATTCGGCCGCGACTGCATCTTCCGAGACCTCTCGCCAGATTTTCGATTCCGCTTCAAGGCTATAGAGCGTGCCGTTGCTCGAAATGACCTTGCCGGGCCGTGAAAACAAAATCGTGTCGAGTACCTTGGCATTGTTTTGCTTCGGATCGATGAGAATGGGGCGCGGCCACGTCGTCAGGCCGCCTTCCATCCATGAATCGTCCTCGTCGTCGTCAAGGTCTTCGAAGTCGCTCGGAGCGTCGGGACGCGCGACTGAGAGCAGGCCGGGCACGTTGACGGAATGTGAATAGGCGCTGCTCACCTGAAGCGAGATATCATCCTTCGAAAGCAGCGGGCGGCAGAAGGCGCACATGAGGCGAACCGCCGTGCGCTCGGAAATCCCCTGCGCATAGAGTCGATGCGCAAGGTCATAGGCGTTTCGCTCTCCAAAGGCATCGGCGGACAGGCCCGATTCC
This sequence comes from Hyphomicrobiales bacterium, assembly GCA_017305665.1. Lineage (GTDB taxonomy): Bacteria > Pseudomonadota > Alphaproteobacteria > Rhizobiales > Xanthobacteraceae > Nitrobacter. The sequence goes on from JAFKKH010000009.1 coordinate 208,708, forward strand.
ATCGCCTTGCAAAGACGCGTCCCCTCGCGGACATCAACTTCATTATCCCACCCCCAACGCGGTCGGATTTTCTCGTCGGCTGTCGCAGGCGTGGGCCAGGTATTCGTTGGTTGAGAGGATTTTGAGTCAGGCATAGCTTCACCAAAGTTGGATGGTCTCGGCGGACTGTCTGACTGTCTCCATCACTAACCCACCGGCTTCGGCCGGTGGGTTTTTGTTACCCGAAGTCATCTAAAGGCGCAGGCTCATACGTAATATCCGTATGAATCCCGCAATCTTCGTCCTGCGAGATACGCGCGTTCATGATTGCGTCGGGCGACGGCGGTAGATTCTCGCTTGGCTCTTCGCGCGCCGGAAGCGGCGGCAATGGCTCATCATAGTCTATGTCAGTGATGAGCCAGCCACCGTCCTGCGATATGCGCGCATTAACGACGGCATCCGGTGTCGGCTGCGGTGGATACGGCATCAATATTGGAAATGCGCCGCCGTTAACCCATACCGCAAGGTCAGAGCGCCAGAGCCAGACTGTTGGTCCGATGTTACTTTCAAACTCAACCGCCTTCGCGCCCCATCGGAAGCGGGCACGGATCGGGTGCTCGTCGTCATAAATTTGCCAGTCCATGTCCGGCGGGTCGTCCGGATCAAGCGCATAAGCCCTAAGCGCTCCGCACTCAAACTCAAATATATCCCGCGCATTGTTAAGCGTGACGTATGTTGGTCCGTTGTCATCCGACTTGAATACGAACACGACGGATTTTTTCGCGATATCCATGCAGCGTTTCAAGCGACGTTCCGCCAAACGTTGCGCTTTGGAAGGGACAACACGCGTCGGTGTCATCTTGATAGGCATTACACTTCCTCCAATTCGGGGAAGGTACAACCCTCATCGTGATCCATCCACGCGCGCAACGTTTGGCGGCGAAGTTGAAATTTGTGACCTGACGCCAGCGAGAACACCAATGCCTGCGGCGTAATCGCCCATGAGATTCGATCTCCAAGCGTCCTGAATCCGCGTGCAGCCCATGCATTCGCAAGCGGGTCGCCGTCTTTCGTCGTGCCACGCGCGTATGGCCCTAGGAAGCTATGAGCTAATGCCACGCGGTCACGACCGTAATTGAAAACGGCCGTGGCATCCGATTCGTAGTCAGCTAAAAAGAAAAAGGCCCGGTATGCGCGCGCTTCCTCTAGATAGCCTTCATATGTCAACGCTTCTTCGTCGGCCATCACTTCGACTCCCGAAACTCAACCGGAAAGCCGACATCTCCGCTCCCGAACCACTCGCCCGAGTCATTTTTCCAGATGCTCGCGATTTGTCTGGCGTTGCGCCCGTCGCCCTCTTCGCCTTGAGCGGCCACACTAATGCTAATGGACGTAACGGACGGACTCAATTTGGTAGCGAATCTAAGCATCGCACACGGATTTATTGCGAGAACAGCAGGTTTAAAAACGATATACGCTGTCGTGACGTATTGTTTAATGTCTGTTTGATAGGAGATAAAGCTGCAACGAGAGAGTTCTTCAGGGTCCACTTCGGAATAAGTCATTTCGGAATTCTCCGATAAGTGAAGACGAGCATTCGCGAGCCGTCTTCCTTGATGCAATACATTCGCTTGATGCCGTCGCGGCCGGTGCGCGTCACCAACCGTTTGCATCCATTCACTTGCGGCGGCGCTTCGCTTTGGCTCGGCCTTCAACCGTGCGCCCATCAACGCGCGTCTTGAAGTAACGTTTGACCGCGCGCATGTCGTAAACGGATCGAATGCCGTCGCGACGCGGACGCGGAAAATTTCGGTTGGTAGACGTCAGCACGTAGATGCGCGACATTGAAAGTCCCGAGAAATCGGCAACGTCTTCGATCAATCCTTCATATCTCTTCATCTCAAATCACCTGTTTTCGTTGAAACGAATAAACGATAAAATGCCGTTCTGATTTTCTCAGCCAACGAATGAGCGTTGTCGATACGCGGACTCGCTGTGAAACAACGCCCACCATTCGGAAAGATCGGCTTTCAAATATCTCGCGTCGAAGAAATCGCCACGGACAACAGGCCGCAAAAACTTGCCATCGTTCGCCGCTCGCCGCATCGTCTCCAAATCGACCTTCAAGCGCTTGGCGAATTCCGGGAGCGTTGCCGTCGACTCAATGAGGCGCGCGAACGTGGCACGCCCCTCGTCGTCAACCGCCGCGCATGTCCGCCCCCCGATATCGGTGACGCCAATCAAGCCACCACCGATATTGGGGATCGTAAAGCGCAAGCGCATCACGACGAAGGCGGCTTTCCGGCCGAATTGTATCGCCGATAGATTTCGGTCGGATTCAGGTCCGCCGCCGTCTTCGGGCGATCCTTTCGGCCATACGCGGACGTTGCGGTGTTCTTCGTTCCAGCAAGCACGCGCTCAATCTCTTCGTCGCTCGCCCGATCAATGGTCGCGTCGCCGGTCGTGCCCGCACGAATGGAGCGGTCCGCACGAGTGCCACCATTCTCGGCGCGAAATGCTTCAATCGCTGTCCTCAGTCTGCCCATATGAGCCATTTCGATAATCCTTTAGGTTGTTGGAAAATGAACTGTCGGGTAGTTGGTGCGCCGCCTTCGCGGGACGTAAACGCGAAGGCGGCGATCCGGCACGCGCTGGAACTTATGGAGAAGGACGCGCGCGGATTCTGAACTAGTCAGTCACGGTATCGGACAGACGCGGGCCTTGACTCGTCCACTTGCTTGAGCGCACGAGCTTGGCGTCCGGCGGCGTCTCCATCTTGGGAATCTCAACCGGGTCCGCGAGCGAGCCCGCGCCGTGCGCTTCGCGCTTCGCTTGTTCAACCTCGATTCCGAGAACGGCGCGCGGGTCCGCGTCGTGGCGACGGATCGCGGTCGTGTCATTTGCCGACTGCAAAGCGAAAACCGTCGCCTCTTCGATACGCTCCATATCAAGCAACTCGGCATGAAGCCGCATGCGCATCGGCTCACGGTCGGAAATCGCAATCGGTGTAAAAGCGCTCTTTTTAATGCGCTCGTCTGCATCATTCACGAGCTTTTCACGAAGAGCATCCGGAAAAAGCCAAGCGAGCGCGGCGAGTCCATCCGGCACACGTCGGCCGCCGGTTCCGGTCCACGCTTCCGGCCATCGGATAGCGCCCTGTCGGCGCGTTCGGGCGTTTGTCCCTTCATAGCGCGTGACGCCGTAAATATCAGGACCGCTCGCAACCAACTTGGCGATATCGGCATCAATCGCAGCCGTCGCATCGTTCAGCGTCAATGGTGCAAGATCGATGGACTCAATCTCGCCGCGCTTCCCATCGATTTCGGCACGGATTTTCACGAGATGTTTTCGCAAGTCGCCAGTTGGCGCCGGTGCGATTCGTTCGTAAAATTTCGCGTGCTCGTTGGCGGTCAAGAAGCGCAAGCAACGGTCAAGGTGATTGCCTTCGGTCGCGCGCTGCATTTCTTGGAGTTTCTGTTTTCTCGTTTCGCGCTCAGCGTCGAATTCTGCAAGCGCGGTCTGTGCCTCGATAAGGGCGGCTCCAGCTTCTTTGATGTATTCAGGATAAGAGTCCCGCGTCCGGCGAAGATATGACTCGGCCCGCTCAGCGTCGATACGCAGCGCCATCCGCTTCTCGCCGTCCGCAACGGTCTGTTTCCATTTGCCTTCTGACAAGGCATCGGCGCTGCGGGCATCTGAACGTATACGCCGCAACGCCGTTCGCGCGTACTCCGGAAGTCGTCGCTCGATCTTTTTAAGATCGTTACGGGGCGCAATGCGGTCTGGCAAATGTTCTAACATGTTCGATCCTTCGTTGCTGAAATCTGAAGGCAACATGGGACGAGAGGGCCGAACGCGATAGCCGCAAGAATCGAAACGTGCGGCCACAACTATCGAGACTTGCGCCCTCGCAAGATTGCGCGAACCTCTTTCGGTCGCTTGCCCCGCGCCAACGCTTCCGCACGCGTTCTCTCTAACGTGCGGTTTCCGGGGAGATTTGCGAACTGCGGATACACCGAGTCAAACGCGGCTTGATCGAATCCCGGTCGCGTTTTCTTGGCGCTATACTGCTCGATAAAATCCGCCAGCGTTTCATGACGCGCGCCCGTCATAGGATCGGGGCCGCGCATGTTCAGCGGAAGATTGTCAGATGCGAACTGCGTTGCGTCGTCGGGAAGCTTCGGACAGAGACCGCGAACCAATGGCGCGATGTTGCCTGCATCGTGGCACTGCGCAACTAGCAGCTTTATGTCAATGTCCGACCGCATTGTAAGGTACGAAACAATTAGCGGCAACGGAAAGCGTTGATCGAGCGTCCAGTGATCCGGCGCGACCTGCCTACGGTGAATGATCCCAAATCACCATCGGCCAACATTTCAAAAACTTTACTTTGGGATATTTCGAGGATTAGCGCAGTCGTGCGAACACTAAACGAACGCTCTTCGAACGGAACGCTTTCAATGTCATCTGTCATAATGTCATGGCTCCATAATCGACCATGACAGACCATGGACCGCCCCACGGGACCATCTCAACCAACGATTACAATTACCCGGTGAGTGAAACGACGTTCCGGGCGGCGGGCTTTCCCGCAACGAACGTTGCCCATGACTCCATAAGCAATCGCCGCTTCTTCAATGCGGTGCCACGGCGATACGCTTGCTCAACCTCGTTGCCGACCGCATGCGCGAGCGCGGCTTCTGCCGTCTCGCGAGGAAATTCAGTCTCATCCCCACACCAGTCACGGAACGACGATCTGCAGCCGTGAACAGTCATGCCCGGCGCAACGCGTTTCAGGACGTGCAATAGCGCGTTCTCGCCTATGTATTGATCGGGCTTCAACCCAACGAAAACATAATCTTTTGGCTTCGCATCTTTGGCGATCAAGAATTTCAGAATCGCGACTGCCCTATCAGACAGGGGAACGATGTGGTCAACGTCCATCTTCATACGTGCTGCTGGTATCGTCCACTCGCGACGTTCGAAATTCACTTCAGCAACTCGCATGGCGCGGGCCTCCGTCGTGCGAACGGCGGTCAGGATGACGAATTCAAGGGCTAGATTCGTCGTGGCATCGCTCAACTGAATCGCAGTGATGATGCGCGGCATATCCTTGTAGGGCGGTGCGGGATGATGCCGCTTCTTGCGCTTGGTGCTCGCCAGAAATACCGACAGATGCCCACGCCACCGGGCCGGGTTTTCGCCGGACCTATACCCGAGAGCTTTCGCCGCATCCAAGATGCGTTCGATCCGGCCGCGCAATTCGGAGGCCGTGCGGTGTTTCGTGGTCCAGATCGGGCGCAGCACGTTCAACACGTCATCGGTGCCGATATCTGCAATCACCATGGGACGAAGCGCCGCGCACCGCTTCTCTATGTCGCGCTTCCAATCGGCATGCGTCGTCTTCGATTTGAATGAGGGTTTGAGCCCCGCAAGGTAATCGTCTGCGAACTCGCCAAACTTCACGCTGGCGGCGCGCTCCGCTTCCTTGGCCTTCAACGGGTCGATTCCCTCCCGCAGGCTCTTCCGAAATGCATCGGCCTTGTCGCGGGCTTCCGAGAGCGTCAGGCCGGGCTTGTCCTTGCCCTTGGCTGGCCCTAGGCCCGCTTCGCGCGGCCGTCCCTTGTCTTTCCAAATGAAGACCCATGACCGGCTCTGCGGACCGCGTACGACCAAATAGAGGCCGCCGCCGTCAGAATGTCGGCCGGGTTTATCGAGCGCTTCTGCTGCCTTCGCTGTGAGCTTGTGAAGGGTCGCCATCGCCGGAATCCTCTTCGGGTAGGGCGCGGCTGGTACTTCGAAATGCCAGCCGCGCCCTACCGCTTACCCTACCGGCGGCGATGGTCAAATCTGGAGCGCTGTGGAGCACTGTGGAGTCGAAAACGTGAGAAGCCCAATAACGACGGGCCTAACTTGGATTTCTGCGGAGTTCGGTGGAGTTGTGTGGAGTCGGCCGAAAATGTGGTGATGCCAGCCGCGTCCTTCTTTTTTGCCTTGTTTTACCGGCACTTCGGGGTGTCGCTTACCCTACCCAGATTTATTTTTGTCTACCGGCGAACGCTTGGTCTTGCGTCTTGTCCCGTTCTCGTCCTTTTGGCCGACCCGTCTCCCACCGAAGTACCAGCCGCGCCCGGTACAGCATGTCCGCCGCCCCAGGCCCAAAAAGAAAACGCCCGGCTCTAACCGGGCGTTTGTGGCTCAACGATGATGGTGATGACGCCGGGGCGGCGGCGGGCGGCGGCTATGATGGTGACGCTTCGGGGCAAGTATCCGCCGAATGACGCCGACGTTCTGAACGTCCGTCACCGGACTTGCAGGTCTCGTAATAGAAAGCGGCGCGGCGACTGCCGCCGTTGACGCAATCGACGCTAAACCAACAAAAGCTGCTGCACCGATAAGGCTCGCGATGAGTCCATTCTTCATATTTGTTACCTCCACTATAGCTCAGCCCGATTCCGGCCTAGTCGTTACGCGCTTGAAAGTCAAACGACGACTCGATTCGAGCACTAGGTCGGTGACTTATCCAGAAGCCGACACGCAGCCTCTTCGAAACTTTCGTAGTCTGTTGCGTCCAAGAGGCGCGCGCCAGCGATTCAAAATCGCCCGGCAGGCGTACTTCTTTTTTTGCCTCATGATCAAAAGCAAAGACGGCACGGGCTGATCCGTGCCGTCTTTTTTGTCGTATCGTTGCGAGAGTTTGCCGACGTCGCGATCAGGACACCGCTGCGCGCGGAGCGCGGTTGCGCGAGTTGCGCTGGAAAAACAGCGCCTGGCTCACCACAGCCGAGACCATCGCCGGCTGGAACGGCTTCGAGATCAGGAACGCCGGTTCGGGCCGCTCGCCGGTCAGGAAGCGCTCGGGATAAGCGGTGATGAACACCACCGGGACTTCGAAGGCGCGCAGAAGTTCGTTGACGGCATCGAGCCCGGAGCTGCCGTCCGCCAGCTGGATGTCCGCCAGGATGAGGCCGGGCTTTTTGGTTTTGGCAAGAGCGATCGCGTCCGCATGCGTGCGCGCGATGCCGATCACGCGGTGACCAAGATTCTTGACCAGGCTTTCCAGGTCCATCGCGATGAACGTTTCATCCTCGATGATCAGAACGTCGGTCGCAATGTCTGCCGCCATCTCGCGGCCGGCGACACCGCTCAGGTTGCGAACCTCGGCGACATCGCTCTGCAGGACGAAGGCGACCTCTTCCTCGGAAAAGCCTTCCAGCGACAGCAGCAGGAACGCCTGACGCGGCAACGGCGTGATGTTGGTCAGCCGCTGCTCCATCGGCGCCGAGTTCGGCACCACGTCGGCGTTTTCGTTGATCGCAACCGAATTCCAGATTTGGGTGAACAGCCGAAACAAGCCGGCGCGAGGACCGTATCGCTCGTCCAGCAGCGCCGGATCCTGGAGCAACGCTTCCAGCATGGCGCCGACATAAGCGTCACCCGATGCCTGATTTCCCGTCAGGGCGCGGGCATACCGTCGCAACAGCGGCAAATGTTCAGCAACGACCTGTGATCGGGACATCCCCATTCCATCCTTTTTGAAGCAACACATCGCGTGCGGACGACCCCCGGGGGTCCCCGCGAACTTGTCTACGTCCGAGTATGACAAAAGTTCCCAAGCGCCGGAACTTTCCTTTCCGGTTTGAATTAGGCTGGGTACAGGCTTCGTTCAGGTAACGGGAAAACCGGAAAAATTCTCGATTTTTCAAGGTCTTGAAAATTGGGGGAAAGCGCGGATCAAGTCATGAAAGATGCAAAGCCACCAACCAACAAAGGCGGCCTGAATGCTGAGATCCAGTCCAGAATCGGACATCAGCTACGCGCCATGTATGACGATGTCGTGAGACAGGGCGTCCCGGATCGGTTCGCGGAATTGATCCGAAAACTTGATGCATCGGAGTCCACCAGCCCCCAAGTGAATAACGCGGGCGACTTCAGTGCCAAAAACGACGGGAGGGACTAATGCCTCTCACAAATCAACTACGCGACGACATTCTGGCGTCGGTACCAAATCTGCGCGCGTTCGCGATCTCGCTGAGTGGAAACGGCGATCGTGCCGATGACCTCGTGCAGGAAACCCTGCTGCGGGCGCTCGCCAACATCGACTCGTTTCAGCCCGGGTCGAATCTTCCGGCGTGGCTGTTCACGATTCTTCGCAACCTGTTCCGCTCCGACTATCGCAAGCGTCGGCGGGAGGTGGAGGATGCGGACGGCAGCTACGCGAAAACGCTGAAATCGCAGCCGAGCCAGAACTCCCATCTCGAGTTCGAGGAATTCCGCGCGGCGCTCGACAAGCTGCCGCAGGACCAGCGGGAAGCGCTGATCCTGGTTGGCGCCTCGGGATTCTCCTACGAGGACGCGGCGGCGATCTGCGGCTGCGCGGTCGGCACCATCAAGAGCCGCGTCAATCGCGCACGCTCGAAGCTCAGCGCGCTGCTCTACGTCGAGGGCGCCGATGACTTCGGCCCGGACGACACCGTTCGGGCCGTGATCGGCGGCGGCGGCCGTTAAACGAAAATCGACTGGATCGTATCCGAGCGTCGGCTCACTTCACCTCTCCCCCTTCATGGGAGAGGGAAGTCGCTAGGTTCGATGATGCATTTCCATCAAAACGAAAACCGCTCCAACAAAAAGGACGTCCGCGCTGCGGCCGTCCTTTTTGTTTGCTTATTTGACCGCGTTCGGCAGCGTCGATATCTGCATCGTGCGATCCCGTTCAGTCATGTCGACAACGGTGTCCATGGGAGCGGTGAGTTCGTAGACATAGCTGACGTCGGTGAAATAGCGCTTCGAGAGGCCGCCCAGGGCCTCCGGCGCGACCCGGTCCAGCAGGATAATGCCGAAGTCGCTGTCTTCGCGGCGAGTCGCAGCGCTGGTATTGAATTCCTCCCAGCGGAAGTGAAAGACCGACTCACTGTCCTCGCCCTCGATTTCCCAGTGCGCGACGATATGCGGGTGCTTGCCAACCAGCGACAGCCCCTCATCGGAGTGCGAAGCCAGCTCGAAGAACAACAGCGAGAGGCTTTGCGCGGCGCGGGCGCTGACGGTGATGTCCGGACCGTTGATCGCAATGCGGTCGGAGTGAGGAATCGCGCGCGCCTCGAACAGGCCTTTCAATTTGACGCCCTGCCACTGGCTCTCGCTGAGCAGGGAAACCACGTTGGACATGGCATGAATCCGGCCGATCAGCAGTTCGCGCGCGACGTCGATGTCGGAGCCATGCCGTAACGTCCGGGTGACGATCGACTGGATCACGGCGAGAATGTTTTTCACGCGGTGATTGAGTTCGTCGATCACCGCGGTCAGGCGCCGCTCGAAGTCGATACGAACCTCGATTTCGCGGCTGAGCCGGAGGTTGTTGTAGACGACATACCCAAACAGCCCGCAGAGGATACTGGTCAATGCAAGACCGATCGCCGCCACCACCGCCGCCAGTCTTGCCGCGCGCTGGGCGGCATTGGTTTTCGGGTAATAGCCCAGCGACCAGTCGCGCCCGCCAAAAGTCACCGTCCGGATCACCAGCGGAGCCGGATCGTCCGGCTGCCTGAGGCGCGTGGTGACATTGCCGCGGTCGTCGGCGATCAATTCCGAACCCGTCTTCCGCGGATCCTTCAAAACAACGGAAAACAGAGACAGCTCGTCGTTGGTCAGCATCAGTGACGCGAGTTCGTAGGAGAACGTTACGAAGCCTGCCGGTGCCTCGCTTCCTTCCTCGAAAACCGGCGCGGCAAGCACCACCCCGATCGGACCGTCGGAGCGCATCAAGTTGACCGGATCGGACGCAACCGACGTTCTGGTCTGCATCGCGCGAGCGAACATCGGCCCGAGCATGGGCTGCTGGTCGAGCGAGCGACCCGGCAATATCGCGGTCTCCGCGTTTCGCGGCTCCACATCCATCAAAATGTCGATCGGCTTGTCGGGCGCAGTCAGACTGCGCGGTTTGTCGTCAAAACTGCGGATCTGGGGGTTCGGAAATTGGGCCGCCGCCAACGCGGCGCTGGCCTGTGCAAACTTGCTCGGCAGAAGGCGAGCCACCCAGCCCGCGACGACGAAATCAGTCTTGAAGGCATAGATCGAGGTTCGCAGCGGCTCGAGCATGTTGGCCCGCACGGCGGACGGCGAACGAAACAACCCCGAGGCCACCCGCGCCAGCAGTTCACGCTCGGTCAATCGGTCCTGAACGAGGCTGGCATTGACGTCGATCGCCCGTGACAGGGCGATCCTGTCGATCGCCACTTCCTGATCGTACGCGCGCCACGCGGCGACCCCCGAGAGGAGAACCCCGATGACCGCAACAAAGCCGATGATGAAACCGAGCCGAACCACCCGCCTACTCGAAGGTCAATAAAGTGACGCCGTCGCTGAAAATCCGAACCATCGGCCCCCATCGGGAAGACAACCCGCGCGCGATCATTTGGGATAATGAGAGAGGAACCATCGATCTGCAACTGTAGCTGGCAAGGAATATCAACAGGGCATCCTGCCCTAAGGATGCCTAGAAACATCAATCGCGCCACGGCCAACTGGTTCCGTCTCCCGACGGCGCAACTCCCGATGATCGTTAACGGAATCGGCTATCTGGCGGTGGCGCGCGCGGACGCAGCCAGCCCCCCCTTGGCCTCGATGAAGCCGATGATCCTGTCGAGACCTTCGCTCTTCTTGAGATTCGTCATGACGAAAGGCCGCTCTCCCCGCATCCGCCTTGCGTCCATATCCATCTTCTCCAAGGACGCCCCGACATGGGGAGCAAGATCGATCTTGTTAATCACCAGCAGATCGGACCGCGTAATACCAGGGCCGCCCTTCGACGGAATCTTGTCGCCAGCCGCAACGTCGATGACGTAGATCGTCAGATCGGCAAGCTCGGGCGAAAATGTCGCAGCGAGATTGTCGCCACCGGATTCGATCAGCACCAGATCCAGATCGGGGAATTTGGCTCGCATATCCGCGACCGCGGCCAGATTCATCGAGGCATCCTCACGGATCGCCGTATGCGGACACCCACCGGTCTCCACGCCGGCAATCCGGTCCGCCGTCAGCGAACCGGAGCGCACGAGGAATTCCGCATCCCATCGCGTATAGATGTCATTTGTGATGGCCGCGATGTCGTAGCGCTCGCGCATGCCCTTGCAAAGCAGATCCATCAGCGCCGTTTTACCCGACCCGACCGGACCACCGATCCCGACACGCAGCGGGCCGTGCGAACTCTTGCTCATGTCAAACCTTCTGTGACGAGACAATGCAGGTGGGCCAAACGAAGCTCATGACCGGAACAGCCTGGTATATTGCGTTTCGTGCCGCAGGCTCGCGAGATCGGCACGGAAGGTGGCACTGCCGAGATCATCGAGCGACGCATGGATCGCCCGCTGGCCGGTAGCGACGACAACAGGCTCCAGCGCCGCGAGCACACGCTGACTATCGGTCTGCCCGAGTGGAATCAGCCGGGCACCGGCCGAAATCCAGTTCGAGACCAGCGCGTGGAGAAATGCGTGCAGCGTCAACGCCAGCGGAATGCCGTGCGCAGCACTGACGATGCCGACCGCTACCGGATAGGCAATGGCGCGCTTGCAGGTTACCTGCTCGAGGCGTTCGTGGCCCCATGCTGCACGCGCGATCTCCATGAAGGCACGCCCTTGCGCCATGGTCTCGAGGTGGCGCTCGCGCGAGGGAACAAACGCCGCGGCCAATTCGGCCACCTCGTCCAGCGCCGGCGCATCGGACGACAAAACAGCGCGATGGGCATTCGCGAGAAAAACGCCATCGCAAAAACCCGCACCATCGCCCAGCATCGCCGCGAGCCAGTCCTGAAGAGTGATCGCGCTGTTGATGTCGCCGGCCTCGACGGCCCATTCGATGCCGCTGGACCAGGAGAACGCACCGACAGGAAATGACGGCGACAACCATGTCATCAGCCGGTACAACGCCGCCGTTTCGCTCAGGCCCTCCGGCTCCGGAGAGATCGCGCCGGCATCCTCGCCCCGGTTACTCCCGGTGATCATGAGCATGGGCGTGACCGTGATGATGAGCGTGATCGTGGTTGTGACCGCCATGATCGTGATCGTGGTGATGATCATCGTGATGATGCACATGACCATGGTCAGAGCCATGATCCGAACCATGGCTCGCCGCATGGGCATGCCCGTCGGCATAGGCACCGCCCTCGGGATCGAACGGTGCTTCGATCTCGATGACACGCGCGCCGAGCCCGCGCACCATGTCTTCAATGACATGATCGCGTCGGATACGCAGGCCTCTTGCGGTGATCTGGGTTGGCAGATGCCTATTGCCGAGATGCCAGGCGACGCGCACCAGATGATGCGCATCCTTGCAGCGGATTTCGGCCAACGATTCCGGCGCGGCCACGACCTCGATCAGCCGCCCGTCCTCCAGCACCAGCGCATCGCCGCCGCGCAACGCGATCGCCATTTCCAGATCGAGCAGGAATTCCAGCCCACGCGTCGCGGTCATCGCGAGCCGCCGGCGGTGCCGGTCGTCGAAATCCAGCACGACGGTATCCGCTGGAGGATGCGTCCAGCGGTGCTGCGATTGCACTTTGGTCGCGCGGATCATGATGCGCCTTAGAATTTATCGACCTTGCCGTCGCTGATGATCTCGATCACCGTCGGCGACGCCTTGAGCGGCGCCGAGTATTCGCGCCAGACCTTCATGTGGGGCGCGCGGCCATGCGCGTTGAGATCGTCGCGGCTTTCCCAGCGCTCGACCACGACGAACAGATTCGGATCGTTAATGCTGGCATGGTTCTCGTAAGAGATGCAGCCTTTCTCCTTCCGGGTGGCTGAAATGCAGTCCTTGGCGCCCTTGATATAGGCCTCGCGGGACTCCGGCTTCACCTGCGTGGTGGCGACGACATAGATCATGAATTTTTCTCCCGTTCTTTTTTGCTTAGCGGACGTCGACCTTCGCAGGCGTGATGACTTCGATCTTCGGCGGCGCGCTTAGGCATTTCGCCGCGATCCGTCCGAACGCCTTGAAATGTTCGGCCATGCGATGCGGCTCCAAAGCTTCCGCGTTTTCCCACTGTTCAACGAAAACCATCCTGGTCGGATCGCTGACGCTCTCGTGCATGTCGTAGGCGATATTGCCCGGCTCCTTGCGGGTTTCAGCGATACAGGCCTTAGCGCCCGCGATCAGTTCGGCCCGCGCCTCGGGCTTCACGGTGAGTGTGGCAACGACATAGATCACGAAGATTCTCCCGGTTCTTATTGTGTCTTCAATACCGGGCAGACCTTAGAACATGAAATAGCGTTGCGCCATGGGCAGAACCTCGGCCGGCGCGCAGGTCAGAAGATCGCCGTCGGCGCGCACCTCATAGGTCTCGGGATCGACCTCGATATCAGGCGTGGCGCCGTTATGGATCATGCTTTTCTTGGAGATGCGGCCGCGCGTGTTCGTGACCGCATAAAGCTGCTTCTGGATGCCGAGCTTCTTGCCGAGCCCTGAGGCGACCGCCGCCTTGGAGGAGAAAATCACCGAGGAGGCCGTCAGGGATTTGCCGAAGGCCGCGAACATCGGTTGGTAATGCACCGGCTGCGGCGTCGGGATCGAGGCATTGGGATCGCCCATCGGCGCCGCCACGATCGAGCCGCCCTTGATGATGCAATCCGGCTTGACGCCGAAGAATGCCGGCGACCACAGCACGAGATCCGCGAGCTTTCCCTTCTCCACCGAGCCGATCAGCTTCGAGACGCCATGGGCGATCGCGGGGTTGATGGTGTATTTGGCGATGTAGCGCTTGACCCGGAAATTATCGTTGTCCTTGCCCTTGTCCTCGGGCAACGCGCCGCGCTGTTTCTTCATCTTGTCGGCGGTCTGCCAGGTGCGGATGATGACCTCGCCGAGCCGCCCCATGGCCTGGGAATCCGACGACAGCATCGACAACGCGCCGAGATCGTGAAGAATGTCTTCCGCCGCGATGGTTTCCTTGCGGATGCGGCTTTCGGCGAATGCGAGGTCCTCCGCAATCGATGGATCGAGGTGGTGGCAAACCATCAGCATGTCGAGATGCTCATCGATGGTGTTGCGGGTGAACGGCCGCGTCGGATTGGTCGACGACGGCAGCACGTTGTTCAGGCCCGCCACCTTGATGATATCAGGCGCATGGCCGCCGCCGGCCCCCTCGGTGTGGAAGGCATGAATGGTGCGGTCCTTGAAGGCCTTCACCGTGTCCTCGACAAAGCCGGACTCGTTCAGCGTGTCGGTGTGGATCATCACCTGCACGTCGTGGTCGTCGGCCACCGACAGGCAGTTGTCGATCGCCGCCGGAGTGGTGCCCCAGTCCTCATGCAGCTTCATGGCACAGGCGCCGGCCTTGATCATCTCGACCAGCGCCGCCGGTCGCGACGCGTTGCCCTTGCCGGAAATGCCGAGATTGACCGGAAACGCATCAAAGGACTGAATCATCCGCGCCATGTGCCAGGGGCCGGGCGTGCAGGTCGTCGCGAAGGTGCCGTGCGAGGGACCGGTGCCGCCGCCCAGCATGGACGTGACACCGCTCATCAGCGCATGCTCGATCTGCTGCGGGCAGATGAAATGGATATGGGCGTCGAATCCACCGGCGGTAAGGATCTTGCCCTCGCCCGCGATCACATCGGTGCCGGGGCCGATGACGATGGTGACGCCGGGCTGGATGTCCGGATTGCCGGCCTTGCCGATGGCGCTGATGTGGCCGCCCTTGATCGCCACGTCCGCCTTCACGATACCCCAGTGATCGACGATCAGCGCGTTGGTAATGACGGTATCGACGGCGCCCTGCTTGTTCGTCACCTGCGACTGGCCCATGCCGTCGCGGATCACCTTGCCGCCGCCGAATTTCACCTCCTCGCCGTAGACGGTGAAATCCTTTTCGACCTCAATGATGAGATCCGTGTCGGCCAGCCGCACGCGGTCGCCGGTGGTGGGGCCGAACATGTCCGCATAGACCGAACGGGAAATTTTGGTGGACATCAGCCAACTCCGGATTGCTGACTTTCCCCTCCCCCCTTGCGGGGGAGGGCAAGGGAGGGGGGTGCCAACGAGTCTGCCGCTTGGCCAATCGCAGTCACAACTCCTTCGAGGTTTGTCATCACCTCATCGTTGGTGAACCGGAATACGCGATATCCGCGCGACATGAACCACATATCGCGCCGACTATCATAAGCAACTCGCGAATGAGAATTATGGCTCTCACCGTCGACTTCGACGACAATTTTGGAAGTATGCGAAACAAAGTCTGCAATATACCGACCCATCGGAGTTTGACGACGAAACCCAAGGCCGGCAAGTCGATGTGCTTTCAGGTGCCGCCAAAGAAGCATCTCTGCTCGTGTCATACCCCTCCTTAGTTGCTTGGCATGCTGTCGCTGAACCTTGACGATCTGTTCGTGCGGCATACCCCCCTCCCCAACCCTCCCCCGCAAGGGGGGAGGGAGTAAATCGTATCCTTCGCTGCGCCTCGAATCCTGAAAACTCACAGCTTCCCCATCACGTCACCGCGAAAGCCGTAGACGGTCTTCTTGCCGGCGAGCGCGACGAGTTGCACCTCGCGGGTCTGGCCGGGCTCGAAGCGCACGGCGGTACCCGCCGCGATATCGAGCCGCATGCCACGCGCTTTTTTACGATCAAACCTCAGCGCCGGATTGGTCTCGAAGAAATGATAGTGCGAGCCGACCTGGATCGGCCGATCGCCGGTGTTGGCGACGGTCAGCGTCACCGTCTTGCGGCCGGCGTTGAGTTCGATCTCGCCATCCTTGATGAAGAGTTCACCGGGGATCATTGCCACGCACTCCTAAACCCACTCCCTTGTGGGAGGGGAAAAAGTTCATCGGATCGGTTCATGCACGGTCACGAGCTTGGTGCCGTCCGGAAACGTCGCCTCTACCTGAATGTCGTGAATCATCTCGGGGATTCCATCCATGCACTGCGCGCGGGTGAGCACCTTGGCGCCGGCCTGCATCAATTCGGCAACGGTGCGGCCATCCCGTGCGCCCTCGACGATGAAATCCGAAATGATCGCAACCGCCTCGGGATGATTGAGCTTGACGCCGCGTTCGAGCCTGCGGCGCGCCACCATCGCCGCCATCGAGATCAGGAGCTTGTCTTTTTCTCGAGGAGACAGGTTCATGCGGGCACTCTATGAATGAGCCGAAAATCAATTGAGCCAGAGACGCGGCAGCGGCACGGCGCTGGCGCGCTGGAGAACCGCCATCATGTCGGCACGCAGCGTCGCGCCATCCTGTGCGCAGAAGCGTGCCATTGCAAAACCGTTCCAGGCCGAAACTCCGACCTCGCCGCGAAACAGATCGGCCGCCTCGTGGATATGCGCGACGGCGGCTTCGTCGCCGGGCACGATCAGCGCCGTTCCGATCGCCGCGCCATTTTTTGCGACGGCGGACTTTGCCAGCATGCCGCCGATATCGCCGTCGAGTCGCACAGTTTCCGCGAACACCAGTTCGCCTCCGCGCCGCATCCGCCAGCGATCGGTCAAACTGCCGCAGGTCATCCGTTCGCCCATGGCGGTGCGGCCGAACACGACGATCTCGCACAGCAATAGCGACGCATCGGCCGCGAGGTCGATATCGATCCGGCGGGACATGCGCGCCTCGTCGAACAGGATGGTTTCCTGCGGCAGCCACGCCAGATGAGCGCCCGCATCCACTTTCAGAGCGATGTCCAGATGAGCGGACGGCCCATGCGAGCGATACACCTTCTCGGCCGCGGCGGTCGTCACCGCCAGCCGGGCGTTGTTCCGGACCGCGAGGTCGATCTCGAAACGGTCGCCGCCCGCGATCCCGCCGGCCGTATTCACAAACACTGCCGACAGTCCCGCCGCCTCCGGCGACGGAAACCGCACCCGCAGCGAACCCGACTCATGCAGATCGCCGCGGCGCGTCACGACATCACGCGCGTGCACCTCGAAGGCCACCGTGCCGCGCGCCCGGTTGGCCGCGAAAACCCCTAACGCGGTATCGGTCGTATCGATCAGCATTTGCCTCCCGGCCGCGACCTGTATCGATCGCTTTCCCACATCCCAAACGTGGCCCAAATCACCCTGTTTGACAACGCGCTTACAATGCCATGGCCCGGCTGATCTCGCCGGGATCGAGATTGCCGCGGTCGCAGGTGAACTTCACCGCACCGCGGTCCATGACGGCAAAATGGTCACCAAGCTCGCAGGCGAAATCGAGATACTGCTCGACCAAAACGATGGCGATGTTGCCGAGGTTGCGCAGGTACGAAATGGCGCGGCCGATATCCTTGATGATCGACGGTTGAATCCCCTCGGTCGGCTCGTCGAGCAACAGCAGTTTCGGCCGCATCACCAGCGCCCGCCCGATCGCAAGTTGCTGTTGCTGGCCGCCCGAGAGGTCGCCGCCGCGCCGCCCGAGCATGGATTGCAGCACTGGAAACAACGAAAACACATCGTCGGGAATGCTGCGGTCGCCGCGCTTGAGCGGTCCGAAGCCGGTCTTCAGGTTTTCTTCCACCGTCAGCAGCGGGAATATCTCGCGCCCCTGCGGCACGAAGCCGATGCCCTTGCGCGCCCGCTCGTAAGGCTTGAGATCTGCGAGATCGGCTCCGTCGAACGTGATCGCGCCGGATGCGATCGGATATTGCCCGACCAATGCCCGCAACAGACTGGTCTTGCCGACCCCGTTGCGGCCAAGCACGCAGGTCACCTTGCCCGGTTCGGCGGCGATCGAAACGCCGCGCAGCGCCTGTGCCGCGCCGTAGTACAGGCTGATGTTGTCGACGTTCAGCATCGGCTATCGCCCCAGATACACTTCAATCACACGCTCGTTGGAGGAGACCTGGTCGATGGTCCCCTCCGCCAGCACCGAACCTTCGTGCAGGCACGTCACCTTGACGCCAAGCTCGCGCACGAAGGTCATGTCATGTTCGACAACCATGACGGTCTTGTCGCGATTGATCTCCTTGAGGAGTTCGGCGGTCTGATGAGTTTCGACGTCGGTCATGCCCGCCACCGGCTCGTCGACCAGCAGCAGTTTTGGATCCTGCGCCAGCAGCATGCCGATCTCGAGCCACTGCTTCTGGCCATGCGACAGGCTGCCGGCAAGCCGGTTGCGCGCCTCGGTCAGGCGGATGGTTTCCAGCACGCGCTCGATGCGTTCGGTCTCCGCCCTGCTCTCGCGCCAGAACAGCGTGCCGCGCACGCGATGGTCGACGTTCAGCGCGAGACGGAGGTTGTCTTCGATGGTCTGGCTCTCGAACACCGTCGGCTTCTGGAACTTGCGGCCGATGCCGAGTTCGGCGATCCGCGTTTCGTCAAGCCGCGTGAGATCGGTGGTACCGTCGAAGTAGACATCGCCCTCGTCCGGCCTGGTCTTGCCGGTGACGATATCCATCATCGTGGTCTTGCCGGCGCCGTTGGGGCCGATGATGGCGCGCATCTCGCCGGGCGCGAGCGTCAGCGACAGGTTGTTGATGGCGTGGAAGCCGTCGAACGAGACGTGCACGCCGCTGAGATAGAGCATCGCCGAGGTGGCGCGTGTTTCGAGAACGCTCATGGGTTCACTCCGCGAGGTGGGGCGCGATCGCCCCGTCTTCAACTGCCGCACTTGCCGCATCGACGGTCAGTTGCCGCTCCTTGCGGCCATCCCACCACGCATGGAAGGTGCCGAGCAGCCCCTTCGGCAGCAGCAGGGTAACCAGCACGAACAGCGCGCCCAGCATGAACAGCCAGTACGGCGCCAGCACGCCAGACGTGAAGAAGGTCTTGGCGTAGTTGACGACGATGGCACCGAGCGCAGCGCCAACCAGCGTGCCGCGACCGCCGACGGCCACCCAGATCACCGCTTCGATGGAATTGCCCGGCGCGAATTCGCTGGGATTGATGATGCCGACCTGCGGCACATAGAGCGCGCCGGCGACGCCTGCGATGCAGGCCGACAGGGTGAACACGAACAACTTGTAGGACTCGACCCGGTAGCCGAGGAAACGCGTGCGGGACTCCGCATCGCGAATGGCGATCAGCACCTTGCCGAGCTTGGACGTCACCACCGCGCGGCAGATCAGGAACGCAACGATCAGCGCGAGGCAACTCGCCATGAACAGCGCGGCGCGCGTCCCGTCGGACTGGATATTGAAGCCGAGAATGTCCTTGAAATCTGTCAGCCCGTTGTTGCCGCCGAATCCGAAATCGTTGCGGAAGAAACCGAGCAGCAGCGCGTAGGTCATCGCCTGCGTGATGATCGAGAGATAGACGCCGGTCACGCGCGAGCGGAAAGCGAACCAGCCGAACACGAACGCGAGCAACCCCGGCACCAACAGCACCATCAGCGCCGCGAACCAGAACATGTCGAAGCCGTACCAGTACCACGGCAGCTTCGGCCAGTTCAGGAACACCATGAAGTCAGGCAGGATCGGGTTGGCGTAGACGCCGCGGCTGCCGATCTGGCGCATCA
>JAFKKH010000010.1 GCA_017305665.1 Hyphomicrobiales bacterium
CCGGAGCGGTTCGATCCCAACGTCGTCGACCGGAAGGCGCTCGAAGCCGCCGTCAACGCGTTGTCCGACACATGGAAACCGCGGCGGCGCGCCACACGAACAAAATAGGCGTCAAGCACCATTCAAAAGGGCCGCAGAGCTCCGCTTACCATCAAAGTCCTGGCGTCCGCACCACGGCCGACCCGGACCGTCACGCCGTTGATCTCGACCTCGATCGCTCCGGCACTAACGTCGGCTTTGCACCGCGACACCCTCCGCTGCGGAACAGGAGACGATCCAGCATCAACAACTGCTGGCACGAACTGCACCCCGACAGCCTCGGAACGTTCAGTCTCGGAATCTCGCAATTGACGCCGCCAGCCAAACAACTGCTGCGGTGATAATCCATGGCGACGAGCCACGGCACAGACCGAGTCTCCGCTCGTCGCGATCTTGACCTGCCACTGAACTTTCATCCAGCGGCGATTAGAGCCTCGGGCTTTTCTTGAAGTGCTCCCCGAAACTAGGCCAGCCAGCGCTGGAATTTTCCGGAGTTAGGGCTCATGTCGGCGGGGGCGCCGATGAGCCATTCAACAGCGATATCGGCGCCTTGTTGCCGATCGCGCTATGTGGCCGGACCTCGTTATAGTCTCTCCGCCAATCCTCCAGCTTCGCCCGCGCGTCGTCAAGGCTCATGAACCAGTGCGTGTTCAAACATTCGGCGCGGAGCTTGCCGTTGAATGATTCAATGAAGCTGTTGTCGGTTGGTTTGCCAGGCCGCGAGAAGTCGAGAATGACGCCGCGTTGATATGCCCAAAGGTCGAGATCGCGCGAGATGAACTCCGAGCCTTGGTCAACCCGGATGCTTTTGGGGTAGCCAACGTCCTTGCAGACCTGCTCCAGCGTTTGCACGACATCCTCTCCTCGATAGCTAAACCGCGCATCGATCGTCGGCGAGAACCGCGAGAAGGTGTCGACGACCGTCAACACGCGGATCTTGCGACCGGTGGCGAGTTGGTCGTGAACGAAATCCATCGCCCAGGTCTCATTGACCTGGCGCGCATCGGTTCGACCTTCGCGCAGCTTCGCCTTATCGCCGAGAAGGCAGGGGCATTTGACCTCGATACCGTTCAGGCGGGCATCGACAAGGCTCACCAGGTGCGCGGCATGTTCGACGGCCTGAAGGAGCTGGCCGAACCGATTTTCGGCAATCCCTTCGCACTGCCGATCGGCATCGCGCTCGGTATCCTCGGCGTCCTGGTGCTAATCGAGTCCCGCCGCATCGTCGGCGTGCGTCTGGAGGATCACCACAATGCCGCGAATATGGGGCGCTGACAATGCTGCCTCTCGGAATCGGATCGGCGTTCGTTGCGGGGTTAGCGGCCATTCCCGGCGGGGGCGCGACGCTCGAGCTCGCGGCCACGGTGACCGGCGCGATCTTCAGATGCAAGGTCTGCCTCGCCGCTCTCGATATGGGCGAGTCCAGGCTCTTAGATCTTGTCACGCGAAATGGTAGAAAAGATTATTCGAAATCTCCAAGAAAATTCGAAGTTAGCTGGGCGTCCAGCCGATAGCTTGCAATCGCGCTGAGCTTACAATTAAGGGGCGCCCGAGGCGATCCCACAATTCGCTTCGACCAGTAACTTGAAAGCCAGCTTTCAACATTATGGCGGGTATCGGCACAATGATCGGTCGCATGCCAATCATGGCAGCAAATTTGCGTGTAATCGCGCTGATCGTTTCGGGATTCGGATCGGCCACAATATAAGTTTGATCAATTGCGGCCGATGATTTCAATGCAATCAGCACCGCGGAGACAAAATTCTGTATAGATAAAACGGATCGTTGGCTTTTTAGCATCCCGAACGGTAGCGGAATTCCGGCTTTGATCAGACGGGCAAGCGTCCCAAAGTTTCCTTTTGCATCCGGCCCCATGGTGACGGCCGGCCGTAGAACTGTAAAAGGGATGCCGCTTGCTTTGACCGCCTGTTCCGCAGCGAGTTTGGCGCGTCCATAAGCATTGACGGGGCGCGGGAAATCTTCCTCAGTGACGAGACGGTCCGCAGCCGAGCCAACTTGAGCCGCGATAGATGACACGAATACAAGCTGCTTGACACCGATGCTCTTCGCGACGGATGCCAATTCGGCCACGGCGCGACCATTAACTCGACAAAAACTAAAATCATCAGTCGGTCGATGAGCGATCGCTGCCAGATGTATAACTCTATCAGCGTCTCCGATTAGTGTGGGCCAATCGACAGTCTTTGCAAGGTCAGGCATTTTAATGCACGTTACCCCCGCCTGCGGAAACGTGGTTGAATTCGTAGCCGCAATGACGTGGTACCCACTCGCTGCCAGAGCTGGAACCAGATGTTTGCCAATAAATCCGCCCGCACCCGTAACTAAGACCTTTGCCAATGTCATTTGAGTTTTTCCGGCGTCAACCGTATAGTCTACCACGTCGTCGAAGCCATAAGCATGACGAAGTCACTCAAGGATCAGGGGAACCGAAACTTAACAGTTTTTTCCAATTGCCTCCCATGAAAGTGGTTCACCATACGCAATTTCTCTCAATGCAGTCCGGCCGAGCACTTCGGAAAGATGTTTGGGCGCAAGGCCGTACCCTGGGCGGATCGAACGAACATTGTCTTTGGTCAACTTTTCACCAGCGGCAATCCGTTTAACCGCATATAGCGATCGCCGAAAGACGAGGCTGCCCCGCTCGCTTCCGACAAGATCATATTGTACGCGCCCCAGCGCCTGCCATGCGTCCTTACAATCATTGACCAAGCGCTTAAATTCGCATGGTTCAAGCGAAAAGGCCGCGTCAGGTCCGCCATCACTTCGGCGAATAGTGAAATGCTTCTCGATCACGCAGCCTCCTAGAACGATAGACGCGACCGCGGCGGCAGAGCCTAGCGTATGATCGGACAAACCAGATACCACGCCAAATGCTTCAGCAATGTGCGGAACCGTTCGTATGTTGGCGTCTTCGATGGGTGCAGGATAAGCGCTGGTACAATGGAGCAGGCAGATACGATCGGCGCCATTCTCTCGAGCGGTGCGGACGGCCTCCTGAATTTCGCCCAAGTTCGCCATTCCCGTCGAGATGATCATAGGTCGGCGTTTCTTAGCGACTGCAGCGATTAAAGGCAGATCAATAGCTTCAAAGGATGCGATTTTATAGGCAGGCGCATCTAGTCCAGACAGCAGCTCGACAGCGCTCTCGTCGAATGGTGTAGAGAAAAGTGTTATGCCGAGTTGACGGGCCTTTTCGAATAGAGCTTCATGCCAATCGAAGGGCGTTTCGGCTTCGCGATAGAGCTGATGGAGTAGGTAGCCTTCCCAAGGACCGGTCTTGATGCGAAATTGCTCGCCATCGTGAGGAATTGTAATCGTATCGGCCGTGTACGTTTGAATCTTGATGGCGTCTGCGCCGGTCGCTGCGGCGGCTTCTACCAGTTCCAGCGCCCTCTCAAGCCTGCCATTATGATTGGCTGAAATTTCAGCAATAATATAGGGCGGATGGCCAGGTCCGATTAGGCGCCCCGCGATCTCGAATACGGCTGCCTTCATTCCGATCAACTACGTACCCTCACTTCAAGAAATCTGCCCGATGATACCATCGCGGCAGCTCCTATATACCATGCTGCACAGACTTTCCTCGCAGATATAATACAAGAAATTCATCATCTTGTCTCTCAACGGAAAAGCCAACCTTCTCGAATATTGCTCGGGATCGCAGATTGCCTAAGCGAATTCGCGCAATGATTGGTGTTTCTTCGACTTCAGTAAGTAGTAGTTGGCAGGCGGCATCCAGAAGCAAACGGCCGACGCCTCTGCCTCGCGCAGTAGGCGCGAGCACAATACTCACCTCTCGCGCGCCATCGCTAAGTGGGTCAAATCGTACCGTCCCAATCGGGATACCTGCTTGCTCTCCGATCAGAAGGATCGTAGCTGGATCCGATAGCTTTTGGTTCAACCAATCAATATGAGTTGATCTTTTGATTGGAGCCGAAAATGTCGAATTAGCTCGCGTCTCGGAATCATTTCGCCAATCGAGCAGAATTTGCGAATCCTCTAATGTGGCGCGGCGTAAGGCGACGGCGTTGGAAATGGAACGCTTGCGCAATATTCCTTCGGTCAATTTCTCTGCGATCCGCGCTGTGCCAACGCCGTCGCAAAGGGTTGCTGCGCAACTACCTAAATTTAGCATCTCGATCGGCGATGAGTCCAACTCCATCAACGTCGTCTCGAGCAGTGTCGGAAAAATACTAAGAGGCAATATTACAGCTGCACTTGCCTGCTCAAGAGCCCGTGCGTTCGCGTTCTGATTTTCCGCGACAATGGCAAGAAGGGTTGGAAGTCCCATGCAGCACCGTTCCCAAGAACTCGTGCCGGCTGCTCCAATAGCGAGGTCAGCTTCACTCATGCGAATCGCAACGTTGGATTCGTTAATGTGGAGGTTAAAGCGAGAGTCCATTTCGGTTAGCGCCATAAGTTCGGGGAGGCGCGCGTATTGTGATCCAATGAGAATGTCAGCTCCCACAAAGTACCGCAGTTTAGAGGCGATGTCTTTCAGGACCTGAAGCGTTGTGATTGTCAGGTCGCAGGTGTCTGTCATCCCGAACGACACGAAGATTCGACGGAGGAGGCCGGACCGCTTTTTTGCGAGACTTTTCTGTCGTAACTCAGAAAACGCTGGCCGCAGAAGCGCGTAGTTGGTTCCAGTTAAGATACAAGCATGAGCAGGTACCAGCCCTTTGTAGATGTCTGGTTTGCGGTTTAGCGTCGTGTCGAGCAGAAAATCGCAATCGTGTCGCCGGCTCGCCAAGTCATCGATCACAGCGATCGTACCTACGTGCGCCCTCAATCGAGACTCGAAGTCGGCATCAAGCCGATAGTGATCGCACACGAACGCATCAAAATACCCGAATTCTCCTTTCGTGAGACGACTATCGATCGCCCGATCACAAACGACGGTGAAAGCATCATCTATATCCGGGAAGAGAAGGTCGCTTTGGCTGGTGTAAAGCTCGCATGTCGCTCCATGCTTTGTGAGTAAGCCTGCCAACGTTCGACAGCGCATGACATGACCGCCACCGATCTGTATGCTCGCGTCGGCCCGAAAGCCGATCTTCATGCCAGTGAGACTTCCTTGCATTTTCCGATCCGCTTCGGGCAATTAGCTGCGCGGAGGCAATGGAAAGCCGGTGCCAAGGTCTTTACGGATCAAATCTGTGACGACCCGCTCAGCGGGATCGAATGTTAGGGGCGAGCCGTGCTCGAGATAGGATCGTGACAACAGGCTGTATGCCGGATGCCAAAGAAACATGTTCGAAAAATCCATTTTATAGGAAAAAACTGCGTCCCGATGGCTGTACGGATTGCGATGTGGGTGTGCAGGAAAAAAATCCTTGATTATAACAAGGCTCTGTTCGGCAAGTATGCGATCCGTTTGCCAAGCAATTTTAAAGTGATCAGATGGGTCGCATAGGTACAGACAAAAACCAAAAAAAACGAGGTCGAAATACCCGATATCATAGTTTAGTTCATCGGCTGTGCCTTGTCGCAGGTTCAGTGCGGGATAGCGAATCTTCCCCTCGAAAATGGCCTTCGCTGATGGATCGATCCCATGGCACTCGGCGCCAAACGCATTTTCAAGCTTAGCGAGCCGGTAACCGGAGCTGCAGCCAATTTCGAGAATACGCTTCGGTGCTGCACCAATTCCGTTTAGTAATTTTAGGATAATCTCTGTTGACGGATCCTCGATCGCAGCCAACCGGTTTCTTTCGTACCAGGCATCTCCCTCGCTTTCCAGAAATGTATGCTTTTGTGACATAACACGTCCGAATGATCAGTCGCAGGGTTTCAGCTTTACGTCATCTCAGCCTCTAGCTGAGTTGACGACCTAAGTCTAGGAGCGCCAGCATTCTTGCGGCTTATAGCTCGTGTTTACTTATGGAACAACTGATGACGATATCACGGGATGAACGGCAAGATTCAGAAAATCCAAAATATCCTGTTGCTTAAAGGCATAACCTGCCGCGATCTGCGCTCGATAGATATGCTCGACAAATTCGAAATCTTCCGGGGTATCCACAGTCCAGCGTAATAACTCTAGGTTTGGGTCCTGGCGAAGCACTTCAATTCGAAAAATCGTGGGGTTATTATAAATAAACGGGGTTACATGCTCGCGATCGAATGTCGTTGCAGCCTCACGGTTCGCGGTAGTCAATGCATCTGTTTTTATGACCTCGACATCGAGACCATCCGGAAACGTTCGGACGACAGCGTTGCTCGTGTAATCGGCGCCTGAGGTAAGATGCAGGTCAACACATGAGTCAATGATGGCCCAGTCGGCCAGCGGGCAGTCTGCCGTCAACCGTACGACATGGTCCGGGGGGCCGAACATCTGGGAGGCCTGATACAAGCGATCGAGCACGTTGTTTAGCGATCCGCGGTAGCAACTCACATTTTCAGCCTGGCAGAATTCTTCGATAGAACCGTCGCTCGGCTGATCGCTCGTCGCGACTATAATGCGGTCGAGCCTCTTTGAGAGTCGGATGCGATCGAGCTGATGTGCGATCATCGGGCGCCCGCAAAGGTCCTTGAGAACCTTACCGGGGAGTCGGGTTGAGGTCATGCGGGCTTGCAGAATGGCGACGATCATTCGGTGTTCCGACGACTATTTGCTAGGTATGCCAGAGTGACGGAGTGAGTGCTAATGGATCGTCGATAGAGAGATTGCGCCAATCCATCGATGGATGTGGCTTTTCAGCTGCTTGCAAAATCTCAGTGATTTCGGTGACCGACGTCGCGCCGACGACCGCTACGTCGATTTCGGGACGATCGAGCACGAATGCAATCGCAGCGGCTAGGGGTGTCGATCCGCATTCTCTGATCTGCTCTTTAATTTGGGAAAGTAGTCCGTGGAACTGCTGAAGTTTCGGTGGCAGTTGGTCCAGCGTTAAAAATAGAAGCCCCTGCAGGAAAACGGATCGAGCATGGATGGAAACGCCGCGCGCTCTAATCGCTGCAAGGTCGCCGTTGCGAATGAGACGCTGATCGAGGATGCTGGTGGGAATCTGGAGAAGATCAGGCTCAAAAGACTGAACCAGTGCCAGCGGGTCGTCCTCGTAATATGCGGAGATACCGATGCGGGAAACGTCGCCGCTTGCCTTGAGATGCTCGAGCGTGTTCCAGAGAGCCGTTCCGTCCGGTCCGTTCAGGTCGCGGGCCTGATGCACCAGTAGGCCGTCCAGCTTTTCAACCCTTAACAAATCCATTGATCTGCGAACTTGGTCGATGATCGGTTGGGTAGAGTCTGTCTTCGGCATCGTTTTGCTGACGATCCGAAAACCTTGCTTTGCGGCGTCCAGATCACCCAGCGCCTGCTCAGCCTGGCCATAGGCGGATGCGGTGTCGAGCCAAAGTATGCCGCTTTGCCGGGCGGCTGAAAGAACGTCGGCTACCTCGTTGCGCGG
Source organism: Hyphomicrobiales bacterium (assembly GCA_017305665.1). GTDB lineage: Bacteria > Pseudomonadota > Alphaproteobacteria > Rhizobiales > Xanthobacteraceae > Nitrobacter. Next base: position 7,467 of record JAFKKH010000010.1, read on the forward strand.
AACTTTGCCCCGGACGTTTGAGATTCCGTAATTGATGCCGAACTGAACTGTTCCAAGGCCAACGCGCGAAATGCGGTTGCCTGTGCGCCCACCCGACGTTTCCTCGTTCATCGCACTTTGAAGAGGGGCTGCAGCGGCTCACACTTCAACCACTGCCGAATAGATTTCTGTTTGATAGCGTCGCGCAGGATTGGAAACACCTCGTCATACACTTGAAGCAGGCGATCGATATCGGCTTCAGTATGGGAGTAGTTGATCACGTGGCTACCTACCGAGAGGATTCCGCGCTCAAAGATTTCTTGCAGCCAGAGCGTCTTGATTTCCCAGGATGATATATCATCCGCGTCCGAAAAATTCAAAAACGTCCAGGTCGGATGGCCCGATATGGTGATAAAGTGCTCGACCCCATGCCTGGTCAATCGCTCAGTTACACCCCGTACGAGCTGCGTGCCGCGCGCATTCATGGTTTCGACGACTGGTTGCTCTTCTAATTTGGCCATAACGGCCTTCGCTGCGGCGAGCGAAAGTGTTTCGCCACCCATCGTGAACGAGAAGAAAACTTCTTCCATCTCCATCATCACATCGCGGCGACCGCAAACCACCGAGAGCGGAAAGCCGTTAGCGATTCCTTTGCCTAAGGTCGCAAGGTCGGGCGTCACGCCGAATAGTTCCTGTGCACCGCCCTTGGAAAATCGAAACCCAGTGATCGTTTCGTCGAAAATCAGCAGCGCCCCGGCGGCGCGAGTAATCTCTGCAACCCGCTCCAGATATCCGGGCGCGGGATAGGCAACGTTCATGGGCTCCATGATAACCGCCGCCACTGGCCGATCCGGTTGCGCGAGAGCTTTCTCAAGCGCTGGCAGGTCGTTGTAGGGAATCATGGTGTTCATCGCCGAAGTGGCTGCGGGGACTCCCTTGTTGCGTGCAGTTGCGCCGATATACCAATCCTGCCAGCCGTGGTAACCGCAGGAAATCACCTGATCCCGACCGGTAAAGGCGCGCGCGATGCGAATTGCGCCGGATGTTGCATCCGATCCGTTCTTACCGAACCGCACCATTTCGGCGCAAGGGACCATCTTGCAGATGCGCTCGGCGACTTCGGTCTCAAGCGCGTGCGATAAGGTAAAAACCGTGCCGGCTTCGAGCTGCTGGGCGACGGCTGTGTTAACATCCGCATCGCAATAGCCGAGGGTAACGGAGCAGAGGGCATTGTTGAAATCGACATATTCGTTGCCATCGATGTCCCATAGCCGAGCGCCTAAACCGCGGTGGGCAAAAAAAGGTGATACGTTCTGGGGTAGTTGGGTGATGCTCTTTGAAAAAGTTTGCGCGCCGAGCGGAATAACATTGCGAGCTCGGGCTAGCTGCTGCTCAGATTTGGCGTAGCGTGTCGACATTGGCGAGGCCATTCTATAGTGGCAAAAAAGCGCGGTAGTGAATAGGCAGTTTTTGGAGCAAATGGACCATTGTTGCAACCCAATACCATGGTTTCGATGGATTGTTCTGCTTCCGAGACAAAACTTTAGCGACCAAAGCTCTTGACGTATTTGTTCTAACCTGTTCCTTGCAAAATAGGTGGAATTGCCGTTGGAACAGGGTTAATCCCGTCGTGCTCCTGTCATTTGCTGAACGCGGACCGTCCTTTGATGCTTGACGATAAATCGATATTGATCACTGGTGCCACCGGTTCGTTCGGACGGCAATTTATCCGCACGATTTTGAAGCGTTACAAGCCGCGAAGGATTCTGGTGTTCTCGCGTGACGAACTCAAGCAGTTCGAAATGCAGTCGGAGTTCCGTGACCCGGGCATGCGTTTTTTTCTCGGTGATGTGCGTGACGAGGCTCGCCTGCATCTGGCGATGAAGCAGGTTGATATTGTGATCCATGCTGCAGCCTTGAAGCAGGTGCCAGCCGCCGAATATAACCCAATGGAGTGCATCAAAACCAACATCTTGGGGGGGCAGAATGTCATCAATGCGGCGCTTGCCAACGGTGTCTCGAGAGTCATTGCTCTGTCGACCGACAAGGCAGCCAGTCCTGGAAATCTCTATGGCGCGACCAAACTTGCTTCCGACAAGCTGTTCGTTGCAGCCAACAACATGGCTGGCACCACTGGCACGCGTTTTTCGGTGGTGCGCTATGGCAATGTCGTCGGATCACGTGGCTCGGTTGTACCCTTTTTCCGGGAGCTGCTGCGCGGTGGCGCAAAGGAACTGCCGATCACCGATCCACGCATGACGCGCTTCTGGATTACATTGCAGCAGGGCGTTGATTTCGTTCTGACCAATCTCGCGCGTATGCATGGTGGCGAGATCTTTGTGCCGAAGATACCTTCCGCACGCATTGTCGATTTGGCCGAGGCTATCGCACCTGGTTTGACATTGCATGAAATCGGAATCCGCCCTGGCGAGAAACTTCATGAATTGATGGTCACCCGCGACGACGCGCGGCTAACTATCGAATTCAACGATCACTACGTGATTCAGCCCAGCATCACGTTCCACACCCATCCTGATTTCCGCGTCAACGGGCGTGGAGAGAATGGTAGATTGATTGAGAACGAATTCGAATACAGCTCCGGCGACAATCCATGGTTCTTAACTGTGCCGGAAATCCGTTCCTTAATCGAGCCGACGTTATGACTATTCCTTATGGAAGGCAGTCGATCGACGACAGTGACGTCAACGCTGTTTCCGAGATATTGCGGTCAGACTGGTTGACGCAAGGGCCGACGGTGACGGCTTTTGAGCGCGCCCTCGCGGATTATTGTGGAGCTGGTTACGCGGTTTCTGTCGTCAATGCTACCGCGGCCCTTCATATAGCGGCGTTAGCTTTGGGCTTAGAGCCCGGCAATCGGCTCTGGACTTCGCCGAACACTTTTCTCGCATCGGCAAATTGCGGCCGGTACTGCGGCGCCGACGTCGACTTCGTGGATATCGATCCGCGCACCTATTGCATGAGCGCAGATCGGTTAGAAGAGAAACTGATCGCAGCGCGCAAAGTCAACGCGCTACCAACCGTGGTGGTGACAGTCGCCTTCGCTGGGCAAAGTGCTGAAGCTGATCGAATTTACGACCTGTCTCGCAAATACGGCTTTGCGATCATTGATGATGCATCTCATGCGCTTGGTGCAGTCTACAAGGGGAATCGTGTCGGCAGCGGCCACTTTGCTGACATTACGGTGTTGAGCTTCCACCCGGTGAAGATACTGACGACTGGTGAGGGCGGCATGGCACTCACCAATGATGCAAAGTTATTTCAGAGACTCGCCCATTTCCGGAATCACGGCATGACTCGGGACGCCGAGGCTCTTGAAGAGAAGGATGCGAGCCCATGGTATTATGAGCAGCATGGCCTTGGCTTTAATTATCGGCTCACCGATATTCAGGCCGCACTGGGACTTAGCCAATTCAAGAAACTGGAAGGCTTTCTGGCTCGCCGTCGCGAATTGGCAGAGCGCTATGATAAGCTGCTCGCGGGCAACAAGATCGTCCGTCCCTGGCAGGATCCGGCTGGGTTGTCCGCCTACCATCTGTATCCGATCAAGGTGCCCGATCCATCGATCCGCAAGGCCGTATTTATCGGCCTGCGGCAGGCGGGAATCGGGGTTCAAGTCCATTATATTCCGGTTTGCAACCAACCCTATTATCGCGATCTGGGGGCACGGCCCGACGCGTTTCCTGAAGCACAGGCTTACTATAACTCTGCGATTTCCCTTCCAATGTTTCCAGGGTTGACCAATCCCGAACAGGATCGCGTGGTGCAGGTCCTGCTTGATCTTGTTAGTCGGGAAATGCACTAAACACAGCCGGGCGCAAGTCGTCGTCCGCAGAGTTCAAGGCAGCAACAATGGAAGATAACCGAATTCTCGTAACCGGAGGCGCCGGCTTTCTTGGCTCGCATCTGTGTGAACGACTGGTCCGCGACGGTTACAATGTCCTCTGTATCGACAACTTCTATACTGGCAATAAGAAGAATCTAGCGGCCTTGCTAAACAATCCAAGTTTCGAATTGATGCGCCATGATGTGACGTTCCCACTCTACGTCGAAGTTGATGAAATCTACAACCTTGCGTGTCCGGCGAGTCCTATCCATTACCAGCGCGATCCGGTGCAAACCACGAAAACCAGTGTACACGGCGCAATCAATATGCTTGGGCTTGCCAAGCGCGTAAAGGCGCGCATTCTGCAGGCTTCAACCTCGGAGGTGTATGGCGATCCAGAAATTCATCCGCAACCCGAAGCTTATTGGGGCCGTGTAAATCCGATCGGTCCGAGAAGCTGTTATGACGAAGGCAAGCGCTGCGCTGAAACATTGTTTTTCGACTACTATCGACAACACAGCCTGCGCATCAAGGTGATGCGGATATTTAATACGTACGGCCCGCGAATGCATCCCAACGATGGTCGGGTTGTCAGCAATTTTATTGTTCAGGCGTTGAAGAATAAAGACATCACCATCTACGGAGATGGCAAACAGACGCGGTCGTTTTGCTATGTCGACGACCTGATCGAAGGGATGGTCCGCTTGATGCGGTCTTCCGACGATCTGACCGGTCCGATCAACGTCGGCAATCCCGACGAGTACACCATGATTGAACTCGCCGAGAGTGTGTTACGACTCGTCGGGGGGAAGTCTAAGTTGATTTTCTTTCCGCTTCCGCAGGACGATCCGAAGCAGCGCAAGCCGGACATCTCGCTCGCTGCGGACCGGCTAGATTGGACACCAACGGTTGGGCTGGAGGACGGCCTCAGGGAAACGGTGAGCTACTTCCGCTCGCTTTTGATGAACTGAAAGGACACTGCCTGGAATCGCGGAAGAGGCGGCCAAGTCAACGGTAATCTACTGGGTATGATTGGAGCCGAATCCCGATAGCCCGAAAAGCCTTAATGCGAAGTAATTAGCAATGTCGTCGTCAACCGAACTGGTTTCCATTATCACACCTGCCTACAAGGCGGCTGGCTATATCGGCAAAACCATCGAATCTGTGATTACGCAGACCTATCCTAATTGGGAGATGCTCATCACTGATGACTGCTCTCCGGACAATACTCGTGATGTCATCGGTCGGTATGCTGCTTCGGAATCGCGGATCAAACTGATCGCCCAGCAGGTCAATCAGGGGCCCGCCATGGCGCGGAATGCGTCACTGGCGTCCGCAAGCGGGCGATATATCGCATTTCTAGACAGCGATGATTGGTGGTTGCCGGAGAAACTCGCCCACCAGTTGGATTTCATGGGCCGTACCAACGCGCCGCTGAGTTACACGCAATTTCGCCGTGTTGACCAGAATGGAGACAATGAAGGTCGCGTTATCGTAGTTCCGGATTCTTTGACTTATCACCAGTTGCTCGGGAACACCGCGATTGCAACGTCCACTGCGATCCTCGACCGGACTCAGACCGGCGACGTGCGGATGATCAAGACGTATTACGATGATTTCGTCCTATGGCTCAGCGTGCTGCGTAGGGGATATACTGCGCTGGCGCTGCATGAGGACCTGATGCGTTACCGCGTCGTACAGGGCTCGGTCTCGCGCGGCAAAGTCAATTCGGCAAAAAAGGTTTGGGAAACCTACCGGCAGATCGAAGGCTTTGGCCCGCTTAGGGCGTCATTTTATTTTTCGCAGTACACGTTCAACGCCATCAAGAAATACTCCTCGTTTTGACGATGATCTAGACCAAAGATTAATCCCAGCTATTCGTTGACTGGCCAAGATGGGCTCCTCTTCGGCTGATCGCATGCGCGGTCGCTCGATCAGAATGATGGTCTGGCATTGTCGGGGTTGTATGTTGATTGGCTGTTCATTCGGACGTGAACCATCGTGATGCTGCCGCCAGATTTGACGTCACGCGTGGGCTTAGGCTCTCGTTGTTTTCACAGGTCGTGTGATCTATGTGTTTTCTCTGGCGTCCGTTCGAGCACGCCCGGTGCGACTGCGGCGGGCAAGAGCAGAATTGAGGCTCGCGTTCACGTGTTGTTTGACCGCGCCGCAAGGAACGCAATTCCGCCTCTACCTAGTAGTCTCTACGGATCACGCTCGTTGCGGAACACTGTCAACCGCGAGTTTGCTGTTTGCTGGGAGAGGGCCGTGCGAACGATTGCATTACCCATGCGACTGCTCCGGCGCCCACGAATAGAAGAAGGGTCTTTGTCTTCAGAGAAGATGTAGCCGTGGATGCTATCGCCAGCGCGCCAAGCACAAGGTTGAGAGCGAACGTAGTCGTTACAACTCGCAAAACCGTAAATCCGTTATCCGTGGCACGCTGATAGAAGTGTGAGCGATGAGCCGCCCAAATTGTTTCGCCGGTAGCGAGGCGGCGTAACATCGTTATGGTAGCATCGGCGAGATAGTAGAGCGGTAACAGCAGTGCGGCGACAAGATGTCCCCGATACGCGAGTTCGAGCAGGCACCAACCCAGTAAAAGGCCGATGGGTAGGCTACCAACGTCTCCGAGAAAGACTTTTGCAATCGGCCGATTGAAAGGCGCGAAACCAATCAAGGCACCGCCGAGCGCGCCCGCGACGACCGCGGTCATCGGTGGCAAGTAACCTAGCAACCCCAGCGCGACGATCGCCCCCGCGATGGGAACGGCTTCTGCGACCGTCATCCAGTCTAGGCCGTCCATGAAGTTGACGAGGTTGACGAACCAGATGCCGGCCAACAGCAGGATGCCGCGCTCGATCCAGAGTGGTCCGAGCGGAAAGATCCGGGTGTCGTCCGGCCATGTCGAGAGGATCGCTCCCACCGCAATCGCCTGGGCGAGCAGACGGGCGAGAACCGGAAGCGACCTGACATCGTCCGCTGCGCCTACAACAGCGATAAAGAATGTCGCGCCCAGCGCGTAGATGGAAATCTCCGTCCTCGTCATGGCCGCGAAAGCGGCGGCGGTGACAAGCGTCGCAGCAATGACGGCGATCCCGGCGCCTTGTGGAGTCGGAAGGCTGTGGGAGGAACGTGCGTTCGGTTTGGCAAGCGCGTAGCGTTGCAGCACTGGCATCAGCAGCCAGGTCAGGGTAAACGAAAGGGCCGCTGCGACAACGATGGTCAGCAACGACAAAAGCAATTCTTGGATCAAGATCACGGCCGGTCATCAAGCTCCCAACTGTACGACTTGGCCATATAGCCTTTCGGACCCTTGTGGTCGAGCCGTCGCCGATAGCTACAATCGAGATCGTGCTGGTTTCCCAAAGTTCGCTGCCATCGCCAGGATCAGCGGCTTCATGAAGAACGCGTCATTCTCAGGTATAATATCTGTCCGCAGGCCGTAAGATTTTAGCTCGTCCGAGACCACAGGTCCAACCGATGCGATCTTTACGCGGTTGAGCCCGGCGCGCAGCTTGTCCTCGCAGCGATGGATGCGCGCGACTTCCACGAGCCGGCGAACCTGTCCCGAACTCGTCAGCGCGATGGCATCGACCCAGCCTTCGGCCATGGCTTCGATTGCGCCGATGATGTTGGTTTCGGCTGCACTCGCATCATAAATATACGGCAGCACTGGATCGACTGTTGCGCCCTGCGCGGTGATCTTTCCGATCAGCGCGCTGTGGTCGCGGTCGGGATAAAGCTGCAGACCGACGCGATGGCCGGCGAGATCGAGCCGCGCCAGCGTGGCGGCGATGCCTTCGGAAGTCGGTTTATCGGTCGTGATCGCCGCCTCCAGTCCGATCTCGCGCAGCGCGTTGCCCGGCTTGGGGCCGCGCGCGAACGTCTGTGACTTGCCGATGGCGGCGATGAACGCATGATCCTGGGCCATCCGCTGCGCGGCCTTGACCAGGCGCCGCAATCCTTCGCCGGTGGTCAGCACCAGATCGGCAGGCGGGCTCTCGATGCAGCGCCTGATCCAGTCCTCGACGGGCGAGGGGTCCGGCGTATCGCGGATGGTGAACATCGGGCATTGCAGGACCTCGGCACCTTGCTCCGCGAGCAGGCGGGAGAATTGCGCTTCCTCGCGCGCTTCCAGGATCAGAATGCGGGTGCCGGAGAGTCGATTAGCCATGGGTTCGATCGGTTCGCGGATTTGCGTTTACCGCGTTCATTGTGCTGCTCCACCCAGGAGTGGCGCAAGTGCATTGTCGGTGATAGAGCAGGGCTCGAAAACCGGTTCCCCGCCTCATCATATCCCCCAGTACGTCCATGTCCGAACATCAATATGTGCTGACGCTCTCCTGTCCCGACCGGCCGGGGATCGTGTCCGCTGTGTCTACATTCCTGGCCCACAATGGCCAGAACATCGTCGACGCCCAGCAGTTCAACGACGCCGAGACCAGCCACTTCTTCATGCGGGTGGTGTTTACCGCCGCGGACCTCGCGGTGACGCTGCCGGCGCTGCAGACTGGCTTTGCCGCGATCGCCGATCGCTTCGCCATGACCTGGTGTATGCGCGACCGCGCCGCGCATCAGAAGGTGATGCTCCTCGTCTCCAAGTCCGATCACTGCCTGGTCGACATCCTCTATCGCTGGCGCACCGGCGAACTCGAGATGACCCCGACGGCCATCGTCTCCAATCACCCGCGTGAGACCTATGCGCATCTCGATTTCGGTGACATTCCGTTTCATCACCTGCCTGTGACGAAGGAGACCAAGCGCGAGCAGGAAACCGCGATCCTGAAACTGGTGGCGGAAACCGGCACCGATCTGGTGGTGCTGGCGCGCTACATGCAGATTCTGTCCAATGAGATGAGCGCCAGCCTGTCGGGGCGTTGCATCAACATCCACCATTCATTCCTGCCGGGATTCAAGGGCGCGCGGCCGTATCATCAGGCCCATGAGCGCGGCGTGAAGCTGATCGGCGCGACCGCGCACTACGTCACCAGCGATCTCGACGAAGGCCCGATCATCGATCAGGACGTCGAGCGCATCAGCCATCGCGATACCCCCGATACGCTGGTCCGCAAGGGGCGGGATATCGAGCGTCGGGTGCTAGCCCGCGCCATCCGTCATCACCTCGAGGACAGGGTGATCCTGAACGGCCGCAAGACCGTGGTGTTCATGGATTGAGCGGCTGGCAGGCGGCCGGCCCTAGTGGGCCGCGCCCATCGCGTTGCTGTTCGGTGACTGGGCCGTGTCGTTCGTCTTCGGCTCGTTCGTTTTCGGCGTCAGGCGCTCGCGCTCCCGCTCCTTCATCTCTTGCTCGTACTTCGCGGTTCCCGGCCGCGCCGGCGCATCCGCCGGAAGGCCGCCGGCCCATTGCGGAATGACCTCGCCCACGCCCGCGAGATGGGAGTTGATGCTGCCGCATCCGCCAAGGCTGCACAGGATCGGCAGCACGTAAAGCAGAACCGGGATACGAAACGCGCGATACGTCATGGCGGGACGACTAGTCTTCCGGTGTGGAAATTACAGGGCGGCGCCTCGCTTTCCGGGGCACTTGGCCAGATCATCCACGGATTATAGAGCCGTCGATCTTCCCGAAAGATTAGCGTATAGCATGATGGTATTTTAATACCTGAATTGTCGATCGGATATCTTTCATCCATTAGAGGCGAGTGCCTCGGCACAATCGGCGTTTCCCGCGTCCTCTCTGCAAAGTTTCACAATGCAAACGAGTCCATAGTTTCGATTGACAACATGGTGGGCGTGAGACGCCATGCCGCCGCAGCATCTGGCAAAAATTCCGTCTATGGTGCTGACGAAGAACCGGAAGCGCGGTTCAACACGTGAAACCGAGGAGGGGAGGAGTGCTCATGTCCATTCGCGCAAATATGTTGCTGGGAGCCGTGGCGGCGGCCGCGCTGGTCGGTGGGTCGGCATTTTCCGCTCACGCTGCCGACACCGTGAAGATCGGGTTGATCCTTCCGATGACCGGAGGCCAAGCCTCGACCGGCAAGCAGATCGACAACGCGGTCAAGCTCTACATGAAGCAGCATGGCGACACCGTCGCCGGCAAGAAGGTCGAAGTCATTCTCAAGGATGATGCCGCGGTCCCCGACAATACCAAGCGGCTCGCGCAGGAATTGATCGTCAACGACAAGGTCAACATCATCGCTGGCTTCGGCATCACGCCGGCCGCGTTCGCCGCGGCGCCGCTGGCGACCCAGGCCAAGGTGCCGGAAGTGGTCATGGCGGCGGGCACCTCGATCATCACCGAGAAGTCGCCTTATATCGTGCGCACAAGCTTTACCCTGGGGCAGTCGTCGACGATCATCGGTGACTGGGCCGTCAAGAACGGCATCAAGAAAGTGGCGACGCTGACCTCGGACTATGCGCCGGGCAACGACGCGCTGAAATTCTTCAAGGAGCATTTCACGAAGGGCGGCGGCCAGATTGTCGAGGAGGTCAAGGTGCCGCTGGCCAACCCGGATTTCGCGCCGTTCCTGCAGCGCATGAAGGATGCCAAGCCGGACGCCATGTTCGTGTTCGTGCCGGCCGGGCAGGGCGGCAATTTCATGAAGCAATATGCCGAACGCGGGCTCGACAAGAGCGGCATCAAGGTGATCGGGCCGGGCGACGTCATGGATGATGATCTGCTCAACAACATGGGCGATGCCGCGCTCGGCGCGGTGACCGCGCATATCTACTCGGCCGATCATCAGTCGAAAGAGAACAAGGAGTTTCTCGCCGCTTATGAGAAGGCCTACAACCAGCGGCCGGGCTTCATGGCGGTCGGCGGCTACGACGGCATTCATCTGATCTATGCCGCGCTCCAGAAGACCGGCGGCAAGGCCGATGGCGACTCGCTGATCGCGGCCATGAAGGGGATGAAGTGGGAAAGCCCGCGCGGCCCGATCTCCATCGATCCCGAGACGCGCGACATCGTGCAGAACGTCTACATCCGCAAGGTCGAGAAGAAGAACGGCCAGCTCTGGAACGTCGAATTCGAGACCTTCAAGGACGTCAAGGACCCCGGCAAGACGAAGAAGTGATCGTTCTACGGCCAAACCGTCATCCCCGCGCAATGGCTTCGCCATTGTCGCTGGAGGTGCGAGCCGCATTCGCGGCGAGCCTCGAAGGATGGCGGTCAAAGTGTGCCGTCGCCCTTCGAGGGCCGCAAAACCTCAGGACGACGGCCGTTGCCGCGAGTCTGTCAAGATGACCACGCTCCTGACCATCCTGTTCGACGGCGTCGCCTACGGCATGCTGTTGTTCGTGCTGGCCTGCGGACTCGCGGTCACGCTTGGCCTGATGAACTTCGTCAACCTCGCCCACGGCGCGTTCGCCGTGGCCGGCGGCTATGTGTGTGCCGTTCTGGTCAATCAGTCCGGCTGGCCGTTCTTTGCCGCCTTGCCACTCGCGTTTGTGGCGAGTGCGCTGATCGGTGTGGTCTTCGAGCGCGGGCTCTATCGGCACCTCTACACACGCGGCCATCTCGACCAGGTGCTGTTCAGCATCGGCCTCGTGTTCATGGCGGTGGCGGCGGTCGACTACATCATGGGGTCGTCGCGGGTGTTCATCAAGCTGCCGGCGGTGCTGGACGGTCAGATTGACTTCTTCGGCGTCGGCATCGGCCGTTACCGGCTGATGATCATCGTGATCTGCGGCCTGCTGACCTTGGGGCTTCAGCTCATCCTGTCGCGCACCCGCTTCGGCAGCAGGCTGCGGGCGTCCGTGGACGATCCGCGTGCCGCAAGTGGCCTCGGCATCAACGTGCCGCAGGTGTTCGCGCTGACGTTCGCATTCGGGTGCGGGCTTGCCGGTCTCGGTGGCGCGCTGAGCGCGGAAATCCTCGGGCTCGATCCGTATTTTCCACTGAAGTTCATGATCTACTTCCTGATTGTCGTCACCGTCGGCGGTTCGTCCAGCATCACCGGGCCGTTTCTTGCCTCGCTCTTGCTCGGCATCGGCGACGTCGCCGGCAAATACTACGTGCCGAAGCTCGGCCCGTTCATCATCTACGCCATCATGATCGTGATCCTGATCTGGCGTCCAAACGGCCTGTTCGGCCGCACGGCGGCGCGCTGACATGGCGTCGATGCCTGATATGTCCGAGCATGCGACACGCGCCGCGCGCTGGCGGCCGGCCGAGATCGTGTTCTGGCTCGCATTGCTGGCCTGCGGATTCCTGTTTCCGTCGCGCTATCTGATCATGACCGAAATCCTGCGGCTTGGACTGTTCGCGCTGTCGCTCGACCTGATCCTGGGTTATGCCGGCATCGTCTCGCTCGGCCATGCGGCGTTTTTCGGCGTCGGTGCCTATTCCGCGGGACTGATCGCGCTGCACGGTTTTATCCCGGAGCCGGTTCTGGCGCTGATCGCAGCCGGGCTGATCGCCGCGGTGCTGGGATTCTTCACCAGTTTTCTCGTCATCCGCGGCGTCGATCTGACCCGTCTGATGGTGACGCTCGGCATCGCGCTGCTGCTGGAAGCGCTGGCTGAAAAATTCTCCGACATCACCGGCGGTACCGACGGGCTGCAGGGCATCGTCATTCAGCCGATCTTCGGGCTGTTTGCCTTCGACATCTTCGGCAAGGTTGGCTTCTTCTACAATCTCGCCGTGCTGTTCGTGCTGTTCCTGCTGGCGCGCTGCATCGTCCATTCGCCGTTCGGGCTGTCGCTGCGGGCGATCCGCAACAACCCGCTGCGCGCTTCGGCGATCGGCATTCCCGTCAACCGACGGCTGATCGCAATCTACACGCTGGCGGCGTTCTACGCGGGCGTGGCCGGTGCGGTGTTTACGCAGACCACGGCGCTGGCCTCGCTCGACGTGTTCTCGTTCGAACGCTCCGCCGACCTGATGCTGGTGCTGGTGCTCGGCGGCACCGGCTATCTCTATGGCGGCCTGATCGGCGCTGTGGTGTTCAAGGTGCTGCAGGATGTCTTCTCCTCGATCACGCCGCAATACTGGATGTTCTGGATCGGCCTCGTATTCGTCGTCGTCGTGATGATCGGGCGCGAGCGGTTGCATCGCTGGGTGATGTGGTTGCCGCACCGAGTGGTGCAGCAGTTCGGGCGCAAGGCGTCCGCCGCGGTTTCCGGCGGAGATGCGTCATGACCATCGCCCTCGAAACCATCGGCCTGAACAAGCAGTTCGGCGGACTCGCGGTGACGCAGAATCTGTCGCTGCAGATCGCGGCCGGTGCCCGTCATGCGCTGATCGGGCCCAACGGCGCCGGCAAGACCACCGTCATCAATCTTTTGACCGGCGTGCTGAAGCCGAACAGCGGCTGCATTCGGCTTGAAGGTAACGACATCACGGACCTTCCGGTGCACAGGCGCGTGTTGCAGGGCTTGTCACGTACCTTTCAGATCAATCAGCTCTATCCCGACCTGACGCCACTCGAGACCGTCGGCCTCGCGGTGTCCGAACGTCTCGGTCACGGCGGCGACTGGTGGCGGCGCATGGGCACGCGCGGCGATGTCAACGACGAGATCGCAGAGAACCTCGCGCGCTTCCATCTGCTCGACGTCATGAACGAACGCACGGCCACGCTGCCCTACGGCAAGCAGCGCCTGCTGGAGATCGCGGTCGCGATCGCGACAAAACCGCGCGTGTTGTTGCTTGATGAACCCGCCGCTGGCGTTCCCGAAAGCGAGCGTCACGATATTCTGGCTGCGGTCGCTGCTCTGCCGCGCGAGGTCACGGTGCTTCTGATCGAGCACGACATGGATCTCGTGTTCATCTTCGCGGACCGCATCTCCGTGTTGGTGTCCGGCGCGCTGCTGGTCGAAGGTTCGCCGGACGAGGTGGCCCGCGATCCGCGCGTTAAGGCGGTCTATCTCGGCGAGGGCGCCGATGCCTGATCTTCTCGCCATTGACAATTTGCGGGCCGGTTACGGTCAGGCCGTCGTGCTGCCCGAGATGACGCTTGGTCTCGTAGAAGGTCAAGTGCTGGCTCTGCTCGGCCGCAACGGCACCGGCAAGACTACGCTGATCAATTCGATTGTCGGTGTGACGCGGCGTTTCAGCGGTAGCATCAGGCTCGGCGGCAAGGACATCACCGCGCTGCGCCCCGATCAACGCGCGCGTGCCGGAATCGGTTGGGTGCCGCAGGAGCGCAACATCTTCCGCTCCCTGACGGTCGAAGAAAACATGACCGCCGTTGCGCAGCCGGGACCGTGGACCGTGGACAAGGTTTACGAGATGTTTCCGCGATTGGAAGAACGCCGCCGGAATTTCGGCAATCAGTTGTCCGGCGGCGAGCAACAGATGCTGGCGATCGGCCGCGCGCTGACGCTTAATCCGCAAGTGCTGTTGCTCGATGAGCCGACTGAAGGATTGGCGCCCATCATCGTCGAGGAGCTTTTGGCGGCGCTTGGCAAGATCACCCGCGCCGGCGGCATCTGCTCGATCGTCGTCGAGCAGAACGCGCAGAAGATTCTCGGCCTCGCCGACCGGGTTGTGATATTGGAGCGCGGCGCTATTGTTCACGACGCGCCGAGCCAGGCGTTGAAGGCGGATCCCGCCACGCTCGAGCGCTTTCTTGGTGTATCGGGCGGCGCGGCGGAACATTGACCTTCGGCTTGTGCGGCCATTCGAATTGCTAGTGGGAGTAAGACGATGCTGAGGACCAAACCGCCGTTCCGCGCCGATGAAGTGGGCAGCCTGTTGCGCCCGCCGCGTATCAAGGAGGCGCGCGCCAAGCTCGAAAAGGGTGAGATTTCGGCGGCCGATCTGCGCAAGGCGGAAGATCTCGAAATCGAGAAGGTGGTGCATAAGCAGGCCTCGATCGGATTGAAGCTCGCGACCGACGGCGAATTCCGCCGCTCGTGGTGGCATTTCGACTTCCTCAGCCATCTGATTGGGTGCGAACTGTTTCATCCCGATGTCGGCATCCAGTTCGCAGGCGTGCAGACCCGTCACGATGCGATCCGCGTGGTCGCTAAGCTGGATTTTCCAGACAACCATCCGATGCTCGATCATTTCCGCTTCCTCAAGAAGCAGTGCGAGGTCGCGCATGTGACGCCGAAGATGACGATCCCGTCGCCGGCGGTGCTGCATTTCCGCGGCGGTCGCAAGTTGATCTCGAAGGACGTCTATCCCGATCTCGAACTGTTCTTCGAGGATCTCGCCAAGACCTATCGCAAGGCGGTGAAGGCGTTCTATGACGCCGGCTGTCGCTATCTGCAGTTCGACGACACCGTGTGGGCCTATCTATGCTCGCAGGAAGAGCTGCAGAAGTCGCGCGACCGCGGCGACAATCCGGACGGCCTGCAGGAAATCTACGAGCGCGTCATCAACTACGCGATCGCCGAACGCCCGTCCGACATGGTGATCACGACGCATGTGTGCCGCGGCAATTTCCGCTCCACCTGGATCTCGTCGGGCGGCTATGAGCCGGTGGCGGAAACGCTGCTCGGCAAGATCAACTACGACGGCTACTTCCTCGAATACGATTCCGACCGCGCCGGCGGTTTCGAGCCGCTGCGCTTCCTGCCCAAGGGCAACAAGGTCGTGGTTGTCGGCGTCATCACGTCGAAATTCGGTGAGCTGGAGAAGAAAGACGACATCATGCGTCGCCTGCGGGAGGCGGCGAAGTTCGCGCCGCTGGAGCAACTCGCGGTCTCGCCCCAGTGCGGCTTTGCGTCCACTGAAGAAGGCAACGTGTTGAGCGAGGAAGAGCAGTGGGCCAAGCTGCGCCTCGCGGTCGAGGTCGCACAGGAGGTGTGGGGTTAGGTTTGCGTGGCTCCTCGACGAGGATGCTTCTCAATTGCCAAGCCTAGCTGCTCGCCAGCCGTGCTCACGGGGGGGCATAGAGCGAACTCGTGCCAATGCCGCCGAGTAGGCGCGCGCTTGGCTATCAACGACTGCCAAAGCCGATGCTTCAGTTGGAGAATGCTTCAAAAAAATGCTGGGTGGTTGGCGGTCCCAGTGAGGTAAATTTCACCGCAGATGGCAGGTCTTTGCGGGCAGGAGGTGAACAGCCATGGGACGTCCTCCACGCAAGCTACCAATATCGGGAGCGATCGGTCCTTCTCCGGAATTCTCGCTTACGGATGAAAGTTGGAAGAAAGTCGAGGCTGCCTACGGCTGTCCGCTGTCCGATCCCGTTCGCCAGGATATCGTTGAAGCAACGAATAGATTTCTGGCGTCCGAGGTCTTTGAGCGAAACGCCAAATCGTCGAAGCCGGCGATCGATATGGTTCACGCGATCAAGGCTGCATCCGATAAACTCTGGACGAAATTTTCAATGGCGGGAGGTGACGCAGGTGCCTTTGCGCAATCTGCCATCAAAGAGCATTTCTCCTCGCCTCACCTCAAAACGGAGCCGTACGAGCAGTTGTTTCAGGCGCTCGGCGAAGTGATGTTTCATTGAGGGGGGCCTGCAAGCAAGCGCTGACGGAACTGGATGATACGGACGCTAACGTGTTCCGCGATGGGGTCAGTTGGAAGCATTGGATTCGAGAGCTGACCAGCATTGCAGAGCAAAATGGCTTAGCCACTGCGGCGCCAAAGGCCGGGAGTTCTGAAGCCGAGTTGGGACCTTTCGCGCGACTCGTGGAGGTATTGCAGGAGCATCTGCCGAAGGAGGCGCGACGGCATGCCAACATAAGACTGTCATCGAGCATCTATTGGGCACGCCGACAACCTATTGAGGTATCGTATTAAATCGAAACTGCCTTCAAAAAACGTCCTGTCTCGAAAGCAGCAATTTCCGGTGTCTTGCAGCATCCGTGCCCGGTTTGGCCTGTGCAACATAACAGGTGCTGCATGACTGCTTCCAATGATCCCGTATCGACGGCCTCCTACGCGCGCATGGAGGCCGAACATGGCGAATAGCAAGCGATGGGAAACGCCAGCTGACTACACGCCAGATGCTTGCGCTATCGTGGTTGCGCTCATGGCCAACGGGCTCTCGCTGACCGCAGCCGCTGGCGCGATGGGAATCTCCTGCGCAACGATCGACGCCTGGATCAAGCGGCACGACGAATTTCGAGAGGCTGTCTCCCGGGGGAGGGCTGCTCGGGTCCTTGCCCATGAATGTCAGATGCTCGCCAGCGAGAAAACCGCCGTTGTCAGCGCGCGCCGTTTCTCGCTGCTCAATGCCGCACCCGATGAATGGCGAAATCCCGGAGAAAACGATCGAGCACGAACCTGTCGCTCGGAACGAGATCCAGCCGGAACAGGACGTGACCATCGACGAGAGCGATGTCGAGCCACGTGTTCACACTATCTCTTCCGAAAGCTGCTACAGCGGTGAGGACGATGACGGGCCGCGTGTTCACACCATCTCCCCCGAAAGCTGTTACAGTGACGAGGACGGCACCGTGTGACAGTCTACACAGTGTTTGTAGTCAGCAAAATCTTGAATAAGGACTTATTCTAGATACAAAAGAGACTTTTAAATCTAAGAGGCTGGCATCGCGTGATAGTTGGCAGTGCCGCAGTCGTCGCTAACGGATGACAATCGATATTCAGCCATCGCATTGTCTCTGTAGAACAAGGAGTAGGGCCGCCTCCGAGATAGATCGGTAGCCGTACTACGAACACAGACGAGCCAAGGATAGCCGGTAATACTTGGGGCCTTTACTGGATCGGAATACTCAATAGGCGCTGAAAGTTTGGTGGCCAGAGCAACTGATTTAACGTCGGCTATTTTCTCTAGTGGTGGAGCGGCCGGAGAAAGCGGTAGTGGCTGAGAATCCAGCCCACATCCCGTTAACCAGGCAGCGGAAAAAACAAGAAATACAAAGCTACGCATTGTTCTCGGCAGTTCGTCGTGAGACGAGAATCTAATCCATCAAGAAGGATATTCCAATGCCCAACGCATATCGGCTGCGCCTTATTGAATTTTGAGGAATAATTTTTGGCTCAAGATCTAGGCGGAAAAGATACAGCGATGGGAATGACTACGTCGGCGGACATGCGCTGCTGACCAATGTTGATACGAGTAGGCGTGACGCAGCGGATCGTCCATCTGTGGGACGAAGACCGGCCGGGCAAAAAATTAAGCCTGGCAAGTTGGTTGGAAGGCGTTTCGGCGGGAGTTGTTGGCTTAGGTTTTACCTCGGCCGACGCTATCGTAAACGAAGCCGAGCACCTGCATATCTTCCGAGCGATAGACGTTACGCAGGTCGATCACGACGGGCTGCTTCATGATCGTCTTCAGGCGCAGCAAGTCGAGCGCGCGGAACTGGACCCATTCGGTCACGATGACCAGTGCGTCCGCTCCCTCCGCGCAGGCGTAGGCGTTGTCGCAATAGTCGATGTCGGGAAGCTCGCGCCGCGCCTCCTTCATGCTCTCCGGATCGAAAGCACGGACCTTCGCGCCCATATCGAGGAGGCCGGTGATCAGCGGAATCGACGGTGCCTCGCGCATGTCGTCGGTGTCGGGCTTGAAGGCGAGGCCGAGCACAGCAATGGTTTTGCCGCGCAAGTTACCGCCGAGCGCATTGACAACCTTGCGCGCCATGGCGCGCTTGCGGTTGTCGTTGACGGTGACGACGGATTCCACGATCCGGAGCTGGGTGTCATGATCCTCCGCGATCTTGACCAGCGCACGGGTGTCCTTGGGAAAGCAGGAGCCGCCATAGCCGGGACCGGCATGCAGGAATTTGGTGCCGATACGGTTGTCGAGCCCGATGCCGCGCGCGACCTCCTGTATGTCGGCGCCAACCTTTTCGGACAGGTCGGCGATCTCGTTGATGAAGGTGATCTTGGTCGCGAGGAAGGCGTTGGCAGCGTACTTGATTAGTTCGGCGGTGCGACGCGCAGTGAACATCAGCGGCGCTTGATTGAGCGACAGCGGCCGGTAGATGTCGCCGAGCACTTTTCGCGCACGTTCGTCGGAGGTGCCGACCACGACGCGATCGGGAAACTTGAAGTCGCGGATTGCCGCACCTTCGCGCAGGAACTCTGGATTCGAGGCAACGACCACGTCGGCCGACGGGTTGACCTCGCGGATCACGCGTTCGATCTCGTCCCCGGTTCCGACCGGTACGGTCGATTTGGTGATAACGACGGTGAAGCCCTTCAGCGCCAGGCTGATCTCGCGCGCCGCTGCATAGACGTAACTGAGGTCGGCATGGCCGTCGCCGCGCCGGGACGGGGTGCCGACTGCGATGAACACCGCATCTGCATCAGCGACCGGCCCGGCAAGATCGGTCGTGAACGACAGCCGCCCTGCTTTGACGTTGGTGGCCACCAGCGCGTCTAGACCAGGCTCGAAAATCGGGATTTCGCCACGGCGAAGCGCTGCGATCTTGTCAGCGTCTCGATCGACGCAGGTGACCTGGTGTCCAAAATCGGCAAAACAAGCACCGGACACCAGACCCACATAGCCGGTGCCAATCATGGCGATACGCATCGAACAACCTATGGCTGGTGACGACCCGGAACAGGGCGCCCAAATTATGTGGGAGCGTCATAGCAGACCCTGCCGGGATTTTAATAGTGGGCAGATGATGTTAGGACGGATTGATTGACTGCCGTTGCCCACTTGTCTGACCTCATAACCACCGCGATGACAAACGACGAATTGCTCAGCCAAATTTCCGCGTATTGCCGCCTGGCTGGCATGGCGGAATCGACCTTCGGCCGGCGCGCGGTCAATGACGGTAAGCTGGTGCCGCGGCTGCGCGAGAACAAGCGCATCACCATCGATACGCTGAACCGGATCGAGGCCTATATCGCGGCGGGGTCGCCCGATGGCGCTGCGCCTGTCCGGCCGCCCGAACCGGTCGAGCGGCGCGATCCCCGCGCCAATTTCCGCTTCTTCGAGAACCGGCAAAAATATCTCCTGTTCGTCCACACCTGCAGCGAGAAGAGGGTGATCGCCGACCGGGTCGCCCTGGAGTTTGGCAGCATCCATCCGCGTCCGCCGGCGCTGCGCGTGTTCGATGCGGGCGTCGGTGACGGCACCGTGCTGGCCCGGGTAATGCGGTCCATGCATGGCCGGTTTCCCCAGATGCCGTTCTACATCGCCGGCAAGGAACTCAGCCTCGAGGACATCAAGCTGACCCTCGACAAGGTGCCGGACCGGCTGTTCGAGCATCCGGCCACCGTGATGGTGCTGACTAACATGTATTACGCGGAGGCACCGTGGCTGGCGCCCCGGTCACCACAGGCGGCGGCGGGCCTCGCCTGGCGCGAGGTGGCGTTGCGGGGGACCGCTTCCGGCGATTTCGAGGCCCAGATCAGGGATCTCCAGCCGTTTCTGGAGGAAAACTGGCGGGCCAGCGTCAGCCCGGTCACGGGGATGCCGATCTACGAGCGCCCGGTCGTGCTGGTGCTGTATCGCGAGGACCAGCAGTTCCTCCTCGATTCGGTGATTCCGCGAGCCGGGCGGGCCGAGGCCAACTTCGATCTGGTGATCGCTTCCCAGCCCTACCGAGCAAAATCTTCCGTGAATTTCCGGGCCAAGAGGATCATTGCGCCGCTGGCGCGGGGCCTGCGGCCCGGCGGTCGTTTGATAGGAATACATTCTCATGGCCAGGACCCCGGACTGGAGATTGTGCAGGCGGTCTGGCCCGGAGAAAACCCTTTCGCCGTGAGCCGTCATGAGCTATTGCGCGCGGTGAAATACGAGCTCGGTTCCGCCGGGCGCGACCTCAATTTCAACGCATACGCGGACCATCGTTCGATCTTCCGCTATGATATGGAAGCGCTGCCCAATGAGGTCACCGGGCAAATCGGAACCTCAACGGCTTTCGCAGCGTGGAACGCGGCGGTCTACGTCGCCCAAGTCGAAGATGACCGGTTGACGGAGATGACTCAAAGCGGCCGCACCCTCGACGCCACCAGAGAGGTTTTGCGCAAGCACAACGGGCTCTGGTTCTACGACGAATCCTACGTCATCTCGCGTCGCCGGGACTGACATTCCAGAAACACAGCTAAGAAAGGACCGCCACCTCTGGCGGATGAAGGGTCGATTGATGCGCGGATCATATTTGTTCACGAGCGAATCGGTGTCCGAGGGACATCCCGACAAGGTGTGCGACCGGATTTCGGACGAAATCGTCGATCTGTTCTTCCGCGAGGGCCCGAAGGCCGGCGTCGACCCCTGGGCGATCCGCGCGGCCTGCGAGACGCTGGCCACCACCAACAAGGTCGTCATCGCCGGTGAAACCCGCGGACCGGCTTCGGTCACCAACGACCACATCGAAGGCGTGGTGCGCGACGCGATCAAGGACATCGGCTACGAGCAGGACGGGTTTCACTGGAAGAACTGCGATGTCGAAATCCTGCTGCATCCGCAGTCGGCCGATATCGCACAGGGCGTCGACGCGCTGCAGCCCGGTACCAACAAGGAAGAGGGCGCCGGCGACCAGGGCATCATGTTCGGCTACGCCACCAACGAGACGCCGGAGCTGATGCCGGCGCCGATCTTCTACGCCCACAAGATTTTGCGCCTGATTTCCGAGGCCCGTCACGCCGGCAAGGAGAAGGTGCTGGGGCCGGACTCCAAGAGCCAGGTCACCGTGCAATACGAGAAGGGCAGGCCGGTCGGCGTGCGCGAGATCGTGGTGTCGCACCAGCACCTCGTCGAGGACATGAGCTCCAACCAGGTGCGCGATCGCGTCGAGCCCTATGTGCGCGCGGCGTTGCCCAAGGAGTGGATCACCGACAAGACCATCTGGCACATCAACCCGACCGGAAAGTTCTTCATCGGCGGTCCGGATGGTGACTCCGGCCTCACCGGCCGCAAGATCATCGTCGACACCTACGGCGGCGCGGCACCGCACGGCGGCGGCGCATTCTCCGGCAAGGACCCGACCAAGGTTGACCGCTCGGCGGCGTATGCCGCGCGCTATCTCGCCAAGAACATCGTCGCGGCCGGTCTCGCCGACCGCTGCACCCTGCAACTCGCCTATGCCATCGGCGTGGCGCGGCCGCTGTCGATCTACATCGACACCCACGGCACCGGAAAGGTGCCTGAGGATACGCTCGAGCGCGTCGTCGCGGAGGCGATGGACCTGACCCCGCGCGGCATCCGCAAGCACCTCGACCTCAACAGGCCGATCTACGCTCGCACCTCGGCCTACGGCCACTTCGGCCGCCAGCCCGATAACGAGGGCGGTTTCTCCTGGGAGAAGACCGACCTCGCGCCGAAGCTGAAGAGTGCGGTGTAATCGGGCGTCATATTGACGTCATTCCGGGATGCGCCTCTTGGCGCAGGCCCGGAATCCATACTCCCTGTGGTGTGGATTCCGGGTTCGCTCGTCCCGCGACAAAATTGACACGTCGATTTTGCGCTGAACTCGCGCCTCGGAATAACGATTTTCCATCTCTGGCCCATAGGGTCAGTTCAACTCAGAACTTAGTCAGGACCTGAACATGACCACCGCGACCGCCAAGGCCCCCGCAGGCTTCTCCGACTACATCGTCGCCGACATCAAGCTCGCCGATTTCGGCCGCAAGGAGCTCTCGCTCGCCGAGACTGAGATGCCCGGCCTGATGGCGACGCGCGAAGAGTATGGCCCGAAGAAGCCGCTCAAGGGCGCGCGTATCGCGGGCTCCCTGCACATGACGATCCAGACCGCGGTGCTGATCGAAACGCTGAAAGAGCTCGGCGCCGACATCCGCTGGGTCTCCTGCAACATCTATTCGACTCAGGATCACGCCGCTGCCGCGATCGCGGCCGCCGGCATTCCGGTGTTCGCCATCAAGGGCGAGACGCTGGAGGACTACTGGAACTACACCGCGAAGCTGTTCGACTGGCATGGCGGTGGCCATCCCAACATGATCCTCGATGACGGCGGCGACGCCACCATGTACGTCCACCTCGGCCTGCGCGCCGAGAACGGCGATACGGCGTTCCTCGACAAGCCCGGCTCCGAGGAAGAGGAAGTGTTCTTCGCGCTGCTCAAGAAGCAGCTCAAGGAAAAGCCGAAGGGTTACTTCAAGGCGATCGCTGACAGCATCAAGGGCGTGTCGGAAGAGACCACCACGGGCGTGCATCGTCTCTACGACATGCAGAAGGCCGGCACGCTGCTGTGGCCCGCGATCAACGTCAATGACTCGGTCACCAAGTCGAAATTCGACAATCTCTATGGCTGCCGCGAATCGCTGGTGGACGGCATCCGCCGCGGCACCGACGTGATGATGAGCGGCAAGACCGCGATGGTCGCGGGCTTCGGCGACGTCGGCAAGGGCTCGGCCGCCTCGCTGCGCCAGGCCGGCTGCCGCGTCATGGTCGCCGAGGTCGATCCGATCTGCGCGCTGCAGGCGGCGATGGAAGGCTACGAGGTCGTGACCATGGAAGACGCCGCGCCCCGCGCCGACATCTTCGTCACCGCCACCGGCAACAAGGACATCATCACCATCGAGCACATGCGCGCCATGAAGGATCGCGCCATTGTCTGCAACATTGGCCACTTCGACAACGAGATCCAGGTCGGCGCGCTGCGCAATCTGAAGTGGACCAACATCAAGCCGCAGGTCGACGAGATCACCTTCGCCGACGGCAAGCGCATGATCCTGCTCTCGGAAGGGCGCCTGGTGAACCTCGGCAACGCCATGGGGCATCCGAGCTTCGTGATGTCGGCGTCGTTCACTAACCAGACGCTGGCGCAGATCGAACTGTTCGCCAACAACAAGGACGGCAAGTACAAGAAGGAAGTCTACGTGCTGCCGAAGTCGCTGGACGAGAAGGTGGCGCGGCTGCATCTCGCCAAGATCGGCGTCAAGCTCACCGAGCTGAAGAAGGACCAGGCCGACTACATCGGCGTCAAGGTCGAAGGCCCGTTCAAGAACGATCACTACCGGTATTGATTGGCACGGCACCGCATCCTTCGAGGCTCCGCGCAAGCGCGGAGCACCTCAGGATGACGCCGCGTTGTAAGTCATCATCCTGAGGTGCGAGCGAAGCGAGCCTCGAAGGATGGGCTACGAAAACAAAAGCCCCGGAGCGATCCGGGGCTTTTTGCTTTCGTCTTTTCAATTGCGCTTTCGAGGCGTGATCGGCTGGCCGTGAACTTCGCTGTCAGGTCGCCCGGCCGCTGTTCCGCTGATCGTTCATCCAGCCGGCGAGAGAGGTTGCCGTTGCCGCCGTCTTTTTCTTCGACCCGGCCTTGGCTTTCACCGGCTTCGGCCGCGTCGCTTCTTCGGCTTCCTTCGCAAGCCGCAGCGCGCGCAGGCGCTCCATGTTCTTGCGCACGGCGATGTCGTGGGCCTCGATGTCGGCGCGCGCCTTCGCGCCTTCAATGGCGGCCTGTTGCATGCGTTCGGTACGGGCGATCTGGGTAGCGCTCGGCGGGGGCTTTGTCATGTCTGATATATAGGTAATATCGGGGGAAATGCCACCCCGGCGCCTTATTTGCTATTTCGGGCCCTTGCGCCTATATGAGCGCTATTCGATTGCTGGCATTGGTTTTGTTAGAGCGCCGCAAGTGTCCTTAAGGACAAAGGCTCCTTTCCAAAGACATCGCTGAGATTGGATGGTTCGCGCAATGGTGCGTGAACGCGCGTACGCGCGCTTTGGAACTAAGGACGAAACAAATGGCTACAGGTACAGTGAAGTGGTTTAACGGCCAAAAGGGTTTTGGCTTCATTCAGCCGAACGACGGCGGCAACGACGTGTTTGTGCACATCAGCGCCGTGGAGCGTGCGGGTCTTACCGGCCTCGCCGAAGGCCAGAAGGTCAACTTCGAGCTGAAAACCGACAAGATGCGCGGTAAGGTCAGTGCGGAAAACCTTTCGCTCGCATAATTGATTCATGCTGCGCCACTGTCATCAGCTTGTGATGATGGTGGTGCATCATGCAGGAATTCGTTAAGCCGTGACCCGCGGATGAACCGGGACGCGCAACGGGTTTCACTCCAGGTTTCACGGATGTACTGAAACCGGTGTTCAGGGAGCCTCGTCAGCAATGACGGGGCTTTTTTGTTGCGTCGATCAAGATGCAGCGGCGCATGCGAGCGGTGCGTTCCCTCACGCCGCTGACGCGAGACCCTTGAGAAACTCGTCGATGTCCGACTGCAGGCTGGTGGTCGCGTCGGCAAGCTGCTGTGCCGACGACAGCAGTTGCGCCGAGGCTGCGCCGGTTTGCGTCGCGCCCTCGTTCACCTTCGCCATGGTGCCGGCGACCTCGGTGGTCCCTGCGGCGGCGCGGTGGATGTTGCTGGAAATCTCGGATGTCGCCGCGCCCTGTTCCTCGATCGCGGCCGAGATCGCGGTGGTGATCTCGGAAATCTGGCCGATGGTCGCAGCGATCGTCTTGATGGTGCCGACGGCGTCCTGCGTCGCGGTCTGCATGCCCGCGATCTGGGTGCCGATCTCGTCGGTCGCCTTCGCGGTCTGCGCGGCCAGCGCCTTGACCTCCTGCGCGACCACGGCGAAGCCGCGGCCGGCGTCGCCCGCGCGGGCGGCCTCGATGGTGGCGTTGAGCGCGAGCAAATTGGTCTGCTCGGCGACCTGGGTGATGAGCTTGATGACGTCGCCGATGCGGCCCGCGGCCTGCGATAGCACGCCGATAGAGGCGTCGGTCTCGTTGGCCTGCTCCACGGCCGTGGTGGCGATGCGGGTCGAGGTCTGCACCTGTTTGGCGATCTCGCGCACGGAGCCTGCGAGTTCTTCCGTTGCGGATGCGACCGACTGCACGTTGCTGGAGGCATCCTGCGAGGCGTGGGTGACGGTGGCCGCAAGCTGCGTGGTCTGGTCGGCGTTGTCGCTCAGCACCCGCGCGGTTTCCTTCAACTCGCCGGAGGCGTTGCGCAGCTTGTCGATCGCGGCATGAAAACGTGCGCTGGCCTGTTCGATCGCCTCCTTGCGCGTGCGGCGCGTGGTGCCGAAATAGGTCGCGACTACGGTCTCGGTCTCGAAGGCGATCGCCTTGGTCAGCGCCTGATGCATCGCGGTCTTGCGCGCGCGGGCGTCCGCGGCGGCGCGTCCGTAGCGGGGAACGGTGACGGCGGCCTCGACCATCTTGGGCAACTGGTCGGACAGGAACAGCATGCGGCTGCCGATCGACCATTGCGGTGCGAGCCCGCAGCTCCGGCCGAACGCAAAAATCTTCTCGGCGGATTCGGTGTAGGCGGCGTCGAAGCGGCCATTGGTGACGAGGTCCCAGTGGCGGACCTGCAGCGCGATCATTTCCTCGACCCGGTCGGGCTCGGTGAACAGTCCGCAGGATGGATCGTGCGCGCGCAGCTTGTCGTAGAAGCGCTGGAAGAGACCGGGGAGGTGGGTTGCGAAAATCGGCTTGAGGTCGCACAGCGCGGCGCGCGTGCGATCGTCGATATCGATCAGCTCGAAACGGATCGTATTCCAGTCAAGCGCCATGGCGGCCTCCCCAAGGGCGGTCTCATGGACGTCCATTGTTCCCGATTATGGTTAACAGAGTGCCAATATACCGGGGCGGTCGGGGAAAGCCGAAACGCGAAAGGGCCGGACTTCCGTCCGGCCCTTCTGGTCTGGATCAAGTTGGGTCATCAAGCCGGCTGGCCGATGGTCACCTTCAGCGTGCCGATGCCATCGCACCCGCACTCGATCTTGTCGCCGGGCTGGAGCTGGGAGACGCCGGCGGGCGTTCCGGTCATGATGATGTCGCCGGCTGCAAGCTCGACCTGCTGGGAGAGCTGCCAGATGATTTCCGGCACGTTCCAGATCATCTGCTCGAGGTCGCCGGTCTGGGTCTCCTTGCCGTTGACCTGGAGCCAGATGCGGCCCTTGGCGGGATGGCCGATCTTTGAAGCCGGCTGGATCGGGCTCGTCGGCGCGGAGTGATCGAACGATTTGCCTATTTCCCAGGGCCGCTCCTTCTTGCGCGAGGCGATCTGCAGGTCGCGCCGGGTGAGGTCGATGCCGACCGAATACCCGTAGACGTGGTCGAGCGCCTTCTCGGCGGGAATGCGCAGGCCCCCGCTTTTCAGCGCGACGATGAGCTCGACCTCGTGATGGAAGTCCTTGGTCAGCGGCGGATAGGGAATCGTGGCGCCGTCCTGCACGATCATGTCGGCGTGCTTGGCGAAGAAAAACGGCGGCGCGCGCTCGTCATTGCCCATCTCGCGGATGTGCTCGAGATAGTTCCGGCCGACGCACCAGATGCGGCGGACCGGAAACGACTTGCCTTCGCCGGCGACCGGAATCGCGGCCTGGGGCGGTTGCGGAATCACAAAGGACGATACGCTCATGGGCGGCTCTCCGGCGGTATGTGCGGCTGTGCGCTGATGGGGCCGTGGGGGACACGGCAGGTGGGATTGATGACGCGGACCTTACGCGGTTGCGCTGACAGGGGCCAGAGCCAGCGGCGAGGGATCACGGTGCTGTAAGCGGAAAAACGACGCATAGCGCCCGCCGCGCCGCAGCAAGTCGTCATGCCGGCCGCGCTCGACGATCGCGCCGTTTTCGACCACGAGGATGGCGTCGGCGTGCATGATGGTGTGCAGGCGATGGGCGATGACGATGGTGGTGCGGTTCTGGCAGAGATGCCCGATCGCTTCCTGAACCTGCTTCTCGGATTCCGAATCCAGCGCCGCGGTGACCTCGTCCAGCAGGATGATCGGCGCGTCCTTGATCAACGCGCGGGCAACGGCGATGCGCTGGCGCTGGCCTCCGGAGAGCTGCGTGCCATGCTCGCCGACCGGCGTGTCGTAGCCGAGCGGAAAGCCCATGATGAAGTCGTGGGCGCAGGCGGCTTTGGCCGCGGCGACGATCTCGCTCTCGGTGGCGCCGGGGCGGCCGAACGCAATGTTCTCGCGGACGGTGGCGCGGAACAGGTACACGTCCTGGCCAACATAGGCGGTCTGTTGTCGCAGGGAATGCCGCGAGACGTCCGAGATCACCTGTCCGTCGATCAGGATGTCGCCTTGAGTGACTTCGTAGAGCCGCAAGAGCAGCGCCAGCACGGTGGATTTGCCGCCACCCGACGGGCCGACCAGCGCGGTCATCTTGCCGGGCTCGGCGACGAAGCTCATGCGATTGAGGACCGGTTCATCCGCTCGATAGGCGAACGAGACGTCGCGCAGTTCGACACGGGCATCCGACAGCTTCAGCGCCGGCTTGTCGCTGTCGTCGGGTTCGCTGGCGGGGCTGTCGACGATCTCCAGCAGCTTGCGCGCGCCGATCAGGTTGCTGTTGAGCTCGATGTTGAGACGCGCCAGACGCTTGGCCGGCTCGTAGGCCAGCAGGAACGCGGTGAGGAACGAGAAGAACTGACCGGGCATCGCGCCCATGGCGACGACACGATAGCCGCCATACATCAGGCCTCCGGCGATGGCGAACCCACCCAGGGTTTCCATCAACGGGCTGGAGCGGCTCGACACCTTCGCCATCTTGTTGTTGGTGCGCTCGACCGCGGCAATGCTGGCGTCGATCCGCTCTTGCATGGTCTGTTCGAGCGTGAACGCCTTCACGGTGCGGATGCCCTGCAGCGATTCCTGCATGGTTTCCATGATGTCGGTGGTGCCGCTGAACTGGTTGTGAGCGAGACCCTTGATGCGCTTCACCAGCTTGCGCAGCACCAGCATCGCCGGCGGCGCGACCAGAAGACCGAATAGCGCCATGTATGGGTCCTGCGACACCATCACGATAATCAGGCCGATCAGGGAGAGCAGGTCGCGGCCGACGGCATTGATCAGCAGATTGAGGACCTGCGTGACGGAGGTGGCGCCGGCGGTCAGCCGCGCCAGGAACTCCGAGGAATGCCGCTCCGAGAAGAAGCCGATGCTTTCGTTCATCAGCTTGGCGAACAGGCGACGCTGATTGTTGGCGAGGATCGCGTTGCTGATCTGCGACAGGAGCACGGAATGGCCGTAGGTTGCGAGCCCCTTGATGGTGAAGATCACGACCGTCACCAACGACAGGATGGCGATGCCGCGCACGTTCTTCTCGACATAGGCCTGGTTGATGACCTCGCCGAGCAGATAGGCGGAACCCGCGGTGGTCGCGGCCGCGACGGCCATCAGCGTGAATGCAGCGAGATAACGCCGCCAATAGGCCTTGCCCTGTTCCGTGATCAGGCGACGGATCAAGACGGCCGCCCCATAGGGGTCGTCGGTGATTTTCTTCGGAAGGTCGGTCATCGCGTTCCATTGACGCCGCGTGGCGGATATCGCCTGCGCGTCAGGGTTGTTGCGAAAGCTTCCGATTCAATGCCCGCAATAGCCGGCTTTTTCAAGCCCAAACCGGGTTTTTGCCCGGTTTGTCAGGCTGATGCCGCAAGCGTGCCCATGGCGTGGCGCTGCGCCAGTTTTTCCTCCCAGGCGAGCGCATGGGCGGCGATGGTGGCGAGGTCATCATATTGCGGCGTCCAGTCGAGCGTCGCACGAATACGGCTCGTGTCCGCGATCATGGTCATAATGTCACCCGGCCGACGATCGGAATACTGAACCGCGAAGTTGCGCCCCGAGACGCGGCGCACTGCTTCGATGGTTTCCAGAACCGAATAGCCGCGTCCGTATCCGCAATTCAGTGTCGTCGAAGGTCCACCATTCCGCAGATAGGTTAGTGCGGCACGATGCGCCTGCGCGAGGTCGCTGACGTGGATGAAATCGCGAATGCAACTTCCGTCCGGCGTCGGGTAGTCGGTGCCAAACACGTCGATCTTGGCGCGCTGTCCGGTTGCGGCTTCGACGGCGATCTTCAACAGGTGTGTGGCGCCCGCGGTCGATAGGCCAATCCGCGTGTGCGGGTCCGCGCCCGCCACGTTGAAGTAGCGCAGCACGACGTAACTCATGCCATGCGCGGTCGCGACGTCGTGCAGCATGATCTCGGTCATCAGCTTCGACGAGCCGTAGGGCGATAGCGGCCGGGTCGGCGCGTTTTCTGGCACCGGCATGCGATCGGGATTGCCGTAGACGGCAGCGGTGGACGAGAAGATGAAACGGTTGATGCCGCACTTGATGGCCGCATTGAGCAGGCTGCGCGTCGTCATGGTGTTGTTGCGATAGTAGGCGAGCGGATCGCGCAGCGACTCCGGCACGACGACGGAACCCGCGAAATGAATGATGCTCTCGACGCCGTGCTGGGCAACGACATTCTCGACGAGATTTTCGTCGCCGGCATCGCCGATGAACAACGGCACGCCCTCCGGCAGCGCCGACGAGAAACCGGTGGACAGGTTGTCGATGACGACGACGTTTTCGCCGGCTTCCGCCAGCGCGAGAACCATGTGACTGCCGATGTAGCCGGCACCACCGGTAACCAGCACGGTCATAGCTGCTCCCTGTGCAAGATCTGCGAAACCTCGTCCCGTATGATCGTCAAATCTCCCGGAAAACGATGGAAATGCCGTATAGCAAGCCGTGGATCGTCCAGATTTTCCACACCTCCCGCGGGGGAATCGACATTATGGTTGCCAAATTGTAACGAAGGTCGGTTTCTCAGGCGGTCCTCGACCTCGATGACTGACATTCTCATCATTAAGACGTCATCGCTTGGCGACGTGGTGCATCAAATGCCCGCGATCGTTGATGCCGCGCGCGCCTGCCCTGGATCGCGAATATCGTGGGTGGTGGAAGAGTCATTCGCGTCGCTCGCGCGATTGCATCCGCTCGTGGCCGAGGTCATTCCGGTTGCGACGCGACGCTGGCGCTCGCAATTTTCCGTGCGTCAAACGTGGCGCGAGATGGCAAGGTTCCGTGCGCGTCTGCGCGAACGTGAGTTCGACAAGGTGGTCGATACCCAGGGTCTGATCCGATCCGCGATCATGGCCCGCGTGGCGCGCGGCGAGCGGCACGGTTACGACGGTCACAGCATTCGCGAACCGCTGGCGGCGCGGTTCTACGATGTCCGGCATGCGGTGAACCGCACCCTGCATGCTGTTGGACGCAACCGGGTTTTGACCGGGCTGTCGTTGGGATATCGGCCGTCAGACGAGGTCGACTACGGGCTGATGCGTGCACCGCGCACACGCGGTGAGCGCTACGCAGTGTTGCTTCATGGAACGTCGCGACGTGCGAAAGAATGGCGTGCCGAGGACTGGATTCAAACCGGGCGCTGGTTGCAAGCGGCGGGACTCCGGGTGGTGCTGCCATGGGGCAACGATGCTGAACGTATGTTGTCCGAGCGACTGTCGCAGGCTATTGCCGGCAGCCAGGTCCTGCCACGTCAAAGCCTCGATCTGACGGCGCAGGTGATCGGCAATGCATCACTGGTCGTCGGTGTTGATACCGGCTTGATGCATCTTGCCGCAGCGTATCGCGTGCCGCTCGTCGGAATCTACGTCAGCACCGATCCGGGTCTCACCGGTCCGATCGGCAGCGGCCGGATGGCGGTGTTGGGTGGCAAGGGCCGTCCACCCATTGCGGGCCAGGCAATCGAGGCGATCGAGCGATTGCTCGACTAGTTTGATTCCGTGGCGCGTGCCAGTGTTGCAAGCGACTGTACGACAAAATCATCGAGGTCGCCGCCCGCAAACAGGAAGCCCGGGAGTCCTGCACCGGCTGCTGCTTCCATATCGGTGTTGCGGTCGCCGATGACAAAGCTGCCAGGACGCCGCACCGGCCAGTGCCGCATGAGATCCAGAATCATGCCGGGCCCGGGTTTGCGCCAGGGATGATCTTCGAGATAACCAGCGATGTTGCCTTCGGGGTGATGCGGACAATATCTGATGTCGTCGATCTGCGCGCCCTGCGAGGCCAGATGAGAGATCATCCATGCATGCAGGCGCTGAACATCGTCTTCGCTGAAGAGGCCGCGTGCGACACCGGACTGATTGGTGATGACGAATACGAAGTAGCCCGCGCTATTGAGTCGCCGAATGGCATTGACGACGTTGGGCATCCAGCGAATGCGTTCGCGGCTTCCGATGTAGCCATCATCGTGATTGAGAACGCCGTCGCGATCGAGAAAGGCGGCGGGCCGCGCGGCCGTCATGCTTTTGTCGACGCCAGCGCTTGTTCGATCTCGTCGCAGATCGCGTGCGCGGCCACCATATGGATTTGCTGAACGATCGCGGTTTCATCGATCGGCGCGACCAGCAGATAATCGCACAGCGAAGCCATCGAGACGCCACGTGCGCCGGTCATTCCAACCGTGACGAGGCCGAGCGCGCGCGCAGCCTGCAGCGCGGCGAGAACGTTCGGCGAGGAGCCCGATGTGGTAATTCCGATGAAGACGTCGCCGGGCTGGCCCAGTCCCTCGACCTGCCGCGCAAATATGCGGTCGAACCCGTAATCGTTGGCGATCGCCGTCAGAGCCGATGTGTCGGTGGTCAGGGCAATGGCAGGCCAGGCCGGGCGGTCGAACTTGTAGCGGCCGATAATTTCGGCCGCGATGTGCTGAGCGTCGGCGGCGCTGCCGCCGTTGCCGGCAATCAGCAGCTTGCGGCCGTTACGCAGCGCATCGATTATCGCTCCCGCTATCGCAAGTGTCGCCGACAGCAGCGCGCGATCGTCCGTAGCCGCAGCCATTGCGGTGAGGGAGCGCTGGAAATGGGTGGCAATCCGGTCGTGGCTCACGTCATACCTGGAGGTAGCAAAACCCACACAGCTAAAGCGCAAGATGATGGCGCGTGCAAGCTGGCTTCAGCGTCCCGGCTGCAGGCCGGCAGTCTCGAGAGCATGCAGTGCGGCGCTCATGACGTCCGCGACGGGGATATCGCGCATGCAGCGGTGGTGTCCCATCCGGCAGGTCGGTTTATGGCAGGGACGGCAGGAAACCTCGGTTTGGGTTTCGATCACAGCTTCGATCGGGTTGAGCGGTGCGTAATGCCAGGCGCTGGTCGGTCCAAAAATGCCGATCGTACGGCTGCCGATCGCCGCGGCGACATGCAGGAGCCCCGAATCGTTCGAGATCACCAGATCGGCGGCCGCCAATGCCAGAATGCCGTTTCGCAGATCGGTGCCGGTAAGATCGTGCACGTTGGCGCCTCCGGCCGCGACGATCTCGCGAGCTTTGTCCTTTTCGCCCGGACCGCCGATGACCCAGATCTGGAATCCCTCGTCGGTCAGGGCTTTTGCGGTTTCAGCATAATACGTCCACCGCTTGGACGGGCCGACGGCGCCAGGCGCGAGTGCAACCGTTGCCTTGAAATTCGTGTCGAGGCCATTCGTTCGGCGCCAGGCCGTGATCTCCGGTTCGCCCACCTTGAGTTGGGGTTCCGGCCAGTCCATCGGCAACGCGGTATCCGGTGGCAGCGCCAAGGCCGCGCATCGATCGATCATGCGCGGCAACGCTCTTTCGCCACGCCGCCAATCGTTGAGAACGCCAAAGCGAAGCTCGCCGATGAACCCTGTGCGGTTGGGAATGCCGGCGAGGAACGGCGCGATCGCCGATTTGAATGTGCGCGGCATGACCAGCGCGTCGCCGTAGCCTCTTTGCCGTAATTTATGTGCGAGTGCGCGCTGCTGGCCAAGGGCAAGGCGACGCCGAGGCAAATCCCACACGACACCCTGGCGCACGCCGGGCATGTAGTCGACCAGTGGTGCACAAAGCGTCGTGGTGAGCACGTCCACCGGTCGATTGGGCCAACGGTCCCTGAGAACGCGCACGACGGTATGGCAACGGACGAAGTCGCCGATCCACATATACGGGATCAACAGCACGGGTGCAGTTTCGGAACGGTCGGGCGCTGCCGCAAGGATGGGGGTGAGTGAATCGTAATTCATTATTTGGTTCTGGCGATCACGAACCCAAGGTCTGCCCAAGCGGCCAACACGCGATTATCGCGTGCGCCAGTCCGCGTCCAGCCATGTTTTCGATGCCAAATTTGGGGCTTGGGCCAGGCAGCAGTCGAGTTGCGTCTGTGGTCGGAGTGGGGCAAAGCTGGCGGCGCACATCCAGGACGGGGATATCATGCTGCTGGTGACCGGGGGAGCCGGTTTTATCGGATCGAATCTCGTGGCCGCGCTGAATGACGCCGGCCGCGCGGACGTGACGGTCTGCGACATGCTCGGCCATGACGGCAAATGGCGCAATCTGGCCAAGCGCCAACTCGCCGACATCGTCTCTCCGGCCGAGCTGATGAACTGGCTCCAGGGCCGTCATCTTGACGCCGTCGTTCATCTCGGTGCGATTTCCGAGACGACCGCGACCGACGGCGATCTGGTGATCGAAACCAATTTCCGTCTTTCGCTGCGGTTGCTCGACTGGTGCACGGTGAACGCGACACCCTTCATCTACGCGTCATCGGCATCGACCTATGGCGACGGCCAGCAGGGCTTTCGCGACGACCAATCGATCAGCGCGCTTCGGGCGCTGCGGCCGATGAATCTTTACGGCTGGAGCAAGCACCTGTTCGACATGGCGGTCGCCGAACGCGCCGCGACCGGCATCAAGCTGCCGCCGCAATGGGCAGGCCTGAAGTTCTTCAACGTGTTCGGCCCCAACGAATATCACAAGGGCACGATGATGAGCGTGCTCGCCCGCCGGTTCGACGATGTGAGGGCCGGCCGTCCCGTGCAGTTGTTCAAGTCGCATCGTGAGGGAATAGCCGACGGCGATCAGCGCCGCGACTTCATCTATGTGGACGATGTCGTGCGCGTCATGATGTGGCTGCTGGCGACGCCGTCGGTGAGCGGTATCTTCAATGTGGGAACCGGCAAGGCGCGCAGCTTTCGCGACCTGATTGTGGCGGCCTATGCCTCGCTCGGCGCCAGGCCGAACATCGAATATATCGACATGCCCGAGCAGATTCGCGGCGCTTATCAGTATTTCACCCAGAGTGAGGTCGAGCGCTTG
Source organism: Hyphomicrobiales bacterium (assembly GCA_017305665.1). Taxonomy (GTDB): domain Bacteria; phylum Pseudomonadota; class Alphaproteobacteria; order Rhizobiales; family Xanthobacteraceae; genus Nitrobacter. The sequence goes on from JAFKKH010000010.1 coordinate 41,906, forward strand.
CAGCGCGCAGGCTATAACGGCGGTTTCACGTCGCTGGAAGACGCGGTTGGCGCATATGTCAAAGGTTATCTCGATTGCGGTGATCGCTTTCGTTGATGGTGCAACCGGTGCGGGGTTCGATGTTCGATTTTGATGACTTGTCACATGCGTTTTCTCGCCAGACGGTGCTTTGCGTCGGCGATCTGATGCTCGACGAGTTCGTCTATGGCGAGATTTCGCGCATTTCACCGGAAGCTCCGGCGCCCGTCATCGCGGTCCAGCGAAGTGACGTCGCCGTCGGCGGAGCCGGCAACGTCGCGCACAACATTGCCGGACTCGGCGCGCGCTGCATTTTTGTCGGTCTGGTGGGCGTGGACGACGCCGGTGACAGGTTGCGTGCGGAACTGTCACGCGAGAGCCTGATCGAGTCGCTGCTCGTTTCGGATCCGTCACGCCCGACGACGCGCAAGGTGCGTTTCGTTTCGGAGCATTTTTCCAGCCATATGCTGCGTGCGGACTGGGAGGCGGCGGTTCCGGCATCGGGAGCGGTCGAGCAGGCCCTGATCGATACGATTCTGCCGCATCTGCCGCAGGCGGATATCGTGTTGCTGTCCGACTATGCCAAAGGGGCGTTGACGGCGCGGGTCATTCGCAACGTCATCGATGCCGCTCGCAAACTCGGCAAGCGCGTGATTGTCGATCCGAAGAGCTCCAATTTCGCCATCTATCGCGGCGCGACACTGCTCACACCAAACCGCAAGGAGTTTGCGGAAGCGACCCGCAGCCGCGCCGACAGCAGTGATGGAATTGCGATCGCGGCGCGCGAAGCGATGCTGCTCGCAGACGGCGAGGCGATGCTGGTGACGCAGAGCGAACACGGCATGACGCTCGTGCCGCGTGAGGGCGAGGTCATTCACGTTCCGGCACACCCCGTCAAGGTGCGCGATGTCACGGGGGCCGGCGATACCGTGGTGGCGGCACTGGCAGTCACGCTCGCGGCCGGCGCCGATTGGGAGACCGTACTGCGGACGGCGAGCGCCGCTGCGGCGGTCGCGGTCAGCAAGAGCGGGACGGCGGTCGTCACGGTGGAGGAACTGCGCCGCAGGATCCTGCCGCACGCCTTTCTCGCAGCCGAGGAGAAAATCGCGCAATCGGCGGGCGATCTCGGCGAGCGGCTGTCGACGTGGCGCGAACAGGGATTGCGGATCGGCTTCACCAACGGGTGCTTCGACATTCTACATCCCGGTCATGTCAAGGTGCTCACTGGAGCGCGCGCCGCCTGCGATCGCCTGATTGTCGGGCTGAACAGCGATGCGTCCGTGACCCGGCTGAAAGGCGAGGGGCGTCCGATCCAGGACGAACGTGCGCGGGCGGAGGTTCTTGCTGCGCTGGAGGCGGTGGATCTTGTAGTGATATTTGAAGAGGACACGCCGATCCGGTTGATCGAGCGCGTCAAACCGAACGTCCTTGTCAAGGGTGGTGACTATACCCGTGATCAGGTCGTGGGACACGAGGTCGTTGCGGCTCATGGCGGCGAGGTATTGCTCGTCGATGTATTGTCGGGCTTCAGCACGACGTCCGTGGTTTCACGGATCAAGGAGGGTCGATACGGACGATAGCGGTTCCGAAATTTTCCCCGGTAATCGCGGATTTTGTCGCCAGTCTCATTGTGATCACTGTGGGCGACAGGAGCATATTTATGTTATTGGCGCTGTAATCGTGCGGAATGGCGCGATTGGGGTGCTTTCAGCCGCAATGGATCGATCATGAACGAAATCGTAGCGTTGGCCGTGAAATGAATCGTATTCGAAATCTGGGTTGGCGCAATCTGCTTATCGCACTTCATGATGCACTTGCGACTACCGCTGCGGTTGTGGTGGCCTTCTATCTTCGTTTTGAGGGGCAGGAGTTTTTATCCCGCGTCCATCTGCTGTTGCTGTTTCTGCCGGGATTCGTCGCGTTCAGCGTCTTCGTCTGCTATTTTTTCAATCTAACCACGACGAAGTGGCGTTTTATCTCCCTACCCGATGTATTGAATATCGTTCTTGCCGCGACAGTTCTGACCGGCGCCTTGCTGTTTATCGACTACATTTTCCTCGCGCCAAATATTTACGGGACGTTTTTTCTCGGCAAGACCACCATGCTGATCTACTGGTTCCTTGAGATCACCTTTCTCAGTGGATCCCGGATCGCCTATCGCTATTTCCGCTACACGCGGACCGTCAACCGGGCCAAATCGCTTGGTACGTCGCCGACGCTGCTGGTGGGTCTCTCTGCCGATACCGAGGTGTTTCTGCGGTCGATCGAAAGTGGCGCCGTCAAGCAATTGTGGCCCGTTGGCGTTCTGTCGCCGTCCCTGGCCGATCGCGGGCAGACCATCCGCGGCATTCCGGTGCTTGGCGGTGTCGACGATCTCATCGAAATCGTCGACGATTTCGCGAAACGGGAAAAGCCGATCCAGCGGATCGTGATGACGCCCTCCGCCTTCCATCCGGAATCACATCCGGAATCCGTCTTGGTGCATGGGCGGAAGCTCGGCCTGAAGGTCAGTCGCCTTCCATCGCTCGAGGAAAGCCGGGAGATGCCGCGACTGGCGCCCGTCGCGGTGGAAGACCTGTTGCTCCGTCCCAGCGAGAAGATCGACTACGAGCGGCTCGAAATGCTGATCAAGAATAAGTCGGTCGTCGTGACCGGCGGCGGCGGATCGATCGGATCGGAAATTTGCGAACGTGTCGTGACTTTCGGCGCAGGGAGGCTGCTGATCGTCGAGAATTCGGAGCCCGCGCTCTACGCGATCATGGAAGCGCTGGCGCTCAAGACTCAGACCGCGGTGATCGAGGGCCGCATCGCCGACATTCGCGATCGTGAACGACTGTTGCGTTTGCTGAACGAATTCAAGCCCGACATTGTGTTCCATGCGGCGGCGCTCAAGCATGTTCCGATTCTCGAGCGGGACTGGAGCGAGGGCGTCAAGACCAACATTTTCGGTTCGGTCAACGTTGCCGACGCGGCCCTGGCATCGGGCGCGGAAGCCATGGTGATGATTTCCACCGACAAGGCGATCGAGCCGGTTTCGATGCTCGGGCTGACCAAGCGTTTCGCCGAGATGTATTGCCAGGCGCTCGACCGCCAATTGTCCCAAAGCGGGGGCGGCAAGATTCCAATGCGGCTGATCTCGGTGCGCTTCGGTAACGTGCTGGCCTCCAACGGATCGGTGGTGCCCAAATTCAAGGCCCAGATCGAGGCCGGCGGTCCGGTGACCGTGACGCATCCGGATATGGTTCGCTATTTCATGACGATACGCGAGGCCTGCGATCTCGTGATCACGGCGGCGAGTCACGCCATGATGCCCAATCGGCCCGATGTGTCGGTCTACGTCTTGAACATGGGGCAACCGGTGAAGATCGTCGATCTCGCCGAGCGCATGATCCGCCTCTCGGGCCTGCAGCCCCATCACGACATTGAAATCATCTTTAGCGGCATTCGGCCCGGTGAACGATTGAATGAAATTCTGTTCGCGAACGAGGAACCGGCGATCGAGATCGGCCTGTCCGGAGTTCTGGCGGCGAAGCCGAACGAACCGCCGATGGAGATGCTGCACAAGTGGATCGCAGTCCTTACAGAAGCCGTCGCCAACGAGGATAAGTCGACCATCCGTTCGGTTTTGAAGGAAGCTGTTCCCGAATTCAGGCTGAAAGCAGGGTAGGGCGGCGCGTCGCACACTACCGCTACGGCCGCAGGTCCTTTTCGGCTTTCTCGGCGCTGAAAATCCAGACCAGTCCGCCGAATGCGCCGACCACAAAAAACGCCGCGCCGAACAGCAGGGAAATGTTGATGCCTTCATGGGTCGGAAGGCCGGCGTAGCTGAATGCGAGCGCCATGGATGCTTCGCGGACGCCCCAGCCAGCGATCGAGACCGGGATCATGATGATCAGCATGACCGGCGGGATCAGCAGGAACACATCGCTGAACCGGATCGGTGCTGCAATGCCTCGCGCCACGCACCATGCAACGACAACGGCAAGAACGTGGATGAGCAGCGACAGCGCGGCGATCCTCCATCCGCGATCCCGGCTGAAAAGGGCATGGTTGGTGATGACCGAACACCGATGAAGATGATGCATCCCCCGGAGGCTCTTCAGCCATAGCCAGGGCAGCCGGCCGAGAACCAGAAATCCGGCGCCTGCCGCGAGCGCGGCGAAATCGACGAACAACAACGCCAGCCGTCCGTGCGGGTCGCCGATCAACCGGTAACTCCACGGCAGGCTCGCGACAATCATGACGGCGAGCGCGATGAGGCCGATCGCGCGATCGACGAAGATCGAATAAGCAGCGGCGCGCCATCCGGCGGAACCGCGGCCGACCAGCCAAAGCCGCATGGCGTCGCCGCCGATGGATGACGGCAGCGTCTGGTTGAAGAACGAACCGATCATGATATAGCGCACGGCCTGTATGATTGTCAGCGGAGCGCCGCAATCGGCGCTGATCTCACGCCATCTCAAGGCCGCGGCTAAAGCCTGTAGCAAAACGACAATGACGGCGAGAATGATCCAGCCGACGCTGGCGAGGTCGAGACGCGATACGAGATCGGAAAAATCGGTCTTGCGCAACGCGAGATAGAGCAGCGCGGCCGAGACCAGGATTTTGGCCGTTGAAAGCAGGATCTGGCGCATCGCGCGGGTATTGCCGGGGTTGGCGGGCCCCGTCCGCTTGCAGGACGGCGATCCGGTGACTTTGACCGCCTTGGTATGGTTTCGGGCGCCATCTGGCAATAGTTGCATGCAACTGGCTATTGCGGCCCCTGCAATACCATGGGTAAAGAGGCCCAAGGCTAGGGCCCGGCCAAAGCCTGCACACCCTGAGGAGCGGAATGTCGGATCATCCGATACTGGTCACCGGCGCAGCGGGTTTCATCGGATTCCATCTCGCTGCTCGTCTCCTAAGGGACGGGCGCCGGGTTGTCGGCGTCGACAATCTGAACGACTACTATGATCCTGCTCTCAAGGAGAGCCGGCTCGACATCCTGCGCGGCGATCCACGATTCCATTTCGTCAAGCTCGACCTTGCCGATCGCGCGGCGACGGCCGCGCTGTTTGCCGAAACTCGCTTTCCCGTTGTGTTGCATCTCGCGGCGCAGGCCGGCGTGCGCTATTCGCTGCAAAATCCCGACGCCTACGCCGATTCCAATCTCACCGCATTTCTCAATATCCTCGAGGGGTGTCGGCGGAGCGAGTGTCGCCACTTGTTATTTGCCTCATCGTCGTCGGTTTATGGAGCAAATACCAAGCTTCCATTTTCGGTGCGGGACAACGTCGATCATCCGATCAGCCTCTATGCCGCGACCAAGAAGTCTAACGAACTGATGGCGCATGCCTACAGTCATCTTTATCGCATTCCGACAACGGGACTACGCTTCTTCACGGTCTACGGTCCATGGTATCGGCCCGACATGGCGCTCTACAGGTTCGCCGACGCCATTGTCGCGGGACAGCCGATCAAGCTGTTCAATCACGGCGACATGCGTCGGGATTTTACCTATGTCGACGACGTTGTCGAAGCTATTGTGCGTTTGATCGATCGCGCTCCCCAGGGTGATGCGAACTGGTCGGGCGATGCGCCGAATCCCGGCACGAATTCGGCGCCTTGGCGAATTTACAATGTGGGCAACAACAAGCCGGCGGAGCTGATGAGCGTCGTGACCCTCCTCGAGAAAGAACTCGGACGGGTTGCGAAAAAGGAAATGCTTCCGATGCAACCTGGTGACGTGCCGACAACGTTCGCCGATATCGACGATTTGATCCGCGACGTCGGTTTCCGTCCCTCGACGCCGCTCGACGAAGGTATTCATTGTTTCGCAGCTTGGTATTGTCGTTATCATCGGATTGGTTAGTGGCCGGATTGCATGTGGGAGATTGTCCTGTGAGTGAGCGCATCATTCCGCTTGTCATGTGCGGCGGAGCAGGGACGCGACTGTGGCCAGCCTCGCGTGAGGTCCGTCCGAAGCAGTTTTTGCCGCTGTTCGGGCCGCGCTCGACATTTCAGGACACGCTGAAACGCGTATCCGATCCCGCGCTGTTCGATCGGCCGATCGTGATCACCAACGTCGCCTACCGTTTCATGGTGCTCGAGCAATTGGCGGAGATCGGGCTAGAGGCGGACATTCTGCTGGAGCCGGTGCGGCGCGATTCCGGGCCGGCCATCGCCGCGGGCGCAACCTTCGCACACATGCGCGACAGCGAGGCCGTCGTTCTGGCGCTGGCCGCGGATCATGTGGTGCGCGACGCGGCTGCGTTCGTTGCTGCATGCCGTCAGGGTCTTGCCGCCGCCAATTCCGGGCGCATCGTGACCTTCGGCATTAGGCCGGAGCGGGCGGCCACCGAATACGGCTACGTCAATCCGGGCTCAGTCATCACGGGCGAGGTTCGCGCGGTGACGAAGTTTGTCGAGAAGCCCGATCCGCAAACGGCCTCCGACTATGTCAAGGCCGGGTATTTGTGGAACAGCGGCAATTTCATGTTCCGTGCCGCAACGCTGCTCGATGAATACCGCAGCGTCGATCCCGAAAGCGTTCGGGCGGTGACCGATGCCGTTTCACATGCCGGCCGGGACCTTGGTTTCGTCACGCTCGCTCCGGATGCCTTCGCCAAAGCGCGCGCGATTTCGATCGACTATGCGGTGATGGAAAAAACGGCTCATGCCGCGGTAATTCCCGTGACTTGCGGATGGTCCGACGTGGGGTCCTGGCGCGCGGTATGGGAGTTGTCCAGCAAGGACGGTCAGGGCAATGCGGCGCAGGGAACCGCCGTGTTCGAGGATTCCCGCAATTGCAACGTCTCGACCGACAGGGCGGTGGTCGCGCTCGAAGGTGTTGACGATCTTGTCGTGGTCGCGACGCAGGATGCTGTGCTGGTGTCGCGCCAGAATGATGCCAACGGCTTGAAACGCCTGGTCGCAAGGCTGAGGGAGGTCGCACCGCAGGTCACCGAGGAACATTTGCGGGTGCACCGGCCGTGGGGTGCGTATCAATCGATCGACTCAGGCGAGCGCCATCAGGTCAAACGCATCACGGTAAAAGCCGGTGGCCGGTTATCGCTGCAAAAGCATCATCATCGCTCCGAACACTGGATTGTGGTCCGCGGCACCGCGAAGGTCACCGTCGATGATGTCATCAAGACAGTGCACGAGAACGAGTCGATCTATATTCCGATCGGGGCCGTCCATCGGCTCGAGAATCCGGGCAAGATTCTGCTGGAACTCATCGAGGTGCAGACCGGAAGCTACCTTGGCGAGGATGACATCGTCCGGATCGAGGACGACTACCGGCGGAGTTGAGGGCAATCCGGGAACCTGAGGCCGGATCCTTCGACGATGTGATTCCGGGTCAACTTTCGGAATCGTCGGCATTGCCGTGCGCGGCTCGATCATCGTGTAATTCTTTGAATCAAAACGTGTTTGGGTTTGTTATTCCTCTATTCGCCACTTTTATGACGGCGTGCTAGGAGAGCGTACGGCTGGGTTCGGGGGACTCAGGCTGATCGCTTTTTGGGGTTCATATGGGTTCAAAGTCATCTGCATCGGAAACGAGCGCGGCTCCGATGCGCCCGTTGCGTGTCGGCGTTATCGGCGCGGGCGTCATGGGCAGCAATCACGGCCGCGTGCTGGCGGGGCTTCCCGGCGTTACGCTGGTCGGTATTGTGGATCCGTTGCCGGCGCACCGCGCCCGCGCGACTGAAATGACGGGGTGTTCGACGTTCGGGACGCTCGACGAATTGCTCGCGGCCGGCGTCGATGCGGTGACCATCGCTGCTCCAACCCATCTTCATCACGAAATTGCGCTGATCTGCATCGCGCGTGGCGTTCACGTGCTGGTCGAGAAGCCGATCGCGTCGACCGTTGAGGAGGGGCGCGAAATCGTGGCTGCCGCGCAGCGCGCAGGCGTGACTTTGATGGTCGGGCACGTCGAGCGTTTCAATCCGGCGGTTGCCTCGATCAAGCAGGCAATCCGCGGTGAGGACATTCTGTCCATCGGGATCACGCGGGTCGGCCCGTTTCCGCCGCGCATGTCGAACGTCGGCGTCGTCATCGATCTCGCCGTGCATGACATCGATCTGATCCGCTGGTTCACCGAATCTGAAATCATCGACGTCCAGCCCCAGCTATCCAGTGCCGTCGCTGAGCGCGAAGACATCGCGCTGCTTCAGTTCAGAACCGCCTCCGGTGTACTCGCGCACATCAACACCAACTGGCTGACGCCGTTCAAGGCGCGCAGCGTCACGGTCGCGACCCGGGGCAAGTATGTCATGGGCGATCTGCTGACTCGCCAGGTCACCGAATGTTTCGGTTTTCAGCCGGACGGCAGTTACTCGATGCGTCATTTGCCTGTCGGGCACGACGAACCTCTGCGTGCCGAGCTGGTCGCGTTTGTCGATGCCGTGCGTTCGGGTAAAATTCCGGCGGTGAGCGGCGACGAAGGCGTCGCGAGCCTGGAAATCGCAATCAAGTGCCTTGAGGCGCCGGCAACCCCGACTGCGGCGCTTCGCAAGGAATCCCGCCGCGCTGCCGGTTGAGCGGGATTTCGCGATCGATGTCCACTTCTCAATCCCTGCAAGGCTCCATGAACCAGCATCTTCGTCCCGAACCTCTCCCGTTCATTGACATCGCAGCTCAGCGCCGCCGCTTGGGCAAATCCATCGACGACGCAGTCGGTCGTGTGCTGACCCATTGTCAGTTCGTCAATGGTCCGGAAGTCGCCCAGCTTGAAGCCGCGCTGGCGGCCTTCAGCCGTGCGAAGCACGTCGTGAGTTGCGCCAGCGGGACGGACGCGCTGCTGATGGTGCTGATGGCCAAAGACATCGGCCGTGGAGACGCGGTGATTTGCCCGTCGTTCACGTTCAGCGCCACCGGCGAGGCTGTTGCCTTGACGGGGGCGACGCCGGTGTTCGTCGATGTCGACGAAACGACGTTCAACATGGACGTTAATTCGCTCAAGCGCGGCATTGCTGCTGCGCGGAAAGCAGGCCTTGCGCCAAAGGCGGTGATTCCAGTCGATCTGTTCGGACAGAGCGCGGATCATGATGCCATTGCAGCGATCGCAGCGGCAGAAGGCCTGTTCATTCTTGACGATGCCGCACAAGGGTTCGGCGCGAGCTACAAAGGTCGTCGTCTTGGCTGCTTTGGCCTCGCCACCGCAACCAGCTTTTTCCCTGCCAAACCGCTGGGTTGCTTCGGTGATGGCGGTGCGATCTTCACCGACGATGACAGTCTTGCCGACATCCTGCGCAGCATTCGCGTTCATGGTCAGGGCACTGACAAATACGATAATGTTCGTCTGGGTCTGACGGGGCGCCTCGATACCATGCAGGCCGCGATTCTGATCGAGAAACTACGAATTTTCGAGGATGAGATTGCTGCGCGCAATCGGGTCGCTGAACGCTATATGCGTGGCCTTGGCAATGCGGTGACCGTGCCGCGCCTGGCCGAGGGCTGTACGTCGGTGTGGGCTCAATACACGATCCGCTTGCCGGCCGGCACTGACCGCGATTCTTTCGCCGCGACGTTGAAGGCGCAGGGCATTCCGACCGCGATCTACTACGGAAAGTCGATGCATCAGCAGACGGCCTACAAACGCTTCCCGGTGAGCGAGGGTGGTCTGCCCGTCAGTGAGAAGCTGTCAAACGAGGTCATCAGCCTGCCGATGCATGCGTATCTGGACGAATCGACCCAGGATCGAATCATCAAGGCTGTGCGTGCCGCGCTTCCGAACTGATTTCGCCATTTTGCGCCGGGAACCGATCCTGTAGAAACGCGGGATGCTCGGGCGTATTTTCACCGTCGGCGGATACACGCTGCTCTCGCGGCTGACCGGCTTTGCTCGCGACATCATGCTCGCCGCGATCCTCGGCGCAGGACCGGTCGCGGACGCGTTCTTCGTGGCGCTGCGGTTGCCGAATCATTTCCGGGCGATCTTCGCGGAAGGAGCCTTCAACGCCGCGTTCGTGCCGGCCTATGCGCATGTTCACGGCGAGAAGGGCGAAGCATCCACCCGGCTGTTTGCGAACCGCATTTTCACGCTGCTGTTCCTGTCGCAGGTCGTCCTGCTGGTCGTGGCATGGATTTTCATGCCGCAGGCCATGAGCATTCTCGCCCCTGGATTTTCGGATGATGCCGAGCAGCGGCGGCTTGCGATTGAACTGACCCGCATCACGTTTCCATATCTGCTTTTGATCACGCTGGTGACGCTCTACGGCGGCATGCTGAACGTGATGCATCGCTTCGCAAGTGCTGCGGCCGCGCCGATCTTCCTCAATCTGTCGATGATGATGACGCTGGCGCTCGCGGCTTATTTCCCGAGTGCAGGTCACGCGGCGGCTTGGGGTGTGCTGATCTCGGGCTTTCTGCAGTTTTTCCTGTTGGCCGGCGATCTCGGCCGCCACGGCGGTTTGCCGCGGTTCGCGCCGCTCGCACTGGGTGAGGATGTCAGATCGTTCTTCCGTGCCTTGGGACCGGCGACGCTCGGCTCCATGGGAACGCAGGTGGCGCTGTTCGCTGATACGATCATCGCGACATTTCTTCCCGCCGGTGCGCTGTCCGCGCTGTATTACGCGGACCGCCTCAACCAACTGCCGATCGGCGTGATCGGCATTGCGATCGGCACCGTGCTGCTGCCGGAAATGTCGCGCAGATTGACGTCCGGCGATCAGGTCGGCGCCATGGCGTCGCAGCGCCGGGCGTTCGATTTCACCTTGTTGTTTTCGGTGCCGTTCGTGGCTGCCTTCCTCACCGTCCCCGACGTGATCATGCGGGCGATGTTCGCGCGCGGCGCTTTCTCCAAAGCGGATGCCGCGGCGGCCGGCGCGACGCTTGCGGCTTACGCGGTGGGTCTCATTCCCTTTGTCCTGATCCGCAGCGCGGTCGCGACATTCTACGCACGTAAGAACACCGCGACGCCGGTGAAGGCTGCGCTGACCGGAGTTGCGGTCAACGTCGCGCTGAAGATTGCGCTGGTAGGTTCGCTGGCGCAGATCGGCCTTGCGCTCGCGACCGCGGTCGGCGCCTGGATCAATCTTCTGCTCGTGATCGGCTTCGCGGCGCGGGCAGGGTATTTCGAGGTCGGCCGTCGGCTGCTGGTTTCGCTCGGCAAGTTTCTGCTCGCAGGCATCGTGCTCGCGGCGGCATTGTGGTTCGCTGCACGCTTTTCGGCGATGCAGTTCGCGAACTGGAGCGCGTTGCGGGACGAGGCGACGCTCGGGATACTCGTTATCGTTGGCGCCGTTGTTTACGTCATTGTGATCCTGACGCTGTTCGGCCCGCGCTGGTTGAGGTCTCTGGTGCGCGCCTGACGCATTGCGCTCCGGATCGAACCACTGCAATATGCGGGCAAATTTCAATTAGCGGAGATATCATGGCTCCCGTAAAATTTGGTGTCGGTCAAAGCGTCCTGCGCAAGGAAGACGATGCGCTCATTCGCGGCAAGGGCCGCTATACCGACGATCACGCACCGCAGGCCGCGCTGCATGCGCTGATGCTGCGCTCGCCGCATGCGCACGCCAGATACAAGATCGACGTTTCCCGCGCGTGTGGGCTGCCCGGTGTCGGCCTGATCCTGACGTCAGCGGATGTCGCTGATCTCGGTGGTCTGCCATGCCTGTTCAATCTGCCGGACGATCCCTTTACCGGACCGCCATATCCCATTCTGGCCAAGGACGAGGTACGTCACGTCGGCGACGCCGTTGCTTTCGTGGTGGCCGATACGGTCGAGCAAGCGCGTGATGCCATTGAAGCGATCGAAGTCGAATGGACGCCGCTTCCATCGGTCGTGGGGGCCGCCAATGCCGTGAAGAACGGCGCGCCGCAGGTCTGGCCCGATCATGCCGGCAACGTGCTGTTCGACGTATCGATTGGCGACAAGAAGGCGGCCGAGGCCGCTTTTGCCAATGCATATGCTGTTGCCGAGATCTCGATCGTCAATCCGCGCATCGTCACCAACTATATGGAGACGCGCGCGGCTGTCTGCGAATACGATGCCAAGCGCGATCACCTGACGCTCACCGTCGGCAGCCAGGGCAGCCATCGTCTGCGAGAAATCCTCTGTCAGCATGTTCTCAAGATGCCGATGGAGAATATGCGCGTGATTTGCCCCGATGTCGGCGGCGGGTTCGGTACAAAACTGTTTCCCTACCGCGAATATGCGCTGATCGCGGTCGCTGCGAAAAAGCTGCGCAAGACCGTGAAGTGGACGGCCGAGCGGTCCGATCATTTCGTCGGCGACGCACAGGGACGCGACAACGTCACCACCGCGCGCATGGCGCTGTCGGAGGACGGAAAATTTCTCGGCATGGACGTCGATCTGATGGGCGACATGGGCGCTTATCTTTCGACGTTCGGTCCGTATATCCCGCACGGTGGCGCCGGCATGCTGCCGGGCCTCTACGATATTCAGGCATTTCATTGCCGCATCCGCACCGTGTTCACCAACACCGTGCCGGTCGATGCCTATCGCGGTGCCGGGCGACCCGAGGCGGCCTATGTCGTCGAGCGCCTGGTCGATGCCGCGGCGCGCAAGCTCGGCATGGCGCCCGATGCCATTCGGCGCAAGAACTTCATTTCGCCGAAGGCGATGCCGTACAAGACGGCGACCGGCAAAATCTATGACTCCGGCGACTTCACCGCGCACATGAAGCGCGCCATGGAGATCGCAAACTGGAAGGAGTTTCCTAAGCGCGCCAAGGCCGCGAAGAAACAGGGCCTGGTGCGCGGCATCGGGCTCGCGAGCTATGTCGAGGTCTGCGGCACGATGGGCGAGGAGCGGGCCGACGTGAGGCTTGATCCCAATGGCGACGTGACGGTTCTAATCGGCACGCAATCGAGCGGGCAGGGTCATGCGACCGCCTATGCCCAGATCATTGCCGATCAGTTCGGGATTCCGCCCGAGCGGGTTCACATGATTCAGGGTGATACCGACGTGGTGGTCTCAGGCCTTGGTACCGGTGGTTCGAGTTCGATCCCGTCGGGTGGCGTCAGTGTCGAGCGGGCGACGCGCAAGCTCGGCACCCAGCTTCGCGAGATTGCTTCCGAAACGCTCGAGACCAGCACCGCCGACCTCGAGATCAGCGAGGGGGCAGTCCGGATCGCCGGCACCGATCGTTCGATCTCATTCGCTGACCTTGCAAAGCGCGCCGATCCCTCCAAGCTGACGGCCAATGAAAGCTTCAGTAGCGCTGACGGTACCTTCCCGAACGGTACCCACGCCGTCGAGGTCGAAATCGATCCGGCAACCGGCAAGATACAGCTCATCAACTACGTCATCGTTGACGACTTCGGTGTCACGCTGAATCCCTTGCTGCTGGCCGGTCAAGTCCACGGCGGCACCATGCAGGGCATCGGTCAGGCGCTGATGGAGCAGGCGGTCTACGACGCGAAGGACGGACAACTCGTCACTGGCACCTTCATGGATTATGCGTTGCCGCGCGCCGGGGATGGTACGTCAATTACCTTCGAGACCCATAACGTTCCCTGCGTCACCAATCCGATGGGCGTGAAGGGTGCTGGCGAAGCCGGCGCCATTGGCTCCTGTCCGGCCGTGGTCAACGCGATCGTCGATGGCTTGTGGCGTGAATACCAGATCGATCACATCGATATGCCGGCCACGCCCGAACGGGTCTGGATGGCGATCCGGGAAGCTCAGAGGCGTCATCGGCTGTAAGGATCGGCACACCCCGGGAATAGACCATCAATCCCGGGGTTGACGTCCCGGATAACGACAAATCGAACCATCAACAAAATGGAAACAGGAGTGCGGCCGATGATACGACCGGTAATTGTCGCGGGTGTGTTGCTGTTGGGGCTGGGCGCGGTGTCGGCGCAGCAGGACGCGGTCAAGAATGCGCAGACCGTCATGAAGACGACCGGCAAGAACACCGGCGCGCTCGCGGCCATGGTCAAGGGTGACAAGCCGTACGATCAAGCGACCGTCGATGCCTCGCTTGCCGTGCTTGAGGAGACCGCCAAGAAGCTGCCGGCGCTGTTTCCGGAAGGCATGAAGGGTCTGCCGAGCGACGACGACTATAGTGCTTCGCCGAAAATCTGGGAGAACAAGGCCGACTTCGCCGCGCATATCGCGACTTTTGCCAAGACGGTCACCGATGCCAAGAGCAGCGTGAAGGATCTTGCCACGCTGAAGGCCGCCGTGCCGGTGATCGGCAAGGCCTGCGGCGGCTGCCATGAGACTTATCGCATCAAGAAGAGCTGATTTCGTTGTACTGGCACGATCAAAGGGCGGACCCTGCGAGGTCCGCCCTTTCTCGTGTGCTGTCGTTCGGCTTTACTTCGTGACTTGGCCGCGGATTTCACCACCCGGATTGGCCTTGGTGTGGATGTTCACATACATCTTGCCGGCGAGCAGATCGGCGGCCTGTGCATCGGTCAGCACGGCACTGCCGTCGACGGGACTGGACGTCGCATTCGGGATCGCGACGGCGACGCCGGCATTTTTGCCGCTTTCGGCGGGGCCATGGAAGTGAGCGGCTGTCGCAGGGCCGGTCAGGCCGGAATAGGTGAGCTTCCAGGTCAGCTTCTTGGTCGCCGCATCGTAGTTGGCATCCAGCGCGCCGGTGCCCTTCGACGTAGTGGCGGGGACCTCGGAAGCGCCGTTGAGGGTGGCCTTGAGCTTTTCGGCAGAGGCTTGCCCGGCGAAGGCAACGGCCGCACCCAATGTAAGCGTGGCGAGCAGGATCTTTGCGCTGGTCATGGTTTTCTCCCGGTTATGATTGGGTCATCGTAAGTTCCAAACAGGGCCATTGCGAGTTTATTCCCGCAAATGGCCGCTCGCCGCAGAAATTTGATCGAGATCATCCCGGCGAATATGCGCATACTGACGGTGGTAAGGAGTGGCGCGCTGGCATGCTGAGGCGAGTTTTCATTTTCATTGCGGTCGTGTGCGTCGCGGGATTGGCTGGCTTCTGGTGGCTGACTATTCCTGTCGTTGTCCCGGCAAGCGCTTTGCCGATGTATACGCCCGATCTCGCCAACGGTCGGACAACGTTCAATGCCGGGGGATGTTCCTCCTGCCACGCGGTACCGAACCAGCCGGACCGGACCAGACTCGGCGGTGGTCTGGCGATTCCCTCGCCATTCGGAACGTTCTATGTGCCGAACATCTCACCTGATCCGGGGGATGGCATCGGCCGCTGGAGCGAAGCTGAGTTCGTCACGGCTCTCACCAAAGGCACGTCACCGCAGGGGACACACTACTTTCCGGCGTTTCCCTATACGTCCTATCATCACGCCAATATCTCCGACCTGCGCGATCTCTTTGCCTACCTGAAGACGCTGCCGCCAATCTCCGGCAAGGCGCGCGATCATGATGTGCCATTCCCGTTTAACATCCGCCGCAATATCGGGATCTGGAAATTGCTGTTCACGGATGACAAGCCGTTCGTGCCGGATGCGGCAAAATCACCGCAATGGAATCGGGGGGCGTATCTGGTCAACGCGCTCGGCCATTGCGCGGAGTGCCATAGCCCACGCAATTTCCTGGGCGGCATCATTGCTGCGCAGCGGTTTGCTGGCGGTCCAAATCCGGAAGGCAAGGGCTGGGTCCCCAACATCACGCAAAAGGGCTTGTCCGACTGGAGTGAGAAGGATCTCGCCTATTTTTTGGAAACGGGGATGCTGCCCGATGGGGACAGTGTCGGCGGCTCCATGGCGCGGGTGATCAAGAACACCTCGCAATTGAGTGCCGAGGATCGCGCAGCGATGGCTGCTTACATCAAGTTCCTGCCGGCCGTAGAAGGGCCGCCTAAGCCGAAAGGCAAGGCGCAGCACGACCATGGGTCGTGAGCGTCGTTCGAAAGACGACGAGTTGCAGCAGTGCGAAACTGCTATTTCGATCCGAACGCCTTGAAGGTGATGATGGTGTGGGTGTCCTGGATGCCCGGGATGACCTGCACCTTCTCGTTGATGAAGTGGCCGATGTCGGTATCGTTGTCGACATAGAATTTCACCAGCAAATCGTAGTCGCCGGCGGTGGAGTAGATTTCCGAGGCGATCTCGGCCTCCGCGAGAGCGTTGGCGACGGCATAGGACTGGCCGAGCTTGCACTTGAACTGAACGAAGAAGGGAACCATCGCGTATCTCTCCGGAGCGTGTCGGGGGCCAATATAGCGTTTCCGGGCCGGGTGGATACCGGTTGACGCGGGAAAAAGCAGGAAACAGGCGCTCTGTCGAGGTTCGTGGCCACAACTTGCTGCCATATGCCAGCCGCGCTACCACAGCGGTTCTGGCGGCCCATGTGCGAGAAGACGGATGACGATTCCCATCGCCTTGACCATTGCCGGCTCCGACTCCAGCGGCGGCGCGGGAATCCAGGCCGACCTCAAGACGTTCGCCGCTCTCGGCGTCTACGGGGCGTCGGTCATCACGGCATTGACGGCGCAAAATACCCAAGGCGTCACCGGCATTCATCAGGTGCCGGCGGATTTCGTGACCGCGCAGATGGATTCGGTGTTCGGCGATCTCGACGTCAAGGCGGTAAAGATCGGCATGGTGGCGGAAGCTGCCGTGATCGAGGCTATCGCGGCGGGCCTCGCGCGCTGGTCGCCCGGTCATGTGGTGCTCGATCCGGTGATGGTTGCGACCTCGGGAGATCGCCTGTTGGCGTCCGATGCGGTCGAAGCACTTCGGCGCACACTGATTCCGCGCGCGCAGTTGATTACACCGAATCTGCCGGAGGCCGCTGCGCTGCTCGATGAGCCCGTCGCGGTGAGCGAGAGCGATATTGCTCAACAGGGCCGGCAATTGCTGGCGCTTGGCTGTGCCGCGGTGTTGATCAAGGGCGGCCACGAGCAGGGTGCCGAGAGCATTGATTATCTCGTGACGCGCGACGACGAATTGGTGCTGCATGCGCCGCGCATCATCACGAAAAACACGCATGGCACCGGTTGCACGCTATCTTCAGCCATCGCTGCCGGCTTTGCCAAAGGTGAAAGCATGGAGGCCGCGGTGCGCGGTGCCAAGGCCTATATCACAGCGGCAATCGCTGCGGCGGATCGGCTGAGCGTCGGTCGGGGTCATGGGCCGGTCCATCATTTTCATGAGCTGGATCGAGACTGATCGCGGCGGTCGTCACGTCGCTGTCATGAGTGCGTGGTAATTGGCTGCGTATGGGAAGCGATGGAAAGACGGAAGACGGATCGGGACGCCGCTTTCGTACCCTGTTCATCTCCGACATTCATCTCGGGACGCGCGGCGCGCAAGCGGATAGCCTGCTGGACTTCCTGAGGCATCACGATGCCGACACCATTTACCTGGTGGGCGATATCGTCGATGGGTGGGCCTTGAAGTCGAGCTGGTACTGGCCGCAATCACACAACGACGTCGTTCAGAAACTGCTGCGCCGGGTTCGCAAGGGCGGAACCATCATCTACGTGCCCGGCAACCATGACGAATTCCTGCGGTCGTACTACGGCACGCATTTCGGCGGCATCGAGGTCGTCGAAACCGCAATCCACGTAGGCGCCGATGGTCGCCGCTATCTTGTCATCCACGGCGACATCTTCGATCTCGTTGTCCAGAACGCGCGCTGGCTCGCGCTTCTCGGCGACAAGGCCTACACCTTTGCGATCCAGATGAATCGCCTAGTCAACGCGTTCCGGCGGCTGTTCGGTTTTCCTTATTGGTCGCTGTCGAGGTGGGCGAAGCTCAAGGTCAAGAACGCTGTCAACTATATCGGCGCGTTCGAGCAGACTCTTGCCGGCGAGGCCCGTCGTCACGACGCCGACGGCGTGATCTGCGGTCATATCCATCATGCCGCGATCCGCGACGAGCACGGTATCCGCTACATGAACTGCGGCGACTGGGTGGAGAGCTGCACGGCACTCGCCGAACACGAAGACGGCAGCTTTGAGATCATCACCTGGACCGGCCCGCAGCGGCGGGTAGCTCCTACGTCGCCGGTGATGGCGCACGCGGCCTGAATGCGGATATTGGTCGCAACCGACGCCTGGCATCCACAGATCAACGGCGTGGTACGGACGCTGACGACCACGGCGGATGCCGCACGATCCCTTGGTGCAGATATTCGCTTTCTCACGCCGCAGTCGTTCCGTACCGTGGCGCTGCCGGGTTATCCCGAACTGCGGGTGGCGTTGCCGAGCCCAAAGAAAATCGCGGCGCTGATCGCCGTCGCCAACCCCGACAGTATTCACATTGCGACCGAAGGGCCGATCGGGCTTCTGGTCCGCCGTCACTGCCAGAAGCGCGGTTTGACCTTCACGACCAGCTTCCACACGCGCTTTCCGGAATACGTCGCGGCACGTCTGCCGATTCCGGAGTCCTGGATATGGGGCGCGCTGCGCTGGTTTCACGGCGCCAGCAAAGCCGTCATGGCCGCAACACCGGCGCTCGCCGGCGAGTTGCGCCAGCGTGGTTTCCGCAACGTGGTGCTGTGGCCGCGGGGCGTCGATGTCAGCCTCTTTCGTCCGCGGGACGTCGATCTCGGGCTGCCTCGCCCCATATTCCTCTCGGTCGGGCGCGTGGCGGTGGAAAAGAATCTCGAAGCCTTCCTCAGCCTCGATCTGCCCGGCACCAAGGTCGTGGTCGGTGACGGTCCCGCGCGGGCGGCCCTTGAGCGGGCCTATCCAGACGTTGTGTTCCTTGGGTCGCGGACAGGCGAGCAACTGGCGGAGGCCTATGCGGCCGCCGACGTGTTCGTGTTTCCGAGCCGAACGGACACCTTCGGTCTTGTCCTGCTGGAAGCGCTCGCCAGCGGGGTGCCGGTTGCGGCCTTCCCGGTGACCGGGCCTCGCGACGTCATCGGCGCTGCACCGGTCGGCGTATTGAGCGAGGATCTGCGCTCAGCGTGCCTGGCGGCGCTGAAGATCGCCCCGGAGGCTTGCCTTGAGTTTGCCGCAAGCCAGACATGGGCCAAATCGGCCAGCGCGTTCGTCAATAATATCGTCGAAGCCCGCGCCCGGACGGTGAAATCTGCAAATCCGAAGCCGGTAAGTCCGCGTTTCGTGGCCTGATCTGCGCAGGCCGAGCTTGCCGGCTGATCATGGCTCGCGATAGAACGCAGATCATGACAGATGCTTTGCAAAATCCTCCAGTAATCGCAGCCGACATCGATGCGGCAGCCCGCGTGCTCGCGCCTTACGCCATTCGAACGCCGCTTCTCTCGTCGCCCGCGCTCGATGAGCGCCTCGGCGCAAAAGTCTTTTTCAAGCCCGAGGTGCTTCAGCGGACCGGCTCGTTCAAGTTTCGCGGTGCTTTCAACAAGCTGTCGTCGATCCCGCAAGCTGCGCGCGATGGTGGTGTGGTGGCGTTCTCGTCCGGCAACCATGCTCAGGGCGTCGCTGCGGCGGCCCGGATATTAGGAATGCGTGCCACCATCGTGATGCCGGCCGATGCACCGGTGTCGAAGCGCGAGCGCACCAAGGGGTATGGCGCTGAGGTCGTGCTTTACGACCGCGATCGCGAAGATCGCGAAGCTATCGCCCGTGAGATTGCCGGCAAGCGCGGTGCTACGGTGGTGCCGCCTTATGATGATCCGAAGATCATTGCCGGGCAGGGCACCGTCGGTCGTGAGATCGCAGAAGATCTCGCCGCGATGAGCATCTCGCCGGATATCGTTGTCGCACCGGCATCCGGCGGCGGTCTGATCGCGGGCATCGCGACAGCGGTGAAAGCCAGATTTCCGCAGGCGGCGGTGATGTGCGCCGAGCCGAAGGGATTTGACGATCATGCGCGTTCGTTGCGCGCAGGCCATCGCGAGGCCCATGACGCGAACGGCCGCACCATCTGCGATGCGCTGATGGCTTTAATTCCTGGTGAGATCACGTTTGCGATCAACGGGCGGTTACTGTCGCAGGGTGTCGTTGCTTCGGACGCGGAGGTCGGCACCGCAATGGCGTTCGCGTTCAGGGAGCTCAAGCTCGCGGTTGAGCCCGGTGGCGCCGTGGCGCTGGCGGCGTTGCTGGCGGGCCGCATCGATGTGCGGGGCAAGACGATCGCGATCGTGCTGTCCGGCGGAAACGTCGATGCGGACTTGTTCGCGAAGCTGATCGATTGAGATCGGCTCAGGAAAAGAATGCGATCTTTTCCACCTGAGTCATGCGCCGGATCGGCGCCAGCGGATCCGAGCGCGGCGGCGTGCGGGTGACGATACCGCTCGCCAGAATCGATGCGCCGAGCGAGGGCTCAGCCTCGATCGTGGCCTCCGGTGCGATGCTCGCTTCGGCACTCTCTGCGATGATCTCCGGTTCGGATGCGGCATCGGGTTCGACGGTCACAGCTTCGACACCGGCAGCCTCACCCATTTCGGGTTCGTCAAGATCCGGCGCGCCCATTTCCAGTGCGATCATATCGAGCACGGCATCGTCGTGCGCGATGTCCTCGTCATTGACTGCGGTGGTGGGCGTGGATTCGGCTTGATCCTGCGCCACCATTTCATCGGCCGCATCGCTGCTCGCTTCGGAGACTGGGGTTATTTCCGCGTGGGGGGCAACAAGATCTGCATCGGCAGTCGATTGGTCGAACACAGCCGTGGACGCAGGCGAGGCGGATGTTTCGTCGCTGGTGGCGGAGGGGCGCGCAGATTCTGCTGGTGATGCATGAACCGTTGCGGCCGGCGCGGCCGACAGATCGTCGAGGGTGGTCTCGATCAGTCCGAATGCTGCCTCGAGTGCGGACGTATCGTCCCTGGCAGCGAGTTGCGCGGAAGCGCCCTCAATAGCCGTCGCCTGGGAATCGAGAAGGTCGCAAATCCGGCCGTCGCCGCCGATCTCGCGCCAGCGCCAGGAAATTTCGCGGATGATCCGCACACCCTTCTGGATTGGGGCGATGGCGTCGTCCCGGGATGGGTTGGTGAATGCCTTCGCTGCGGTGGCCCTTGCTTCCTCGAGGCTGCTTCTGATGACAGCAAGCGCCTTGGCCAACCCGTCATCGGCTGTTGCCTGCTTCTGGGTAGCGAGAGTCTGTTCGATGCGCGCAACGGCATCCAGCACCATGGTGGTATCGGCGTTGCGGTTGCGCTTGGCGTATTCGGTAAGGAACCAGCGGCCGCGCGAGGTCTCCATGAAGGCTTCGCGAATGGCGTCGTAGTCCGCCTCGCTGGGCAGCGCAGCGCGGGCGGAAATCGGCGACAGGGCAAAAGCTTCATCGGCCATGGCAAACTCACCGCGCAAATCAGTGCACGTTCCTGTAACGATCACCATGATCCGCCGCGAATCGCAATTGAATTGATGTCTTCCGAATCAGAAATCCCCACCCGCTCGCACTCCGACAGCCGGCGATTCGCCGTGCGTCTGGCTGTGTTCTACGGGACGTTGTTCGGCCTCGTCGGCACGCATCTGCCGTTTTTTCCGGTCTGGCTGAAGGCCGTGGGTATCGACGCATCGTGGATCGGAATCATCATCGCGGTCCCTGCGGTGACACGCTTTACCACCTTGCCGTTCGTCACAGGCCTTGCGGAGCAGCGTCAAACCCTGCGCGGCGCCATAATTGCCACGGCGTTTCTGACCGCGATCGGCTTCTCCATTGTCGGCCTGTTTCAGGTCGCTGTCGCCGTGTTCGCGGCCTATGTGTTCACCGCATGCGTCTGGACGCCGATGGTTCCATTGACCGACGGATATGCGCTCAAAGGCGTCGCGCGCTATGGCCTCAATTATGGCCCGCTGCGGCTCTGGGGATCGGCCGCTTTCATCGCCGGCGCGCTGGTCTGCGGACTTCTGGTCGACGTTATCGCGCCGCAGCATCTGATCTGGGTGATCGCAGCCATGGCGACGGTCGGTGCCATTGCCGGTCTTGGGCTTCGGCCGATCGATATGGCCGGTGCAACGCCGGCAGGGTCGGCGGGAGCAACTGGGCTGCTCCGCCAACCCGGATTTCTTGCCATCATCGTAGCTTCCGCGCTGATCCAGGGCAGTCATGCGGCTTACTATGCTTTCGCCTCTATCACCTGGCAGGCGACAGGCTTCGGCGGTCTGACCATCGCCGGATTATGGGTGCTGGGCGTCATTGCGGAGATCGTCGTGTTCGCGCTGTCGCCTCGGTTCACGGTGTCTCCGGTGCTGCTTGTGATCATCGGGGCATCCAGCGCCATTGTACGCTGGCTGGTGACCGCTCAAGAGCCATCAGTCGGCGTTTTGGTGATCGCTCAACTGATGCACGGACTGACCTACGGGGCGACCTTGCTCGGCACGATGGGACTTCTGATGCGCAACGTGCCAAGCCATGTCGCGGCGCGCGCCCAAGGCTATCTCGCAGCCTGTTCGGGGATCGTCGCCAGCAGCGCATCGATGCTGTCGGGCGCAATCTACGCCCAGCATGGACAAGGCGTTTATTACGTCATGGCTGCGATGGGAGCCGCCGGAGGTCTCGTGATCGTGCTGGCGCGTCATCGGGTCGACGGTACGCGCGCGCTCGTGGATCAGCCCCAGAGTGCCGGATCGGGCGGATAGACGGTGCTGCCTTCGTAGCGAAGGCCGGGCACGCGGTCTTCAGCGAGCAACAGTGGACCATCGAGATCGACGAAACGAGCCTGCTGCGCCACCAGCATCGCGGGCGCCATCGACAACGACGTCGCAACCATGCAGCCGACCATGATCTCGAAGCCCAGTGCTTGCGCGGCATCCGCCATGGCCAGCGCTTCGGTCAGTCCGCCGGTCTTGTCGAGCTTGATGTTGATGGCGTCGTAGCGTTCACGGAGGCCATCGAGTGAGGAGCGGTCATGGACGCTCTCGTCCGCACAGACGGCGATCGGTCTTCGAATGTGCGCCATTGCCTCGTCTTTGCCAGCAGGCAGCGGTTGCTCGACCAGCGTGACGCCGGCGGCCTCGCATGCCGCGAGATTTTGCTCAAGGTTATGTGGCGTCCATGACTCGTTGGCGTCGACGATCAGCTCTGATTCCGGGGCGTGTTTCCGCACAGCAGCAATGCGTTCAGCATCGCCGTCGCCGCCGAGCTTGATCTTGAGCAGAGGTCGGTGTGCAGCCTTGGCGGTGGCTGCGCCCATGGTTTCCGGTGAGCCCAGCGAGATCGTATAGGCCGTGGAGCGCGCGGTCGGGGCCGGGCGGTCCAGCAACGTCCAGACCCGCTGGCCGTTCGACTTGGCCGCGAGATCGGACAGGGCGCAATCGAGCGCATTGCGGGCCGCACCGGCCGACATGGCTGTCAGGAGGGATCGGCGATCCAGGCCTGCGGCGAGAGACGCCTGCATCGCGAGGAGCGCGGCCTGAACGCCATCGGGTGTTTCGCCGTAGCGCGCATAGGGAACGCATTCGCCACGCCCCGTATAATCACCCTGACTGACCTCGGCAACGACCACAACGGCTTCTGTCTTGGCTCCACGGCTGATCGTGAAGCTGCCTGCGATCGGCCAGCGTTCGATGCGACAGCGAAGCGTAGGCGGTCCATTCATGGCGTTTCCAGATCAGGCAGGGTCGAAATCGCTCGTATTGTAGCCGGCCATGGATACAAGGATCGCGCCCACAGGCCACCGAGGGCATGTTAAAGTTCTGCCATGTGATAGCAGAGATTCGGCGCGGGAGTTGATCGTGGACGATGGGCCTACCTTGGAGCAGATTGCGCAGGGTGATGGCTTGGCGCTTTGTGCGGCCGGGCCGTGGACGGCCGGCTTCGCGCCGGTGCTCGAACGAATCGTGGCCGATGCGGAAACGTTGACCGGCAGCCGGCCCAACATCTTCATCGATGTCTCGCAAATATCGAAGCTGGACACGTTCGGCGCCTGGCTGATCGAGCGTCTGCGCCGCGGGCTTACCCACGGAAACGTCGAAGCCAAGATTGCCGGGCTCTCCGCGAACTATGCTAGTCTGGTCGATGAGGTTCGCCGCGTGCCTGCCGCCGAGCCGACAGCAGCGCGTCAAAACGCCCTGATCACGCTGCTCGAAGACATCGGGCGCAATGTCGTTGGATTCGGAACGACGCTGACGGACTTGATCGGGATGCTCGGCGCGGTGCTGGCGGCGAGCGGCCGCGTGCTGCGGCATCCGCGTTCGTTCCGGCTGACCTCGACCGTGCATCATCTCGAGCAGGTGTGCTGGCGCGCGGTTCCGATCATCGTTCTGATCACCTTCCTGATCGGATGCATCATCTCGCAGCAGGGCATCTTTCACTTCCGCAAATTCGGCGCCGATATTTTCGTGGTCGATATGCTGGGTGTGTTGGTGCTCCGGGAAATTGGGGTGCTATTGGTGGCGATCATGGTAGCTGGCCGCTCGGGTAGCGCTTACACCGCCGAACTCGGCTCCATGAAGATGCGCGAGGAAATCGATGCTCTGCGTACCATGGGCTTCGATCCGGTCGAGGTGCTGATTTTGCCACGCATGCTTGCGCTGGTGATCGCACTGCCGATCCTGGCTTTTCTCGGTGCAATGGCGGCGCTTTATGGTGGCGGGCTGGTGGCATGGCTCTATGGCGGCGTGCAGCCCGAGGCATTCCTCATCCGGTTGCGCGACGCGATCTCGATCGATCACTTCGTGGTCGGCATGATCAAGGCACCGGTGATGGCGGCCGTGATCGGCATTGTCGCCTGTGTCGAAGGGCTTGCCGTGCAGGGCAGCGCGGAGTCGCTCGGTCAGCGCACCACATCGTCGGTGGTGAAGGGCATATTCTTCGTGATCGTGATGGACGGCGTGTTCGCGATCTTTTTTGCGACGATCGGAATGTAGCGATGGCAGGCGATCGATCCGATCCCATCATCCGTGTCCACGACGTGTCCGTCCAGTTCGGCGTCACGAAGGTGCTGGACGGTTTGAGCCTCGATGTGAAGCGCGGTGAAATCCTGGGTTTCGTCGGTCCGTCGGGTGCGGGGAAATCCGTGCTGACGCGCACTATCATCGGGCTCGTGCCGAAGATTGCCGGCAGCATCGAGGTTTTCGGCGTCGATCTCGATGCTGCGGATGAGTCCGCACGACGTGCGATTGAACGCCGCTGGGGCGTGCTGTTTCAGCAAGGCGCGCTGTTCTCGTCGCTGAACGTGCGCCAGAACATCCAGTTCCCGGTGCGAGAATATCTCAATGTCTCGCAGCGCCTGCTTGATGAGATCACCATTGCCAAACTCGGCATGGTGGGACTGCGGCCTGAGGTCGCGGATCGCTACCCGTCGGAACTGTCAGGCGGCATGATCAAGCGCGTGGCGTTGGCACGGGCATTGGCGCTCGATCCAGAACTGGTCTTCCTCGACGAGCCGACTTCGGGTCTCGATCCGATCGGCGCGGGTGACTTTGACGACCTCGTGCGGACGCTGCAGCGCACTTTGGGGTTGACCGTTTTCATGGTAACTCATGACCTGGATAGCCTTCATACCGCCTGTGATCGTATCGCCGTGTTAGGGAACGGTAAGATTATTGCGGCAGGATCCATGGCCGATATGCTGGCCTCGTCTCATCCTTGGTTGAGGGCCTACTTTCACGGCAAGCGCGCCCGCGCCGTCGTGGGTTAGTTCAAGTCGGTAACCGGAGTAGATGTAATGGAGACGCGGGCGAACTACGTCCTGATCGGATCGTTCACGCTTGCGGTTATTGCCGCTGCGTTTGGATTCGTCCTCTGGTTTCAGAGCCTGCATACCACCAAGGCGCGCAGTCCGCTCCGCATCGTGTTCGAGGGTTCGGCGTCGGGACTGCGCAACGGCGGCAGCGTCAATTTCAACGGCATTCGTGTCGGCGAAGTGGTCTCGGTCAAGCTCGATGATCCCCGTCGCGTTGTTGCGCTCGCGATGGTCGAAAACTCCGCGCCGATCCGGAAGGATACCGTGGTCGGACTTGAGTTTCAGGGGCTGACCGGTGTTGCCGCGATTTCGTTGAAAGGGGGCGAGGCTGCCGCGCCGCCGGTGCCGCTCGACGAGGACGGCGTTCCGATCCTCACCGCCGATCCGGCCGCCTTGCAGGACGTGACCGAGTCGATTCGCGCGACGTTGCAGAACGTCAATCGCGTCGTTGCCGAGAACCAGGCCGCTGTGAAGAACACGTTGCAGAATGTCGAGACCTTCACCGCCTCGCTTGCTCGCAATGCCGGGAAGATCGACGACGTGGTGCAGAAGTTCAACGACGTGATGGTGAAGGCCGACGGCGTCATGACCAAGACGGACGACCTGATGCTGGGCCTCGACGCCATTGCCGGCGGCAAGGGGGGCGGCGAGTTGCTTCAGACGGTGAAATCGATCCGCGAACTTGCCGACGATTTCAACAAGCGCTCAGGTGCGTTGATGACCGACGGCCGCCGTACCCTCGGCGACATCAGCCGTGCCGTCAACAATCTGGACCGCAATCCGACCCGTTTGCTGTTCGGTGCGAGCAGTTCCAGTACGCCCGCGCCGGCGCCGGCGCCTCCGAGGCGGCGTTGAGAAAATGCCGTGCGTGAATTGGGCTTTGTGATCATCCGGCTTAGCTTGAGACAATAAAACTTGGCGCAATAAAAAAACGGAGGCTTTCGCCTCCGTTTTTTATGATCCAATGGAGCAGCGTTACCCAAGCCGCCCCGCCGCATGTGCGAGCAGGGTGTAGACCAGCCCGGTTTCCGATGTCAGATGGCCGCGTAGCACCGCTGGCCCGCGCTCGTCTCGCGCGACTTCGTCGAGCAGGCGCTCGAATTCGGTGATGTAGCGATCGACCGTCTGCTTGAACGCTCGATCTGATCGGTATTTCCGGGAAACCTCATCAAAGGTCTTCTGGCCAGCTGGCGTATAGAGACGCTTGTTGAAGGCTTTGCGCTCGCCGCGCTGATAACGGTCCCACATCTCGGCCGCGAGGTTACGGTCCATCAGCCGGCCGATGTCCAGCGACAGCGAGCTCAGTGGGTCCGCGGCTGCAGGCTGTGGTGCCGGCCGTCCGCGGGGAACGTCGCGGTCATTGCCGCCTGTATCGGCCCGGCTCAGCAGATCCGAGAGCCAGCCATCGCGGCTCTGATCATTGCCAGCCGGGCTGACCGGCGGAGCTTCCGTCCGGCGGGATGGAGGGATGCCGAGGTCGGGCGGCGGCAGATTGGACGCGCTGCCGTTATCCCGCATGCGGGGTGCAGTGCGCGTTTCGCTGCGGCCGCCGGCGGTCACCATCACCGGCTCTTCCTCACGTTGTGAGCTTGAGCGGCTGCTGCTGACGACATCGAAGCCGTGGCCATGACGTGCGACGATCCGGTTTAGTTCGGCAAGAGCTTCGATCTGATCGACGATGACCTTGCGCATCTGCGCGGTGTTCTCGGCTGCCTCCTGCGGCATCTCGAGCACGCCACGACGGAGCTCATTGCGAGTCGCCTCGAGCTCGATGTGCATCTCGGCGCTCATCTGCTTCATGCCTTGCACTAGCGCCGCAAACTTGTCGGCGGACTGCTTGAGCATGGAATCGGCTTCCTGGGTGGCCTGACGGTAAATCTCATTCATGGATTCGGAGGTCAGGCGACGCTCTTCCTCGGCAGAAACGCGGACGGCTTCGAACTGGCTGCTGATCGCAGCCGACCCGGCGCCAGCGGTCTCTGCCACGACCCGCGCGATATCGCGAGCGCGCTCCTCGGCCGCGGCCAGCGATTCGTCGAGCAGGCTCGTGAACCGCGTCAGCCGCTGATCGAGATCTGCGGTTCGCAGGTCGATCGTCGTGACGAGGGACTCGAGCATGGATTTGCGGTCCTCGACTGACGATGTCGTGCTGCGATTACTCTGTTCGACCTGCACTGCGGCTTCGGCCAAGGCCTTGCCGTGCGTCGCGAACTGGCTGGACAGGGCGCCCAGATCTTCGAGAGCCTTCGAGGTCTTGGTGGTGAATGACGTCAATTGATCGTCGAGCGTCTGCGTCGCGACGCCGTTCCGCGAGGTGACGTCGTTCATGGTCGACACGAAGTCGGCCACGCGCGTGACGAGCGTACGCTCCAGCGAATTGAGGTTGTCGTGCGCGCCGGTAAGCACTTCCTGGAGGAGGATGTTGCCCTCACGCAGCCGCTCGAACAGTGCGACCGTGTCGGTGCGCAGGATCTTGCTGGTTTCCTGCATCTCGGTGACTGCCGCGACGGAGACCTGCCGCGATTGCTCGATCGCGGAGCGGGAGGCTTGCTCCAGCTCCTTCAGCGATTTGCTGACAGCACCCGTTGCGAGTTCGCCGGCATTGGTGATGGTACGGGCGACATCGGAACCGTTCGCAACGATCGACTGCGAGAACGCTTGCCCCCTGACTTCGATCGACTTGAGGGCGTCGGCGGTGACTCGGTCGATCTCGCTGTTGAGCAGGTTGGTTTTGTCGCCGAGGGATTCCACCAGGGCTCCGCGCTTGCTGTCGATCATCTGCGAGAGACGATCGGTCTGCTGCTGGACATAGGTGACGATCTCGTCCGCTTTCCCGGTGATCGTCGTTCCGAAGCTGCCGCTGGCGGCAAAGATCGAACGTTCGACATCGGCCGATGTCGACTTGACCTTGGCGCTGGCCTCGTTCGATGCGGTGAGCAGGGAGTTGTGCGCATTCTGCGCACTCGCCTGGATCGTTTCGGCGGTATTCGTCGCTGCGGCCTGAAGCGACCGTTCGATGTCCGAAGAGATAGCCTTGATCTGGCTTGCCGTATCGGCGGACGTCGCGGTGAGCGAGCTTTGGACTTCGCGTGCACTGCCGAGGATTGCGGCTGCAGTATCGGTGCCCACGGCTGATAGCGTCCGCTCGATGTCGCTCGCCAGCGATTTGACATGGCTTGCGGCATCCGCGGAGGCGTTGACCAGCGTCGTTTGCGCCGCGCGTGCTCCCGACAGCACAGTATCTGCGGTGGAGGTGCCCACGGTCGTCAGCATGCGCTCGACGTCGGATCCGACGGCCGTGAGCGTACGTTCGATATCGCTCGTGAGCGATTTCACATGG
Organism: Hyphomicrobiales bacterium; assembly: GCA_017305665.1. GTDB lineage: Bacteria > Pseudomonadota > Alphaproteobacteria > Rhizobiales > Xanthobacteraceae > Nitrobacter. The sequence continues at coordinate 70,726 of JAFKKH010000010.1, forward strand.
GTCGCGGCATCGGACGAGGCCGTCACCAGCGCGGTTTGTGCCGCTCGTGCCCCGGACAGTACGGCATCTGCGGTGGACGTGCCCGCAGTCGTTAGCATGCGCTCGACGTCGGCTCCGACGGTCGCGAGCGTGCGTTCGATATCGCTCGTGAGCGATTTCACGTGAGTCGCGGTATCCGACGAGGCGGTCACCAGCGCGGTTTGTGCTGCGCGCGCGCCTGCGAGAACCGTATCCGCAGTGTTGGTGCCGGCTGCGGCGAGCGTCCGTTCCATATCGGCGGACAAGGATTTGATCTGGTCGACAGCGTCGGTGGACACACCGACCAGCGTGGTCTGTGCATCGCGAGCGCTGTTGACGATGGAGTTGGCGGCGGTGGTTCCCGCTGCAGTCAGCGCGCGTTCGACTTCGGTCGACGTCAGTTGCAACTGCGCGCCGACGTCGGTCGACACCGAGAGCAGGGACTGCTGCGCGGTGCGAGCGCCGGTCTGGATGGTTTCGCTGGTATTGACCACCAGATTGGTCAGCGAACGTTCCGCGTCTTCAACGTGGGACTTGATTCCGAGCGACAGCTCTTCGGCGCGCGCCATCAGCACGTCGCTGGCTTCCCGTCCGCTCGATTCGAAACGACCCGCCACAGCCTCGATCCGGGATCCCAACAGATCCTCGAACTGGATGACCCGCGTTTCGATCGCCGTTGCGACGAGGTTGACGCGCTCGTCGAGGCCCTGATGGATGTCCTGGAAGCGCGCCGTGACCGTGTCCGCAAGGTGGACGGTGCGGCCGTCGATGGTTTCGGTGACGCCGGAAATGCGACGGTCGATCGCTTCGATGGCTTGGGTCGCACCGTCCGTCAGCGATGAGGTGAGGTGGGTGAGGCGGCTCTCGACCGAACTGAGCACATGCGCCGCGCCGTCAGTCAGCGACGACGACAGCGCACCAAGCCGGGTATCGACGGTTTCGGTGACGGATCGCGCACGGGAATCCAGGGCTTGTTCCAGAGTCTTGATGCGGCCATCGACTGTTTCGTCGAACGATTTGATCCGGGTATCCAGCGACGCGTCGAAAGTCGTAATCCGGTTGCCGAGCGAGACATCGAGGTTGGTCACGCGCGACTGCAGCGCCGTCTCGAATTGCGCGAGACGCTGATCGAGCGCGGCGCTGATCTCGCCGCCGTTGGAGGTCAGTCGCGTGTCGAACGTATCGACATAGGTCTTCAGGCTCTGGGCGATGTCCTCGGTGCGCTGACCGAGGCGGTCGACGATCTCGCCGCCGAAGGTCTTGACGGTGCGGTCGAACTCCGAGATGTGCCGGGTGATGAGCGAGCCAAGAGTGCCGCTGTCGCGCGCAAACTTCTCCGCAAGCTCGGAGCCTTGCTCCTTCACCAACTGATCGAACGCGCTCATCTGGAGGCTGAGCGTGCCGTGCGTCGTCTGGGTCTGGCTGACCACCTTGGCGACCAGCGTATTGACGGTGACATCGAGCGCTTCGCTCGCCTTGTCGCCGCTTGTCAGAACCTGAGTCGCCAGCCGGTTGCCGGCTTCGTCGATCTTGGTGACGAGGTCGCCGCTGCGCAACTCGAGTTCCAGCAGCAGGGAATCGCTGGAGTTCTTCAGGGAATCGTGGACCTGTTCGGTGCGTTCGGAAATTCCGTCGATGATCGACGACGACTTCTGTTCGAACTCGCCCGTGATGCGATCGATGCGTTCGTTGAGCATGTCATGGACACGATCGGCGAGATCGACGAACTCGTCATGGACGTGCCCAGTCTTGAAATTCAAGCTTGTGGTCAGGCGCTCGCTCGCGTCCAGCACGGCGCGCGTGGTCTCGGCGCTTGCCTCTTCCAATCGGTCGAGCAGATCGCCGCCGCGCTCGCCGAGCGCAAGAATCATGTTGTCGCCGGCATTGCCGAGGGCAGTCGTGATATGCGCGCCGCGCTCCTCGAGTGCCCCGGTGATGCTCTTTGCAACTTCGTCGACACGCGAGGCGATTGCATCGCTGATCAGCGCGATATCGTGACGCAGATCGATCTGAACACCTGAGATGGCGCTGCGAACCTGCTCGGCCTGGCCGACGAGGTTGTCGCGCTGATGGGCGATGTCCTGGAGCAGGGCGCGGATGCGCACCTCGTTGTCCGAATAGGCATGCTCCAGCGCGGAGACTTCGTTCGCGACGAGGGTTTCCAGCTCGCCGGCACGGGCGATTGCGCGCTCGACACCGTCACCCATGGCGGCGACCTCGCGGCGAATCGCCTGTCCGACCGTCACCATGGAATCGGCCGCGGCGCCTTCCGGTTCGGAGAAGCGGATAGCGACTTGCGCCATGGACTCTGCAATCATGCGCAGCTCCTGGCCGCGCCACGCCAAGCTGGCGAGGAAATAGAACAGTAGCACGGGTGCGAAGAACAGGGCGATCAGACCGGCGAGAGCCAGCGTGCCGCCACCGCCCTGGCCGATCACGGCCTTCAGGGATGGAAGGAAGCTGATCGTCAAGAGGCCGGCGCCGATGAGCCAGACGCCGGCAAAAAGGGTCGCGAGCGTATAGATATTGCGGGCGGGGCGGCCCTTCTGAATCGCCTGAAGGATCTGGCCGATCGTTTCGCGATCGTCGTTGGCCGGGCGCCGCGCCGCAAAGCGGGACTCGTCCGCGGGCTCGAATGTCGGCCTGGCACTGGCGCGCTCATCGAATCCGCCCTCGCCAGAAGCCGCCGGAGATGGAATCGCCGGGATGGCGTCGTGCCGAACCGCAGCCTGGTCGGCATTCACCGAGGACGAGTCGCCGATGTTCAGCGCCTCCTGGATGGCAGAAAGAGCGACCTCTGTCGGATCCTTGGCCTTCTTGGGATTGTTTGCCATGTTCAGTCCACGCCCTCGTGTTACGCAACCGGAAGTTCGCGTTCGTCGCTGAAGTCTGATCCACCCGCCCCGAGCCCCAGGCGGGTTTCAGGCAGGTCCTCACGGCCCGCCTTGTCGGTCACTTCCCCCCAACATCCTATTGGCTTGGCGCGTCGAATGAAATGGTTGGGATTAATACAATCTTAATCATCGTTAACGGCAGGCCGCGCTAAACACTTCCAGTTGCTCGAAATTATGGGATGCCGGTCCGATTGAGGGGAAAGCGGCAGGGAACCCGGGTTCCGTACGCGAAACGTTCCGTTAACCAATTCCGTGATTGGCTCAAGGGATTCCGCAGGAAAATGCGGAGGTCCGGATCGCCGCCATGCCGTTTCACCTCGAACAGGTCGCCTGGATGCCGTCGCCACCGCTCGCTCCGGACGATGGTCCGATCGACTTTGCTCATCTCAGCCATATGACGCTCGGTGATGAGGCCCTCGAGCGTGAGGTTCTCGCGATGTTCGCGGGGCAGGCTGCGAAGCTGGCCGCGGCGCTGGCGCGGCTTCCTCCGGATGCCACGGCGGTCGCGCACAAGCTGAAGGGTTCGGCGCGGGCGGTCGGTGCGACACGTGTCGCAGCCGCCGCGAGCGATCTGGAAACCGCGCTTCAGAACGGCGCCGATCCGGCCAGTTCGCTGGCTGCGCTGAACGACACGGTTGGCGAAGCTCGTGCTGCTATAGACGCGATCCTCCGCCGCTCCTGAGCGGCAGTGACGATCTCCAGAGCTTTTCCGGAAGAAATCAGCCTTTTTGCGCCGAACGCTGGCGCTCGCCGGATCGTTTCGTTATAGGACAGCCGGACCCTTCCATCGCTATCCGGCAGTACGAGCACCCATGACCAAGATCAACTTTGTCGACCATTCCGGCGAAACCCGTACAGTTGACGTCGAGAACGGCGCGACCGTCATGGAGGCGGCGATCCGCAACGCCATTCCCGGCATCGAAGCCGAATGCGGCGGCGCCTGCGCCTGTGCCACCTGCCACGTCTATGTGGACGAAGCCTGGACCGACAAGGTCGGCAAGCCGACGCCGATGGAGGAGGACATGCTCGATTTTGGCTTCGACGTACGACCGAACTCACGGCTGTCGTGCCAGATCAAGGTGAACGACGACCTCGATGGTCTCGTCGTCACCACGCCGGAGCGTCAGGCGTAGTTCTCGCCCGTCTTCATTTCGAACTGCGCGGCGATTCCTTCCGCGCCGTCATCCGCGCGCGCCCGTCTGCATCTGCCAACGCTCGAAGTTGCGCAGGATCTCGTCTGTCAGCGGCGTCGGTCGGCGCGTGACCTCATCGATCAGCACCGTCGTCGCCTGGGCCGATGCCACGCAGCGTCCCTCTGAAAACACCACCTGATCGAACGTCACCGAGGTGCGTCCGAATTTCACGACGCCGAGTCCGAGCTCGATGGTGCCCGGCCAGTGCAACTCGCCGCGAAAGTTCATGTCGAGGCGCACCATCACCCAGCCGAGTCCGGGGGGCATCAGGCCCATGCTCCTGTCCTTCACCAGCGTGACACGGCCGGTTTCGAAATAGACCGCGTAGCTCGCGTTGTTGACGTGCTGGTTGGGATCAAGATCGCCGAACCGCACGTTATCGGTCAGGCGATAGGGATAATCGTCGAGGCGTGGTTCGGGACGGGTAGGTGCATTCACAGATGAGAACTCCGAAAAACCGCGCTTTTACAGCCTTTTTGGCGGCCTCTCGCAAGAGCATCCCCGGCATGGCAGGGTATATTATGCCTTCCCTCGAACCGCCCGGTTGGCTAGACAGACGGCGGTCTGGCGCTGTCCTGCTGCTGCCTGATCTGCTGGCGTTTCAACGGAAAAGAAGCTGACATGAGCGAAGCGATCAAAACCGATGTGCTGATTATTGGCGCGGGCCCGTGCGGACTGTTCGCCGTATTCGAACTGGGTCTGCTCGATATGAAAGTGCATCTTGTCGACATCCTCGACAAGATCGGTGGCCAGTGCGCCGAGCTCTATCCGGAAAAACCGATCTACGACATTCCCGGCATTCCGCTCGTCACCGGGCAGGGACTCACCGACTCATTGATGGAGCAGATCAAGCCGTTCAGTCCGACCTTCCATCTGAATGAGATGATCGAGCGCATCGAGAAGATCGGCGATCCGGGCTTCCGCGTCACCACTGATGCCGGCAAGGTTTTCGAGTGCAAGGTTGTCGTGGTGTCCGCCGGCGGCGGCTCGTTCCAGCCGAAGCGTCCGCCGGTGCCGGGCATCGAGGCTTACGAGAACACGTCGGTGTTCTACGCCGTGCGCAAGATGGAGCAGTTCCGCGACAAGGAGATTCTGATTGTCGGCGGCGGCGACTCCGCGCTCGACTGGACGCTCAACCTGCATCCGCTGGCGAAGCGCATCACGCTGCTGCACCGGCGCGACGATTTCCGCGCGGCGCCGCACAGCGTGGAGCAGATGCGCAAGCTCGTCGCCGACGGCAAGATGGATCTCAAGATCGGTCAGGTGACGGAGCTCGAAGGCAACAGCGGTCAGCTCTCCGGCGCGCATGTGAAGGCCAACGACAATGCGATGTCGAAGGTCAGTTGCGATACCATGCTGCCGTTCTTCGGATTGACGATGAAGCTCGGCCCGGTCGCCAACTGGGGCCTGCAGCTCGAGAACAATCTTATTCCAGTGGAGACCGCATCGTTCGAGACCAACGTGCCCGGCATCTTCGCGATCGGCGACATCAACACCTATCCCGGCAAGCTGAAGCTGATCCTCTCCGGTTTCCATGAGGGTGCGCTGATGGCGCAGAAGGCGCATCGCTACGTCTATCCGGACAAGCGGCTGGTGTTCCAGTACACGACCTCGTCGTCGAGCCTGCAGAAGAAACTCGGGGTGAACTGAACCCGCGCCCTTGCACCTCAAGACGACGGTGCAGCGTCCGGAGGCGATGCTTGATCGGCGCCAGCACCGTCCGGAAAAGTCTTGCGGCAAACCCAAGGCAACGATGTTCGCCGCAAATCCGTTGCGGCGAAGTGGCGGCGTTGGGGTGGCAAAGTCGCAGCAGCGCGGCTGCCTCGAAAATATCGGCAGGACCTGGGTAAACATTCCTAGATCTGGTCGTGCGGACGGCGGGGTTGTATGAACTGAAGCGCGCGACGGGAGCATGGCTAGCTCTCTCAAACGGGACTCGCGCCTTCGACCGACCGCGACAGATGCAGGCAGCGCTGACTGCGATCCGGCCAATCGCAGAATTTGCAAAAGGGCTCGACAAGTAGACCGCGTCCGGACAAGGCTTTGCTGAGGCCGTCCGCCAAACCGCCATACTCGGCGGGCACCCTTGACGGAGCATATCAGGGTGAAGCGAATGCGAATGATAAGATCAGGATTTCGATTGCTGCCGGTCATAACCGGGGTGGCCATGTTGCTCGGCACGTCGTTCGCGGCGCGGGCGCAGGAGCCGACCGCCGCCGGGCTTTGGCAGAAGGTCGAGAAGGGCAAGCCCGTGATCTGGGTGCTGATGATCGATCATGACGGCACCTTCGAAGGCGTGATGGCGCGGATGTTTCCCGAGAGTGAAGAGAACGCCGGTCTGATTTGCAGCAAATGCACGGACGATCGCAAGAACGCGCCGGTGCTCGGCATATCCTTTATCCGCGCGATGAAGCGCAAGGGGCTCGAATACCTAGGGGGCAACGTTCTCGATCCGCGCGACGGCGACATCTGGAAAGCCAAGATGACCGTCAGTCCCGATGGCCAGGCGCTGACACTGCGCGGCTATGTGCTGACGCCGATGCTCGGCAAGAATGAAACGTGGTACCGGCTTCCCGAAAGCGCGATGGCCTCGGTCGATCCCGCCATCATCGCGAAATACCTGCCGGCACAGGCTGTCGCCCCGAAGCCGCCGGTCGTGACGAAAAAGCATCCCGTGCCATTGCGCGCGCACTGACGCGTGACCGCGGCCGGAAAACCGTATCGCGGTTGCGTGGCATTGAGGCGCAAATAAAAACGCGACCGGGATGTCCCGATCGCGTTTCGTCATTCGCGGAAAATCCGGGAGCTCGCCGCTCTACTGCGTCAGCTTGACGAAGCTTGGATACTTCAGCTTGCCCTCGGCGATGTTCTTGGGCCAGACCACGACCTGCTTCTTGTTCTGCCACTGGAACACAAGGCCCGTGACGAAGCCGGGACCGGACTTGATGCCGTGGGTGAACTTGTCGTTCTTGCCGTAGAAGGCGATGTGGCCGATGGTGCCCTCGTAGTTGGTCTTTTCCATCTCCGCGACAACCTTGTCGCCCTCGGTCGAGCCCGCGCGCTTGATTGCTTCGGCGATGATGTAGACGTCGTCATAGGCGGTGTAGCCGGTGTAGGCCGGGTCGCTGCCGTATTTCTTCTTGTAGGCGGCGGCGAACGGCTTGGTCTTCGGGGTGACCGCGACATCGGCGGTCGCCACTGCAAGCGAGGGGATGCCTTCCGCCGCGCCGTTGGTGTCGTTCCAGAAGGTCGGGCTCAGCGCCTGCGCGCTGATGCCGAACATCGCGATCGGCACCTGCTGGTTCTTCCACTGCACCGTCGGCTGCACGCCGACATGGGAGATGCCGGTCACGATCGCATCCGGCTTGTTGGCCTCGATCTTGTTGAAGATCGGGGTGAAGTCGGTGGTGTCAGGCGAGAAGCGGATGTGGTCGGTGACCTTCAGCCCCGCTTTCGGCAAGCACGCGAGATAGCCTTCGTCGAGCGGTTTGGTCCAGGCCGCGTCCTCGCTCATGACCGCGACGCTCTTCATTTTCAGGTTGTCGACCAGAAGCTCCTTGGCCGCGTCGCAGACCAGTTGCGCCTGCGCGGCCGAGGTCAGATAGCCGTGGAAGGTGTACTTGTTCTTTTCGTAGTCGTTGTGAACGGCCTTGGTGATTTCGTTCGACGCCGCGCCGGGCGTGATGAACGGCATCTTCAGCCGCGCCGCCCACGGCTCGAGCGCCAGCACCACCTCGCTGATGTAGCTCGAGATGACGGCCGAGACCTTGTCCTCGCTCGCCGCGCGCTGGAAGGCGCGCACCGCGTCGGCCGATGAACTCTTGTCGTCATAGACCACGATTTCGATCTTGCGGCCGTCGATGCCGCCCTTGGCGTTGATCTCGTCGGCTGCGATCTGCGCGCCGCCACCGGTGGACTGCCCGGCAATCGCCTGCACTTCGGCGATCACGCCGATCTTGATCGGAGGTTTTGATTGCGCCAGCGCCGGCGCAGCGGTGATGGCTGCCGCGAAACCGAGCGCGAGCGGCAAGGCACCGCCCCATGACGCGATGGAGTGTTTCGTCATTATCTTCTCCCTGGTTGTTCTTGTTTTGCTTTCGGTGTGCGCCCCGCCTCGAGCGGCGGGACAACGCAAGTCTAGACCCGCTTTCGCCGAGGGTAAAATTACCCATGCGGTGTAGATGCGAACTTTAGGCCGGAACGTCGTCAGATCGACTGCGAGATCGCGGTCGCAGCGACACGATTGGGTGAAGTTGGGTCAGGCACGTGTCGCACAGCCTCCCCCGCAAGCGGGAGAGGTCAAAGAGTCGTCGGCACGTTTTCTCTTACCGCTGCGGCGCGGACGGGATCGCGGCCGGCGGCGTCAACGGTTGCGGCGCGGCCGCGGGCGGCACGGAGGGCGGGATGGTGGAGGGCGCGGGCATCAGTTGCGCCGGCGCCGGCGCTGTGGGCGAGGGCGGCGCCAGCGGCTCCTGCGTCACATCGCTGCCGTCGGCTGCATTGAGATGCAGCTCGGCTTCGACCGCGGGCAGCGCGGCATCTGCCATGGCTGCGTGGCCTTCGGCGGTTGGATGGATCGCGCCGCCATAGACCGCGGAGAGCATGCCCCATGTCGCATCGTGGATGTCGGACGGCTGCATCGACGTCGGCAGCGCCTGCGGATAGGTCATCGCCGTGAAGTAGCTGTCGTCGGCATCGCGGATCCAGCGCGCGCGCGGCAGATAGGCGCGGAAGTCGCTGGCCGGGCGGCCGCAGGTCAGAGGCTGCTGCGGCGCGGCCACGATGTCGCTGACAAAACTATCGCCCTTGGCGGAGAAGCACTGGCGGTCGAACTCGGGATCGCTGTCGGCGCGGGCGCAAAATCCGTGCGCGGCGAAGCCGGCCTGGTGCGCGTCGACGAAGGTCATGCGATCGCTATTGGGGTCGCGGCAGATCACGCCGGACTGGCACAGTGCGATCGCCTTCAGCCGAGGCAGGAACTCGCTCTGGACGTAGCCCTCGACCTCGGCGAGCCGCCGCGGATCGGCGTTGAACGAGGGATGCACGTCGAAGCCGGCCTTGCCGCCGGGGCAGGGCGCACCGTTCGCCATCGCCGGGTTGGCATAGGAGACGAACACGACGCGCGACATGTCGTTGCCGACCAGCGGCTTCAGCGCGGCCCGCAGCTTGCCGAAGGCTTGTGGCAGGTTGCGCACGAGGCTCGACCGGGAGTCGTCGACCGATCCGATCAGGCCGCCGCGCTTGAACAGGGCTCGCTCGGTCGGCGCATCAATGATGACGTCGGATACGAGGCCCGAGAAGTTGATGTCGTTGGCGCCGACGGTCAGTAGCACGAGGTCGAGCTTGCGATCCGGCTGGCGGCGCTTCGCGGCCGTGAGTGCTTCGCGCAGCTCGGCGATCTGGCCGCTCACCGTGCCCTGGCACTTGGTCGAGGATTTCGATGTGACGCATTCGCGCGCGCGCTGCGAGCCGAGCAGTCCGTCAGGAATGCTGGCGCCGGTGCAGGCGAGCGGCAGGTAGGTCACGGCGATGTGCGGATACTGTACGGCGAGCGCGAGCGCGGTACGGGTCTGGTAGCTGTAGAGTGAGCGGTGGCAGGCCGCGTTCATCCACAGCGCGCTATAGTGCTGCCAACTTTGCAGCGAGCCCGAGGTGCCGCAGGCGCGGCCGCCCTTATAACCGGCGCGGCTCGGCCGGTAATATTCGTCCGACGCGCCGCCGAGATAGGAGCGGAAGCAGAAGCCCTCGTCGGACAGTGCGATGGCGCGGTCGGGATTGCCTTCGCCCGACGCGATGGAATCGCCGAGACCGGCGATCAGGATGTCGCGCACCTGGATCTGGGTCATCAGGCGCTGCGGCGCGTCGCTGCCGCTGCTGACATCGACGGTGGTGTTGGTGGCACGGCCGTAGCGAGCGCGGAAGTTGATCGGCTCGGCGCAGTCCTGCGTCGTCGTGCGCGGGTCGTCGCCGTCGTCAAACGACCAGGCGCAGGTGGCGCCGACCGGGACCGCGCCGGTCAGCTGCACGGTGACCGGATGCTCGGTCGGCGTTAGATAGCTTTCCTTGACGTTGTCGCGGGTGCAGGGCTCGCTGATGTGGCCGTTGAGATCGATGCACAGGCGTTTGACGGTGTTGCGGGCCCAGCCGCGGCCGTCGCTCTGCACTTCCAGTGCGCGTTCGGAGGCGAGAACGCTGCCGTTGCGCTCGGTGGCGACATGAATCTGGAAGTCGCGCTCCTCGCGAAACAACCGGAAGCGGTTGCGCACCTGCCACGAGATCTGCATCCCGTTGACGGTCTGGTCCGGGATCGGTTGAGCCTGGGCCGGCTGGGTTTGGGCGGGACCCGGCGGCGGCGCCAGGTTGGCGGGCTGCGCTACCGCGCGGGGTGCGGGAAGCAGAACGAGGACTGCCAGCAGCGGGGCTATCCAGGCAACGGATGGGGTGACGTGAGCGCGGGTCATGGATGATTTTTGACGTGACAGTTGGGGCGGAAATAAGAGGGATTTGGCGGACAGGCCGGGGATGAAGCGAATGTGACGGTCGCGATACGGGGACGGCTCCGGAGGGTGGGCGGCACGATGACGCGGTACGTCCCGCGCACCGTCAACTCTGCGGAACCCGGGTCTTGACCGCGGCGCGCGGCCGCGGTGCCTTGCCGGCGGTCGCGCCATTGCCATTGCCATTGCCGTTGGTCCTGCGGCGATGCTGCCAGGGCTGCACGACGTTGAGCCAGAGCTCGCGGGTGCCCATGATGGTGATGGCGATCGCGAAGGGGATCATGAAATAGAGGACGCGGTACACCAGAAGCGTCGCCAGCAACTGCTCCTTGCCAAACTGCGGCAGCGCCACCAGCATCGCCGCGTCGAACACGCCGAGGCTACCGGGGGCGTGGCTCGCGAAGCCGAGCAGGGTGGCCAGAATGAAGACCACCGACACCGACACGAAGTCGATGGGCGGATGCGTCGGCATCAGCAGGTACATCGCGCAGGCGCAGAAACCGAGGTCGACCACACCGATCAGGATTTGCACGAAGGTCAGCCGCGCCGACGGCATCACGACCTTCCAGCCGTTCTGCCCGAGTTCGCGGCGGTTGCGGCCGGTCATGATCCAGGCCAAATAGATCACAATGCCGGCGAGGCAGCCGACCGCGATCAGGCGGTTGACCGGCGGCGGCAGCAGGTCCATCGCGCTCGCGGCCCAGGGATGCCAGGCCATGCCGAGGCCGAGCACGAACAGGTTGCCGAGCCAGAACGTCAGCCCGGAGATGAAGCAGACCTTGGCGACGTCGATCGCGGTCAGTCCGTAGTCGGAATAGATGCGGAAGCGGATCGCGCCGCCAGTGAAGACGGTGGCGCCGATGTTGTGGCCGATGGTGTAGCTCGTGAACGCTGACAGCGCGGCGATACGGTAGGGGATGTGGTTCTTGCCGATCGTGCGCAGCGCGAAGAAATCATAGAAGGTCAGCGTGCAGAACGCGCCAACCACGCAGAGCGCGGCCATCGCGATCTGGTGCGGCGACTTCTCGGTCAGCGCGATCAGAACGACGCCGGTATCGACCCCCTTGAGGGTGCGGATCAGCGTCATGACGGCGAAAGCAATGATCAGGAGGCTCGCGGCGAGCCCGAGCCGTTTCCAGCCGATCCATTCCTTGAAGCCGCGCTGAAGCGCGGTCAGCAGCCGATGCATTCGTCCTCCCGCTAGTGTCCCGATTCAGAAGTTCGCATGTCCGTGCAGCAACCTCCAATGCGAACGTCTGAACTCGCCACACCAGGTGGCAACACGTTTCGAACCGATCGGGGAGATGGGTGGCAAGCGGCCGTTCCGTTACTCATACGCGAAGAACCCATAAGACAAAAAGGACGGGTTGGGCAGTCCTTGACAACACAACGTTATGCCTCTGCGGCATGTCATCCGCCGTTCATATACCCATCGACCCATCGGGAAATGCGATTCACTCGTCGGGAAAAAACGATGGATGCCGTCGTCGCATCCGGCTCCATATAGGCACAAAACATCCACTGTTCCATGGCCGATTTGTGGTTTCACAGGAACATCAGTGCGCATCGACGGTTAGCGCAGGTATCCGCAATCGAACGGTTTTGGTCATCCGCAATGAGACAGCGGAGGCTGGCCTGTTCCTGATCATGAGGGTTCAAACGATGGGACTGTTTACCAAAGACATCAAAACCATGAACGATTTGTTCGTGCACCAGTTGCAGGACATTTATTACGCCGAGAAACAACTCGTGAAGGCGTTGCCGAAGATGGCGGACAAGGCGAGTGATCCCATGCTCAAGCACGGCTTCCTGACCCATCTTGATGAGACCAGGGGTCACGTGAAGCGACTGGAGCAGGTTTTCCAGATGCACGGCGCCCAGATCAAGGCGGTGGATTGCCCGGCGATCGACGGCATTATCGAGGAGGCGGACGAGGTGACGGGCGAGGTCGCGGACAAGTCGGTGCTCGACGCCGCGCTGATCAACGCCGGTCAGGCCGCCGAGCACTACGAGATCACCCGCTACGGCAGTCTGATCGCATGGGCGAAGCAGCTTGGCCGCAACGATTGCGCAGCGGTGCTGCAGAAGACCCTCGACGAGGAGAAGGCGACCGACAAGAAACTCACCGCGCTTGCCGAGAGCAAGATCAACCTGCGCGCCGCGAGCTAACAGCCGCGCGTCAGCATAGAGTCCCGAGAAACGCCGCGCGATCTGCGCGGCGTTTCTCTGTCGGCGCTGCTGACATGATTCGATCTATACCGAAGCGTTGCGGGAAACGGCGCGCTAACTGAAGCGTTCACAACTGACACTTTGCGTCGCGACGCGATGTCATGATCCTTCAGAGGTGCCTCATGCACGCAACGTCCCTTTCGCCCGCCGGTGAACCGGCCGTGGCCGCACGCAACCAAAACCGTAAATCCTCCCGCGCGTCGTCGTCGCTGACGCTCGCCGCCATGAGCCTCGGCTACGGCGTCGTCCAGCTCGATGTCACCATCGTCAACACCGCGCTGGAAGCGATCGGCCGATCGCTCGGTGGCGGCGTCGCCAACCTGCAGTGGATTGTCAGCACCTATACGATCGCGTTCGCGGCATTGATCCTGACCGCCGGGGCGCTGGGCGATCGCATCGGCGCGCGGCGTGTGTTCATGAGCGGCTTCTCGATCTTCACGGCGGCGTCGCTCGGCTGTGTTGTCGCGCCCAATGCAGCGATCCTGATCGCGGCGCGAGCGGTGCAGGGTCTTGCCGCGGCGCTTCTGGTGCCGAACTCGCTCGCGCTTCTCAATCATGCCTATCCGGATAACCGCGACCGAGGTCGTGCGGTCGGGACCTGGGCGGCCGGCGCAAGCCTGGCGTTGACCGCAGGGCCTCTGGTCGGCGGTGGGCTGATCGCGCTGAGCGGGTGGCGTGCGATCTTCCTGGTCAACCTGCCGATCGGCCTTGCCGGTCTGTGGCTGACGTGGCGCTACGCCGGCGAGACCACCCGCTCGCCCAGGCATGAACTCGATCTTCCGGGTCAGGTGCTGGCGATCGCGTCGCTCGGCGCGCTCGCCGCCGCGCTGATCGAGGGCGGTCACGCCGGCTGGCGCAATCCATGGGTGATGGCAGGATTCGTCGCGGCAGTACTGCTTGGCGTGCTGTTCGTCGCGCAGGAGCGGCGCGCGGCACAGCCGATGCTGCCATTGCTGCTGTTCCGCAACCGGAGGTTCGCGCTCATTTCGCTGATCGGTCTGCTCGTCAACGTCGCGTTCTATGGATTGATCTTCGTCTTCAGTCTTTACTTCCAGCAGATCAACCATTGGTCGCCGCTTGCGACCGGGCTCGCGTTCGTGCCGATGATGGGTGCGGTGCTGCCGGTCAATCTGATCGCGCCACGGCTCGCCGAACGGTTCGGCGCACCGGCGGTCATCGCGGCCGGCGCCGCGATCGCGGCGATGGGCTGTCTTGCGCTGCTCGGGATCGGGGCAGGGACGAGCTACCCGGCGGTCGTTGCGCAACTCATCGCAATCGGCGGCGGACTCGGGCTGCTGGTACCGCCGCTGACGTCGGCCTTGCTCGGCAGCGTGGACAAGGCGCGCTCGGGTCTCGCCGCGGGCGTTCTGAATTCGACGCGGCAGACCGGAAGCGTTGTCGGCGTCGCGCTGTTCGGCTCGCTGCATGGCGGCGCGGGTGATTTCGTGCACGGCGCGCATCTCGCGCTTGGAATTTCCGCCGCGCTGCTGATTATCGCCGCCGCGACCATCTGGTTGGGAACACGCATCGGTGAGCGAACAGCCACCGTGAGTCAGGGCGACGCAGCACGCTGACGTCTGCGACAGATACGCGCACCGTTTTCCGGACATTCGAGAACGCGCGTGAATACGCGACTATCTCGCTTGGCATTAGACGTAAGGACCAAGTTCCTTGCGCAGTTTACGCTGGACCCGCGGTGCTATCTTCCGCAAGACAGTCTCCGGCGGAAGGGGACACCAATTGTCAGATATAGCCGGACGGGCGAGTGCGCGTGCAACGATATTCCAGGCGCAATCGCTGCCGCATCCGGCCGGCGTAAGTGGCCGCCAGGTCAACTGGCGCTACGTGTCCGCGGTGGGAACCTATCATCTGCTGGCCTTACTGGCGTTCAATCCGTGGTTCTTCAGTTGGACCGGCGTGGTGCTCGCGGTCGCCGGCGTCTACGTCTTCGGCGCGCTCGGCATCAATCTCTGTTATCACCGGTTGTTGAGTCACCGCAGCTTCAGTTGCCCGCTGTGGCTCGAGCATACGTTTGCGATCATCGCGGTGTGCTGCGTCGAGGATACGCCCGCGCGCTGGGTGGCTACCCATCGGCAGCATCACCATCGCGCCGACGATCAACCCGATCCGCACAGTCCGCTGGTCAGCCTTTTCTGGTCCTACATGGGCTGGCTGTTCGTCGAGAACACCGACCTCAGCCGCGCCATCGGCTACGACCGCTATGCGCGCGATATCGTCCGTGACAGGTTCTACCGATGGATCGAGCGCGCGGTAGTATGGATCACGCTCGCGCAGTCGCTGGTGTATTTCGTGGCGGGTTATCTCGCCGGGCTATTGCTTGCGGGGACGGTTGCCGGCGCACTGCAATTCGGCGCCAGCGTCTGGCTGTGGGGTGTCGTCGTCAGGACTGTTCTGGTGTGGCATGTGACGTGGTGCGGAAATTCCTTTCCTCATCTGTTCGGCTATCGCAACTATGAAACTGGTGACAACAGCCGCAACAATGCGTGGGTCGCCATCATCACCAGTGGCGAGGGATGGCACAACAATCATCACGCCGACCCCAACTCGGCCACCAACCAGCGGCACTGGTGGGAAGTGGATCTGACCTATCAGCTATTGCGATTGCTGGTCCTGCTGGGCCTAGCGTGGGATGTGCAGTTGCCGCAGCGCGCACCTTTGCCCCGGCCGAAAACGCCGAACTGAAAATCTCACCTCTTGCGCAGCGCGAAGTGCGCGCCGCAGAAGGCCATGACGGTGCCGAGGATGAGCGCGGCGAGGCCGCCGAGCATCCCCGCGACGGTGGGCACCGCGCTCGGTGCCGAGGCGGCCTGACCGACGCCGGCCAGCACCAGCACGCCGACCGCGATCAGGAATTGCCGCATCCGGTTCGGAATTCGCCCCGAGGCCGCGCTATCCATCAGCGTTGCGACGAAGTACCCGCCGGAGAAGCCGGCCGTTGCGATCAGCCACCATGCGATCGCGGCGCCTGCCGGCATGAACTCCGTTGAGTCCGAGCGCCACAGCCCGCCGAGATCGAGGCCATAGCGCGCGCCGAGCATGTGCACGGCGAGTGCGAGCAGCATGCCCGACACCATGGCGCCGCCGAGAATCAGGTGGCGCGGAAAATATGTCGTTTCGGCCATCGCCGATTTGTAGGATAGAACGCGCTGGCCACGCAAGCGAACCCAGCTTGCGCCAGATCAAGGATCTCCGATCGTGTCACAGCCGCCCGGGACCTCAGCGCCAGGTCTCACCTACGCCTACAAGGCATCATTGGTCGGATCGGCGCATCAGTTCGCGCTGGAGGATGACGCCATCGTCTGGCAGGCGGGCCGCAGGTCGGGGAAGTGGCGCTATGCGGATATCGTGGGGGTGCGGATGTCGTACCGGCCGATGTCGATGCAGACGCGGCGCTTCCGGACCGACCTCGAACATCGCGGCGGCGACCGTCTCGTCGTGATGTCCACCACCTGGCAGACCGTGACGCTGATGGTCGCGCAGGACCGCGACTATCGCGCCTTCATCCTCGAAGTGCATCGGCGGCTGGCGGCGCAGGGCCACCGGGTTGCGCTGATCGGCGGCATCGGGCCGGTCATCCACACCATCGGGCTTGCCGGCGTGGCGCTGGTGAGCATTGCGATCGCGGGGCTGCTGGCGCGGGCGCTCGCGACGCACGCCTATGGCGGCGCGCTGTTCATCGCCGGATTCGCCGCGCTGTTCGGCTGGCAGATCGGCGGCTTCCTGGCGTGCAACAAGCCGCGCCCCTACACGTTCGATGCGCTGCCGCAGGATCTGCTGCCGTAAATTACCTCAACGCCGTACCACCAGCACCGAGCACTTGGCATAACGCACGACGTGGCCGGCGTTGGAGCCGAGAAAATAGGTCTTCATCGCCGGGCGATGCGAGGTCATCACGATCAGGTCGGCCTTGATCGCCTGCGCCTCTTCCAGAATCTCGTGATAGATGCCGCCCTGCCGCACCACGCTGGAAATGCGCGAGGGCTCGAGGCCGGCCTCGCGCGCGACGATCGCGAGCGCATCTTCCGACGACTGGCGCTGCTGCACGTCGAAATCAGCCGGCACGTATTCCGCGAGCATCACCGGCGTCATCTGCAGCACGTTCAACAGTCGCACGGTCCCGTTCGAGGACTGCGACAGCGATATGGCGGTATCGATCGCGGGCTTTGCGAGATCGGTATCGGCGAGATCGATCGGCACGAGAATGGATTTGAACATCGGCGCCCTCCATCATGGTCCGGGTCCGCTTGTCGCCTCCTGTCTTCCGCAGGTTTTCCTGAACCCAAAGACCGCTTGCACATGACGCGGTGTCCCCCGCGCATCGGGCCAGAGTAGCACAAAACGGGGCGAATGCGACGCGCGCAGGTGTCACGCGTCCTTTAGAAGCTTCGGGCTGATGAATTGCTGGAGTTGTCCGCCTCGGAACGAAACATCGTCCCAGTTCTCGATGGCGAAGTCGAGCACGGCGAGGCCCGAGGTCGGCAGGTTGTCGGCGAGCGCCGCGCGCGCTGCGGCATCGCCGCCACCGGTCAGGCTGAGTGCGATCTCGTGAAAACCGGGATTGTGGCCGATCAGCATCAGACGTTTCGGATCCTCGGCCGCGGCGGCGCGGATGATTGCCAGAAGTTGTGCAGGCTCGGCGCCGTAGAGATCGGGCAGGTGAACGGCATGCGGCTGCGCGGTCGCCGCGAGCGCGCGCTCCACGATATCCCACGTGGCGCGGGCGCGCACCGCGGTGGAGACCAGCGCGAGATCGGGCAGCAGATCGCGCCGGCCGGCGATCCAGTGGCCGATCTCCGCGGCATCGGCGTTGCCGCGCGCGTCGAGCCGGCGATCCCAGTCGTTGCCGCTGGGTGAATCGCTTTCGGTTTTGGCGTGACGAAGCAGCAGCAGGCGGCGCATGACGCAATCTCGATTCGGCGTTACAGCATGACCGGGAACGCCGGACACACATATCTACTTTGCGGATTAATCTACAGGCCAGTGGGGTGATTCCAACATTCGCATTCCCTTTCAGCACGCGTCCCTGCGAATATCAGAATCAAAGAACCACTAGTGGATACAAATTGCTAGTGAAGCTTTTTCCGCTCCATTTGTGCGGGACAAGGTGACAAGCTCGATATGGTCTCGTAAGGACATGCGATGACCTCGGAGATCACAGGTGCGGCCAATGGTCCCGGCGAGTCGGAAGCATCCGCCGACGCGGCGCCGGAACGCCTGCGGTTGAGGTCCGATCACGATGCCGATGTTTGCGTGATCGGTGCTGGCCTTGCGGGCCTGACGGTAGCGTTCGAGGCGGCGCGGATGGGCGCGAGCGTCGCCGTGCTTGAAGGCCGCCATGTCGGCTGGAACGCGTCGGGCCATCATCTCGGCACGGTGATGCCGGGTTACGCGCTGCCGCTATCCGATCTGATCGCGCGAGTCGGGTTCGACGATGCGCGCGAGTTGTGGTTGCTGTCGAAGCAGGGCGCCGAATATGTCCGCGCGCAAGCCGCCGAGGATGTCATTCCCGATCTTGCGCTGAGCGACGGTGCGCTCGAGGTCTCCAATGTCGACGCCGGTGACCGGCTGATCAGCCGTCTGCAGATGCTCACCGAGGATTTCGCAACGGAAGTGGAAGGCTGGCAGGTCGATCGTGTGCGCGACGCGCTGCGCACCGAGCGCTATTTTCACGCGGTGCATTACCCAAAAGCGTTCCAGATCGACGGCCGCAAATACATTCACGGCCTCGCGGAGCTCGCCCGCAGGGCCGGTGTGCGCATTTTCGAGGAGACGCCTGTGGTCGGCATCGATGCCGCCGGTGTCCGAAAACGAATCGTGACGCCGCAGGCGCGGCTGCGCGCCTCGCATGTCGTGCTTGCCGGCAACGTCCATCTCGGCGAGGCGTCGCGGCGGCTGTCGGATACGTTGCTCCCGGTGTGGCGCTATGCCGCCGTCACCGCGCCGCTCGGAGAGCGGCTCGCGGAGGTGATCACGTTCCAGGGTTCCGTCACCGACAGCGACGGCATCGATCATTTCCGGATCGTCGAGGGCGATCGCCTGATGTGGGCGAGCCCCGAAACCACCTGGGAGGCGCGGCCGCAACGGTATGCCGGCGCCATCCGCAACCGCATCCGTACGATGTTTCCGAAGCTCGGCAAGGTCGAGATCGCCGAGACGTTCTGCGGTGCGATCGGGCAGACCGTGCACGGCATGCCGCAGATCGGCCAGTTGCGCCCGGGCCTCTGGGTCGCGAGCGGCTTTGGCCGGCAGGGGCTGAACACCTCGGCGATGGCGGGTCAACTGCTCGCGCGCAGCATGTTCGCGAGCGACGACCGCTGGCGGCTGTTTTCGCCGTTCGAACTGGTGTGGGCTGGCGGAACCAGCGGGCGCGTCGCCGGATACGCCCTCAATGTGGCCGGGCGTGCAGGCTCGGCCGCCGCCGGCACGCTTGCGCGCTACCGGGAGCGGGCGCGGGGCAGGGAGCGCACGCGGGAGGCGCGGCTCGCCGCCGCCAACCGGCAGGCGGGAACGCAGTCGTCGCGCTCTGGCGCTGCGTCATCGTCGCCGGATCGTTCCGAAGGAATAGAATGAGATCATAGGGGTTCGCCTCTCGGGAATGTGAGCGGCGCCGGTCCGGATCGGTGTAACTTTACGGGCTACGGCTGCGTATCTCGCACGGTCCCTTTCGATTGCCACGGAGATATCCATGATCGACCGCCGTATCCTGCTCGCATCCGTCGCCGGACTGGGTGGCTTGACCGCCTTGCGCTGGCTGCGTGGTGCGCCCGCCCGGGCGACAGAAAAGAAGCCGGCCGAGAAATTCGAGGTCGAAAAGACCGACGCCGAATGGCGCGCGCAGCTGACGCCGCAGCAGTACCATATCCTCCGCCAGCAGGGCACGGAGCCGCCGTTCACCAGTCCGCTGCTCAAGGAACACCGCAAGGGCACCTTCGCCTGTGCGGGCTGCGACCTGCCGCTCTATTCGTCCGCGACCAAGTTCGAGAGCGGCACCGGCTGGCCGAGCTTCTGGAAGCCGCTCGACAACGCGGTCGGCGAAACCAAGGACACCACGTTCGGCATGACGCGCACCGAGATCCATTGCCGCCGCTGCGGCGGCCATCTCGGCCACGTCTTCGACGACGGCCCGAAGCCGACCGGCCTGCGCTACTGCATGGACGGCCTGGCGCTGGTCTTCCACCCGGCGGCGCCGTCAGCGACGTAATGAGTTGACGCGGTTTCGGCCTCGCGGCCCACGCAACCACCGCGATCCTCCCGGCAAGAGTTGCCCCGCTAGGCAAGAGTGCCCCGGTCTGTCGGCCGGGGCATTCTTTTTATCATATTGAAGCAACAATACTTTTCCTGTTGGCACGGGGCTTGCGACATCGTTCTCCGACTGCGGCTGTGGTTTGGCTGACCTCCGGCGGGCCGCCCGGATCGAGTTGGAGACGATGTTATGGGTATTTTCGACGCACTGAATACTTCAGTCGGCGGTCTGCAGGCGCAGTCCTTCGCGCTGCAGAACATCTCCGGCAACATCGCGAATGCCCAGACCACGGGCTACAAGGGCATCAGCACCGCCTTCAGCGACCTGATCCCCGACTCGACCAACCCAGACCGCCAGGTCGCCGGCGGCGTCACCGCCTTCGCGGTCTCCACGATCACCACCCAGGGCACGGTGTCGGCCTCGACGGTCGGCACCTACATGGCGATCACCGGCGACGGCTTCTTCAACGTGCAGGCCCCGACGGGCCGGGTGGATAACCAGCCGGTGTTTTCCGGCGTCACCTACTACACGCGGCGCGGCGACTTCCAGGTCGACGCCAACGGCAACCTCGTCAACAGCGCCGGCTACTACCTGATGGGCGTGCCGGTCGATCCCAAGACCGGCAACCCGCTCGGCAACGTGCCGCAGGTGCTGCAGTTCCAGAACAACTTCATTCCCGCGCAGGCCACCACGACGCTGCAATATGCCGCCAACCTGCCGGCCGTTCCGACCACGCTGTCGAGTTCGACCGCGACCGCCGGCACGATTACCGCGGCGGGTGGATTGAATCCGTCCGACTTCACCAGCGGCTTCAATCCGCTGGTCGTCGGCACCCCGGCGCCGCCCCATACCGACAACACCATTTCCGGCTCGGCCGCGACCAATCAGCAGACGCCACCGGTCGCGATCACCAATGCGACGCTGCTGTCGGGCACGGCTCCGAGCAACTCGCTGCCGGGGGGCTTTGCCTCGGGTGATACCATCGTCGTCGACGGCACCACCATCACCTTCACCGACGCCAGCACCGCGGTGCCTCCGGGCGCGCAGGACGCGACCCACGTGCGCATCGACGATACCGTCGGCGATCTCCTCGGCAAGATCGGCGCGATCACCGGTCAGGCTCCGACGATCGATGCCAGCACCGGCGCGATCACGCTGCATACCGGCACGGCGCAGGACCTCTCGGTCACCAGCGCTTCGGCCGGCTGGACCGCGATGGGCTTCGGCACGACGACCACCCTCGCACGCGGCGGCGGCGGCACGCCCGGCGCCGGCACGGTCATCGCCAACGACCAGACCATCTTCCAGCAGGAATCGATCAGCGGCGGCGCGGTGACGGTTTACGACGCGACCGGTACGGCGGTGAACCTGCAGTTGCGCTGGGCCAAGACCGACAGCGCCTCGCTCGGCGCGGGCCACGCCGACAGCTGGAACCTGTTCTATCAGGCCAACCCGAACGCCACCGGTACGCAGGCCGCCTGGATCAACGTCGGCACCAACTTCACCTTCGGCACCAACGGCCAGCTCTCGAGCCCGGTCGGTTCGTCAATTACGATTCCGAACGTCACCGTCGGCACCCAGTCGCTCGGCAACCTCTCGCTCAATCTCGGCACCGGCGGCCTGACCCAGTACGCGAGCAGCGGCGGCAACGCCACCATCAACGCGATCAACCAGAACGGCTACGCCGCCGGTCAGTTGCAGTCGGTCGCCGTCAACAACGACGGCATCGTGGTCGGCACCTTCTCGAACGGCCAGAACCTCGACCTCGCGCAGGTGTCGCTGTCGCACTTCAACGGCACCAATTACCTGAAAGCCATGGACGGCGGCGCCTACGCCGTGACCGACGAGTCGGGACCGGCGATCGCGGGGGCGTCCGGACACATCAGCGGCTCGTCGCTCGAAGGCTCCAACACCGACATCGCCGACGAGTTCACCAAGCTGATCGTGACGCAGCAGGCCTATTCGGCGAACACCAAGGTCATCACCACGGCGAACAGCATGGTTCAGGATCTCCTGAACGTGCTGCGATAGCCGCGGCACGGGTTGATCTGATTTCGAGGCGGGCAAAAAGATGAGTTTGAGTTCGGCCCTCTCCATCGCGATATCCGGCCTGCGCGCCAACCAGGCGGCGCTGTCGATCGTCTCCGGCAACGTCGCCAATGCGAACACGCCCGGTTACGTCTCGCAGACGCTGGTGCAGGATCAGATCGTCACCGGCAGCACCGGTTCGGGTGTCCGCGTCATCGGCGTCGAACGCACGCTCGATACCTACGTGCAGTCGCAACTGCGCACGGAAAACGCCGGCGCCTCCTACGCCGACCAGATCGCCAACGTGCTCGGCCAGTTGCAGAACGTCTATGGCACGCCGGGCAACGACGGTACGCTGGAAAACGCGCTCAACAACTTCACCTCGGCGCTGCAGGCGCTGTCGGCAAGTCCGGGCAACACGGCCGCGCAATCGTCGGTGCTGAATGCCGCGCAGGCGCTGGCGCAACAACTCAACGCCACCACGAGCGGCATCCAGACGTTACGCTCCAACGCCGAACAGGATCTCTCGGTGTCGGTCTCGCAGGCCAACGCAGCGATGCAGCAGATCGCGCAGCTCAATCAGAAGCTGCAAAGCATGAGCGCCCAGGACCCGGCGGCCGCGACGCTGATGGACCAGCGCGATTCCGCGATCGATCAGCTCTCGAAGCTGATGGACATCCGCGCCGTCACCGACAGCACCAACCAGACCTCGATCTTCACCACGGCTGGCATCCAGCTCGTCGGCGGCGTGCAGGCCTCGACGCTGTCGTTCAACGCGCAGTCCTCGCTCACCGCGAGCTCGCAGTGGAACGCCGATCCGAGCAAATCGAACGTCGGCACCATCATCTGCCAGCTCCCGAACGGCGCCAGGGTCGACATGATCGCGACGCAGGGCATCAATTCCGGCCAGATCGCGGCCGACGTCCAGTTGCGCGACAAGACGCTGGTGCAGGCGCAGAACCAGATCGACCAGATGGCGGCGACGCTTTCGAGCGCATTGTCCGACGTCACCACGAACAGCACCCCGGTCGCAGGGCCGCCATCGGGCTTCGACACCGATCTGTCGAACGTGCTGCCGGGCAACTCCTTCAACGTCACCTACACGGACTCGAGCAACGTCTCGCATACCGTCACCGTGGTGCGGGTCGACGATCCGACCGCGCTGCCTATACCGAACACGGCGTCGAATCCGAACGACAAGGTGATCGGCGTCAATTTTTCCGGCGGGCTCGGCTCGATCATGGCGCAGCTCAACGCGCAGATCGGCGGCACGGCGCATCTGACGTTCTCCGCGTCGGGGTCGCAGCTCCGCGTCACCGGCGACGGCTCGGGCGCGTCGACGGTGACCGCGGCCTCGACCACGACCACCACGCAGTCGCTGGCCTCGGGCAATCCGCAACTGCCGTTCTTCACCGACCGCAGCTCGCTCTATACCGGCGCGATCACCGGAACGGCGTCGCAGATCACGGGGTTGGCCGGACGTATCCAGGTCAATGCCGCGCTGCTCGCCGATCCCTCGAAGCTCACGGTCTACAGCACGTCGCCTGTAACGCCTGCCGGCGACACCACGCGCTCCGATTTCCTCTATGACCAGTTGACGTCGGCGACCTATACCTACTCGCCGAACACCGGTCTTGGCGCCGCATCCGCGCCGTTCACCGGCACGCTGCCGTCGTTCCTTCAGCAGTTCGTCAGCGTGCAGAGTGGTGCCGCGACCACGGCGAAGCAGGTGGCGCAGGGCCAGGACGTCGTCGTCAACACGCTGCAGGAGAAGTTCAACGCCAAGGCGGGCGTGAACATCGACACCGAGATGACAAACCTGATCGCGTTGCAGAATTCCTACGCAGCGAACGCGCATGTGATGTCGGTGGTACAGACCATGATGCAGACGCTGCTGCAGGCTCAGGTGTAACGGTGTAGGGCGGTTCGTATGGCAATCAACGGCATCAGCTTCGGCAACACGATTCTCAGCAGTTCGGTCCAGAACCTCAAGGCGCAGATGGCCGATCTGCAGAACCAGCTCACCAGCGGCAAGCGCGCGACGACCTATTCGGGCATGGGTGCCAATGAGGGTTTCGCGATTGCCGCGCGTTCGCAACTTGCGAACATCGCCGCCTATACCGACACGATGTCGAAGATCACCACCAACATCAACGTCGGCAACACAGCCTTGCAGGCGCTGGCCGACATCGGCACGCAGTTGCAGACCGCCGCGAACAGCGGATCGCAGGCGCTGAACAGCGCCGGCCAGACCGCCGGTCAGCAAACGGCAGTCGCCGAATTCTCCTCGGTCGTCGGCATCCTGAACACGCAGGCCGGCGACCGTTACATCTTTTCCGGCAGCACCATCTACACCCAGCCCGTGGCGTCGTCCGATCTGATCCTGAACGGAAACGGGGCCGGGCAGGCCGGATTGAAGCAGGTCATCTCCGAACGCAATCAGGCCGACCTCGGTGCCGACGGCCTCGGCCGCGTCGCGATCTCATCGCCGACAGCGACATCGATGTCGGTGGCGGAGGACGCCTCGCCGTCGACCTACGGCATGAAGCTGAGCAAGGTCACCTCGACGCTTTCAGGCGCGACCGTCACCAACACGCCGGCGACGGTCAACCTCGCCAGCAATCCGGCGGACGGCGACACCTTCAATTTCACCTTCCTGCAGGCCGACGGCAGCAGCCAGACGGTTCAACTGACGGCAACGACGACGGCGCCGCCGCCCGCGGGCTCGTTCGCGATCGGCGCGACTGCCGCCGACACCGCCACCAATTTGAACGCCGCGCTGACCAGCGCCGAGGCCAGTTCGTCGCCCTACGGCGCGCAACTGACGAACGTGAGTTCGACGAGCGCGGCGGGCGTAACGGTGACGCCGGCGCAGGCGTCCATCGACCTCGGGACCAGCAATCCGGTGGACGGCGACACGGTGAGTTTCACCTTCAACCTTCCGGACGGCACCAGCGAAACGGTGCAACTGACTGCCTCCAGCGAAGTGCCGACACCGGCCGGCAGCTTTGCCATCGGCGCAACGCCGGCGGCGACCGCCGCCAATCTCAATGCCGCGGTGACGAGCTCGGTCGGTACGCTGGCCAAGACGTCGCTGGTCGCAGCCTCCGCGATCAAAGCGTCGGACGATTTCTTCGACACGCCGCCGCAACGCGTCGACGTGACGCCGCCGGCAACGCTGGCGACCGCGACGGCCGCGGTGAACGGCACGGCGGCGAACACCGTGCAGTGGTACACGGGCGATGCCGGCACCGGCTCGGCGCGTGCGACCTCGACAGTGCGGGTCGATCCGACCGTGACGGTGCAATACGGCATGCGCGGCAACGAAGATGCCATCCGCTCGCTCGTCCAGTCGGTCGCCGTTCTCGCTGCGGTGACGACATCGCCGACCGATCCGAACGGGGCCGATCAGATCTCGGCGCTCAACGCACGCGTCGCGCAGAATCTCACGGCGACGCCCGGCAAGCAGAACATCCAGGATATTCAGGCCGACCTCGCCAACGCGCAGACCGTGATGAAGGACGCCACCGCGCGCCAGACGCTGACGCAGGCCACGATGCAGAACATCGTCGATCAGGCCGAGAACGTCTCCACCGACGAGGTCGCGAGCCAGTTGCTGGCCCTGCAGACCGACTTGCAGGCCTCGTACCAGACGACGTCCATGCTGTCGCAGCTCAGCCTGGTGAAGTTCCTGCCGGTTGGCTAGCGATTCATTAACCACGTCTGTTTACGATTTGTTGAGGGACGAAGGCCGCTCCGCCCAGGGTTGAGTGGCTTTGTGCGGAATTGGGTCTGGGGAAATCGCCAATGGATCATCGGCCGCTCGAGATTGCGGACAACGGCGACGTCTTGCGCGCCGACCGGATCGGCTTTGCCAAGCTTGCGAAACTCGCGTTCGACGGATGCGATCTGCGGCCGATGCTACAGACGACGCTGCGCAGGATCGGCGAGGGGATGGCGAGCGCCGGCGAGACCATCGACCTGTCCGTCATCGCGCAACTGCTCGGCAACAAGCAGGCGGGGCTCGATATCCAGTCCCAGGTGCTATCAGCTCAGCGGCTGTTCCGCTCGCCCTGCGCCAGCGCATATCCGTCGTTGCGCGTGCTGGCACTCGCGGCCGCGATGGATGTCGGCGGCAATACGCCGATCGAATTTCTGGTCGAGGATTTCGATATCGAACTCACCACACTCTACGTGGTGCCGGGCACGTCGCTGCCGCCGCTGCCGGATCACGACGTGGCGATCGTGGTCGCATCCGATTCCGAAGAGTGTCGTGACGCGCTGAAGGAGATGGCAGCGCTCGCATCGCGCTGGCCGCGGCCGCTGCTGAATGCGCCGGATCGCATCGGCAATCTCGACCGCGACAAGCTCTGTCGTTTGCTGAGGGGCGTTCCGGGTCTCGAGATTCCGGAGACTCTGGTGGCAAGCCGGGTGCTGCTCGAGAGGTTGGCGAGCGGCGCGATGGCGTTGAGCGACATCGCGAGCGATCTTGCATTTCCAATCATCGTTCGGCCGCGCGGCTCTCATGCCGGTCTTGGATTGGCGAAGATCGACGACCGCGCGGCATTAATCGGTTATCTCGCGGAGCGCAACGAAGAGGACTTCTTCATCTCGCCCTTCGTCGATTACTCCGACGCCGATGGACAGTTCCGCAAATACCGGCTCGCCTTCGTCGAGGGGCGGCCATTCGCGGGTCATATGGCGATCGCTGCGCAGTGGAACATCTGGTACCTCAACGCCGGCATGGCGTTCAGCGCCGAGAAGCGGCGCGAGGAAGAACAGTTCATGCGCAACTTTGATACTGAGTTCGCGCATCGTCATCGCGACGCGCTGCGCGCGATCGCCGATCGTGTCGGCCTCGATTATTTCACGATCGATTGCGCCGAAAACAAGCGCGGTGAACTGTTGTTGTTCGAGGCCGACAACACCGCCGTCGTGCACAACATGGATTCTCCGGATCTGTTTCCCTACAAGCCGCCGCAAATGCGCATGATCTTCGATGCGTTTGCACGGATGCTCCGGCGCCGTGCGCGCGACAGCCGGGAACGCGCGGCATGACGGTCGCGTGGCGCGATGCGCCGCCGCTGGCGCCACAAGATCTATCATCCGATCGTAGTGAAACACTCGATCCCGAGGATTGGAAGGCATTGCGCACACAGGGGCATCGCATGCTCGACGATATGTTCGATCATGTCGCCGGCGTTCGCGCGCGTCCAGTGTGGCAGCCGATTCCACCTGAGACCCGTGCGCGCTTTCGCGGAGCGCTTCCGCAAGCGCCGACCGATCTCGGCGACGTCTATCGCGAATTCGCAGATCACATCGCGCCCTACACCACCGGCAATATTCATCCTGGCTTCATGGGATGGGTGCACGGCGGCGGGAATGCCGTCGGCATGCTCGCGGAAATGCTCGCAGCGGGGCTGAACGCCAATTGCGGCGGACGCGATCACGTTCCGATCGAGGTCGAACGCCAGATCGTCCAGTGGACGCGGCAGATGTTCGGTTTTCCTGACACCGCGAGCGGCCTCTTCGTCACGGGCACGTCGATGGCGAATCTGATGGCGGTGCTGGTTGCGCGCGCGACGCGGCTCGGGCCTTCGGTGCGCCAGCATGGATTGTCGGATTGCGGCGCGCGGCTCACCGCCTATACATCGGTCGCGACCCACGGCTGCATCGCGCAGGCGATGGATCTCGCCGGCTTCGGCACGGACGCTTTGCGCCGCATTCCGGTCGATCACTGTCATCGCATCGACGTCGCGGTCTTGCGCGCGCAGATCGCCGCCGATCGCGTCGCGGGTTTCGAGCCGTTTCTCGTGGTCGGCTCGGCCGGCACGGTCGATATCGGCGCGATCGACGATCTCGCCGCACTCCATGACGTGTGCCGCGACGAGGACATATGGCTGCACGTCGATGGTGCGTATGGCGCGCTCGGCATTCTGTCGGCGGAAATCGCGCCGCGTCTCGCCGGCATCGAAAGCGCCGACTCGATCGGGTTCGATTTCCACAAATGGGGGCAGGTGCCCTACGACGCCGGCTTCCTGCTGGTGCGCGACGGTGAGCAGCATCGCGCGACGTTCGCGGCGTCCGCGGCTTATCTGCGTCGCGAAACGCGAGGGCTTGCGGCGGGCTCGCCATGGCCGTGCGACTACGGGCCGGATCTGTCGCGCGGCTTCCGCGCACTGAAGACCTGGTTCACGCTGAAGACCTATGGCACCGATAAGCTCGGTGCGGTGATATCGCGCACCTGTGAACTCGCACGCTATATGGAAGCGAAGGTCGCCGCAGAGCCGCGGCTCGAATTGCTCGCACCGGTGCAGCTCAATATCGTCTGCTTTCGTTATCGCGCCGAGGATGCGGATGCCGTCAACGCGGACATCGTCGCGGCACTGCACGAGTCCGGAATCGCCGCGCCGTCGACGACCACGCTCGATGGCCGGATCGCGATCCGCGCCGCGATCGTCAATCACCGCACCGACAGGCGCGACATCGATGCATTATTGTCTGCGGTGCTGGAATTCGGTGCGTGCGAAACGGCAGCGCGAATCGAAAGGTGAGAAGTGGTCAGCGGCGCGCTCGCGCGCGGCGCCGCGTCAGGCCGATTTCTGCTCTTTCATATCCGTGCGGTCGGCGCCGTCCGTGCTCATGTCCACGAGCTTCTTCTCATAGGCGATCAGCTTCTTGACTTCCTTGAGCGCCTTGTAGAGGTCGCCGTTGAGGATGTCGTTGTTGATGCCTTCGATGATCGGCCATGCGCTCGGCATGGTGGTGATGATGTCGCGCAGCAAACTGAAATACGTGCCGTGATTGATCTGCGGCTCCGGCGACAGATACATCAGTTGCACGGCGAGATAGATCAGCTTCGCCGGCGTATCCGCTGTTTCCGGCGTCAGGATGTCCTTCTCGCGAAGGATTGGAATCCGGTCGCCATCGATCAGCAGCCGCGCACGCTGATCGGTATTGGTGACGACGCATGCGCCGATGATGATGCGTTCGTGCGGCTTCAGTTCGACTTTCAGAGCCATGCCGGGTTTCCCTGTTGCTGGAGCAAGCCGAGCGTTGATCGGTTCATACCGTTTGCCGGCGTGCGGATGATCGCGCGGCCGCACACGGTTTGACCGATCTTGCCGCAATCCTTTCCGATCATGGTTAACGCGAGGTTAATGCCTCGCTCCACTGGCTGAGCGGAATCGCCTGAAAGTGCTGTCCTGTCAGCGACGTTCGGGTCGGCGCGTAAATCGAAGTCCGGCCGGTGCCGGCGGAAGTGTGCCGCATGTGGGGCAGGTTGTAACGATCTACTTCACGCTTTTTTAGAGTCTTGGCCTCAGGGTGAGCCATCGTCCGAAGACTACGTTTCGGCGTTACGCACGCAGTATGTGTATTCACACCAGAAAGGTATGAAAATGTCAGGTATCGTCCTCTCCGCATCGGTTCGCCAGAACCTGCTCTCCCTCCAGTCCACCGCCGATCTGCTCTCCACCACGCAGAACCGCCTTGCCACCGGCAACAAGGTCAATTCGGCCCTCGACAATCCGACCAACTTCTTCACCGCTCAGGGCCTCGACAACCGCGCCAGCGACATCAACAACCTGCTCGATGGCATCGGCAACGGCGTGCAGGTGCTGCAGGCCGCCAACACCGGCATCACCTCGCTGCAGAAGCTGGTCGATACCGCCAAGTCGATCGCCAACCAGGCGCTGCAGGCAACCTCGGGCTATTCGACCAAGTCGCAGGCGACCACCGCCGCCGTGACCGGTGCGACGGCGTCGAACCTGCTGGGCGGCACGGCGTCTGCGGCGACCAACGCCAAGACCACGAGCACCGTCGATCTGAGCGCCGGAATCGATGCTTCTGGCGGTGCCAAAACCTTCACGGTCAACGGCCAGACCGTGACGCTGGCCACGAACGGCGGCAGCTCCAGTAACGGCCAATATTCGATCAGCGACATCGAAGCCGCGATCAATGGGACGGCCGGTGTCGGCGTCAACGCTACCGATGACGGCGCGGGTCATCTGATCCTCACCAGCACCGGCACCGCGGGTGCGGCCGATACCATTACGCTCGGCGGCACGGACGTCGCTTCGGTATTCGGCGCAACCCCCACGGTGACTCCCGGCACTGACGCGGGTACCACGGGCGGTCTGTCTGGCCTCACCCTGACGATCGCTGCGACCGACGGCGGCACTGCCACGAACATCACTTTCGGCACCGGCACCGGCCAGGTTTCGACCCTTGATCAGTTGAACACGGCGCTGGCCGCGAACAACCTGACGGCGTCGATCAATTCGTCTGGCGCGCTGACGTTCACCACGACGAACGATCACGCTTCGGCGACGATCGGCACCGTTGGCGGCACCGCGACTGGCGCAGGCAATCCGCTCGGCGCAATTACGGTGAATGCTCCGGTGGCCGATGCCAACGCGCAGAACACCCGTGCAACGCTGGTCAGCCAATACAACGCGGTGATCGATCAGATCAAGACCACCGCGCAGGACTCGTCCTTCAACGGTATCAACCTGCTCAACGGCGACCAGCTCAAGCTGGTGTTCAACGAAACCGGCAAGTCCACCCTGAACATCCAGGGCGTGACTTTCGATCCGGCTGGCCTCGGCCTGTCGTCGCTGGCGTCGGGTACCGACTTCCTGGATAACGCCAGCACCAACAAGGTGCTCGACTCGCTGAACAACGCGTCCAGCACGCTGCGTTCACAGGCCTCGACGCTTGGTTCGAATCTGTCGATCGTGCAGATCCGTCAGGACTTCTCGAAGAACCTGATCAACGTGTTGCAGACCGGCTCGTCCAACCTGACGCTCGCCGATACCAACGAGGAAGCGGCGAACAGCCAGGCGCTGTCCACCCGCCAGTCGATCGCGGTGTCTGCGTTGGCGCTCGCCAACCAGTCGCAGCAGAGCGTGCTTCAGCTGCTCCGCTGATACCGACGACACATCATTAAACGAAACGGCGGGGGAAACCCCGCCGTTTTTGCGTTTGGAGCGCCGCACAGTTCATCCTGAGCTGAACTGTCAGCGATGACTCTCAACCCGCTGGACGACTGCAGTAAATGCCGTATGAGATGCGATTTTGAAACTTCTGAATCATCCGTTGAGTGGAGTGCTCTAAGGCTATCGCAGACCTCGCATTTTGCCATCTGGATTGAGAAAGCGCGTCGGCAGTTCATCCCGGGGCGGGGCGGGCGATATCGGGCCGGCGTCGGTTAATGGACCATTAACCATAAATTAAAAGGTCTTGTTCATACCTTCCAGCGCGGAACCGGCTCCCGCCGCGAGTCGGACTCCGCCCACGTCAGGGAAGGGCCAGAAATGTCCGATATCGTTCTCTCCGCATCGGTTCGCCAGAACCTGCTCTCGCTGCAGTCGACCGCCGATCTGCTCGCCACCACGCAGAACCGTCTCGCCACCGGCAAGAAGGTCAACACGGCCCTCGACAATCCGACCAACTATTTCACGGCCGCCGCGCTCGACAATCGCGCCAACGACATCAACAGCCTGCTCGATGGCATCAGCAATGGCGTGCAGGTGCTGCAGGCCGCCAACACAGGCCTGACTTCGCTGCAGAAGCTCGTCGACAGCGCGAAGTCCGTCGCCAACCAGGTGCTGCAGAGCACGGTCGGCTATTCGCAAAAATCCACCGTGACCTCGCAGCCCGTCGCGGGCGCGGACCCGCTCAACCTGCTCGGCAGTGGTGGCGGTCCGATCAACGCAGTCCTGACCGGAACGAGCGCGATCACCCCGATCGACCTCACCGGCACGCCGGCGGCCAACGCCAAGACTACCAGCACGGTCGATCTCTCGGCCGGTCTGACCGATCCGGGCTCGAACGTCGCCTTCACAATCAACGGCCAGACCGTGACCCTGGCCACAGGTAGCGGTACCGGCACCGGCGGCGCATTCACGCTGTCGAATATTGAAGCTGCGATCAACGGCACGGCCAGCGTTGGCGTCAACGCCACCGACGATGGCGCGGGTCATCTGGTCCTGACCAGCACCGGCACGGCCGGCGCGGCCGACACCATCGTGACCTCGGGTCTCGCTACCGCGGGTCTCGGCATTGCCGACAATACGTATAACGGCTCCGCTGCGGCGCCCCTTGCGAACGTCACGTTCCAGGTCAACGGCCAGACGGTGACCCTGGCGGGTGGCGCATCGTACGACGGCAACGCCATCGCAAGCACGATCAATACGCAGGTCGGTACCTCCGCGAGCGTCACGGCATCCTACGCCAGCGGTAAGCTGGCGATCACCAGCAACGGGACTGCCGGCGCGTCGGACGCAGTGACGGTGGCCACCTTCAGCACCGGCGACGCCTCGCAGCTCGGCTATCCGGCAGGCGCGTCAGCAACAGCAAATGGTGCAGCGACCTCGGGCAGTCTGTCTGGCA
Organism: Hyphomicrobiales bacterium; assembly: GCA_017305665.1. Classification (GTDB taxonomy): domain Bacteria; phylum Pseudomonadota; class Alphaproteobacteria; order Rhizobiales; family Xanthobacteraceae; genus Nitrobacter. Next base: position 103,244 of record JAFKKH010000010.1, read on the forward strand.
AGACGCTGACCATCGCGGCGACCGGCGGCGGCACGCCGGTCAATATCACCTTTGGCACCGGCGCCGGTCAGGTCTCAACGCTGAACGCTCTCAATGCCGCGCTGCTGCCGAACAACCTGCAAGCCGCGATCAGCGCCGCGGGCGTCATCACCATCACCACCTCGAGCGAGGGCGCCTCGTCCACCATCGGCACGATCGCCGGCACCGCGACCGATCCCGGCGGCCCATTCGCTGGCGCGGTCGGCACACCGCCGGTCGCCGATCCGGTCTCGCAGCAGGCGCGCGCGGGGCTGATCGACCAGTACAACAACATCATCGCGCAGATTAACACCACCACGGCCGACTCCTCGTTCAACGGCATCAACCTGCTCAACGGCGACACGCTGAAGCTGATCTTCAATGAGACCGGAAAGTCGGTGCTGTCGATCACCGGAACCAACACCAACGCTGTGGGTCTCGGCTTGTCGGCGCTCACTGCGGGAACCGATTTCCTCGACAACGGTTCCGCCAACCGCGTGATCGCGGACCTCGACAAGGCCTCGAGCATCCTGCGCACGCAGGCCTCGACGCTGGGTTCCAACCTGTCGATCGTGCAGATCCGCCAGGACTTCTCGAAGAACATCATCAACGTCCTGCAGACCGGCTCGTCGAACCTGACGCTGGCCGACACCAACGAGGAGGCTGCGAACAGCCAGGCGCTGTCCACCCGCCAGTCGATCGCGGTGTCCGCACTGGCACTGGCGAACCAGTCGCAGCAGAGCGTGCTGCAACTGCTTCGCTGATAGCGGGAAGATGACGTCGCGACGGAGCTTGCGAGCGAAACGGCGCGGCATCCATCGCGCCATCGCGCGACACGGTTCGCGGCATCCGTTCGCCGTGTTCCCGTCGCATTTGAAAACGCCGCGTAACCATATTTTAAAAGCGGTGCCGGTATAAATATAAAGCCGTGCGCTCCCTCTCTTTCCCGAGGTTCTGAATGTCGAATGCTGCTCAAGCCTACGCCCGGACGGCGCAGACATCGTCGTCTCCCCGCGAAATCGAGGCCCAGGCTTTGCTGAAAGCAGCGCGACAGCTTCAGGAGATCCAGTCCAACTGGAACGGGCCGGACAAGGCGATGCACAATGCGCTGCTGTTCAACCGCCGTCTGTGGTCGATCTTCATGAGCGCGGCGGACAGCAACGACAATCAGCAGTCGCTGGAGGTTCGTCAGAACATCACCAATATCGGCGTGTTCGTGATGAAGCAGACCGTCGACATGCAGATGAATCCCGATCCCTCGAAGCTGAAATCGTTGATCGACATCAACTGCAATCTCGCCGCCGGTCTGTCCGGGCGCGCGTGACGCGGCGCATCGCCGGCGGAGCTGCAGCGTGGCTGATATCCTGAGCATCATCGCATCGAACTACACGACGGTCGGACAGAACACCAATCTGACCACCGGCAAGTACGTCGACGTCGATCCAGCGACGTTCGAGGGCACATGGAGCGGCAAGTACGCCAACCAGAAGCCGTTCTCGGTGACGATCTCCAGCGTCAACGGTTTCCGCGCCAAGGCCAAGTATCAGTACGGCACCACGATCAAGTATCAGGACGTGCTGATCAAGAATAACTCTTTCCGCGTTGGCGACTCGAAATTCGTGCTGAAGAGCAACGGCACTGCGCAGGTCAGCACGATCATGACCGATGCGGCGACGGGCGCGAGTTCGCTTGAAACCGCCTACGTACAGCAGGGCTGACCGGTCGCACTGATACGATTGATTGCGCCGCCTTCAATCGGCTTCGTCATGCCCGGCATAAAGTCGGCCGTGATAGGAATGTGATTAAATCTCGGACGTCCGGCTCAGGCGCGCCGGTCGGTCGCGACGGTCTGTTCGCGTTCCTGCTTCACCAGATCGAGCGCGCGGAAATAGGCGCGCCGCCGCAGCATCGCTTCGTCAGGGAACTGCTTGATGACGAGGCTCGTGCGGTTGTCGACGACCTGATAGACAATCGAGGCCGCGTCGCTGTCGACATAGGCCTGACGCGACAATGAATCGCCCGTACCCGGCGGATCGTTGCGCACAGCTCCGCCGGCTTCCGCGGCCGTGACGGTCTGGCTGGGGGGAAGTTGAGTCGCGACGCCGTCGTTCGCGGCCTGTCCGGCCGACTGAACGAGCGTCGTGACAACCGGTGCCCCAACCGGTTTGATGCTGAAATCCGTACTCATGGTCGCCCTCCAGGCTCCCTTCGAGTCAAATCCCAACCCTCACCAGCCGCAACCCTAACGTCGGTTTCTCAACGGCGCGTTAGAAAACGTATTCAACGCGTTACTGCCGCCGATGCAGCAATTTGAATCAAATAGATGACGCGGGCGGAGGGTCTGCGGGGCGACAAGCGTTCGCGTCGATGTTGCGTCTGATTTGATATGGAGCAAACTGCCCGGATCGGAACGTCCTATAATCAGCGAGACGGCACGGCAGGGGAGCAGACGATGTGGGATGTTGTTGCGAGTGCGCTGCGGCGCTGGTCGATTCTTCTGACCGCGTTCGTGTTGATGATAGGCAGCATCTGGCTCGGTAGCGTGCTCTATGCAACCGACAATGGTGCGCCCCAAAGCCAGGTGACCGCGCAGACCTCCGCGCCTCCGACGAAACAGGTGGCGCAGCAAAGCGCTTCATCGCCTGCCGTTCCGCCGCCTGCGACGAAACAGGCGCCAGCGCCATCCGACTCCGGACATTCCCACACGCAAATGGCGGCGAAGCCTGCCCCGCCGCCGCCCGCGCCGCAGGCCGCTGCGTCTGGTGCCGCGCCGAAGCCGGCGGGCGATCATGACCATGCCGCCAAACCGGCTCCCGCTTCACCGCCGCCTGCTGCGGCCGCGAAAGCGCCAGCCCCTGCCGCCACGGCCTCGGCAGTAGCGGACAACGACGGCGACCCGGCCGCGGGGCGGCTGGTGTTTCGCAAGTGTCAGGCGTGTCACTCGATGGATCCCGGCAAGAACATGCTCGGCCCGTCGCTCGCCGGCGTCATCGGCCGCAAGGCCGGCACCGAGGCCAACTACAATTATTCGCCGGCGATGAAGCAGGCGAATATCGTCTGGTCGGTTGAGACGCTCGATCGCTATCTCAGCAATCCGGCCAAGGTGGTGCCGGGCAACAAGATGCCGTTCCCCGGCCTGAAGACCGATCACGACCGCGCCGACATCATTGCATTCCTCGCGGCCGCTCCAGCGAGCGGCAAGAGCGCCGCTCAAGGCGCGGCTCCGCAGGCGCAGGCACAGGCTGCGTCTCCTCCCGCCGCGAGCGGTACGCCGACGTCCAATGCACCGCCAAGCAAAACCGGAGATGACATCGGCTACATCGCCGACGCGAAATACACGCTGCGATCCGGAATCGCCGAGGGACGCATGGTCTATATCGGCGTCGGCGGATCGATCGAAGGCAAGGTCAATCCCTTGCTGACCGCGGCCGAAGGCCAGGTCGTGCAGCTGACGCTGATCAACGGCGAGGGCGCGGAGCACGATATCGTGTTTCCCGATCAGGACGCGAAGTCTCCGCGGGTCACCGGCAAGGGTGCGAGCACGACGATCGCCTTCCGCGCCACCAAGTCCGGCGACTTCATCTATTACTGCGGCGTGCCGGGCCATCGGCTCGCCGGCATGGAAGGCCAGTTCATCGTCACGCCCAAGCCGGCGCAGCAAACGGTCGTCGAGGCGGACATCTCGCGCGAGCCCGGAGATCTGCCGCCGCCGATCGGCAAGCGCGAACCCCAGACCGTTCGCGTCGATCTGTTCAGCGTCGAGGTCGAAGGCCGCCTCGCCGAGGGCACGACGTTCGGTTACTGGACGTTCAACGGCAAGGTGCCGGGCCCCTTCATCCGCGTCAGGGTGGGCGACACCGTGGATATTCATCTGAAGAATTCGGCCGACAGCGCCATGATCCATTCGGTCGATTTCCATGCCGTGACGGGTCCAGGCGGCGGCGCCGCATCGCTGCAGGTCGATCCGGGCGGCGAGAAATCGATGACGTGGAAGGCGCTGGTGCCCGGACTCTTCGTCTATCACTGCGCGACCCCGATGGTGGCCGAACACATCGCCAACGGAATGTACGGATTGATCCTGGTCGAGCCGGAAGGCGGCCTGCCGCCGGTCGATCACGAGTTCTACGTGATGCAAGGCGAAATCTATTCCGATATCGCCTTCGGTCAGCACGGCAGCGCCGAGTTCAGCGTTGACAAGCTTCTCGCCGAGCATCCGGAATACTTCGTGTTCAACGGCTCGGTCGGTGCGCTGACCAAGCTGCATCCGCTGCATGCAAAAGTCGGCGACAAGATCCGGATTTTCTTCGGGGTTGGCGGACCGAACTTCACGTCGTCATTCCACGTGATCGGCGAGATCTTCGACAAGGTCTACATGCTGGGCGGCGTGACCTCGCCGCCGCTCGAAGGAATCCAGACGGTCACAGTGCCGCCGGGCGGTGCTGTCATCACTGAATTCAAGGTGGAGGTGCCCGGCAACTACACGCTCGTCGATCACGCGCTTGCGCGTGCCGAACGCGGCCTGCTCGGCATCCTCAACGTCGAGGGGCCGAAAAATCCGGAAATCTATAACGGCGAGGTGATGCCCGGCATGGGGCACTAGAGTCTTTCCGCTTCTGATGGAATCAGAAGCAGAGCTCCATGATTCGACGCGTTTCTTTACGCGAACTGGTACCCACTTCGCTCGAAACGCTATGGCTAAAGCGAGCGGCTGACCGCGATCGGGGTGGTGTGCTGACGCGGCGGGCCGCTGCGCTGGCCGGTCGCCGTATAGGTCTGCGGCATGGTGCGGCGCTGCGCTTCGGCGCTGACGCCGCGCACGATGCCTTCGGACACCGCATGCGCCGTGGCGAGCACCGTCAGGTTCACCTGCAGCATGGCGCGAAACATCTCGTGATGGCGTTGCAGGGCGGCGAGCAGGTCCGGCACCGATTGCGTCATGTAGGGCTGGCTGTTCTTGAACCGGCTGATCTCGCCGGCGTAGCGGCGCGACAATTCGCTCTTTTGTTTTTCGAGCGCCATGCCGTCGCGGATCTTGCCAGCGCGCACCAGTTCGGTCTCGCGTTCGATGACGGAGAGCAGCGCATTCATGGTGTCGAGCATGCCGTCGGCGAGCTTGCGCGCGTCTCCCGGCGTGGTGACGGGCGGCAGGGGCGCGGGCGCCGGTTGCGTTTGCGGTTTCGGCGTCATTTGGCCTCCTTCGGTGCCGGGCTGGTCTGGCTCGCCTGCTGCATGATGAGGGTGCGGAACACGGCGTCGGACACGCCGACGCCGCCGGCCTTGGCGAACGACTTGGAATATTGCTCGGTCAGCATCGAGCGCCACACGCCGGTGCTCTGCGTATCGCCGAACGGACCTTCGCCCTTCAGCCCGCTGGTCATCTGTGAGAACATCGAATTGAGGAACATCGCCTCGAAATCCTGCGAGGTATTTTTCGCCTTCTCGATCGCCTGCGGCGAGACCTTTTCCAGCGCCTTCTCGAGCTGCGGATCGGGACGTCCGTTCAGCATCGGCATCATCGCCTTGCGCGGCATGCTGCGATAGGCGCTCGTGATCAGGCTGTTGTCGACCTGAGGCTGCATCACATCACCTCGATGTCGGCTTCGATGGCGCCGGCGGCCTTGATCGCCTGCAGAATGCCGATCAGGTCGCGCGGGCCGATGCCGAGGCCGTTGAGGCCGTCGACCAGTTCCTGCAGCGAGACGCCGTTCTTGACTAGCGCGAGTTTCTTGCCGTCTTCGCTGACGCCGACAGCGGTGCGCGGGGTCACCACAGTGCGGCCGCGCGACAGTGGGTTGGGCTGGCTGACCTGCGGGCTCTCGGAAATGGTGACGGTGAGGTTGCCTTGCGCCACGGCGACGGTGGCGACGCGGACATCGCGGCCCATCACGATGATGCCGGAGCGCTCGTCGATGACGATCTTCGCCGCGATGTCGGGCTCGACCTGCAGCTGCTCGATCTCGGTCAAGAGCGCGACGACGTTGCCCTTGAATTCCGCCGGGATCGACAACTGCACGGTCGAGGGATCGATCGGCTCGGCGGTCTTGGTGCCGAGGAAGTCGTTGACGGCGGCGGCGATCCGCTTGGCGGTGGTGAAATCGGCATTGCGCAGCGCCAGCCGCACATTCGGCATCTTATTCAGTGCGAACTCGATCTCGCGCTCGACGATGGCGCCGTTGGCGATGCGCCCGTTGGTCGGCACGCCCTTGGTGACGCTGGCGGCAGCGCCTTCCGCGGCAAAACCGCCGATCGTGAGCGAACCCTGTCCCACGGCATAGACGTTGCCGTCGGCGCCGAGCAGCGGTGTGACGAGAAGCGTGCCGCCTTGCAGGCTCTTGGCGTCGCCCATCGCCGACACCGTGATGTCCATGCGGGTGCCTTGCGTCGCGAAGGCCGGCAGGTTGCCGGTGACCATGACGGCGGCGACGTTGCCGGTGCGGATGGTGGCGCCGCGGATGTTGACGCCCATGCGCTCGAGCATTGCCTGCAGCGATTGCTTGGTGAAGGGGATGTTGTTGAGGGTGTCGCCGGTACCATTGAGGCCGACCACGAGGCCGTAACCGATCAACTGGTTCTGCCGCACGCCTTCGATGTTCGCGAGATCCTTGATCCGCGATGTCGCGTGCGCCGACGTGCCCAGCGCCGCCAGCACGGCAAGCGCCGCGCAAACGGTCCGGACGATCCTTGAAATACCAACACCAGGCATCCTCTGCTCCCCGCTGAGGGTTCGGTCCGGCTGACTGCCACTCCCATGACGATCACCCGGCATTAACCATGCGAGGGCCGTGCCATTCCGGCGTTCGATTCAAGGTTATGATTTTGCTGGAATATTTACAGGAGCGTCTCGGCGGGGCGGACTGGCTCCCATGGCAAAGTTGCCGTCACCGGCAGTTTTTGCCGGGCTGTTTACGCGCCGTTAACCATAAGCGGGCCACGGTCCCTGCCGGGACCATCCGGCGCACTCGGCTTGGACAGAGTGGCCGGTCTCCCGGGCCGGCTTGCGCGGTTCGTGACCACCACAACCGGTGAGAGACGCGATGCGAATTTATGGACCGAACGGCACTACGCTGGGGACCAATACCCCCACCACGCGGCGGACCGGGGGGAGCGGCTTTTCCCTGCCGGACATGACAGCGACATCGGAAAACCGTGCTGCCATCGCGCCGAAGGCGACCGCGAACATCGACGCGCTGCTGGCGCTGCAGGGTGTCGAGGAAGATCCGGTCGAGCGGCGCAAGCGCTCGGTGCAGCGGGGCAGGGGCGCGCTCGACGTGCTCGACGATCTCAAGATCGGATTGCTGTCGGGCAATTTCGATCCCGCGACGGTGACGCGGCTGCGCACCGCCGCCGCCGATCTGAAATCATCATCGGGCGATGCGGGTCTCGACGCGGTACTGTCGGAGATCGAACTGCGCGTCGAGGTCGAACTGGCAAAAGCCGGGCAGTATTGAGGGCAGCAAACTGCTCGTCATTCCGGGCGATGCGGAGCATCGAGCCCGGAATCCATACCCCCTGTGCCTGCTTTCGTCCGAAACATTAGCGCAGAGATTATGGATTCCGGACAGCCGCTTCGCGGCTTCCGGAATGACGACAAGTTCTTTTATTTTGCCTATCTACTGCCGCCGATGAATCTTATGCCTCACGCCGTCGCCTTCCGCGCGTCATAGCGCCGCTGCGCGGCGGTGACCTCTTTCAGATTGCGCTCGGCCCAGTCCCGCAAGGGATCGACGGCTTTCGCCAGCGTCTTGCCGAGCGGCGTGATGGAATATTCCACCGTCACCGGCACCGTCGCGATGGCGCGACGATGCACCAGTCCGTCGCGCTCGAGACTCTTCAGCACCTGCGACAGCATCTTCTGCGAGATGCCGTCGATCGCGCGGCGCAGCCCGTTGAAGCGCGCCGGCTCGTCGTAGAGCAGCAGCAGGATCAGCACCGCCCATTTGTCGCCGACGCGATCCAGGATCTGCCGCGTCGGGCAGTCGGCGGCGTACACGTTCGCGGATTTCATCGGGTTACTCGCAGGTTAGCAGGTGGTGTTGAAGTGCGTTCTTAACACCTGAGAACTTTTCGCTATCTAGTCACTGATAGATACCACATTGGGTGTAAAAAAGAGGATAACCTCATGAAGATCGCAGTCATTGGCGCCTCCGGAAACGTGGGCTCGCGCATCGTGGCGGAGCTGGTCCGGCGCGGCCACGCCGTCACCGCCATCGTCCGCAATCCCGAGAAGGTTACGCCGCAGGATGGCGTGACGCCCGTGAAAGGCGACTTGTTCGACCAGCCGGCCATGACGCGGCTGCTGGCCGGACATGATGCCGTCATCAGCGCGGTGCACTTTCTCGCGAGCGACCCGGTCAAGCTGATCGGCGCGGTGCGGGAGTCCGGCGTGCCGCGCTATCTCGTGGTCGGCGGCGCCGGCAGCCTTGAGGCCGCACCAGGCGTATCGCTGGTGATGACGCCGAACTTTCCCGTGGTATACAAGGCGGAGGCGGAGAAAGGCGGCGCGTTCCTCGATCTGCTGCGGCGGCAAACCGGCCTGAACTGGACGTTTCTGTCGCCTTCGGCGCTGTTCGTGGCAGGTGAGCGCACCGGCAAGTTCCGGCTCGGGACCGACCGGCTTCTGACCGGGACGGACGGAAAAAGCTGGATTTCCTTCGAGGACTTCGCAGTTGCACTCGTGGACGAAATCGAGCGGCCTGCACATATCCGCCAGCGATTCACCGTCGGGTATTGAGGCTCGCCCAAGGCGTTCCAGGGTGGCTTTCCCCAGGCGGCGATATTGTCTGTCACATGCCGCCGCTATATAAGCTGCGCCGCAGCCGGAGGGTTTCCGGCGCCTTGCATGGACCATGGAACGCCTTTGGAAAAGCTGAAGAATTACAAGCCCTCTGAAAAAGAGCCTTTCATGAACGACCGCCAGCGCGAGTATTTTCGCGCCAAGCTGCTGGCATGGAAGGAAGAGATCCTCCGCGAATCGAAAGTCACGCTACAGACGCTGCAGGAAGAGAACGTCAATCATCCCGACCTCGCCGACCGCGCATCCTCGGAAACCGACCGGGCCATCGAGTTGCGGGCCCGCGACCGGCAGCGCAAGCTGATCTCCAAGATCGATGCCGCGGTGCAACGGATCGAGGACAACACCTACGGCTACTGCGAGGAAACCGGCGAGCCGATTTCGCTGAAACGCCTCGAGGCCCGGCCCATCGCGACGCTCTCGGTCGAGGCGCAGGAGCGCCACGAGAAGCGCGAGAAGGTCTATCGGGACGAGTAGGGGCGGGTGGCGACCCGCGTAGCTCTGTCAGTTTTCCAAGAGACGCAATGACCATCCAGCAAATCCGGTATCCGGATTTCTGCTGGATAAAGAATCGGATCGGCCGGATTTCTCAGGGGCTGTCTGAACGATCTTCAGCGATCCGCTTTACCTGAACATTCCGCGCTGCGCGTCGGTCAATCCGGCCAGCACCTCTTTCGCGTGGCTATAGCCCGCGGCGACCACCGTCTCGAAACGACTCCAGTCCAGCAGGCGACCCTCGGCGACGCGGGGCTGGAACAACAGGTCGGTGAATCTCCCCATCGCCTTCTGCTTCGCGATCGAGGTGATGAACGACGAGCGCAGCATGGTCTCCGGCACGCTCGGCAGGCGATAGCGCCGCTGCGCGTGCGGTCGCAGCCTGTCGCGCAGCAGCGCCAGCGTTCCCGGCACGCGGTCGATGTCGAACACCTGCTCGCGGTCGATCGAGAGATCGACGCCAATGATGCAGCCGGCGCCGAGCTGCGCCATCACGTCAACCGGGAAATTGTTGAAGGTGCCGCCGTCATACATCATGTGGCCGCCGACGAAGATCGGCGGCAGCGCGCCGGGGATCGCGTAGCTCGCGCCGACGTTGCGGGTGAGGTCGCCGCGCACCAGCACGGCTTCCTGGCCGGTCGAGAAATTCGACGCCACTGTGAAGAAGGTGATCCAGCTATCCTCGCTGTCGATCGCATCGAGCCCGGTGGCGTCGCGCACGGCTTGGGTCATCGCGCTGCGCGAGCGTGCGCCCTTGATCAGCGACACCAGCGGAATGAAGTTGTAGTCGCCGGTGACGTTGCCCATGGGATGCTGCAGGAACGCCTTGCGCACCGCGGCAGCCACCGCATCCGCGTCGAGCCCCATCGCCAGCACCATGCCCATGACCGCGCCGATCGAACTGCCGCCGATCAAGTCGATGGGAATGCCGGCCTCCTCCAATGCCTTGATGACGCCGACATGGGCGAAGCCGCGCGCGCCGCCGCCCGACAGCACCAGTCCGATGCCGCGCCCGGACAGGATGCGGGCGATGCGCTGCATGTCGCGCGGCGAGTCGTCGCGGATGTGAAAGTGCCGTGCGACCGGCCGCGCCGCCAGCCACCGCGCGGTACCGGTGGGGATTTTGGTGTCGGGCTTGTGCAGCAGCACCAGGGTTTGTCGGGCGACCGAAATCGGCGCCGCCGGCGACAGGCAGGCGTGCTCCACCGGGGACAGGCCGGGATCGTGGCCGGCGCTGGCGAGCAGCAGCACCTCGTCGGCGTGTCGCAAGCAGAACCGGGTCCATGCGGTGTCGCGATCGTCGGCGGCGAGATAGACCGCCTGGCTCTTCGCCTCGATCTCGTCGATATGGCTGGCGAGTGCGTCGTAGTGCTGCCCGATCGGGTGCGCCGGGGCGGTGCCGAAGCGTGCCGCGATCTGGTCGGCCGCGATCACCGCGATCGATCCGGCCTCGGCGCCTTGCGCCTCGCGCAAGGTGCGCGCGAATCCGGCGGCGTCGAGCCCGGTCGTGACTGGCAGGATGCAGACATTCACCGGAACGACCGGCGTCTGACGCTCGCGCTCGCCGCGGCGGAAGCGCTGGATCACCAGCCGCGTCATCGAGATTTCCACCTCGGGGTTCTGCATGATCGCGCGCTCGATCATCGCGCGCGTCACCTTGACCAGCAGGGAGTCGCGCACCGCCACGATACTCGCCGAGCGCGGCTCGCCGGTGAACAGCGCGAGTTCGCCGATGGTTTCGCCACGGCCGATCTCGCTGAGAATCTTTCGCGCGCCGGACTCGGTTTCGGAGAAAGCGCGCAACCGGCCGGACAGCACGAAGTAGACGTCGTCGCTGATGTCGCCCTGGCGCAGCAGCGTCTCGCCAGAGGCGAGCTCGACGTAGTCGGCGTCGGACTGGATGGTGCGCAGGATTTCGGCGTTGTCGGATGCGAAGTAGTTGCGCAGAACGGTCCTGAGCAGCGTCTCGCGTTGCTGACGATCGGGATCGGGTCTCGGTATCAAAACCGCGGCTCCTTGACTGCCCGTGCCGCCGCCGGTGTTGTCGACATCCTGCGGTCGCGTGGTCGGCCCAACCGAGCATAATTCAGAAAGCCACTTGATGAACGAAATTCTTGCTGCCGCCGAACTCATCGCCGCGGCACGGCGCACCGGGGTGTCGCTCGCTGCATTGCCTTCGGCGCTCGCACCGCGGGATGAGGCCGACGGCTATCGCATTCAGACCACGGTTCACGACATTCTGGGTCGCGAGCGGGGGCGGCTTGCCGGCTACAAGATCGGTTGTACCAGTCCGGTGATGCAGCAGTATCTTGGCATTCCGCATCCGTGCGGCGGTGGCGTGTTTGCAAGCGCCGTGCAGGCCAGCGGCGTCGCGTTGAACCACGGCGACTTCGTGCGCGTCGGCGTCGAATGCGAGATCGCGGTGCGGCTCGGCCACGATCTCGACGCAGGGCTTGCGCCGTTTACGGCGGAGACGGTGGCGGAGGCGATCGAGGCCTATCATCCGGCGATCGAGATCGTTGACGATCGCTATGCCGACTGGTCAACGCTCGGCGCGCCGACGCTGATCGCCGACGATTTCTTCGCGGCCGGTTGTGTGCTCGGCGAGGCGGTGCCGCGCAGTCGCGCGCCCGCGCTTGCGACGGTGGCCGGACGCGCGATCCTCAATGGCGCCGAAGCGGCGCGTGGAACTGGCGCCGACGTGCTCGGTCATCCGCACAATGCGCTGGCGTGGCTCGCCAACCATCTCGCTGCCGGCGGCTCGATGCTTCGCGCTGGCGAGATCGTGCTGACCGGCAGCCTGGTCAAGACGCTCTGGCTCGACGCGGGCGATGAGGTGACGATGGACTTGTCGGAACTGGGATCGGTGTCGGCGCGGTTCGGCTAATCCCGTCCTACCTTGCCGGGGAATCCCGGCGCGATCGGGCTATCGCCGCTCAGGCCGCTCGGCACCGCGCCGGTGCCGATGGTGCCGGGCCGCAAGGTGTTCGGTACGCCGGGCTGGTTGGTCCCGCTGGTGTTGAGTCCCGGGGCGGGCGCGGGCATCACGACGACTGGCGCGGCCGGCATCGGCGCGAAGACGCGGCGGTGACGGTGACGCGCCTGGGCGGCGTCCAGCAGGCCGGTCAGGCAAACCGCAACGACAAGCAGCATGCGAAGGGTGAAAGTCATTGAACGCTCCGGCGGTCTTCAGCGCGATTGCCCATACATATAAGTATAGCAAGCCGCGACGAGCAGGCCGGTTTCATGAAATTTCGTTGAGGCTTTTGCCCGACACCCTTTCGCTGATGTCGGAGTGGGCGCCGCGCTCAGTGCGCGAAAGCATTGCCTTCCTGCATCCGGCAGCTGGCCGGCCCGGCTTCGAGCGAGCGGATTTCGAAATGGCGGCCATCTGTGCGCGTGAAGCTGGCGGCGACTGCGCCGGGCAGCTTTCCAACCGTCACGTGGGCGGTGCAGCCGGAGCCGGTGATCTCGACGGTGATACGCCGCGCCGCCTGACCGAAGGTCGACGTCTGGACAAAACCCGAGCCTGTGAACGTCATACCGCGCTCGCCGCCACCGAACGACTTGGCGCCTTTGCCGACGACCTCATGGCGCCCGGCGCCTCTGTTCGCGCCGATGTTGATCCGGCCAAAACCTCGCCCGGCAGAACTGAAATAAACCGTCCATCCGTAGGGAACTGAGTAATCGCGAAACGGGCCGCCGTCGCGGCTCTGATTGTGCGTTTCGTTCCAGGTCACGATGAACGAGTGGTTGCGGATGTTTTCGGGTGCAGCGGCATGGGCTGAAGGTGCTGCTGCAAATGTGAGCGTCGCCAACAATGCGAGTGCCTTGATCGAATCCATGGAATTCTCGAAAAAAAATGATTGATGGCAGATGCGAGATGTAATGTCCGCCGAAGGGGCACTGTCAATCGCCTAAAAGTAAGACGGCCACCGGCAGGGGAGCTACCGGTGGCCGCAAGACCGGACGATGCACGCATCGCCGGGACGTCACCGTCTCGCGCCTAGGTTCGCGACACGGCGGGGAGCTCGAAGATTAGAACGGCAGCAGCACGTCCATGACCTGTTGACCGTAGCGCGGTTGCTGGACGTCGCTGATCTGGCCGCGGCCGCCGTAGGAGATGCGGGCTTGCGCGATCTTGCTGGAGTCGATGGTGTTGTCGCTCTGGATATCCTCCGGCCGCACGATGCCGGCGACGATCAGTTCGCGGATTTCCATGTTGACGCGGATTTCCTGCTTGCCCTCGACCACGAGATTGCCGTTCGGCAGCACTTGCGTGACGACGGCGGCAACACTGGTCTGCAGATTCTCCTGCCGCTGCACCGAACCCTTGCCGTCGCTGGAGGCAGTCGAATCCGCCGTCAACAGACGGCCCGGCAGCACCTTCTGCGCACTGGCGCCGAGCAGCTTGGAGCCCGCGAAATCGGTAATTCCGGAGTCTTCCTTGTTGGTGCGGCTGCGCTGGGTCTCGTTGGCGATGTTGGCCTTGTCGGTGAAGTTCACGGTCACGGTGAGCAGATCGCCGACGCGGGCGGCGCGCTGATCCTTGAAGAACGCGCGGGAGCCGTTCCGCCACAACGAGTTGGCGTTGTAGGACACCGTCTCCGGTTTCGGCATCGGCATCTGCACCGGTTTGTAGCCGGGTTGCGTCGTCGGATTGTCGATCGCGGTCAGCTTTGGCTGTTCGCCGATCTGCGAGAGACGATTGATCGCCGAGCAACCGCCATTGAGTCCGGCTACGCTCAGCAAGGCGCCCGTTAGTACGATGCGGTTGATCCTGGATGACTTCAACATGAACGTTACTCGACTTTTGCGGATACGGGAGTGCTGTCGCTGGTGGTGGAGGCTGGGGCGGACGCGGTGTCGATAGCCGGCTCGGCGCTGGCGAGCCTGCGCGGCAGCACCGGTGCCGCGGGCGAGACCGACACCTTGCCGCGGCCGACCACGACGCCGGTGACGGTGCGCTTCGATTGCAGGTTGAGCACGCTGACGACGTCGCCTTCGGTGCCGGCCTCGGTGGCCTTGCCGCGCACGGTCAGATAAATCCCCGCCGCCTGATAGATCAGCGTCACGGCCTGATCCCGTTCGACGAGGTCCGGCTTGGTGAGATCCATGCGGTGCAGGGCCTGGCCGGCGCGCATCTGGCGGCGCGTCTGCATGCCGATGACATGATCGCGGTTCGCCGCGTCATTGCCGACTTCGGCCTTGGGGCGACGCTCCATCACCACGTCGGAGAATTTCAGCAGCGTGTTGCGGTCGACATCGCGCGTGAGCACCGGGGCTTCGACGGTTTCGACGGCGGTGCCGGTGAAGCGGAGGCGGGCGGGCGACTTGCCGGCATCATTGCCGACTTCGAGCGTGACGTCGAAGCGGCCGTTGCGGGAATCGAACCGGGTCACCACCGGGCTGATGGCGCCGTTGTTGGTCGCGTCGAGCTGCATCGTGCGCAGGTCGGTATCGAAGGTCAGCGACAGGTCCTTGGCGTCGCCAAGCCCGTTGCGATGCTCGAGCGCGACCGCGATCTGCAATTCGATCTCGTCGGCGTCGAGGGTGCGCGCGAGCCGCGTCACCGTGACGCTTTGGATGCCCTTGGTGTCGACGCCGATCACCTGATGAGCGCGAAGCGCCTTGAGTACCTGCGCGGCGGGGAGGGTACCGGTGGTGCCGAGATCGGGCGCGCGGTAGATCGCGATCTGCGCGGAGCTGCCGGCGTTGTCGATGACGTCGCCGATCCGCACCACGTCGCCAGTGACCTTGACGGCGGCGCGCAACACCGGGACCGGAATCGCGGCGGCGGTCTGGATGGCGTTTGCCGTGGTAGCGTTCGTCGGGGCCGCATCGGTCGCGGCCAGCGCGGGGGCCGACAACGCGAGCAGCGCGGCGGCAACAAGGAGAGAGCGGATGGCCATGGTCAGCTCCCTCACCGGAACAGTGCGGTTGCGGACTGCAGCATCTGATCGGCGGCGCTGATGACCTTGGCGTTCATCTCGTAAGCGCGCTGCGCGGCGATCAGGTCGGAGATTTCGGAGACCACCTCGACGTTGGCCTGCTCGAGATTGCTCTGCTGCATGTCGCCGTAGCCGTCGATATTGGCGATGCCGTCCTGCGGCGGACCGGAGGCCGGCGTTTCCGTGAAGTTGTTGTCGCCGACCGGTTGCAGGCCGGCCTTGTTGACGAAGCGGGTGAGGCCGATCTGGCCGAGGATGGTCGGCGTGGTCGATCCCGGCAGTGTCACCGAGACCTGGCCTTGCGCGTTGATGGTGATGCCGGCGGAATTTTGCGGGATCGTGATCGTCGGCTGCACCGGGTTGCCCTGCGCGTTGACGATGCGGCCCTGGTTGTCCATCTGGAAGGTGCCGTCACGGGTGTATTGATAGGTGCCGTCGGGCATCTGGATCTTGAAGAAGCCTTCGCCGCGGATGGCGATGTCGAGATCGTTGCCGGTCTGCGACAGCGTGCCCTGGCTCATCAGGCGCGGCGTGCCGACGGTCTTGACGCCGCCGCCGAGATCGATGCCCACCGGCAGGATGGTGCCCTGATCGGACGCCTGCGCGCCGACGCGGCGGACGTGGTCGTAGATCAGATCCTGAAATGCGGCCCGCTGCTTCTTGTAGCCGGTGGTGCGCAGGTTCGCGATGTTGTTGGAGATGACCTGGACATTGAGCTCCTGGGCCGCCATCCCGGTCGCCGCGGTATAAAGTGCGCGCATGATCTGTCTCCTTATGCCGGAACGTCAGCGAGTTTTTCGATGGCCGACTTCTGCAGGTCGCTTTGCTGTTGCAGCAGCGTCGCCATCTGCGTGTAGGCGCGCGACACCTCGACCAAGCGGCTCATCTCGGTCACCGCATTGACGTTGGACTTCTCGATGAATCCCTGATGGACCCGCGCGTTGACGTCGGGCTGGGCGAAGTTGCCTTCGCCGGCGGCGTAGAGGTTGGAACCTTCCTTGAGCAGCTTCTGCGCCTGCGTGAAGGAGACGAGCCGCAGCTTGCCGCGGATCGAGTCGGCGGCGTTGTTGGTGCCCTCGATCACGGTCACGGTGCCGTCGGCTGAAATCGCGACGTCGTGGTCGGTCTGCTGGAAGGTGATCGGCCCGTTGGAGCCGAGCACCTGATCGCCCGACGCGGTCACCAGCTGGCCCTGCGCGTTGATCTGCAGCGCGCCGTCGCGGGTGTAGCGTTCGCCGGCCGGGGTCTGCACCACCAGAAACGCCTTGCCGTCGATGGCGACGTCGAGCGGGTTCTTGGTCTCCTCGGTCGGCCCGCCGGAGAAGTCGTGGAAGGTCGCGCGATCCTGCACGAAGCTGAGGCGGCGGTCGCGGCCGACGAAGTTGTCTTCGTGGGCGCCCGGCATCAGGTATTCCTCGAACAGCGAGCGGTCGGCCTTGAAACCGTTGGTGTTGACGTTCGCGACGTTGTTCGCAACGACATCCATCTGCCGTTCGAGCATCATCTGCCGCGATAGTCCGATGAGGAGCGTATTCTCCATCGGTGGTTCTCCCCTTGCTGACCCGCGTCAGGCCCTCCCAGGCCGCCTGCGGATCGTTTCGAACCTCGAGGCTCTCCCAAGCCTGCGGTTCGCCAAGGGTGTAGCGAAAGCCGTGCCAGTTCAGAAAATCATGTATTCACAGTAGCTTACTGAAAATGGCCGGGCCGAAGAGGGCGGCAGAAAGGTCTTGTTGACCATAATGACCCGGCAAAATCTTCCCAGCGCAGGGCTAAAAGAAAGATTCCATTAACCATTGCGAACCTACTGTTAACCATATGGGCGGTTGTGCGCCGGGGGCATTCGTATCGCGTTCTGGGCCTGCTCGGCGGCATTCGATTGAGACCAGGCAGAGCGATGGCAGAAAACGAGCAGACCGAAGGTGCGGCGGCCGAAGGCGGCGGGCCGCTCGTCGCCAAGAACAGGTTCAAGCTGATCGTCGCGGCCGTGGTGCTCTTTTGTGTCGTCAGCGGCGCAGGCACCTGGTTCTTCTTCTTCCGCCACCATGGTGAGGAACAACACGCCGAGGCGCCGCCGCCGAAGCCGCCGGTGTTCGTCGATGTTCCGGAGATGCTGGTCAATCTGGTCGGGGCGCCGGGCGAGCGGGTGCAATATCTTAAGGTGAAGGTCGTCCTCGAAGTAAAGGACGAGCCGCAGGTCGAGAAGATCAAGCCGGCGCTGCCGCGGGTCACCGACCTCTTCCAGACCTACATGCGCGAACTCAGGCCCAGCGATCTCAACGGCTCGGCCGGACTGTTCCGCCTGAAGGAAGAAATGACCAAGCGGGTCAACACGGTGATCTCGCCCGGTCACGTCAACGCCGTGCTGTTCAAGGAAATCGTCATTCAGTGACGGGGGGAGTGTCGCCGGAAACGGTGCGCAGGGGTCTAGGTCATGGCGGGCGAGAACGATCAAGTCGACCAGGATGCAATCGCAGCCCAGTGGGAAGCCTCGCTCGACTCCGAGGATCCCGCCGAGGCCGCGAAGGCCGCCGCCGCCAATGAACTCACAGAGGCGATGGCGGAGCAGTGGGCCGCCATGGTCGACGACGGCAGCCGCAACTTCGGCAACGGCAAGAACGGCGGCGAGCGGGTCCTGTCGCAGGAGGAAATCGACAACCTGCTCGGCTTCAGCGTCGGCGAGATGAATGTCGACGACAATTCCGGCATCCGCGCGATCATCGACTCGGCGATGGTGTCCTACGAACGCCTGCCGATGTTGGAAATCGTCTTCGACCGCCTGGTGCGGCTCATGACGACCTCCTTGCGCAATTTCACCTCCGACAACGTCGAGGTGTCGCTCGACCGCATCACCTCGGTGCGCTTCGGCGACTACATGAACTCGATTCCGCTGCCCGCGGTGCTCAGCGTGTTCAAGGCCGAGGAGTGGGAGAATTTCGGCCTCGCGATGGTCGACTCCAGCCTGATCTACTCCATGATCGACGTGCTGCTCGGCGGCCGGCGCGGCCAGACCTCGCTCCGCATCGAAGGCCGGCCCTACACCACGATCGAAACCAACCTGGTGAAGCGGCTGGTCGAAGTCGTGCTGGCCGACGCCGAGCAGGCGTTCCGCCCGCTGTCGCCGGTGACGTTCTCGATCGACCGCCTCGAAACCAATCCGCGTTTCGCCACCATCACCCGCCCGGCCAACGCCGCGATCCTGGTCCGGTTGCGCATCGATATGGAAGACCGCGGCGGCTACATCGAGCTGTTGCTGCCCTATGCCACCATCGAACCGATCCGCAACGTGCTGTTGCAGATGTTCATGGGCGAAAAGTTCGGCCGCGACCCGATCTGGGAAGGCCATCTCGCCACCGAGATCGCGCAGGCGCAGATCGCGGTGGATGCGGTGCTGTACGAGGCCGAAATCCCGCTGAAGCAACTCATGACCCTGAAAGTCGGCGACACGTTGCCGCTGGAGATGCGCCCCGATGCCTCGGTCGCGGTGCGGTGCGGCAGCGTCACGCTGACCGAAGGCCGCATGGGCCGTGTCGGCGATCGCGTCGCCATCCGCGTCACCAAGCAATTGCGCAAACCGAATACGACCTTCGCCATGTTCGAGAAGGCCGACGAACAGACCAAGATGATGGAGGCCCAATGAACCACTCATTCGGATTAGTGATCGAGAGCCTTGTCGCGGTTCTTCTCATGCTGACAATCGGTTACTGCATGCTGCTGAACAAGCGGCTGAAGCGGCTGAAGGCGGATGAGCAGTCGCTGAAGGCGACCATCGGCGAGTTGATCACGGCGACGGAAATCGCCGAACGCGCCATCGGCGGGCTCAAGCACACCGTGCGCGACGTCAACGAAAACCTCGGCAACCAGATCGTAACCGCGACCGAACTGTCGCGGCATCTGTCGAAGCAGTTGACCGAAGGGGACGCCGTGCTCCGCCGCTTGTCGCGGATCGCTCTCGCGGCGCGTCCGGCTTCGGCGCAGGACTCCGAGGATGCCGAACAGCCCGCACCGACCGATGCCCGCTCGGTTGCGGCCGCGGCTCGCGCATTCTCTGAACGCCGAAGGGCCAGCGGCCTCGCAGCATGAATGCTTTCAAGGACATTCGTGTCATTCCGGTCGTCATGGTTGCGATCTTCGGGTTCGCCGTGATCAAGGTGGCCGGGCTCGTGATCGATGGCGGCTACGTCTTCGATTATCAGCCGAATGCGACACAGCCATCCTGGGCCCAGGACAACCTGAATTTTCCGGGCGCGAAAACCGGCGATGCTGCCGACATCACCGGATCGGTGCCGGAGAAGAAGGAGGAGCCGAAGAAGGACGAGGCGAAGAAAGAGGAGTCCAAGCCGGCTGCTCCCGACGTGGCGAAGCCGGGCGTCGTCGCGATCCCAGAGCCCGGGCAGGCGGTCTCGCCGTCCGAGCGCGCGATCCTCGAGCGTCTTCAAAGCCGGCGCCAGGAACTCGATGCGCGCGCACGAGAAATCGACATTCGCGAGAGTCTGTTGAAGTCCGCCGAAAAGCGCATCGAGGGCCGCGTCGAGGAGATGAAGGGTATCGAGGCGCGGATCGCAACCGCGACCGAGCAGAAGAACGAGGCCGAGGCCGCGCGCTTCAAGGGCATCGTCACGATGTATGAGAACATGAAGCCGAAGGATGCCGCCAAGGTGTTCGACCGGCTGGAGATGCCGGTGCTGTTCGAGATCGCCTCGAAGATCGCGCCGCGCAAGATGTCGGACATTCTTGGCCAGATGTCGCCGCAGGCGGCCGAACGGCTGACCGTCGAGCTGGCCCGCCATGCCACCGGCGGCGACGCCACCACGGCGTCCGCCGATCTGCCGAAGATCGAGGGCAAGCCGACGCCTCAACCTCAGACACGCAATTAATATCCTTGTTTAACAAGTCCTTAATTCCACAATCCTAGAGTCCTGCCTGATCGGTGTCCAAGCGCCGGTCATGGGTTTTGAGTCGAGAGACGGTCTGGAATGGCGCGGACGACTGCCGCTGGATGTTGGTCGCAAGCGCGTGCCCGCGCGCGGCGGCTTTGCCGCGTCCGCATTCCAGTGCTTGCCGCGATGCTGTTGCCGTTCGTTGTGGCGTTCTCCGATGCGAGCCACGCGCAGGCGGTGAAAGGCGAGGCCAGCTTTTCGAAGGCGAACGGTTTTGCGCGCCTGGTGCTGACGCTCGACGACGATGTTGATTCCGAAGTGACGGTGGCGGGCACGATCCTCCTGATCCGCTTCAAGCGGCCGGTGGATATTCCCGTCGACAAGCTGTCGGATGCGGTGCCGGACTACGTCGGTTCGGCGCGCCGCGACCCCGACGGTTCGGCCATTCGTCTGGCGCTGGCGCGCAAGGTCACCGTCAATACCATGACGGCGGGCGAGCGCGTGTTCATCGATCTGATGCCCGACGGCTGGAAGGGACCGCCGCCGGGGTTGCCGCAGGAGGTCGTTCGCGAGCTTGCGGAACGGGCGCGTGTTGCTGAGCGCGCCTTGCGCGAACAGCGCGCGCTGGAAGCCGCGAAGAAGCGTCCACCGGTCCGGGTGCGCGCCTCGGTGCAGCCGACCTTCGTGCGCTATGTCTTTGAACTGCCCGACGGCGCCAGCGTATCCTCCGTGCTCAACGAGCAGAAGCTGGCGCTGGTGTTCAAGCCATCGCTGACTTTCGATCTTGCTGACGCGAAACTGGTGGCACCGGCCAATGTCGCCTCGATCGCGCAGAAGGTCGACGGCGATGGCTCGCGGATCGACATCAAGCTGATTGGCGATGTCGATGTGCATTCGTTCCGCGAAGAAAAGAACTACGTCGTCGATATCGGTTTCCAGCAGGGCGAAAAGCCGGTGCTGCCGATCCCGCCCGCGGCCTCCCAGGCACAGCCGGCGAAGCCAGCGGAAAAGCAGAGCAGTGCCGCGTCCACGCCCGGCGATATTGCGCCACCGACCTCGCAGACGATCGCCGCGCAGGCCGGACTGACGGTGAAGCCTGCCGATCCATCGGACGTCAAAGCCATGCCGGCGGCGAAAGCGGCCGAGCCGGCAGCGATAGCATCCGGAGCCGCCGTGCCGCCTGCGGCGGAAACGCCGGCCGTCGCCGCCGCGCCTCAATCCCCAGCACCGACAACACCGGCTGCTGCGCCTGCAGAGGTGCCTGCGAAACCCGTCACCGTCGCCGACAGTCCCGCGAAGGAAGCTCCGCCGAAGGTCGCGGCGGCAAAGCCCGCAGTCGCGCCGGTGACGCCGTCCGCGGCCACAACCGCAAAGGATGACGCCAGCCTCGACGTCGCGCGAAGCAGCGAGGGTCTGCGTCTGACGTTCGGTTTCAAGGAACCGACGCCCGCCGCGCTGTTTCGCCGGGCCGATACGGTCTGGCTGGTGTTCGACTCGGAGAAACCCATCGATATCGGCGCGATCCGCCGTGAAGGCGGTTCTCTCGTCACCGATATCGACCGCCGCCCCATCGACGGGGGGCAGGCGATCCGCATCCGTCTCACCCGTCCGCAACTGGCCTCGCTCTCGGTCGGTGATCCCGACGGCTCCGCACCGGTCGCCGCGGGCCGACGCTGGGTGGTGATGTTCGCAGATGCCGTGCAAAAGCCGTCGCGCGCGCTCACCGCGCAGCGGAATGTCGTCGATCGGGTCCATGCGAGCGTCACCGTTCCGCTCGCGGGCACCGGAAAGCTCCACCACATCGTCGATCCCGACTCGGGCGATGCCTTGATGGTTGTGACCGCGCTTCCGCCGGCGCAGGGTTTTGTCCGGCACCAGGAGTTCGTGGAGTTCGCGCTGCGCGAGTCGACCCACGGCGTGGTGATCGAGCCGAAGTCCGACGACATCAGCGTCGATGTGGCGCCCGACAAGGTCACGGTGACCCGGCCCGGCGGGCTCACGTTGTCGGCGGCCAATGCCCGGCCCGAACGCGCGGCTACCGCTGCGGGTCCGATCTTCGATGTCGAGGAATGGCGGAAGGACAGCAAAGCGGACTTCTTCAAGCGGCTCGACGAGTTGGTCTATGCGGCGTCCACGGCGGGCACCGACGACGCGCGGACGGCGGCGCGGATCGACCTCGCTCGCTTCTACATGGCGCGCGGCTTCTATCACGAGGCCAAGGCGGTGCTCGACCTCGCGCTGTCCGAGCAGAATCCCGGGCAGGAGGATCCGGTTCTCCTGATTGTTCATTCGGTCGCGAGTTCGCTGACCAACTACACCCGTGCCGCGTTCAAGGATCTTGCCAACCCCGCGATCGGCGCCAACTACGATTCCCAGCTCTGGAAGGCGCTGGCGCTCGCGCGTGAGCACAAGTGGGCGGAGGCGCGCGAGAAATTCAAGAACGTCCAGTTCGCCATCTCCGCATTGCCGATCGATCTGCAGCGTGTGATCGTCGCCGACGCGATGCGGGCCTCGCTCGAGGTCAAGGACTATTCCGGCGCGGTGGCGCGCAGCAGCGACCTCGACGTCATCGGCGTTCCCGACGAGATGAAGCCCGAGGTCATGGTGATGCGCGGCCGGCTGTCGGAAGCGCTCGGGCGCGACAAGGATGCACTCGCGCAGTTCAAGGAGGCGATGGCCTCGCCCAATCGCGAGGCCGCGGCCGAGGCGCAGATTCACGACATCGCGCTGCGCCAGAAGCATAACGAGATCAGTCAGCAGGATGCGCTGCACGATCTGGAGACGCTGTCCATCATGTGGCGTGGCGATGGGCTGGAGGTGCAGACGCTGCAGATGCTGATGGCGCTCTACACCGACACCGGCCGTTATGCCGAGGCGCTCGCGGTCGCCAAAACGGCGACCAAGCTGCAGCCGAATTCAACGGTGTCGCGTCAGATGCAGGACGCCGCGTCGGCGCTGTTCGCCCAGCTTTTCCTGAGTTCCAAGGGGGATAATCTTCCGCCGGTCGATGCGCTTGCGATGTTCTACGACTATCGCGATCTGACGCCGATCGGGCGGCGCGGCGACGAAATGATCCGCCGGCTCGCCGATCGTCTGGTCGGTGTCGATCTGCTCGATCAGGCCGCCGATCTGCTGCAATACCAGGTCGATCATCGGCTCGAGGGCGCGGCGCGTGCGCAGGTCGCCGCGCGCCTTGCCATGGTCTATCTGATGAACCGCAAGCCGGACCGGGCGATCGCGGCGCTGCGCACCACGCGGATCGCAGATCTCGCCGGCGAGTTACGGCAGCAGCGGCTGCTCCTCGAGGCCCGCGCGCAGAGCGACATCGGCCGTCGCGATCTCGCCCTCGACATCGTCTCCAACCTTACCGGGCGCGAAGCGATCCGCCTGCGGTCGGACATCTACTGGGCGTCGCGGCGCTGGCGCGAAGCATCCGAGCAGATCGAACTCTATTACGGCGACCGCTGGCGGGATTTCAGGCCGCTCAGCGCCAACGAGAAGAGCGACATCATCCGTGCGGTGATCGGTTATGCGCTCGCCGAGGATGGGTTGGGACTCGCGCGCTTCCGCGAAAAATATGCACCGCTGATGAGCGGCACCACCGACAAGATCGCGTTCGACACCGCGAGCAAGCCGGCCGCGGGCAACAGCGCCGAATTCGCGCAGATCGCCAAGATGGCGGCGAAGGTCGATACGCTGGACGGTTTCCTGCGCGAGATGAAAACGCGTTTTCCGGATATGACCGCGCGGGCACCATCGCCGCCGGAAACGGCGAAGGCAGATCCCACGCCGACCGGAGCACTGCCGCAGATCGTCGGACTGAAGCAGGTTGAGGCATCGCGCTAGGACGTTGCCTCAACCTGGTCCGGATCACACCATCCGGTGCAGGGCGCAGAGCTTGTTGCCGTCGGGATCGCGCAAGTAAGCGAGATAGAGCTTTCCGCCCGGGCCTTCGCGCACGCCGGGCGGCTCTTCACAGGTCGTCGCGCCGTTGGCGATGCCGGTCGCGTGCCATGCGTCGGCTTGTTCGGCCGAGTCGGCGGAAAACCCGATGGTGCCGCCATTGGCGTGGGTCGCGGGCTTGCCGTCGATCGGAAGCGAGACCGAGAACACGCCGGTTTTGGTGCGGTAGAAAATGCGGTGGCGATCGACCCGGCCCGGCGGGACGCCGAGCGTTCCCAACAGTGCATCGTAGAACGACTTGGCCTTGTCCAGGTCGTTGGTGCCGATCATGACGTGCGAAAACATCGTTGCTGGTCCTCCCATCGCGGCGGGCCGGTCGACCCGTTGTTGTGTTGTGGATGCAACGATAGCAACGCCGGCCGGAATGCGAAAGTGCCGGTTGGCGATCCGGCGAGCAGGGCGGGCATCCGCGCCCGCGTCAGCTTCCGTAACTCTGCACCAGCGAGCCTGCGACCAGCGACCAGCCGTCCACCAGCACGAAGAAGATCAGCTTGAACGGCAGCGATACCACGACCGGCGGCAGCATCATCATGCCCATCGACATCAGGACCGACGCCACCACGAGGTCGATGATGAGGAAGGGCAGGAACAGCAGGAAGCCGATCTCGAAGGCGCGCTTCAGTTCGGAAATCATGAAGGCCGGCATCAGGATGCGCAGCGACAGGTCGGCGGGCGTCGCCGGCGGCGGTTCGCCGGACAGGTCCATGAATAGCTTGAGATCCTTCTCGCGCACGTTCTTCTGCATGAAGCCGCGCAAGGGGACGGAGGCGCGCTGCAACGCGTCCTCGACGGTGATCTGGTTGGCGATCAGCGGCTTGATGCCGTCATCATAGGATTTCTGCAGCGTCGGTCCCATCACGAACGCGGTGAGGAACATCGCAAGCGCAATGATGACGGAGTTGGGCGGCGCGGTCGCGGTGCCGAGCGCGGTGCGCAGCAGCGACAGCACCACCACGATGCGCGTGAACGACGTCATCATGATCAGGATCGACGGCGCGATCGACAGTACCGTGAGCAGTGCGATCAACTGGATCGCGCGCTCGGTCACGCCGCCATTGCCGGCGCCGCCGAGGTTGATGCTGATGTCCTGCGCGAACGCCGGATCGGCAAGCGATCCGGCGGCGGCTATCAGAATGAGGAGGAATAAAACTCTACGCGGGCGGAGCGCGCGGCTCACGAAGGCGACTTCGGGCGTCCGAGCAGGGACGCCATCTCGTCTTCGAGATTCTCAAATCCGGATTTCGGGCCGGGCGGTGCGACCGGCGGCGCCACCGACGGCTCGTTGCGGGCCGGCGGCGTGACCGAAACCTCGCTGCTGCGCGGACGGGCCGGCGGCTCGGGCGCAACCGGAGGCGCGGCATCGGGCTTGGCGTCGCCGGCGGGACGGCGAAGAGCCGCTTCGAGGCGCTGCGCCATCTCGGCGAGATTTTGATCCGCGCTCGACGTGGATGGCGGCGGGGCGGATGGCGGCATCGGCGGCGGAGATACCGAGCGCTCGGGCGCACGGGGCGGCGGTGTGAGTGCCGGCTCGCTCGGACGAACCGGAGGGCGCAGCGAGGGTTCGGCGCGCGATGGACGCGTGCCGCGGATATCGGTCCGGCTCATCGGTTCAGGCGTGAAACCCGCGAGCGGATCGCCGCGGCGTTCGGTGACCGGCGGTGCCGGACGGCGCACCTCATCGGCGAAGGCGGGACGCGATGGCCGCGGCGGCGGTTCGGGCATCTGCGGCTCGGGATGATCGAGAGCGTCGGAACGGTGCCCGTCGGATTCCGCCCAGCCGGTATCGACCAGCGGCGGCAGACGCGGCGGCGGTTGCTCGCTGCCGAGCGGCGGCCGTTGCGGCATCTGATCGCGTCCAGGGGTGGCGCGGACGATGTTGGGCTCCACGACGATATCGGTCGGGCCGCCAATCATCAGCAGATGCTCGACATTGTCGCGGCGGACCAGGACGAGCCGGCGGCGGCCATCGACCGCGGCGGCATCGATCACCGCCAAACGGGGCATCCGTCCGCGATTGGCATTGGCGCCGAGTCGGTTGCCCGCGAATCGCCTCACCAGCCAAGCGGTGCCGGCGATCAATGCCAGAACCACGATGAATGCGATGACGAAAGTAAACGCGTTAGACATGCATCAGTCCCCGCAAATAGCGCCCTATTTCAGTTTCGAATCGTCGAATGCGCGCCGGCATCCACCCGTGACGATCGAACCTTAGCCCTATTTGTTAATCCCGCGCGGCAAAAGCTGCCGCTGACAGCCTTAATAACCTATGAATCGGCTGGACCAAACAACCTTCTCGCGGTCCCGGCATTCGGTTAATTCGGGTGGTTAACGCAGCATTCGTGGCAAAAATGGGCTCGATCGGGATTTGAACACCCGATCTCCAGGAGCTCGGGTTCCATTCCACTGCGGCCCCAAGCGAATCTTAACCAGCCGTTAACCATAGGGGCGGCAAATTCTGCCTACCTCGGCAGTGCTTCGCTGCGAGGGCAGAGCGGAGACCCGCCGTGTCCATCAACGATATTCCCGCGCTGGCCGCGCTGCGCACCCGGATGCAGTGGCATCAGGAGCGTCAGCGGGTGCTCGCCGAAAACATCTCCAATTCCGATACGCCGAATTTCAAGCCGCGCGATCTCGTCGAACCCAAATTCGATGCGCAGGGCGGCAACGCGTCGGGCGGCGCCACGCTGGCGATGGCGCACACAACATCGGGCCGCAACATCGCAGGGTCGGGGTCGGCCACGAGCTTCGACCAGAACCGCAATGCCGGTTTCCAGACCCGGCCTGCAGGCAATGCAGTGAGCCTCGAGGACCAGATGCTCAAGGTCTCGGCCAACCAGATGGACTACGCCGCCGCGACCTCGCTCTACAGCAAGAGCCTGCATCTTCTGAAGATGGCCGTCGGCAAGGCGTAAGACACAGCGAACCTTGAGGAGATCGCACCATGGCAGACAACAGCGGCGACTTCATGCGCTCGATGGGCATCGCAACCTCCGGTCTGCGGGCGCAGGCCGGGCGGATGCGTGTGATTTCTGAAAACATCGCCAATGCCGACTCCACCGCGCAGACGCCGGGCGGCGATCCCTACCGCCGCAAGGTGCCGACGTTCTCCTCGGCGCTCGATCGCGCGCTCGATGCCAAGGTGGTGGAGCTCGGGCGCGTCAGGCCGGACATGTCGTCCTTTCGCATCAAATACGAGCCGAGCAATCCCGCGGCCGATGCCAGCGGCAACGTCAAGTATCCCAACGTCAATTCTCTGGTGGAAATGACCGACATGCGCGACGCGCAGCGGTCCTACGAAGCCAACCTCAACATCATCAGCGCGACGCGCCGGATGATCCAGCGCACGCTCGACATTCTCAAATCCTGATCGGAGTTCTGACCCATGGCATCGCCTACCATCGCAGCCAACGCCTATGCGAACCTCGCCCGGATGATGGAATCCGGCGCGGCCGGCAAGGCCTCCTCGGGCGGTGGCCCGTCGTTTGCCGCGGTGCTGAAGGACGCGCTCGGCAGCGTCGTGGAAGCAGGCCGGAAGTCCGACGCGCAGACGGTCGCGATGGCGTCGGGCAAGGCCAACGTGATGGACGTGGTGACCGCAGTCGCTGACACCGATGTCGCGGTGTCGACGCTGGTTTCGGTGCGCGACCGCGTCATCCAGTCCTACGAAGACATCATGAAGATGCCGATCTGAGCGTTTGGATATGACTCGTGCTTCAGTTTCAGATTGTCATTCCGGGGCGCGCGCAAGCGCGAGCCCGGAATCCATAACCACCGCAGGGCGTATGGATTCCGGGCCTGCGCCAAGGGGTGCATCCCGGAATGACGAAGTCAAATTTGTGTGGAGATTGTCATGACCGGGGCTGAAACACTGGATGTCGCGCGTGAGGCGATCTGGACCATCGTGCTTGTATCGGGACCGCTGCTGGTGGTCGGTCTCGTGGTAGGCGTGGCGATCTCGCTGGTGCAGGCGCTGACACAGATCCAGGAGCAGACGCTGGTGTTCGTGCCGAAGATCCTGGCGATCTTCGTGACGCTGCTGTTGGCGCTGCCATTCATGGGCGACGCGCTTCACACCGAGATGATGCGGATTTCATCGCGAATCATCGGTGGCTGATGCACAGTGTTGAGACATGCGCATCGATGTCTCGCTTCTGCCCGCTCTCGGCGCCGCCTTCATGCTGGCGTTCGCCCGCATCGGCGCGATGGTGATGTTGTTGCCGGGGCTCGGCGAGGTCAACATCCCCGTCCGCATCAAGCTCGCGATCGCGCTGCTCCTGACCTTCATCATGCTGCCGCTGCATCGCGCCGCCTATCACGTCGATATGCAATCGATCACGCCGCTCGTGGTGATGATGGTGCATGAGATTATCATCGGCATCGTGCTCGGCGCCACCGCGCGGGTGACGCTCTCGGCCCTGCAGGTGGCGGGCTCGATCATCGCGCAGCAGCTCGGGCTCGGCTTCGTCACCTCGGTCGATCCGACCCAGGGCCAGCAAGGCGTGCTGATCGGCAACTTCCTGACGCTCCTCGGGATCGCACTGCTGTTCGCAACCGATACGCACTATCTGGTCATCGCCGCGCTCAACGACAGCTACAAGATTTTCGCGCCGGGCGAACTGATGCCGAGCGGCGACGTCGCAGCGCTGGCGACGCGCGCGTTCTCCGCCGCCTTCAAGATCGGCCTGCAACTGTCGGCGCCGTTTCTCGTTTTCGGTCTTGTCTTCAATATCGGGCTCGGCGTGCTGGCGCGGTTGATGCCGCAGATGCAGGTCTATTTCGTCGGCGTGCCGCTTTCGATCTTCACGGGCTTCATGATCCTCGCCGCCGTGCTGACGACGATGATGGGGACCTACATGGATTACTTCATCGGCGTCATGCACGACCTGATGCCGCTGAACTGAGGCGCTGCGACCATGGCCGACGAGAGCGACGATACCGAGAAGTCAGAAGACCCCACGCAAAAACGTCTCGACGATGCGCTGGAACGCGGCGACGTTGCGAAAAGCCAGGAGGTCAATACCTGGTTCGTGATTGCCGGCGCGACGCTGGTGCTGGCGTCGTTCTCCGGGTCGATCGGCGGCGGCATCGAGATGCCATTACGCAACTTGATCGCCAATTCCTGGATGATCCGTGCCGATGGACCCGGGTTGATCCATCTGGCGCAGAAGCTCGGGTTCACCGTGGTCGCGGCGCTCGGCGTTCCCTTCCTGCTGCTGGCGCTGGCGGCAATCGCCGGCAACATGGTTCAGCACCGGCTGGTGTGGTCGGCGGAATCCCTGAAGCCGAAATTCAGCAAACTATCGCCGCTGGCGGGCGCCAAGCGGATTTTCGGCAAGCAGGCGGCGGCGAATTTCCTCAAGGGCCTGTTCAAGGTCGTCGCGCTCGGCGCGGTCATGGTCGCGATCCTGTGGCCGGAGCGCTCCCGGCTCGACAGCATGATACGGTTCGATCCGTCGGCGCTGTTCGGGGTGACGCGCTCGCTGACGCTGGAACTGCTCGGCGCGGTGGTGGCGATGCTGGCCCTGGTCGCGATCGCCGACTACTTCTTCCAGTACCGGCAGTGGTTCGAACGGCAGAAGATGTCGCTGCGGGAGATGAAGGAGGAGTTCAAGCAGTCGGAAGGCGATCCGCACATCAAGGGCCGCATCCGGCAGTTGCGGGTCGCGCGCATGAAGAAGCGCATGATGGCGGCGGTGCCGAAAGCCTCGGTCATCATCACCAACCCGACCCACTATTCGGTCGCGCTGTCCTACGAGCGCGGCATGCCGGCGCCGATCTGCGTTGCCAAGGGCATGGACAACATCGCGCTCAAGATCCGGGAGATCGCGCGCGAACACGACATTCCGATCGTCGAGAACGTGCCGCTGGCGCGTGCGCTCTATGCCACCGTCGAGGTCGACGACGAGATTCCGGTCGAGCACTATCATGCGGTCGCCGAAATCATCGGCTACGTCATGGGCCTGAAGCGCGGGCTGTCGGGACGCCGCGCATAGGACCGATGGCCGTCACATGGGAATAGCGTCTGGGAATAGCGTCCGGATCGGGCAAAATGGCGGGAAATCAGCCCATGATGTGCTTGCGCGGACGGGCCCGATTCAGGCACTCAGGGCCGAGTGCGCGCGCATTCCGCGCCCGCTGCGATAGGTCCCGCCGGATTCCATGACCCTAGATCCCGACATCGACTTGCCGCAGATGACGCCGGAGCCGGCGCGGCGGAGCGGCAGCATCCTGCTGGTGCTGCTGGTCGCGGGTGCCATCGTCGCAGCCGCCGTGGCCTTCATGACGCTTGGGCGCGCCAACGCCCAGCCTTATATCCTGGGCCTGCTCGCTTTGCTGGCAATGGTCGGACTGTTCACGCTGTTCGCCTTCGCCGCCGGGATCATCCGCTTCGCCGACCGCGCTGCCGATGATCCGCTGATGCGTCCCATTGCCGATCACGCCTTCGACGGCATCGCCGTGACCGATTCCGGCGGCCACATCGTCTACGCCAACCCGGCCTATCTCACCCTGACCGGCGCCACCTCGATGCAGGACGTGCGGCCGGTGGAGCGAGTCTTCATCGGTAATCCCGATGTCTCCGAGGCGGTATTCCGCCTGCTCAAGGCGGCGCGCGAAGGCAAGCGTCAGCAGGAGGAGGTGCGTGTCGCCACCGCCGACGGCACCCATGGCCGCTGGCTGCGGATGCGGGTTCGTCCGCTCGGCGCGGCGAAGCGGCAATCGAAGTACGCGGTGTGGTCGGTCGCGGACATCACCCGCGACCGCGAGCGACAGGAGGACGTGTTCCAGGAACTGCGCCATGCCATCGAATATCTCGATCACGCGCCGTGCGGTTTCTTCTCGGTCAACCCGGCAGGCAATCTCGCCTATGTCAACGCCACGCTCGCCAACTGGCTGGACCACGATCTCGCCGAGATCGGCTCGGGCGGCCTGAAGCTGACCGACATCGTCTCCGGTGACGGCGCTGCGTTGCTAACCTCGATCGTCGCGGCGCCGGGCGAGGTCAAAACCGAAGTCTTCGACATCGATCTGCGGATGCGCAACGGCAAGACTATGCCGGCGCGCCTCTATCACAAGCTGGCATTCGGCGCCGACGGCGTGCCCGGACCGTCGCGCACACTGGTGATCAGCCGCGCCCGCGACGAACGTGGCGATCCACAGCGCGCCGCCGAAGTCCGCTTCATGCGCTTCTTCGACCATACGCCGATGGCGATCGCGACCGTCGACAAGTCCGGGACCATCGATCGCGCCAACGCGCGCTACGCCAAGCTTGCGCAAAGTCTCAGCCCGGATGGCGCGGCCGGAAAATCGATCCTGGCTGCGGTCAAGGAGCGCGATCGCGGCCAGTTGAGCGCGGCGATCGCGGCCGCGGCCGAAGGGCAGGGCGACATCGCGCCGGTCGAGGTGATGCTGGACGGCGCGCGGGAGCGCTGGGGGCAGTTCTTCGTCACGGCGGTGGAAGACGACGACCACGACGTGGAAGCCGCCATCGTCTACATGCTGGAGACCAGCGAGCGGCGCACGCTGGAGAACCAGATCAACCAGTCGCAGAAGATGGAATCGGTCGGCCAGCTCGCCGGCGGCATCGCGCACGACTTCAACAACGTGCTGTCCGCCATCATGATGGCGAACGATTTCCTGCTCAACGCGCACAAGCCGACCGACCCGTCGTTCCAGGACATCATCCAGATCAAGCAGAACGCCAACCGCGCCGCGGCGCTGGTGCGGCAACTGCTGGCGTTCTCGCGGCGGCAGACCCTGCAGCCGAAGGTGCTCGATCTCGGCGATACCCTGAGCGACATCGGCATGCTGCTGAAGCGGCTGATCGGCGAAAAGGTCACGTTCCCCGGCGTCGTGCACGGCCGCGACCTGTGGCCGGTCAAAGCCGACGTCTCGCAGTTCGAACAGGTCATCGTCAATCTCGTGGTCAACGCGCGCGACGCCATGCCGAACGGCGGCAAGCTCGCGATCCGCACCTCCAACGTGCCGGCGGCGGAGGTGGCGACGCTCGCCTACAAGGGTATGCCGACCGCGGACTATGTGCTGGTCGAGGTCAGCGACACCGGCACCGGCATTCCGCTCGACATCGTCGACAAGATCTTCGAGCCATTCTTCTCGACCAAGGACGTCGGCAAGGGCACGGGGCTCGGCCTGTCGACGGTGTACGGTATCGTCAAGCAGACCGGTGGTTTCATCTACGTCGACTCCAGGGCGGGCGAAGGCACCACGTTCCGCATCTTCCTGCCGCGCCATCAGGCCGAACTCGAGGCGCCATCAGCGCCGGCCGCCGTCAACGGCGCGGCGAAGGAGGCGGCGCACGCGCCAAAAGCGCCGAGCACCGACCTCACTGGGCAAGGCACAATCCTGTTGGTGGAAGACGAGGAGGGGCTTCGCTCGCTGAATGCGCGCGGACTTCGCTCGCGCGGCTACAGCGTGGTGGAGGCGTCCAACGGGGTCGAGGCGCTGGAAGCGTTCGACGAGCGGAATGGCGCGGTCGATCTCGTGGTGTCCGACGTCGTGATGCCGGAAATGGACGGGCCGACCTTGCTGCGCGAAATGCGCGGACGAAACCCCGACCTCAAGATCATCTTCGTGTCGGGCTACGCCGAAGAGGCGTTCGACAAGAGTCTGCCGGAGAATCAGCAATTCGCCTTCCTGGCGAAGCCGTTCGCGCTCAGCGCGCTGATCGCCAAGGTCAAGGAGACCATGGCGCCGTCCTAGGGACGATAGCTGCCTAACCGCCGGATCCATCGCGGCCGCCATGCCGCAGCGGGGCCGAGCCGGGTTGCGCAACGCCGGGACGGCTTTGCGCCGGCGTCGCGCGGGCGCGATGCCGTTCGTCGTCGTAGAGCGAGGGGCGATATTTGGCTTTCGCCTCCGTCATGGTCGCGCCGCGCCAGGCCGCCAGCATGATCAGGGTGGAGTGCTCGTCCAGTACATCATAGAGCCGCGACAGCCGGTACACCGAAATGACGGATGTGCCGATCTCCGGATTGAGGAACAGCAGGATCTGCTGGAAGACCCTCGAGGGCATGCCGAGCGCCTTGGCGGCGCAGGCCAGCGGCTCGCCGCCGGGATCGTTCACCACCCGGTCCGCAATTCCGGCGGGAAGGATCAGCGTCTCGCCGAGCTCGGTCGTGAAATTCTCGACGTCGGACGCAAACGCCGCCATGTGCAGGGTCTCGATGGCCCGCGCGGCGCGCGACGGATGAATTTGCGGCGCGGCCCGCAGCGGCGCGGTCGCGAGATTATGCAGGATCAGGGCGCGATCGCCGGTGTCGGCGTTGAAGAACATCTCGCTGATCTCGGCGGCATCGCGCGGCGCCATCGACAGTGTCGACGTGGCGCGGGGCTTTGCCTCTTCGGCTGCCGGTTCGAGCGATGATGGCAGGGTGATGCTTCGAGCGAGCGGCCGGGGCGCCGGAGCGTGCAGCCGCAACTGGCTCATGATGACCGCCGGCGTGTGCGGATAGATCGACAGGCGCGCACGCACTGCGGCGCGGGTGGCGTCATCGACCTGATCGATCAGGCGCGAGGTGAGTTCGACGAACTGCCGTTCCTCCTCGGCGGTGTGCACGCTGGTCTGCACATAGAGGTCGGTCAGCACCCGCAGCAGGGTCGGCCGGATGTCGACGCCTTCCCGGCGGGACAACGTCAACAACCCGTCGAAGCCGGGAAACATCGGTGGTGCGGTCATGTCGGCGTTACGCTTGCGGAGGACAGCTGGTCCTTCAATCTAGCGCGGTTGCTTTAATGAGCCGTTAACCATGCGCGGTTCTAAATAATGACGCGTCGCCGCCACAATCGAGACAGCGCGGGGCGCGCAGGAGAGACTGGAAATGGGCACCGTTATTGAGTTTCCGGCAGATGCGGCTTCGCGGCGCCTGGGGTCGGCAATGGATCGCGCTCCGGATGAGGACATGGGAACGGTCCTGATTCTGCCCGTCATACGGATTGATCGCGACGCCGATGAAACCAGCGGCGGAAGCGGCCCGGAGGAGGGCACGGCACCCGGCCGTCGCCGTCGTCGCCGCGCACGTTCCTGATCGCAGGGACATTGCTATGCCGGAGAAGCCGCAAGCGACGCTGGCAGGACCGAGACGTTCACGTTTCTCTTCAATCGTTTTTGTCGTTCTGTCGGGCGTAACACTCGCTGCCTGCAGCGGAGGCGATTTTGGCCGCGTCCGTCAGGACGCGCTCAACGACGACATGCACCGCTGGATGGGCGCGGAAGCGACCGGCAGCATCGGCCGGCAGCCGTCGCGATTCCAGCTCACCGACAATGAGCGCCAGTTGCGCGATCTCGCCTATCCCCTGATCGAGCCGCCGCATTCGCGGCCGGCCTGGAAGAGCGTGTTCGGCGACTACAAGCCGTTCGCTCCGCCGTGGCGGCAGAAGCCCGCGTTCGACCACTCCGCCTATGGCCGCCAGCTCATCGACGAACCGCATCGCTCGGATGCGTCGCGCTATGCGCAGTTGATCGATGACGTCCGCGACGACATCACGCGCTTCGATCCGTTCTTCAACACCGCACGGCAAGTCTTTGATCTGGACAGCAAACGCAACGCCAGCCTGAAATTCGTCTCGGACCTGTCGCCACGCGAGCGCTCCG
Source organism: Hyphomicrobiales bacterium (assembly GCA_017305665.1). Classification (GTDB taxonomy): domain Bacteria; phylum Pseudomonadota; class Alphaproteobacteria; order Rhizobiales; family Xanthobacteraceae; genus Nitrobacter. Next base: position 137,948 of record JAFKKH010000010.1, read on the forward strand.
ATGCCGTTGCGCGGATGGAAGAGAACACGCTGATCGTGCAGTGGGTGCAGCAGTGCCTCGAGCAACGGATTGCATCCTATCGCTGGGCGCTGGAGCATCTGGTGATTCAGGCGCCCGACAATATGGCGGCGGACGCCGATCGCCTGATCGGACATCTCGCGGCGCTGACCGCCAATCCCCCGGTTGCTGCAACGCCCGTGGTCGGCCGCGCTCTGCGCACGCGCGGATAAAGGGCTGCGCCTACCGCTTCGCGGTGGGCTTCACCACAGGTGGTTCGGTCTGCAGCCGGCATTTCGATGCCGCAAGCGTAGCCTGTGCCTGCTCCATCATGCCCGGCTCCGGCGCCAGCGCCTTCAGCACGATCAATCCCGTCGTCGAAGGCGAGTCGATGATGAGGCGGTCGGCGGCCGTCACATCTTCCTCTTCCGGCAATTCCGCGTGCTGGGCTTCGGTCATCAGGTTGAGCTCGATCACCTTGCGCCCTGCCGATCGATCGTTGATGGCATAGTAGGCGACGTCGCTACGCGTGTAGAACGACACCGACGTATAGGCCTGGCTGACCGGTACGGTCAGCTTGATCGATCCGTCCGACAGATCGTAGCGGCAGACGGCGACGGCAAACGCCGGATCCATGAACGGCATCGGCGAGTGACCGGGATCGGGATCGGCCAGCGGCAGCGGCGTTACGGTGTTGACTGCCGTCATTGCCGTCAGCCGTGAATAGGCGTCCTGGGTGGCGATCCGCGGCAGCTCCAGCACGCTGATGAAATGCACGATTCCACCCAGCAGGATTCCGCCGACGATGGCGAACAACACGCGGATCATGAGCACCCCGTGGTCGCGATGGAGGGCATCGGCGCGTCGCGCTGGGTTCGCGTCGCAACCCCGACCGGTGTGTCATAAAGACGAAGCATCAGCGTATAGCGCTCGATGCCTCCGGTCGGCAGCCAGTTCCCGGCGCGGGCGCGCGACGCCACATGCAGCGCAAACGACCCGTCGGAATTCCGCACGATCTCCTCGCTGGTGAAGCCGTAGCGTTTGAGCGAGTTCGCGACGAGGTGACCCTTGCGGTCGTAGAGCGTCAGCGTCCAGAAGCGGGCCGGCGGCGTCACGCCGCTGACGGTCACGTCGCAGCGGCCGTCAAGCATCTTCTTGTTGTCGTCGGTGGTGGCCAGAAATGCGATGCCGTCGCCGGTGCCGATCGGCAATTCGCCGCTGCGCGCGATGGTCGCGCGCGCGTAGGGATCGATCTCCGCCGTTCCGGTGCGCGGTCGTGCGGTCCACGCGCCGATGGTCAGCGTCCCGAAATCGGTGCCGCGCGTCGCGGTGAGCCAGGTGGCGCCGAGGCCGACGGCGGTGGCGATGAGCAGCGCCAGCAAGGTGAGGACGATCAGCCGCACGGGATCAGCGCTCCGGTTCCGACGTTTCGCATCAGTTCTTGCGCGGTTCCGGGGACGCCCGGTCGCCGGCCGTTGCAGCCGCGAAGCTTTCCGGGAAAGCCAGCGCGCCCGTCGAAACCGGCCCGGGCGGACCTGGGGGAGATGGTTTACCCGGTTCCGCGGACGAGGTCTTTCCGAGGGATTTGCCGGCCTCGTCGAGCATCTTCTCTACGCGCACCAGAATTTCGGCGCCGCGTTTGGTCAGTACCGGCGGCGGTGCTGGAATGTTGTCGGCGTCGTTTGCAGCCGTTCTTGCAGCTGCTGCCGCCGTCGGCTTCGCCGGCTCTGCAACGCCGGGGATATCCTTGATCTCCACGCCGCGATGCGCCGCCGTCATGATGTCGTGCCAGGTCTGGGCCGGCAGCGAGCCGCCGGTCAGACGGTTGGTCGGCGAATAATCGTCGTTGCCGTACCACACGGCGCAGACGAAATTGCCGGTGTAACCAACGAACCAGGCATCGCGGTACGCGTTGGTGGTGCCGGTCTTGCCCGCGGCCGGAATGCCATCGAGGATAGCGCGCCGCGCGGTGCCTTCGCTGACCACATGGCTCATCATCATCGCCATGTCGGCGGCGGTCTGGGGCGGGATGATCTGGCGCGGCTTCGGACCGTCGCGGTCATAGCGCCAGACCAGATCGCCGGCGCCGGTACGGACTTCGAGGATCGCATGCGGCGTGACCGCCTTGCCCTTGTTCGGGAACGTCGCATAGGCGACGGCATGTTCGAGTACGTTGACCTCGTCGGCGCCGATCGGCAGTGAGGGCGTATCGGGCAGCGGCGTCACGATGCCGAACTTGCGCGCCATCGCGACGATCTTGGCGCGGCCCTTCTTGGCGGAGTCCCACTGGTTCTTCGGATTGTTGCCGATGGCGATCGAGAGCTTGATCGGCACGACGTTGATCGATCGCGTCAGTGCCTGCGTCAGCGTCACCGTGCCCGAATAGGAATGACCGTAGTTTTGCGGACACCAGTTGCCGAGGCAGACGGGACCATCGACGATCTTCGATGTGGGCTTGAAGCCGTTGAGCAGGGCAGTGGTGTAGACGTACGGCTTGAACGACGATCCGGGCTGCCGCATGGCGTCGGTCGCGCGGTTGAACTGGCTCGAGCCGTAGTCGCGCCCGCCGACCATGGCGCGCACGCCGCCGTCGAGGTCGGCGACGACCGTCGCGGCTTGCGTCGCGTGATAGTCGCGGCCGAACTGGCGCAACTGGTTCTCGATCGCTTCGTCCGCGGCGTGCTGCACGTTCATGTCGATGGTGGTGCGCACCACGAATACGCGCTCGGTGTATGATTTTGGAAACGTGTCGACCAGCTTGCGCATCTCGTCGAACGCGTAGTCGAGGAAGTAGTTCGGTGAGTTCTCGTCACGACGATCGACCGCCGTGGCGGGATTGCGCCGCGCGCCGAACACCTGACCCTCGGTCATGAAGCCGGCATCGACCATGTTGTCGAGCACCTGGTTGGCGCGTGCGCGGGCGGCGGGCAGGTTGATGTGCGGGGCGTATTTCGTCGGCGCCTTGAACAGGCCGGCCAGCATCGCGGCTTCCGCGAGATTGATGTCCCGCACTGATTTGTTGAAGTAGAAATGCGCCGCGCCGTCGACGCCGAAGGTGCCGCCGCCCATGTAGGCGCGGTCGAGGTACAGTTTAAGGATCTCGTTCTTGGTCAGGCGCGTCTCGAGCCAGATCGCCAGAAACGCCTCGTTGATCTTGCGTTCGATGGTGCGCTCGTTCGACAGGAACAGGTTCTTGGCGAGCTGCTGGGTGATCGAGGAACCGCCCTGGCGCACGCCGCCCGCCTGGGCGTTGGTCACCAACGCGCGAAACGTGCCGGAAATGTCGATGCCGAAATGGTCATAGAAGCGGCGGTCCTCGGTCGCGAGCGTCGCCTTGATCAGGTTGTCGGGAAACTCCTCGAGCGGAATCGAGTCGTTGTGCTTGATGCCGCGGCTGCCGATCGGATTGCCGTAGCGATCGAGGAACGTCACCGCGAGATCGGATTTCTTCAGCCAGTCCTCGTCGGCGGTTTCGCGGAACGCCGGCTGCGCCAGCGCCAGCAGGACGACGAGACCGCCGAGACCCAAGGTTGCGGCTTCCGATAAAGGCTCGATGAAAACCCAGCGCTTCCAGCGACCGACATAGAAGCGGTCCATGAAGGTGGAGAAGCGCTCGTAGAGTTCGCGTGCACCGACCGCGGAAGAGAACAAGGTGGAGTCGATGCGCGCGTCGAAATCCAGCAGGAAATGCCGGATTCGTTTCGTCCATTCGGAAGGTACGATCTTGCGCACCGGGGCCTGTGACCAATCTGCTGCGTGGCAGCGCCCGTTTCGGGCGCCTTCGACACGTCATGCGAGAGTGTTGCGGCAAACCCAAGGCACACAGCGGGCACGCTGCCTAGCCTCGGGAGAGTCGGCTTCCTTCTATCCGAGCGGAGGGCATAAACCAATGCGCCCGCAAGGTTTTCCGCTGGAACGGCTAACGCCGCGTACGCCCGGCCGGACCGTGAACGGAACGCTTGCGCGGTGACTGGCGGGAGCCCATAGACAGCACGGCTCCGAACGCTTCGAGGATCTTCGCAAACCGATGACGGCACCGCCTTCACGTCCGTCCGAACAGGACGGATTGTTCTGGAAAACCAAGACGTTGGAGGAGATGTCCAGCGCCGAATGGGAAAGCCTGTGCGACGGCTGCGCGCGCTGCTGCCTGGAAAAGCTCGAGGACGAGGACACCGGCGACATCTATTTCACCCATGTGTCGTGCCGGCTGCTCGATGCGGGGCTCTGCGCCTGCAAGGACTACGCGAACCGTTCCGACCAGGTTCCGGATTGCGTCCGTCTCACGCCGGAGAATGTGCGCACCCTGAACTGGCTGCCGCCGAGCTGCGGTTACCGGCTGGTGGCGGAGGGCCGCGATCTCTACTGGTGGCATCCGCTGGTCTCGGGCGATCCGAACACCGTGCACGAAGCAGGCGTTTCAGTGCGCGGCCGGGTGCAGGGGACCGAGGACGACGTTCCCGATTCCGAACTCGAGGATCACATCGTGCAGTGGCCGGCCCAGTTGCCGAAGCGGGCCCGGCTCAAGAAGAGGCCGCGAAGCTGACCGCGTTCCCATCACATGTTTGCGATGCGGCATCCGCGGGATGCTCCCATGCATGTGCCCCGCTGCCTCAACGAAGCTTTGCACGCTAGTGTATTTTTGACGCTCGCGATTCCGTGGTCGCCGTTACCAGCCGTTTTTGACACGGACGATTTTCTGACACGGACAATTTCGCCCCACGCCGCCATGAACAAATTCGAACCTCAGGCCCGCGACACGGCCTCCCGGCAGATGTTGTCCGACGCCATGTCCCGTGAACTCGCAACCAACCCTGCAAAGGTGATGAACGTCGCCGACGCACCGTCGCTCGCACCGCGCGCGCCGCTGACCCAGAGCGAGGTCCGCACCATCCTGGTCAGCCTGATGCTGACCATGTTTCTCGCGGCGCTCGACCAGACCATCGTCGCCACCGCGCTGCCGACCATCGGCCGCGAGTTTCACGACGTCACCAATCTGTCATGGGTCATCACCGCCTATCTTCTGGCCTCGACCGCGGTCGCGCCGGTGTTCGGCACGCTGAGCGACATCTACGGCCGCAAGGCGATGATCATCGTCTCGCTGAGCCTGTTCATTGCCGGCTCGGTGCTGTGCGGGCTGGCGCCGAATATGGCGACGCTGATCATCGCGCGCGGGCTGCAGGGCCTCGGCGGCGGCGGCATCATGCCTGTCGTGCAGACCGTCATTTCCGATGTCGTGACGCCGCGCGAGCGTGGCCAGTATCAGGCCTATTTCAGCGGCGTGTGGACCACCGCTGGTATCGCGGGTCCGGTGCTGGGCGGCGTGTTCGCCGAGCATCTGCACTGGTCGATGATCTTCTGGATCAACGTGCCGCTCGGTATCGCGTCGCTCGCGATGCTGCTGCCGAAGATGGGCAAGATTCCGGTGTTCCACCGACGCCGCAAGGTGGACTGGACCGGCGGCCTGCTGCTGATGGCGTCCGCCGTGGTGTTCATGCTGGTGCTGACATGGGGCGGCAACCGCTTCGCCTGGCTGTCGCCGACCATCGCCGCGATGCTCGGCTCCTCCTTCGTGCTTGCCGTCGGCTTCGTCTGGCACGCGCGGGCGACGTCCGAGCCGTTCCTGCCGTTGTCGTTGATGGGCGGATCGGTGGTTCCCTGGGCGATGGCGGCCGGAAGCTGCGCGCTCGGCGCCATGATCGGACTCACCGTGCATCTGCCGCTCTATTATCAGGTGGTCTACCACCTGAGCGCGAGCGAATCCGGGCTGGCGCTGATCCCGCTCGCGGCCGTCTCGACCGGCGGCGCTGCCCTCGCGGGCCGCACCATGATGCGCGCGGTCCACTACAAGAGGGTCGCCATCGTCGGTACCTCATCGGCTGCCGTGATCGCCGCGATCCTGGCGTGGGTGACGGTGCCGCTGTGGCCGTTGCTGGCCTTGCTGTCGCTGTTCGCCTTCGGCCTCGGCACCACGTTCCCGACCAGCGTCGTGTCGTTGCAGAACGCGGTAGCACGGCCGCAGGTCGGCACCGTGACCGGCGCGATGAATTTCTTCCGCGCGCTCGGCGCATCGTTCACCGTTGCGGCGTTCACCACCATCCTGCTGATGGTGTTGGGGTCGGACATCTCGATCGGTCACGACGGCGGCCATCCGGTCAATGCGATCTCCGCCGCCGACCTGACGAGGGCGTTCAGCTATGTGTTCACCGCCGCCGCGGTTATGCTGGCAGGCGCGGCACTGTTCCTCACGCTGATGGAAGAGCGGCCGCTGGCCGGGCCGGCGACCAAGCCGACGCTTGATATGGCGGGGTAGGGCGCGGCCCGCGCAGCGTCGTCGCGGTCAACGACCGGCTATCTTTCTGGATTTGACGATTTCGCTGCGCAGCGCCGCCAGTTCCTTGCGCACGGCGGCTGCGGCATCCCGCTCGATCTTGCGATAGCGCGCGACCAGCGACTCGCCGAACGGCGTCAGCGCGGCGCCGCCGCCGTTCTTGCCGCCGGTTTGCCGCTCCACGGCCGGCTGCCGGCAGATGCGATTAATCTCGTCCACCAGATCCCAGGCACGCTTGTAGGACATGTCCATGGCGCGGCCGGCCGCCGAGATCGAACCCGACTCGCGGATCTGCTCAAGAAGGCGAATTTTGCCCGGCCCGATCCGTTCATCGTCGTCGAGGTCGATGCGCAGGCTGAGCGCTGGCAACTTGCTGTCGGTCTTGTGCATCAGCGGCCTTGTCACGCGGGTCTTTTGCAAAAAATTGCCACGGATGGCCGATCCGGGCAAGGCATCGCGGCGAGACGGCAATGCGGTGCAGGCGACGGAGCGGAGCGCTGGTGGTCTACTTCAGAAGTTCGCACACCGTCGCATTGGTCGGGGCCAATCGCCCCGCGGCGCGCATCGAAACCTTGTGCCACCACTGATCGAGCGCGTGCCTGTCGCACGCGAGTTTCACGCTCATGCCGCCGGCGAATTTGATCCAGTCGGCAAACCGCTCGCTGGACACCGCGATGACGACGGGAACATCGGCCTTGAGCGCGCGGTCGATCAGAGAGGCAAGGCCCTTGCCGCCGGCTTCCCGTTTGCCGAAGCGATTGACGACGAGCAGGTCCGCACCGTCGTCGAGGCTGGCTGCGACCCGTTCGCCCGCGCTTGCGAGCCGCGCGAGATCGAGTCGGCAACCCGTGGCCGCGGGGTCCGGATCCTGCGCGAGCAGCAGCGTTTCTCCGTTGTGCACCAGCACGGCGGACAGGCTGGAGTCGGCGCATTGCCCGGCTTGCACCATGCCGATGGCGCGCAGACCTCGCGCATTCAGGTCGGCGGCAAAGTCGCGGAGGAGGGCGTCGGGATCGTCACCGGCGCCATAGACCACGGCGGCAATATCGCATTGCGCATCGAACATGGACGGCCTCCTTATTCCTTCATACTAGCAGGGATCGCGGCGCGGCCGCGATCCCTTATGTCGCATATCAGGCGCTCGCCGCAGGGCCGTTGATGATCTGCAACTGGGTGAATTCCGCCAGACCTTCTTCGGCGAATTCGGTGCCGATGCCGGACTGCTTGGCCCCGCCGAACGGAATGTTCGGCGCCATGTCGAGGTGCTTGTTGATCCAGACCGTTCCGGCCTCGATGCGGCTCGCAATGTCATGGGCGCGCTTGATGTCCGAGGACCACACCGACGCGCCGAGGCCGTAATTCGTGGCATTGGCGCGGCGGATCACGTCGTCCTTGTCGGAATACTTGATCACCGGCAGAACCGGACCGAACTGTTCCTCGTCGACCAGCCTGGAGCCTTCCTTGATGTCGCGCACGATGGTCGGCTCGATGAAATAGCCGGGCCGATCCATCGCCGCGCCGCCGGCAATGACCTTGCCGTTCTTGCGGGCATCCTCGAGGAAGGCTTTCACCTTTTCGTATTGCATCTTGTTCTGCAGCGGTCCGAGCTTGGTTCCTTGCTTCGAGCCGTCGTCGACCACGGTGTTCTTTGCGATCGCGACCAGTTCGTTGCAGATCTCGTCATAGACGGACTCATGGACGTAGAGCCGCTTGATGGCGAGGCAGACCTGACCCGAGTTCTGGAACGCGCCTTCGAAAATGCCGGGCGCCACCTTCTTGGGATCAACATCGTCGAGCACGATGCCGGCGTCGTTGCCGCCGAGTTCGAGCGTGATGCGCTTCAAGGTCTGCGCCGCGCTGGCCATCACCTTCTGGCCGGTTGCCGACGAGCCGGTGAAGGAAATCTTGCGGATGTCGGGATGTTTGGTCATGGCGTCGCCGAGGTCGTTCACGTCGGTGATGACGTTCAATACGCCTTTCGGCAGGATGTCCTTGACCAGTTCGGCGAAGCGCAAGGTCGCCAGCGGCGTGGTCGGCGCGGGCTTCACCACCAGCGTATTGCCGGCGAGCAGCGCCGACGGCAGCTTGAAGCTGAGGATCAGCAGCGGATAGTTCCAAGGGATGATGGCGCCGACCACGCCGAGCGGCCGGCGATAAGCCTCGACCTTGCGGTCGCCGGAATCCTCGATCACGCGCATCGGTAGGTCGAGCGAGGCGAGGTAGCGGAAAAATGCTGCCATGCCGAAAACCTCGGCCGTGGCATCGGCCAGCGGTTTGCCTTGTTCGCCGGTGAGCACACGTGCGAGGTCGCCGGAATTGGCCTCGATGACATCGGCCATCTGGGTCACCAGTTTGCGGCGCTCCGCGATCGGCGTCGCGGCCCACCCCGGATAGGCGGCCTTGGCGGCGGCGACGGCCTTATCGAGCTGGGTCTTGGATGCGCGCGGACACTGCGCCAGTACCTCTTCGGTGGCCGGGTTCAGCACCGGCATCGTGAGATCGCCGGCCACCATTTTCCCGTCGATGAGAAGACTGTAGTCGCTCATTGGTCGCTCTCCCTTTGTACTTGCGGCCCACGGGCCGTTTTCACTGGCATGCTGACGAGGCAACGCAGGCATCAAAACGTCGGCGCTAGACGACGCTGTTCGATATCGATATATTCATAAGAATATAGCGTAGGATCGAAACGGAGTCTATTCGATGGACATCGAGACCCAGTCGCTGACGTGCTGCGAGGTCGGGGCCGGCGGCGAGGTGATCTCGCTCGGGTTCACGGATTCCGGCGGCCAGCCCAGAACGATCCGGTTGTCCCTCAATCAGGTCGGCGCGCTGGCCATGACGTTGCCGGGACTGATCAACAAGGCACTGCAGCAGAAATTCGGCGACGAGTCCCTGCGCTATGCCTATCCGCTGGAATCCTGGATGGTCGAGCAATCGAGCGACCCGGCGCACAGCATGGTCACCCTGCAGACCTCCGATGGCTTCGCGGTCTGCTTTTCAATTCCTCGCGCGCAGCAGAGCGAACTCGGCGAAGCGCTGGTCGCGCGTTACGAACAGGACATTCCTCGCGCCAATTGATGCGAAAGCTGCCGGCAACAAATCGCCACAGAAACATGGCATGGCATCGCATGGGAGCCTTTCGTAAACGCGGATCGGCATCTGCTTTACGCAATCAGACTGTCTCTATAAAATCTCGAACATAACGCAGCGCGATAAACAATCAGGATAAGGGAGAGCACCATGGCCACTGCGCAAGCCATTCAGATCAATCGTCATCCCTATGCGGACGGCTCCTACAAGAAGATGCTGATCGACGGAAAGTGGGTCGATGCTGCCTCCGGGAAAAAATTCGAGACGCATAATCCCGCGACCGGCGAGCTGCTCGCGACTGTCGCGGAGGGCGATGCCGAGGACATCAACCGCGCGGTTGCCGCGGCGCGCCGTGCCTTCGAGGGACCGTGGAGCAAGGTCAGGCCGTTCGAGCGGCAGAACCTGCTGTTGAAGCTTGCTGATCTGGTCGAGGCCAATTTCGAGGAACTGTCCCAGCTCGACACCATGGACATGGGCGCGCCGATCAGCCGCACGCGCGGCAACAAGCTGCGCGCGCTCGGCATGCTCCGCTACTATGCCGGACAGGCGACCGCGCTGCACGGCGAGACCATCGAGAACTCGCTGCCCGGCGAAATCTTCTCCTACACGCTGAAGGAGCCGATCGGCGTGGTCGGCGCGATCATTCCCTGGAACGGGCCGTTGAGCGCATCGATCTGGAAGATCGGTCCGGCGATCGCGACCGGCTGCACGGTAGTGCTGAAGCCCGCCGAGGAGGCGCCGCTGACCTCGCTGCGCCTTGCCGAACTCTGCATGGAGGCCGGCATTCCGCCGGGCGTCGTCAACGTGGTGCCGGGTTACGGCGAAACGGCGGGTGCCGCGCTGGCGTCGCATCCCGATGTCGACAAGGTCGCCTTCACCGGTTCGCATGTGACCGGGCAATCCATCATTCGCGCCTCCGCCGGCAACCTGAAGCGCGTGTCGCTCGAGCTCGGCGGCAAGTCGCCGGACATCGTGTTCGCCGACGCCGACCTCGATGCGGCGGTGCCGGGCGCGGCCATGGCGGTGTTCGCCAACTCGGGCCAGATCTGCAGCGCCGGCACGCGGCTGTTCGTCGAGCAGAAGGTCTATGACGAATTCGTCGGCCGCGTCGCCGAGTTCGGCAAGAAGCTGCAGGTCGGCAACGGTCTCGATCCCAACACGCAGATCGGACCGCTGGTGTCGGAACAACAGATGGAACGCGTCAGCGGCTATCTCTCCGTCGGTCAGAAGGAGGGCGCGAAAGCATTGTCGGGCGGCGCGCGTGTCACCGAAGGCGCGTTGGCGAAGGGCTACTTCGTGCAGCCGACGGTGTTCGCCAACGTGCAGGACAACATGCGCATCGCGCAGGAGGAGATTTTCGGGCCCGTGATCTCGGCGATCTCGTTCAAGGACACCGATGAACTGGTGAAGCGTGCCAATGCCACGACCTTCGGTCTCGGCAGCGGCGTGTGGACCCGCGATGTCAGCAAGGCGCACAAGCTCGCGAAATCGATCCGCGCCGGATCGGTGTGGGTCAACTGCTATCAGGCGATGGATCCGGCGGTGCCGTTCGGCGGCTACAAGATGAGCGGCTACGGCCGCGAGTCCGGCAAGCAGCACGTCGAGGAATATCTCAACGTCAAGGCGGTCTGGATCAAGACGGCCTGACCATTCCACAGCGCGATCGGCGGACGAAACGGCGGCCATACCCGGCCGCCGTTTTCGTTTGCCGAGGCCGCGGATGCGTGAGGTCGTCGCTTCAGGTTTTTCCGATCGCCTTAAGCATTCGTTGAGGGTGTTGCTTAGCGTCCCTGCAACCATTCCTCCTTATGTTGCGCCTGCCGTGGCGCGACGCCGCGTCATCTGACGGATGGGAGTTCGCGGTGCGCCTCGTGTCAAAACTGATTTCGGCATTCCTGCAGGATGAGTCCGGCGCCACCGCGATCGAATACGCTTTGATCGCCGCCGGTATCAGCGTCACCATCGTGGCGGCCGTCAACGGCGTCGGCAGCTCCGTCAGCGGGCGCTTCAACGCGGTCAACGATGCGATGAAATAGGGCTCTGGTGTTCCGGCCCGTTTCTTTGGTAAAAATTCCTAGGAAAATATGCCTTGACAGCGTGACGCTGCCGAGTTAGGGTTTCGGCATGCTCCACAGTTGCGCTTGAGGCGGAGAGGGCGGCCGGGCCGACGCCTTTGCCAGCCGCAACGCTCGCCGCGGCCAACTCCGCGGAACATCGGAACAAATTCGGCGTTGGCTTGGCGGGGACAAAACGCGGTCCGATCGATCGCGGGGAGTGAATGCGCATGGCAACGAAACAACACGGTCACATCATCGAGACGGCGCGGGAAGCGCGGCAGGCCGAGTCCGGTCCGTCCGTGTTCGCGCTTTTGACCATCAGCACGGGACTCGCGGTGGTGATTCTCGGCGCGCTCTGGTTGGTTTTCTTCCGTTAGAACTGCGATACCGGTTTGGCTCTGAAGGGATCTTCGACATCATATGGCCACGACGCGATCCGTCAGATCCGCACGGCGAGACGTGAGTGCTAGACGATGCTTTCTGGAAGCACGGGATTCTGACACCAAGGCACCGCGTTGGCGTCATCGTCTCTATTCGATGCGGATATTCGATACAATTGACTAGATCGTCTGACCTGTCGCGCCCAGACTACGGTTAATCTCGATATGATTGGTATCGAGACCATGGGGTCTGTTGCAATACGAAAAATGTGACGGACGGACTCTGCGTAAGCACATATTCGTTCAATTCAAGGAAACTTCACCTGCCTCGGTGAGGCTGGCTGGTACGCAACTGTCAATGGATTGTCCGTACCGTTTTCTGTTGCTTGAAGCTGGTGAAGGAATCCATAGACGCCGACGGCGAGAACTCTGGGCCAGCAATCGAATGGTCCGCAAACAGCGATCTCACCACCAGAGATATTTCCCGATCCTTGGTCAGGTTCTGGTCGTCTTGGTGCGGGGGTGATCCGCAATTTATTCTCGCGAATTCCTCAAACAGGACGATAGGTGGCCGGATCATGTCCAGCCATAACGGATAAGTTATGCCCGATCTCATTCGCATTTTCACCGAACGTGGCGATCTAGCGCACATTGCCTTATTTTTGTGGGCAAGCGCGGCGAGTGCCGCGCTGTGGTTCAGCCTGCGCGAATACGCTGCTGCCGCGCGCCGCTTCGACGATTTTGTCCGCGAGCAGCAGCGTTTTTGTCGCCACCGTAAACGGCATATCACCAAGAGGCGATTCAAGCGTACCCATAACTCAAGAACAAAATAGAGGATCAAATTTCGTTCTACGGCTGCTGCTATGTCTGATCATACGTTGACTTTGCTACCGGTGATCGAACTCGCATTCGAATCTGGATCGATCATCCATCGAACCCGACAGGATCACTGCAGCATCATCAACTATTGCGGTACTATCGTCTCACCGCTTGAATACGAGCGCCGCCGCAAGGCCCGCGATGACACCGGTGCAGACCGTAGCGCCACCGGCCGCCATGCCCCAGTTGAGGAAATACAGCGCCATCGACAGGAATGTCTTGTCGGCGGTATTGCCGAGCATCACGAACGAAGCCGCGAACGCAATCAGCAGCCCCGCGCAGACGGCGATCCAGAACCAGGCGCCGCCGCGCTTTGCGGGCTCCATCGCATACCACGCGCCGCCGGCGGCGGCGATGGCGAGAATGATCCAGAGACCGATGGCGATGCGCATGGGTTTTGCCGAGAAGACGGAGAGTAGGGCGCAGCAACTATAGCTGCCGCGCGCTGCCGTGTCCCGGCCTTTCAAGTCCGGCGCCGGCGTCCGAAGGTACCGGCGTCAGGCTACCTGATGCTGCAGGTGATCGAGCTGAGTTTGGGAGCGGTGAAGAAGCCCCAGCTCTGATCGTGGATCTGCTTGAACTTATATTCGGTGAAGCCGGATTTCAGGATCCACTTGATGTCGGCGTTGCAGGAGTTGCCGCTGGTGGTGACGTTCACGACCAGGGTGCTCTGCGGCTGGTTGATCGTGCGTCGGAGCTGATTAGCGCTGACTACATTCCATTGGCCGTGTCCGAGCTTGGTTCCTGCCTTGAACCTGTCGGTGGCCTTGCCGCCGCGGCGGTTGATTTCTTCGTTCACCCCGCCGCCTTCATTCAGCGTGATATCGAAACTGTTCGAAACGTGGATCGGCTGCGGGTTCGGACGGATCCGTTGATTGGAATACGAATAGTCGATCCTGATTTTGGTGGCGGCGACGGCGGAGCCGGCGAGAGCGAAGCTGGCAACAGCGGTCAGGCCGAGAGCGGCTGTACGGAACGACATCAATAAATTCCTTCGGGTCAAAATGATTTCGTGATTGGGAATCGCCTGTGCGATCCCGACGACAAAATTTGCCGAAATCGAATCTCGCGTCAACGTGGCTGATCCACCCGCGCTGCACTTTTCACCTCCCATCGCGGATCTTTCGGATTTCCCGCGCAGAGGCACTCCGACTTGGCGTAGGTCAAGGTCGGGCTCAGGGGCTGGGTCTCTATTGAATTCCCGCGCCCCAGCTCCGTGCCGTCTTCAAAATCCAGTCACGGTAGAGCGCGAGCGGCGTGACGCCGGTGAGGCCACCGCACCCTGAGGCGTTGTTCGGTCCGGTGGACCAGCTTACGACACCAACGATAACACTGCCGCCGTTTGAATCGAGAAACGCCGGTGCGCCGGAATCACCGGTGCAGGCGCCGCGGCCCGCACGCGCGTTGTTGGTCGCGGGATCGACCAGGCGGATCTGCAAGGTGCCGGGTCGCCCGGTGACGCTGAGGCTCGCGGCCCGCGCCACGCCGCCGCTGCGGCCGTCGCCGCGAACCGCGACGCCCATGCCGACGACGGTGAGGCGCTGTCCGACGGTGATCGGCATTAGTGCGCCACTGAGTTTGATTGGAGATTTGGAGAGAGGAGCGGAGAGCTGCAGCAGCGCCACGTCGGCGGTGGCGCGGTGTGCGAGCAGGTTTTGCATGTTGAATCGCGGATGCGTCGCGGTACGTCTGATGTCGAGCAGGCGCGGCGGCTTACTGGTGTAGTCCACCACTTTGTACGTGGTACTGGGTGCGACGCAGTGCGCCGCGGTGAGGACAATGTCGCGCGCGATTAGCGCGCCGGTGCACGACGTGCCATGCGAGCCGACAATTGTGACGATAGCGCCGGCGACCGCAGGCGAGGGCGCGCCGCCGCCTCCGACCATCGCGGACGCGGGCTGCATCAAAGTCAGGGTCGCCGTAACCGCGAACGCGCGCATGTATTTCTGAATCATGTGGCAATGTGAGCCATCGCACGAGCCGCCTGTCAATATTTGCGATGTCACAACGAGAACAGCCAATGCTCTCGATACTTTTGGCCGGGCCTGCGATCGAGCCGTGGTCGGTCGCACGGGCGAAGAGCTTTCAGTGCGCCGAGAAAGATAACCACGACACCGTGATCGGTTCGCTGTTCGCAGCAGCACGCGATCAGGTCGAGGAGCCGCGTGCAGTGCGCTCATCGTGCAGACTGGCGCTTCGTGTGCGATCGTCGGTCGCGTTAGACTTGGCCGGGCCCGCTGCGGTCGTCTCTTGCGCCGCGAGTTTACGATACCGCCGGCGATCCACTATCGATAGCGAGACATTCGTTCCGGAAAAGGCCGTCGGTGTGATCGCGACGTGGATCGGAGCGTGCCTGAGCCCGTCCCGAACGCGGGCGGGGCTCATAGAGCAGAGGCACATAAATATGACATAAGCGGGCGTTTCACGTTCATTTGCCATTCACGCCGCGACGGGTCATCTTGGCGGGACCGAGCCAGACTTAGGAATCAGCGGAGACCGCCTTGCGCCTTCTCGTCGTCGAAGACGATCCCGACCTCAATCGTCAGCTCACGACCGCGCTGACCGACGCCGGTTATGTGGTCGATCGCGCGTTCGATGGTGAGGAGGGTCACTTCCTCGGCGACAGCGAACCCTACGACGCGGTCGTGCTGGACATCGGCCTGCCGAAGATGGACGGCATTTCGGTGCTGGAAGCCTGGCGGCGCAACGGTCGCTCGATGCCCGTCTTGATCCTCACCGCCCGCGACCGCTGGAGCGACAAGGTGCAGGGGTTCGATGCCGGTGCCGACGACTATGTGGCAAAGCCGTTCCATCTTGAGGAAGTCCTGGCGCGCATTCGCGCGCTATTGCGCCGGAGCACGGGGCACGCCCAGTCCGAGTTGACCTGCGGGCCGGTGACGCTGGATACCCGCACCGGCCGGGTCAGTGTCAGCGGCAACCCGATCAAGATGACCTCGCACGAATACAGGCTGCTGGCCTATCTCATGCATCATGCAGGGCGGGTGGTGTCGCGGACCGAACTGGTCGAGCATCTCTACGATCAGGATTTCGACCGCGACTCGAACACCATCGAGGTATTCGTCGGTCGTATCCGAAAGAAACTCGATGTCGACATCATCCAGACGGTGCGGGGACTGGGCTATCTGCTGACGCCGCCGGCCGATGCGCGGTAGCTCGCTCGCCACCCGCCTCTTCTTATCCGCGACCGCGTGGGTGGTTGCCGTTCTGCTCATCACCGGCGTGGCGCTGTCCTCGGTCTATCGCTCGGCGTCCGAACGTGCTTTCGACCGCCGGCTCAATCTCTATCTCCGTACCCTGATCGCCGAAGTCGCGACACCGGACGAGCCGCCCGATCATCAGTTCCAGTCGCTCGGCGAGCCGCTGTTCGATCTGCCGCTGTCGGGCTGGTACTGGGAGGTCGTCCGCACCGATCCCGACAAGGAAGACGTACGCGCTTCGCGCTCGCTGTGGGACAAGCGGCTGCCGAAACTGGAAGATCGGGGCATCGAGCTGTCGTCGTCGGGAGTCCGCGTCGGCTATGTCGATGGTCCCGAAGGGCAAACGCTGCGCATGGCGGAACGGCCGGTCGATCTCGGCGCCGATGGCAAGTATCGTGTCGCGGTCGCCGGTGATGCCACCGAGATTTTCGACGAAACCCGCACCTTCGACTACTATCTCGGCGGCACCTTCGCGGCGCTGACGATCGGACTGCTGCTGACTACGGTCTTCCAGGTGCGGTTCGGTCTCGCGCCTCTGAAGCGTATTTCCGATGCCATCGCCGACATCCGCTCCGGGCGCGCCGAGCAGCTGGAGGGCGAGTTTCCGGTCGAGATCGCGCCGCTCGCCCGCGAGACCAATGCGCTGATCGACGCCAACCGCGAGATCGTCGAGCGCGCTCGTACCCACGTCGGCAATCTCGCCCATGCCATCAAGACGCCGCTCTCGGTCATCGTCAACGAAGCGACCGCTCACGAGCGCGATGTCTTCACCGCGAAAATCCTCGAACAGGCCGACGTGATGCGCAATCAAGTCGCGCATCATCTGGAACGTGCGCGCCTTGCCGCGCGTCTCACCGTTATCGCCACCGTGGTCGATGTGGCGCCGGTGATCGAGGCGCTGCGCCGGACCATGGAAAAAATTCACCGCGATCGGGGCATCGCCATCGACGTCGAGGCCAGCGCGGACGTCAAATTTCGCGGCGAGCGGCAGGATCTCGAGGAGATGGCCGGCAATCTCGTCGATAACGCCTGTAAGTGGGCGCGGTCGCGGGTGTTCATCGAAGCGTCGGTGCACCCGGCTTCCGGCGTCGAGCCGGCAATGCTGCATATCATGGTCGACGACGACGGCCGTGGTCTTTCCGATGACGAGCGGATGCAGGTTTCGCAGCGCGGCCAGCGGCTCGACGAGACCAAGCCCGGCTCGGGGTTGGGCCTGTCCATCGTCACCGACCTCGCTGCGCTCTACGGCGGGAAGCTGATATTGGCGTCGGCGCCGATCGGCGGCCTGCGCGCCGAACTCGTGCTGCCGGCGGCATGACGGGATGCCGAAGGCGCCGAACAGTCGTTGTGCCGCAGTCCCGCCCAAATTGCCATTTCCTGTGGGATCGGGCGCACAACTCTCACGACAGAATGGCGCCGGAGGCGTCATGATCAAGATAAACGTCCTGCTGGTCCTCGCGGCAGCGCTGGTTCTGTGCGGCTGTGATGTGACGAGTTCCGGCGGTCCCGATGGTCCGGGTCTGCTGACCCGCGCGTTTGCAGGCTCGGGAACGGCGACCGGCGATCCCGCGCATGAGCGGGCAGCGGCCGTTGTCACGGCAGCGGCGCTCGGCGGCTTGATCGGGCCAAAGCTCGGTTCGGCGCTGGACGACAGCGACCGGCCGCTGGCTTATCAGGCCCAGATCGATGCCCTCGACCGCGGCGCCCCCGGCGCGCCCATCACCTGGCGTAATCCGGCGACCGGCCGTCACGGCAATATTGTCGCCGGACCGCTCTATAGTTCGAAGGGCGCGAAATGCCGGGGCTATTCCCACACCGTTACCATCGGCAGCCAACTCGAAACCGTACGCAAGACTGCCTGCCGCAACGCTGACGGAAGCTGGACGGCGGTCAGCTGACGCTGTTGCGAGGCGATCTCAGCAGCCGCAGCTATCCTTTTGTTCGGACGCATCCTTTTCCAACGGGATTCCCCGGTATTTCCGATAGGGATTCCGCGAAAAGGTGGCTTCGTTTCAGGGGCTTGTCCCGCCTTCCTCAACGCATCCTTAAGACCGCTCCTGCTATGACATCCGGTGGGCGCCCTGGTGCCCGTGCGATTGTCCGCGTCAACATTTTGCGTGCATGGACCAGACCTCGATCGAACGGCTGAAGGACTACCTCGCGCAGCTCCCGCCAAAGTCGCAGGCGCTGCTGATGCGGGAGTTCGAGCGCGCGGTCGAGCGCGGCGAGGACGTCACGGTCGCCAACCTCGTGCTCGAGGAACTGCGCAAGATCGTCCGCGGATCGGACGACAGCGTCCGGCCGCGCAGCGAGGATCCGGCGCGGCATGCGTTCCGGCTGTTGGAACCGTTTCTTATCGACACCAATTCCACCCCGCGCCCCGGACAGCTCCGGCGCACCTCGCTTCTGCCGATCTGGCAGTGGCTGGCCCGGGATGGTGCGCCGGAAGCGGCTCGCAAGTTTGAAGATGCGCTTGCGGTTGATACAGGGTCCGCCTCCGAGACCGAACGGGCGGTGCGGACATTCCAGATGGCCGCCGCGGTCGCCATCCAGAAGATCATGGCCGATGACTCCGGCACCGGCCGGCAGCGCTCGCTCGCCCGCATCGGTGCCCCCAGCGTCATCGACGATCTCGCCCCGATCGGCGCCATCCTGAATGCGCGGGAAGCACTCGATACCTTGAACGGCCGGCTCCCGAGCTTCGTGCGTGTTTTCGGCGACTCACAGATTTCGTCGCTGATGACCGCCCTCAATGTTCCCTCGCTGCAGACCCCGGTGATGTTGCCGTTCGCGTTGTCGCTCGTGATGCAGCGGCTGGCTGCGTCCTGGCAGATCATCCGGCTTGCGGTCCGGGTTGCCGGATCGGACGACGAAATCCGCGTGGCCGCGACGCCCTATGGCGTGGCGGTGACGCTGGCGATCGACGATCTGTCGCGGATTTCAGCCAACCTGCGAGCGGACATCCGGCGCGGGTATTTCGAGAATGTCTCCGATTATCTGAAGACTGTGCACGATGGCGTGCGCGGTTTGCGGACCGAGCTCGACATCCGGACCGACTCGAACTGGGGGCGCCAGCTCGCGGCCATCAGGGTCGATATTTCCAACGGACTGCAGTCGGAGATCGATAGCGTCCCCGGCCGTGTGCGGCGTCTGCTGCGCCAGCGGCCCGACAAGGACATTTCGCCCGGGGCGCGGCTCGACAGCACCGAGATCGAGGAGACCGCCGCATTGATCGACTTCGTCGCGGTGTGCCGGACCTATGCCAGCGAGCTTGCGATCAACGAAGTCACCCTGCGGACCTATTCGGATCTGCAGCACTACGTCGAGCAGGCCACCGAAGCATTGGTGGAATCGCTCCGCAATGGCGACGCACGTGTGCGTTCCTTCCGCCAGCAGCAGGTCACGGCCGCGATCCGCTTCTGCGAGGTCCTGTTCGGCCACGACTATTCGTCCCTGATGAACCGGGCTGCCGAAAACGCCATGACCGTCGAGCGCAAGTCCAGCCGCGCTGGCTGACAAGCCAATATTGATTTCGCAGGTTTTTTTGCCGCCGATTGTGCCGCAAATGTCAATTGCGCACCCCTCCCAGTCATGATGTAACCCGAACCATCGGTCCCGCCGTTTCGGGCGGCGGTCCATCGGAACTCGGTTGCAATGACGCTTTGGTTTTTGTTCGCGCTGATGACCGCCGGGGCGGCCTTTGCGGTGCTGTGGCCGCTCGGCCGTCCGGCGGCACGGCTAACCGGCGGGAGCGAAACTGTCGTTTACCGGGATCAACTCGACGAAATCGAACAGGATGCCAAGGCCGGCCGGATCGGCGAGCCGGAAGCGGCGGCGGCGCGCATCGAGATCGGGCGGCGTCTGCTGGCCGCGGCCGATGCGGAAAGCACGGAACCGCGCTCATCGCATCTCGGGTCGCATCGTGCAGTGGCCGTCATCGCGCTTGCCGGGATCCCGCTGCTGGCGCTCGCCGTCTACCTGCCGCTCGGATCGCCGCAGCTTCCCGATTTTCCGTTTGCCGCGCGGTCTCGCGCGCCGCTGGGGACCCAGCCGCTCGAAAATCTGGTGGCGCGGGTCGAATCCCATCTCGAAAAGAATCCGACCGACGGTCGCGGCTGGACCGTGCTTGCGCCGGTGCTGGCACGGCTTGGCCGCTTTGACGACGCGGCGCGGGCCTATCGCAACGCGATCACTTACAGCGGCGAAACGGCGGAACGTCGCGCCGATCTCGGTGCGGCGATCGCCGGCGCGGCCAACGGGGTAGTCACGGACGATGCGAAGAAGGAGTTCGAACGCGCGGTCGCGCTGGACTCCAAGGAAATCAAGGCGCGCTATTTCCTTGGCGTGGCGGCGGAGCAGGATGGCCGCGGGGCGGACGCCGGAAAGATATGGCAGGAGATTCTGGCCGACGCACCGGCGGATGCGCCATGGCGCGGCGTGGTGCAGGAGGCATTGGCGCGGGTCAACGGCAGCGCGCCGCCGCTTCCGAAAGGTGCCGAGGCCACGGCCGGCGGCATGAGCGAAGCCGATCGCTCCACGATGATTCACGGCATGGTCGACCGGCTCGCTGCGCGGCTGAAGCAGAATGGCGATGACGTCGAGGGATGGTTGCGTCTGGTGCGCGCCTATACGGTGCTCAAGGAACCGGAGAAATCCCGTGCTGCGCGTGACGACGCGCGTCGGGCGCTCGGGCAGAATGAAGCGGGTTTGCGCAAGCTCAATGAAGGGCTCAAGGCGCTTGGGATAGATGGATGACGAGGGGTTTCGCATTGCCGGCAGGTCGACCAGCATGACGCGCAAGCAGCGGCGATTGACGATGATCGGCGGATCGCTGGCGGTGCTGGCGATTGCCGCCGCACTGGTGCTGAACGCGTTGCGCGATTCCATCGTGTTTTTCTCGACGCCGGTCATGGTGGCGGAGAAGCACATCCGGCCGGGCCAGCGTTTCCGGCTGGGAGGGCTGGTGCTGGCCGGATCGGTGGTCCGTGGCGACAATCTCGCGGTCAGCTTCAAGGTGTCCGACGGCAGCGCGACGCTGCCGGTCGCCTACAAGGGCATCTTGCCGGATCTGTTTCGCGAGGGGCAGGGCGTGGTCGCCGAGGGCGCGCTCGACAGTTCGGGCGTGTTTCGCGCCGACACCGTGCTTGCCAAGCATGACGAGACCTACATGCCGAAGGAAGTTGCCGACGCCTTGAAAAAGCAGGGCCACTGGAAGGACGATTATGGCAAGGCTGGAAATGTTGAGGCCTCGCGCAAGCCGGGAGCATCACAGTGATTGCAGAAGCCGGACATTATGCGTTGGTGCTCGCGCTCGGCCTTGCGCTGATCCAGTCCACCGTTCCGATCCTGGGCGCGCGGCTGCATGACGCCGCGCTGATGAACGTGGCGCGTTCGACCGCGCTCGCACAATTGCTTTTCGTCGGCGCCTCGTTCGCGGCACTGGTGACGCTGCACGTGATCTCGGATTTTTCGGTGGTCAACGTGTTCGAGAATTCGCACTCGCTGAAGCCGATGATCTACAAGATCACCGGCGTCTGGGGTAATCACGAAGGCTCCATGCTGCTGTGGGTGACGATCCTCGCGCTGTTCGGCGGGCTCGTCGCTGCGTTCGGCAACAACCTGCCGCTGTCGTTGCGCGCTCATGTGCTGGCGGTGCAGGCCTGGATCGCGACCGCGTTCTATCTGTTCATCCTGCTGACCTCGAATCCGTTCCTGCGGATCGCCAATCCGCCGATCGAGGGCCGCGACCTCAACCCGGTGCTGCAGGACATCGGCCTCGCCGTGCATCCGCCGATGCTCTATCTCGGCTATGTCGGGTTCTCGATCTCGTTCTCGTTCGCCGTTGCAGCCTTGCTCGAAGGCCGGATCGATGCGGCCTGGGCACGCTGGGTGCGACCTTGGACACTGGTGGCCTGGATTTTCCTCACCCTCGGCATCGCGATGGGCTCGTATTGGGCTTACTACGAGCTCGGCTGGGGCGGCTGGTGGTTCTGGGATCCGGTCGAGAACGCGTCGCTGATGCCATGGCTGGCCGGGACTGCGCTGCTGCATTCCGCCGTGGTGATGGAGAAACGCAACGCGCTGAAGGTCTGGACCATCCTGCTTGCGATCCTGACGTTCTCGCTGTCGCTGCTCGGCACGTTCCTGGTGCGCTCAGGCGTGCTCACCTCGGTGCATGCCTTCGCAACCGATCCGACGCGCGGCGTCTTCATATTGTTGATCCTGTGCATTTTCATCGGCGGCAGCCTCACGCTCTACATCTGGCGCGCATCCGCGCTGAAGCAGGGCGGCCTGTTCGCGCCGATCTCGCGCGAGGGCGCGCTGGTGCTCAACAACCTGTTCCTGACCACGGCATGCGCGACCGTATTCGTCGGCACGCTGTATCCGTTGGCGCTCGAGGTGTTGACCGGCGAGAAGATTTCCGTCGGCGCGCCGTTCTTCAACCTGACCTTCGCGCCGCTGTTCGTTCCGCTGATGATAGCGGTGCCGTTCGGGCCAATGCTGGCCTGGAAGCGCGGCGATCTGCTCGGCGCGTCGCAACGGTTGGTTGCCGCCGGTATCGGCGCGCTGATCGCGGTCGCGGTGCTGTGGGCCTGGACGTGGGGCGGCAGCGCCTTCGCGCCGCTCGCAATCGGGCTCGCCGTGTTCGTGATCCTCGGCGCGCTCTGCGATCTCGCCGAGCGGATCAGCCTGTTTCGCGCGCCGCTTCCGGTATCCTTCCGCCGTGCCCGCGGATTGCCACGCGCCAGCTGGGGCACGGTCTTCGCTCATGCCGGAATCGGTGTCGCATTGATCGGCATCGTCTGTGAAACCACCTGGAACAGCGAACATATCGCGTCGATGAAGCCGGGCGACGTGGCACAGGTCGGCGGCTATAGCCTGACCTTCGATGGCACGGCACAGCGGCAGCGATCGAATTTCCGCGAGCAGATCGCGCGCTTCACGGTGCGCAAGGACGGTCAATCCATCGCGGTCATGACGCCGTCGAAGCGCAATTTCACCACGCGCGGATCGTCGACCACCGAAGCGGCGCTGTTGAGGCGCGGTGTGAGCCAGCTTTATATCTCGCTCGGCGATGCCAAGCCCGATGGCACGATCGCCGTGCGGATGTATTACAAGCCGATGGTGCTGCTGATCTGGTTCGGTCCCGTCCTGATGGCGTTCGGCGGCATGCTGTCGCTGTCCGACCGCCGCCTGCGGGTCGGCGCGCCGAAGCCGGCCAAAGCCGGCCGCGCGCTGCAGCCCGCGGAGTGACGTCGTGAAGCGCTTGTCCGCATGTCTGGTTCTGGCCTTGCTTGCGTTCACCGCGCCAGTCGCTCATGCCGTGCAGCCCGACGAGGTCATGGCCAATCCGGCGCAGGAAGCGCGTGCCCGAAGCCTGTCGCGCGAATTGCGCTGCATGGTGTGCCAGAACCAGTCGATCGACGATTCCGAGGCGCCGCTGGCGCGCGATATCCGCCTGCTGGTGCGCGAACGCATTGCGGCGGGCGACACCGATCAGCAGGTGCTGGATTTTCTGGTCGCGCGTTATGGCGAGTTCGTGCTGCTGAAGCCGCGCTTCGAGCCAAGCACCTTGCCGCTCTGGCTGCTGACGCCCTTACTCCTGATCGGAGGCGGGATTGCGTTATGGGGTTACAACCGGCGCAGGGCCAAAGTCGTGCCGGCGGATGAATCGCGGCTGAGCGCGGACGAGGAGGCACGGCTGGCCAAATTGACCGGGGTGGAACCCGCGTCCGGCGAGCGCCTTTAGTCTGCGCCAAACTGCCGCACGAGATGTGGCCATTGTTACAAAACATTAATTTCCCGGCCAGCGCACCGTAAGGCGCCAATCCCCATCTTCAGGACCATGAAGTGCTGGCTTCCGGCACTGTTCCACCTGGTTTCTGGAGACACTGCATGACTGACCGGCCCACCGATCTCTCGTCGCTTCCTTCGTTCAAGCCCGCCCGCCGTTCACTGTTCTCCGCGCGCAAGTTCGCGCTGATGGCCTCGGTCGTCGCCGGCCTCGGTATTGCCGCTTATGGGCTGAGCCCCTCGACGGGCAGCGTCGATCTGTTCACGAGCCCTGCGCATGCACAGGTCAACAACGATGTCAGCAAGGTCGCGCAGCCGGTCGGCTTCGCCGATATCGTCGAGCGCGTGAAACCCTCGGTGATTTCGGTCAAGGTCCGGATCAAGGACAAGGCTGACAACAGCGATGCCGAGTCGCCATTCCGGCCCGGATCGCCGATGGAGCGTTTCTTCCGCCGCTTCGGTGGTCCGGATGGTCTGCCACCTGGCCTGCGTCAGCACCATGGCATCGTGACCGGGCAGGGGTCCGGCTTCTTCATCTCGGCGGACGGCTATGCCGTGACCAACAATCACGTGGTCGATGGCGCCGACAAGGTCGAAGTGACGACTGATGACGGCAAGACCTACACCGCAAAGGTGATCGGCACCGATCCGCGCACCGACGTGGCGCTGATCAAGGTCGAGGGTGGCTCCAACTTCTCGTTTGCGAAACTGTCCGATGACAAGGCGCGGATCGGCGATTGGGTGCTCGCGGTCGGCAATCCGTTCGGCCTCGGAGGTACCGTGACCGCCGGCATCGTGTCCGCGAGCGGCCGCGACATCGGCAACGGTCCCTATGACGATTTCATTCAGATCGACGCGCCCGTCAACAAGGGCAACTCCGGCGGTCCCGCCTTCAACATGAAAGGTGATGTGATCGGCGTGAACACCGCGATCTACTCGCCGTCCGGCGGCAGCGTCGGCATCGCGTTCTCGATTCCTGCCAACACGGTGAAGAGCGTCGTCGCCCAGCTCAAGGACAAGGGCTCGGTGAGCCGCGGATGGATCGGTGTTCAGATCCAGCCGGTGACGGCCGACATTGCCGATAGCCTCGGCCTGAAGAAAGCGGAAGGCGCACTGGTCGCCGAGCCGCAGGACAACAGCCCGGCTGCGAAGGCCGGTATCGAGTCCGGTGACGTCATCACCGCTGTCAACGGCGAGACGGTGAAGGATGCGCGCGAACTGGCACGCACCATCGGCGGCTTCGCGCCGGGAACGTCGGTCAAGCTGAATGTCCTGCACAAGGGATCGGACAAGGTCGTCAACCTGACGCTCGGGACGCTGCCGAACAATCTCGAAGCCAAGGCCGACACGCACGACGGCGGTCGCGACTCGTCGCGCGGCCGGGAAGTGCCCAAGCTCGGCATGACAGTTGCCCCGGCGACATCGGTTGCGGGCGCCGGCAAGGAGGGCGTCGTTGTGACCGACGTCGATCCGAAGAGCGCCGCCGCCGAACGCGGGTTCAAGGAGGGCGATGTGATTCTCGAAGTCGCGGGAAAGAGCGTCTCCAGTTCATCCGACGTGCGCGAAGCGATCAAGGCGGCGCACGCCGATAACAAGAACAGCGTTCTGATGCGGGTTCGAACCGGCGGTCAGGCCCGCTTCGTCGCGGTGCCGATCGCAAAGGGCTGAGATTCGCACGTTGCAAGCAACGTTGCACGAGTTGGGAAGCGTCGCCGGCATCAGTCGCCCCCGCTGACGGCACTTTCCGGGGGGCGGGCCAAAAGCCCGTCCCCTTGAGCTACCTTCCGGTGGAATCAGCCCCCCTCCGTCGGAAGGACTAGGGGCGGTGGAGTGCCCCCAAGCTTCACCGCCCCGCTTTTTCCCGACGGCGGGGAGCATCTCGCAGTCTTGCGCGCGGGCGGCGGGCGCGCCATGGTGACAGAGAGACCCACATCTTGTCCGATTCCAGCAATCAGATGCGCCTGCTGATCATCGAAGACGATCGCGAGTCCGCGGACTATCTCGTCAAGGCATTTCGCGAAGTCGGTCACGTCGCCGAACTCGCCAGCGATGGCGAGGAAGGATTGTCGCTGGCCGACGGCGGCGATTACGACGTTCTTGTCATCGACCGGATGCTGCCGAAACGAGACGGGCTGTCGGTGATCGGCTCACTGCGCGACAAGGGCAATCGGACGCCGGCGCTCATCCTGTCCGCGCTCGGCCAGGTCGACGATCGCATCAAGGGCCTGCGTGCCGGCGGCGACGACTACCTGCCAAAGCCGTATGCGTTCGCCGAACTGCTGGCGCGGGTCGAAGTGCTCTCGCGCCGCCACGGCGGCCCTGCCGAGGAGACCGTCTACCGCGTTGGCGACCTCGAGCTTGACCGGCTGTCGCATCGCGTGATGCGCGGTGCGGAGGAGTTGACGCTGCAGCCGCGCGAGTTTCGCCTCCTGGAATATCTCATGAAGCATGCCGGGCAGGTCGTGACCCGGACCATGCTGCTGGAGAACGTCTGGGACTATCATTTCGATCCGCAGACCAACGTTATCGACGTACATATTTCGCGGTTGCGCTCCAAGATCGACAAAGGTTTCGAGCGGCCCCTGCTGCATACGATTCGGGGCGCTGGATACATGATCCGTGACGGCGTTCGGTAAGCTGTTTCGCACCACGGCGTTCCGGTTGACGCTGGTCTATCTTTTATTGTTTGCGTTGTTCGCGGCGTCGCTGCTCGGCTATTTCGCCTGGAATACCCGCCGTCTGATCACCGATCAGATCACCGCCGGTGTCAGCGAGGAAGTCGGCCTGCTCACGGGCGTCTTCGATCGGCGCGGCTTGCGTGGCCTTGTCTTCGCCATTGAAAATCGCGCGCTGCGGCCCGGCTCCAACCTCTATTTGGTAACGACGCCGGCGGGACTAGCGGTTGCGGGTAACGTCGGGTCATTGCAGCCCGGCGTGATGGCGACGACCGGCTGGACCGAAACCGCCTACCGCCGTCTCGACGAGCAGGACAAGACCGATCATCGTGCGCTGGTCAACGTGACGGCGTTGTCGAACGGCTTCCGCCTGCTGATCGGCCGCGACTTGGAGGAGCGCCATCGCATTTTCAGCGTTGTGGCCTCGGCCGCGCAATGGTCGTTGCTGATCGTCGTGGTGCTCGGACTCGGCGGCGGCGTATTCGTAGCGCGCCGCGTGCTGCACCGGATCGATGCGATGACCGGAACGACGCAACGCATCATGGCCGGTGACCTGAGCGGGCGGCTTCCAGTCGGACGCAGCGGTGACGAACTGGATCGGCTTGCGGAAAATCTCAATGCGATGCTTGAGCGCATTGAGGCGCTGATGAACGGACTAAAAGAAGTCTCCGACAATATCGCGCATGACCTGAAGACGCCGCTGACGCGGTTGCGCAATCGCGCCGAGGAGGCGCTCGCCAAATCCAGCAACGAAAGCGAGTATCGCACCGCGCTGGAGCGGACCATCGAGGAATCCGACGGACTGATCAGCACTTTCAACGCGCTATTGATGATCGCGCGCGCCGAATCCGGGCAGGCGCGGGACAATATGACGGATTTCGATGCCGCTGAGGTCGCGCAAGGCATCCACGAACTCTACGAGCCGCTGGCCGAAGACAATGGATTGACGCTCAGCGTCCAGGCGCAACCAGCGCCGTTGCACGGCAATCGCGAACTCATCAGTCAGGCGCTTGCCAATCTCGTCGAAAACGCCATCAAGTACGGGCAGCCGAAGCCGGCCCCGCAGCCGCTCGGTGCCGATGCTGCCGTCGCCGCCGAGACCGACAAGACGATCCTGATCGAGGCGCGCCGGGAGGGTGACTGCGCCATACTCGCGGTGGTCGATCATGGCGGCGGTATTCCCGAAGCCGACCGCAAGCACGCTATCGAACGGTTCGTGCGGCTCGAGGCCAGCCGGACCCTGCCGGGATCGGGTCTGGGGTTGAGTCTCGCGTCGGCGGTCGCCACGCTGCACGGCGGCGACCTTGCGCTGAGCGACGCGCATCCGGGCCTGCGGGCAACACTCTCGATCCCCGCGCGAACCGGCGAGGGACTTGCGGCGTCAACGCCGGACGTGCAACAGAATGGGGCATGATTTCATCCGCGAAGGGCGACGCGGACCGAGCCTCTCTGGCGACGCGTCTTGTCGATGGGCCGAAGGTTTTCGCGCTCGCCGACTCCGAACGCCGTCTTGAGGACTGGCTATCCGATCTGACGCCCGAGCAATCGGGCGCAATCCGGACTCTGGCGGGCGCATCCCCCCGGCTTCAGGCCATCCTGCTCGGTGTTGCCGAGTCATCGCCTTATCTCTTCGATCTGATGCGTGCCGATCCGGATCGGATGTTGCGCTTGTTTCGCGGTGAGCCGGAGCGCGAACTCGCACGTTTGATCGGAACTATGTCGGATGTCGTCACGGCTGAAGATGAAGCCGAGGCCATGCGGCGGCTTCGTGCCACCAAGGCGGAAGCAGCACTCCTGATCGCGCTCTGCGACATCGGCGGCGTCTGGCCGGTGATGCAGGTCACGGCCGGGTTGACCGATCTTGCCGTGACCTCAGTTCAGAGTGTGCTGCGATTCCTGCTGCGGCAGGAGGCGGGACGTGGCCGGTTACAGCCTCCGGACCTGGATCACCCCGAGGACGGCAGCGGCCTTGTTGTGCTCGCGATGGGCAAGATGGGGGCAGGCGAGCTGAATTATTCCAGCGATATCGATCTGATCGTGTTCTTCGATCTCGCCGCGCCGACGCTGGCGCCGGACATCGAGCCGCAGCCGTTCTTCGTGCGTGTCACGCAAGGTCTTGCGCGGATGCTGCAGCAGCGGACCGGCGACGGCTACGTCTTCCGTGTCGATCTGCGTTTGCGGCCCGATCCTGCCTCGACACAGGTTGCGGTCTCGACCGCCGCAGCGCTCGACTATTACGAGCGGGAAGGGCGGACCTGGGAGCGCGCCGCCATGATCAAGGCGCGGCCGTGCGCCGGCGATCAGAAGGCGGGCGACGCCTTGATCGCGGAAATCGCGCCGTTCGTCTGGCGCAAGCATCTCGATTTCGCGGCACTTGCCGATGTCCATGACATGAAGCGGCAGATGCAGACCTATCGCGGGCAGAGCGAAATTTCCGTCGAAGGCCACAACGTCAAGGTCGGGCGCGGCGGTATCCGCGAAATCGAGTTCTTCGCCCAGACCCAGCAGTTGATTGCCGGCGGGCGCCATCCCGAATTGCGGGTGCGCCCGACTCTGGAGGTACTCAATGTTCTGGCTGCGAGCAACTGGATCACGCCGCAGGCGCGCGATGAATTGACAGCTGCTTATCTGTTTCTGCGCAAGGTCGAGCATCGAGTCCAGATGATGGCCGATGAGCAGACCCATGCGCTTCCTGCCGATGTTGAGGCGATGGAGCGCTTCGCGCGCTTCCTCGGATTCGAGGATCGCGCGAGCTTCGCCGCTGAACTGCTGACGCATCTCAATTGCGTTCAGGGACATTACAGCCGGCTGTTCGAAGGCGATCCGGCGGGCACGGCCAAGTTGCCGGCAATCGACTACGGCGCCGGTCCTGATGACCTCAGGCTTGTCGATCAGTTGGTGAAACTCGGCTTCAAGCAGCCCAAGATGGTCGCGGGCACCCTCCAGCAATGGATGAGCGGCGATTACCGGGCTCTGAAGGTTGAGGCAACGCGCACGGCGTTCGAGGCGTTCGTGCCGGCGCTGATCGACGGTCTAGCGCACGCCGAGGAGCCGGATAGTGCGGTGATGGCATTCGACCGCTTCCTGCAGGCGTTGCAACGCGGCGGCCGACTGATCACGCTGCTCAGCCAGAATAGGGATCTCGTTGCGCTCGTGGCGCTTGTGCTCGGTGCGGCACCGCGGCTTGGCGACATGCTGGCGCGTCGTCCGCA
This sequence comes from Hyphomicrobiales bacterium, assembly GCA_017305665.1. Classification (GTDB taxonomy): domain Bacteria; phylum Pseudomonadota; class Alphaproteobacteria; order Rhizobiales; family Xanthobacteraceae; genus Nitrobacter. The sequence continues at coordinate 167,578 of JAFKKH010000010.1, forward strand.
AATCATGGATGGCCTGATCGATCCGCGCTTCTTCGGGGCCATGCCGGACCGGCAGGAACTGTCGGCCCGGTTGGCCGCGACGCTTGAGGATGCGGATTCCTACGAGGAGTTTCTCGACCGGCTGCGGCTGTTCGGCCAGGAAAGCCTGTTCTTGATTGGCACGCGCATCCTGTCCGGTACTGTGTCGGCGCGGCAGGCTGGACTTGTGTTTGCGGACGTCGCCGAAGGCATCGTCGATACCGTTCATGGCCTGGTGAAGGATCAGTTCGCGGCCCAGTATGGCCGGATCGCACGGCAGGAGACCGCGATCCTTGCGATGGGCAAGCTCGGCAGCCGCGAGATGACCGCGTCATCCGATCTCGACCTGATCTTGCTGTATGATTTCGACCCGGAGCAACCGGATTCCGATGGACCGCGGCCATTGCACGGCGCGCAGTATTTTGCCCGCTTCACCCAGCGTCTGATCAGCGCATTCACCACACGGACGAACTACGGTGTCCTGTATGAGGTGGATATGCGCCTGCGCCCGTCAGGGCGCGCGGGCCCCGTCGCGTCGCATATCGCGTCCTTTGCCGACTATCAGGACCATGAGGCATGGACCTGGGAACACATGGCGTTAACCCGGGCGCGCGTGATTTCGTCATCGCCGGAATTCCGTGCACGGATCGAAGCCGTCATCCGGGAGGTTCTGACCCGGCCGCGCGACGCTCGCCTGATCGCCAACGATGTCGCGGAAATGCGCCGTGCGATCGCGCTCGAAAAGGGCGAAGACGATATCTGGGATCTCAAATATGCCGCCGGTGGCATGGTCGATATCGACTTCATCGCGCAGTATCTTCAGCTTGTCCACGCGGCGGAGACGCCCGATATTCTCAGCATCGATACCCAGCAAGCGCTCGACAACGCGCATCGGCTCCGGGTGCTGTCGCGGACCGACGTGGAAATTCTGCGGCCGGCTGCGCGACTCTATCACGACCTCACGCAGATCCTGCGGCTGTGTGTAAGCGACAAGTTCAAGCCGGATACGGTCGGTGACGACCTGCTGCGGGTCATGGCGCGCGCAGGCGATGCACCCGACTTCTCCGCGCTGGAAGCCCGCGTCCGCGATTTTCAAGCCGATGTACGCGGTGTGTTTCTCAGGGTGATGGAAAGCAGCGCCTAGGCGGCGACACTGGTGGCCATCGCCTCCTGATGACCGTCACGGGGCAGGGTGACGCGGACCACCGTTCCCGTTCCAAGCTTCGAGCGAAGCCGCATCGAGCCGCCGTGCAGATTGGTCAGCGATTTGGCGATCGCCAGGCCGAGTCCGGAGCCCGCATAGGTTTTGGTCAACTGGCTCTCGACCTGTTCGAACGGCTTGCCCAGCTTCCGCAGCGAATGCGGCGCGATACCGATACCCGTATCGGCGATCATCAGCACGATCGAATCCTCGAGTACGTGGCTCCGCACCATCACCCGTCCACCATCCGGCGTAAACTTGACTGCGTTGGACAGCAGGTTGACGATCACCTGCTTGACCGCGCGGCGGTCTGCAACGATGGAAATATCGCCATCAATCCTGGCATCGAGAACCAGGTTCTTGTCGTCGGCGCGCCCCGATACGACACGCACCGATTCCGCCAGGGTCTTGGCGAGGTCGAGCGGCTCCATGTCGAGCTTCATGCGACCGGCCTCGATCTTGGACATGTCCAGGATGTCGTTGATGACCTCGAGCAGATACTGACCGCTGGTCAGGATGTCGTGGCAATACTCGTCGTATTTTTCCGAACCGAGCGTGCCGAACATGCCGCTGCCCATGATTTCGGAAAAGCCGATGATGGCATTGAGCGGCGTCCGCAGTTCGTGACTCATGTTGGCGAGGAATTTCGATTTGGCCTGATTGGCTTCCTCGGCGCGATCCTTTTCTTCGGCGTATTTTTGCGCGAGGTCGGCGAGTTCGATGGCCTGCTTCTCGAGCGTGGCCTGGGTCCGTTTCAGATCGATCACGGTGGCGCGCAGTCGAAGATCGTTTTCGACCAGCTTTTGTTCGTGCTCCTTGATCCGGGTGATGTCGGTTCCGACCGAAACGTAGCCGCCATCCTTGGTGCGGCGCTCGCTGATGTGAAGCCAGCTGCCGTCGTCGAGCTGCGCTTCGAAGGTGCGTGCTCCCGGCATGATGGTGCGGGTTTCGGGCTGCCGGGTTCTCACCTCGGGCATGCGGCCGACCTCGATCACGGTCTCGTAGGACGTGCCCGCCGCGACCGCGCTGTCGGGAAGCTTGTGCAGACGCTGGAAGTGGGAATTGCAGAGGACAAGGCGATCGTCCGCGTCCCACAGCACAAAGGCCTCCGGGATCGTCTCGATGGCATCCCGCAGCCGAAGGTCGGCTTCGATGGTTTTCTCCGCCAGGCTCTTTTGCTCGGTGATATCGACCGCGATCCCGATCAGATGGGTACCGCCATCGCTTGCGCCCTGACTGAGCTCGCACCGGACCCGCAGCCAGATCCAGTGGCCGCCGCTGTGCTGCATCCGAAAACTCTGGTCGATGTTTTTGATTTTTCCCGAGATGAGCTGGTCCGCGATTGCGAACAGGTCGATGTCGTCGGAATTGACCAGCGAGTTGACCTCGCCGAAGGTGAGCAGATCGCTGCGGCTTTCCAGACCCAGCAAGGTGAACATCGATTGCGACCAGAAGATCCGCCCGCGCGACAGGTCCCAGTCCCAAAGGCCGCATCGGCCGCGATTGAGCGCGGTATCGATCCGGCCGCGCACCGCGTCGTTGATGAGATCGCCTTCACGCGCGCGGGTGGATTGCCAGTGGAATGCGAAACCGAGGATGAGGACCACGAAACCGGTGGTGGCCGACAACGTGATCGACAGGGCTGTGTCCGAGCGCCACAGGGAGTCGGTCTTCTCCTGAATGACGATGACCTGACCCGGTAACGATTTGACGATGCGCTGGGTCGCAAGCGCGCCACTGCCGTTTGGCAGGACGATGTCGGTGACCCCGGCCGGTGGTGTGCCACGCATGATCAGCGGTTGCGCGGCGCTGAGAACCTCCAGAATTCGGTGGGTTTCGCCCGGCGCGATCTCGACCGGCACGCGCGCCAGAATACGCTGGTTGGCGCCGGTGACGATGACATGGCGGCCAGCGGCGATGCCCCATGACGGAATCAAGGCAGGCAACAGATTCTGCAGACGCTCGATCGAGGCAGGGCGGTCCTGACGGACGATGCCGATATGTTCGAGACGCTCGGCCAGGAGGTCGGCGAGTGCCAGCAGATCGCGCTTGGTCGCTGATTGCTTTTGGCGGGTCTGATCGATGACCTGCACGAAGGCGCCGAAGCAGATCGTAATCAGGAAAGCGATGATCAGGGTCGGGACAGCGCGGCGAAGCGCGGGCTCAGCTACCAGCAGCCTGTGGTAAGCAGGTTTTGCGATCGATTGCGCCAATCCCTTGATCGAATCGGATTGCGCGCAAGCGCTCGCCGCGTGAGCGTGCGCCATGCGTTAGGCCCCCTTGGAAAATTTTCTGTACGCTGATCGGAAGGACTCCCCGGTCTTTCCGAATCACAGCGATTTGAATCCACTTTTCGCGGCCTGTCGAGAGTCAACGATTCGTTAATGCAAAATAAATCTTGTCCAACGGAGAATCGGAGCAGCTTGAGAGCTCTCAAGTGAGTCCGAAACGAGAACGTTGGTTGCGGAGGCGTGGTTAACTGCCGTGCGGCGGCTCGGCGTGACTGATGACGCGCTTCACTGTCGGAAAGGCGCGGCGCAACATGCGCTCGATCTCATCGACGCTTTCGTGCACTCTGGCGACGCTCATCGTCGGCGCCGCGCGGCAATGGAAGTTAACGATTTCGCCGGCATCGGTGTCGCGGACGCGGACATTGTGGATGTCATGGATCGGGCTGCCGGTGGCGAAACGCGACAACGCTGCCTGAATTGCTACGGTTCGCGCCGGTGCGGCATCGGTGCCGAGAGGCAGCTCGGGCTCCAGCGGTTCGATATGGGTGTCGACCTCGACATCGGTGCCGAACTCGTCCCTGATATTTTGCTCCAGCCGGTGTGCGATCGTGTGGGCATCCACCAGTGCCATTTCACCATCGACCTCGAGGTCGATACTGACGATCAGCTTCTCGCCGAGGTCGTGGACGGTGACGTGGTGGATCGCGAGGCCGGAATTGCGGGCGATCACCATGATGCGATCGCGAACGCTTTCGTTGTCGCGTGCGACCGGTACCGCGGTGAATGTCAGATCCGCCTCACCAAGTGCCGCGGATACAGCGTCCTGCGCCTGCTGCTTGATGGTATCGATGCGATCGATCGGATAGGTGCGCGGGACTTTTGCAGTCACGTCGACAAAATGCCGGGGACCGACCATCCGCACCCGCAGCCGCTCGATATCGACGACGCCAGGCAATGCCTTGATCGCGGCGCCGGCTTTTTCCGCAGCGCCTTCCGGCGCGCGATCGAGCAGGGTTTCGATGGTGGCGCGTCCGAGCCGCAAGCCGAGGATCGAGATCAGGACCGCCACGCCAATCGCCGCTGCGGCATCGCCCCACGCATAGCCCAAGCCGGACAAGGCCAGTCCGATAATGACGGCGACCGAGCCGAGGACGTCGGATGCGAAGTGCAGCGCGTCGGCCTCCAGCGCCTGACTGCGCGTGTCCCGCGCGGCGCGGTGCAGCGCGCGGGCACGCCACAGATTGACGCCGATGTCGATCAGCAGCACGACGAACGGAATCGCCGAGAGCCGGGGTGGGGGAAGACCTTCGCGCAGGTGACTGTAGGCCTGCACCACGATGCCGCCTGCCAGGATATACAGCAGCGCGATGACACCCAGCGCCGACAGGCTCTCGATCTTGCCGTGACCGTAGTGGTGCTCTTCATCCGCCGGACGATCGGAAATCCGCACCACGATCCAGGTGACGATTGTCGCGGCGAGATCAACCGAGCTATGCAGCGCTTCTGAAATCAGCGCGAGACTTCCGATGGCAACGCCGACGACGAACTTGATGACCGCCATACTCGCGCTGGCGATCATCGAGACAGCGGCGACTCTGGTTTTCGAGCTGGAGGCGGGGCTGGACATGCGCGGGGTTTAGCAGCCCTCTGCCCAACATAAAAGCTAGGCTCGGAGTCGCGACCGCCATTCATTCGCAACTCGATCTTGCGAATTATTCCGAATTCAAGCTCTGCCAGCGGAGCCGGAAATCTAGAGCGTCACGACGATCTTGCCGAGATGCTTGTTGGCTTCCATGCGTTCGAACGCCTTGCCGATCTGGTCGAACGGCAGCACCTTGTCGATCGGCAGTTTTAACTTGCGGGATTCGACCGCAGACCAGATGTCGCTACGGACCGCGCTAAAGATGTCGCGGATTTCCTCGATGGTGCGGGTGCGGAAGGTGACACCGATATAGTTGATGCGGCGTGCCGCATGCAGATCGAAGTTGAAATCGCCGTGGCTGCCGCCGAGCCTGCCGACGTTGACGATCCGTCCCTTCACCTTGGTTGCAGCGAGGTTCTGGTTGGCGACGCTGGCGGAGACCTGATCGACGATCAGATCGACGCCCTCGCCATTGGTTGCCTTCAGGACTTGATCGACCCAGCCGGGATCGCGGGAATCGATCGCGAGATCGGCGCCGAATTCCTTGAGGCGCTCGCGGCGTGTCGCGTCGGTCGATGATCCGACCACGAGTTTGGCACCCTTCAGCTTCGCGATCTGCATTGCCATCAGCCCGACGCCCGAACTCGCGCCCTGAATCAGGACGGATTGCCCGGGCTGCAATGCGCCGTTGGTGACGACGGCGTTGTGCATGGTTGCGAGCGCGACGGGCAGTGTGGCAGCCTCCTCAAAGCCCATGTTGCCGGTTGAGGGGATGTGAAACAGCCGGCCATAATCGGCGAGCGTGTATTCGGCGAACGCCGCCGCGCCCGATCCCATCACGCGATCGCCGACCTTGACGCCCTTGGCATCCGGTCCGATCTCGGCGACTTCGCCGGCCCATTCCATGCCGAGCACGGTCCCGACGCCGCCAGCACTGCCATGCGCATGACCTTTGGTCATGCCGAGGTCGGCGCGATTGAGTCCGCACGCGCGGACCCGCACCAGCACCTGCGCGCCTTTCGGCGCGGGCTTCGCGACATCGGTGACCTCGGCGCCATTGGCGCCATAGACATAAGCCTTCATCGATTGGTGTTCCTTCTTTCGTGCAGCGCTGATTATTCGGCAGCTTCGCGCCGGCCCGCGCCTGTCATTGCGCCAAACCGCGCCGTCATGATGGCTTCGGCGTCCCGAACGATCCGCGACACCAGTTCGGCGCAGGTCGGGATATCGTGGATCAATCCCTGCACCTGGCCGGCCGACCAGATGCCCTCGTCGGCGTCGCCGGTCGCGTAGACCATCTTGCCGCGCGCACCGGCCACAAGATCTCGGACCTGCTCGAAGGCAGCGCCTTCTTTTTCCATCGCGACCACCTGCTTGCTGACCGCATTCCTTGCGACGCGCGAAGTGTTGCGCATGGTACGGAAGATCAGCTCGGTTTCGCGCTCGTCGTTGGCGACGATGCGCTCCTTGATCAGTTGATGGATTGGGCTTTCCTTCGTGCACATGAAGCGCGTGCCCATGTTGATGCCTTCGGCGCCGAGCGCCAGCGCAGCGACCAGGCCACGTCCGTCGCCAAAACCGCCGGAGGCGATCATCGGAATCTTCACCTTGTTGGCAGCGGCCGGAATCAGGATGAGGCCGGGGGTGTCGTCCTCGCCCGGATGACCCGCGCATTCGAAGCCGTCGATCGAGATCGCATCGACACCCATGCGCTCGGCTGACAAGGCATGGCGAACGCTGGTGCATTTGTGGATGACGATGATGCCGTGCTTCTTGAATTCATCGACATGTTCCTGCGGCTTGTTGCCGGCAGTCTCGACGATCTTGATGCCGTTCTCGATAATCGCCTGGCGGTATTCGGCGTAGGGCGGCGGCTTGATCGACGGCAGGATCGTCAGGTTCACGCCGAACGGCTCGTCGGTCATGTCGCGGCAGCGGGCGATTTCCTTTGCGAGATCTTCAGGTGTCGGCTGCGTCAGCGCGGTGATCAGCCCGAGCGCGCCCGCGTTTGCGACGGCGGCGACCAGTTCGGCGCGGCCGACCCACTGCATGCCGCCCTGGACGATCGGATGGTCGACTCCGACCAGTTCGGTGAACCGCGTCTTGATCATTTTCCGCCCTCTGGAATGCTCGGGAGGGCGTAGGCGCACCCCCACTCATCTCTCAGGAAAGGATGCCGCTGACAAGGGCAAATGTCCATCTGCCGGAGATGACGTCTCCAGCAGATGGATATGCAAAAATGCCGAAAGGCTCACGTCAGCGCGAGATGCGCGACATTGGACGCATGAGGACGGCAGCAATCAAGCGATCATGCGCTCGCGTGTATTCGCATTGTCCGCTTCGAACGCCGCGCTGATATCCCTGATGCTGATCACGCCGATCAGGGTGTGGTTGTCGATCACGGGCATGTGCCGGATATGGTGACTGTTCATTAGGTGACGGACATGCTCGAGCGTGTCCGTTGATGTGCAGGAGATCAGTTGCTGCACCGAAATCAGGCTAGACACCTTGAGATTGAGGCCGGCCGTTCCATGCGCGGCGACAGCGCGAACGACGTCGCGCTCCGTGAACATTCCCACCGCGGTGTTGCCTTCGGTTCGCACCACGTCTTTCACCACCAGCGCGCTGATATTGCTGGCGCGGAGCAATTGAGCCGCGATCGCGACGGTTTCATTCATTCGCACCGTGACAATTCGGGTGCCTTTCTTGCGCAGGATGTCTTCGACTTTCATCGCAACCTCCTCGGGGTTCGCTGGGTTTTATATTTTGAACCTCCATCATATTGGTATACATTATACCAAATGTCAACGCGCAATTGTCGCGCAAGCGGGATTTGGCAAGGCGGGGCGCAGGAGTCGGTCTTCTCCAGACAAACAAAAAGGGCGCACCAGGTGCGCCCTTTTTCGGAAATCAGATTTTCGACTATTCGGCGGGCTGCCCCACGGCACCCTTGTTCTCGGATGCACTGATCGATAGCCGCATCGGTCGCACTACAAACAGCGCCAGCGCCACCACGATGAAGTTCATGATCGCGGCAACAATGAACACCGCGTGCCAGCTCCCGGTGTGGGTTTTCAGCACGTTCGCGATCGGCACCAGGAAGGCCGATAGTCCCTTCGCGGTGTAGAGCAGGGCGGTGTTGGTGGTCGCGTATTTCGGCCCGAACATATCCGTGCAGGTCGAGGGAAACAGGCTGAAGATCTCGCCCCAGGTAAAGAAGATCAGCGCCGCGCAGATCACGAAGGTCCATGGCGTGGTGCCTGCGGTTCCAAGAAGCCAGAACGCGAGACCGCCGGCCGTGAATGCGATCGCCATGGTGTATTCGCGGCCGATTTGATCGGACACCCATCCGAAGAAAGGTCGTGCGCTGCCGTTTGCGAGGTTGTCGATAACGCCGGACACGATCAGGGTTGTTCCACCAAACAGGATGACCGATTGGGCGACACCGTAGTCCTTTGCGATCAGCGCGACCTGTGCGGCCACCATCAGACCGCTGGCCGACACCATCACGAACATCAGGTAAAGCAGCCAGAAGATCGGTGAACGAAGCATTTGGCCGGGCGTGCTGCTGGTCTTCGACTGCAAAACCTTGACGGCCGAAGCGGACGGCACCTCGCGCGGAAGCGGCGGACGCAGAAACCAGGCGAGCACGAAAATGATGATGCCCTGGCCAATCGCGAACCAGAAGAATGTCGCCGCATAACCCGATGATGCGATCATCTTCTGAATTGGAATGACGGTTAGCGCAGCGCCGGCACCAAATCCTGCCGCCGTCAGACCGACAGCGAGGCCGCGCCGATCCGGAAACCATTTGACGGCGTTGCCGACGCAGGTCGCATAGATTGCACCGGCGCCTACGCCCGACAGCGCTGCACCGAAGTAGAGCATCTCAAGTGACGAAGCGAATGAGTTGATGAGCCAGCCGGCCGAGCCAAAGATTGCGCCGAAAGCAACGGCAAGCTTCGGGCCGCGCGGTCCGAGCGAGTCCACGATCCATCCCTCAAGGGGCGTCAGCCATGTCTCGAGCGCGATAAAGATACTGAAGGCGACCTGGATCTGGGCGATCTCCCAGGAGTGCGCCTTGGCCATGGGGCCGACGAAGTAAGTCCAGCCGTATTGCAAGTTGGCGATCGTCGCCATGCAGACGAGGCCGATGATCAACTGCATCCAGCGGAAGCTGTTTGATGGAGCTGATGCGCCTGTTGTTTGCGAATCCATCTTTCCTCCCCGCGCTTTGTTGGAATGTGGCGTATCGCCGCAATTATTGTGACTTATCGTCGCAAGCGCTGTGAAGGAAATCTGGTATATCATATTCCAAAATGCAAGCGGGAATCCTGCCCGACACGAAGACATTGGTGGTGCATTGCAATATCGATGTGCCGATTAGCGACGCGCCGGAGTCTGACGGTTGCGGAACCGGGTCTGCAATGGAAACGCGCCCGTCGCGGTGCGACGAGCGCGTTTCCTGAGAGTGCAGTCGGGTTAGGCCGTTACTGCCTTGGCTACCACGGTCTTGCGCCATGGCTTGAGCACGATGATCGCAAGCAGCGAGGCAAGAATATTTGCCGCTGCGGCGAGCAGGAACACCCCGTCCCAACTCCCGGACGACTGCTGCATGTAATTGCCGAGCGGGACCAACAGCGATGCCGTGCCCTTCGCGGTGTAGAGCAGGCCGGCATTGGTGGTCGCGAACTTGGCGCCGAACGTATCGGTGCAGGTCGACGGGAACAGCGAGTAGATCTCGCCCCAAGCGAAGAACACGAAGCCGGACAGGATCACGAACGCGATCGGGTTATGGCCCCACAGGTACAGCATGTAGATGCCGATACCTTCGAAGCCGAAGGCAAGGAACATGGTGTTCTCGCGCCCGATCTTGTCCGACACCCATCCGAAGAATGGACGGGTCAGGCCGTTGAGCACACGATCGATCGTGGCCGCGAACGTTACCGTCGTCATCGTCAGCCCCATGAGAGTGACAGGCACCGCTGCGATCTTCCAGTCGGCCGCGATCGGTTTCAGGTTCGCGGTGACGAGCAAGCCGCCGGCACCGACCAGGACGAACATCAGATACATCAGCCAGAAGATGGGCTGTCGAATGACTTCGGATGGTCCGTAGTTGCGCCGGCTCTGCATGATGGTCGCGTTCTGCAGCGCCTCGGGCACCTGTCCGGCTTTGGGAGCCACCAGGAAGAACGCGAGAATGATGACGACGATTCCCTGGCCCAATCCGAAATGAAGGAAGGTGCTTTGGAAGCCGTCACTCTTGATCATCGACTGGATAGGCGCGACGGTAAGCGCCGAACCCGCGCCGAAGCCTGCCGCCGTGATTCCAGCAGCGAGACCGCGTTTGTCGGGAAACCATTTCAGCGCGTTGCCGACACACGTTCCATACACGGCGCCGGCGCCGATGCCGGCGATGATCATCCCGAAATAAAAGCCGCCGAGGTTCGCCGCGAACGAATTAATAGCCCAGCCTGCGCCGCAGAGGATGCCACCGATAAGCACAATGAGGCGAGGGCCGTATCGGTCCACGAACCAGCCCTCGACCGGCACCAGCCAGGTTTCGAACAACACGAAGAGAGTGAAGGCCCACTGGATCGACGCGCGATCCCATCCGAATTTTTTTTGGATGTCGGGGACAAAGAATGTCCAGCCGTATTGATAGTTGGCAATCATGACCATCGCACCAACACCGATGGCCAATTGCGTCCAGCGATAGCCGTCGCTGACGCGTGCGGCGCTCGGCGCCGCCCCATGAACTGTGTCTGTCATTGTCGCTCCCAAGCTGCGCTTCTGTTCCGGACGTGAGCGCTAGCCGGCGATTTTGGTATCCGATATGCCACCGAGCAAGCATTTCGAGCTTCAAAACGTCATCCGTGCGCAAATGTCGCAGGGGCGGTCCGGAGTTTGCAGAAGTGGTTTGCCAAAAGAAAAAGGCCCCGAAAACCGGGGCCAAGTCTGGGAGGAAGTCTGAAGATGAGGCATCAAGCCTGAACCCGGCGGAAGCCTTGGCCGCGCGCCGAGTGGCTGAACCTACTGAGTTACAGGCCGAAATACGGGACGTCGCCGTTGCGCACCGAAGCCTCGTGCCAGGTCAACAGGAGACGGTCGAGGGAGGCCATGAAGCGGGCGAAGATCGACGGGGCCGGGTTGAAGGCGGTGGAGGTGGTATCGGACATTGGGTTCCCTTTCGGAGGGCAGCGATCACGCTGCGTTTTGATCTGGGACCAATCTATGTATACCAGATGCCAGAAACAATTCATTTGTTTGCATAGCAGCATAGTTTCTTTTGCATCGCGGCATGATCGGACCTTCCCATAACGAAAAAGACCGCCGGTCTGACCGGCGGCCTTTATTCGGAAGCGAAAAAGCTTCGACTATTCTGCGGCTTGCTTACGCGGCGGATCGAGTGCGCCGGAGTCGTGGATATCCGCGACCTGGTGGTCGCTGAATCCAAGAACCTCGCGCAGGATCTCGTCGGTGTGTTCGCCGAGCAGCGGAGAGCGCTTCACGTCCGCCGGGCTGTCGGACAGCTTGATCGGATTGCCGACCGACAGATACTTGCCCCGGGTCGGGTGATCGACCTCGACCACTGTGCCGGTTGCACGCAGCGACTTGTCTTCCGAAAGCTCCTTCATCGACAGGATCGGACCGCAGGGGATGTCATCCTTGTTGAGGATGTCCATGGCCTCGAACTTGGTCTTGGTCATGGTCCATTGTTCGATGCGTGCGAAGATTTCGTTGAGACGCGGCAGCCGCGCCACCGGCTTCGCGTAGTCCGGATGCGTCTTCCAGTCGGGCTCGCCGATGACGTCGCAGATCTTCTCCCACACCGGCGCCTGGGTGATGAAATAGATGTAGGCGTTGGGATCGTTCTCCCAGCCCTTGCACTTCAGGATGCGGCCGGGTTGTCCGCCACCGGAATCGTTGCCGGCGCGCGGTGTGGCTTCGCCGAACGGGATGCCTTCGCCGAACTGGCTGTATTCCTTGAGCGGGCCGTGGGCGAGACGCTGCTGATCGCGCAGCTTGACCCGGGCCAGATTGAGCACGCCGTCCTGCATTGCCGCGGTGACGCGCTGGCCCTTGCCTGAGTGCGTGCGGTGATAGAGCGCGGTGACGATACCGAGCGCGAGATGCAATCCCGTGCCGCTGTCGCCGATCTGCGCGCCGGTGACGAGTGGGGGACCGTCGCGGAAGCCGGTGGTCGAGGCCGCGCCGCCGGTGCACTGGGCGACGTTTTCGTAAACCTTGCAGTCCTCGTAGGGGCCAGGGCCAAAACCCTTGATCGACGCGACGATCATCTTCGGGTTGATGCTCTGGATCTTCTCCCACGGAAAGCCCATGCGATCGAGAACGCCGGGACCGAAATTCTCCACCAGCACGTCGCACTGCTTGATCAGCGCGGTCAGGACTTCCTTGCCCTTCGGGTTCTTGGTGTCGAGGGTGATCGACCGCTTGTTGTGGTTCAGCATGGTGAAATACAGGCTGTCCACGTTCGGGATATCCTGCAACTGACCGCGGGTGATGTCGCCGACGCCCGGCCGTTCGATCTTGATCACATCGGCGCCGAACCATGCCAGAAGTTGCGTGCAGGTCGGCCCTGACTGGACATGGGTGAAATCCAGAATGCGAACGCCCTTCAGCGCCTGTGACATGGTCTTGCTCCTGTATCGTATCTGCTCCTGCCGGAGCAGGAAGGAATAAAGGACGGGCCTGTAATCGTCCCGTCCCGACGAAAGATCTATTTCTTCTTCAACTGGCTTTGCGGATTGAGATTGCCGATGCGGCCGCTCTCGCTGCCGGCTGCCGGATCGAGCACGGCGTTGATCAGTGTCGGCTTGCCGCTGTCCATTGCCGCATTGACCGCGCGCTTCAATTCGTCCGGGGACGTCGCATTGACGCCGACGCCGCCGAAAGCCTCCATCATCTTGTCGTAGCGAGCGCCCCTGACGAAGACGGTGGTGGCCGGATCGGAACCGGCCTTGTTCACGTCGGTGCCGCGATAGATGCCGTCATTGTTGAAGATGACGATGCAAACCGGCAGGTTGTAGCGGCAGATGGTTTCGATCTCCATGCCGGAAAAGCCGAAGGCGCTGTCGCCTTCAACGGCGAGCACGGGCTTGCCGGTCTCGACCGCGGCGGCGATCGAATAACCCATCCCGATGCCCATGATGCCCCAGGTGCCGACATCGATGCGCTTGCGCGGCTGGTAGATATCGACGATGCCGCGCGCGAGATCGAGGGTGTTGGCACCTTCGTTCACCAGGATGGCGTCCGGCCGTTCCTTGATGATGGTCCGCAGCACGCCGAGCGCGCCGTGATAGTCCATCGGCGAGTTGTTGTTCATCAGCCGCGGCGCCATCTTGGCGACGTTCTCTTCGCGCTTTTTGGCGACAGCACCCGTCCAGTCGGAGGGCGGCGCGGACCAGTTGTTGCCCATGCCGGCGAGCAAGGCAGACACGCATGAGCCGATGTCGCCGACCACAGGCGCAACGATCTCGACGTTCGAGTCCATTTCCTTGGGCTCGATGTCGATCTGGATGAATTTCTTCGGCGCGCTGCCCCAGGTCTTGCCCTTGCCGTGCGAGAGCAGCCAATTCAGCCGCGCGCCGATCAGCATCACGACATCGGAGTCTTTCAGCACCGTCGAGCGCGCGGCGCCTGCGCACTGCGGATGGGTGTCGGGAAGGAGACCCTTCGCCATGCTCATCGGCAGGAACGGAATGCCGCTTTTCTCGACCAGTTGGCGGATGGCATCATCCGCCTGCGCGTAGGCCGCGCCCTTGCCGAGAATGATCAACGGCTTCTTAGCGCTCTTGAGAACGTCGAGTGCGCGGCGGACTGAATCGGGCGCTGGAAGCTGGGCGGGAGCCGCATCGATGACCTTCACCAGCGACTTGCGACCGGCTTCGGCATCCATCACCTGGCCGAACAGTTTTGCCGGTAGATCGAGATAAACGCCGCCGGGACGCCCCGAGACCGCGGCGCGGATCGCGCGGGCGAGGCCAATGCCGATATCCTGCGCATGCAGCACGCGGAACGCCGCCTTGCACAGCGGCTTGGCGATCGCGAGCTGATCCATTTCCTCATAGTCGCCCTGCTGGAGGTCGACGATCTCGCGCTCGGACGATCCCGAGATCAGGATCATCGGAAAGCAGTTGGTCGTGGCGTGGGCAAGCGCGGTCAGGCCGTTGAGGAAGCCCGGAGCCGACACGGTAAGGCAGATGCCCGGCTTCTTGGTGAGGAAGCCCGCGATCGACGCCGCGTAGCCGGCGTTCTGCTCATGACGAAACGACAGCACGCGAATGCCCGCGGCCTGCGCCATGCGGCCGAAGTCGGTGATCGGAATACCGGGCACGCCGTAGATCGTGTTGAGGCCGTTAAGCTTGAGCGCGTCGATGACGAGGTTGAAACCGTCGGTCAGTTCGCGCTCGGCTTCAACGGCATTTGCAGTCATGCTCTGTACGGTTGCGGACATTCCGCTAGTCTCCCTGATCTCGTGACGGACGACTTCGTCGTCTTCTTGTTATCGTCAGCGGTTATGTGAACAATTCTTGGCCATGGGCCTCGACATAGGCCGCCAGTCCAAGTGTGTGGTCGCGCGCGCGCTTTTCGGCGAGTTCTGTGTTGCGTTCCTCGAGTGCCTCGATGATCGCCATGTGTTCGGGCAGCGAGACCGCGGTGCGGTCGGTGCGTCCGATGGTCAACTGACGGTAGCCGCGCACGTGCAGCAAGATGTCATTGGTCATGTCGACCAGCGTCGGCGACTCACTCAGCGAGATCAACGCCTGATGGAAGGCAATGTTCGCCTTCGAGTATTCCTCGACGTGATCCTGGGGCAGGCGATCCTTGTTGAAGTCCTTGAAGAAGTCGCGCAGCGCCGAAATGTCCTTTTTTCGCGCGGTCGTCGTGATCAGCCGGGCGGCCATGCTTTCGAGCGCGGCCCAGGCGCGGATCATGTCGACGATCTCGTTTTTGGTTCGGCGCACGACGACGATGCCGCGGCGCGGCACTGTTTTCACAAGGCCGTCCTGCTCGAGCATCGCGATCGCTTCGCGGATTGGAGTGCGGCTGACACCAAGACGTTCCGACAGTGCGCGCTCATCGAGCATCACGGGCTCGGGCGTCGTGTAGATATCCATCTTCAAAATGGCTTCCTTCAAGGCGTCGTACGCCTTGTTCTTGAAGCTCATTTCCGGTGCGATCCGGACGATGGCGATATCTGCCTCGGCCATTGCGGGAGACGCCTTGGTTGATTTCATATCGGACATGACAAAGCTCCTAGGGAAGGAACTTTGTAATACCAGATTAGCGTAGGATATTTTTTGGCATACCAAATGCCAGGATGTCAAGATATCCGTATTTTCCAGATGCCGACGTCAATGGCAGTCTTGACAACATCCATTCTGGCATACCAAATGCCATGAGGAGACAACATCGCCCGCAGTTGCGGCGTCAGGATCGCTTGCGGCTGCGGCAGCCTTTCCGCGAACGCGCCCAGGCAGTTGCGACAGGCCAACTTCGCGATGTGGCGCTGGATCGTCAGCGATCGCATCCGCAGCGAGGCCGAACAAACAAAAAGGACGCGAAGGAGGAAGCCTATGTCTCAATCCAAAGATGCAGTTCGCAAGATTCTCGATGCGGTCAAGGCGGACAAGCGCACGAGTCTGACAGCACCCGAAGGCAAGCTGGTCTGCGACGCCTACGGCATTCCGGTGCCCGGTGAGGGCGTCGCGAAGTCGGCCGGCGAGGCGGCGAAACTCGCTTCCGGCATGGGCTTTCCGGTGGTGATGAAAATCGTCTCGCCGGACATCCTGCACAAGACCGAGGCCGGCGGTGTTATTGTGGGCGTCAAGACTGCGGCGGATGCCGAAAAGGCCTACGACACCATTCTGGCGAACGCCAAAAAATACAAGGCAGACGCCAAGATTGAGGGCGTGCAGGTTCAGCAGATGCTGGCCGGGGGAACCGAGGTCATCGTCGGCTCGATCACCGATGGCTCGTTCGGGAAACTCGTGGCGTTCGGTCTCGGCGGTGTGCTGGTCGAAGTGCTGAAGGACGTCACGTTCCGTTTGGCGCCGGCGACCAAGCAGGACGCGCTGTCGATGCTCGACGGCATCCAGGCCAAGGAAATGCTGAAGGGCGTGCGTGGCGGCGATCCTGTCAACCGTGAGGCGCTGGCCGACGTGATCGTGAAGGTCTCGCAGCTCGTCACCGACTTCCAGGAAATCGTCGAGCTCGATCTCAATCCCGTCTTCGCCACCAAGAAGGATGCGGTGGCCGCCGACGTGCGTATCGTCGTCGACTTCAACTACAAGCCACGGCCGGCGCCGCGCCCGACCGCTGAAATCGTGGCTGCGATGAATCGCATCATGATGCCGAAATCGGTCGCCGTCGTCGGTGCGTCCTCCGAAGAGGGCAAGATCGGCAACTCCGTGATGAAGAACCTCATCAACGGCGGCTACAAGGGTGACATCTATCCGATCCACCCGAAGGCCGACGAGATCATGGGCCGCAAGGCCTACAAGAGCGTCAAGGACGTGCCGGGCGTGATCGATGTCGCGGTGTTCGCGATTCCAGCGAAGTTCGTTGCCGGCGCGCTGGCCGAATGCGGTGAGAAGAAAATTCCGGGTGCCGTTCTGATTCCGTCGGGCTTTGCCGAGGCCGGTGCGCCGGAACTGCAGGCGGAAATTGTCGAGGTCGGCAAGAAATACGACATCCGCCTGATGGGGCCGAATATCTACGGCTTCTACTACACGCCATCGAATCTCTGTGCGACATTCTGTACCGCGTACGACGTGAAGGGCTCGGCCGCGCTGTCGTCGCAGTCCGGCGGTATCGGCATGGCGATCATCGGATTCTCGCGCTCGGCCAAGATGGGCGTGTCGGCGATTGTTGGCCTCGGCAATAAGTCCGACCTCGACGAGGACGATCTGCTGGCGTTCTTCGAGCAGGATCCGAATACGAGCGTCGTCGCGATGCATTGCGAAGATTTGAAGGATGGTCGCGCCTTCGCCACCGCCGCCAAGCGCGTCGCGGAGAAGAAGCCTGTGATCGTGCTGAAAGCGGGCCGCACATCCGCTGGTGCGAAGGCTGCCGCCTCACACACCGGTGCGCTTGCCGGCAACGACAAGATCTATGAGGACGTCCTGAAGCAGTCAGGCGTCATTCGTGCGCGCTCGCTGCGGCAGTTGCTCGATTTCGCGCGTGGCGTGCCCGTGCTGCCAACACCGAAGGGCGAGAACGTCCTCATCATTACCGGCGCCGGTGGCTCGGGTGTGCTGCTGTCGGACTCAGTTGTCGACAACGGGTTGTCGCTGATGGCAATGCCGAAGGATCTCGACGCGGCGTTCCGGAAATTCATTCCGCCGTTCGGCGCTGCGGGTAATCCTGTCGATATCACTGGCGGTGAGCCGCCGATCACCTACGTCAATACGGTCAAGCTCGGCCTCACGGACGATCGCATTCATTCGCTGATCCTCGGCTATTGGCACACCATCGTCACGCCGCCGATGGTGTTTGCGAAGAACATGGTCGAGGTGAAGAACGAAATGAAAGCCAAGGGTATCGAGAAGCCGATCGTGGCGTCGCTTGCCGGCGACATCGAGGTGGAAGAGGCCGCCGAATATCTCTACCAGAACGGCATCCCGGCCTACGCCTACTCCACCGAAATCCCGGTTGAGGTTCTGGCCGCCAAATACAAGTGGGCGCGGGGCGCGGGTCTGCTCTGAGGTCGCTGCTTAATCAACCCAAAAAAATTGAGATGCCGCCCGGTTCGCCGGGCGGCATTTTTATGCGCGACGACGTAGCTTATTGCGGCTCCGATCCGCGCCACCGCGTCACGAGCCAGCCGATCATCGCCGCCCCGGCGAGGCCGATGCAGGCTGTTACAGCGTCGACGACAAAGTCCTCAAGCCGGGCGTGGCGGCCGGGCGCCCACAATTGTAAAAGCTCGAGCAGGCCGATCAGGATGGCGGACACGGCTGCGACGAACAGCTTACGCTTTGGAAACGCGAGGCCGACGGCGAGACCAACCAGAACAAAGGCGAGCGCGTGTTCGCCGTCCTGCCCCAGCGGGGAGTGCGGGCGATAGCGTGGTGGACCGAGGGTGGCGAATCCACCGCCGCGATCAGGACGGCCGCGCCGATGCGGAGCAAGATTTTCATGGCTGGCGCATAGCACAGTTCGCCGCCGGATAACGACCATCTGAGCCGTTCAGCGCTTCAAATCTGCTTGCGAACGCCGAGGCCGAGCATGAATCGCTGCCGGATCTGAACCGGATCGCGGTCGGTGGTGCCGGCGCCGGGTTTGTCGTCGATCCGCACGGCGATGAAGTTTGGTCCGTCGTTCGTCAGTGCATTATCGATCAGGCGTTCGAAATCGTCTTCGTCAGCCGCCCATGTGCTCTGTGTGAGGCCGGCACCGGTTGCGATCGCGACGATATCCGATACGGTTGCAGCTGGCGTCGGCTGTGCACCGGTGATCTGATAGATGCCGTTGTCCATCACGATCATCGTCAGATTCTTCGGCGCGAGCGATGCGATGGTTGCGAGGCAACCCAGTTGCATCAGGAGCGACCCGTCGCCTTCAAGAGCGAAGATGTGCCGCGACGGCTGCGCGAGCGCGGCGCCGAGCGCGATCGGGAAGGCGAGCCCCATGCTGCCGAGCATGTAGAAATTCTGCGGCCGATGACCTGCGGTCCAGAGATCGAAATTGGTGTTGCCGATACCGCCGATCACGGCTTCTTCGTTCTTTAGCCTGGCAACCAGACGTTTCGTAAGATCGAAGCGATCCATCACCTTGGTATTGCGGGTTGGCGCGGTAGGGGCATGGTTCATGATGCGATCCTCACGCGGTGAATACTTTGCCGCCGGTCAGGAGCGGCGACAGGATCAGCGCAACGGGCGCTTGCGTTGCAATGGCTTGCTTGATGGATCGATCGACGGTGAATTCCAGTTCGTCGAGCCGGGTCATCGTGTGATGCTCCATCGCGAGCGAATCCAGCACCGGCCGCATGGTGCGGCACACCAGCGATTGCCCGTAATTGAATTCGCCGAGCGTTCCGCGCTCCGAAACGAACATGATGAGTGGGATCTGGTAGGGCAGCGCGAGCGAGGCGAGCGCATTGGGCAGCGTCGCGAAGCCGCTGGTCTGCATCAGTACAGCGCCGCGCATGCCGCCCATCCAGGCACCCGACACGATGCCGACTGCTTCTTCCTCCCGGGCGGTCGGAAAGGTCGTGAAGAACGGATCGGCGTGGATATTCTTGATGAGCGTCGTCAGCACCCGATCGGGCACGTAAGGCACGAGCCGGATGTCATTCTTCTTGAGGGTTTGCAGGACGATCTCGTGCCATGCCCGAGATGATGTCGGTTCAGCCGCGGCTTCCGCCATGAATCCTCATTCCTCCGGTTCGGTCCCGCGAGGACCGGCGTTGTTATTGTCGTTGCAGCACAAGCCTTGACGCGATCGGCGCGATTGTCAACGGATGGGGTTTGTGGTCGCCGTGCCGCCGTTGCGTCGTGCGATTGGCTCTATATGGCGCAAGTCCACGAGCAGGCAAAAGCGGACGCACAAAACATGGCTGTTTTGCCGTCATGCCGGTTGCGGAACCAGGGGAAATTGGTCAGGACTGACAGCCAACGAAACCGATAAGTGTGTAGGGCGGGGCAGGAAATGTCAGTCAACAACAAGCGAGTTTTCTACGTCAAATACCTGGCAAGCCCTGTCTATGCGGAAATCCTGCAGGCGCGTCCCGATGTGCGGCTGGACCGGCTTGAGACCGACAGCCCCGACGACGTCGCGGCACCGATCCTCGCCGCCGCGCACGCCTACCAGATCGGCGCTGCCCGCGACGAAATGGAAAGGTTTCAGGTCGACCGCGACTTCCTGAAACGGACGCCGGACCTGCTGATCGTGTCCAGTAACGGGGCGGGCTTCGATACCGTTGATGTCGACGCTTGTACCGACGCCGGTGTGGCTGTTGTCAATCAGTCCGGCGGTAACGCGCATTCGGTTGCGGAGCATGCATTGGGTATGATGCTGACGCTGTCGAAACGGATCATTCAGTCCGATCGTCTGCTGCGGCGCCAACCGAACGTCGATCGTAATTCCCTGATCGGCAATGAAATCCATGGCAAGACCATCGGCATTATCGGGATCGGCAACGTCGGTCGCCGTCTCGCCGAGCTCTGCAAGGGGCTGTTCGGCATGACCGTGCTTGCCTACGACCCCTATGTTTCGGCGGAAGAGACCACTGCGCGTGGCGCGCGCAAGGTCGAACTCGATGACCTGCTGCGGCAGTCCGATTTCGTCTCGATCAACTGCCCGCTGACCAAGCAGAACCGCAGCATGATCAGCACCCGTGAATACGCGCTGATGAAGCCTAGCGCTTATTTCGTCACGACCGCGCGCGGTTTCATCCATGATGAAGCCGCGCTGCTTGAGGCGCTGCGCGCGAAGACGATCGCCGGCGCTGGGCTGGATGTCTGGTCCAAGGAACCGCCGCCGCCCGAGCATCCCCTGCTGCAACTCGACAATGTCCTCGCAAGCCCTCACACGGCGGGCGTGACCATCGAGGCCCGGACCAATATGGGGCGTATTGCGGCCGAGCAGATGCTGGGTGCGCTTGATGGCAAACGGCCACCCCGCCTCGTCAATCCTGAGGTGTGGCCGGCTTACGCGAAACGCTTCGAGAAGACGTTCGGTTTTGCGCCAGGATAGCGGCTTCCCGATTGAAGTGGGTCATCGCAAGGACTTTAATGCAGCGCTGAGGGGAGTCGGTTCTTGTCCGGCTACGCGTAAGGAATAGCCGATATGGCCAAAAGGAAATCCGCCGACTCCTTGCGTAGCGCTCGCTGGTTCGCGCCCGATGATCTCAGGGCGTTCGGACATCGCTCCCGCGCCATGCAGATGGGTTACGCGCCGGAGGAATGGGCGGGCCGGCCGGTCATTGCGATCCTCAATACCTGGTCGGACGCGCAGCCCTGCCATATGCACTTCAAATCGCGCATCGACGACGTCAAGCGCGGTGTTTTGCAAGCGGGTGGCTTCCCGATCGAACTCCCGGCTCTGTCGCTGTCGGAGTCGCTGCTGAAGCCGACCACGATGCTTTATCGCAATCTGCTGGCGATGGACGCCGAGGAATTGCTGCGCGGTCATCCCGTTGATGGCGTTGTGCTGATGGGTGGCTGCGACAAGACAACACCTGCGTTGCTCCTGGGTGCAACCAGCATGGGTCTGCCGACGATCTATCTGCCGGCAGGACCGATGCTGCGCGGCAACTGGAAAGGCAAGACGCTCGGCTCGGGCTCAGACGCCTGGAAATACTGGGACGAGCGCCGCGCCGGAAAGATTTCCGACAAGGACTGGGTCGACGTCGAGGCAGGCATCGCGCGCAGCTATGGCACCTGCATGACCATGGGTACGGCCTCGACCATGACCGCGATGGCCGAATCCATCGGCATGTCGCTGCCGGGTGCATCGTCGATTCCGGCCGCCGACGCCAACCACATTCGCATGAGCTCGGAATGCGGCCGCCGCATCGTCGAGATGGTTTGGGAGGATCTGACGCCGAGGAAGATCCAAACGCGCAAGGCGTTCGAGAACGCCATCACCGTCGCCATGGCGATGGGCTGCTCGACCAATGCGATCATTCATCTGATCGCACAGGCGCGCCGCGCCGGGCAGGACATTGGTCTCGACGATTTCGAGAAAGCCAGCCGCAAGGTACCCGTCATCGCCAACGTGCGACCCAGCGGCGACACCTATCTGATGGAAGATTTCTTTTATGCGGGTGGATTGCCGGGCCTGATGACGCGGATCAAGGACCATCTCCATCTCGACGTCATGACAGTGACCGGCAAGACGCTGGGCGAAAACATTGCGCGCGCCGAGGTCTACAACGACGACGTGATCCGCAACGTGGACAATCCGATCTATGCCGAAGGCGCACTCGCTGTGCTGAAGGGCAATCTGGCGCCGGATGGCTGCGTTATCAAGCCGAGCGCCTGCGATCCGCGCTTCTTGAAGCACACCGGGCCGGCGCTGGTGTTCGACGACTATCCCTCCATGAAGAAGGCCATTGACGATCCCGATCTCGATGTCACGGCCGATCATGTGCTGATCCTGCGCAATGCCGGGCCGCAGGGCGGGCCAGGGATGCCGGAATGGGGCATGCTGCCGATCCCGACGAAACTGGTGAAGCAGGGCGTACGCGACATGGTGCGGCTGTCGGATGCGCGCATGAGCGGCACGAGCTACGGCGCCTGCATTCTGCACGTCTCGCCGGAGTCCTACATCGGCGGTCCACTGGCCCTGGTGAAGACCGGCGACATGATCACCCTCGATGTGGCGGCGCGGACCATCAACCTCGATGTGTCCGAAGCGGAGATTGCGAAGCGGCGGGCGGCATGGAAAGCGCCGGAGCCACGCTATGAGCGTGGCTATGGCTGGATGTTCACGCGCCACATCCGTCAGGCCAACGAAGGCTGCGATTTCGACTTCCTCGAAACCGGGTTTGGCAGCCCGGTGAGCGAGCCGGCGATCTACTGATCGGATAGCAGCGGAGGTGTCATGGCGCTCAGCGATACAACGCGCAACAAATTGAAAGCCGCGAGCACGGCTACGGTTGCGACCGCGCTCTACAAGCGCGGCTTTCGGATTCAAGTGATCCAGGACGTGCATCCGCTGAGCCCCGAGCAGCCGACGCTGGTCGGCGAAGCCTTCACGCTGCGCTACATGCCGGCTCGGGAGGACCTCAATCCGGTGTCCGTTTTCCGCGACCGCAGCCATCCGCAGCGCAAGGCGGTCGAGGAATGTCCGCCGGGCGCCGTCCTGGTGATGGATAGCCGCAAGGATGCCCGGGCGGCGTCCGCCGGATCCATTCTCGTTACCCGGCTGGTGAAGAGGGGCGTAGCCGGGGTCGTGACCGACGGCGGGTTTAGGGACTCGGCGGAAATCGCCAAGCTCGGCTTTCCCGCCTTCCACCATCGTCCGAGCGCGCCGACCAACCTGACGCTGCATCAGGCCATCGAAATCAATGTTCCGATCGGCTGCGGCGACGCCCCGGTATTCCCGGGCGATGTCATCCTTGGCGATCAGGATGGCGTCATCGTCATTCCAGCGCATCTGGCCGAGGAAATCGCCGAGGAGGCGACGGAAATGACGGCCTTCGAGGATTTTGTCACGGAACGGGTCAACAACGGTCGTTCGATTCTTGGTCTGTATCCGGCGACCGACGCGCAGACGCTGACGGATTTTGCGGCATGGCGGAAAGCCAACGGGCGCTAGCTTCGGTGAGGCCTTTGCATTGCATGCCGAGGCCGCAATATCCCGTTCTCAGCCTCACTATTTGATGATATTTCTCGGCTCATGAACCAGCGCGCCAAGATCGATATCCGCCATTCGACGTGTCCGCACGACTGTCCGTCCGCCTGTGCGCTGGATATCGAGGTGATCGACAATTCGACGATCGGCCGCATCCGTGGATCGAAGATCCAGACCTACACCGCCGGCGTCGTATGCGCCAAAGTCGCCCGCTACGCCGAGCGTATTCATCATCCCGATCGCGTGACCCATCCGCTGCGCCGCACAGGTCCGAAAGGATCAGGGCAGTTCGAACGGATTTCGTGGGACGAGGCGCTCGACGAAATCGCAGCGAGGTTCGACGAGGCCGAGCGCGAGTTCGGCGGAGAATCGGTCTGGCCCTACTATTACGCCGGTACCATGGGCATCGTGCAGCGTGACGGCATCAACCGTCTTGCCCACGTGAAGAAGTATTCGCGCTTCTACAGCACGATCTGCGCCAACGTCGCCCGCGTCGGCTTCGTCGCCGGCACCGGCAAGATTGCGGGAGCCGATCCCCGTGAGATGGGTGTCTCCGATCTCGTCGTGATCTGGGGCACCAATCCGGTGTCGACGCAAGTCAATGTGATGACCCATGCGTCCCGCGCGCGCAAGGAGCGCGGCGCGAAGATCGCAGCGGTGGACGTCTACAACAACGAGACGATGAAGCAGGCGGATATCAAGATCATCCTGCGGCCCGGCACCGACGGCGCGTTCGCCTGCGGGGTCATGCACGTGCTGTTTCGCGAAGGTTTCGCCGATCGCGCCTACATGGACAAGTACACCGATTGCCCCGGTGAACTCGAAGCACATCTGGCAACGCGCACGCCGGAATGGGCCTCGGCAATCTGCGGCGTGCCCGTTGAGGAGATCGAAGCATTCGCGCGCGCTGTTGGCCAGACCAAGCGCACATTCGTACGTCTCGGCTACGGCTTTACGCGAAGCCGCAACGGCGCAGCCCAGATGCACGCGGCGCTTTGCATTCCCGCTGTCACCGGCGCGTGGCAGTATGAGGGTGGTGGCGCGTTCTTCAACAACTACGCGCTCTGGCGATTCGACGAATCCATCATCGAGGCTCACGACGCCATCGATCCGAAGACGCGGCGGCTGGATCAGTCGAAGATCGGCCGCATCCTGACCGGCGACGCCGAGGCGCTACATAGCGGTCCTCCGGTCAAGGCGATGCTGATCCAGAACACCAATCCGATGACGGTCGCGCCGGAGCAGGCGCTGGTGCGTCGCGGGTTTGCGCGCGAAGACCTGTTCATGGTGGTGCACGAGCAGTTCATGACCGAGACGGCGCAGATGGCCGACATCGTGCTGCCGGCCACCATGTTCATGGAGCACGACGATCTCTATTATGGCGGTGGGCATCAGCATATTTCGGTCGGTGCGAAGCTGATCGAACCGCCCGGCGAATGCCGCTCGAACCACCAGGTGCTGCAAGGTCTGGCGTCGCGCCTCGACGCAAAGCATCCCGGCTTCGACATGACCGCGCGCGAGCTGATCGATGCTACGCTGAAGAAGAGCGGCCACGGCGATATCGAAGGTCTGGAGGCTGACATCTGGCGCGATCTTCAACCGGATTTCCGAACGTCCCACTACCTCGACGGGTTTGCGCATTCGGACGGGAAATTTCACTTCAAGGCCGACTGGGAGCATGTTCCGATGGGTCATGCGGGCATGATGGGCCGTTGGCAGCAATTGCCGTCGTTGCCCGATCATTGCAGGTTGATCGAGGAGGCGGATGCGGAGCATCCGTTTCGCCTCGCGACCAGTCCGTCGCGCAGCTATCTCAACACCACGTTCAATGAAACGCCGTCATCGCAGGCACGTGAGGGCGCGCCGTCCGTGATGATCCATCCGGACGATGCCGCCGGGCTTGCCATTGCCGATGGCGACGCGGTGACGCTTGGCAATACGCGCGGCGAGACCACGCTGACTGCGAAGCTGTTCGATGGCGTGCGGCGCGGTGTGCTGATCGCCGAGTCTGTGCATCCCAATCGCTCCCATATCGGCGGCCGCGGCATCAACATGCTGACGGGCGCCGAGGCCGTCGCACCGGTGGGCGGCGCGGCGTTCCATGATAACAAGGTGTGGATTCGGAAAGCCGCCGCGGAGCTTCAAAAGCAACAATAGTTCAGCCGTCGTGAGATGCACCTTCTCCCTTTCGCTGATTTACCCCTACCGTTCACCCATTGTCTCCTTCCGTTCTGAACCAGTGAGGTTGTCATGTCCGCCAACGACACGTTCCATATTGCTGTGCTCGCTGGTGACGGCATCGGGCCGGAGGTGATGGCGCCGGCGCTGGAAGTTCTGAAAAGGGTCGAAGCTACGTCGAAGGTGAAATTCCGTTTCACCGAAGCGCCGGCGGGCGCCAACAATTATCGCGAGACCGGCAAGTCGATGCCGGAAAGCACCGTAAGGCTATGTGACGAGGCCGACGCGATCCTGCTCGGTGCCTGCGGTTTGCCGAGCGTGCGCTATCCCGACAACACCGAAATCATGCCGCAGGTCGAACTTCGTTTTCTGTTCGATCTCTATGCTGGGGTTCGGCCGGCGCGGCTCATTCCGGGGGTGCCGAGCCCGATCGTCGGTGCGGCCGAACATGGCATCGATCTGGTGCTGATCCGGGAATCGACCGAAGGCCTGTTCGCCTCGATGGGGAAGGGCGTGGTGACCCATGACGATGCGCGCGAAACAATGGTGATTACGCGCAAGACATCCGAGCGGCTGTTCGACTTCTCGTTCCGTCTCGCGCAGCGGCGCAAGGCACAGGGCAAGCGCGGCATGGTGACGTGCGTCGACAAGGCGAACGTGTTCAAGGCATTTGCGTTCTTCCGCAGCATCTTCGACGAGACTGCTGCGCGCTATCCGGATGTGCCGACCGAGCGTATCTACGTCGATGCCTGCGCGGCGATGCTGGTCAAGCGGCCCTGGGATTTCGATGTGATGCCGACCGAGAACATGTTCGGCGACATCCTGTCGGATCTGACCGCCGGCCTCGTCGGCGGCATGGGAATGGCGCCATCGGCCGATATTGGCGATCGCCACGCGGTGTTCCAGCCGTGTCACGGCACCGCGCCCGATATCATGGGGCAGGGCAAGGCCAACCCGACTGCGATGATCTTGTCCACGGCGATGATGCTGGACTGGCTCGCCGACAAGCACGGCCATGACGGCGCGGCCGAGGCTGCGCAACGCATCGAGCGCGCCGTGGACAAGGCGTTCGCGGAAGGCATCCGGCCGCTCGACCTTGGCGGGCGCAGCGGAACGGCGGACACGGCAAAGGCGGTTCTGGCCGCGCTTTGAGCGCAAAGCTTGCGCAGGAATCTCGGCGTCAGTGCGCCGCCGCGTACATGATCTTTTCCTCGGTTGCTTCCAGCGCCGAGAATTCCTCGACCACCTTGCCTTGCCGCGATATCAGGTCGCGGTCGGACAGTGCCATGATCTCGGGCAGATAGGACGAGATCACGACCACAGCTTTGCCTTCAGCCGGGGCGGGGACGCTGGCTAGCGAGAGAGCCTGATCGTAGGACGAGACGGCACCCCGATGGCTGATTCTCGGCGGTAAGTCGGCCTCCGAGGCCAGGTCAACCCATCGCGGGCTCTGCGAAGTTAGCTGTATAAATCCCGGAAACCCTGTTTTTTTGGCTCGATTTCGAAATATTGTTCTTTCGGCCGAATCAACCAACAGGGATTTCCAAATGGCTACCCAGATGACCAAATCGCAACTGATCGAGAAAGTCGCCACCGAGGCCGATCTCGCCAAGAAGGACGTCAAGGGCGTCCTCGAGGCATTGGCCACGACGGGTTACAAGGAACTCAAGAAGAACGGCATTTTCCTGCTGCCGGGCTTCGCCAAGTTCGTTGTGATCAAGAAGCCGGCGACCAAGGCGCGCAAGGGCACCAACCCCTTCACCGGCGAGCCGATGATGTTCAAGGCGAAGCCCGCCCGGAAGATCGTCCGGGCCCGGCCGGTCAAAGCTGCGAAAGACGCGGTATAATGCAAGGGCCCTTCGGGGCCCTTGTTTTTTGCTCCTGTTGGTTATGGCGGGCGTTGCCGTAGGCAGCCGGATGGGCACGCCGGTTTGGTGGTCCAGGAATGGTCCGCAGGTATTCCGATCATCACATTCATGTGCCGGGCGGGTCAGAGCAGAAAGACGCCCGGCATAAGTGCCCGGATATTCAGGGCATTGCCCGAAATGTCATACGACGAAAATTCCAGTTACAAAGTTCCTCAGGCATGGTTCTATTTGAACTAGACCAATGAAAAACTGCCTGGGAGGATTACGTGTCTGCGATCAAAATGACGATCAACGGGAAGCCGGTAGCGGCCGACGTTGAGGACCGGACGCTTCTTGTTCATTTGTTGCGCGATCACCTAGGGCTGACCGGCACGCACATCGGCTGCGATACCAGCCAGTGCGGCGCGTGCACCGTCCATATCGACGGACGTGCCGTCAAATCCTGTACCGTGCTGGTCGGGCAGGCCAACGGCTCGACGATCACGACCATCGAAGGCATCGCCAAGGGTGATGAACTGCACCCCATGCAGGCGGCATTCCGTGACAACCATGGACTTCAATGTGGTTACTGCACGCCCGGCATGATCATGGCCTCGATCGATATCGTGCGCCGCCACGGCAGCGGGTTGACCGAGGAAACGCTGCGTCAGGAGCTGGAAGGCAACATCTGCCGCTGCACCGGCTACCACAACATCGTCAAATCGGTGCTCGACGCCGCCGGACGGATGAAGGTGGCGCAGGCCGCCGAATAGTCATCAGGCAGTCCACGCTTCAAGAAAGATCAGGTCGCCGTATTCGATGGAAGCGGCGCGATAACACTCCGACAGGGAGAGCGAATCATGGGAATCGAGGGAATTGGCGCCCGCGCGCTGCGCAAGGAAGACAAGCGTTTCATCACCGGCAAGGGCCGGTATGTCGACGATATTCGCCTGCATGGCATGACCTATGCGGCATTCGTCCGCAGCCCCCACGCCTATGCCAAGGTGGTGTCGATCGACACGGCGCCGGCGTTGGCGATGCCGGGCGTGGTGGCCGTTCTGACCGGCAAGGAACTGGTCGATGACAAGATCGGCAATCTGATCTGCGGCTGGATGATTCATTCCAAGGACGGATCGCCGATGAAGATGGGCGCGTGGCCCGCGATGGCGCCGGACACCGTGCGCTTCGTCGGGCAGGCCGTCGCCGTCGTGATCGCTGAGACGCGCAACCAGGCGCGGGATGCGGCGGAAGCGGTCGCCGTGACCTACCAGGAACTCAATGCCGTCACCGACATGCGCGACGCCGTCGCCAAGGGCGCGCCGCAGCTTCATCCGGAAGCGCCGGGCAATGTGATCTACGACTGGACCATCGGCGATGAGGCAGCGACCGATGCCGCGTTCAAGTCGGCGGCCAATGTGGTCTCGCTCGACATCGCCAACAACCGCCTCGTGCCCAATGCCATGGAGCCGCGCGCGGCGATCGCCGAGTACAATCCGGCCGAGGAGCATTTCACCCTGCATACGACGTCGCAGAATCCGCACGTCGCGCGGCTGGTGCTGTCGGCATTTTACAACATCGCGCAGGAGCACAAGCTGCGCGTGATCGCTCCCGATGTCGGCGGCGGTTTTGGCTCGAAAATTTTCATCTATCCGGAAGAGATGGTGGCGCTGTGGGCCTCAAAGAAGACGGGCCGGCCGGTGAAGTGGACGAGCGACCGTACCGAAGCGTTCCTGACCGACGCGCACGGCCGCGATCACCTGACCAAGGCCGAAATGGCGTTCGACAAGGACAATCGCGTAACCGGGCTGCGGGTCAAGACCTACGCCAACCTCGGCGCCTACATGTCGCTGTTCTCGTCGTCGGTGCCGACTTATCTTTACGCGACGCTGCTGTCCGGCCAGTACAACATTCCGAACATCTTCGCGGAGGTGATAAGCGTTTACACCAACACCACGCCGGTCGATGCCTATCGCGGCGCGGGTCGTCCTGAGGCGAGCTACGTGGTTGAGCGGCTGATGGAGACGGCGGCACGCCAGCTCAAGGTCGATCCGGCCGAGTTGCGGCGGAAAAACTTCATCACCCAGTTTCCGCATCAGACGCCTGTGATCATGGCTTACGATATCGGCGACTTCAACGCATCGCTCGATGCGGCGATGAAGTCGATCGATTATGCGGGCTTCCCGGCGCGCAAGGCCAAGGCGAAGAGCGAAGGCAAGCTGCGCGGTATCGGCGTGTCTTGTTACATCGAAGCCTGCGGCATCGCGCCATCGAAGGCGGTCGGTAGCCTGGGGGCCGGCGTCGGTCTTTGGGAATCCGCGGAGGTGCGGGTCAATCCGGTCGGCACCATCGAAATCCTCACCGGATCGCACAGCCACGGCCAGGGTCATGAGACAGCGTTCGCGCAGGTCGTGGCCGGCCGGCTCGGCATTCCGATCGATCAGGTCCAGATCGTCCATGGCGATACCGACAAGGTGCAGTTCGGCATGGGGACCTACGGTTCGCGTTCCGCCGCTGTCGGCCTGTCGGCCATCGTGAAGGCGATGGAAAAGGTCGAGGCCAAGGCGAAGAAGATCGTCGCTCACCAGCTCGAAGCTTCGGAGAACGACATCGTCATCGAGGAGGGCCAGTTCAAGGTCGCCGGCACGGATAAGGCCATCGCGTTGCCGATGGTGGCGCTGGCGGCCTACACCGCGCACAACCTGCCTGATGGCATGGAGCCGGGCCTGAAGGAGAGCGCGTTCTACGATCCCTCCAACTTCACGTTCCCGGCCGGCTCCTACATCTGCGAGGTCGAGGTCGATCCCGGCACCGGCAAGACCACGTTCGTGAACTTTGTGGCCGCTGACGACTTTGGACGGCTGATCAACCCGATGATCGTGGAGGGACAGGTCCACGGCGGTCTCGCCCAGGGCATCGGGCAGGCGCTCTTGGAGCACGCGGTCTATGACAAGAGCGGTCAGCTCTTGACGGCTTCCTTCATGGATTATGCGATGCCGCGAGCGGAGGATCTTCCGTCGTTCAAGGTGCAGCACACCATGACGGAATGCCCGGGCAATCCGCTCGGCGTGAAGGGCTGCGGTGAGGCCGGTGCGATCGGTGCATCCGCTGCCGTCATCAACGCCATCACCGATGCCATCGGCAACAACAATCTCAGTATGCCCGCATCACCCGATCGCGTCTGGCACGCGATCCACGGCTAAGCGGCAACAGGGAGACATCGTCATGTATCAGACCACCTATCATCGCCCGTCCAGCGTCGATGAAGCTGCTTCGCTGTTCGCCAAGGGTTCCGAAGCCAAATATCTCGCCGGCGGCCATACGCTGCTACCGGTCATGAAGCAGCGGCTTGCGGCGCCGTCGGACGTCATCGATCTCGCCAAGATCAAGGAACTGGTCGGCGTCGAGGTGTCCGGCGACACGCTCACGATCGGGGCCGCGACGACCTACTACGACGTCCTGAGCAACGCCGACGTGAAGAAAACGATTCCGGCGCTGGTGCACCTGACCTCGGTGCTCGGCGATCCGGCCGTGCGTCATCGCGGCACCATTGGCGGCTCGATCGCCAATAATGACCCGGCCGCGGATTATCCGGCGGCCGTGCTCGCGCTCGGTGCGACCGTGAAGACCAACAAGCGCAGCATCGCGGCTGATGATTTCTTCAAGGGCCTGTTCACGACCGCTCTGGAAGACGGAGAGATCATCACGGCGGTATCGTTCCCGATTCCCGCCAAGGCTGGCTATGCCAAGATGCGTCATCCCGCCTCGCGCTTCGCGCTGACTGGCGTGTTCGTCGCCAAGACCAAGTCGGGCGATGTCCGCGTCGCCGCGACCGGTGCGTCCCAGAACGGCGTCATGCGCGTTGGCGCGATCGAGGCGGTGCTGAAAGCCAACTGGTCGGCGTCAGCTCTGGAGTCGATCAAGATTCCGGACGCAGACATGATCGCCGACATCCATGGGACGGCGGCTTATCGGGCCAACCTGGTCAAGGTCATGGCGCAGCGCGCGGTGCAGCAGGCGGGCTAAACCCGTCTAGCCGCCCTCATTGAGGAAACAGGCCGCCTGGTGACGGGGGCCTGTGTCCTTGAGTTTTGGCGTCTCGATCCTGCAACGGTCCATCACGTAGCGGCAGCGGGTGTGGAAAGCGCATCCGGACGGCGGGTTGATTGGACTCGGCACGTCCCCTTCGATCAACGGCGCCGTGTTTTTCTTCTTGGGGTCTGCAACCGGAACCGCGGCAAGAAGCGCCTGTGTGTAGGGATGCTTCGGACTTGCGAACAAGTCGGCCTTGTCGGCGATCTCGACGATGCGTCCGAGATACATCACGGCGATGCGGTGGCTGATATGGGCCACCACGGCCAGATCGTGCGCGATGAAGAGATAGGACAGGCCCCTGGCGCGCTGGAGGTCGATCAGGAGGTTGATCACCTGAGCCTGGATCGACACGTCGAGCGCCGAGACCGGCTCGTCGCACACTAGCAGGCTTGGCCCCAA
Source organism: Hyphomicrobiales bacterium (assembly GCA_017305665.1). Taxonomy (GTDB): domain Bacteria; phylum Pseudomonadota; class Alphaproteobacteria; order Rhizobiales; family Xanthobacteraceae; genus Nitrobacter. Next base: position 199,513 of record JAFKKH010000010.1, read on the forward strand.
TGCCAGCGCACGCGCGATACAGATGCGCTGACGCTGCCCGCCGGAAAACTGGTGCGGAAAGTTCTGCATCTGGTCAGGTCGCAGCCCGACCTGTTCGAACAACTCCGCGACGCGTTCCTGTTTGGCTTTGCCCGTGGCAATGCCGTGAACGCCGAGCGGCTCCGCCACGATGTCACCCGCCCGCATGCGTCCGTTGAGAGATGCAAAGGGATCCTGGAAGACGATCTGCATCGAGCGCCGGTAAGGCCGCATCTCGGCTTTGCCGAGCCGGGTGATATCGTCGCCGTTGAGCCGGATGGTCCCGGACGTCGGCTGTACGATCCGCATGATGCTGCGTGCGACGGTGGATTTTCCGCAGCCGGACTCGCCGACAAGGCCAAGCGTTTCCCCGACGCCGAGCGTCAGGCTGACGCCGTTCACCGCGTAGACCTGGCCGATCGTGCGCCGGAGCATGCTGCCGCGCACGGGATAATGTTTCGTGAGATCGGTGACCTCAAGCAGGGCAGGGCTATCGATCATGGCACGCCTGCCGTTTCTGTGGCCCGCCAGCACGCCGCGGCATGGTCGGGGGTCACAGTCTGCATTGGCGGATAGTCTTCGTGGCAGCGCGCGATCGCGAGCTGGCATCGGGGCGCGAACGCGCAGCCGGCGGGAAGTCGTGTCAGCGACGGAACCGTGCCGGGGATTTCGACGAGCCGCGCCTGATCCGGCGTGTCCGCGGAAGGGACGGCCGGAATCGAAGCCATCAGGCCGCGGGTGTAGGGATGCCTCGGATCTTCGAACAGGCGCTCCACGGTCGCTTCCTCGACCTTCTTGCCGGCATACATGACGATCACCCGTTGTGCGGTCTGTGCGACCACGCCAAGGTCATGGGTGATGAGGACCAACCCCATGCCGAATTCCTTCTGAAGGTCGAGCATCAACGCGAGAATCTGCGCCTGAATGGTGACGTCCAGAGCGGTGGTCGGTTCGTCCGCGATCAACAGGGCCGGCCGGCAGGCGAGCGCCATGGCGATCATCGCGCGCTGGCGCATGCCGCCGGAAAGCTGATGCGGATATTCCTTCGCTCGCCGCTCGGGTTCCGGAATGCGGACGAGACGCAGCATCTGGACGGCTTCTGCCCACGCCTCCTTGGCATCGACGTCCCGATGCAGCCGGATCGTTTCGGTGATCTGGTCGCCAATGCGCATCACCGGATTCAACGATGTCATCGGTTCCTGAAAAACCATCGAGATGCGGGATCCCCGGATCTCCCGTATTCCGTTCTCGTCGAGGGCGAGCAGGTCGGTGCCCTCGAGCAGAATCGATCCGCCCACCACGCGCCCCGGCGGGTCGGGCACCAGCCGCATGATCGAAAGCGCCGTAACGCTCTTGCCGCAGCCGGACTCACCGACAATGGCGAGCGTTTCGCCGCGACGGACCGAGAACGAGACATCGTCGACAGCCTTGAACAGCCCGGAATTCGTGAAGAACACCGTGCGCAGGTTCTTCACATCAAGAACCGTTTCCCCGTTTTGCGAGATATCCATCAGCCGCGCTGCCTCGGATCGAGAATGTCGCGAAGCGCGTCGCCAAACAGGTTGGTTCCGAACACCGCGAGGCTGATCGCGATGCCTGGGAAGATGACGAGCCATGGCGCGGTGCGGACGTATTCGGCTGCCGACTCCGACAGCATCCGCCCCCAGGACGGATAGGGTTCGGGGATGCCGAGACCCAGAAACGACAGCGACGCTTCGGTCAGAATGGCGGAGCCGAGCTGGGCCGTCGCCAGCACGATGAGCGGCGCCAGCGTGTTCGGCAGGATATGCCGGAAGACGATACGCATTTCGCTCATGCCGATGGCGTTGGCCGCCTCGACAAACGGTAATTCCCTCAGCGCCAGCGTGTTGGCGCGGATCACGCGTGCGACCGAGGGCACGAGCGGGATCGCAATCGCGATGATGACGTTCTCCAGCGACGGCCCGAGCGCGGCCGTCATCACCAGCGCGAGCACCAGCAGCGGCAGCGCCTGCAGGATATCGATGATGCGCTGGAAGATCAGGTCGACCCAGCCCGAGAGATAACCGGAGGCGAGGCCGATCACGACTCCGATCGATCCGCCGAGCGCGGTCGAGCCTAGACCGACAGCAAGCGAAATTCGGGCACCGTGAATGATGCGGCTGAAGACGTCGCGGCCGAATGCATCGGTGCCCAACCAATATTTGGCGCTGGGAGCCGCAAGGGCATGAACGGAATCGACTTCCAGCGGGTCGAACCGTGCGATTACATTGGCGAAGATCGCCGCCAGCACGAAAATGACCATGATGACGAGGCCGATCGTGCCGAGCACGTGCCGTCCCGCCATGTACTTATACTTGCGCCAGCCCCTCGTGGCATGAGCGCCCGCGCGTCTGAGTTCGACGTCGTAGTTGATTGCACTCAACGGGAGACCTCGAATATCGGATTAATCATTGTATCTGATCCGGGGATCAAATACGGCGTACAGCATGTCCACGGTGAAATTCGCCAGGACCACGATGAGTGCGCAGAACATCACGAGGTTCTGCACGATCGGATAGTCGCGCCAGCGGATCGCCTCCACGAGAAAGCGGGCGATCCCCGGAATATTGAAGACGGTTTCGGTTACGATAAGGCCGCCGACCAGAAAGGCGGCTTCGATTCCCAGAACCGTGATGATCGGAAGCATTCCGTTTTTCAAGGCATGCCGGAAGTTGACCGTTGTTTCGGATGCGCCCTTGGCTCGCGCGGTCCGGATGTAGTCCTGCCGCAGAACCTCGAGCATCGAAGATCGCGTGATGCGCATGACCAAGGCCGCGCTCCGGAATCCAACTGCCATCGCCGGAACGCAATAGATCGCCACTGCCTGGCCGAAGCTTTGCGGGTTAGGCGTATAGATCGGCATGGTCCCGAACATCGACACGGAGGCCATCAGGATCAGCAGTCCCAGCCAGAACGAGGGGAGGGACAGTCCACTGAGACTGACGGCACGCAGGATGTAGTCCAACCGGGAGCCCTGCTTCAGCGCGCTGAGAACGCCGAGTGGAATCCCGATTGCCGCGGAGAACATCAGGGCGAGGCCGGCCAGCCGCGCAGTGATCGGAATGCGCGGCAGGATTTCGTCCAGCGCAGGTTTCTCGGATACGTAGGAGTATCCGAGATCACCGTGCAGCAGGCCGCCGATCCAGTGCAGATACTGCACCACGATGGATTGATCGAGCCCAAGCTCCCGTTCAAGGTTGGCCTTGTCGGACGGGTCGACGAAGCCAGCCGCATCGAACAGGATATCGACGATGTTGCCGGGGACGATCCGCAACAGCACAAAGATGATGACCGATATCCCGAACAGGGTGATCAGCATCAGTGCCAAGCGGCGAACAATATATCCAAGCACCCGACTGCTCCAGTTGGTCGGTTGGCGCGGTATGGTTCTTGTTTGTTGCGATGGCTACTTATCGAGCCATACGTCCTCATAGCGGTAGCCGTTGTATGAGCTGTTCACCATAACGGTGACGCCCTTTACATAAGGCTGCCAGCACGTGCCGGTACGCGAATGATAGATGATCGGTCGTGCGACGTCCTCCTGGATCTGCTTGTCGATTTCCCACACAAGCTTCTTTCGCTTGTTGAGATCGGTCTCCAGAGACTGCTTGTCGAACAGCTTCTCGATCTCCGGATTGCAGTATTTCGTGTAGTTCCGCTCGGAGTTGCAAGAATAGTTCTCGTAGAACGCCTGATCCGGATCGTCGACCGCATTTCCAGTCAGGTTGAGGCCGAGCGCATAGTCCTTGCGGGCGATCTTGGAGAACCAGTTCGCGGTTTCGACCACATCGAGCTCGCCGTCGATGTAGATGTCCTTGAGCTGATCGATCAGGATGACGGCTGGATCGCGGTAGACCGCGATATTGCGGGTCGAAACCTTCACTGGGAGGTGCTTGTTCGGGCCGTATCCGGCTTTTTCCATCAGCTTGCGGGCTTCCTCCCGATTAGCCTTCACGTCGGGGCCATAGCCGGGAATGGTTTCGAGCATTTCCTTGGGCATGCCCCAGATGCCGTCCGGTTGCGGCAGCATGGTGCCGCCGATGTCGGCCTGACCCTCGAACAGGATCGAGATGAATGCCTTCCGGTCGAGAGCGAGCGCCATCGCCTTGCGTATATCGGGATTGTCGAATGGCGGCGACGCGCGGTTGACGATGATGTTGGTGCTGACGTTATTGGGCGCAACCACACAAATTGCCTTCGGGTCCTGTGCTTTGACGTCCTTCAGGAGGGGAATTGACACCTCGGTCGGGAACGTCATGTCGAACTTGCCCGAAACGAAGCCCAGGATCGCGGTCGAACGGTTGGGAATGATGGTGTATTCGATGCCGTCGAGGTGTGGCAGGCCTTTTTTCCAGTAGTCAGGATTGCGGGTCAGCTTGATGGATTCATTGGCTTTGAATTCGACAAATTTGAACGGTCCGGTTCCGATCGGATGCGTGCGCATCTGAGCCGGCGAAACATGACAGGGGTAGATGGGCGAGTAGCCGGAAGCGAGAAGGGTGATCAGCGCCGGCTGCGGCCGCTTCAGATTGAAAGATACCTCGTAGTCGCCATTCGTCGTGATGTCTTCGACTTGGTTGTACCAGGCCTTGCGCGGATTCTTGCGGAATTTTTGCTGCGATTTTCCCATCACCATGTCAAACGTGCACTTGACGTCGGCAGAGGTGAACGGCTTGCCGTCGTGCCACTTGACGCCCTGGTGCAATTTGAAGGTGAGTTTTTTCTTGTCGTCGCTCCAGGCCCAGCTCGTCGCGAGCTCGGGCACGATCGAGTCGATGCTGTTCTGAGCTACATCCTGCTTGTACATCACCAGGTTATTGAACACCGCCATGAAGGGGACGTTTACGGAATACGTCGCTTCTTCGTGGATCGATGCGCTGGCGGGACTGTCGCGGTGGTACATCCGAAGGATGCCACCCTGCTTCTCTGCTGCAAGGCCAGCGCTGCTGGTGATCAGCAAAGACACAATAAGCACGCCGAGCATTTTCATGCTGCGCATATCTTCCTCCCTCATGGCGGTCTCGTGACGGACCTCTTATCGTGCAACGATACCATGATGAGGCTTTGCATCAACACCCCCTGACATCCCGGATATTCGCCCTTTGGATGAGGCGTTGAAGCTTTCGAGCAAAATACGCTTGAATTCAGTGCGCTGCGATATTCGATGCGTGAACCAATGGTTCTATTCCGTTTGAGTCGGAAAAATACGTTGAAAGCTGTGCTTCGCCGCAGCGCAGCAGCGCGTCATCAATGACGAACAAGCCCGGCATCAGGGCCGGGCTTGCCGCATTGTGGAAAATTTTGGCGACGACTTTATCCGATCGGAACCGCGACAAAATGCGTCGCATCTGCGGACTTCACGCGCATCAGAACATCGTGCTTGCCGTCAGCCTTCGCATTCTTCAAGGCGCTGCGGATATCCCGCACGCTCGAGACCGATTTGCCGCCCACGTCAAGAATGACGTCGCCTGACCGGAAGCCGTGTTCCGCCGCAGGACCATCGGGGTCGACACTTGTGACCACGACGCCCTTGGTGCCGGCTCCTGCGACATCGTCTGCTGGCGCAAGCGTGAGGCCGAGATGCGGGATTCCACGCGCGGACTCGGTAGGCTCCCGATCCGCTTTGGCCTGTCGCTGGTTAGGCAGTGTGCCGAGCTCGACGGTTACGGTCTTCGCTTCACCCTTGTGCAGAATGTCGAGTTTGGCCGAAGTACCCGGAGCCATCGCCGCGATCCGACGAGCCAGATCGCGAGAGTCCTTGACCGGCGTGCCGTTCACCGCGGTGATGACGTCTCCGGCGGTGATGCCGGCCTTGTCCGCCGGACTTCCATTCTGCGGCTCGTCAACCATCGCACCCTTCGCCTGCTTCATGCCGAGGCTGTCTGCGATACCTTTGGTGACGGGCTGGACCTGAACGCCGAGCCAGCCGCGTGTTACCGAGCCCTTATCCTTGAGCTGGGCGATGACAAGCTTGGCGGTCTGCGCGGGGATATCGAAGCCGATGCCGATCGAACCGCCTGACGGCGAATAGATCGCCGTGTTGATCCCGATCACGTTGCCATTCATGTCGAAGGCCGGCCCGCCGGAATTGCCCTTGTTGATGGGAGCGTCGATCTGGATGTAGTCGTCATACGGCCCGGCGCCGATATCGCGGCCGCTAGCCGATACGATTCCGGCGGTGACGGTCCCGCCAAGGCCGTACGGATTGCCGACAGCGACGACCCAGTCGCCGACGCGCGGTGCGCGATCTTCAAAATTCACATAGGCGAAGTCGCTTTTGCCGTCGACCTTGATCAGCGCCAAGTCGGTCTTGGCGTCGGTCCCGATCACTTTCGCGGTGTATTTCGTCCCGTCATCGGTCGTAACCTGGACGGATTTCGCATGATCGACCACGTGATTGTTCGTGACGGCATAACCGTCCGGCGAAATGAAGAATCCCGAGCCGAGCCCGGTGATGATCTGATGGCCTTGATGCATGCCGCGCGGCATCTCCCCGAACTGCTTGAAGAATTTTTCGAACGGCGTGCCTTCCAGGCCGGGAGGCAGCATATTGTCGCTATTTTTCATGTCGCCGGATGAATCGGCGCTTTCGTCGACCCTGACGCGGACCGAAATGACGGCGGGCTTCACCTTTGCCACCAGGTCGGCGAACCCTTGTGGGCCGTGCTGGGTGGTTTCGGCGGCATGCGCGCTGGTTGTCCAGCCCTCGGGCGCGAGCCGGGTATATCCGGCGCTGCCGGCCAGGGCGACGGCAATACCCACGGCTGCCACCGAGGCGAGAAGCGTCAGGCGGCGTGCGGGCAGGACCGACCGGGAATGGGGTCGTTCGTTGCGTTCGTCAGTCATGATGAAAATCTCCAGAGATTCGGATCCGAGCCCCAATGGAGATTTAGAAGATCAAGATTACCACGTCCTGTCGGGCATATTAATTCGCCGCAAGGATACGCGTTACGTTATAGGTACGTTCCAGATATCCTCGGCATATTCACGGATGGTGCGGTCGGAGGAAAACCACGCCATCCGGGCGACGTTGAGGATGCTGGAGCGGATCCAGTCTGGGGTCGGCCAGGTCGCATCGACGGCGCGCTGAGTGCGGTAGTAATCGTCGAAATCTGCCGAAACCAGATAGTGGTCGAGAAAACGCAGCGCATGGGCGATCGGTGTAAACCGGGACACATCATCCGGCGAAAATGCGCCGCGTTCGATGGCGTCGATGGCACCGGCAAGAGCTGGAGATGACGAGATGATATCGGTGGCATCGAGCCCCATGGCCCGGCGCCGAACCACCTCGTCAGCCTTCATGCCAAAAATGAAGATGTTGTCATCGCCGACGTGTTCGAGAATCTCGATGTTGGCGCCATCGAGCGTTCCGATGGTGATCGCGCCGTTGAGCGCAAGCTTCATGTTTCCGGTCCCGGAGGCTTCCATGCCGGCCGTGGAGATCTGCTCGGACAGATCGCTCGCGGGGACAATGATCTCAGCCGTGCTGACATTGTAGTTCGGGATGAAAACGACCTTCAGAAGTCCCTTGATCGATGGGTCGTTGTTGATGACATTGCCGATGTCGTTGATGAGCTTGATGATCAGCTTGGCCTGATGGTAACTCGCAGCGGCTTTTCCGGCGAAAATCTTGACACGCGGCGTCCAGTTGCCGTCGGGATTTGCCTGGATCGCGTGGTAGAGTGCAATCGTTTCGACCGCGTTAAGAAGCTGCCGCTTGTATTCGTGAATGCGTTTGATCTGGACGTCGAACAGCGCCGAGGGGTCGACGACGACGCCGAGTCGTCTGGCAATGGTCTGGGCCAGCGCGATCTTGTTGGTCCGCTTGACCGCCTGGAAACGTTTCTGGAATGCACGGTCGTCGGACAGACGCTCCAGCATCCGCAGCCGCTCGGGCTCATCGAGCACGGCCGTGCCGCAGGCATCCTGCAGCAGGGATGTAAGGCCGGGATTGCATTGGTGCAGCCAGCGGCGGAACGTGATGCCGTTGGTCTTGTTGGTGATGCGACCGGGATAAAGGCTGTTCAGGTCGGCGAACACGGTTTCCCGCATCAATTCGCTGTGCATGGCCGACACGCCGTTGATGCGATGGGAGCCGACGAAGGCGAGGTGCCCCATGCGGACGCGGCGGCCGCCGGTTTCGTCGATCAACGAAACCGCTGCGCGGTAGCGCGTGTCTCCTTGCGCATGCCGTTCCGCTTCGGCGAGATGCTCGACATTGATGCGATAGATGATGTCGAGATGACGTGGAAGCATGCGCTCGAACAGGTCGACCTGCCAGGTTTCCAGTGCCTCCGGCAGCAGCGTGTGGTTGGTGTAGGAGATCGTTTTGGTGGTGATCTCCCAAGCCTCGTCCCAGCCGATATGATGCTTGTCGACCAGTAGCCGCATCAATTCGGGAACGGCGAGGCTGGGATGGGTGTCGTTGAGCTGAATTGCCGCGAGCGAGGGCAATGATTGGATATCGCCGCCCATGCGCAAATGGCAGGCGATGATGTCCTGCAATGAGGCCGAGACGAAGAAATACTCCTGACGCAGACGCAGTTCACGGCCGGCCGGTGTTTCGTCGCTGGGATACAGGAATTTTGAGATCGCCTGCGCTCGCGCCATCTCCGACATCGCGCCGAGGTGATCGCCGCTGTTGAAGGCATCGAGCCGCATTGGGTCGACCGCGCGCGCCGACCATAGCCGCAGTGCGTTGACGTGATGACCGCGCCAGCCGACGATCGGCGTGTCGTAGGCCACAGCCTGGATGGTCTCGCCCGGAATCCAGTTTACTTCGGATGTTCCGTCGCTTCGTTCAGTACGCTCGAGCCGTCCGCCGTAGTGGATGTCGAACACCACGTCGCTGCGCTCGAATTCCCAAGGGTTTCCGGAAAGCAGCCACTGTTCGGGAAATTCCTCCTGCCAGCCGTCGGATACGATCTGGCGGAATAACCCGTGTTCGTAACGGATGCCGTAGCCCTGCGCCGGAATTGCGAGGGTCGCCATGCTCTCCATGAAACACGCGGCAAGGCGTCCCAATCCGCCATTGCCGAGCGCCGCATCCGGCTCGATCTCGCGCAGTTCCCCGAAATCGATGCCGAGGTCCTCGAGCGCCGTGCGGAACGGCTCCATCAGGGACATGTTGGTCAGAGCATCAGTCAGCAGGCGCCCGATCAGAAATTCGAGCGACAGATAATAGACGTGCTTGTCCCCGTGATTGTGAGCTACGCGATCGGATTGAAGCCACTGGTGAACAATGCGGTCGCGCAGCGTCAGCGCCGCCGCGATGTACCAGTCGTGGAGGCTGGCACGATCGACGTCCTTTCCAGCCACCAGGACGATCTTGGACAGCATCGTACTTTTGATATCCGCCACAATATCGCTGTCCTTCGGCACCGACCGGGTCGGCGCATCGTATTCGAGGATGCGATATCGCTTGGGAAAGAGTTCAAAGACCATACTGAATCCCTGCCATCGTCGTTTCCGACTCGCGAACTGCCGGAGTTTAGAATCTTGAGGTCCCTTATGCAGTCTTTGAGCGGTTAGCAGTTTTGCCAACATGGTGCTTGACCGCCGATTGCTCCACAGGTTCCTTCGATGGAACTTTGGTTCCGCGATTGAATGAACGGAAATATCGCGACGATTTTTTGGCATGTGCAGGCAGCACAATGGCCGGAACGTGGGTGAGAACCTCGCTTAGCCTGAGCTTATTGGCCGGGCCGGGATGATCGAGCGAAAGTCCCGCGATGTCGATCGTCGCATCGAGCCGTTCGTAGGCGGGCCAAATCGTTCCACTGTCTGTTAGCGGCGCGAAGTGGCGCAGCGTGGCCACGATCACCGCGTCATTCTGATGAATGCGGGCGAAGGCGATCACATGATTTCTGTCCGCACCCTCGACGGCGAGAGGGTGATAGCTCCCCTCGGTAAAAAGCACCAAATGGCGGCGCCGAAGCTCCAGAAGTTGTCGCATCCAGACGAGTTTGAGGAGGCCGTCACTCCAGGTATTGGCTAAATCCGCCATATCGCTGATTTCGCCGTCGAGAATTGCTTCACGTCGCGAAAAATCAACCGGGCGCCGGTTATCGGGATCGACCAGCGAAAAATCCCAGAGTTCCGTTCCCTGATAAAAATCCGGGACACCGGGGATCGTTGCTTTCAGCGTGATCTGGCTGAGGGAGTTCAGGGCACCGATCAGCGACGTGCGTCGTGCGAAGGTGCTCAGGGATTGTAGAAAGTCTCCTGATCGGCGACTGTCCAGAATCCCGGTCAGAAATTCTCGAACGCCAGCTTCGTAGTTCGTATCTGGATTGAGCCAGCTCGTCTGCAGTTTGGCTTCCCGGCAGGCCTTTTCGACGTAGCCTTGCATGCGCGCGACAAACTCTGGCGTGATACCGTCGAGAGGCAATGCGCCGATCAATGCCTGATACAGCATGTATTCATCCGCCACGGATGGGCTGCGTACACCATTGCGCGTGGAAATGATCCCCGCGTTCATGGTCTTCCAGCGCGCGACCATGCTTGTCCATTCGCCAGGAAGTTCGGTCAGTGCAAGGATGCGGGCGCGGGCATCTTCACCGCGCTTGGTGTCGTGGGTCGCCGTGGCGGTCAGCCCATGCGGCCAGCGATGCGCTTGCTCGCTCATGAATCGGTGGAATGTTTCAACGTCGATAGCTGGCGCGGCCGGATCACCCCCGACCTCATTGAAGGCCAACAAGCGGTGATAGCGATAGAAGGCGGTGTCCTCGAGCGACTTCGCCATGGTCGGACCGGTGAATTGCTGGACCTTGAATGCAAACCGGCGCACGCGCGGCCGGCTGTGCGCGGGTCGGCCCGGCGCCAGCAAGTCGAGTGTCAACGCATCCTGCAGGAAATCGAAGATGCCATCGTCGGCCGCGAACCAGTCCTCCCGCGCCTTCGCGATCGTCTCTGCGATGAGCTGTCGGTCGCCTTCAGCCGGCCCGGCCGGTGTGATGTAGGTGCGGTAGACCGGAAAATGCAGAACGAACAGTTCAAGTGCCTGACGGAGACTATCCTCGGAATAGTCGCGGGTAGAGTAGTGGCCGGCAGCGATGCGAGCGAGTAGCCGCGTCAGCACCGTGAACTCGCTCACGAGTAAGGTCGCCAGTACGCGCTGCTTGGCGGCCCGCAGGACAGGATCGAAGGAGGGAGATGCATTGCTGATCTGACGCCAGATCTCGTCAAGAGCGTCGAGACCGGTTCGGTCGGCAAGAACATGGGTAATGGCATTCAACCATTCATATCCAGTCGTCCCATCGATGCCGACAAATTTCGGGAGCGCTTCGTGTTCTCCAAGGATCTTCTCGATCAAAAGATAGAACGGACGGCGATGAGAGCCTTGCGCGTCGTGGATCAACCGCCGGAGCCGCTGGCAATATTGCGCGGGATCCCGCAATCCATCGATGTGGTCGAGCCGCAAGCCCTGGATTTTGTCCTCGGCGATGAGTCTGCGTACGAGGCCATGGATACGCTCGAACGTGTCGCGATCTTCGACACGAAGTCCCGCCAGCTCGTTGACATCGAAGAAGCGGCGATAGTTGATCTCGCTGGCCGCCAGCTTCCAATGTGCTAACCTGTAATGCTGCCGCTCGAGCAGATGATGCAGCGTCTGTGTCTGCGCGGGCCTGTCAGGGCCGGCTCGGTAGGCATCGAGACCATGGTCGATCGCTGCCGTGCCGCCGTCTATGGCCGCAATCTCCCGCTTGAGTTCAGAAGCGCGGTCGCGCTTGGGATTGTCCAGACCTGCATAACGATCCGCGATCGCCAGCAGGGCCTTTGTGGTGTTCGGGCGATCTTCCGGAGCCTGTGCTGCAACCGAACGCAGGATCTCGCTGTACCGTTCCGGCGCGATCGGCAGGCGATGCTGAAAATACCAAGCGGAGAAGCTTCCGCTGGACGGATCGAATTTCAGTTCGATGTCGCCTTGCGTCAACGACTGTCCGTAGGACGAACCCAGGATAGGAAGCAGCACGCCCGGCTTTTTGCGGAACGGCAGCATGTCCCAATCGATGTCGAAGGATTCCGCGAATGGCGAGCGCTGTCCCCATTCCAGAACATCGAGCCACCAGCGATTGTCAGCGTAATGCACGCCCATATGGTTCGGAACGAAATCCAGGATCAGGCCAAAACCGTGAGATTTCAGCGTGGCACTCAGCCGGTTGAAACCATCCTCGCCGCCAAGTTCGGGATTGATCGCATTGTGGTCGACGATGTCGTAGCCGTGGGTGCTGCCCCGGCGTGCCTTCATGAAAGGCGACGTGTAGAGGTGCGTGATACCGAGTTTTTTGAGATACGGCACAATAGCCGCGGCGTCATCGAACGTGAAACGCGGCGTGAGTTGTACGCGGTAGGTCGCGCCGGGAATTCCTGTCTTCATCAGGCGGCTCCGATCGACCAGAATACCGACCACGCCGGCATGCGCGTCGGCGGCAGACCGCCCCAGATCGGGCGGCCAGGCATGGCGGGGGCGTCATTGGAGACGGCCTGATCCGAGATGTTGGCGCGCAGGTGCAACGGAGTGCCGTCGCCGAGCGTCCAGCGGGTAATCAGCAGGCGGTCGTCTTGCCGGAGATCGGCTGTGGCGAAAGCTGAGCCGGCAAGATGCGGCATGAGTTCGGTGCTGCGGATGCGCAGCAGATTCCTGATGAACGCAAGACGCGGTGGATTCCGATTTTTATCGGGCCATGCCAGAACGGCGGATTTGAATGTCGACAGCGCGAGGGGATCGGGAACGTCGTCGCCGAACGTCTCATAGGCACCGGCAAACTCGCGCCGCCGCCCGGCCCGCACCGCATCAGCGAGGTCGCCTTTGAAGTCGCAGAAGAACGGGAAGGGTGTGGTTGCGCCCCATTCCTCGCCCATGAACATCAGGGGCGGCATGGGAGCGAGTAGTGTGATCGCCAGAGCTGCTTCGATGGCGCGCGCGTCGGCGGTCCACTCGAGGCGATCGCCGAGCGCGCGATTGCCGATCTGGTCGTGATTCTGGAGGAAGTTCACGAAGGCCGCTGGCGGAAGCGAGCCGACCGATTCGCCACGCGCTTGTCCTCCGCGATGAGCAGAAGGTTCACCCTGATAGGCGAACCCCGCGCGCAGCGTTCGCGCCAGCAGGCGCCGTGGATGTCGCGCATAGTCGCGGTAGTAGCCCTGCGTTTCCTGGGTAAGGATCACGTGCCAGACGTGGTGATAGTCGTCATTCCACTGCGCGCGATATCGTCCAGCGGGGATCGCGGAGGTTGGGTCGAGCAGGTGGGCGCGGTTGTCGTCATTCTCCAGCACGAGATGGATGTGCCGCCCGGTTTGCTGCGCCAGGATGCCGACGGCACGGCTGATATCGGTCAGGATCGATGGCTCGCCCGGCTGGACGATGGCGTGCACGGCATCGAGACGCAGCCCGTCGAACCGGTAGTTGTCGAGCCAGTGCAGCGCGTTGTCGATCGTGAAGGCGCGAACCTCGGGAACGCGGTAATCGATCGCCGCCCCCCAAGGAGTCTGGACGTCGCAGAAGAACTGCGGTGCATAATGTCCGAGGTAGTTACCTTCCGGTCCGAAGTGATTGTAGACGACATCGAGAAAGACCATCAGCCCGCGCAGATGGGCCTGATCGATCAGCTCCTTGAGATCGTCCGGCGTGCCATAGACATGATCAGGCGCATACCACAGCACACCGTCATAACCCCAGTTTCGCGTGCCGGCGAAGTCGCCGAGCGGCATGAGTTCGAGCGCGGTGATTCCAGTTGAAACCAGATGATCGAGCTTGTCGATGATGGCCCGATAGGTACCTTCCGGCGTGAATGTGCCGACGTGGCATTCGAGGATGATCGCGTCATGCCAGGGGCGTCCGCGCCAGCCGGTCGCCTTCCATTGGAATCGGTCGTGATCGACGAGCTCGCTTGGGCCTGAAACATCCGCGGGCTGAAATGCCGAAGCGGGGTCCGGTACGTCCAGCTCGTCATCAATCCGGAAGTGATAGAGCATCCCGGCATGTGCCGATGCGACTTCGGCGGTGAACCAGCCGTTGTCGTCCTTCGCCATTTTGTGCGTGCGGTCGCTGATGACGGCCACTTCGCGGGCCGCAGGTGCCCAGAGCCGGAATATCGCGCTTTCCGGTGTAAGAATGGGGCCAAAGCGCCCCTCGTTCATGGCCGACCTGCGAATGCGATCACGCTGCGCGGCGGTGCCTGCATGGTCGCGTGAGGCTTGTGGACACTGTGATCGACATCATCGGCCGCGGTATGCAGTATCAGCGACCATGCCTTGTAGTCCTCCATGTCGGGGAGCTTGAATTCGATCGGTTCGGGCGCGGCGTTCAGGACCACATAAAGGGCTTGGTGACCGTGCTCCATCGGCCCGAGCACATAAGAGAGGAACCGGCCTTCCGGAAAATTCCAGTCGGCTTCAGTCATCTCATTGCCATCGGGCGTCAGCCATAGCACGCCATAGGAGCCATCCGCCTTCTTCCCGACGATCCATTGTCGGGCTCTGATCTGGGGAAATTGCCTGCGGATCGCTGTCAGGTGGCCGACAAAATCCGTCATGTCGTCGGCATCATTCCCGAGATTGCCCCAGTCGATCCATCCGACCTCGTTGTCCTGGCAATAGGCATTGTTGTTTCCGCTCTGACTGTTGCCAACCTCGTCGCCGGCGAGAATGAGGGGGACTCCTTGGGCAAGCAGCAGGCAGGCGAGCTGGTTCTTGTGAAGCTGTCGCCGCAACGCGAGAATCGCGGGATCGTCGGTCGGCCCTTCGTGTCCGCAATTGTTGCTGTGGTTGTCATTGGAGCCATCGCGATTGTCCTCGCCGTTGGCCTCATTGTGTTTTTCGTTGTAGGAAAATAGATCGGCGAGCGTGAAGCCGTCGTGGACGGTGACGTGATTGATTCCGGCGCGCGGTGAGCGATCGTCGTGGTTGAAAAGGTCGGATGAGCCCGTCATGCGTCCACTGACATCGCCGATCAGGTTGCCTTCGCCGGCCCAGTAACGGCGCAGCGTGCTGCGATATCGATCGTTCCACTCCGACCACTGCGACGGGAAACTTCCGACCTGATAGCCGCCGGCGCCGACGTCCCAGGGCTCGGCGACGAGCTTGACGCTCGCCAGAACCGGATCCTGCCGCACGGCGTTGAGGAACGAACTATTGCGATCGAATCCTTGCGGGCCACGCGCCAGCGTACTCGCCAGATCGAAGCGGAAGCCATCGATGTGGCAAACCTCGACCCAATAACGCAGTGAATCCATGACAATCTGCAAAACGCGAGGATGGGTCAGGTTCAGCGAATTTCCGGTGCCTGTGAAGTCGTCGTAATAGCGCGCGTTGTCCGGCATCAGCCAGTAATAGGACGCATTGTCGATGCCGCGGAACGAAAGCGTCGGGCCAAGGTGATTGCCTTCGGCCGTGTGGTTGTAAACGACATCGAGCATGACCTCGAAGCCGGCATCGTGCAGCCGGGCGACGGACATGCGGAATTCGTCCAGCGCGCTATCCTGGGCATAGCGCTGCTCCGGCGCGAAGAATGAGATCGAATTGTAGCCCCAGTAATTGCAGAGCTTGCGCTCGACCAGTTGCCGGTCGTCGACAAAGCCGTGAATCGGCAGAAGCTCGACGGTTGTGACGCCGAGACGTCGCAGATGAGCGATCGTTGCCGGTGCTGCGAGTGCACGATAGCTGCCGCGCAATTCGGGGGAGACATCCTGACGTGTCCTGGTCAGGCCCTTGACGTGCGCCTCGTAGATGATCGTGTCTTCCCAGGAAATGCTGGGCCGTGGCTCACGCCGTCCCCAGTTGAACGTTTCGTCGATCACGGTTGCCTTCGGCATGGCGCGCGCATTGTCGCGCCGGTCGAAGGAAAGATCTTCGCGCGGACTGCCGGTGCGATAGGCGAAGTGCGCATCGCTCCAGACCAGCCGGCCGCTGACTTTCCTCGCATAAGGATCGAGCAGAAGCTTGTGGGGATTGAAGCGATGGCCATGCTGGGGATCGTAGGGGCCGTAGACGCGGTAGCCGTAGAGTTGCCCCGGCGAGATATCGTTCAGATAACCATGCCAGACGCCTTCGTTGTGTTCGGGCAGCGTGACGCGTTCGATTTCCCGGCGACCCTGGCCATCGAACAGGCAGAGCTCGACTTTTTCCGCATTGGCGGAGAAGAGCGCGAAATTCGTTCCGCGCCCATCCCAGTTTGAACCGAGGCGGACATGAGTGCCTTCGGACAGTCTCATCACGAGAATTCCGGAACCAGAAAGATCACCGCGAGCGGCGGCAGCGTCAGGCTTAGTTCGGGAATGACCCCGCTCAGCGTCTCGACCATCCCGCTGTTTCCGACGTTGCTGCCGCCGTAATGCGCTGAATCCGTATTGAGCACCTCGCGCCATTTGCCGGGGAAGGGGACCCGCACCCGGAAGTCGCGATGCACGCTTGGCGTGAAGTTGGCGATCACCAGGCAGCGGGCATGGCCGTCTTCGCCCTTGCGCATCCAGGCGAATACGCTGCGGTCGGCGTCGTTGGCGATAATCCATTCGAATCCTGCCGGATCGCAATCCAGTTCATGCAGTGCGGGGACGCTGCGATAGAGCGCGTTGAGATCGCGAATGACGGCTTGAATGCCTTGATGGCGCGCCTGATCGAGAAGGTACCAGTCGAGTGAGCGGTCGTGGTTCCACTCGCGTTCCTGGCCGAATTCCGCGCCCATGAACATTAGCTTTTTGCCGGGATGACCGAACATGAATGCGTAGTAGGCACGCAAGTTGGCGAAGCGCTGCCAGTCGTCGCCCGGCATACGGCCAAGGATCGAGCGCTTTCCGTGCACCACCTCGTCATGGGAGAGCGGCAGAATGAAATTCTCGGAAAAGGCATAGTGCAGGCCAAACAGGATCTGGCCGTGATGATGCTTGCGGTAAATCGGATCCTTGCTGATGTAGTTCAGCGTGTCGTGCATCCAGCCCATGTTCCATTTGTAGCCGAAGCCAAGACCGCCGAACTCGATCGGCCGCGATACCTGCGGCCACGCCGTCGATTCTTCAGCCGCTGTGGTGGCGTGCGGAAATTTGCCGAAGACTTCGCGGTTGAACCGGCGCAGAAATTCGATGGCTTCGAGATTCTCGCGCCCGCCATGCTTGTTGGGAATCCAGCCGCCTTCGGGCCGGCTGTAGTCGAGATAGAGCATGGACGCGACGGCATCGACACGAAGCCCGTCAACGCCGTAGCGATCGAGCCAGAACAGCGCATTGGACACGAGGAAGTTCACCACCTCGGTGCGGCCGTAGTTGTAGATCAAGGTGCCCCAGTCGAGATGGCGGCCCTGTAGCGGATTGGCATGTTCGTAAAGCGCGGTGCCGTCGAAATGTCCGAGACCGTGCGGGTCGTCAGGGAAGTGGCCGGGGACCCAATCCAGCAGGACGCCGAGTCCTTCACGATGACAGGCATCGACCAGATGGGCGAAGTCGACTGGGGAGCCGAAGCGGCTGGTCGGTGCAAAGAGGCCGGTGGGTTGATAGCCCCACGATCCGTCGAATGGGTGCTCGTTCACCGGCATCAACTCGATGTGGGTGAAGCCGAGCTCGCGGACATAGCGGGGCAGGGTGTCCGCAAGGTCGCGGTAGGATAGCCACTGGTTGTCGTTGCCGCGTCGCCACGATCCTAGGTGAACCTCGTAAATTGAAATCGGTGCGCTGCGCGCGTTGATCGTATCCGCCGCAGACGTGGGATGCGGCAGCGTCGTTTCGTCGAATACGATGGACGCCGTGTTCGGCCGAACTTCTGCGGCAAATGCCATCGGATCGGATTTCAGCGGCAGCAGGCTTCCGTTGCGATCCGTGATTGCGAATTTGTAGTGGCTGCCTGTCCGTGCGCCGGGAACAAACAGCTCCCAATATCCGGCGCCGCGCACGCGCATCGGGTGCCGCCGCCGATCCCAGAAATTGAAATCGCCGACGACGGCGACGGTGCGGGCATTGGGAGCGAGCACGACGAATCCGATTCCGTCTACGCCGTCCATTGTCATCGGATGGGCGCCAAGCGTGTCATAGAGCCGTTGATGGGTGCCTTCGCCGAGCAGATACATATCGAAATCGCTGAGGATTGGCGGAAAGCGATAGGGGTCCTCGAACTCGACCGTGTCGGCACCGTAGCGGGCGCGCAGACGATAACGCTCCGTGCCGTTCGGCAGGTCGCCCAGGAAAAGGCCGGCGTCGTGAATGCGATCCAGCGTGATTTTGCCACCGTGTTCGTCGACGACGAGAACCTCGGATGCGTCTGGCAGGTAGGTACGAACTACCTGACGGCCGTTCTCGCGATGGCGACCGAGGTAGTGAAAGGGGTCTGAGTGCCGCCCCTCGATAATGGCGCGGGCTTCGGAAGACAGTTCGGTCATGCGCGATTCCGCTTCCTATTTACGCAGCACGCGAAGCGCGCCGCCCAATGCGACACGAAGCCAGTCCGGGCGATGGGCGAGTTCGTAATCGATTTCGTAGAACGCCTTCTCGAGAAGGAAAAACTGCAAGGTCCGGTCGGCGGCGGCCTCGTCTTGTGGCCACAATCGTGGGTCGGACATCGCCTCCCGATAAGCGCTGAGGAAGGTTTGTGTCGCCTCGTCGCGCCAGGCCGACAATGCTTCTGCCAGGCGTCCGTCGTCATCAGTCCCCGTTTTGAGCGCTCGCTCCTGTGCGGAGGTGACGGAATAGTCGATGGATCTGATCAGTCCCGCGACGTCGCGTGCGGCGGGCGCCTTCATCCGGCGCTCTGCGAGGCTACGGCGCGGCTCGCCTTCGAAATCGATGATGAAGATATCGTCACGGACGACGAGGATCTGCCCAAGATGGAAGTCGCCGTGATGTCGGATGTTGTGCATCTTGATCGACGAGGGCAGCAATTCGAGCAGCCGGCCGTGCAGCATGGTGCGGATGCCCAACACCTCGTCGGCAAGAAGTCGATCCGACTCGGACAGTTTGGCCTGGGCGAGGCGGTCGAACGTCTGTTCGGCGCGGCTCATCAGGCGATTGATCAAGCGCTCGACGTCGGGCGGTGTCACCGGCTCAGGATGGAAGTCCGGAATATCGTCGCGGCTCGCCAACGCCACCTGCATTTCGGCGACGCGCTTGCCGGTCTGCGTCATGTAGCGTTGATACACCGCCTTTTCTTCCAGGGCCGGCGTGGAATCGCTGGCGCCGACCAGCCGCTGCTCGTCGATAAACCGGTCCAGAGCCGCGCTGCTGACTGTCCAGGCATCGCCCTGGTTGCCGACAAAGGCATGGACGATGGCGACGGCACAATCCGAGTCCTGCCCCGAGAGCTCCACGCTGCCGAGCAGGGCGGGGGTATTGGCGAAGCCGGCGACATCGGTGAGGAAACGCCCCACCTCGACCTCCGGATTGATGCCATTCTCGAGCTTTCGATAGAGCTTGACGACG
Organism: Hyphomicrobiales bacterium; assembly: GCA_017305665.1. Taxonomy (GTDB): domain Bacteria; phylum Pseudomonadota; class Alphaproteobacteria; order Rhizobiales; family Xanthobacteraceae; genus Nitrobacter. Next base: position 218,952 of record JAFKKH010000010.1, read on the forward strand.
AATTTATTGTCGACCAGTGCGGTACTGTTGGATTGCTCGGTCTGCACCGCACGGACAATGTCGATCGGCTCGTCCGGGATTGAAGCCAGCCGGTCTGTCGGAATGTAGGCGAGCCGCAACTCGCTTTCCTCAAAGACCGAGCGGCCACGCAGGTTATCGATGATGCCGGCGATCAGATCCTTCTCGAAGGCGCTGTCGATCAGCGTGCCTTCACGCGCGCCCTGCCGTACAGCGGCGATGGTTCTGGCATCATACTGGCGCCGGTCGAGCCGTTCCCACTTGATCCGGATCGGCATCGCATACCGTCCCGATTGTCCGTGGTGGGTCACATCGAAGATCATCAGCCACGGCCGCGAAATCATATCCTCCAACAGCGGAATCGCCGCCGGAACACGTGCCGTGATGGCGCTGGCCGAGCGTTCCGGGAACCAGCGCGCGCGGGCGAGATGCGACGGCAGGACGTCGTGCTCGAAGATCGCGCGGGTTCGCGCCAGCGACATCCAGGTCGAGCCGAGGGGAACCACGAGGGTTTCGTAGTCCGGGACAATGGTTGTTGGGACATTCGGTGACGGCGGCTTCTCAGTCAGGCGAAACCAGTAGAAGCCGTAAGGCGCGAGCGTGATCAGATAAGCGAGTTCGCCGATGTCGGGGAACGTCGTCCTGCCCAGCATTTCCTGAGGACAGCGTCCTTTCCATTGCGACAAATCCAACTCGGATGCCTGTGCCGATCGCGACAAGTTGGCGACGCAGAGGACGACCTCGTCGCCGTGCTGCCGGACATAAGCGAGGACGCTGCGATTGGACGAGCGCACGAATGACATGGTCCCGCGACCGAAAACCTGGCTCGATTTGCGCACCGAGATCAGCTTTTTCGTCCAGTTCAAGAGCGAAGACAGGCTGCGCGACTGGGCCTCGACGTTGACGGATTCGTAGCCGTAAACCGCGTCCATGACCGGCGGCGCATAGAGGCGCGCAGGATCGCAGCGCGTAAAGCCGCCATTACGGTCCGGCGTCCACTGCATTGGGGTGCGGACGCCATTGCGGTCGCCGAGATAGATGTTGTCACCCATTCCGATTTCGTCGCCGTAATAGATGATCGGCGTGCCAGGGAAGGACATCAGCAGCGAATTCATTAATTCGATCTTGCGACGGTCGTTGTCCATCAAAGGCGCGAGGCGACGGCGAATGCCGAGATTGATGCGCGCACGGGGATCGGCGGCATAAGTCGACCACAGATAATCGCGCTCCACGTCGGTCACCATTTCGAGCGTCAGCTCGTCGTGGTTGCGCAGAAACATTGCCCACTGGCAGTTCGCGGGGATGTCGGGCGTCTGCCGCAAGATGTCAGTGATTGGGAAGCGATCTTCCTGCGCGATGGCCATGTAGATGCGTGGCATCAGCGGGAAGTGATAGGCCATGTGGCATTCGTCGCCGTCGCCAAAATAGAACTGCACGTCCTCCGGCCACTGGTTGGCCTCCGCCAGCAGGACCTTGCCTTTCGCATAGGCATCAAGCTCCGCGCGGATATGCTTGATGACCGCATGGGTTTCCGGAAGATTCTCGTTGTTGGTGCCGTCGCGCTCGCAGAGGTAGGGAATGGCATCGAGTCGGAATCCGTCGACACCGGCGTCGAGCCACCGCTTCATCACCTGAACGACGGCCCTGACCACCCGCGGGTTGTCGAAATTGAGATCCGGCTGATGGGAAAAGAAGCGATGCCAATAATATGCGTTGGCCTCGGCATCCCAGGTCCAGTTGGATTTCTCCGTATCGGTAAAGATGATGCGGGTTTCTTCGTATTTCTTGTCGGTATCGCTCCAGACGTACCAGTTGCGGGCGCTTGATCCCGGCGGACTGCGCTGGGCGCGCTTGAACCATTTGTGCTGGTCGGAGGTGTGGTTGATGACGAGCTCGGTAATCACCCGCAGGCCGCGGCGTCGCGCCTCGGAAATGAAGCGGCGAAAGTCCTTCATCGTGCCGAAGTCGGGATTGATCGAGCCGTAGTCCGCGATGTCGTAGCCGTCGTCGCGCCCCGGAGACGGGTAGAACGGCAGCAGCCACAGTGTGGTGACGCCGAGCTCCTGCAGATAGTCCAGCTTGTTGGTGAGTCCGACGAAGTCGCCGATGCCGTCATTGTTGCTGTCGGCGAAAGCCTTCACGTGCAACTGGTAGATGATGGCATCTTTGTACCAGAGGTCGTCCGTGTGGATGTATCTGTCCGCTTCGATCTGGGTCATCTCGTTCATGATGAGCCCTCACACCAGACAGCGGAACAACAGCGCGGGATCGCGCAACGGATCAAGTCGCAAGCGCACGCCACCCCATTCGACGGCATGACGTTCGCTGGTCATGAGGTTTTCCAGGACGACTGGAACCTTCGATCCGCCGGTGGTCTGCACCTGGATGGAATCGAGCGGAAGCCAGAACTCGCTGGCGTCGCGTGACAGCGCGATGGCACCAACGACAGTATTCCTGCCGTCGGTGGATTGCTTGGTGAAGGCGATGATTTGATCGTTGTCGATCGGCAGGAATTTCAGATTGCGCGTCTGCAGCAGCGCCGGATTGGCGCGGCGGGCTTGATTGAGTGCCGTGATATACGGCTTGATATTGCCCGGCGCGTTCCAGTCGCGAGTCCTGATCTCGTACTTTTCCGAGTTGAGATATTCCTCGCGTCCCGGAATGGAATCGTGTTCGAGTAATTCGAAGCCGTTATAGACGCCGTAATTGCTCGACAGCATCGCGGCCAATGCCACGCGCGACTTGAACATCCAGGGTTCGCCGCTTTGCAGGTGATAAGGGAGGATGTCCGGCGTGTTGACGAAGAAATTGGGCCGGTAGTAGTCGCGCTCGGGATATCCCGTCAGCTCATTGAGATAAGATTCGATTTCCCACTTCTGGGTGCGCCATGTGAAGTACGTATAGGACTGCGTGAAGCCGAGCTTCGCCAGGCCTTTCATCACCTTCGGCCGCGTGAAGGCCTCCGCGAGGAAGATAACGCCGGGGTCCTTGGACTGGACTTCGCGGATCAGCCATTCCCAGAAATGGAACGGTTTGGTGTGCGGGTTGTCGATGCGGAAGATCCGAACGCCATGACCGATCCAGAACAGGATGACATCGCGCAGCGCATTCCACAGCGAGCCGGCGTCCTCGCAACTGAAATCCGGATTGACGATATCTTCGTATTTCTTCGGCGGATTTTCCGCGTAGCGCATCGAGCCATCCGGGCGGCGCTTGAACCAGTCTGGATGCTGCGTCAGCCAGGGATGGTCTGGCGAACACTGCACGGCGATATCGAGGGCAACCTCCAGCCCATGGGTCTTGCAAGCCGCGACGAGGTCGCGAAAATCGTCGAACGTGCCAAGATCGGGGTGGATCGCATCGTGACCGCCTTCACGGGCGCCGATGGCATAGGGGCTGCCGGGGTCGCCCTCGGTTGCGGTGAGCGCGTTGTTGCGCCCTTTGCGATTGATCCTGCCGATAGGATGGATCGGCGTGAAATAAAGAACGTCGAATCCCATCGCGGCGATATCCGGCAATCGGGCGATGCAGTCGCGGAACGTCCCGTGCTGGCCGGCGACTGTACTCTGGCTGCGCGGCACCATCTCGTACCAGGCGCCTGCGATCGCACGGTCCCGGTCGATCGTCAGGGGATAGAGTTGCGACCGGGTCAGGTCGCTGCGCTCGCGGCCTTCTCGCATGGCTGCGACAAGCTCCGGAACGAGCAGGCTTGCGGGATCGCCATTCTGGAGAAAGTCTTCGCACTGACGAACGATGATCGCGGTGCACTCCTTGCTGCCGAACTGGGCGCGTGTCAGCAGTGCGGCGCCTTCCAGTGCATCGAGGCTGACATCTTGGCCGGCTTTCTGTTTTAGCTCGAAGCCATGCTTCCAGGTGGCGAACTCGTCGGTCCACGCCTCGATGGCATAGACATAACGTCCGGGTTCCCCCGGCATAAAGACGCCAAACCAGCGATCGTTGTCATGCAGCGTCATTGGCGACTTCTGCCAGTCGTGACTGTCCTCGCGGCGCCAGATCAATTGCGCCGCAATGATGTCGTGACCGCTGCGGAAAATATCGGCCCAGACGTCAATCGTCTCGCCTGCAAGCCGCTTGACCGGAAACCGCCCGGCATCGACGGACGGGTAGACATCTTCGATATGAAATGCGCCGGCTGTCGCACCTCGTTCCCCCGCCCGTAACGGCATGTTTTTTTGCGTCGATACGGACATCACGCGCTGCCAATCCGTGTATGAATGAGAACCCGGAGATCTAACACCCGCAT
>JAFKKH010000042.1 GCA_017305665.1 Hyphomicrobiales bacterium
CAGCGAACACTTCAATGCGCGGTGACAACGGTCGTCTTATGTCGTCAGAATGGTCGTCCATTGTGAGCACCCTTCCAGAAGATGACTCTTCTAGCGGTGCTCTCATGACTCCGCACAAACAATCCAGAGGGCCTCGGCGCTACGCTTACTGTTGAACTCACTGCGGTGCAATTCTACAGTTTCGGCCGGACAGGCCAAAGTGACCTGCCCTTTTTGCGGGTGATTCCCATGTCGGCACACCGTGCACAGCGTATCATTGTGACGACGCTTTTGGTTTGTGCCTGCCCTGGTCCGTTCACCGCAACACTTGCGCGGTCACGGCACTCGTCCGAAGTTCATATTGAACAAGCTCATGGTCGCGTACCCGCGGCGGCAACACCGGCGGCCAAATCTACCAAAACGCCATCAACACCCGAGGGCGGGCCAGCGTCGAACGGGAGCGCCGCCTCTGGGAGTCCCTCGACGCCGGCGACATGCAATCAGCAGAATGCGTCGTCGCCAGCCTGTTATAGCGCGACCCAAACCGCACGACCGGTTGGAAAATAAGACTCTTACTTCGAAACGAGTGCCGTGCGCACCGGCGGCGGCTCCGCGGTCACGACAGGGATTGGCGCGATTGCCTTTTTTTGTTCGTCGAGGAGCCTCATGAATGCGGCGCCCGCTACAGGGTCGCGGAATTCCCAAAGGCCATTTTTAACGCCTTCGAAGATCAAGGAATAGACCGCGAGCTGGATGCCCTCTCGGACCGCCAGGGTCGCCGGGGAATTTTTGGTGAAGCCGAGGTCGGCCTGGAGCAGATGGTCGATTGCTGCAAACTGGAAACCGGTGCCGCTGACATTGACCGAATAGATGATCTTGGTTGTTGTTACCGATGCGAGGACACGTCCGGTTTGGACGCTGACGGCACGAAGCGCAACCGTGATGATGTCTTGGCGATATTGGGCGTTACCGCCAAGGCCGAGGTAGTTGGCACCGATACCGCCGGTGGTTTCATTGGTGTCGTAACCGATAACGCCACCTTCCAGAATGATTCCGGCAAACCTCAGCGGCGGCAGACTGGGCGCTTTCTTTCCCTCCAAGGCATTGCGCGTGTTCTGAATGATCTGACGTTCTTGCAGCAGCGGCTGCAGATCGGCTCGCTCTGCGACATCGAACCAAGCTCCGCCCCCGGCCTTGACCAGCACATCGGTCAGGATCGAGCTACCCCCTTGAGTCAGAGCGCGAGAAAACTCAGCAAAATTATCATTCGACTTGTTCTGTCCGGTTAGATCGGGGAAATTATAAACGGAGACGTCGAGCTTGCGCTTCGGTGGCGGCAGAGTGTCTAACACAATGCCTGTCTTGGTCGGCTGCACCATACTGGCTTGCGGGGTAATAGGATCCTTATCAGACCCTGTAACAGCACAGCCAGCGGTCGCTAACGCGAGCGCTCCCGCACATGCCATTCGCAGAAAAATTGAGTGCACGCTCCAACCCCAATGATGCGACATACGCCGCGCGCAAAGCAATCCATCACTCAGTGTCGACAATCGACTTAAACTATGGGCTAGCCGGCACCACCGGCAGCCCGTTCCCCCCGATTACAACAATCGGCGTTGAGCTCGCCCCGGTGCCGATACCGCTAAGCGCATTAGTGAGACCGGACAAATCGGGACTCTGCTGACCCGATTTCACCCCTTTCCCCTGCGCCTGAGCAGTCGACAGCAAAAAACTGCCGTTGAGCGGATTGCCGCCAAACGTTGGGCTGACCGGATGATAAACCTGTTCAGTGGCTGATGCGGCAGTGGTCATTACACACGCCACGATGACAATAACTAGTCCACAACGCTTCATGACACCCTCTCGACAAATGCAAACTCAAATCAAACTATGATTATAACTTGATCAGGAGGCATTCGGCAGCCGCGCAATCAACGTATTCACGGGAGCTGATCCATTCAACTGAACAACGCCAACCGATAGTCCCGTCGTATTCAACCTATTCACTAGCAAAAGATCGAACTCAAGGCTGTGCCCTGCCTGCAACACTCCCACATTGTTAGAAATGATCTTAACAACTCCTACATTTGAAATGCATTGCCGCGTGGGTCTTTCGCACACGCCTCCGCGCTGGACATCAACGTGTCTGACAGTTTGGCTAAATGCCCTCTCAGCCAAAATGCTCCAGCCGGTCTTGCCCAACGACAGTTCTCAAAAGCTCTGGCCGATAGCGGGCCAAAAGACCTTGGTCAGCGCTTAATCAGCAAAGCACCGTTCGGCAAGCGGGCAATTAGCATATTCACCGGAGCGGATCCGTTCGGCTGAATAACGCCAACAGAAAGTCCGGCGGTGTTTATCAGCGCGAGATTAGATTTCAGATGACTTCCCGCCTGCAACACGCCAACATTGTTAGCATAGCCCTTAATAATTCCGACATTCGAGATGTTTCCCGAGCCGATCTGGGCCTGCGTGACCCGGTTGAAATTCCCAATCTCGAGCGTACTGGCGAAATTGCCGCCCGTCGCCGGTACGGCCGTCTCAGGCATAGAGCGTGTCGGTGCCGCCTTGGGCGCCCAGGACGGTGCACTCATTGATGCTGGCACGTTCAACGGTACCGCAACGCCTGGCAGGAACTGGCGATAGGAGCCGGTGGCCTGCTGAACAAATGCCCCTTCAGCGTGGGCAAGCGGCGGCGACACCACCGGCACCACGAGGAACGGAAGAACACAAAGGCCAACACGCGAAAGCAAGTGCATCAAGGTAAGGCGCATGAGACGCTCCCGAATTCAGCGGTATCCAGGGTCAGGCGGGCGCGATAGTGCCCAAGCGCTGACCCGTCCAGAATAACGGTCGTCAAAAGCTCGTCGCGGTCTGGCTGCAGACGGAATGCCCCGCTTTGAACATTCTGGCTGCTCCCGGACGAACTGATCTTGGAGACTTCGAAACGATAGGTGCCGCTGGCCGCTTTTTCCCCTTTGGCCATGGCTTCGAGACGAAGCGTATTGCCTTGGGAGGTCGCGCGGATATGGCAGTCGATCGTTGCCGCAGGCTCCGTCCTGGCCGACAAAACAGTCATTGACAGAAGAACACTAAAAGCAACCACGACCGTCGTGGATCTGCCCGACATGTTCGTCGTCCCAGAGAAAAGGCGGCGGAGATAACCCCGCCGCCCCTTGCCGTTTAGTGCTGAACCGTGATGGCGTGGTTGCCCGAGCCGAACTGCGCGGTCACCGAGGTGTTGGTGACGGAGGCGCTGTTCTGCGCGGTGACGGCATAGTTGCCGTTACCTACCTGCACGGTGGCCTGGGTATTCGTATTCAGGGCCCCGATCATCGGCTGCATGCCGGTGGACTGAGCCGCAATCGCGGTATTGCCGTTGCCGATCTGCGCAATCAGCGAGCCGTTCATACCGGCAATCAGCGGGTTGGCGACACTCTGCGACGTAAAGGCGCGGTTGTATTTACCGGCCTGGATCGTCGCTGCAGCGTTCGCAGTCAACGATCCACCATAAGGCTGGACCTGATTGGTAGCAGCAACGTTGCCCTTACCAATCTGGACAGTCCCCTGATAGTTGAGACCGTTCACTTGACTTGCGATCGCCGTGTTGTCGTCGCCAATCTGAGCGGTCAGCGAGTTGTTAGAGGTCGGCAGCACGCTAGCACCGCTTTGGAGCGTCACACCCGTGTTTTTGTTACCGATCTGCAACGTCGCCGCGTTGTTGTCCACGGCGTTGACCGGCAGGAAGTCGGGCGTTGTGATCGAAGTATACGTCGAGGGGTAAACGTCCGGAAGGCTAAAATGGTTGACTTTCTGCGAGTAACCTACCGGAAGCAGGCTCGGCAGACTGAATTCAGTTTTGCCTCCGCCGTATCGACCACCTTGTGCGATCTGGTTCGTGAATGCCTTGTTGCCGACGCCCACTTGGATGGTAGCTGAGGTGTTCACACCACCGTTGTAACCAGCCAGGGTGATTGGCGTAAATGATGTCGATGACTCGTCAATACCTGCATGCAGAGACGACCAGCCAGAGAATAGACCCCACGTATAATAGGGGTCCGAAGTCTTATGCTTGAAAGTGACAATCGTACCCTGCTGCGATAGTGCACCGCTGGACAGCTGGTTGGTGATCGACTTGTTGCCAACACCCGCCTGGAAGGTTGCCGAGGTGTTGGTCGATCCCTGCGCATTGCTGTTCTGACCGGTCAGCGAGAGGTTGCCGTAGCCGAACTGCAGCGTGCCCTGATCGTTGTCGCCGCCAGTCTGACCGACAAACGATCGGTTGAAGGCTCCGAACTGAAGCGTGGTCGAGTCGTTGGTGCGGCTGCCGTTGACACCAACCTGGTTGGTCACAGCAAGGTTACCCACACCAACGCTAAGCGTGCTCTGGTCGTTGTTGCCACCGGTCTGATTCACGAACGCGCCGTTGAGCCCGCCGAACTGCGTAGTGGACGAGGTGTTGTGGTTGTTGCCAGCACTGCCCTGCGTGGTGGCGGCGAAGTTGCCCGCACCGATCTGCAGGGTATTCTGCTTGTTGTTTCCGTCCGTCTGATCGACGATCGAGCCGTTGCCGACTCCGAACTGCGCCGTGGTCGAGTCGTTGATCTTACCGGGGGTCTGGCTACCCGTTTGCGTGGTCAGCGCGAAGTTGCCGACGCCACCCTGAATGGTGCCCTGCGTATTGTTGCCGCCGGTCTGGCCGATGACCGCGCCGTTGTAGTCACCGATCTGCAAAGTGCCAGACTGGTTGTTCCGTGCACTGGCCTGATTTTGCAGCGTCACGGCGCCATTGTGGCGGCCAAGCTGGACAGTGGCTTGTGTGTTGTTGCCGGCATTTTGAACAGCCAGCGCGTGATTTTGCTGCCCAGCCTGCACGATGAAAGACTCGTTGCTCGCCGCAGACGCAAGCGAGGTTGTCGCCAACAAAATGGCCAACGTCGTTAAATGCTTCATAGCAATACCTTGGGTTTTCCGTCGGTGGAACAGCGACCATCGCTGCCCTCCCATGAGAATTAACGCATTGTTAAATCTTCTATGCAAGGGATCAGTCGATTTTTACCTTAATTGCGCGCAAGGTGGCGGAGCAATAATGCTGACCTTCGAAGGATTTAACGCACTCAAAATATTGTGGTTACCTGCAAAGGCACACGAAGCTTCGCAAACTTCGGAACGCTAGGTGAAGCGCCGCGACATGTCGGGAAAGCAGGGCTTTACACGATTTTTTAAACGACCAAGCCTCTGTTAGCTCTGTTCAAAATCGTCTTGTTGACTTCAATATCAACGCGCCATTTCAGGCTCGTCGTTGCGTTGTTGCGTTATATATCAACAGCACAGGTGAGGCGCTGCGAGGCAGGATTCGTGGGGAGGAGATTCGCGCGCAACGTTCGATCGCGACTTCAGAGTCCGCGCTTAGAAATTTTCAGACTATGGGTCACTTCGGCTTCAGTCGCTAGTAACGTCGAACTGAGCAGGCGAACGAGATCTCGCAATCAGTCGATCAGCAACAACGATGCGATCGTATCGCGTGACAATTTTTCAGACTGACGTTTGCTCTGCCCTTCGTCTTTGAAGAGTCGTCGCGACGATGAAAGTTGATCAAGCGACGACCGATCCGTGATCGGTCACCTTGAATGCTCGCGTTCACGAGCGGCTCTCTGCATTGGATTGCGGGTTTCGGCGCTCTCTCGCACGGCGCGAGCGTTGGTTTGGACCCGCTCGATCGCTTGGGGCAATCGGCGCCGAAATTGCTCGGATACTGCCATCCTGTGTGGCTTGGAGTCCTCATACATTGCGCGGCAGGCAAGGAACTCGTCACGATTGCTTGTTGGTGGGTGGCTCCGATCCGGCATACGCGCACACGCGGGAGGCACCCCCGAGCAAAAAGATGGGGACGGATCGCGGGCTCCAACTGCCACCCGCCCACCATCGGCGATGGACGGCGTATCGAAAATCTTACCATAAATTCAATGGGTTGACCAGCCACCTTGACGTGATTTGACGGAATTATCCGCAGGGTTGCTGTCGTTGACGCCGCAAAGCCGGCGCCTGTTAATGTAAATATCGTTTCGGATTCGGAGACGCTTTGACGTCGATCAAATTGTAGATTTAAATGTCGACAATCGAGGACTTGGTCCAACGCAGTGCCATTGCGAAAATCGACGTTCCTCTCGACGTCGGCGAGCAGCCTTTGCGATTGTTATTTGGGACACCGGGTTTCGTGGATTGGCTGAAGTGCATCCTTGAAGGGATCGAACCAAAAATCAGACTGGGAGACACAACACCAGCAGAGCAGATCGACCACCTTTTCCATCTTTTTCTGACGGGACGTCCACTGGTCCCGATGCGTCAGTTTCGTTTCATCCGCGCCGAGGACAACGCGGTTTGGGAGCTTAAGACCCCGGATATCCGGATCTTCGGCTGGTTTTTGAAAAGAGATTGCTTTGTGGGCGTGTTCGGTGATTGGGCTGACCAGGTCAAGGACCACGACCTCTATCGTGGTTACAGGATCGCCATCAGACGCCTGCGCCGCGAGCTCGGAGTTGATGATAGTTTGTGCGTGAAGGGAATTTTACCCAGTGACGTTATTTCAGTTTGATGTTGGCGACCGCGCGCGCAAAACCGGGCGGCTTGTGGGACGGGTCCGCGATGAACTCGTCAGGGCGCTCGCGGATAAACGGCTGAAAGAGCGTATCACTCAGCAGGGGCTGGCGAAGAAACTCGGCGTCCATCGCTCGCAGATCAATCGACAATTGTCTGGCGAAGCCAATCTCACGCTCCGCTCGCTGGCAGACTTGGCCTGGGCGATGAACATGGATGTTGTGTTCGAGCTCAGGGAACCGGCCTCGCCGGCCGGTTCAAACGAGCCTCCAGAAACGTCCACAGTCGGTCACGCGCCTGCGAAGATCCTCGATGGCCGGCGGCGCATGCCGAGCGGAGCTCCGGCTTCGAAAGCCGCTCCCGACGACTTGCCGTAAGCGGTCACACACATGATGAACCGGTACGGCTATACGATTTTTTGCGACGATATTCGCAACGAGTCAGGCGGCAAGCTGAGCTTCGTCGGCTGTTACAACGCCTTGATGTTCGTCCCGCAGCGCTTCCCTCTAACACTGCCGAAGTTCTGCATGCATTTTCATATCTTCTCGCCGGCAACCCAGCCCTACAAGTCCGTGGTGGCGCGGTGCTACGTGCCCGGAGAGACAGAGCCGATCGCTGAGGAAAAGATCGAGGTGCCCTCGTTGCGCGATCAGGAAAGCCTCTTGAAAGGATTGCCGAAGGAGACGCTCCCTCCCTTCATTGTGGTAGCCGCAAGCCTAATCTTCGCACCGCTCGAAATCTCGAGGCCGGGCCTCATCCACGTTCGAGCGCTTATAAACAGCGGTCCGGATGAACTGCACCTTGGCTCTTTACAGATTGCCACCAAGCCATGACGCAAACTGTCAGCGCCCCCGCGTCTGAGTGACAATCGCCTGATTGCCGACACCCCGTTGAACGATCGACGACAGGTTGCCGCCGCCGGATTGGACGACCGCAACAAGATTGTTCGTTCCGACCTGGCTAACATAAGATGCGTTGACACGTGGATCGATCGATGTCGGCCGCGGCACGTTGGCATCCAGGGCGAGCGGCGTTGCAAGCGTTGTGCGGGACGATGAATAGGCCGAGAGCAACGCTTCAGGAGCGCCCAGAAAGCTTCGGGCATTCGGCTGCGTGACAAACGCCTCCCCTGCGCCGGCAGATTGAATCGACGCGAAAAAGCAAACTACACCGACGATGATCCACATGAGCAATGTCCTCCGCTGGTCTTTCTTGGCAGAGCTTTTTTAACGAGGCGTAAACCGTCTCCAGCTGCGCGGAAGAGATGAAAACTCCAGGACGAACTGGACGGCCTTTCTCATTTGAATGCAGCTTTCTGAACAACATCCGCAAAAGGCATGACCGCGTTTTCTTTTTCGGAATAGACAGCTGGATACCGTGATAGATTGGCATCTTGAGCGGGGAGAGTGGGCAGATGGCTATATTCGGTAATCGGCAGCCGCGATGGGAGGAGAAGACCTTTCGTCTGCGCCGGCACTTCAGTGCCGCGAAAGGCCTGCTTGCGGCTTTATTTTGGGTCTGGGGCGGATTGTGGTTTTCAATTTGCCATATGCGGCCTGACTGATACCGTTGGCATCGGGGCGCCCACCGATTTGACAGCGGCTCGCCTTCTCTGGACTGGCGGCCTGGTTCTGTTCGGACTTGGCTCGCTTTTGGCACAATCCGACTTCGATGGAGACCGCGCGATTGTCAACGACCTCAGTGAACTGCGCCGTCAGGCACTCTAAGTCGGCTCGCACCCGCTTCAGGATACCGACCGGCCCGAAATCGGACTGATCTCGAACGCCAGGCATCAGGATTTCACATGGGGCAGACGACCACCAACCATCGCGAGCGCCAGTTAATGCAGTACCTTCAATCGGGTAACTGGATAAAAGCGTCCATGCTGCCCGCGAGCGATCGGCTGCTCAAAAATCTACTGCACAAGGGCTGGATCGAATTGCGGCAAGATTCCAATGGCACCCTGTATCGCATTACGGAGTTGGGGCTCGAGGCCAAGCGGCAACCTGTGAGATGAGTGTCCACCTCACCCCACCCGAAATAACTTGCTATTCGGACTCAGGTGCCAAGCGAGAATGAACCCGGAAATGCCCCAGGCCTTGCGGTTCGCTGACCAAAGCAGTGCTTACACAAACTTTAACGAAATCGGATTAAATTCATCAATGGGCAGAAGCTCCAGATTTTCTCGGACCAGGATGGGGGTGGACCGTGAATATTTTGCTGGTTCTTGGCGGTTTGCAGATAGGCTTGATCGCTGCATGGTGGTTGTGCGCACTATCTTTCCGTGAAATTGGACGACGGCGCGGCATTGAGGAGACCGTGTCCGAGCTCTTAAGGGGCTTCACGTCGCATTGCGATGTCAATGACCCACACATCGCGAAGGCGGTCAAAGGGTTGAAGGCCCTTTCACGCACACACCGCAAAGCAGGTTCGGGTTCAACCGACCCATATCACGCGCAACTCTGGATCGTCGGTAACGCGATTGGGGAGGCCTGCTGGCTGAAGGGTCACACCGCCGGCATTCGCCGAAAGGCGCCTGCTGAAGGAAAGACCCGCGTGGATCTTTCTCTTTCCGAGTTGTTGCAGCTCAGCTGGCTGGCTCATCTCGGCTTCAGATACATGATGCCAAACTACCGTGGCTTCGAAATTCATCGATTCAGCGGCGAAGATGACGCGCGAGAGGGTTCAAGGGCCGTGGCAAAGATTGAAGGAGTTATTCCACCAGCCGACCGTCCGTTCCCCAACCTCTTGGGCCAAGTGGAGAGCCGAGAGAAATTGATCTGCGATTGGTGGCATGCGACGCCAACTCGGATGACTGCGTAGCTCCACCTCAACAGCGGTGCTGCCGCCTGTTGTTGCGCTGACCGGCCCCAAAAAAGGAGCGCTGACCTGCCCTCGCGTTCTGGACTGCGCTAAACTGGAAAATCCCAGTTTAGAAGCCTGGGCCGGAGCGAGGAGTGGCGGATGAAGAAGTCCCGATTTTCAGAACCGCAGATCGCATTTGTGTTGAAGCAGGCGGATGACGGCACGTCGGTTGCCGAGGTTTGCCGGAAGGCTGGAATCTCGGAGGCGACCTACAACTGGCGCAAGAAGTACGCCGGCCTGATGCCGTCGGAGATGAAGCGGCTGCGTCAGCTCGAAGGCTCGAAGACGAGAACGGTAAGTTGAAGAAGCTGGTCGCGGATCTGTCGTTGGACCGCGAGATGCTGCAGGACGTCATCCGCCGAAAGCTATGAAGTCTGTCCGGCGTCGGCAGTTGGTCGATCATGCACGATCGACCCGGCAGGTCTCGATCCGTCGCGCATGTGCGGTGTTGGTGACGGAGCCATCGACCTACCACTACAAGAGCCGCCGCGCCGCCAGGCCAGTCTTTGCAACCGAATGCCGGAGATCGCGGCGACGCGCGTGCGTTATGGCTATCGGCGGATTCATGTGCTGGGTCAACGCCAAGCGGGTGTATCGGCTCTGTCGCCAAATGGGCCTGCAATTGCGCAATAAAACGCCGAAGCGTCGGGTCGAGGCCAAGCTGTGGGGCGATCGTCGTCCGGCGACACGTTCCAACGAGACGTGGGCGATGGACTTCGTGCACGATCAGCTTGCAACCGGCCGCAAGCTGCGCGTGCTGACGATCGCGGATACCTTCACGCGGTTCTCGCCGGCGACGGAGGTGCGCTTCAACTTCCGCGGCACCGACGTGGTCGATGTGTTGGAACGGGTCGGGCGTGAGCTCGGCTTTCCATCGGCGATCCGCGTCGATCAAGGTACCGAGTTCGTCTCGTGTGATCTTGATCTGTGGGCCGATCAATGTGGCGTCACGCTGGACTTCTCGCCCGGCAAACCGACCGACAACGCATTCATCGAGTCCTTCAATGGCAAGGTCCGCGCGAAATGCCTGAATGCTCACTGGTTCATGAGCCTCGACGACGCACGTCAAAAATGCGAGGATTGGCGTGGAGACTACAATGAAGAACGACCCCACAGCGCGATCGGCAACAAACCGCCGGTAACACTGATGAACCGATCAGCGGCTCACGGCCCACCCTGATCGTATACTCCTTGGGATCGCCCAGCAGCGTGATCCAGAAAAGGGGAGCAGTTCAGCCCTAGAAAGAGCAGTGATCTATGCACGGGAAGGTTAAATAGCAGAAAATCGATGCGGCCTGAATTTCACCACGGGATGATCAGAATTTAATTCCAGATTTAACCTGCAGTCGGCGTCAAGCTTAATATGTGACTTCCGTGGCGTTGATACAAAACACCGATATAGTACCGGCGTACTAGACGCTTCGCAAAACGCGGATCCCGCACGTGATCTGCGGATTTCTAAAGGCGATTTCATGACCGATAGCCGCGTGCTTTCATCAGACCATGATTGTTTCGAGCGTCGCTCCAGAAGGCGCACCGCTATCAATCGCGGCGCGGTAATATTTTTTGTCGGCCGGGCTGGCGTTTACCCCTGCCATGTCCGTGATGCAATGAATGACGGCGTTGGCATTCGCTTGAATGGTTTGTCCATCCTGCCTTCCAAATTCGGCTTTTCCGCAGATAACTTTTCCACCTCACGGCACTGTCCGCTAGTCTGGCGCGACGGCGACTTCTTCGGTGCCGCGTTCAGCGGCTTGGTTTAAGCAAATAGACTGACCTTCAAATATAGTTCCGCTGCGCAATGATTGCCTCACGAATGATAGAAGCTTGACGGCGGAGCAGTCGAGATTTTCGAGGATCAAATGACCCACATTTCTGCTCAACGCCATCGAAACGAAATAGTTGGACCATCGAGTCGGCACGAAGCAGTGAGCGCTGTTCGCTTGACGACTGCCCTGACCGCCGAGATCGACGCGTGGGCAGCGGAGCGCGAGATCAGTCGCGCTGAGGCTATTGAACAGCTGATCACACTTGGCCTCCAGATCCGCCGAGCGCCCGTCTAGGCCTAACGCCGCTGACGGGCATTTTTTTGCCTGGGGCATCATACTTGATATACTTATACGGCTCTCCAAGAATGAATGAACATTTACAATGGATGAACGGACGACGTTCGTTCGCCCCGAAGAGACGGCTATGCCAAACTCGCTGCTTTGGCGGCCGCCTAAACCGCATGCCCAGTCAGTCGCGCGTTCCGGACCAAACGCGGTCCCCCGACGTATCGCGGCGCGATGTCCCTAGCCGGCATTCCGATGCCGCCCGGGCCGACTAAAGTCTCATCGCCGCAACGTACCGAATTGCGAGGTATAACGTCGCCGACTGTTCGGCTAGTAACCAACCAGTCAGGGGTGCAGGCTACAATCAGCGCGCCGGAAGGGGATGACCGGCAGGGACCGCCGACACCCATCGCCGCAATCCCGAGCGTTGGCGGTCCCACTTCAAATGTTATCACCCAAACAGATGATCCCCGTTCGGGTGCCTTCAGCCGTGCGGATCGGCGATGACATACCCGGCAATGGAGCGGGATGAACACGTGTGGCGCGCCGAATTTACGTCATAGACCATCCACGTCGAGCCGTCGATGTGCTGCTCGAGGACAAAGACATGATGACGCCGCCACGGCACCGGGCACCGGCGAGGTTCGCGAGAACGTGAACCAATTGGCAGCTTGCCACAGAGAGCGAACCGGATAGCCAAACACACGAACCGCTGTACCATAGCCACAGAGTGCACGACGACGACACCCTGCAGAATGATCTACAATTCGACTTGCTCCCTCAGCCATGATGGTTGCAAGCGCTGCGCGGATGCGACGGATGCTGCGGTTTGACGTCTTCTCTTTTTGGGTCGACCATCGATCATGCCGATCGACAGTCTGTTAAAAGCTGCTCTCGGTCGAGGTTGGCCGCCAGAGCCGAAAAACCCAAAAGGTCTCATCGCTCGATCGGGTGCAGTCACTCATTTGATCAGCCGCTCGCATAATGAGACAGCAGCGTGCCGGCCAGCAAACAAGTTCTCGTGAAAATGTAATCCACTTATTTGCGCTTGGAACTTCAATGCACAAAAAGCGCCATCAGCGGATTTTGTTCCCTGAACAGAGGACGGACGCAAAAAGAAGCGAACTGTCGGATCTTAGTTTGTTGCATCAATCATACGATTTTTATTGATAAGCTACCGATATGCTGGCCCGCTAAAGTTGAAGTCTAGACACTAGACCAACGTTCAATTGTATTTCGTTTGCATGCAAATAGTCTGCTCATTGCCGAGGAATTCTACTCGGCAACCAGGGCCTGGCCGACACGCCATATTGCGTGCAATCGGCCTCGCCTTTGTGGCGATATCCCACAGACAGATGGTCTTGGGAATTGTTACCAGCGCGCTCGAGGCGCTGGCCGCCGCGCGTGTCCCACAACACCGTAACCTTGTCGGGATGCCCACTCCTCACAAATTTTAGCTCAATCGGCGAAAGGACATTCGCACGCAATTCGTGCGAAGACGGTTTCGTCAGTTAACCCACGTTCCCGACAACGCCGCCGAATGATCTGTTGTTTGCAGCCTCCGCTACTAGCGACTGGACACCTGGGACTAGTTTTCAGAGCGCTACAACGGTATCTTAGGTTCTGCATTTCCGCACTGGCTATCGCTTTTCTCGAAAGTTCTTCTGATGACCTTCCCTATTAGCTTTGCTACTATCGCAGCCACTGCGATCCTTTGCGCCGCATCGCCGATTCTCGCGCAAAACGTCAGGAGTTCGACTGATGCGAGCACGGTTTTCGTTCTGCAGGCAAAACCACGCGCAAACATAAAACCGAAAATAAGTGGGCACCGGACCCGGCATAAAAGAGCCGGAACCTCGGCTATGCCTGTCGACGCAAAGAAGATTGGTCCTTTGCCAAGCGGCGCCATGTCCAGTGAGACGCATGGTGATTGGACGGTGAACTGCGGCACAACCGGCGCAACCAAAGAAAAAAAATCGTGCACGATAAGCCAAGCTCAAGTCAATAAAGGCACGGGACAGCGAGTTTTTGCGATTGAACTACGCATGTCAAAAGATGCATCGAGCGAGGGAACTATCTTGATGCCATTTGGCCTCAATCTCGGGGCCGGCGCGGTGATTAAGGTGGACAGCGAAGAGCAAAAGCTCCCCTTCTCTACTTGTCTAGCGCAGGGTTGCTTGGTTACGGTTGCTCTTCCAAGTGCCGCCATCGATGCAATACGCAAAGCCAAGACGTTCTCTGTCAGCGCAATGAGCATAAGCGACAGTCAGGTGATCTCCTTTAACATTTCTCTCAACGGCTTTGAAGCGGCGCTCGAACGCGCCAATCAGTTCACTGGCTAGCGTTTAGACAAGGAACGCTGCTGGGAAAGGCATAATGCCTGTCGGTTACGCTTGCTCTCTTCGACTTCGCTCCCGAACGTTACCTCAGGAAACCCAAAACATTAGCAGATGGGTTGTGAGGCTCCCGACGTGGATTTTTAGGTTTCCTGGGTCGGCGGGCTTCGTGCCCTTTAAAGCGGCGTGTCTGAATTTTGAGCAAATCTCGAATACTTCGTTACAGAAGTGGGGAAGTAACGGGGGCGTTCGAAGAATTGAGCGTACTCGTGACGGCGTCACATGTGACGCTTTTGGATATCGCACTCTTTGCAAGGTGTAAGATACCCTGCGATAACACGCGAAAATAAGCGCCTATGAGAGTCGGGAATGGCCAAGCCGAGAGCACCCTCGGTGCGGAAAATCACCTGTCGTCCCGCTCACATTACGCGAAATCAGAGGAAACGGCGATCGGCTGTTCCTTGCGACTTGGGATCCTGCGCCTGCCCGCGCAGATGCGGCGGGTGGAAGAGGAGCGCGATCTGCTAAAAAAAAGCCGCGCGGTACTTTGCCAAGGACCCCGAGTGAAGCACCGCTTCATGATCGAGCATCGGTGTGATTATGCTATCACGCTGATGTGCCGGGTGCTTCGTGTCGCACGTGCCGGTTTCTATGCTTGGCTGCGAGAGTCTGTTTGCGATCGGGCCAAGGAAGATGCGCGATTGCTCATTCTGATCCGTGCATCATACCTGGCCAGCCGAGGGGTCTACGGCGCACGGCGGGTGTTCGGCGATTTGCGAGAAGCTGGCGAATGCTGCGGCCTTCATCGTGTCGAGCGCCTCATGCGCAAACACAAGATCAAGGCTATCCACGGCTATAAGTCGCCTCGCGCGATCGCCGGTCGCCCGTCCATCATTGCGCCCAATCATCTGCAGCGCGCGTTCACGGTCGATGCGCCCAACACGGTTTGGGTCACCGACATCACCTATATCCGAACGTGGCAGGGCTGGTTGTACCTGGCGGTGGTGGTCGACCTGTATGCTCGCAGGGTCGAGGGTTGGTCGATGAGCGCGAGCCTCTCCCGAGAACTCGTTCTGGACGCACTGCTCATGGCCGTGTGGCGCAGGAAACCTGACCGGCGGGTGGTCGTGCACTCGGACCAGGGCAGTCAATACGGCAGCGATGACTTCCGTCACTTCTGTCAGGCTCATAACCTCGAGCCAAGCATGAGCAGGCGGGGCAATTGCTGGGACAACGCCGTCGCGGAATCGTTCTTCAGCAGTTTGAAAAAAGAACGGATCCGCAAACGCATCTACAAAATCCGGGATCTGGCTCGGGCCGACATCTTCGATTACATTGAGGTGTTCTACAACCGAACCCGTCGTCACAGCCATCTGGGCGGCGTCAGTCCCGAGGCGTTCGAATGCGCCGCGGCGTGAGGCTCGGATTTGTCCACCAAACCGGCAGCAGTCCACCTTTGAGCATAGGAGGCAGCTTGTGAGGACACAGAGATTACCCCGGAGTTTAAGGAAGAAGCCGTCAAGCAGGTCGTCGACCGCGGTTATGGCGTGCCAGAAGTCGCGACTCGCCTGGGCGTTTCGGTGCATAGTCTGTACAAATGGGTGAAGGCCGTGTCTCCCGACAAATCCGAGCAGCAATCGAAAGAGCTGCTCGAAGCCAAGGGCGAGATCCTGCGCCTGCGTGCGCAGATGCGGCGGGTGGAAGAGGAGCGCGATCTACTAAAAAAAAGCCGCGCGGGTGGAGGAAAAACTCAGGGGCAGGTCAATACGGTTTGCTGAAAGCGTTTGGCGAAGTGCCGGGCGATCTGGGCGCGCTTTAACAATTAGGTGTTTCGACGTGGACTGCAACAAGGCCCACTTAAATTCTAGGATCGCTTCGCATGATCCGTGCGGGGGCCGGATTTTAAGCGTCTCCCATTCGAAGTGCGTTACGCAGGTGATCGGACAACCTGACCGCAAGAGCAATGATTGTCAGCGTCGGGTTTGCATGCCCAGCAGTCGGAAAAACGGAGGCTCCGGCAAAAAAGAGGTTGTTAACGCCGTAGGCACGGCAGTTTGCGTCCACCACGCCGTCGCGCGCGCTTTCTCCCATTCGCGTTGCACCTATGAAATGATAATTTCCGGCCAAGTCTGACCCGCGAAGCGGGTTCGTACTGGACAGCCAATCGGGAAACTCGGGTGTCCCCAGCTTCAGATGATCGAATACCCTCGCCAATGCTTCCGCAAAAACCCTGGCGGTCTTTCTCTCGAGTTCCGAAATCCGCCAGTCCACGGAGGCCTGCCGCAAGCCGATTGCGTCGACCTCATCAGTGAGACGGATTCGGCTTTCCCGGTCCGGCTCTTGCTCGAGATTGATAATGACATCTATGCGCGGGTTGGGAATGATGAGCTCGAAGGCCGAAACGTATTTCTTGAATGCACCGCTGATCGTGTTGCCGGCATTCGAAAATATCTTCGCGGTGTCCTTGAAGGCCGAAATGGAAAAGCGGCGTGTTCTCACCGCGTCGCGCAGACGTCGCGCCGCAGCCCACGGCGAATCTTCTGATGCGGAATATTGCAGCCACGCGCTTGCATTCAATATCCGATGCCTTCTCATGGCGGTTTCTGAAAGAGCGAAACCCAGTTGATACTGCACGGGATATATCGGCGGACGGCAGAAGATGTTGAAGGTTTTTTGCAGCTTTAGTGCTTGCGCCTCCGTGGCCCTAACCGAAAGGATCGTCCCGCTCGGATGCTGCGCGAAATATCTGCCCAGGTTATCGGAGTTGTTTATTTTTGAGAGAAGCGGTGCGGGAAAGTTCAGTGCAATTCGAGCATTGTCAATGCCGCTGCAGGCCAGCACGAACATTCGAGACCGGACCCGGAGCTTATTACCGTTCAGGGCTTTGAAGGTCGCCTCTCTGATTGACCCGGTACCGTTGTCCTCCGTCATGGCGGTCACGTTCGCATGCAGTACGACGAATGTGTTTTGGCCTCCGATGAGCTCGGGGCCGTAGGCGCGCGCCCAATCGAAACTTGATTTATATCCCAGCGAGAAATACGTCTTCCAGGTGCGCGGTAAATCCCTTGAAGCGCAGCGCCACACATAAGGCCGAACGTCAGATGAGTGAAAGTCAGGAATCTTCCGGCCGATTGAATCGAGACCGTCAGCATCATCTAGCCACGGTTCAGGAAAATTGGAGATATTTTTTGCTCTTTCGTAGTAAGGCTGGAGCTCGTTCGCGGCGATCGGCCAGCCGGAATTTTTTACCCAGTCACGTGTCTCGAAATCAATCGTATCCAAAACAACTGATTTTCCGCCCCATCTCGTGGCGGAGCCACCAAAAATCCGATGACGCCCCTCGGTCAAGACCATGGGATGCCCAATGCTCGTTCCGCTATACAGAGCCTGAGTTTCGGTTTCCTCGGCAAGCCCCCCACTTTCCGCCAAACAAACTTTCAATCCGCTCGTCATCAGCTCCTTTGCAATCGTGATCCCTGCGGGTCCGGCGCCGACGACGCAGACGTCAACTTCGAATTGCAAGGGGCAGGCGCTATCTTGGAGATCAAAGAGCATAATGAATATATCTGTAAAGAAACTATTTGCCGTAAGTCACAATCGGGATGGCTATTGTCTCAAGGAATTAGCAACCCCCGCGCTAAGCTCGGTTTCGGCTTCCAATCCAAGGCTTTTTGCATACTTCGGCGAGAAATACGTCCGATCGCGATAACCATAAGCAACGATGTCTTCGGGACGCTGTTGAACCGACCGGGCCGCGCGAACGAAAAGAGGCTCGAAAAAACTGCGATCAGATATCCGGCGTAAAATCTTGAGCAATCCGCGCGCCGGTCTCCGACATCTGGAAGCGGCGTTCTGCAACAATTTCGCTCCGAACGATGCTTGACGACACGCGTCACCCAAGGCGCTCCGGATTTCATCAAAATAACGGTTGAACGTCACGCGCTCGCCTCCGTTGGCGATGCAAATGGAAAAATGAGCGATTGGCGACAATGCAAGCCTGGTACACATGCGCGCCAGATCACCGACGTAAATCAGATTGGCGATGCCTTCGCCATGGTCGCCTAAGTGTCGAAGAGATCCGGACTTGATGCTTCGGACGAACCGCAAAAGCCACTCTTCACCGGAGGGGCCGTAAACGAGCGTGGGCCTGAGGATTGCGACGCGGAAAGATGACGAAGCGTTTGCTTCGCAGGCTCGCTCCGCATGGCTCTTCGCTCGTCCGTACCAGCTGATCGGTGCCGCCGGCGGTGTCCATTCATCGACATCGCCGCTCGCCGCACCGTAAACTGCGATGGAG
Organism: Hyphomicrobiales bacterium; assembly: GCA_017305665.1. Taxonomy (GTDB): domain Bacteria; phylum Pseudomonadota; class Alphaproteobacteria; order Rhizobiales; family Xanthobacteraceae; genus Nitrobacter. Next base: position 18,126 of record JAFKKH010000042.1, read on the forward strand.
CTCAGATACACCAGCTTCTTGACATGATTAATCTGGCAAGCTTCCAGAACGTTCGAGATTGCTTGTGCGGAAGCGGTAATGCCAACGTCGTCACGATAGCAGTTGATGATGCAGTCGACGCCAGCGGTTGCGGCTATGACTGAACGGAGGTCCATGACGTCGCATGATATACAGGGCGGATCGCACGACGACAGCTCTTGCGGAGGTTTACCTGCTCTGGACGTCGCGACCACGTTGCATAAGCCAGTTGATACGAGCTCTCGAACAACCGCGCCGCCGATGAAACCAGTGCCACCGATGACCAGAACAGTATTCTTGTCCATTTGCTGTTACTCTGCATCGCGTGTCGAAATAAACCTTAACCAATATCGGTGCATTTTTGCAAGAAACAAACACGAACGGGAGTTTCGCCGCTGCCAGGATTATTGCCGCGCGGCAATCGGGGCCAGAACTTGCGCGCAGAAATCATTGAACATTACTTTTTTGGCGAGCTGACTGCATACTCACCATTCCGGTCCAAGGCAGTCTGGATCGGCCTCTTGAGCTATTGCAGAGGCAAGCTGGCGCTTGTGTTTGAATGGGAGGGATGAGATCTATTTATTGAATGAGTTGATATCGTTGTCTGACATTTCTCCTCAGACTGCAGCGATCGCATCGTGGCGCTAGACCAACGTCCAATTGAGTTTCGTACAAATAGTCTGAGCGCACCCGGAAATATTCCATCGGGTAACTCGGGGCTCGACCGACCCGAGATACTACGGGCAATCGGCTCTGCCTTATGGCATGCGATTTATTTTGAAAATGATTTCGGCAACCGTTATCGGCGTGCTGGCTGTTTTGGCCGTAACCGTCGTCGCAATCCGGTGGCATGAGCGTCGGAAAGATGTTCTATCCGCGATAGCGTGCCCGGATAAGAACGGCTCAATTGTGCGCTATCTTTTGCGAGCCTTATTTAAGTTTGGGGATAAACGATACGATGATCGCCCGCTCCTCATTCTTTGGGAGCAGCTTGGCATTGATCGCCCAGCCATCACGAACCAACAGGACGTGAACGCGCCGATAGCCGTAGCGCACGCGCGTCTCGCAGATGTCCTTGATCCTGTGTTTAAGGGCGGCCTGATCGCTTCGCTTCGACTTGTAGACGTAAAGTGAGCGGTCGATGCGGAGGGCCGAGCAGGCACGCCTGATCGATACCTTCCACTCGCCTCGCAGCCTGTCGACAAGGTCGCGTTTGCAAGCAGGCCTCAGAGCTAATGGGATGGTCCGCCCCGTCTCCCCGCGGCATTCTGTCGAGGGGCAAGCAGAACAAAGGAGACCAGCATGACTCAACGCAACAAGCCCCGGAACGCAGCAGTCTTCGGGATCGGTATCGGCAAGAACGTCTTTCACGTCGTCGGACTGGACGCCACCGGGGTGCCGATCCAACGAGCAACTTTCCGGCGGGAGACGCTACTGCAATTCTTCGAACGCGCAACGCGGAGCTTGGTCGGTATGGAGGCCTGTCCCGGTTCCCAGT
>JAFKKH010000043.1 GCA_017305665.1 Hyphomicrobiales bacterium
TGCCGCCAACGTCCTTCTCTCCGCCGTCGGTCACAACTTCCGCCGCATCCTCGCCTGGCTGAGGCTTCTTTGCTGCCTCTTCCTGACCGCTCTCATCGCCGCAATCAATCAACCGAACAGGCTGAAATCAGCTTGTTAACGCCCGACTAGACAGGCTTGCCGTGCTGCTGGATCAGGATGACCGCGCCGGGAATGCGCGCGTTCTGGACCTCATTCTCGATATAGGTGCCGATGCGGTCGAGTTTGGCCTGCGACCACGACGATACGCGCGGCTTTGGCGTCGCGCGCGCCACGGCAGGCCGTTCCGTAGCGACGGTCGAGAGCGAAACAGCCAGCAGCGCGATGAAAATACGCCGACTGACCCGGTCGTCAGTTCTCCAGCGCTTCATAGATTAGTTTCTTGAGCGTGCGCTGGATGCGTTGGCGCTCGGTCGGCGTCATTTCCATCAGCAAAAAGGTCATCTCCTGCTTGGGATCGACGACGAAATACGAACCGCCGGCGCCGTCCCATTTCAGTTCGCCGAGGTCGCCGGGTGGCGGCGGCTTGGCATTGCCCGGATCGGTCCGCACGCCGAAGCCAAGCCCGAAGCCGAAACCGTCACCGGGGAAATAGGCCCAGTCGCGCTCGACGCCGGACTTTGGCCCGACGTGATCCGTCGTCATCTCCTTGAACGCCTTGGGGCTGAGGTACTGCTTGCCCTCGTAGGTGCCGCGATTGAGGATCATCGCGATGAAGCGGGAGAAATCCGCCGGTGTTGACACCATGCCGCCGGTGCCTGCCTCGCGCCGGTGCGGCGTGATGGCGTCGCCGATATAGCCGACATGAAAATCCGAGTCCTTCGGCATCGGAGCGGCGACCATTTTGTGTTTCGCCTGATCGTGGACATAGAACGCGGTATCGACCATGCCGAGCGGATCGAGCAGCCGCTCCTTCTCGAATTCGTAAAGCGACTTGCCGGACACGACCTCGATCACGCGGCCCAGGATGTCCGTCGAGTGCCCGTAGTCCCACAGCGTGCCCGGCTGCTCCTGCAGCGGCAGTTTTGCAATCCGCTCGGCGAATTCGGCATTGGTCGGATCGCCGGCGAACAGGTCGGCTTTCGCGTATTCCTTGCGCACGAGACTGTCGCCATAAAACCCGTAGGTGATTCCCGACGTTTGCCGCATCAGATCGAGAATGGTGATCGGGCGCTTCAGCGGGACGAGTTCGAGCGTCTTGCCGCCGCCCGGAGTGTCCTTCTCCACACCCACCTTCACATTGGCGAAGGACGGAATGTATTTCGACACGGGATCGTCGAGCTTCAGCTTGCCGTCGTCGATCAGCATCATCGCCGCAACACTGGTGATCGGCTTGGTCATGGAGAAAATGCGGAAAATGGTATCCGCCGTCATCGGCTGGCCGGTGGCAACGTCGCGCACGCCGAAATAGCGGCTATAGACCGGTTTGCCATGCTGCTGGATCAGAACGACCGCACCGGGAATCTTGGCCTGCTTGATCTCGTTCTCGAAAAACGCGTCGATCTTCGCGAGCTTGTCCGGATTGAAATGGGCGCCTGCGGGAATCTCGAAGGTGCCCTCAGCCCGCGCGACCTGCATCGATGCGCCGGCGGCGACCAGAAAAACCCCGCAAGCCAGCCCGCGCATCATCTGCCGAATATGCATGACATTACTCCCGCCCCGTGATGGCGGAAGTTTAGCGGCGCGCTCACTCCGCACAAGGGCCGGAAGCCTCCAGCAGCACTTGGCGGTGCAATTGCGCGCTGTGGTCCGAAAAGCAGCAGAAGATGACCCGCGTTATCGAGGGAGCGGCCGCCAAAGCATCGATCACCGTCGTCACGGCGATGTGCGCCGCGGCGGTGACCGGGAAGCGGTAGACGCCGGTGGAAATGGCGGGAAAGGCGATCGACTGAAGGCCATGCGCCTGAGCGAGCGCCATGGCGCGGCGGTAACACGATGCAAGTAATGCATCCTCGCCGGCACCGCCGCCGTGCCAGACCGGACCGACGGTGTGAATCACGTGCCGGGCTGGAAGGCGGTATCCACGGGTGATCTTGGCGTCACCTGTCGCGCATCCGTTCAGGGTGCGGCATTCGGCGAGCAGTTCGCGGCCGGCGGCGCGATGAATCGCGCCGTCGACGCCGCCCCCACCGAGCAGGGATTCATTCGCAGCGTTGACGATCGCATCAACGCGCAACATCGTGATGTCGGCGGCAACGACCTCAAGCCGCGTCGCGCCGAAAATGCGTTCGGCCGCGATCAGGCTGCCGGAGCGCCGACCGTGACGCCCTTGTCTGCGAACATCTGCTGCAGTTCGCCGGCCTGGAACATCTCGCGGACGATGTCGCATCCACCGACGAACTCGCCCTTGACGTAGAGTTGCGGAATGGTCGGCCAGTTGGAGTAGGTCTTGATGCCGTTGCGCAAGTCGGCCGATTCGAGCACGTTCAGCCCTTTATAGCCGACGCCGATGTGGTCGAGGATCTGGACCACCTGCCCGGAAAATCCGCACTGCGGAAATTGCGGCGTGCCCTTCATGAACAGCACCACGTCGTTCGACTTCACTTCGTTCTCAATGAATTGCTCAATGCTCATCGTCACGTCCCTTTGCAGCAAGGCCAACAGGGCCGCCAGCGGCCCGTTACCGTTGGCATATATGTAGCCCGAAACCGTTGTGCCACAAAGTCAATTGCCGGGGAGTGAGCGGGTTGCGCACCGCCTAACTGCCAAATTCTGGCAGGCGCCCGCCGTAACGTCGACCCCGGTTGCAACGAAGGATGGGTGTCGGCGACCTTTGACACGGCGCTATGGCGCCCTATCTAGGACGGACCATGCGGGGCTGGCATTCCCCGGAACCCATCGTCCAGAGCAACGTTCTCCCCCCAGACCGGAGATTTTTGTGACGAATCCAGCATCCGCCGCGGTTGCAACGGCCGCATCGCATCCGTCGCTGTTCTCCGATTCCGGAACGCTGACCGGTCGCCTGACCGAGGCCTTTCTCGGTGTCCGTGCCGAGACGGAACGCCGTGCGGCGCCGCTGTCCCCCGAAGATCAACTGGTTCAATCGATGCCGGACGCGAGCCCTGCGAAATGGCACCGGGCTCATACCACCTGGTTCTGGGAGCAGTTTCTGCTCGGCGAGCACAGCCCCGGCTATGTGCCCTATCATCCCGACTACGCCTACCTGTTCAATTCCTACTACGTCAGCGCCGGGCCGCGCCATGCCCGCGCCCAGCGCGGTCACCTGACACGCCCCGGCGCCGAGGAGGTCACCGCCTATCGCCGGCATGTCGACGCAGCCGTGGTGAGATTTTTCGGCGATGCAGACGATGCAACTCTCACAAAACTGGTGCCGCTGGTCGAGGTCGGCCTCAACCACGAACAGCAGCATCAGGAATTGATGCTGACGGATATTCTTCACGCCTTCGCGCAGAACCCGATTCCGCCGGCCTACGACCCCACATGGGCCTTCCCCGCGTCCCACGAGGATCGCGGCGAATGGGTCACGCTAAACGAGGGCATCCACACCATCGGACATCAGGGCGACAGCTTCCACTTCGACAACGAGAAGCCGGCGCACCGTGCGCTGGTCGGTCCCGTGAAGCTCGCGCGCAATCTCGTCACCAATGCTGACTGGCTCGCCTTCATGGATGACGGCGGGTATCGCACCGCGACGCTGTGGCTGATGGACGGCTTCGCGGCCGCGAGCAACGAGGAATGGGACGCCCCAGGCCACTGGCGCAAGACAGATGACGGCTGGCAGGTGATGACGCTGGCCGGCTTGCAGCCGGTCGATCCGGCGGCGCCGGTCTGTCACATCAGCTATTACGAGGCCGATGCGTTCGCGCGCTGGAACGGCAATCATCTGCCAACCGAGATGGAGTGGGAAGTCGCCGCCCGCACGGGCCAGCTCAACGATGCGTTCGGTATCGTCTGGCAATGGACCCGCAGCGCCTATTCGCCCTATCCCGGCTATGCCGCGGTCGAAGGCGCGCTCGGCGAATACAACGGCAAGTTCATGGTCAACCAGCTCGTGCTGCGCGGGTCATCGCTTGCAACGCCGGACGGTCACAGCCGTGTCACCTACCGGAATTTCTTCTACCCGCACCATCGCTGGCAATTCACCGGACTTCGCCTCGCCGACTACGGCGGTTGATCGTCGCAAACCAACAACGCGCCGGGGACGCGCGTCAGGAGACTGTCATGACTATGCGCGCTGCCGCTTTGGCCGAAACACGCCGGCTTGACGAGACGACATCGGTATTCGCAAGCGAGGCGATCGCTGGGCTGATGCAACAGCCGAAACAGCTCTCGCCGAAATATTTCTACGACGCGACCGGCTCTGAGTTGTTCGAGCAGATCACCCGGTTGCCGGAATATTATCCGACCCGCACCGAGCTCGGCATCCTGCGCGCGCAGGCGGCGGAGATCGCCGCGATCATTCCGGACAATGCCGCATTGGTGGAGTTCGGTGCCGGCGCCACCACAAAAGTCCGGCTGCTGCTCGAGGCGTACGAATTCGCCGCCTACGTTCCGGTGGACATTTCCGGCGACTTCCTCAACGACCAGGCGCGCGGACTGCGCAAGGATTTTCCGCGTCTTCGAATCTATCCGGTGACGGCGGACTTCACCACGCCGTTCGCCCTGCCCGATCAGGTCAAGGCGATGCCGAAAGTCGGATTCTTTCCGGGCTCGACGCTCGGCAACTTCGAGCCGCACGAAGCCCGCCGCTTCCTGCACAGTGCCCGCGAGATCCTCGGCGACGGCGCGCAGATGCTGATCGGCGTCGACCTCGAAAAGAACGAGCGCGTGCTGTACGACGCCTATAACGATGCCGCCGGCGTCACCGCGCGCTTCAACCTCAACGTGCTGGTCCGGATCAACCGCGAACTCGGCGGCAACTTCGATCTGTCGGCATTCACCCACCGCGCGATCTACAACCGTGAGCGCCACCGCATCGAGATGCATCTCATCAGCAAGAAGCCGCAGACGGTCCGCTTCCAGGGCCGCAGCTTCTCGTTCCGCGCCGGCGAGAGTATCCATACCGAGAGCAGCTACAAATACAGCCTCGACCGCTTCGCCGCGCTGGCGAAAGGCTCCGGCTGGACGCCAACGGCGTCATGGACCGATCCCGACGGGATGTTTTCGGTCCATGCCCTGGTGTCCTGACCCCCTGCGCTAAACAGCGTCCTCCGACTGGCGCGCGCCCGCGCCCAGCGAGATCGCTTCCCAAGCGGCGACGATGATCAGGATCGCCGCGACGACGGCCGCCAGCGACAGTGGCGTCAGCCGGCCGGCGAATGGGAGCAGCACGATCAGCAGCCCGATCCCCACCAGATGCGAGAGCTGGTAGATGCCGCGGATCGCATGCTTGAACAGGATGGTTCCGACCAGATAGAGCAGCGGCCCGCCCACGATGCTGAGGATTTCCTTAGGCCCGACGTGTCCGTCCGGATGCGCCAGCAGCAGTTCGTCGCCGACAGCGGACACCACAATTCCGGCCACGATCGGAAGGTGCAGATAGGTGTAGGCGAGCCGCGCCAGCCTGCCGGTATCAGCGGATCGGGAGATGTGCTCCGAGCCCGCTTCGGCGCCGATATGGAAATAGACCCACCACATCGCGATGCTGCCGATCAGCGCCACCACGAACGCGCTCGCCACAGGCATCGTCCATTCCACTTCGGCGAAGGTCGCGCCGGTGACGACGATGGATTCGCCGAGCGCGATGATGATGAACGCCGCGCATCGTTCGGCCATGTGGCCGCCCTCGACCTCCCAGTCCTGCGTGGTGGAGGCGCCGAGACCGGGCGAGCGAAAGCGCATCGCAGGGCCGCAATATTCGATCGCCAGCGCGACCAGCCACAATCCGATCCGGAGTTCGCCTTCCGACAATCCGCCGGCGATCCAGAACACCGCGCTGCTGCAGAGCCAGATCAGAATGCGGAGAAAGTTGTAGCGTTGGCTGGCCGCCGATTTCGGCACCGACCACAGGAAGAACAGCGTCCGCCCCACCTGCATGGCGGAATAAGCCGCGGCGAAGGTCAGTCCGCGGTTTTCGAAAGCCTTCGGGATCGATGTCGAAAGCACCAGACCGACGATCATCAAGCCAAACAGCATCACCCGAACCGGGGTCTGCTCCGGGTCGAGCCAGTTAGTGGTCCAGGAGGTGAACACCCAGACCCACCACACCGCCAGCATCAGCATGGTCACCTGCAGCACGCCGAGCGGCGTGAAGTGGGCGAGCAGCGTGTGGGAGATTTGCGTGATGGCGAAAACAAACACCAGGTCGAAGAACAGTTCGACGTAGGTCACGCGGTTATGCTGATGAGGACTGCGTTCCCGCAGAAGTCGTCCGTCGTCGTTGGCGCGCGGCATCGGTGCCCCTCACGCAGTGGTGCTACGACTCCGGTACGCCAGTCTGTAACGCCAGCGCGTGGAGCACGCCGCCCATCTGCCCTTTCAGCGATTGGTAGACGATCTGATGTTGCTGCACGCGGGATTTGCCGCGGAAAGATTCAGAGATCACGGTTGCGGCGTAGTGGTCGCCGTCGCCGGCAAGATCGCGGATCGTCACCTGGGCATCCGGGATCGCCGTCTTGATCATCGTCTCGATATCGTGCGCATCCATCGGCATCGAAGTCACTCCCAAAACCGCTCACCCGTCCCGAATCATGCACCGGAACCGCTGTGACGACTGCTCAACTTAACGTGGCCGCCCTATCCCGTCACGCTGACCGATCCTATATTCGCATGAACTTTTCAACCGCAAGAAGGTCGCAGATGAAGATTCCCGGACCCGACCATCCAATCACGATCACGGCGAATCCCAAGCGAGTCCGGGTGTCCGCCGGCGGGGTCGTTATCGCCGACACCACGCGGGCGCTGACCCTGAAGGAGGCGAGCTATCCCGCAGTCCAGTATGTCCCCCGCGAGGACGCCAACCTGGCAGCACTGAAGCGGACGGACCGCGTGACGCATTGCCCCTACAAAGGCGACGCCAATTATTTCAGCGTCGCCGCCGATGGCCGGACCATCGAGAACTCGGTCTGGACCTACGAGAATCCGTTTCCGGCCATGACGGACATTGCCGGACATCTGGCGTTTTATCCCGACAGGGTCACGATTGAGGAATTGCCAACCGGCTAGGACTGCGGCATCACGTCATACGGCAGGGTGATCCGCAAGCGCGCCCGAACGCGCCGGCGACCCGGTCGCCAGGGTTGGGGAAGCGCGCATGAAATCGATCGCACACGTACCCATGCCGGCCGAGGCGCACGCGGCTCCGGTCGCCGCCTCGCGAAATCTCGCGCTGGATCGCACCCGCACCTTCCTGACCCTGATCGTTCTGATTCACCATGCGGTGATCCCCTACACCTACTTCGGCCACACCGACGCCAAGTCCTGGATCGGGTTCGATGCCATCGTGCTCGCGACCGACAGCTTCTTCATGGCGATGTTCTTCTTCTTGTCGGGACTGTTCGTCTGGCCGAGCCTGACCCACAAGAAACCGGACAAGTTTCTCGGCGACCGCTTGCTGCGGCTCGGCCTGCCCTTTGCGGTGGCCGCAGTCACCATCATTCCGATCGCCTATTACGCCCTCGCGCTGCAGCAGGGCTCGACCGAGAGCTTTTCCGATTTCTGGTGGAAGATGGTCACGGTCGGCCCCTGGCCGAGCGGCCCGCTCTGGTTCGTCTGGGTGCTGCTGGCATTCGACACGTCGGCCTGCGTGCTGTACCGCATCGCGCCGTGGATGCTCGATCACGTCAACCGGTTGTCGCGAGCAAGTTTCAATCGGCCCGAACGGTTCTTCATCTATCTCGTCGTGGTCACGGCAATCCTGTACGTCCCGTCGCGGATCTACCTCGGATCAAACACCTGGTTTGAATTCGGACCGTTCGCGATCCAGAAGAGCCGCGTACTGCTCTACGCCGCATACTTCTTCATCGGCGCGGGTATCGGCGCCGCGAACTTCAATCAGGGAGTGCTCAGCGTCGACGGGCGGCTGGCGAAAAGCGGCCCGGGCTGGATCCTGACCGCGCTCGTCCCCTATTGCCTGCTGTGGGTTCTGATCTACATCAAGCGCGGCATCCTCGGAAATCCCGATACGCTTCCAGCGTGGTACGAGCCGATCTACAGCGTGCTGTTCGTGGCCTTCAGCGCCGGGATCATCTTTGCGATCCTCGCCTTCTTCCTGCGCTTCAAGCGATCCGGCTTCAGCATCCTCGATCCGATGCAGCACGACGCCTACGGCATCTTCCTGGTGCACTACGCCTATGTGCTGTGGCTGCAATACTGGATGTTCGACATGAACTGGCCGGCGATCGTGAAAGCGATCATCGCGTTCATCGGTACGCTGCTGTTGAGCTGGGCCACGACGGCGGCGCTACGCCAGATTCCCGGCGCCAACCGGGTGTTATGAACAGATCGCCTGTCATGGCGAGGAGCGAAGCGACGAAGCAGATTGCTTCGCTTCGCTCGCAATGACGCAATAATTAGTTCTTCCCGGCCATGTAATTCGGCAGCCAGCTTTCAAAGCCGTGCTGCAACGCCTTGATGTGGACCGCGCGTTCACCGGCGATGGCGATCTCCTGGCCACCGGTGATGCCGATCTGCACGCAGGGCACCTCAACCGCCTTCAGCTTCGTAAAGACGCTGAGCAGATCGCGCTCATGCACCGTCACGATGTAGCGCGCCTGGTCCTCGCCGAACCACCACGCGTGCGGCACGATCGACTCCGGCGCGGCATCCAGACGCGCGCCGATACCACTCGCCATCGCCATCTCCGCCAACGCGACCAGCAGACCGCCGTCGGAAGCGTCATGCACCGATGTCGCCGTGCCCGCATGGATCATGCCGCGCACCACATCGCCGTTACGTTTTTCCGCTGCGAGATCGACCGGCGGCGGAGCACCCTCCTCGCGGCCGCAGACGTCGCGCAGATAGACCGACTGGCCGAGCCAGCCCTTGGTCTCGCCGATCAGCAGGATGCACTCGCCCTCGGCCTTGAAGGCGAGCGAGGCGGACTTGGTGAAGTCGTCGAGCAGTCCGACGCCGCCGATCGAGGGCGTCGGCAGGATGCCGCGCCCGTTGGTTTCGTTGTAGAGCGAGACGTTGCCGGACACGACCGGGAAGTCGAGCGTCCGGCAGGCGTCCGCGATGCCTTTCAGGCAGCTAACGAACTGACCCATGATCTCCGGCCGCTCCGGATTGCCGAAATTCAGGTTGTCGGTGATCGCGAGCGGTCGGCCGCCGACCGCCGTGATGTTGCGCCAGGCTTCCGCGACCGCCTGCTTGCCACCCTCGAACGGATCAGCCTCGCAATAACGCGGCGTCACATCGACGGTGAGCGCGAGCCCTTTCGGCCCATCCTGCACGCGCACCACAGCGGCATCGCCGCCGGGCCGCTGCACGGTGTTGCCACCGATGACGTGATCGTACTGCTCCCAGACCCAGCGCTTCGAGCACAGCTCCGGTGTCGCGATCAGTTTCTCCAGCGCGTCAGCTACCGGCATCGGCGCCGTCACATCGCGCGCATGGACGACAGGCAGTTGCGGCGACGGCACATGCGGCCGGTCATAGAGCGGCGCTTCTGATTCCAGTTCCTTGATCGGCAGGTCGGCCATTACATCACCGCCGTGCTTGACGACGAAGCGCTGCGACGGCGTCGTATAGCCGACGATGGCGAAATCGAGTCCCCACTTCCGGAAGATCGCCTCCGCCTGCTTTTCCTTCTCGGGCTTCAGCACCATGAGCATGCGCTCTTGGCTTTCCGAGAGCATCATCTCGTAGGCGCTCATGCCCTGCTCGCGCGTCGGCACGCTATCGAGATCGAGATCGACGCCGAGATCGCCCTTGGCGCCCATCTCCACCGCCGAACAGGTCAGCCCCGCCGCGCCCATGTCCTGGATGGCGACCACGCAATCGGCTTCCATGATCTCGAGGCAGGCTTCCAGCAGCAGTTTTTCCGCGAAGGGATCGCCGACCTGAACGGTCGGGCGTTTCTCCGCGCTGTCGTCGTCGAATTCCGCCGACGCCATGGTGGCGCCGTGGATGCCGTCGCGGCCGGTCTTGGAGCCGAGATAGACGATCGGCATGTTCACGCCGCTCGCTGCCGCATAAAAGATCTTGTCGGCGTCGGCGAGACCGACCGCCATGGCGTTGACGAGGATGTTGCCGTCGTAGCGGGTATGGAAACGCACCTGCCCGCCGACCGTGGGCACGCCGAACGAATTGCCGTAACCGCCGACGCCCGCGACCACGCCGCCAACCAGATGCCGCGTCTTCGGATGCGACGGGTCGCCGAAGCTCAGCGCGTTGAGGCAGGCGATGGGGCGCGCGCCCATGGTGAAGACGTCGCGCAAAATTCCGCCGACGCCGGTGGTCGCACCCTGATAGGGCTCGATGTAGCTCGGGTGGTTGTGGCTCTCCATCTTGAAGACCACCGCCTGCCCGTCGCCGATGTCGATGACACCGGCGTTCTCGCCCGGTCCCTGGATCACCCACGGCGCCTTGGTCGGCAGCCCGCGCAGGTGGATGCGCGAGGATTTGTACGAGCAGTGCTCGTTCCACATCGCGGAGAAGATGCCGAGCTCGGTGAAGCTCGGCACCCGGCCGATCAGTTTCAGGATGCGCTCGTATTCGTCCGGCTTGAGGCCGTGCGACGCGACGAGGTCGGGGGTGATCTGGGGTTCGTTGCGGCTCATGGGTCCTGACGCGATTTCAGCCTCTTATTAGGGAGATCGGAGGGGCGGGAAAAGGCTTTTATGGGCTGATTCCACGCTCATAGCTGGTTATCCCGTCGCGGGATTGCACCCCTCCGCCGGATCGGTTTTAAGACGCTGCCGCAACCGATTGAGGAAACCAGCACCGTGAATGTCGTTCCGCCCAAAATCCCCCGCCAGCGCCCCGATCTCCTGATCGCCACCGAGGGCGAATTCGCGGGATGGCGGACCTGGAGCCGGGATTCCTTCGAATCCAACAACGGCCCGTTCTGGCACAAGATCGACGAGACCGGCAAAGTCCGCTGCGCTTTCCGGGTCGAGAAGAAGCACCTCAACGGCATGGGGAACGTCCACGGCGGCTGCTACATGACGTTCGCGGACTATTGCCTGTTCGCGATCGCGGCATCGGAGCTCGAAGGGCCTGGCGTCACCGTCTCCTTCGGCTGCGACTTTCTCGATGCGGCACGCGAGGGCGACCGGATCGAATGCGCCGGCGAGATGACCCGCGCCGGCGGCTCGCTGATCTTCCTGCGCGGTGAACTCACCTGCGGCGAGCGGCGGCTGTTCACGTTTTCAGCGACGATCAAGCGGGTGAAGCGGAAGGTGGCGCCGACGGAAATCGCGGACAGTCACTGACGGGGCATTCCGGGGCGGCGCAAGCGAGCTAAGCCGCCTGCTCCAGATGCGCCGCGAGGCCCGCGAACAGGCCGCGGCCGTCGGTGCAGCCCATGATGTCTTCGACATGGTTTTCCGGATGCGGCATCATGCCGAGCACGTTGCCGCGCTCGTTGACGATGCCGGCGATCGACTGCGCCGCGCCGTTGATGTTGTGGGTGTCGCCGATCTCTCCCGACGCCGAGCAGTAGCGATAGAGCACGCGACCGTCGCCTTCGAGACGGCGGATGGTCTCTTCATCGGCGGCGTAGTTGCCCTCGCCGTGCGCGACGGGGACGCGGATCACCTGCCCGGCGTTGTAGCCGCGCGTGAACGGGGTATCGGACCGCTCCACGCGCAGATGCACGTCGTGGCAGATGAATTTCAGCCGCGCGTTGCGCATCAGAATGCCCGGCAACAACCCGGACTCGCACAGGATCTGAAAGCCGTTGCAGACGCCGAGCACGAGGCCACCGTTGGCCGCGAACTGGCGCACCGCGTCCATGACCGGCGAGCGCGCCGCGATGGCGCCGCAGCGCAGGTAATCGCCGTAGGAAAATCCGCCGGGCACCACCACGAGATCGGTGCCCTTGGGCAGTGACGTCTCGGCATGCCAGACCATCGCGGGCTCATGGCCCGAGATCAGTTTCAATGCGCGCGCCATGTCGCGTTCGCGATTGATGCCGGGGAAGACGAGGACGGCGGATTTCATCGGCGTTAGCTCAGCACTTCGACCCGGTAGTTCTCGATGACGGTATTCGCCAGCAGCTTGTCGGCGGCATCCTTCAGCGAGGCTTCCGCTTTCGCCTTGTCGGCGCCGGCGAGTTCGATATCGAACACCTTGCCCTGCCGGACACTCGCGATGCCATCGACGCCGAGCGATTTCAGCGCGCCTTCGATGGCCTTGCCCTGCGGATCGAGGATGCCGGTTTTCAATGTAACGGTGACGCGTGCCTTCACGATTGAACTTACCCCTTCACCAGCACCGGGCCGGCGCCGACCGGCCGCTCGTTTTCCATCAGGATGCCGAGCCGCTTGGCGACTTCCGTATAGGCCTCGAGCAGCCCGCCGAGATCGCGGCGGAAGCGGTCCTTGTCGAGCTTTTCGTTCGACTTGATGTCCCACAGCCGGCAGCTATCCGGCGAGATCTCGTCGGCGACGATGATCCGCATCATTTCATTTTCAAACAGCCGCCCGCACTCCATCTTGAAGTCGACGAGGCGGATGCCGATGCCGAGAAACAGCCCGGTGAGGAAATCGTTCACTCGGATCGCGAGCGCCATCATGTCGTCGATCTCCTGGGGTGTCGCCCAGCCAAACGCGGTGATGTGCTCTTCCGACACCATGGGGTCGTTGAGCTGGTCGTTCTTGTAATAGAACTCGATGATCGAGCGCGGGAGCTGGGTGCCCTCCTCGATGCCGAGCCGCTGCGACAGAGAGCCCGCCGCCACGTTCCGGATCACCACCTCGAGCGGAACAATTTCAACTTCCCGAATCAGTTGCTCGCGCATGTTGAGCCGGCGGATGAAGTGGGTCGGCACCCCGATGTCGTTGAGGTGCTGAAACAGGTACTCCGAGATCCGGTTGTTGAGGACGCCCTTGCCCTCGATCACCTGATGCTTCTTGGCGTTGAACGCGGTGGCATCGTCCTTGAAGTGCTGAATCAGGGTTCCGGGCTCCGGACCTTCATAGAGCACCTTTGCCTTGCCTTCATAAATGCGACGCCGACGGCTCATGGGGATGTACCGTGTGTTGTTGAAATCCATGAAATTGATGTGCTCCTTATGACAGATTCGGCCCGCGGCGGAGCTGCCGCGAAGACCCGGAATCAGAGAACGAGCAGCAGGAAACAGAACAGGAACCGGGCCTGTCCGCAACCTAGCCGATTGGGCACTCCAGCACAATCAATACAGGCCCCGAAGGGTTGGTTTCGGAGAGGTTTTACCCCCGCCTCCGGCGCCCAAACAGGCCTGCGACCTTGCGTCCGTTGTTCCCGGATCGGCCTCCTCCTATCTAGGATCGAGAGCCGGTCGCGGCAACGTGGCCGGCAACATGACCAATTTGCCATCTGCGGCAACAGGGAACGGACCCCAAAGGATCCAAAGGCCATGAGCACATCATTCGACAAGCGCCAGGAAGGTTTTGAGAAGAAGTTCGCCCTCGACGAGGAGCAGAAGTTCAAGGCCGAGGCCCGCCGCAACAAGCTGCTCGGGCTGTGGGTCGCCGACAAGCTCGGCATCATCGGCGACGCCGCCGCGGCCTACGCGAAAGAGGTGGTCGCCGCCGACTTCGAACAGCCCGGCGACAACGACGTGGTTCACAAGGTGATGCGTGACCTCGCGGCAAAAAACGTCGCGCTGACCGAGCAGGAGCTGCGCGCCCGGATGGACACGCTGCTGGCGGAAGCCGTCGCCCAGGTGAAAGCGGGGACGTAAGACGGCGATCGCGGCCATCCTTCGAGACGCGCGCAAATGCGCGCTCCTCAGGATGACGGTGAAAACGATGGCGAGCACCTCCAGCGACAAACGCAAAGCGTTTGCGCGGGGGTGACGTCGCACCCTTTTAGGGGCAGCCACACCTTGTAATCGTCATCCTGAGGTGCGAGCCGCCTTGCGGCGAGCCTCGAAGGATGGCCGCACGCACTATCGCCCTCTTCCCACCTTGCCCCTGCCTGTCACAAGGATTATATTCCTTGACATGCATAAGCCCCCACACGTCCCGCCTCCCATCGCCCGACTCCGCTTCAAAGCGGACGAACCGGCCGCGGACTCGACCGCTCCGGGTCCGCCTCAAGTTGCGAAGCGCGGCTCACGCGGCAGGGGCCGGCCCTATCCGGATGAAACCGTCCGGCGGGTGCGTCACCTGCTCGAGACCACGACGCTCTCGCAGATGGAAATCGCGCGCCGGACGGGCGTGAAGCAGGCGACCATCTCCGTTTGGCAACGGCATAATCGCTGGTTTCGGCCGCTCGGCGCGCCGCTCAATCCCGCGATCGCCTCGCTCTGGCGCATTGGTCCGGCCATGAAGCTCAGCCTCCTGACCGGGCGGCTGGTCGCAATCGCCGAGCGCATCACGCGCGAGCTGGAGGAGAATCCGGACACCGACATCGACAAATTGATGCAGGCGGTGCAGGCCGTGCGGATGGCGCGGGTCACGCTGCAGGGCAACCGGCGCCGGAAGTTTCTCATCGGGCGGGCCCGCACCGGCTTTCAGGTGATGGAAGAAGATGCCGCGATCCGCGCGGCGCTGAAGGAGATGCGCCGCGGCGGCGTCGACCTCGACCGCGCGCCAAAGGAGGCGCTGGACCTCGTGATCGCGGCCAACACGCCTGCGGAGCCGGATCACCTGGCACTACGACCGAGGGGCGGGAGACGGAAGTAGAAGGAGGTAGGGCGACGGCGCTCGATGCCCGTACATCGTCTTGACCTGAAGCGGACATAAGCTCCTTCGAAGCTGCGTCGCTATATGCGCTTTTGCCTTGGCGCGTAACGCAGTAGCCCTTACCCTTATCTTATGCTTGAAGTCACTGCCGCCGATATCTATGCGCTGAGCGATGAGGATTTGCGAACGCTCGTTGGCCTCTTGTGCGAGGCCGATGCACGCACGCATGGAATCCCGACTTCCAGCGTGACATGGGGTGGCAATCAAAATGCGCCTGATGGCGGTATCGATGTTCGCGTAAACGCGCCAACTGGCAGTGCGCCTACTGGCTTCCTGGTACGCGCGAGCATTGGTTTCCAGGTGAAGAAGACTGACTTCACCCCTGGCCTGATCCCGGGCGAAATGCGGCCAACTGGCACGTTGCGACCGTCGATACGTGAACTCATTGATCGCGGCGGTGCTTACATCATCGCGAGCTCGGGCACGGATGCATCGGATTCCGCTCTGAATGACCGGGTCGTTGCTATGCGTACCGCCGTCGCGGACGTGCCCGGCCACGATGGTCTTCTGGTAGATTTTTACGACCGCAATCGCATTGCGACATGGGTTCGCAATCATCCGGGTATCTGTGCGTGGATTCGACAGCGTTGCGGCCGAATTCTGTCAGGTTGGCAGCCATACGGTGGATGGGCGGTGTCGCCGGAGGGCGTGCAGGATGTTTATCTCTTGGATGACAAGGCGCGACTGCATGCGGGAATAACCGACGAGAAAGGCGTTGAGCTTAACACCGGCATCACTCGTATTCGCGACATCCTGCGGAATCCGCGTGGCGTTGTTCGCTTGGCAGGTCTGTCAGGTGTCGGAAAAACGCGCCTCGTGCAAGCACTGTTCGACGACCGCATCGGCAACAATGCACTCGACCCGGCCTTGGTCCTGTACACCGACATCAATGACAACCCGACGCCCCAACCAATCGGGATGGTCACCAATCTCGTAATGTCGCGGACGCGGGCCATTGTAGTGGTGGACAATTGTCAGCCCGAACTCCACCGGCGTCTAACGGAGGTGTGCAGAGGGCCGGATAGCACCGTTAGCATCATCACGGTCGAATACGACGTGCAGGACGACGAGCCCGAGGGCACGGAAGTTTACAAACTTGAGCCTTCTTCCGTTCCGGTCGTTGCTCAACTCCTCGCGCGACGTTTTCCGGAGATGCTGCGTGTTGATGTGGATCGTATCGCGGAATTCTCAGGCGGCAATGCTCGCATGGCACTCGCTCTTGCCAATACACTCGAAAAACACGAATCCGTGGCGGGATTACGCGACGAAGAATTATTCAAGCGGCTCATGCATCAACGCCAAGCTCCCGACGATAGCCTCTTGAAGGCCGCTCAAGCGTTTTCGCTTCTCTACTCGTTTGAGGGTGAAACTCTCACGGGGGATGCGGCGGAATTGCCGCAACTCGGTGTGCTTGTCGGTATGAGCGGGCAAGACATGTACGCAAAGGTCGCACAGCTAAAACAGCGCGACCTTGTGCAGCGTCGCAGCGTATGGCGCGCGGTCTTGCCGCACGCCATCGCCAACCGCCTCGCAAAGATGGCACTTGAGCAAATTCCCTTCGAATCCATCTTGGAGCAGTTCACCACTCAGCGATTGCTCAAATCGTTCACGCGACGGCTCAGCTATCTGCACGAAAGCGAAGCTGCTGTTCGGATCGCCACAGCTTGGCTTGAGCCCGGTGCTTATCTCGGCAATGTCCATGAATTGAACGAATTCGGCCAGACACTCGTCACGAATGTCGCACCCGTTGCACCTGAAGCCGTTCTCGCTGCTATCGAGCGCGCAATGGCGGTGCCGGGCAACGAACTCGCCAAAGACTACAGCTTCCGAAATCGCTACATCTCCACACTTCATTCCATTGCGTATGATGCACCCTTGTTCGACCGCTGCGTGGCCATCCTTATTCAGATGGCGATGGCTGAGCCGACACAAAATAATCACCCGGCCACCTCAGCACTAAAGCATCTGTTCCATCTTTTCCTTTCTGGAACGCACGCGCCTGTAGAGCAGCGCGTCCAAATTGCAGATCGCCTATTGAGTTCGGAAAACCCTGCGGAACGTGCGTTGGGAAGGCAGCTTCTCGAATCTTTGCTCGAAGCCGATAACTTCATGGCGACGCATTCGTTCGATTTCGGCTCGCGCGTGCGCGATTACGGCTACTGGCCTAGCACGCGCGCCGAACGAATACATTGGTTCGTGCAGGCGCTACGCCTTGCGCGCAAGCATGCGATCAGCGGCGAGAATGCGGCGTTCGCGCGCGAGCAGATTGCGTCGGCCATACGAGCAATATGGGTGTTGGGTCCAGACGTGCAGCAGGAATTCGAAGCGTTCGCGGACGATCTTGGAACCGGCGGTTATTGGCACGAGGGCTGGATTGCTGTTCGCAATGCGCTGGCGTTGCCAAAAAAGCCCGACGCGGAGGGCATCGATAGGCTGCGGAAATTCGAAAAGCGATTGAAACCTCAGAATGTCGAACAGTACGTTCGCGCCGTCGTTCTCACTCAATCGTGGGGTAGATTCGACTTCGCAGAGATGGACGGCGACGATGAGGACGAAGGTGAAGCTAAGAAAGGTAGCGACGCAAATCCCCTTCGCCATCATGAGCGTGCAAATGCTTTAGCTGAAGAGCTTGGCGGCAAAGTCGCAACGGATGAAGCCGTATTTGAGAGGCTTCTGCCCGACCTTGTTTCAAATAGTGCACAGAGGGCTATCAATTTCGGTAATGGGTTAGCGGCTGCATCAGCTGATCCGCGGGGCCACTGGTCGAAAATCTGCACCGCGTTCAAAGCTGTTCCAGAGGCCACGCGTTCTGGACGGTTCCTCATCGGCTTCCTCACTGGCTTGAATAAGGCTCAACCAGAACTCTGCGAGGCGCTTCTGGAAGAAGCAGTAGAGGATGAAACGCTGGCCCCGTGGTTCCCGATTCTTCAAACCAACGTCGCAATCACTCCAGCTGGCGCGAAGCGCTTGAAGCGCTCGCTTGAGCTTGCCAAGGCCGAATTGCACGTTTTCCGCAATCTCGGCTTTGGCCGCACGTCGGATGCTCTATCGGGTGCAGACCTGCGAGATATTATCCTTGGCATCGCAGGGAGAGAGGGGGGCTTTGCAGCGGCTATCGACATCTTGTCGATGCGGTTCCATGCAGAAAAGCACTCTGAAAATAACGACATTCCGCCTGAACTCATTGCTGTCGGTCGAGATTTGTTGGCAAAGGCGAACCTTGATTCGAAAGATCAGTCTTTCGACTACCATCTGCAGTCGATCGCAAAGGTATGTCTCGCTGGTCCTGAAGGCGTACCGGCTATGCAGGCATTTTGCGCAAAAATCCGGCAAGGCCTGGCGGACTACACTTTCCGAATGTATGCGCACGAGAATTTGCTGACATGCCTGTTTAAACTTCAACCGCGCGTCGCGCTCGATGCATTCTTTCCATCCAGCCCGGTTGCAGACGAACTTGAACTTGATGTTGATGACTTCAAGGGCGTTGGCGACCGTACATCGAGCCCACTTGATGAGGTGCCAACCTCTGTTCTGCTCGACTGGTGCGACGAAGCGCCCGAACAGCGATATCCAGCGATTGCCAAGGTCGTGAGCTTCTTTACCCAGAAAGAAAATGAGCCGGTGGAATGGTCTCCGATAGCACTTACGATCCTCGACCGAGCTCCCGATCCGGCGGTGATCCTGCAAACGTTTGTCGGGCGCTTCTCACCGCGGAGTTGGTCCGGCTCTCGTGCGGAAATCGTCGAAGCCCGCGCGGGATTGCTCGACCGACTCCCCGCGCACCACGCCACAGCGTTTGCGCAAACTGTCGCATCGCTGAAGGCCGAACTTGCGGATGATGTCGCCAAAACGCGTAAGTGGGAAAACGAGCGCGACCGTGAGCGCGACGAACGCTTCGAGTAGCCACCCTCTCACTCCTTCTCCTACCCCAGCGCCTGCTCGTTGCCCTTTGCGCCGTAATATTTGAACGGCAGGAATTTGCCGGACATGCCGATCTTGACACGATCGCCCTTCGGGTCGGGCAGCCGCTCCATGGTGAAATCGAAATCGATCGCTGACAGGGCTCCACTACAGCTTCCCATCCCCCATCCTCATCGCCAACTCCCCCAGCACCCCCGCCAGATCCGCTTCCACCTTCACCGCCTCGATCTCCACCACGCGATAGCCGCGCTCGGCGAGCCACGCGGATCGCGCGGCGCGATCCGTCGCGATGGTGTCGCTCTCGTTCGGGTTCACCAGTTCGATCGCAACGCGCCGGGTGAACGACACGAAATCCGGAATGTGCCGCCCCACCGGCGTCTGCCGCTTGAACAGGCCGGCGAAGCGGCGGTCGCGGGTCAGCGCCTGCCACAGGATGCGCTCGGCGTCGGTCGGATTGCGGCGGAGCAGCCGCGCCAG
>JAFKKH010000002.1 GCA_017305665.1 Hyphomicrobiales bacterium
AGCAAGCAGGCTGCGGGCATCATCATCAATGCCGGCGCCTACTCCCACACCTCGATCGCAATCCATGACGCGCTTGTCGGCGTCCGGATTCCGACGGTTGAAGTTCACGTCTCGAACGTCTATGCACGCGAGAGTTTTCGTCATCAATCCTTCATCGCCAAGGCTGAGGTGAAGGACTGGCCGGTCTTCGGCCTGTTCGCCGTCTTGCAGCGCACGATTTTCGTGGAGCGCGAGCGGCGCGGCAAGACCGGCGAGCAGACCTCGCAGATCGCGGTGCGGCTCGCCGCCGGCGACGCCATGGTGCTGTTCGCCGAAGGCACCACCTCGGACGGCAACCGCGTCCTGCCGTTCAAGACGGCGCTGTTCGGCGCGGCCCACGCGGCGATCCGCGAATCCGGCGTGGAGGAAGTGATCGTCCAGCCGGTCGCCATCGCCTATACCGGCGTGCATGGCATGGCCATGGGGCGTTATTTCCGCCCCATCGCCTCCTGGCCGGGCGACGTGGAACTGCTGCCGCATCTGAAGGGCATCCTGCGCGAGGGCGCCATCGACGTGGAAGTGCGCTTCGGCGAACCGATGGTCGTCACGGCTGCGACCGATCGCAAGCAGCTCGCCCGCGTCATGGAGTGCCGCACCCGTGCGCTGCTGCAAAGCGCGCTTCTGGGGCGCGAGATCGACGACGAAGCTGTCTGAATCACAGTTTGACTTCTCAAACTGGCGCAAAAGCAGTACAGAACCCGCCATGAGCGAAAACACTGACATCAGAAACGCGGCGGCTGGCGCCAATATGCGCAAGGTTTTTGTGAAAACCTATGGCTGCCAGATGAACGTCTATGACAGCCAGCGCATGGCCGACAGCCTCGCGGCGGAAGGCTATGTCGCGACCGATACGCCGGAAGACGCCGATCTGGTGCTGCTCAACACCTGCCATATCCGCGAGAAGGCGTCGGAAAAGCTCTATTCCGCGCTTGGGCGGCTGCGCAAGATGAAGGAGGCGCGCGCGGCCGAAGGCAAGGAGACGACCATCGGCGTCGCCGGCTGCGTCGCGCAGGCCGAGGGGCAGGAAATATTGCGCCGCGCGCCGACCGTCGATCTGGTCATCGGCCCGCAGACCTATCATCGCCTGCCGCAGGCGCTGCGAAAGGTGCGCGGCGGCGAAAAGGTGGTCGAGACGGAATATGCCATCGAGGACAAGTTCGCCCACCTGCCCGCGCCGGAGCGCGAGGCGGTGCGCAAACGCGGCGTCTCCGCCTTCCTCACCGTGCAGGAAGGCTGTGACAAGTTCTGCACCTTCTGCGTGGTGCCCTATACGCGGGGCGCGGAAGTCTCGCGCGGCGTGGCGGAGATCGTGGCCGAGGCCGAGCGGCTGGCTGCCGGCGGCGTGCGCGAGTTGACGCTTCTGGGCCAGAACGTCAATGCCTGGCGCGGCGCGGGTGAGGATGGACGTGAGTGGGGGCTGGGCGAACTCCTGTTCCGGCTGGCGCGCATTCCGGGCGTGGCGCGGCTGCGCTATACCACCAGCCATCCGCGCGACATGGACGATGCGCTGATCGCCGCCCATCGCGACCTGCGGCAACTGATGCCCTATCTGCACCTGCCTGTGCAGTCCGGCTCCGACCGCATCCTGAAAGCCATGAACCGCCGCCACAAGGCCGACGAATATCTGCGCCTGATCGAGCGCATCCGCGCCGTGCGGCCGGATATGGCCATGTCCGGCGATTTCATCGTCGGCTTCCCCGGCGAGACGGATGAGGATTTCGAGGACACGATGCGGATTGTGCGCGAGGTCAATTACGCGCAGGCCTATTCGTTCAAATATTCGCCGCGCCCCGGCACGCCGGGGGCCGATCTGCCCGGCCATGTCGAGGAAGCGGTCAAGGACGAACGGCTCCAGCGCTTGCAGGCGCTTCTGAGTGAGCAGCAATATGCGTTTCAGGATTCGATGATCGGCCGCGACATGGATGTGCTGATCGAAAAGCCGGGCCGTCTCGCCGGCCAGATGGTCGGCCGCTCGCCCTGGCTGCTGCCGGTGATCGTCGAGGACAACGCCGACGCGGTCGGCGACATCATTCATGTGCAAATCACCGCGACCGGGACCAACAGCCTTGTTGCGCAAAAGCGCCCCTGAAGGCATGATGGGACGCGGCCGCAAATCACGGGCCGCCGCCAAGGAGGCACAGGGTTGAGCGCAACGGAAAAGCTGAAGACTGCCAGGCCAACCAATCAAACCCACAAAAACCTGGTCAACGGGGCCTCGGACATGGCCCATATCGTCCTGACATTCGACAATAATCGTCTCGCCAGCGCGCTTTACGGCCAGTTCGACGAAAACCTCGCCCGCATCGAGCAGAAGCTCGGCGTCGACGTCCGCTCCAAGGGCAACGAAGTGTCGATCCGCGGCGAGCCGACCGCCACCGAGCAGGCCCGCCGCGCCCTGGACCATCTCTACGAGACCTTGCAGAAGGGCCACGAGCTGTCCCCGTCCGACGTGGACGGCGCCTTGCGCATGGCCATCGCCGCCGACGACCAGCTGAGCCTGCCGACGCTGGAGAACAAGAGCCGCATCTCGGCGGCGCAGATATCCACCCGCAAGAAGACCATCTTCGCCCGCACGCCGACGCAGGACGCCTATATGCGCGCGCTCGACCGCTCGGAGCTGGTGTTCGGCGTCGGCCCGGCCGGCACCGGCAAGACCTATCTGGCCGTGGCCCATGCCGCCATGCTTCTGGAGCGCGGGCTGGTGGAGCGCATCATCCTGTCGCGCCCGGCGGTCGAGGCGGGCGAGCGGCTCGGCTTCCTGCCCGGCGATATGAAGGAAAAGGTCGATCCCTATCTGCGTCCGCTCTATGACGCGCTTTACGATATGATGCCGGCCGACAAGGTGGAACGCGCTATCACCGCCGGGGTGATCGAAATCGCGCCGCTCGCCTTCATGCGCGGGCGTACGCTGGCGCATGCGGCGGTGATCCTCGACGAGGCGCAGAACACCACATCGATGCAGATGAAGATGTTCCTGACCCGTCTCGGCGAGGGCTCGCGCATGATCGTCACCGGCGATCCGAGCCAGGTCGATCTGCCGCCGGGGCAGGTGTCGGGCCTCACCGAGGCCACACAATTGCTCGATGGCGTCGAGGGCATCGGCCACGCCGTTTTCGGCGCCGAGGATGTGATCCGCCACGAACTGGTGGCGCGGATCGTCGCCGCCTACGACAAGGCGGACGCGGCACGCCGCCGCAGGGCCAAAGATTGAGCTAAGGATTGAGCCAAAGATTGCGCAAAGGATTGAGGCAAGGACGAAAAAGGCCGGCTAAAACGGCCCCTGCGCGGCGCAACGCCGCCGGCTCCGTGCAGATTGAGGTCATGATCCGCTCGACGCGGTGGCGGCGGCAGCCCCGAGCGGCAACCATCTTCAAATCTGCTATTCTGGCGGCGGCGAAGGCCGTCTCAACGG
>JAFKKH010000044.1 GCA_017305665.1 Hyphomicrobiales bacterium
CGGAAAAGTTGGTGGTGCAACCGCAGAACATCTGTTGGGCCACGGCAAGAAAGTACGCGCGCTCGTCCGCAATCGCGAGAAGGCAGCTGACTGGGCGAAGCGGGGCGTGGAACTGGTCGACGGCGACTGGAATGACTCGGCAGCCATCGCGCTAGCGCTCAAAGGCGTTGAAGGCGCGTTCGTCATGTTGCCGGCCGTCTGGGCGCCATCGCCCGATTTCAAGGAAGCCAAGGCCGTGATTGCAAACTATGTCGAGGCGATCACCAAGGTGGCACCGCCACGCGTGGTTGCGCTTTCGTCGATGGGTGCGAACAGAACCAGCGGGCTCGGAATGATCACGGCCCTGTCGCTTCTGGAGCAGGGTTTCCGCGGCCTGCCATCGCCAATCGCATTTGTGCGCGCAGGTGGATTCTTCGAGAATTTTCTTTACGGCCTGCAGGTCGCTCAGGGCGGAACGCTGCCGGTCTACTACAATCCGACTGACCGGAAATCGACCATGGTTGCGACGAACGATATCGGCGCGGAGGCCGCAACCCTTTTGACCGGGCCTGCGTGGTCGGGACAGCGCGTCGTCGAGCTCGGTTCGATGGTCAGCGCGGACGAAGTCGCGGCGCAATTGGGCGCCGTCCTGAATCGCGACGCGAAAGCCTTTGCAGTCCCGCGTGCGGCGTGGGCGGAAGCGTTCGAGCAATTCGGCATTCCGAAGGGCCACACCGGACCTGCCGAAGAAATGTTTGAAGCCGTGAACGCGGGATGGATGAACCTCGGCGCCGAGGGTACGGAGCACGTCGCGGGCACGACCTCCGCACGCGCTGTCTTCGAAGCTGCACGGAACGTTGCCAGGGCATAGGTCTATAACGGATCAGGCATGAGAGAGCTTTTGAGCATCTTAGATGGCTATGGCGTAGGAATAGTGCCCATCTTTAACGTTCCGACCCCGCCAACCAGTCTTCCAAAGCTTTCCTAGAATTCGGTCGCTCCCCCTGCAGTTTGGGGGCTCAACCTGGAAGCTTACAAGCTCGCGACTACGAAAATCGCGGCAAGCAGGACTCCGGCGACACACGACAAAACGACATCGAAGCGCTGTGTCCGAACACGCGGCGTGTCGTTCGGGTCAAAATCAGGCACCTGCTTCTCCCATAGCTGCCCTTAGCTGCCTCACCCCTCAACGCGCGCAGCGTTCCGGAGTTCCACAATCAATTGCGATTGATTTGAAATCTGCTCGAGGGACAGACGGATTAGGATTTTCAGCGCCTGCCCCAGGAGATCGCTGCCCAAACGCGCTCGTGCAGATAGTACCAGACGATCTTGGTCACGATTTCGAGGCCTGCGATCGATCCGGCAATTGCGATCTTCCCGGTCAGAAACCAGCTTATCGCAAACGTATCCAGCGTTCCCAGCGTACGCCAACTGATGGCTTTGAGAATCGACCGCGAATGCGACTCCCCGCCGCGGAACAACAGCACGCCTCAACCCTCCGAACGTCACGAAGGGCACTTTAACAGCCGCGCCTTGCCGCCGCCAACGAGATAGATGACGGCGCAAACTAGTTCGCCAGCACATGAACAATCAGAATGGGTGTGACGCCGAGAGCAACCGACCAGAGACCAAAGGCTGACACCAGCAAGGCATCATAGGCTCTCAACGCCCAGCGATTGGCCGGATACTTTGGCGAGCACAAAATGCGAGCGTTCATTATCCCCTCCCCCATTTAACAGGATCAATAAACGTCAAATTTTAAGATCGCGGCGGTGAACTTCCTCGCATTCAAGGTCGGCGGACAAGCGAAAATTTACCAAGCGCCTTACCGAGCCGCCGGCATCATGGCATTGCCCTTGGCCCGACAGACGCGATCAGCCTCGCGCGCTTCTCAATCAAGGCCGCGCTCATGGCTCAGGCGGACCATCTCCCCGATGAAGATCGCCTTCTGCTTGTCGTCGAGACTCATGAACAACGGTTCGGCGGCGTCCGCCACGCTCCTTTGATCGACGGCGCGGTCGTTCAGAAACTGCGCCTCGTTGCGCATCTGCTCGATGATGTCGTCGGGAGGATCGCGTTTCGCGCGCGCGATCCGCAAGTTCAAACGCTCTGCGCCGTTGTGACCGAGATAATGCATGGCGCTGTTGAAGGACGGCCAGTGCTTTTCCTGCTCGGGCGTAAGCTTGAGTTCCTCCTTGATACGCGCGATGTTCGCATCGCTGTTGGCGACGATCTGCTCGGCTGTAAGCCGGACGGGCTCGCTCGGCTTGACCGTCTGCGCGGCTGCCGATCCTTTCTTGCCTTTCGTCGTCTTCGCAGATTTCCCCGACGATCCGGACGAGCCACCCTGCACCGGACCGCGCATACTATTCTTGTTGTCCGCGGGAACGCCAAGCACACCGGTGACCGCGCCGACCACTCCGCCGATGGCGCCACCGAGTACGCCGCCGACAGGGCCTGCCGCCTTGTTGCCGGCTTTGGCGCCATCCTGAACGCCCTTGACCAGACCTTGCGCGCGCAGACTGCCGGGCGCGGCAACGACTAGCAGGGTGATGATCATGACCGCGACAGACTTGATCGAAAGGCGGAGTGTCAGGCCTGTTACTTTCGTCATCGCCGTGGTCCCCATCTCGGCTGGTGCTCGTCGTCGAGACTATCGTTGCCTGCCGATGCAAGT
This sequence comes from Hyphomicrobiales bacterium, assembly GCA_017305665.1. Taxonomy (GTDB): domain Bacteria; phylum Pseudomonadota; class Alphaproteobacteria; order Rhizobiales; family Xanthobacteraceae; genus Nitrobacter. The sequence continues at coordinate 2,657 of JAFKKH010000044.1, forward strand.
CCACGGGCGATAAACCGCCATGAGAGCGCGAAAATCGACTCACACGGCCACTTCCAGCGCCCTATCGTGTTCCGAACTGGTTCAATCATTTTAGTTTGGTTCAATCAAAGCGGACTCGTGTGCGGTGCGGCAAACGTAATGCGCGCCGAATTCAGCAATGTGGGCGACCACGCGGCCCGCGTTTCGATCGTCTTCACGCGGCTCATACCCAACGAAAATTTTAGAAACACGAACGCGTTGATTTCTCGACAGATGCCGACAATTCTGTTCAGATCATAAAAAAACAATCACCTCCGTCTCGCACAGGGACGGAGACATAAAAAAGCCAGTTCAAAAAATGGCAGCCACATTGGCTCATCAGGGAGAAGACGCCATGACTCGCAGGAAGCTTTCTCGACGGCAATTTCTGGCCACAACAGCCGCAACCTCCGCGGCGTTGATTACGGCGCCATACGTGCGCGGCGCTCATGCAGCCGGCAAACTTTCGATGGCCTTCTGGGATCACTGGGTTCCCGGCGCTAACGGCGTGACGACCAAGCTCGTCAACGAGTGGGCGGCGAAGGAGAAAGTGGAGGTCACGATCGACTACGTGACCTCGCAAGGTAACAAGAACCTGATCACGATCGCCGCAGAAGCGCAGGCGAAATCCGGGCACGACATCATCACCATGCCGACGTGGTGGCCACACGCGAATGTGGACCAGCTCGAGCCGATGGACGACATCATGAAGGAGCTGATCGCCCAGAACGGCAAGGTGAACGGCACGGTCGAATACCTGGCCAAGGAAGGCGATAAATGGATCGGCGTTCCTTGCACCACCGGCAGCCAGATCAAGGGGCCCTGCTCGCGCATCGACCTGCTCAAGAAATTCGCAAACATCGACGTCCAGGAGATGTTCCCGGCCGGCAGCCCACCCAAGGCCGACAACTGGGACATGGATACGTTCCTGAAGGCCGCGGAGGCCTGCCATAAGGGCGGTAATCCCTTCGGAATCGGTCTCGGCGAGACATCGGACTCGGTGGACTCGGCGGGCGCGTTCCTGCTCGCCTTCGGCGGCGAACTGGTCGATGCCAAGGGTAATGTTACGGTCAAGACCGACGCCGTGCGGCAATGGCTCGAGTTCTACAAGAAACTGATGAGCTTCATGCCGCCGGATGTTCCGGCCTGGGACGACTCGTCCAACAACAAGTGGCTGGTGTCCGGCAAGGGCGCCATGATCATGAACCCGCCGAGCGCCTGGGCTGTGGCCAAGCGCGACGCACCCAAGATCGCCGAGCAGTGCTGGACCCATCCGTTCCCCAAAGGTCCGAAAGGCCGCTTCGCGCCATTCCTTCCGTTCATCAACACGGTGTGGAACTTCTCGCCGAACAAGTCGGCCGCCAAGAGCCTGCTGACGTTCCTGTTGCAGCGTTCGTCGGCCGAGCAGCAAGTCGCCGCCAGCGGCGGCTACGACCTGCCGGCGTTTGAAAAGCTACTCGACTTCAAGACGTGGGCCGAGGAAAGCCCGCCCAAGGGTACGCTGTTCAGCTATCCGGATCCCTACCATACGCAGACGCTGTCGATCGCGGCGTCACCTGCTCCACCGAAGATCGCACAGCAGATCTATGCACAGGCAACGCTGACCAAGATGTGCGTCCGCCACTTCCAGGGCGAAGCCATGGAAAAGACGCTCGACTGGGCTCAGAGCGAGGTTGAAGGGTTCATGCGAACCTGACGTCTTCCAATTCGCAACTGCATGCCCGGGCGTGGAGGCGCCCGGGCGTTCCAACCGCGAGGGGACAGATGGCCGACGTCGCAATCAACACAACATCGCGTTCAGCGAAAGCAGGATCGCGCGCACGACCGGTTTCCGGCGTCCGCAAATTCTTTCAGAAAAAATCGACGGTCGCATTCTTCATGGCATTGCCATTGATTCTGCTGATCGCGATTCTGGTGGTGTATCCTGCGCTTTATTCGATTCATCTCGCCACGCTGAACAAGTCGATGCAGCGATACGTCGGGTTCGGGAACTTTACGTTCCTGTTCACGCGCGAGACATTCTGGATGGTGGTGCGGCAGTCCTGCCTGTTCGCCATCACCGCCGTGATCTTCAAGGCGATCATCGGCTTCGTTGCCGCGCATTTCGTGCACAACGTTCCCGCGAACAAGCAACGCAAATGGCGCGGCATGCTGCTCGTGCCGTGGGTTGTTCCGCCCGCCATGAGCACGCTGACCTGGCTTTGGCTGTTCGATCCCTCCTACAGCGCCTTCAACTGGATCCTGGCACACTTCAGCATCGGGCCGATCCCGTGGACCGGCGATACGGGATGGGCGCGCTTTGCCGTGATCCTCGTCAATATCTGGGCCGGCGCACCGTTCTTTTTGATCCTCTATCTCGCTGCGCTGAAATCCGTGCCCGAGCAGCTCTATGAAGCGGCCGCCATCGACGGCTGCAACTGGTGGCAGCGTGTCTGGTTCATCACCCTACCGATGATGCGCAACATCATCGCGATCACTGCGCTATTCTCGTTAATCGTGACCTTCGCGAATTTCGACATCGTGCGCATTCTGACCGCGGGGGGGCCGCTCGACTCCACGCACCTGTTCGCGACATGGGCTTTCAAGCTGGGAATCGAGAGCAGCGATATTCCGCTCGGCGCCAGCGTCTCGCTGTTCATGTTCCCCATTCTTGCAATCGCCGCGATCTTCATCCTGCGCGACATCAACCAGCGGGGGAATGAAGCGTCATGACCATGGCAGCGACGATCGACAAGGCGGGGCCGCGCCGCAAGAAGAAATTGCGGAGCATGAGCCACGATCGCAAATGGGCGTTGCGCTGGTCCTACTTCTTCCTGACGCTGTTCGCGATCTTCTTTCTGTTCCCGCCGCTCTACACCGTGATCACGTCGCTCAAGACCAGCGGGGAAATCTCGGCGGCGGTCAATCCGTGGTGGGTCTATCACCCTACGCTGTCGAACTATAAGGAATTGCTGGGATCGAGCCAGTTCCTGCGCTTCTTCCTCAACTCGGCGATGGTATCGATCTGCGTCGTGATCATCACCATGCTGATTTCGATACCGGCGGCATTTGCGCTGGCGCGCATGAAATTCTGGGGCTCGGCGACGCTCGCGACCGGCGTGTTCCTGACCTACCTGATCCCGGACAGCCTGCTGTTCATCCCGCTGTTCAAGATGTTCGCCGTATTTCACGACTACACCGGCATTCAGTTGCTCAATCACTGGTATGTTCTGGTCGTCGTCTATCCGACGCTGACGGTCCCGTTCGCGACATGGATCATGATCGGATACTTCGCCTCGATCCCGAAGGAATTGGACGAAGCCGCGATCATGGACGGCGCCACCTGGATGCAGACGTTGCTGCGGATTTTCGTGCCGGTCGCGCTGCCCGGTATCATCGCCGCGACCATCTTCGCCTTCACCGTGAGTTGGGCGCAGTTCCTCTATCCTCTCGCGTTCACCACGACGACGAGCGAACTGGTGCTTCCGGTCGGTATCATCACGACGCTGATCAAGGGCGACGTCTTCAACTGGGGACAGATCATGACCGGCGCGCTGCTGAGCGCAGCACCGCCACTGATCATCTACGCCTTCCTGATGGACTACTACATTTCCGGGCTAACCGCGGGCGCGACGAAAGGGTGAACTGACAATGGCTGACGTAGAGTTGCGCAAAGTCGTGAAGATGTACGACAACGTCGAGGCGGTGCGGGAAATCGACCTCGCGATCGCCGACCACGAGTTCGTGGTACTGGTCGGCCCCTCCGGCTGCGGAAAATCCACCACGCTGCGCATGATTGCGGGACTTGAGGATATCACCGGCGGCGAAATTTCGATCGATGGCGATGTCGTCAACGACGTTCCGCCGAAAGACCGTGACATCGCGATGGTGTTCCAGAACTATGCGCTGTACCCGCACATGACGGTCGCGGAGAACATGTCGTTCGGTCTGCGCCTGAAGCGCTTTCCGAAGGCAGAGATCAAGGAGCGGGTCGACGAGGCCGCACGCATTCTCGATATCGCTGACCTGCTCGAGCGCAAACCGAAGGCTTTGTCCGGCGGTCAGCGCCAGCGCGTCGCCATGGGGCGCGCGATCGTACGACATCCAAAGGTCTTTCTGTTCGATGAACCACTCTCCAACCTCGATGCGAAGCTGCGCGTGCAAATGCGGATCGAGATCAAGAAGGTTCATCAGAAGGTCCGCACCACGACGGTGTACGTCACTCACGACCAGGTCGAGGCCATGACCCTGGCTGACAAGGTCGTGGTGATGAACAAGGGCAAGATCGAACAGGTGGGCTCGCCGAACGATCTTTACCATAAGCCGGCGACCAAATTCGTCGCCGGGTTCATCGGCTCGCCGGCCATGAACTTCATCCCGTGTCAGCTTGAGGAGACCGCCGGCAAGCTGCACGTCCGCATCAGCGACAAGCTGACCTTCCCGCTGCCGCCCGAGCGTGCCGCGCGCTACAAGTCGATCAGCCGCGACGATAAGCTGCTGCTTGGCCTGCGGCCCGAACATATCACCGATGCCCGATCCAATTCCGGTCCCGGATTCGAGTCGTTCGAGGAGCGCCTCGACGTCACCGAACCGATGGGCATGGAAACCCTGATCTATTTTCCGATCGAGGGCGCACAGATCTGCGGACGCGCCAACCCGAGCGCCGGCGCACAGGACGGCGCCCCGCTGAAAATGGCGGTAGACCTGAACAATATGCACCTGTTAAACGCAGCAAGCGGGGTCGTTATCTGACCCCATCGCAACAAAGGGTCAGGGATTGGAAATGTCGACCAACAAGAAGAAACTTCTGATTACCGAAACGATGTCGCCGCTGGGCTGGGACCTGTTCAAGGGGCGCGACGACGTCGAGGCCATTCCCTTTCCGAACATGGTATCGGCGGCCGATTTCGAGGCCCTGCTGAAACAGCACGCGCCGGTGCATGGCGTCGCGCTCGGCGGCACGCGGTTCGGCGAACCCGAGCTCAAAGCGTCCCAGGATATGAAGGTGGTGGCCCGCATCGGCGTCGGTTACGACGCGGTCGATGTCCCCGCGCTCAGCCGTTATGGCGTTCCCCTGATGACGGCTGGTACGGCGAACTCACCGTCCGTTGCAGAAGCTGCCCTGTTCATGATGCTGACGCTCGCCAAGCGCGCGCAGGAAATGCACACAATGGTCACCGAGAGCCGCTGGCCGCAGCGGATCGGCCAGTGGCCGTTCGATCTGTTCGGCAAGACCGTGCTGATCGTTGGCTTCGGACGGATCGGGACCCGCACCGCCAAGCGATGCCTGGCGATGGAAATGAACGTCCTGATCTACGATCCCTACAAGACCGCAGCCGAGATCAAGGCGGCAGGTTGCGAACCGGTGTCCGATCTCGACGCAGCGTTGTCGCGCGCCGACTTCGTCACCATCCACTGCCCGAAGACGCCGGAGACCACCGGCATGTTCAACGCGGCGCGGATCGGACGAATGAAGCCGACGGCCTATCTCGTCAACACGGCACGCGGCGGCATTGTGGACGAGCGCGCGCTGTACGACGCGCTGTCCAATGGCAAGCTGGCGGGCGCGGGCCTCGACGTGTTCGAGCAGGAACCACCCCCGAAGGGACATTCACTGTTCTCCCTGCCGAACGTCATCATGGCGCCGCACGTCGCCGGCGTGACGCACGAAGCGCTGGACCGGATGGGCCTGCAAACCGCCAAGAACATCCTGAGCGCGCTCGATGGCGAACATATCCGCCAGAACGTGATCAATCAGGACGTGCTCGGCTAACCACCCTGCGGAAGCCGGCTGCTCGCCAGGGCCGGCCGGCCTCCCGATCTCTGCACAGGGAGCGCGAAGACCGTCATGGGGTTTAAGGAATACGGCAACTACGACGCCCTCGGCCTCGCCGCGCTGGTCCGCGACAAAAAGGTGAGTGCCGCCGAACTGCTGGATGAAGCGATCGCGCGGACCGAGAAGATCGATCCGAAGATCAACGCAGTCGTCGTCAGGCACGACGACTACGCGCGCAAGCAGCTCGCAGTAGGCCTTCCGCAGGGTCCCTTCACCGGTGTGCCGTTCCTGCTCAAGGATCTCGAACCGCTCGCCGGGACGATCACGACCTCGGGTGCGAGCCTATTCAAGGCGAACGTGGCGGATCACGACGGCACTTTGGCCCGGCGTTTCCTGGATGCAGGCCTTGCGATCTTCGGCAAGACCTCCAGTCCTGAATTCGGGCTGATGCCGACCACGGAGTCGCGCCTGTTCGGTCCGACCCGCAATCCCTGGAATCTGGCGCACTCGTCCGGTGGATCGTCGGGCGGTGCAGCGGCAGCGGTCGCAGCCCGCATTCTTCCCGTCGCTCATGCCAGCGACGGCGGCGGCTCGATCCGTATCCCCGCGTCGGCGTCCGGTGTGTTTGGCCTGAAGCCGACACGTGCGCGAACACCGGTCGGTCCCGACAAGGGCGAAGGCTGGGGCGGCTTTTCCGTCGGCCATGTCGTCAGCATCAGTGTGCGGGACAGCGCCGCGATGCTCGACGCCATTCACGGAGCAGAGCCATCAAGTCCGTATGTTGCGCCGGCCCCCGAACGGCCTTTCATCGAGGAGATCGGCCGCGACCCCGGCCGGCTGCGGATCGCCTTTACCGACCGCTCGCCTTATGGCGATGCCATCGATCCCGAGATCGCCGCGGCGGTTCGCGATGTCGCGAAGATGCTTGAAGGCCTCGGGCACCACGTCGAGGAACGTGCGCCGACATTGGCTGCCGATCCTGCCGCCGTCATGGCGACGATCGTAGCTGCCAATACCGCGCTGACTGTGCAACTGACGGAACAGCGTATCGGCCGCGCCGTGACCGACCGCGACTTCGAACGCCTCACGCTTGCCAGCGCGCATAACGCGAAGAAGGCCGCGTCGGTTGACTACGTCGCGGCTCAGCTCGCGGCATTCCAGATTTCGCGAAATCTCGCCACGTTCTTTGCGACGTGCGATGTCTTCCTCTCGCCGACCCTGTGCGCGCCTCCGCTGCGGCTCGGCGAACTCGATACGATGTCGAACGATCTGTCTCACGTCGCCCCCGTGCTGCGGCGCTACATGCCGGGCACCAGTATGTTCAACATGTCGGGGCAACCGGCAATGTCCGTGCCGCTCGCCTGGAACGCGGCTGGACTTCCGCTCGGCATGATGTTCGCTGCCCGTTTCGGAGATGAGGCAACACTGTTCCGCCTTGCCGCCCAATTGGAACAAGAACGGCCATGGAAAGACAAAAAACCGCCCCTTTGCGCATAAACATGCCGTCCTGGATGCGCTTCGGGACGGGCGTGGTTTCGCATGGCAAGGAGCCGGCTGGCTCGTCCCGTATCAACACGGGAGGCGAGCCCATGACACAGAACGATCCGACTGACCATGCGCTCGCGGCAATCGCGAAGATTCTGGACAAGCCCGAAACGCCCGACGCACCTGATAAAACCGAGGCAAAATCCCCCGCGGAGAAGCCGGAGATTCAACTCGCCGAGGAAATCCTCGCCGCACCGCCGAGCGCGCCGCCTCCTCCCGTCGTCGCGGCTGCCGTTGAAGCCGAACTCATCGATGATACCGATGACGAAGATACCAATGATAACGAGCCTGCCGTGAACGAGGATACTGATAGCGAAGAAATCGAGCCTGCGGATACGGGGATCGATCTTGCGGCGATCGAGCTGACCGAAAACAACACCTACACCAAGCTCGGTCCTGGTCCGCTCGCTGCGATCCGCTTCAAGTGGACCGCGCGATGCGATGACCATGGCGACTATTATGTCGACGAGACGATCGGCGAGAATTCACACCCGATCGTCAACGGTCCGATGACTAAGGAAGCCGCGATCAAGCTGGTCGATCTCCGCGAGCGTCAGGCGCGCCAGCGGTTCGAGGCGCTTCGAAGCGAGATGTCCGGCGGAGAAGTCGGTCGAAGCGCTGACGAATAGCGCTGAAGCCAACCCGCCGCTGCTTCCGAAACTGACGGAAATCCCCTTTCTTTGCCGGTCACGGCTCATTGCCGTTGATGGCCACGAACTGCTGCGGGTTTGAACCTGTCGGCGGATTTTCGCGACTTATGACCGAGAGAGTGACCTAGATCACACTCCGGAGACTTGGGTGCACATAAGGTCGGACATGAGATTCCGAACCGGACTGGAGGTCCCCATGAAAAAGCTCGTCATTGCCGCCGCGTTGTTGTTGGCCGCCTCGGCCGCTCAGGCGGGTGAAAACTATTCCTTCGAGATCGGCGGGCGCACCGTGCGAATCCACGCGCCTAGCGGCTGCGATTCTCCGTCCTGCATCTCCATTTCGATCCCCGGCGTGTACGAGTCGGGTCGCCGGGATGACGACGACGATGCCGATGTTCGTGATGCACCTCAGGCAACCGCGCCGGCGAAGGCTCCTGCGCAGGCAGCGGCACCTTCAACTTCTGCTCCCGCCGCGCCGCCCTCGGTTTCCGCTCCTGCTGCGACCGCTCAACCGCCTGCAGCACCGGCCCCCGTCCAGCAGGCCGCCGTTCCCGCCGCGGCTCCCGCGCCGGTCACCGTCCCCGCGCCCGCCCAAACCAGCGCAGCGCCGGCTCCGATCCAGCAGGTCCCTGCAACAACCACTGTCGCTGCGGCGACTCCCGCCGCGCAGCCGGTCCAGCCGGCGCCGGTCGCCGAGCCCGTCGGCCCGCTTGGGATATGGATGACAGAAAAGAAGGAAGGCCGCGTGCGGATCGAGGAGTGCGGTACCAACCTCTGCGGATATTCGGTGGATGCCCGCACCAACGAGAACAAGGAGAAGGTGCTGATCAACATGAAGCCGAGCGGCTCAAAGTGGACCGGCAAGATCTACGATCCGAAGAGCGGCAGCACCTACAGCTCCACCATTGCGATGAAGGGCAAGGATGGCCTGCGGGTGCAGGGTTGCGCATTCGGCGGAATGTTCTGCGGCGGCCAGACCTGGAGCCGCACGAACTGATCCGGCAGGCCGGAAGCAACCAAGGAAAAAGCCCTGCCGTTCGCGGCAGGGCTTTTGATTTTGGCTAACCGCCGGCCTTGCCGCCGTATTCCTCGTCAGTGACGTGCTCCATCCAGGTGATGTGCTTGCCGTCGAGGGATTCATGCACCGCGATGTGCGTCATGGCCGTGGTCGGCGACGCACCATGCCAGTGCTTTTCGCCCGGCGGAATCCACACGGTGTCGCCCGGCCGGATCTCGCGGATCGGGCCGCCCTTGGTCTGCACCCGCCCGACGCCGGAAATGACGTGCAGCGTCTGCCCAAGCGGATGGGTGTGCCACGCGGTGCGCGCGCCCGGCTCGAAGGCGACGCTCGCGGCGAGCACGCGCGATGGCGCATTCACGGCCGCGACGATCGGATCCTGCAGCACCGTGCCGGTGAAGTATTCCTTGGGCGCGCGCTTGGTCGGCCGTGAACCTGCCTGATGAATATCCATGGAACGTCCTCCTGACTTCGCGCGGACTGCAACAGCCCGCGCTTCTGGTTTGCCTGATGTTATCTCGATCTTATTTCTTGGCCTTCGATGCCGCGTAGCGTTCCTTGGTCTCCGCATTCATCGGGTAGAGGCCGGGCAGCACGGCCCCACCATTCACCTGATCGACGATCCACGCTTCCATGCGCTCCTGTTCCGGCCCTTCGGCCAGCACGTGATCGAGCATTTTTTGCGGGATCAGCACCGCGCCGTCCTGATCGGCGACGACGATATCGTCAGGGAACACGGCAACGCCACCGCAGCCGATCGGTTCGCCCCACCCGACGAACGTCAACCCGGCGACGGACGGCGGCGCGGCAAAACCGTCGCACCATACCGGCAGGTTGGTGCCGAGCACGCCCTCGACATCGCGCACCACGCCATCGGTGATCAGCGCCGCGACGCCACGCTTCACCATGCGAGCGCATAGGATGTCACCGAAAATTCCGGCATCCTTCACGCCCATGGCATCGACCACGGCGATACAGCCTTCCGGCATCGCTTCGATCGCGGTGCGCGTCGAGATCGGCGACGACCATGACTCCGGCGTGGCGAGATCCTCGCGCGAGGGCACGAAGCGCAGCGTGAAGGCCGGTCCGACCAACCGCGGCTGCCCCGGACGCAGCGGTCGCGAGCCGCGCATCCAGACGTTGCGCAGCCCCTTCTTGAGAAGCACGGTGGTGATGGTCGCGGTGGACACGCGCGAAAGGATGGCAACGGCTTCAGCACTAAGCGGCATAGGACAAGCAACTCCGGTGAGGATGACTGCGGCGCATCTTGCTGGCGCGAGGCATCGCGTCAAGACCGCTGCGCCGGGCTTCTGCAGCGCGCCCGGTGCATTGCCCGCGATTAGATCATCTTATCGCGCGCACCACCAATAATTTATTGAATTCGCACGCATTATTCCGCGAACCGAATTCCACTCGACATCAAAAGACGCTATTGCTGGAATCCGTTGCTGGTGAGCTTATCGAGCGATCATGACCGCGTCCTTGCCTCCGCCCCGCCTTCTGCCAAGCGGCGATGCCGCCATCACCGTGGAATTCAGCCGCAGCATCGACGAGCAGGCCAATCGTCGCGTACTTGCACTGGATCGCGCGCTTGCCGACGCACCGATCGATGGAGTCACGGAGACCGTGCCGACTTATCGCTCGCTCCTCGTGCACTACGATCCGGTTCAAATTGGTTTCGATGATCTCGGAGAGCGCCTGATCACCCTCGCCCGGTTGCCGGTGCTGCAGACGGCGAAGACGCGGCGCTGGCGGGTTCCCGTCGCTTACGGCGGCGAGCACGGCATCGATCTCGAGGATGTTGCCAAGACATTGAACACGACGCCCGATGACATCGTCGCGCGTCATGTCGCCGGTGATTATCGCGTCGCGATGATCGGCTTCACACCAGGCTGGTCCTATCTCAGCGGACTGGACCCATCCCTGCAGATGCCGCGACGGCAGAATCCGCGTCTGCTCACGCCAGTGGGCACGGTGTCGATCGGCGGTGTGCAGGCCGGCATCCAGTGTCTCGCCGGTCCGAGCGGCTGGCACCTGCTCGGTCAGACAGCCGTGCGCACCTATCAGCTTCATCGCGACCCGATCTTCCTGCTCGAACCCGGCGACGCCATCACGTTCTATGCAGTCGACAGCAAGGAATTCGCCGAACAGGATCGCGCCGCCGAGCGCGGCGAGTTCGTTGCGGAGCTGGTGGCCTCATGAGCAAGCTCGTCGTCACTTCGGTCGGCCCCGCGACCTCGGTCCAGGACGGCGGACGCTACGGCGCGCAACGCTACGGCCTGACGCCGAGTGGCGCTGCCGATCGCCTCGCGCTCGCCGCGGCGAATTGCCTGGTCGGGAATCCGTCACTCGCCGCAGCGATCGAAGTCGGTCCGCTCGGCGCGACCTTTACGGCGCGCGAAGGCAAGGTCCGTGTCGCGCTTGCAGGCGCCGGTCGAAATGCAGAGGTTGCGGGACGACCAGTCGCGTTCAATGAATCCTGCACACTCAATGACGGCGAAAGCCTCACGCTCGGTTTCGTGCGCGGCGGCACCTTCAGCTATCTCGCCATCGAAGGTGGCGTGAAGGGCGAGCCGATGTTCGGCAGCCTCGCGGTCAACGCACGCGCGGGACTCGGCAGCCCGTTTCCAAGGCCATTGCAGAATGGCGACGTCTTCGACGTCGATGCGGTGAAGGCCACGATCGAGCGCCAGATCGAATTGCCTGCCGTATCCAACCGTCCGATCCGTGTCGTGATGGGACCGCAGGACGACGAGTTCGACGACGGGAAACAGTTGTTCCTCGGCGGCGAATGGAAAATCTCGGCGACCAGCGACCGCATGGGCTATCGCCTCGAGGGCCCCGTCATCAAGCATCTGCACGGTCACAACATCGTCTCCGACGGCACGGTGAACGGCAGCATTCAGGTCCCCGGCAATGGACAGCCGATCGTGCTGATGCCGGACCGCGGCACCAGCGGCGGCTACCCGAAGATAGCAACGGTGATCACGGCCGATCTCGGCCGTTTTGCGCAGATTCCTGCCGGCGTCGGGTTTCGCTTCGAGGCTGTTAGCATGGCGCAGGCGCAAGCCGAGGCGCGCGCCATGGCCGATCTGTTGCGGACGCTACCCGAGCGCGTCCGCGATGCGCGCAATTCCGATCTCAACGACGCATTGCAGACCGCCAATATCGCGGGCGCTGCCGTCAATGCATTCGACAGCGGGACGTGGCAGACTTGGTCGCTACCGGAACCATGACCACCATCTCCACAATGGAGCAAGAAGCATGACAATCGACCTCAACTGCGATCTCGGCGAAAGCTTCGGCGTCTGGCCGATGGGCAATGATGCCGCGATGATCGAACTCGCGACCTCAGTCAATATCGCCTGCGGCTTCCATGCCGGCGACGCCGACACGATGAAGAAGACGGTCGATCTTGCCAAGGCACGCGGCGTCAATATCGGCGCACACCCCGGCTATCGCGACCTGCATGGCTTTGGCCGGCGGCCGATCGTCGGCCTCACCTCATCGGAAATCGAAAACCTTGTTGCCTATCAGATCGGCGCCCTGCAGGCGATCGCGACCACGTCGGGCCACAAGGTTACGCATGTGAAGGCGCACGGTGCGATCTCCAACGTCGCCTGCGAGGACGATATGACCGCGCGCGCGATCGCCGCAGGGATCAAGGCGGTCGATCCAAATCTCGTCTTTGTGGTGCTCGCTAATTCGCGCCTCGTAACTGCCGGAGAGGCTGCCGGACTGCCGCTGGCGCACGAGGTGTTCGCCGACCGCGCCTATGAGGATGACGGCAATCTGGTTTCGCGGCGCAAGCCCGGCGCGGTGCTGCACGATGCAAATGCCATCGCCGATCGCGTGGTGAAAATGGTTCAGACCGGAGAAGTCGTCTCGATCACCGGCAAGGCGATCAAGATGCGAATGGACACGGTCTGTATCCACGGCGATACACCCGGCGCGGTAGACATTGCGCGTGTGCTGCGCAAGGCGCTCAAGGACAACAAGATCGAGGTGGCGCCGTTCAAGACGGCCAAATAGCCGGCCGGCAAATCGTCGACTAGAACGGGTGCACCGAGAGCGAGCCGACAACGAGCGCGGCAATGAGGGCGAACGAGCCGTAGATTGCGGCCATTCCGGTCAAACGGTTCAAGCGTAAGCGTAGATGAGGTTCGGTGCGCAGTTCGCGCATTGGTTATCTCCGGTGCAGGACACGCGCGAGAGATGACGCCCGCATCTGCCGGACACAAGATGGCCGTTGAAATAACGACGGCGCGTTCGCCTCACCGCCCATTTCCAGGTGAAAATTTCGCCGCCGCCCCTGCGGCGAGAAGAAAATTTGCGCCGGATTGACCAGCTGTGCGACCGCTCGGGGCGGTTCAGTAAACGTCCTGCTGGAAGCGTCCCTTCTTTTTCAGATCGCCGACAAAGGCAATAGCCTCGTCGATCGAACGCGCGCCGAACTGCGCCACGATATCGACCAGCGCGCGCTCGACATCCTTGGCCATGCGCTTGGCATCGCCGCAGATGTAGAGATGGGCGCCATCCGCGAGCCAGTTCCATAATTCGCGGCCCGCCTCGCGCATACGATCCTGCACATAGAATTTCTTCTCGCCGTCGCGCGACCAGGCGAGCGACAGGCGCGTCAGCACGCCCGCAGCCTTCATGGCATTCAGTTCGTCGGCGTAGAAGAAATCGCAATCGCTGCGCTGATGGCCGAAGAACAGCCAGTTCTTGCCCTTGGCGCCCGTCGCCTTGCGGTCGTGCAGGAAGGCTCGGAACGGTGCGACGCCGGTGCCGGGGCCAACCATGATGATCGGTGTATCCGGATCTTGCGGGAGTGCGAAGCCATGCGCTTTCTGGACGTAAACCTTGAGCTTGTCACCCGGCGCGATGCGTTCGGCGAGGAAGGTCGATGCCAATCCATAGCGCTGGCGCTTGCCTATGATGTAGCGCACGCAATCGACCGTCAGCGACAGCTTTCCGGGTGTCGCGTTGTGCGACGACGAGATCGAATAGAGCCGTGGCTGCAGCGGCTCCAGCGCCTCGATGAAGGCTTCCGGATGCGGCCGGACGCCTGAGAATTTTTGCAACGCCGCCATCACATCAAGGGTCGCCGCATCGCCATCGGGATCCTCGCCCTGCGCCAGCGCGCGGGCCTTTTCACGATGGATACCGCCGGTGATGTAGGACAACAGCTCGAACAGACTGTCAGGCGCCGGAGTGAGCGAAACCTCGTCATGCAGCACATCGCGCAGCGTGCGTCCCCTCACCTGCGTGGTGTGGGACGCGCCGAGCAGCGCGATGATCTGATCGACATGACCAAGATCGTTCTTCGCGAAGATGCCGAAGGAGTCACCTACGACATAGTCCAGCCCGCAGCCGCCGAGATCGAACTCGATATGCCACGTCTCCTTTTCCGATCCGGGCTTGTTGAGCAGCCTGCGCGAAACGAATGTGGCTTCCGCCGGATTGTCCCGCGAGCGCCCCGGAGGCTCGGCTGCCGCCGAAACGACAGTTGGTGCTGTCGGTGGGGCGGAAACGACGGCTGGGGCCGGCGCCTTGTCCAGTTCTTCGTACAGCGTCTTCAGCATCCGTGCGGTTTCCTTGCCGCCGGGGACGCAGAGGTTCAGCCGCAATTCGGATTTGCTGGCCAGCGCGTCGGAATAGTCGCTGCAGTTGTAACCGCACTGCCCGCAATCCTGCTGCGCCATCGCCGCCATCATGCGGCGGCGCAGCGGCCGACCCTCTGCGAGTTTCATGCGATCCGCGATCGGCATGGTCTGGTCGTGCCACGGCGCTTCGCCATCATCGTCACCGGCCCCGCCGCTGGCAATCTCCGTGGCGCCCCGTGCCGGCGACAGCGGCGTCGAGCCGTCCAGGGACAGCATGCCGACCAGAAAGCCGTTCAACCACTGGCGTTGCGCCGTGGAAAACGGCGCAGACGACGGGATCACCTCGATCTGCGACAGCGGGGTCATCTTGTTCATGCGGTCACCTCGGCATCCGCCATTATCTTCAGAGTTTCGCCGTCGTGACGGCGCGAAAAGACGAGGAAGGTTTCTTCCGGTGATACCCGATGCGCCATGTACGCCTTAAGCAAGCTCTCGACGAATTTTGGCGCATCGTCGGCTTTCAGATCACGGACTACCTCGTGCCCGATATCGGCGTCAGGTCCAAA
>JAFKKH010000011.1 GCA_017305665.1 Hyphomicrobiales bacterium
CGTCTTGATGAAGACTGCCGGTCCCATGGTGTCGTCGAGCATGGCGGTGAGAATGCCGCCCTGAATGAAGCCGGCCGGATTGCAAAACGCGGCCTTGCCGTCGAAGCCGATACGGACCCAGCCCGCATCAGGATCGGCATCGAGAACGTGCCAGCCGAGCAGCCGCGAACAGGGCGGCGCGTCGAGTTGGTCAAGAGCGGTTGCGATCATGGGCGGCTCCTTTCGCCTCGATCTACCGCACGCCTCCTGCCAGCGTGATGTCAGCATGCGCGATCACCTTGCGCATCAGGTTGGGCAGGGCTTCATCGTGCAGCGTCGCGATCGGCACCCAGCGCATTCCCTTGGGCGCGCGCGTGCCGACCGGAACGGTCGCGGTGTAGACGGCAAGCTCCAGCGGGAAATGCGTGAAGACGTGCGTGACCGCGCCGACCTTGCGTTGCCAGCGCGACAGGCCCTTGAGCTGCGGCGCCTGCTCGCGCGCCGTTGCATCGTCTTGACCGGCAAGCCATTCCGACGTCGGCACTTCCGTCATACCGCCGAGCAGCCCCTTTTCGGGGCGCGTGCGAACCAATAATTCGCTACCGCGTGTCACCACGAAGGCTGCGCCGCTACGCAGCGCACCGGTCTTCTTCGGCGCCTTGCGCGGAAATGCCTCCTGATCGCCACGCAAGCGCGCAGCACACTCGTCATTGAGCGGGCAGAGCGAACACGCAGGCTTCTTCGGCGTGCAGATGGTGGCACCGAGATCCATCAATGCCTGCGCGCTATCTCCAGCGCGACTCTTGCCCAATAGTGTTGCCGCAAGCTCCTGAATCCGTGGCTTTGCCTTGGGCAGCGGTTCTTCCACGGCGAACAGCCGCGATACCACGCGCTCGATATTGCCGTCGACCGACATGGTGTGGCGATCGAAGGCGATCGCGGCGATCGCCGCCGCCGTGTAGGGCCCGATGCCGGGCAGCGCGCGCAGGCCTTCTTCCGTGCCGGGAAACGCGCCGCCATGGTCGCGCAGCACGGCGACGGCGCAGGCATGCAGATTGCGCGCTCGCGAGTAGTAACCGAGACCCGCCCACATGCGCAGGACATCGTCGAGCGAGGCGCGCGCCATGGACTCCACACTCGGCCAGCGCGCCAGGAATTTCTCGAAGTAGGGCCCGACCGCCTTCACGGTGGTCTGCTGCAGCATGATTTCCGACAGCCACACCCGATAGGGATCGGCCGCCTCACCCGGCAGCGCACGCCACGGCAGCCGGCGGCGGTGCCGATCGTACCAGGCAAGCAGCAACGCAGGGCGATCCACCGGATGCCGAGCAGGACCGACGATTGCTGGTTTCTTCCGCTTGATGGCCGCGCCTGCTACAGTCATCCCGTATCTATGCAAAAGCATCAGCGCATGAACAAGCCCGGTCCCATTTCGGCCAAGCCGTTATCCGCCCTGCTCGGCGGCGTCTTCAAGGACGCCTACGCGCGGCAGGGCTTTGCATCGCGCGAGCTCGTCACCCGCTGGGCCGAGATCGCCGGCTCCGAGGTGGCCGCGCACTCCGAGCCGATGAAGATCCAATGGCCGCGCCCGGTCGAGGGACAACCGCAGGAACCGGCGACCCTGGTGCTGCGGGTGGCGGGACCGGTGGCGCTGGAAATCCAGCACGCCTCCGACGTGATCCTGGAGCGGGTCAACCGCTTCTTGGGTTGGAACGCGGTAGGGCGGCTGGCGATCCGGCAAGCCCCGCTGTCGCGCAGGACCGCACGGCGGGCGGCTCCGCCGCCCTCCGCCGCCAGGGTGGCCGACGTAGAAAGCACCCTGTCGTCGATCGATGATCGCGATCTGCGCGCTGCGCTGGCGCGGCTTGGCGCCTCAATCAAGCGAAATTGACGCTCCCGTGAGACCAGCGGCCGAGAGCGTGCCATTGCCACAATTGTCGTTTCAAGCTAGCCAACGGACGTATTTTTCGGGCGCACTAGTGGAGTGAATTTGACATTCGCGCTCCGCCAGGTCGCGAGTCCAAGACGCGAATGTCAAATACAACCTCCACTAGCAACTTATTCTTGCTAGTGGTCTTATGATTCTAACATTTGCATAAGTGCCGCTGAGACGGGATGCAAATGTTAGAATCAGACCACTAGCGCCGTCTTGGGAGCAGACCTTTGATGATCACGCGCCGCGCCTTTAACGCCGCCCTCACGTTCACCGGCCTTGCCGCCGCGGCCGGACTTTCGCCGTGGCGCCTGATCAGCATCGCCAACGCGCAGAGCGCGCAAACCGCGACCGCCGCCGATGTCGCAAAGCCAGTGTCGCTCCCAGACATGGCGCTCGGCCCCAAGGATGCTCCCGTCACCGTCACCGAATATGCCTCGATGACCTGCCCGCATTGCGCGCGTTTCGCGGAGGAAGTGTTCCCGAAAATCAAGGCGGCCTACATCGACACCAACAAGATCCGCTACGTGTTCCGCGAGTTCCCGCTCGACATCAAGGCCGCGGCCGGCTCGATGCTGGCGCGCTGCATCGCCAAGGATGACGGGAGCAAATATTTCGCCGTGATCGACATGTTGTTCAAGCAGCAGGAGGAATGGGCGGGCCCGAAGACCACGGAAATGCTGACGCTGATCGGCAAGCAGGCCGGCCTCAGCGGCCAGCAGGTCGAGACCTGCCTCAAGGATCAGAAACTACTCGACAAGATCGCGGCCGATCAGAAATACGCCAACGAGGTGTTGAAGGTGAACTCGACGCCGACCTTCTTCATCAACGGCGAAAAGGTGACCGGCGAAATCTCGTTCGAAGAGTTCGACAAGAAGATCAAGCCACTGCTGAAGAGCTGATTCGGTAGAACACAAATCCGGAAGCTTGTTCCAGAGCCGCAATCGCGGCTCTGCGCGCTTAAATTCCTATAAGAATGTTCGGCGATGGCCGATACAAGTTTCGGTGGGATTCCCGCCTAACTCCCGCAAAAGCCTCTGGAAAAGCCCCTCCCCGCGGTTGCCCTTCGCTTCCCGCGTCGCCATTGTCCGGCACAAGGGAGCCGCAATCCGCGACTCGCAGTCAATGGGGCGATGCCATCTATGGTATTGTCCCGGCAGAGAGATTCGCGGCCGTGGACCGCGGCCCTGCCAGCAGAGCAGAGTGCCCATGAAACTCACGCGTCTTCGCCTTCACGGTTTCAAGTCGTTCGTCGAACCCACCGATTTCGTGATCGAGCCGGGCCTCACCGGCGTGGTCGGCCCGAACGGATGCGGCAAGTCCAACCTCGTGGAAGCGCTGCGCTGGGCCATGGGCGAGACCTCCCACAAGTCGCTGCGCGCCGCAGATATGGATGCGGTGATTTTTGCTGGGTCCGGCAACCGCCCCGCGCGCAACCACGCCGAAGTCGTGATGTCGATCGACAATTCCGATCGATCCGCGCCGGCGGCCATGAATGATTCCGAATTGCTGGAGATTTCGCGCCGCATCGAACGCGAAGCCGGTTCGGTCTATCGCATCAACGGCAAGGACGTGCGCGCCCGCGACGTGCAGATTCTATTCGCCGATGCCGCCACCGGCGCGCGCTCGCCGGCACTGGTTCATCAGGGCAAGATCGGCGAGATCATTCAGGCCAAGCCCGAGCAGCGCCGCCGCGTGCTGGAAGATGCCGCCGGTGTCGCCGGCCTGCATGCGCGCCGGCACGAGGCCGAACTACGGCTGAAGGCCGCCGAAACCAACCTCACCCGCGTCGAGGACGTGATCGGCCAACTCGCAGGTCAGATGGAAGGCCTGAAGAAACAGGCCCGCCAGGCAATCCGCTATCGGGATGTCGCAGCGAAGGTGCGCAAGGCCGAGGCCATGCTGTTCCACCTGCGCTGGCTGGAGGCCCATGCCGACGTCGCGGAAGCCGCCCAGACCCACGATCTCAATGTCCGCGAACTGGCGGAGCGCACCCGCGAACAGGCGGAAGCCGCCCGCGTTCAGGCGGAGCGAGCCTCCGAACTTCCGGCCTTGCGCGACGCCGAGGCTCGCGCCGCGGCAGGACTGCAGCGCCTGACCAACGCGCGCGAAACGCTGGATCGCGAAGAGGAACGCGCCAAGGAGCGCGCCGCCGAACTCGACCGCCGCCTGACGCAGTTTGCATCGGACGTCGCGCGCGAGCAGCAACAGTCGATCGATGCGGACGCTGCGCTGCAGCGGCTGGATACCGAAGACGCCGAACTGAAAGAAGAGATCAAGTCGCGTGTCGAGACGCGCAGTGGCGTCGATGAGCGCGTCGCGCAGGCGGAAGCGACGCTGGCCACGGCCGAAGGCACCTTCGCCGAACTGACCCGCGCACTGGCGGACCTCACCGCCAAGCGCAACCAGCTCGAAGCCAACGTGCGCACTCACCGCGATCGTCTTGGGCGCATCGATCAGGAGATTTCCGGCGTCCAGCGCGAGACCGACGCGCTGGCGCAGCAGACCAGCGGCTTTGGCGATCTCGATGCGCTGACGGCCGCGATCGAGGGCACGCAGCAGGCGCTCGCCCAATCCGAGACCGTCAGCCGCGAACGCGAGGCAGATCACGCCACCGCACGCAGCCAGCTCGACATTGCGCGTTCAGGCGTCGAAGCGGCGCGTGGCCCGCTGCAGGAAGCCGACAAGCGCGCCCAGCGGCTCGAGACCGAAGCCAAGACCATCGCCAAGATTCTCAACGGCGAAAGCAAGAACCTGTGGCCGCCGATCATCGACGGCATCAGCGTCGACAAGGGTTATGAGAAGGCGATCGGCGCCGTGCTCGGCGACGACCTCGATGCGCCGGTCGATCCGTCCGCGCCAATGCGCTGGACTGGTTCGGCAGTCGCTGCCGACGATCCGGCGCTGCCCGAGGGTGTCGAATCGCTTGCCTCCCATGTGCAGGCTCCGCCGGAGCTGGCGCGGCGTCTCGCCCAGATCGGCGTCGTCACCAAGGAGCGTGGTGCGGACCTGGTTGCGCAGTTGAAGACCGGCCAGCGGCTGGTGTCGCTGGAAGGCGACGTCTGGCGCTGGGACGGCTTTGTGACCGCGGCCCATGCGCCGACCGGCGCCGCACGCCGCCTCGCCGAGCGCGCCCGCCTCGCCGATATCGAGAGCGATCTCGAACGCGCCCGCACCGAAGTCGTCGAGCGCCGGCAGGCTCTGGAAGCGGCACAGCAGACGGTTGCGACAGCCGATCAGGCCGTGAAGGCGGCTGCGACCGCCGAGAGCGAGGCGCGCAATGCCTGGCGCGCGGCGCAGCGCGAGGTCGATGTCGCCCGTGAGCGTCATGCGAGCGCCGAACGCGAGATCAACCGCCACGCTGCGCGCCGCTCGGCGCTGGCCGAGGCGCAAAGCCGTCTGGGCAACGATCGCACCGAAGCGGCCACTGCCCATGAGGCTGCGACCGTGGCGCTCGGCGAGTTGCCCCCGAGCCTGGAGACCGAAACAAAACTCGGCAACGTGCGGACCGAGATCGAAGGCCACCGCCGGCTCGCGGCACAGGTGCGTGCCGAAGCCCAGGCGCTGGCGCGCGAAGCCGAATTGGCCGACCGCCGCGTGCAGGCGATTATCGCCGAGCGCAACGACTGGCAGACCCGCAAGCAGAGTGCGGCCTCGCAGATATCGACCATCGAAGCGCGCGTCACCGAGGTGAAGGCCGAACGCGCCGAACTCGAGAATGCCCCCGCCCTGTTCGCGGAAAAACGCAGCGCCATCATCAGCGAGATCGAGCACGCCGAGAAGGATCGCCGCGACGCCGCCGATGCGCTGGCCGCCGCCGAAGCCGTGATGGCGGAAACCGATCGAGCCGCGAAAGTCTCGCTGGAAGCGCTGTCGAGTGCGCGCGAAGCCACCGCACGCGCCGAAGAACGCATGGAAGGCACCAAGCGCCGCCTCGAGGATACCGAGCGCGAAATCCGCGACATGCTCGAGGTCGAACCCGATGCGGTGGCCTCACTCGCTGAAATCCAGCCGGGCGTCGAACTGCCGCCGCTGCCTGAGATCGAGGCCGAGCTCGAAAAGCTGCGCCGCGACCGCGAGCGCCTCGGCGCCGTCAACCTGCGCGCCGAAGAAGAGCTGCGCGAGGTCGAGGGGCAGCACACCTCGCTCACCACCGAGCGCGACGATCTGGTCGAGGCTATCAAGAAGCTGCGCACCGGCATCCAGAGCCTCAACCGTGAGGCGCGCGAGCGGCTGCTGACCTCGTTCGAGACAGTCAACACCCACTTCAAGCGGCTGTTCACCGAACTGTTCGGCGGCGGCGAGGCCGCGCTCCATCTGATTGAGAGCGACGATCCACTGGAAGCCGGCCTGGAAATCATCGCCAAGCCGCCGGGCAAGAAGCCGCAGTCGCTGTCGTTGCTCTCGGGCGGCGAGCAGGCGCTGACCGCGCTGGCGCTGATCTTCGCGGTGTTCCTGACCAATCCGTCGCCGATCTGCGTGCTGGACGAAGTCGACGCGCCGCTCGACGATCACAACGTCGAACGGTTCTGCAACCTCTTGCACGAGATGACGGGTTCCACGGAAACGCGTTTCATTATCATCACGCACAACCCGATCACCATGGCGCGGATGAATCGCCTGTTCGGCGTTACCATGGCTGAGCGCGGCGTCTCGCAGCTGGTGTCGGTCGACCTCGAGAACGCGGTGAAGATTCTCGATCAGCACGTGGCGTGATTGAATTCCCTCCCCCTTGTGGGGAGGGCCGGCCAAGCGAAGCGGAGGCCGGGGTGGGGCATAAGTGCATGCCCCTCACCCGACTGGCCTATCGGCCAGCCACCCTCCTCACCGCAAGAGCGGGGGAGGGAAAAAGAAAGAGGGCCGCGCCTCCTCATGATCCCACCCGATCTCCCCGCCGCCCTGCGCGTTGCGCTCGAACAAAAAGCGCAAGGCCTCTCCCGTAACGATGCGGCTGTGCGCGCAACGGCGATCTCGCAGACCTATCGCGGCGGCGGCGACTCCGGCACGATCCGAAATGAGGCCGATGCGCTCGCCTACGCACTCGCGCGGATGCCCGCGACCTATGCCGCCGTCATCGCCTGCCTGAACGCGTTGCACGAGGTGCGGCCGGAATTCGCCCCGCGAAGCCTGCTCGACATCGGCGCCGGACCGGGGACCGCGACCTGGGCGGCAGCGCAGGTCTTCGAGGCCCTGCACGACTTCAGTGCGATCGATGCCAATCCGGCGTTACGGACGCTGGCGCTCGATCTTGTACGTGATGACGCGCGTCTCTCCACGCTCCGCTACGTGCAGAGCGAGGCATCAACCGGACTGCGCGACGTAGCAGGCGAGGATCTGGTGATCGCGAGCTATGTCATCGGCGAACTGGCCAAGGATCGGCAGGCCGCGCTTGCCGATCGGTTATGGGCCGCCGCGCGCGACACGCTTCTTGTCGTCGAGCCCGGGACGCCCGCCGGCTATCAGCGCATTCTCGACCTGCGACGGCAGTTGATCGCACAAGGTGCGCATGTCATCGCGCCCTGCCCGCACGATGACACGTGCCCTCTCACAGCATTTTCAAGCGAAGTGGAGAGCGCTTCGCCTGAAGAAAAACAAAAAGCTGCGCCGGACTGGTGTCATTTCGTGCAACGGCTGCCGCGTTTGCGCGCGCATAAACACCTCAAGGGCGCGGAGCTTCCCTTCGAGGATGAAAAATTCAGCTACGTCGCCGTATCGCGAACGCCGGTGCGGCGGCATCCCGCGCGCGTGCTGGCGCAACCGCTCATCGCCAAGGTTGCGGTAAGCGCGAAACTCTGCACGCCGCAAGGTCTTTCCCTCGCCACGATCCCACGCCGCAACAAGCCCGCGTATGCGCGTTACCGCAAATTCGATTGGGGCGACGCCATCTTCGACTCCGAAGACCCCCGCGTGGAATAATTTTCGCCCCCGAGCGTTTATTGGCTGACGCGTTTGCGTCCTCATCAGAGTTCATCAGGAGTGGAGCTGCAATGTCCCGTACATTCGCCGCAGTAGCGGCTTTGACTTTCATTCTCGCCTCATCCGCCGCTTCAGCGCAGATGCTGAAGACGGCCGATACCGCCAAGGGCAAGACCTTCGTCGACGCCAAGGGCATGACGCTCTACACGTTCGACAAGGATGCAGGCGGCAAGTCGGCCTGCAACGGTCCCTGCGCGCAGAACTGGCCGCCGCTGATGGCCGCGGCGGGCGCCAAGCCCACGGCCGACATGACCATCGTGGTCCGGGACGACGGCAGCAAGATGTGGGCCTACAAGGGCAAACCCCTCTACACATTCAAGAAGGACACCAAGCCGGGTGACACCACCGGCGACGGTTTCCTCAACGGTGCGTGGCACATCGCCAAGCCGTAAGCACGAAAGCATCCCGCTCCGACCGGTGCGGGATGCCTCTTTCCTGATACGGCGGCGATTGAACCGTTGGCACCGATCTGACGACCAACCGGAACTGCCGGTCGTGCGGCCCCTGCCGTGCGGCCGCGTTTTCGTCTAGTGTGGTGGTTCAGAAGTTCGCTTCTTTGTCCCGACGAGTCCGTTCGCGCGAACTTCTGAATTGGGACATTAGATTGCCCGCATTCGTCGTCTCATCAGGAGCCTTGCCCCATGTCGACCGGCTGGATCGTTCTCGGCGTTATCGTCATCGTTGTTCTGTTCGCACTTGCCGCCTATAACCGCCTCGTCGCGCTGAGCCAGCGGGTCGGCCAGGCTTTTGCCGACATCGACGTCCAGCTCAAGCAGCGCCACGACCTGATTCCGAATCTGGTCGAAACCGTCAAGGGATACGCCGCGCATGAGCGCGGCACGCTCGACGACGTCATCAAGGCACGCAATTCGGCCATGTCCGCGCAGGGACCGGCGCAGGTCTCGGCCGCCGAGAACCAGTTGAGCGGCGCGCTCGGCCGGCTGATCGCGCTGTCGGAGGCCTATCCTGACCTCAAGGCCAACGCCAATTTCCAGCAGCTCGCCAGCGAACTGTCCGATCTCGAAAACAAGATCGCCGCCAGCCGCCGCTTCTTCAACAACGCGGTCCAGGAGTACAACACCGGCATCCAGCAGATGCCGGCCGCGCTGTTTGCCGGCGCTTTCGGCTTCGCCAAGAAGGATTTTTTCGATCTCGGCGCATCGCGAACGGAGGTCGAGGCGACACCGCAGGTGAAGTTCTGAGAAGCCTCCCTAAGATCGTCATTCCGGGGCGCGTGAAGCACGAACCCGGAATCCATAACCACTGCTGGGCGTATGGATTCCAGATGTGCAATTGCACATCTGAGGCCTGCGCCAGGAGGCGCATCTACAGGTGCGCAATTGCGCACCGGGGGATGACGACCGCGGATATGTCCACGCCGATATTCGAGGACTAACCCCGATGGCAGCCTACGGCCTCTATACCCACATCGCCTCGAACAAGATCCGTTCGATGCTGTTGCTCGCCGGGCTGTTCGTGCTGATCTATGTGATGGTGTTCGCCGGCGCGCTGATCGCCGAGGTTTTCCTCTACGGCGCCTACCGCACGGCGGCGTTTTATCTGACCCGTGCCTGGCATGACCTGTTCGTTGCTTTTCCTTATGCCACCGCAGCAGCGGTGCTATGGATCGTGATCGCCTACTTCTTCCATCAGTCGATCATCGACGCCGTCACCGGCGGTCACGATGTCAGCCGCAAGGAACAACCGCGACTCTATAACCTGCTGGAAAACCTCTGCATCTCGCGTGGCATTCCGATGCCGAAACTGAAGGTGATGGACACCGACGCGCTCAATGCCTTCGCCACCGGCCTGAACCGCCGCCAGTATTCCGTCACGGTCACAACCGGCCTGATGAAGGAGCTCAACGACCGCGAGATGGAAGCAGTGCTCGGCCATGAGCTGACGCACATCCGCAACGGCGACGTGCAGTTGATGGTGGTCGCCGTCATCATCGCCGGCGTGGTCGGCTTCGTCGCCGAACTGGTCTTCCGCATCTTCTTCAACGGCGGCATGCGGTTCGGCGGCGGAAGCTGGAGTTCATCGCGCTCCTCCTCCGACGGGGGCTGGAGTTCGTCGCGCTCGTCAAGCAGCAGCGACAGCAAGGGCGGTGGTGCCATCGTCGTGCTGATTCTCGCGGTCGCCCTGATCGCGCTGGCCTGGTTCCTGTCGCAGGTGGTGCGGC
Source organism: Hyphomicrobiales bacterium (assembly GCA_017305665.1). Lineage (GTDB taxonomy): Bacteria > Pseudomonadota > Alphaproteobacteria > Rhizobiales > Xanthobacteraceae > Nitrobacter. The sequence goes on from JAFKKH010000011.1 coordinate 10,071, forward strand.
TCGCGCTGTCGCGCTCGCGCGAACTGATGGCCGACGCCGGCTCGGTCGAATTGACCAAGGACCCCGACGCCATGATCTCGGCGCTGCGCAAGATCGAGAATCGCGGCGAACTGCCGGGCGCGACTTCAGCCGTGATGGAGATGTGCGTCGACAATCCGCGCGAGGGCTTTGCCGACCTATTCGCGACCCACCCCTCGATCGATGCGCGGGTGCGCGCGCTGGTGACCTATGCCGGTGGCCACGATCCCGGCCCGATGCCCCTGCAGGACCGACACGAGCACGCGGACCCGGCAAATCCACCACAAAATCTCCCGTCCGGGCCATGGAGCGAGCCGACGCCGCCGGCCACGACGACAGCGCCACCCGCCGGTCCGTGGGGCAATCGTTCCTGATCCGATCCTGTCGCTGCCGCCGATTGGTCCCGAAACGACTGCAATCGCTCGGAATTACCCAACCGCTTCCGCGCGTTAACGAATATTTCCGGATTAACCATATCGGCGGTGTAAAGAATTGAATTCTCCCTCGTTTCTGCCATGTTCGCCCCCAAAGCAGACAGACAGCTAAGCATCGGGACAGATCGCGCTGACGACGCGGCGCGATTTTCGGATTTCAGCTTGCTCAAAGGGGTCTCATGGCGAAACCAGCAGTGATCGTGGTCGGCGCGGACAAGGGCGGGGTCGGCAAGACCACGGTCTCGCGCACGGTGCTCGACTATTTCAACGCCAACAACGTCCCCACCCGGGCGTTCGATACGGAATCGCCGCGCGGCACGCTGAAGCGATTTCATCCCGACATCACCCAGATCGTCGACATGACGACCACCTCGGATCAGATGAAGATCTTCGATACGCTGAACACGGCCGAAGCCAGTGTCACCGTCATCGACGTCCGCGCCGGACTGTTGTCCCCGGCGCTGGCCTCGCTGCGCGATATCGGCTTCCTCGATGCCGCGAAGGCGGGACAGATCACCTTCGCCGTGTTCCACATCCTCGGCCCTTCGATCGCCTCGCTGGACGAGATCGCCGAGACCGCGAACTTCATGACCGGCGCAAAATATTTCCTGGTGAAGAACTTCATCAACAACACGAGCTTCTTCGAGTGGGATCAGGCGACCTACAATTCGTACTTCCACAAGATCAAGGACGCGACCGAAATCACCATCCCGAAACTCAATGAAATGGCCTACGAGCAGGTGGAAGTCTCGTCCGTGCCGTTCCTGAAATTCGTCGCCAATAAGGATCCGAAGGACGATCCCGCCAATTACTCATTCGTGCTGCGCGGCTATGTCCGCCACTGGCTGGCGAACGTCTGGAGCGAATTCGACCGCATCAAGCTCACCGACATCGTCGGCTCCAAGGACAAGGGCGGTTCGCGTACGAGCGGAAGCGAGAAGTAGCTGGCAATTTCGGTCGTTCCGGGACACGCGTTTCGCGTGGACCCGGAATCCCAATCACCGTCGGGAGTATGGATTCCGGATTCGGCTCGCCGGGCGGGCGCCGGGAATGACGGTGGAGAGTTTGTCGACATCCTGCTAGATCGGGACTGATTTTTTCGGCTGATCCCGCATGTCCCGCACGCCCGTCTACATCATCTGCTCGCCCCGCCCTCAGGTCGGCAAGACACTGGTGGCGCGGCTGCTCAGCGAGTTCCTGCGGCTGCAGCGCGGTGACATGGTCGCCTTCGACGTCAATTTGAAAGAGCCGTCGCTGCTCGACTTTCTGCCGCGCGTGACCGAAACCGCTGAGGTCGACGATACTTTCGGCAAGATGGCGCTGATGGACCGGTTGATCGTCGAGGACGGCATCGCCAAGGTGGTCGACCTCGGCTACCACGCCTTCGACGAGTTCTTCCGGATGATCGATGAGATCGGCTTTCTGAAAGAGGCCGCCCGGCGCGGCGTGACGCCGATGGTGCTGTTCATGGCCGATACCGACCGGACGTCAGCGCGCGGCTATGCCACCTTGCGCGACATCCTGCCGCCCCGCGCGATCGTCACGGTCGACAACGAATTCGTGATGCGCGGAGAAATGCCCGAGGCCTTCGTCCATGGCCGGACGTTGCGCATCGCCGCGCTTCCGGTGTTTCTCAAGACTTATATCGATCGCCTGACCTTCTCCTTCACCGACTATCTGCGGTCGGAAAAGGATTCATCCACCGAGCTGCATCAGTGGATCCGCAACAACTATTTCAGTTTTCGCGAGCTCGAGCTGCAGCTGGCACAGCAAGGAAGGTGAGCTTCCTGTTCTACCTCACCCCGCTCTTGCGGGGAAAGGTAAGTAAACGCCTCAGTGTCCCCCAAACGCCATCAGCGTCCGCACCGGCACGTCCATGGCACGCAGCTTGGCGGCGCCGCCGAGATCCGGCAGGTCGATGATGAAGCAGGCGGCGCAGACTTCAGCGCCCATCTGACGCAACAGCTTCACCGCTCCTTCCGCCGTGCCGCCGGTGGCGATCAGGTCGTCGACCAGAATGACGCGCTCGCCTTTTGCGATGGCGTCGACGTGCATTTCCATTTCATCGGTGCCGTATTCCAGCGCATACGCCATGCGCACGGTCTGATGCGGCAGCTTGCCCTTCTTGCGGATCGGCACGAAGCCGGCCGACAGCTGATGCGCCACCGCGCCGCCAAGGATGAAACCCCGCGCCTCGATGCCGGCGACCTTGTCGATCTTCGATCCGGCCCAGGGATGCACCAGTTGATCGACCGCGCGGCGGAACGCGCGCGCGTCTCCCAATAGCGTGGTGATGTCGCGAAACATGATCCCGGGCTTCGGATAATCCTGAATCGTGCGGACGGAGGCCTGAAGATCGTCTTCGAAGGTCATATGACTTTCCCAAATCGAGGTAATCGCTGCGCCTTTACCATCACTGCAAGCGGAGCGAAGCAATCCATGGATATGAGGAGCGAAGCCTGGATTGCTTCGTTGCTGCGCTCCTCGCAATGACGAACTGAAATCTAGGGTGCTCCCTGCCCCAGCCGAAACGCATTCTCGACGATCCGCAGGCCGACCTCGCCGCCAAGCGACATCAGTGACTCCGGGTGGAACTGCACGCCGCCGACCGGCAACGTCCGATGCTCGAGCGCCATCGGCACGCCGTCGTCGGTGGTCGCCGTCACTTCGAGCACGTCGGGCATACCGTCGCGCTCGACGTAGAGCGAATGATAGCGGCCGATGACGATCTCGTTGGGCAGATTGCGCATCAGCCGTCCGCCACGATTCTGCACCCGCGACGGCCGCCCATGCGCGGGCTGTGCGAGCTGACCGAGCTGCCCGCCAAAGTACTCACCGATCGCCTGCACGCCGAGACAAACACCGAACACCGGCAGCTTCTTGTCGAGCGCCGTGCCGATGGTTTTGGCCATTCCGAAATCCTCCGGCCGGCCGGGACCGGGCGACAAAACCAAAAGATCATAATTCTGCGTGTTGAGCATGTCCTGCGCATGAACATAACGAACGACGGTGACGCTGGCGCCAACCTGCCGGAAATAATCCGCTAGCATGTGCACGAAGCTGTCGTCGTGATCGATCAGCAACACCCGCTTGCCGGAGCCTGTGGCGTCTGGCGCCACGGCCGACAGCCGCTTCGGCGCATCGCCGCGCAGCGCCTGGAACAGCGCTGCCGCCTTGGTCTGGCATTCCTTGTCCTCGAGCTCGGGCTTGCTGTCGAACAGGCAGGTGGCGCCGACGCGCACTTCGGCCAGGCCATCCTTCATGCGGATGGTGCGGATGGTGAGGCCGGTGTTGATCGAGCCGTCGAAGCCGACGACGCCGAACGCGCCGGCGTACCAGCGCCGCGACGAGCGCTCGTGGTCCTCGACGAACTGCATCGCCCATTTCTTCGGCGCGCCCGTCACCGTCACCGCCCAGGCGTGAGTCAGGAACGCATCGAGCGAGTCGAAGCCGGGCCGCAGGATGCCCTCGACATGATCGACGGTGTGGAACAGTTTTGAGTAGGTTTCGATCTGACGGCGGGCGAGCACTTTAATCGTTCCCGGCATACAGATGCGCGCCTTGTCGTTGCGATCAACGTCGGTGCACATGTTGAGCTCGAACTCGTCCTTCTGCGAGTTCAGCAATTCGCGGATCTGCTCGGCATCGCCGATGGCATCGGCGCCGCGCGCGATGGTGCCGGAAATCGGGCAGGTCTCGATCCGCCGCCCGTCGCTCCGCACGAACATTTCCGGCGATGCCGAAACCAGAAATTCGCCGTCGCCGAGATTGACCAGTCCTCCATAGGGCGAGGGGTTGATCCGGCACAGCCGCTGGAATACCTCCGCCGGCGACCGCTCGCAGGGTTCCGCGAACAGTTGTCCCGGCACCGCCTCGAACAGATCTCCGCGCGCGAAGGCCGCGCGCGCCGTTTCCACCGTAGCCTGGTATTCGCCCGGCGCATGATCGGAAAAGCCCTGTCGTGAGGTCTTCGCATAGACGCTGGCGGGCGTGTCGTGCGGCAGGCCCTTGGTGGATTTTCCCTTCCATTCGAAATCGTAGGACAGCACCACGCCGTGGCCATTGGCGCGGTCATAGGCCAGCAAGCGATCGGGCACATAGAGCACGATGTCGCGCTGATCGGCCTCTCGCGCGCGCTTCTGCACCAGGTCTTCCATCTGGAACACGAGGTCATAGGCAAACGCGCCGAACAAGCCCAGCATCGGATCCGCCGGCGACGCGAAGGCCGCCACCAGCGCCCGCACCAGCGACATCATGCCGGCGCGGCGGGTGCGCTGGTCTTCCTCGACCGGTGCGTCGCCACGCACGATGTGCCCAGCGAGCCGATGCGCAGTCTTTTCGGTGACGACAACGCAGGGCTCGTTCAGGGTGTCGCCGAGGAACGCAACCAGCACCTCGCCGCGCGGGTTGAGTGCCTCGATGAAGAAGTTCAGGCCTGTCGCTTCGAGCCGGAGCGGCGGATCGGCAAAGCCGAGGTCGAAGCTTTCGTAACGGCCAGGCACCGTGGTGCCCGACGACAGCACCACGCCGCGGCGGCGGTCGAGCAGTTCGATCAGGTCATCGAGCCGGCTGCCGCCGGTAAAATGCTCGATCGATCGCGCTACCGCGAGGCCGCTGGCGGTTGCATAATCACTCTGTGCGGGAAGAGAAAAGACGGTCCTGTTCATGTGGTCCTCTTACGAGACTTGCCGAAGGAGCGCCACACAGGACAAACGTAGAAGGCCGTCGGTCTGCATGACGGCCTTTGACGATCAAAATTAAAGCAAAATCGCACCGGCCACCTTTAGAAGGTGGGCCACCAAAGACGGGGCTGGGTGACAACGGTGTTCATGGTGGCAAGACATCACCCGGACGGGGCGATGTCAAGAGCGTTCCCCGACAGGCGGGAGCTCTTTGCGCATGGGCCAGGACGAGGTGGTGCCAAACTTGCCTTGCGGCGGCCCGATCTGCCGATAACCGGCCGAAAGATAAAACCGGAGCGCCGTCTCGGTGCTGACGAGACGAACGGCATCATTGCCAAGGTCGCGTGCGGTTGCCTCGAGGCGCGCCAGCATGGCGCGGCTGACGCCCCGGAAGCGCGCGTCCGGCGAGACGTAATTGAGGGTGATCTCACCATCGGTCCTGACCGCGCCAACTGCCAGTACACGGCCCTGCTCGACTGCCACAAAAAGCCGGTTGTCCTTGTCCGCGATCCACGCGGCAACGCTGTCCGGCGTCTTGTTGGAAAGCCACCGGTCCAAGATCGCCCGATCGTCGCGATGATCGCTGCTGCACAGTTCCACGATCGAGCGGCGCATAGTCTCGCAGGCACCGGCGGCATCACCGGGATGGGCAACGCGGATCAGTATGGATGTCATCTACCTGCTTTGCGGTCTTGAGTTGCGGACGACCGTCGCGCATCCATATCAGATTGACCTCGTCGTGACTGCCACGGATAGTTGCCGGGACCATGGAGGCACCCATGACCATGCAAACCGGCCCGCTGCAAGCGCTTGGCTATGTCGGCTTCGGCTCGTCCGCCCTCGATGACTGGCGGCAGTTCGGCACCCGGCTGGTCGGCCTGCAGGCCGTGGAACGCAGTGCCTCGCTGCTCGCCTTCCGCATGGATGACCGCAAGCAGCGCCTCGTCGTGGACCGCGCGCTTGCTGAGGGTCAGCGCTTTTTCGGCTGGGAGGTGGCTGACGCGGCAGCGCTCGACGCACTGGCGGCGAAGCTCGACACGGCCGGCATCGTGGTGACGGCGGAGCCGGCTTCGCTGGCTGACGCCCGGCACGTCGCGCGCCTGATCTCGTTCCGCGATCCCGCCGGCAACCGGCTGGAAGCATTTTACGGCGCCGAGATCGACAACGAACCGTTCAGGCCGGGCCGGTCGGTTTCCGGCTTCCGCACCGGGCCGCTCGGCCTCGGTCATGCGGTGCTGACCGTCGAACGTATCGATCCGATGATGTCGTTCTATATGGATCTGCTCGGCTTCAAGCTGAGCGACTACATGGACAAGCCGTTCCGTGCGTATTTCTTTCATATCAACGCACGGCATCACAGCCTCGCGCTGATCGAGACCGGCACCAACGGCATGCACCATTTGATGGTGGAATTGTTTTCCCTCGACGACGTCGGCCAGTCCTACGACGTGGCGCTCGGCGAGGAAGGTCGCGTCAACGTCACGCTTGGCCGTCATACTAACGACTTCATGACCTCGTTCTACGCCAAAACGCCATCATCCTTCATGGTCGAATGCGGCTGGGGCGGGCGCGACATCGATCCAGCGACGTGGAAGCCGGTGGAACTCACCGATGGACCGAGTCTGTGGGGTCATGAACGCGTCTGGCTGTCACCGCAGGACCGCGAGATCGCGCGAGAGATGCGGATGCGCGCGGCAGCCGATGGCCGCCGTGCACCGGTGCAAGTGGTGGACGGCAACTACAGGCGGCTCAACGGGACCTGTCCGTGGTGGGACAGTATCAGCGGCCAAAGCGGTTCTTGAGCAGCTTCAGCCGCGTGCCGGTGCATCGCGCTTGAAAATCGTCAGTTGGAGATGGCTGACGCCCTCCTCCACCATGTCCCAACCGAGGCTCTCGTAGAGCGAGCGCCGCGCCGGCCGTGCGGTGAGGAACACGCGCGGTACCCCAACGCTGAAGGCATGATCGGCCGCATGGGCGATCAGCCGCCGTCCGATCCGCCGTGAACGAAACTGCGGCTCTATCCACACTGCTGCGACCCACGGCGAATATTGCGGGCGCTCGTCGAGATCGGACGCGATCACCGACGCTGTACCTGCGAACACATCGCCGTCATGCGCGACGAAAGCGCGCGTGACGGTTTCTTGAAGGCGGCCCGCAATATAGGCGAGTGGCACGCCGTGCGGCTGCCACCACGCGCGCCAGATGCGATCCGCGACGGTGTCGAAGAACTCGGGGCGGTCCTGCAGGTTCGAAAGGGTGATGTCGCCGGTCATTCAGGCGGGAATACGCGAACGGGCGGCACAAGGTCAATCGAACCCTGCCCTTTTGCGCGGGATGCGATCCGCGCTAGACTCCTCCGATCAAGAAGCGGGAGAGCACCATGGCGTTCAAAGTGACCAGTGACAGTTTCAAGGACGGCGACTACCTCGGCAAGGATCACATCCTGTCGGCGGATTTCGGTTTCGGCTGTGCGGGCGGCAACCAGTCGCCGCATCTGCGATGGAGCGGCGCGCCGGAGGGCACCAAGAGCTTCGCCGTGACCTGCTTCGATCCGGATGCGCCGACTGGCAGCGGTTTCTGGCACTGGGTCATGATCAACATCCCGGCTTCGGTGACGGAGCTCGCGCTCGACGCCGGCAACCCCAAGGGCAGCAAGATGCCGAAGGGCGCACTGCAGACCCGCACCGATTTCGGCGCTGTCGGCTATGGCGGTCCCTGCCCGCCCGAGGGAGATCATCCGCACCGCTATCTCTTCACGGTGCACGCGGTCGGTGGCGACATCAGCGCCAATGCCGACACTTCGGCGGCCGTGATCGGCTTCCAGCTCCACTTCAACACGCTGGCGAAATCGGCGGTCATGGGGCTGTTCAAGCGCTGACAAAGGCACCATCGCGTCAAACGAAAAAGGCTCCCTTGCGGGAGCCTTTTTGATTTTGAAGATGAAATCTGGCGCAACTCAGTGCGCGTTGGCCCAGACCTTGCGCTTGGTGAAGTACAGCAGCCCGGCGAAGATGATCATGAACACCATGACCTGCAGACCGGTGCGCTTGCGCTCCTCGAGCTTGGGCTCGGCGGCCCACATCAGGAATGCGGCGACGTCGGTCGCGTACTGGTCGACTGTCTGCGGCGAGCCGTCGTCATAGGTCACCTGATCCTTCGACAGCGGCGGCGGCATCTTGATGGCGTGACCGGGAAAGTACTTGTTGTAGTGGGAGCCTTCCGGGAGCGTGACGCCGGCCGGCGGCTTCTCCTCGAAGCCCGTCAGGATGGCGTGGATGTAGTTCGGGCCCTTCTCCTGGAACTGGGTGAAGGCGTCGAAGATGAACCACGGGAAGCCGCGCTCATAGCCGCGCGCCTTCGCCATCAGAGAAAGATCAGGCGGAGCCGCGCCACCATTGGCTGCGCGAGCCGCGTTCTCGTTCGGGAACGGTGCGGGAAATTTGTCGGCAACGCGACCGGGACGCTCGAACATATCGCCAGCATCGTTCGGCCCGTCCTGCACCTTGATCTCCGAGGCCAGCGCTGCGGCCTGTGCGATCGAGAAGCCCGGGCCGCCGGGATCGGCGAGGTTGCGGTAATGCAGCAGGTTCATCGAATGGCAGGCCGAACAGACCTCCTTGTAAACCTTGTAGCCGCGCTGGAGCTGCCCTTGATCGAACTTGCCGAACGGACCGGCGAACGACCACTTGAGCGAAGGCGGGTTCGGCGTGTTGTGCTCCTGTGCCTGCGCTTGCGAGCCACTGCCGAGCATCAGGAGGCCGGCCACGGCGAACACCGCAATGGCTGAGGCCACGTAGCGCCCCTTCGCCAGCACGTCGTCGGCGATCGAATTCGGCACCGGACGCGGCTTCTCGATTCGGCTGAGGATCGGCAGCACGATCAGGAAGTAAGCAAAATAGCAGACCGTCAGGATGCGGCCGGCGATCACGTAGATGCCTTCCGGCGGCTGTGCGCCGAGATAGCCGAGACCCAGACAGACCGCGACGAAGATCCAGAAGAACTGCTTCGCGAGCGGACGATAGCGCGACGACCGGGTCTTGGCGGAATCAAGCCAGGGCAGGAACGCCAGGATCAGGATGGCGCTGAACATCGCCACGACGCCCGCGAGCTTGTTCGGGATCGAACGCAGGATCGCGTAGAACGGCAGGTAGTACCATTCCGGCACGATGTGCGCCGGCGTCACGCCGGGATTGGCCTGGATATAGTTATCGGGATCGCCGAGATAGTTCGGGATGTAGAAGATGAACCAGCAGAAGAACAGCACGAAGCACGACAGGCCGAACGCATCCTTCACGGTCGCGTACGGCGTGAACGGCACGGTGTCCTTCTCGGTTTTCGGCTCGACGCCCGCCGGATTGTTCTGACCTGCGACGTGCAGGGCCCAGACGTGCAGCACCACGACGCCGGCGATCACGAACGGCAGCAGATAGTGCAGCGAGAAGAAGCGGTTCAGCGTCGGGTTGCCGACCGAGTAACCACCCCACAGCAGCGTCACGATGCTGTCACCAACATACGGAATGGCCGAGAACAGGTTGGTGATGACGGTGGCGCCCCAGAAGCTCATCTGGCCCCACGGCAGCACGTAGCCCATGAAGCCCGTGGCCATCATCAGAAGATAGATGATGACGCCGAGAATCCAGAGCACCTCGCGCGGCTCCTTGTACGAGCCGTAATAGAGGCCGCGGAGCATGTGGATGTATACGGCGATGAAGAACATCGACGCGCCGTTGGAGTGCACGTAGCGCAACAGCCAGCCGTAGTTGACGTCGCGGACGATGCCTTCAACCGAGTTGAAGGCCATGGTCGCTTCCGGCGTGTAGTGCATCGCCAGAATGATGCCGGTCACGATCTGCACCGCGAGCATGAACGAAAGGATGCCGCCGAACGTCCACCAGTAGTTCAGGTTGCGCGGCGTCGGATAAGCCACGAACGAGGAATGGACGAGGCCGAAGATCGGCAGGCGCCGCTCGATCCACTTGAGAGCGGGATTTTGCAGCTGGAAGTCGGATGGTCCGCTCATGATGCGATCCTGAGGATTGAAGCGACGCGTTCGGTTCGAAGCCTTGGCGGCCTTAACCGATCTTGATCTTGCTGTCGGAAATGAAGGCGTAAGGCGGGACGGGGAGGTTCAGCGGCGCCGGCCCCTGGCGGATGCGGCCCGAGGAATCGTACTGCGAACCATGGCACGGGCAGAAGAAGCCGTCGTAGTTGCCTTCGTGCGCGATCGGAATGCAGCCGAGATGAGTACAGATGCCGATCACCACCAGCCAGTTGTCGTGGCCTTCCTTGACGCGCGCCGAATCCGGCTGCGGATCGCGCAGATCGGAGACATTGACCTTCTGGGCCTCCTCGATCTGCTTCTTGGTGCGGTTCATGATGTAGATCGGCTTGCCGCGCCAGAACACCTTGATGTCCTGCCCTTCCGCGATCGGGCTGATATCAACCTCGATCGGCGCGCCCGCGGCGATCGTGGTCGCATCCGGGTTCATCTGGGAGACCAGCGGCCACACCGTGGCTGCGGCGCCCACGGCGGCAGCAGCGCCGGTTGCTACAAAGAGGAAATCACGGCGGCTGTGTCCCGCCGAAGACGCTGTCGTCACGATTCCAAACCCTTTCTTGTCTGCTACCGGTGGAACCGCTCCGGAGAGGCATCTTGCGAGCGACCAGGAGAGGCTGCCGGCGCCCGCGACCCCCGCGGCGGCAGAAAGACCAGTTGTCCCGGCCGATCAGGCGGAACACACAGTCCAGAATCGTTCTATTGGCACCCTTGCCGGGCGAGCGCAAGCCCGCTATCGGCAGACCTTCGTGCAATGCACTAAATCTGCCGGCGGCAACGAATTTTCCAGCCATTTCAGGAGGCCCGGAAGGGTCACGAGCGAATGCGGATCGCGCTTTTTCAGCCCGACATTCCCCAGAACACCGGGACGATTCTCCGGCTCTGCGCCTGCCTCGCCGTGGAGGCCCATATCATCGAGCCGGCGGGCTTTCCGGTTTCGGATCGCCATTTCCGCCGCGCGGGCATGGACTACCTCGATCAGGTGACCATCGTGCGACACGATTCATGGTCGAAATTCCAGCAATGGCGCATTGAAAACGGCCTTCGGCTGGTCCTCTTTACGACCAAGGGGGCGCGCGCCTATCTGGATCATCGCTATGGCGATACCGATATTCTGTTATTCGGCCGGGAGAGCGCAGGCGTTCCCGACGATGTCGCGGCTGCCGCCGATGCCCGGCTAGTGATACCTGTCAGGCCGGGCCTGCGGTCGCTGAACGTCGCCATGGCCGCCGCCATGGCGCTCGGCGAGGCCTTGCGGCAGACGCGGCCGGACGTCCCCGAAAGGGTTTTGCCGGAGAGGATTTTGTGAGCTACGCGGTCAAGGAAATCTTTCTGACTCTGCAAGGCGAAGGCGCCCATGCCGGCCGCGCGTCCGTGTTCTGCCGATTTTCCGGCTGCAACCTGTGGAGCGGGCGGGAGGAAGACCGTGCAGCCGCCGTCTGCCGGTTCTGCGACACGGATTTTGTCGGCATGGACGGCACGCTGGGCGGGCGCTACGCCACGGCGGACGAACTCGCTGACACCGTCGCCGCGCAATGGACGGGAACCGCGGCGAACCGCTATGTGGTGCTGACCGGCGGCGAACCGCTGTTGCAGGCGGACAAACCGTTTATCGATGCGTTGCATGCCCGAGGTTTCGAGGTCGGCATCGAAACCAACGGCACCATCGAGCCGCCCGATGGCATCGACTGGCTGTGCGTCAGCCCGAAAGCGGCCGCGGAGTTGCGCATCCGCAAAGGCCACGAGCTGAAACTGGTGTATCCGCAAGCCGAGAACGATCCTGCGGATTTCGCAGGACTGGCGTTCGAGCGGTTCTCGCTGCAGCCGATGGACGGGCCGGATGTCGCTGACAATACGGCTCGCACTATCGCCTATTGTCTGCAGCATCCGCAGTGGCGGCTGAGCGTGCAGACGCACAAGGCGCTTGGGATCAGGTAGGACTGCACTGATGTGGGAATTGACGAAATCGTTCCGCTTCGAGGCCGCGCATTCGCTGGCCGGAACGACCTTTGGCGAAGCGAGCGAGGAAATCCACGGCCATTCGTTCCGCGCCGAGGTCACGATCCGCGGCATGCCGGATCCTGTGACCGGCATGGTGCTCGATCTCGGCGTGCTCGAACAGCGCATCGGCGACGTCGAGGCCAAGCTCGATCACAAGTTGCTCAACAACGTTAAAGGCCTCGGCCTGCCGACGCTGGAAAACCTAACGCGCTTCATCTGGGAGCACGTGCAGAACGCCGGCCATATCGTCCGCGTCAGCGTGCATCGCGACAGCTGCGGCGAAAGCTGCACTTATTTCGGGCCGCAGACATGAACATCGCCGAGCCTGCTATCCTCGAGGACCGCAAATCCCGCGCCCGCGCGTGGTTTGAACGGTTGCGCAATGACATCTGCGCGGCTTTTGAGAAGCTGGAGAATGACGCCCCGGCAACGCTCTATCCCGGTGAGGTCGGACGCTTCGTGCGCACGCCGTGGGACCGCACCGACCACACCGGAAAGCCCGGCGGCGGCGGCGTGATGTCTGTCATGCACGGGCGACTGTTCGAGAAAGTCGGCGTGCACTGCTCCACCGTGCACGGCGAATTCGCGCCCGAGTTCCGCGCGCAGATTCCCGGCGCGGCCGACGATCCCCGATTCTGGGCGTCCGGAATCTCGCTGATTGCCCACATGCGCAATCCGCACGTTCCGGCCGTGCACATGAACACGCGTTTCGTCGTCACCACCAAGGCGTGGTTCGGCGGCGGCGCGGACCTCACGCCGGTGCTGGACCGGCGGCGAACGCAGGACGACGCCGACAGCGAAGCCTTTCACGCTGCGATGAAGTCCGCCTGCGACGCGCACGCCGCGATCGCGCCTTATGACAAATACAAGACATGGTGCGACGAGTATTTCTATCTGCCGCATCGCAAGGAAGCGCGCGGCATTGGCGGCATCTTCTATGACTGGCACGACTCGGGCGACTGGGACGCCGACCTTGCCTTTACCAAGGACGTCGGCCGGGCCTTCCTGCGCGTCTATCCCGAACTGGTTCGGCGCAATTTCACGGCGCGTTGGACGCCAGCCGATCGCGAAGAGCAGTTGGTCCGCCGCGGACGCTATGTCGAATTCAACCTGCTGTACGACCGCGGCACCATCTTCGGGCTGAAAACCGGCGGCAACGTCGCCTCGATCCTGTCCTCGATGCCGCCCGAGGTGAAGTGGCCATGACGGCGGGCCTGCTACCGCGCGCCATGCTGATCGACATGGACGACACCATCCTGTCGGCCTACGGCCGTCCGGAGATCGCCTGGAACAGGATCGCGGACGAATTCGCCGCAGAGTTCGGATCGCTGCTTCCACAGCAGGTAGCCACGTCGGTTCTCACATATGCCAAACAGTTCTGGGCGAGCGCCGAGCCGGTGTGGCGGCTCAAGCTTGCCGAAGCGCGACGCCTGACCGTCAAGGGCGGATTCGCGGCGCTCGCCGGCAACGGGCACGCGCTGAGCGACGATCTCGCCATCCGGGTGGCCGATCGCTTCACGGCCTATCGCGAGGAGGAGATGTTCGTCTTCCCCGGCGCGCATGACGCGATCGACGCATTGAAAGCGTTAGGCATCAAGCTGGCGCTCGTGACCAATGGCGCCGCCGACACTCAGCGCGCCAAGGTCGAACGCTTCGCGCTGGCCCACCGCTTCGATCATATCCAGATCGAGGGCGAACACGGTTTCGGTAAGCCCGAGGAACGCGCCTATCTGCACGCCATGGAGACATTGGGCGTCACCGCCACCGACACCTGGATGATCGGCGACAACCTGGAATGGGAAGTCGAAGCACCGCAGCGGCTCGGCATCTATTCTGTCTGGATGGACGTGCATGGCGACGGCCTGCCGCCGGAATCCGCCATCACGCCGGACCGCATCATCCGTTCGCTGACGGAATTGCTGCCGAGCGAGTGATGCCCGGCACTATCCTTCCAGACTGACGTTCTTGGTTTCGGGCGTCATCAAGATGGCGATGATCGCAGCGACCGCGTAAACCATCACCAGCCCGCCGATGAAGATGTAGGCGTCGTGAATGCCATAGGCACGCAGAATCTGGCCTGCGAGGATCGGAATCAGGCCGCCACCGTAAACTTGCGAAATCTGATAGCCCGCACTCGCACCCGAGGCGCGATAACGCGTTGGGAAGTTTTCCGTATAGAACGCCGGGATCGCACCGTAACCGAAGCCGAATACGAAACCGAAACCGATCACCTCGGCGATAACGGCATACAGGAAATTGCCGGTGTTGATCAGATGGAAATACGGAATCGCGAAGACCAGAAACACCACGGCGGCGATCAACAGGATGGTCCTGCGGTTGATGATGTCGGCCAGGAATGAGCCGATGATCATGAAGAGCAGCATGAACGCCGCGGCGATCAGGCCGATCACTTCCGGCGTCGAGCCGGTGAAGCCGACCGCCTTCATGTAACTGGTGCCGAACACGAAATAGAGGAAGAATGCGCCGCCGAACATGGCATTGACCAGCGACGTGCGCAGGATGGTGAGCGGCATCTCGCGCCAGACCTCCTTCGCCGGGCTGTCCAAGACCTCCTGCTTCGCGCGGTGTTCCTCAAACACGAAACTGTCTTCGGTCCGGGAGCGGATGATGATGCCAACGATCGCCACCAGGAAACCGAGGAAGAAGAAAATGCGCCATCCCCAGTCGGTGAAGTGCTCCGGTGTCATGATCGCCTTGACGAAGATCACCGAACCGAAACCGAGCAGAAGACCGATCGGGATAGCGAAACCGACCCACGCACCCCAGAAGGCACGATACTTCGACCGCGCCGCCTGCTCGACCACCCAGGTCGAGGCGGTGCCAAACTCAGCGCCGAAGCTGATGCCTTGCGCCAGGCGAAACACGATCAGAAGGATCGGAGCGACGGTGCCGATACTGTCGTAGGTCGGCGTCAGACCGATCAACAGCGAGCTGACGCCCATCAATACCAGCGCATAGACCATGGCATCCTTGCGCCCATGGCGATCGGCGATGTGGCCAAAGATATAAGCGCCGATCGGGCGGATGATGATGCCGAGACCGTAAACCCCGATCGCCGCTGCGACGGCGGCGAGACCCGGTAACTTGAAGAAGATGCCGCCCCAGACCGTCGCCGCGATGACGCCGGTGACCAGATAATCGTATTGTTCGATGATCGAGCCGATGATGCTCGCAAGCGCTACTTTGTAGATTTGCCTGCTGGAGGGAGACGCTTGACCTGAGCTAGGCGTCGACGAGGAAATCGGAATCGCAGCGGCTTGGCCCATCTTGCGTTCTACCCACGATCTTAGGCTCTAAGATCACGCCATTGCGAACACGCAAAGTCGGACATCGGAGGTTCGCAGCGGCGATTGCTGAATCGTGGACAGAACGCCGTTGGACGAAAATTGTTCCGTCCGCATCTTTCACAAACGTGGATTTTTCACCGCGCTCACAGCCGATGATCGCGCGTGAAGCGGGCCACCGTCTGATCTGCGATATCAGCGACACGCGCCGGCTCGAGCGGGAAATCCGCCGCGAGCCAGGCATCCTCGGCCAGCGTGATCACATGTCCGAGTGCGGGGCCTTCGGCGATGCCACGCGCGATGAAATCCGCGGCCTTGAGCGGAAACGCCGGCGGTTGCCAGCGCTGCGGCAGGGTCGCGAGCTGTTGCCACGACGCCATATCGCTGTCGCGCCGCGCCCTCGCCCAGGCCAGCATCAGCCGGTCGCGATAGAGCGGCATGCCGAGCCGATACAGCCGCCGCCGCGCGATGTCTTCGTCCATGCCGCCAAGCCGCCACCAGCGATGGCCCATGGCATCCAGTTGCTTGGCCTCGGCATTGGAAAGCCGCAACCGCTGCGCGATGCGCCGCGCATCCTCAGGCACCGACACTGCAAGCGCCGCCAGCCGCCGCATCGGATCGGCGTCGAGCCCGAGCGCATGCTCGGCCGCAATCATTGCCGCGAGCGGTCCGCGATAGGTGACGCCGCCGAGGATCGCCAGCATCAGCCCGGCATCGGCCATCGCGACAACGGCCTCCACGGCACCAACCGCGATCAGAAGCTTCAGCATCTCCATGCGCATGCGCTCGGCCGACAGCGTCGCAAGTCCGGCACGGCCGCGGATGCAAGCAAGATAGCCGGCCCGGTCGGGGTCGCCGGCGCCATAGGCGGCGTGAATGCGGAAGAAACGTAGAATGCGCAAGAAATCCTCGGCGATGCGCCGGTCGGGATCGCCGATGAACCGCACGCGTTTCGCCGCGATGTCGGCGATCCCGCCGACATGATCATGCACCGTGCCGTCGGCATCGACCGACAGGCCATTAATGGTGAAGTCGCGCCGTTCGGCATCGCGCGCCCAGTCGCGTCCGAATGCGACCTTCGCCTTGCGACCGAAAGTTTCGACGTCCTCGCGCAATGTCGTGATCTCGAACGGCTTTCCCTCGACCACCAGCGTGACCGTGCCGTGCTCGATGCCGGTCGGAATGCTCTTGATACGGGCGGCTGCGGCGCGACGGACCACCTCTTCCGGCAGCGCCGTTGTCGCAATGTCGATTTCGCCGACCGGCAAATCCATCAGCGCGTTGCGCACGGCACCGCCGACGACGCGCGCCTCTTCGCCGTTGCCGTTCAGCAACGCGAGAAGGCGCGCGGCTCCGCCTGTCGTCAGCCAAGACGCGCTGCGCAGCGCGGGAGCCGTATTCATTTCTCGACTCCGGGAACGAGCTTGCCGTTTTCAATGTGCGCCGGAATGTAGGTCGAATTCGGCGGCGCACCTGAGAAATGCGCGAGCAGGACGAAACTCAGGATGACCAGCGACAGGGCACCGAGCAGGAGTCGCGCGATGATATGCAGCGGCCATGACGCCTGAACGAGAAGGCCGGAGCGAGTGGCGATGAGAAACAGCGCGTAGACCGCGAACGGGATCAGGAAAATGCCGATTTCGGTGAGAACCGGACGGATCATTTAAGATAGATCCGCTCGTACAGTGCGCGCAGGATCCCGGCCGTCGCCCCCCAGATATAGCGTTCCGCGAACGGCATCTCGTAGAACGAGCGCCTCTGGCCGCGAAATTCCTTCTGACCCGTCCGGTGATTGAGCGGGTTCATCAGAAACGACAGCGGCACCTCGAACGCGTCGTCCACTTCGCCCGCATTGATGTGCAGGTTAAACCCCGGCTGCACCCGCGCCACCGTCGGCAGGATACGAAAGCCGAAACTCGTGCCGTAGAGATCGAGATAGCCGATCGGTTCGATGTGATCGCGCGCAAGCCCGACCTCCTCCCACGCCTCGCGCAGCGCCGCATCGACCGGCGAGGCGTCGGTCGCATCGATCTTGCCGCCAGGAAAGGCGATCTGGCCCGCGTGTTCGTTGAGATGAACCGCGCGCTGCGTCAACAACACGGTGGGCTCGTCGCGCGCCACCACCGGGATCAGCACCGCCGCCGGACGGATCGGCCGTTCCTGCGCGATCGCCTGCAGCATGAAATCATTGCCCTGGTCGCCGGTCAGCGGAACGATGCTGGCATCGGTCAATCCCGGCGGGATGTCGAACCGCAGCCGCGCCCGGGCGCGGTCGAAAAATTCCTGCGTGCCGAGTTCGGCCATAGCAGCGCCGGTCTTCACCATCGGCTCGTTCAACCTGCGTCCCTCACCTGCTCCGCGTCCGCCATGACGAAGAACTCGCCGCCGGATTCGATCCCGAACATCATCCGACCATCGATCATTCGCTGCTCGCCCATGTCAACAAGATCGTAATACAGCGCCCGCGTCACCTTGGCCCAAAGGTCGGCCCGGACGTGCAGATAGGGTTTCAGACCGCCGTCCTCGGCCATCTCGAAACGGAGCCGATGCTTGGAGTCGCAAGGCACCCAGTCATCGACATTAGTGCGGAACCGGAGCAATCGACCGTGCTCGTCCTGCTCCTTCACCATCTCGACGGCGAGGAACGGCGCGTCGTCGACACGAATGCCGACCTTCTCGACCGGGGTCACAAGAAAGTGCTTACCATCCTCGCGTTTCAGGATGGTCGAAAACAGTCGGACCAGCGCCGGCCGACCGATCGGCGTTCCCATGTAGAACCATGTGCCGTCGGTGGCGATTCGCATGTCGAGATCGCCGCAAAACGGCGGGTTCCACAGGTGCACCGGGGGCAGCCCCTTGCTGGACGCACCTGCGGCAGCGTCCCGCGCGGCGGTGGTCAGCCCATCCAGGGACCGGTTCGCCGTCTGCCCTTGCTTCGCCATGGTTTATTCCGACGTTGCTTGACTAGGATTTGCTCGAACTAGGTTTGCTCGACTTGGGTTTCGGCACAAATGGTGCACGACGGTGTTTGGAATATGGAGCCGCGGTCGTGCGCTGTCTCGCCATATCGTGATGCCGTTCACAACCCTGAATCCCGATATTGTGGGGGATAGTTTAATTCAACGAATACATAGCCTTCGTGCGAGTTTAGCATGAGGGCCATGGCATGACGACGCAATTGGCGGCTTCGCGCAAGGAGTGACGAATGGCAGGTGCAGACATGGCGACCGACAAGGGTGTCGAGAAACTGGAGGACGTGATCGTCCGCTCGGCCGAGCAGGTCTCGGGACAAATTCGCGCGGCCAGGGATGCGATCTCCACCGTGATCTTCGGACAGGACCGGGTCATCGAAAATACCCTGGTGACGATCCTGTCCGGTGGCCATGCGCTCTTGATCGGTGTCCCGGGCCTCGCCAAGACCAAACTGGTGGAAACGCTCGGCGTCACCCTCGGGCTCGATGCCAAGCGCGTCCAGTTCACGCCGGACTTGATGCCGTCGGATATCCTCGGCGCCGAGGTACTGGATGAAAGCAACAGCGGCAAGCGCTCGTTCCGCTTCATCGCCGGACCGGTGTTCGCGCAGCTTCTGATGGCCGACGAGATCAACCGCGCCAGCCCGCGCACGCAATCAGCGCTGCTGCAGGCGATGCAGGAGCAGCACATCACCGTCGCCGGCGCGCGTCACGACCTGCCGAAGCCGTTTCACGTGCTGGCGACGCAAAATCCGCTGGAACAGGAAGGCACCTACCCGCTGCCGGAAGCACAGCTCGACCGCTTCCTGATGGAGATCGACGTCGATTATCCCGATCGCGACGCGGAACGGCGCATCCTGTTCGAAACCACAGGTGCCGAAGAAACCCTGGCAAAGGCGGCGATGGATGCCGAGATCGTGCTCGCCGCGCAACGCCTGGTGCGCCGGCTGCCGGTCGGTGACAGCGTCGTCGAAGCGATCCTGTCGCTGGTCCGCTCGGCCCGTCCGGGACCCGAAGGAGGCGAAGCCGGAAAGCTGATCGCCTGGGGACCGGGGCCGCGCGCCAGCCAGTCGCTGATGCTTGCGGTACGTGCGCGCGCGCTGCTCGACGGCCGGCTTGCACCGTCGATCGACGACGTGCTCGATCTCGCCGAGCCCGTGCTCAAGCACCGCATGGCCCTGACCTTCTCGGCGCGCGCCGAGGGCCGCACCATTCCGGATGTGATCCGGCAACTGAAGACGCGGATCGGTTAATGGTCGCAGCCGCCGAGCATGCCAGACAGGAGATCGAAGCAGTCAGACGTGCCGACGGTGAGAGTCGCACGCTGGCGGCGTCGCTGCCACGGCTCGTGCTGGAGGCGCGCCGGATCGCCGCCAACGTGATTCATGGCTTGCACGGCCGCCGCCGCGCCGGTCCCGGGGAAAGTTTCTGGCAATATCGCCGTTTTGTGTCCGGTGAACCTTCGCAAAACGTCGATTGGCGCCGCTCCGCGCGCGACGATCATCTCTATGTTCGCGAACACGAGTGGGAGGCCGCGCACACCGTCTGGATCTGGCCGGACCGCTCGCCATCGATGGCCTTCGCGTCACGGCAGGCGCGCGACAGCAAGCTCGAACGCGCGCTGATCGTGACCTTCGCGCTTGCCGAGCTGCTGGTGGCTGGCGGCGAACGCGTCGGCGTTCCCGGGTTGCTGAATCCAACGGCCAGCCGCAACGTCATCGACAAGATGGCGCAGGCGATTCTGCACGACGATCTCACCCGCGCCAGCCTGCCGCCGTCGTTCGTGCCGTCGGCGCGATCGGAGATCGTAGTGCTGTCGGACTTTTGGTCGCCGATCGCGGAGATCCGGACCATGCTCGCAGGGCTGGCGGCCTCCGGCGCGCACGGCACCCTGATCCAGATCGTCGATCCGGCCGAAGAGACATTCCCCTATTCTGGTCGCGTCGAGTTCGTCGAGCCGGAAGATGGCAGCATGATCACAGCGGGCCGCGCCGAACGCTGGGCCGACGATTACGTCGCGCGCGTGGCGCTGCATCGCGACCAGATCCGCAGCGAGACTAATACGCTCGACTGGCTGTTCTCGACCCACACCACCGATCGCTCAGCCGCCGAACTGCTGCTGTTCCTGCATGGCGGCATGATGGCGAACAAGGGGGCAGCCTCCTCGGTCAAAGCGGGGCAGACGGCATGATGTCGGCGCTCCCGCTCTCTTTCCTTCAGCCGTTGATGCTGCTCGGTCTGCTCAGCCTGCCGCTGTTGTGGTGGCTCCTGCGCGTGATGCCGCCGCGGCCGCGCCGGATCGATTTTCCACCGACGCGACTGCTGTTCGAGATCGCGCCCAAGGAGGAAACGCCCTCGCGTACACCATGGTGGCTGACGGCGCTGCGGCTGCTGGCAGCGGCGCTGGTGATCTTCGCCGCGGCCGGGCCGGTGTGGAATCCGAAGGCCGGTGCAGCGCGCAGCACGGCTCCACTGGTGATCCTGCTCGACGACGGCTGGAGCGCCGCATCGAGTTGGGACACGCGCATGAAGGCGGCGGACGAACTGATCGCCGATGCCGACAGCGAACGGCGCGGCGTCGCCATCGTTCCACTGTCGGAGCCGGCGCGCGACATCACGCTGATGCCGGCCGGCAACGCGCGCGTGGCGCTGCGGCAGTTGTCGCCGAAACCCTACGCAGTCGAACGCGTCGAAACGCTTTCCGCCATCGAACGCTTCTTGAAGGCCACAGGTGACGGCGACATCGTCTGGCTGTCGGATGGCATCGACAGCGGCCGCGGACCCGAATTCGTCGACGGCCTTCGCAAGGTGATCGGCAACCGCTCCCTGACCATCTTCGAAGGCGGCGCGCCGCCAGCGCATGCCCTGGTCGCGGCGGAAAACGCGGCGGCGAAAATGACCGTGAAGGTGCTGCGCGCCAACACGAGCGGACCTGCCAGCGGTGTCGTTCGGGCACTCGATCAGAAGGGCTCGCCGATCGGCGAGACGCATTATACGTTCTCGCCACAGAGCCGCGAGGCGGACGCAGCGTTCGACCTGCCGGTGGAGTTGCGCAACGATATCTCCAGGCTGGAGATTGCGGGCGAGCGATCGGCCGGCGCGGTGCAACTGCTTGACAAGCGCTGGCGCCGCCGCGCCATCGGCATCGTCAGCGGATCGACCACCGACACGTCACAGCCTTTGCTCGCCTCGACGTTCTATCTGACGCGCGCCCTGTCGCCGTTTGCCGACGTCCGGCTCGCCAACAAGGGCGCTCCGCAACAGGCTGTCAGTCAGTTCCTGGATCAGAAGCTACCAATGATCGTGATGGCCGACACCGGCGCGCTGCCGCCTGAAACTCGCGAACGCGTCGATGCCTGGCTCGACCAGGGCGGCGTGCTGGTGCGGTTCGCAGGCCCCCGCCTCGCGCAAGCCGACGACGATCTAGTGCCGGTGAAACTGCGGCGCGGTGATCGCAGTCTCGGCGGCAGCCTGACCTGGGAGAAGCCGCAACATCTGGCCGCCTTCGCAGCGGACGGACCGTTCGCCGGCCTTTCCGTGCCGAAGGATGTCACCGTCCGGCGGCAGGTTCTGGCCGAACCGGATGCGGCCCTCGCGGCCAAGAGCTGGGCGTCGCTCGTCGACGGCACGCCGCTCGTAACCGGCGAGCATCGTGGCAAAGGCCTGCTGGTCCTGTTCCACATCAGCGCCGACATGCGCTGGTCCGATCTGCCGATGTCCGGTACCTTCGTCGAAATGCTGCGACGGATCGTCGATGCGTCCGGTTACACCGCGAACACCGGCAAGAACCCCGCGACCGATGCCAAGGCGGAGACCGTCGCTCCCTTGCGCACACTCGATGGCTTCGGCGCCTTCGGTCCTCCGCCTTCGACCGCCAAGCCGCTGCCGGTCGACTATCGCGGCCGCGGCACCATCGAACATCCGCCCGGCTTCTATGGCCCCGCCGACGGACCGATCGCCGTCAATACGCTGGCGGCATCGGACCGGCTCGCGCCGCTCGACACGTCGGCGCTGCAGGCACGGCGCGCCAGCTTCACCAATGCCGAGCCGCGCGACCTCCGGGGCATTCTGCTGTCGTCATCGCTCGCGTTGTTCCTGATCGATGCCATCATCGTGGCCCTGCTTGGCGGCGGCCTCGCCGCGCTGCTGCGCCGCCGCGCCGCTCCTGCCGCATTGCTGCTCGCGTTGGCGCTGACGGCAATTGCCGTAGTGCCCTCACCATCCCACGCCGATAGCGCGAGCGACGAATTCGCGATGAAGGCAACGTCGCAGACGCACCTCGCCTACGTCGTCACCGGCAATGCCGATGTCGATAACATCGTCAAGGCAGGCTTGAGCGGGCTGACGCTGTTCCTCGCGCAGCGCACCGCGCTGGAAGCCGGCGATCCCGTCGGCATCGATCCCGCCCGCGACGAACTGGCGTTCTTCCCGTTGATCTACTGGCCGATCGTTCCGGGCGTACCCAAGCCGTCGCAAAGCGCGCTGAACAAGATCGATGCCTATATGAAGCAGGGCGGCACGGTTCTGTTCGATACCCGCGACGCGATCGAGGCTCCGCCGGGCGCGGGCGGCGCATCCCAGACGCCAGGGATGCAGGAACTTCGCAACCTGCTTTCCTCGCTGGACATTCCCGAGCTCGAGCCGGTGCCGCGCGAGCACGTGCTGACCAAGACGTTCTATCTGCTGCGCGACTTTCCGGGCCGCTACACCACTGGCCAGACCTGGGTCGAGGCCTTGCCGCGTGACGAGAATGAGGACGCAGCGTCACGGCCGGCGCGCGGCGGCGACGGCGTCTCGCCGATCATCATCACCTCGAACGATCTCGTCGGTGCATGGGCGATGCGGCCCGATGGCCAGCCGATGCTGCCGCTGACACCGGGCGAACCACGGCAGCGCGAATTCGCCTTCCGCGCCGGCGTCAACATCGTGATGTATACGCTCACCGGCAACTACAAGGCCGATCAGGTCCACGCGCCGGCGCTGATCGAACGGCTGGGGCAGTAAGGTCGCAGCATGCAGTATGGTATCGCCTTCACTCCGCTGGTTCCCGTGATCGTGCTGTGGATCGCGCTCGCGGCAATTGCTGTGATCGCTGTTCTGCTGCTGATCACCCGCGCGCGCGGCGCGGCTGTGCGCGTAGCGGCGCTGGCGCTGATCCTGCTGGCGCTCGCCAATCCGTCGTTCACCCGCGAGGAACGCGAACCGTTGTCGTCGGTAGCGGCCGTCATCGTCGACAAAAGTCCGAGTCAGAACTTTGGCGACCGCACCGATCAGACCGCGAAGGCGCGTGAGATTCTGGTCAACCGCCTCAAGCAGATCAAGGGACTCGACGTCCGCGTCGTCGATGCCGGTCAGGCGGACGGCGAGACCGACGGCACCAAGTTGTTCTCGGCGCTGTCATCCACGTTATCCGACGTGCCGACCGACCGTGTCGCGGGTGCCTTCCTGATCACCGATGGGCGCGTTCACGACATCCCGGCCAATCTGGCCGCGCTCGGTTTCCAGGCCCCAGTGCATGCGCTGATCACCGGCCACACCGGCGAACGCGACCGCCGCATCGCCATCATCGCCGCGCCGCGCTTCGGCATCGTCGGTCAGACCCAGACCATCACCTATCGGCTCGACGATCAGGGCGTCAGCGGCGAACGCGCCAAGGTCACCGTGCGCCGCGACGGCGAGGTGATCAACGAGCGTACCGTTCTGAGCGGGCAGACCGTCAATGTCGATGTCGGCATCAAGCATGCCGGCCAGAACATCGTCGAGATCGAGGCGTCTCCGCTCGAGAACGAGCTGACGCCGGTCAACAATCGCGCCGTGGTGCCGATCGACGGCGTCCGCGACAAGCTGCGCGTGCTGCTGGTGTCGGGCGAGCCGCACTCCGGCGAGCGCACCTGGCGCAATCTCCTGAAATCCGACCCCAGCGTCGATCTGGTGCACTTCACGATCCTGCGTCCGCCGGAGAAGCAGGACGGCACGCCGATCAACGAACTGTCGCTGATCGCATTTCCGACACGCGAACTGTTCCAGCAGAAGATCCATGAGTTCCAGCTCATCATCTTCGACCGCTACGCGCGTCAGGGCGTGCTGCCGATCGCCTATTTCGACAACATCGCGCGCTACGTGCGCGGCGGCGGCGCGGTGCTGGTGTCGGCCGGGCCCGACTACGCCTCGACCACCAGCATCTGGCGCACGCCGCTGGACACGGTGCTGCCGGCGGAGCCGGTCGGCGTCACAGAGAAGCCGTTCCATGCGCGCCTGAGCGAGGCCGGCAAACGCCATCCGGTGACGCGCGGACTCGAAGGGTCCGCGAGTGACCCGCCGCACTGGAGCCGGTTCTTCCGCGAGGTCGAGACCCGCAACGCGTCGGTGCCGCCAGTCATGACCGGCGCGGACGGCAAGCCGCTGCTGCTGCTGTCGCGTTACGGCGAAGGCCGTGTCGCGCTGCTGCTGTCGGATCACATCTGGCTGTGGGCGCGCGGTTACGAAGGCGGTGGCCCCCACCTCGACCTGCTGCGGCGGATGTCGCACTGGCTGATGAAGCAGCCCGAACTCGACGAGGAAGCGTTGCGGCTCGAAGTTCACGGCAAGGAACTCACGGTGCAGCGCCAGACCATGGCCGACAGCGTCGCGCCGGTCACCGTGACATCGCCATCGGGGAAAACCCGCGAGATGACGCTCAGCGCCAGCGAGCCGGGGCTGTGGAAAGCCACATTGCCCGCCGACGAGCTTGGCCTGTGGCAGGCGACCGACGGCACGCTGAAGGCGCTGGTCAATGTCGGTCCGGTCAATCCGAAGGAATTCTCCGAGGTGACGTCCACCGTCGACGAGCTGAAACCGATCGCCCAAGCCAGCGGCGGCGATGCCCGGCGGATCGAGAATGGATCTGGCGTCGACGTCCCGCGCATCGTTCCGGTCCACGCCTCGAGCGTGTTTCGCGGCGACGGCTGGATGGGCGTACGAATGCGTGACGCCAGCGTGGTCCGCGGCGTCGGCGTGCTGCCGGTGTTCGCGGGGCTGATCGGGCTGTTGCTGCTGCTCGGCGCCTTCGCCGCGACCTGGCTGCGCGAGGGGCGTTGATCCGACTGACATGACAGCGACCACCGTGGCCGCGATCCCACACTTCGCCGGTCAATGACGGCGGTCCCTCTCGTCGCCGCAGGGCCCGGTTGACATCCGCAGCCCAGTCGGGCGATGTTATATTATAACATCGGGAGCCGCCGGAGACGTGTGGACCGCCGCGATGTGGGGCTTGCGTTGCAATGAAGTGGTTCCGCTCGAACATCAGATATGGGTCGCGGCTCGCGCTGCTCGCGCTTGCGATCCAGTTTGTGCTGACGTTCGGGCACCATCACGGGGCGGCGGTCGCGGCGCCGGCTCCGGTGCAGGTGCGCGAGACAGCAGTTTCGGCTCTCGCCGGCAAACAACCGGCCACGCAGGTCGCGACCAAGGATTCTGCCGCCAAGACATTGGCCGCGAATCCGACCAAGCCCCCCCAAGGCCATCATCAATCCGACAGCGACAACTGCCCGATCTGCGGACTGATCGCACTCGCGGGCACGGTGCTGTTCACCGAACCACCGGTGCTGTTGCTGCCGGAAGCGTATCACATCCTCTATCTGACTACCGACGCCGAGTTCAATCACCTCGAATCCCGGCGCACGGTCTTCCAGTCCCGCGCACCTCCCGCCTCCTGACGTCGACTGCATAACGAGCCGCCGGATCGACCCGCCTCGCGAGGCGATCCACGCGGACCGATGTCGGAATCAACCCGCCGCGAATGGCGGGCCGCCCTCCAAATTCATCGATCGCGATGGACGCGACTGTGGCGGTGTCAGGACTGGATCAATGCCCTTTTCCATCAAACGTGCTCTTCTCGCTTCGTCGTCCGCCTCGCTGCTGTGGTGCGGACCCTGCACCATGGCCATGGCGCAGAACGCGCCAGCCGCCGGCGACGCCACATTGCTTCCGGAAATCAAGGTGACGGCGCCACGCCAGCCGCAAAAGCCGAGGCGACCCAGGCGTCACATCGCAACCCAGCAGCATCGGCAGGAGCCACAGGCACCGCCGCCAACCGAGGCCGAACGGCTGGCTGCGAAAAACAGCACGCTCGACACAGCGCGCAGCAATATCATCACGCCCGCCGGCTCGACGTCCTATGCGGTCAGCCACCAAGCCATCGCCTCGCTGCCGCAAGGTACCAACACATCGGTGGACAAGGTGCTGCTGCAGGCGCCCGGCGTCACGCAGGACTCCGCTGCCAGCGGAGACTTTCACGTCCGCAACGAGCACGGCAACCTGCAGTACCGCATCAACGGCATTGCGCTGCCCGATGGCGTCGGTGGCTTCGGCCAGATCATCGACACCGCGCTGATCGGCAACATGTCGCTACTCACCGGTGCGCTGCCGGCGCAATACGGGCTACGCACCGCCGGGGTGATCGACATCCAGACCAGGAACGACGCGTTCAACAACAGCGGCACGGTCAGCGTCTACGGCGGCAGCCGCGGCACCATCACACCCAGCGTCGAATATGGCGGCACCGCGGGACAGACGCAGTATTTCGTCTCGGGCCGTTATTTCGGCAGCGACCTGGGCCTCGAAAATCCGACACCGAACAGAAGCGCCATCCATGATCATACCGATCAGGAAAAGGGCTTCCTGTATCTCTCGACCGTGCTCGACCCGACCAGTCGCCTGACCTTCATGAGCGGGGTCTCCAACGGCAGCTATCAGATTCCGAACAATCCGGGGCAGACGCCGGCCTTTACGGCTTATGGCGTCTCCAATTTCGACTCCACGCAGCTCGATCAGCGGCAGCACGAATTCAATCAGTTCAACGTGCTCGCCTACCAGAAATCAGGCGACGGTATCGACTACCAGATTTCCTACTTCAACCGAACAAGCACGCTGCACTTCACGCCGGACCTGATCGGCGATCTCATCTTCAACGGCGTCGCCTCCGACGTCTATCGTCGCAGCATCGTCAACGGGATTCAGGAAGATACCGCCTGGCGCGTCGGCTATGCCCACACGCTGCGTTTCGGGTTCTCCGTCAGCGCCGAGAATTCACTGGTCAACAACACGTCCACCCTGCTGCCGCTGGACGGCGCCGGCAATCCGGTCGACGCGCCGTTCAGCGTGCTGGATTCGAACACCAAAACCGGCTTGCTGTTCGGTACCTACCTGCAGGACGAATGGCGGATCAACGATCAGTTGACACTCAACGCCGGCCTGCGCTTCGACCAGATGGAGCAATACATCAGCGCCAACCAGTTGAGCCCGCGCATCAACCTGACATGGAAACCGTTCGAGGGCACCACGTTCCACGCCGGCTACGCGCGCAACTTCACACCGCCGCAGCAGGTGCTGGCGGCGCCGGTCAACCTCGCGCTGGTGCAGAACACGACACAGCAACCCTCCGTCACCACCAACGACCCGGTTTTGCCGGAGCGATCGCATGTGTTCGATGTCGGCGTGACGCAGAAGATTTATGCGATTCCCGGACTCGAGGTTGGCCTCGACGCCTATTACAAGAAGGCCCGCGACCTGCTCGACGACGGCCAGTTCGGCGCGGCCTACGTGCTGACCGCCTTCAACTACGAGACGGCCGAAAACGCCGGCGTCGAATTCAAGAGCACCTACACCAACGGCAATTTCCGCGCCTATGGCAACATCGCCTGGGGCCGGCAAATCGCGCGCAACGTGGTCTCGAACCAGTACCTGTTCGACGCGGCCGATCTCGCTTACATCGCGGGTCATTCCGTCTACACCGACCATGCCCAGCTCTGGACGGCATCGGCCGGTGCCTCATACCTGTGGCACGGCACGCGATTGAGTGCATCCTTCATCTTCGGCAGCGGCCTGCGCGCCGATGGCGCGGACGGCACGCCGAACGGCGGCCATGTGCCGTCCTACACCCAGGTCAATCTTGGCCTGTCGCACGACTTCAATATCGTCAGCGCGACTAAGCCAACCACGCTGCGGTTCGATGTCGTCAACCTGTTCGACACCGTCTACCAGATCAGGGACGGCTCGGGGATTGGCGTATTCGCTCCGCAATACGGTCCGCGCCGCGGATTCTATTTCGGCGTCGCACAGAAGTTTTGAGGCTCGTCATTCCGGGACGTCGCGAAGCGACGAACCCGGAATCTCGTTTCATGTTTGACAAACATGCGTCTTGCCTGCGTCATTGCAAGCGAAGCAATCCAGTTCTTTCTTGAACCTCTGGATTGCTTCGTCGCTTCGCTCCTCGCAATGACGAAGAAACACCTCAAATGCCAATTGGCGATGTCATCACGCCTCGCGCGCGAACGTCCAGTCCGGACGCACCATGCCGGAGACGCCTTCAAAAGCGCCGGGCACCAGTTCGCACACCAGGAGCCGCGCACGATCGACGGGGCCCGGCATATCAACCTGCCCTTTCGGAATCGCCTTGAACCCGACCCGCTTGTAGTAGGCCTCGTCACCGACCAGCACCACCAGCCGATGGCCCTTGGCCTTGGCGTCGCCGAGCGCACGGTCGAGCAGCGCACGGCCGACCCCGCGATCGCGGAACGGTTGTTCCACCGTCAGCGGGCCGAGCAGCAACGCCGGGGTATCGCCGATGCAGACCGGAAGCTGGCGCACCGAGCCGACCAGCAGGGTGCCGATTCGCGCCGTGAAGGATACGTCGAGCAGATGATCGACCTGCTCGCGCAGCCGATAGGCGCTGAGCACGAAGCGGCCGGGGCCGAAGGTGCGCTCGTGCAGACGCTCGATCGCCTGCGCGTCGTTGGGGGTTTCGGCAAGGATGGTCAGGGACAGGTCGGACATGGGAGAGGCGGATAGCATCTGGCGGCGACGCGGTCCATCGCCTGTGACAGGTCGACGACCGATCCGTTCATCTGCGCCAGGTCAGGATCGGCGGCACCCTGTCGAGGACTTCGGCGATCCGGAGCCGCGTCCCGGCCGTGGTCTCCGGCGGCAGGGCATCAGCGGCGAAAAAGCCGCACGCGATGATCTCGCGATTGGGTTCGGGCAGCCGGTCCTGATGAAAATCCTTCACGACGTAGACCGCAACGTGGTCGCGGGGCGAGACATGACTGTTGAGGAAAACGCCATGCAAAGCCGGCTCTCCCACAACCTCAATCCGCCCTTCCTCCATCAGCTCGCGCTGCAAACCGCTCCGAAACGTCTCGCCGACCTCGACGCCGCCGCCCGGCAGGTGCCAGCCCACCACATAACTGTGCTTCACCAGGAACACGCGGTTGTCGCTGTCGAGTACGACACCGCGCACGCCCAGCGTCATGCCGCGGGCGAACCGCCAGTACAGATGGAAAAACCGGCGCAGCATGGGCTCGAAACCGCGGCGCAGACCTTGCAGATTCATGGATCGATTCCGGATTGATTTTGCGATTGCCCGCCCAAGAATTCTTGCATCATAGCGGGGCTCTTGCCAAAACTTGAGAACATTCGGGAGGCGAGGCAGCGTGAAACAGTTTGCGGATCTGACGGAACGCGAGATTCTGGCGCTCGCCATTTCGAACGAGGAAGAGGACAGCCGCATCTATCACGGTTTCGCCGAAGGGCTGGCCGAGCAATTCCCGGCATCGTCCGCCATTCTCTCCGGCATGGCGGACGAGGAAGTCCGTCACCGTACGCGATTGTTCGAGCTCTACCGTGAAAAATTCGGCGACTATCTGCCGCTGATCCGCCGTCAAGACGTCAAGGGGTTCATCAAGCGCAAGCCGCTGTGGCTGACCCGGCCGCTGCATCTCGATGACGTCCGCAAGTACGTCCTCGGCATGGAGAAGGAGGCGGCGCGGTTCTATCGCAAGGCAGCCGAAACCACGCGCGACGCATCCACGCGCGAACTGCTGATCGGCCTCGCCGAGGAAGAAGACAAGCACGATTCGCTTGCCGAACACCTCACTGCGAAACATCTGACGGAAACGGTCAGGGCCACTGAGACCGACAGCGAACGCCGCGCCTTCATCTTGCAGTATGTGCAGCCGGGTCTCGTCGGCCTCATGGACGGCTCGGTCTCGACGCTGGCGCCGCTGTTCGCCGCGGCCTTTGCGACCCACAAGCCGTTCGAGACGTTTCTGGTCGGCCTTGCCGCGTCGGTCGGCGCCGGCATTTCCATGGGATTTGCCGAAGCGCTGTCGGATGATGGGACGCTGAGCGGCCGCGGCTCGCCCTGGATTCGTGGCGGCGTCTGCGGCCTGATGACGGCGGTCGGCGGCCTCGGCCACACCCTGCCCTATCTGATCCCGGATTTTTATGTGGCGACCGTGCTTGCGGTTGCAGTGGTGGTCGTCGAGCTCGGCGTGATCTCCTGGGTGCGTCACCGTTTCATGGATACGCCATGGTTACAGGCGACATTCCAGATCGCGGTCGGTGGCGCACTGGTATTTCTCGCCGGCATCCTCATTGGCAGCGCCTAGCGCATGATCCGGAAAAGTGGGGACCGGCTTTCCGGAGAGATCATGCGGCAAAAAAATCCATCATGTTTGCCCTTTCGATAATGGTGTCTCCATAATGGCGGCATACACCCTCGCCCATCTGTCCGACCCTCATCTCGCGCCGCTGCCGCGGGCACGACCGCTTCAACTCGCGAACAAGCGCGCGCTGGGCTACCTGAACTGGAAACGCAATCGTCATGCAATCCACCGGCGCGATGTCGTCGACGCGCTGGTCGCGGACGTGAAAGCGCAGACGCCCGATCACATCGCCGTCACCGGCGACCTCGTCAATCTCGCACTACCCGATGAATTCACCCAAGCCGCCGCGTGGCTCGCAAGCGTGGGCGCGCCGCGTGACATCACGCTCGTGCCCGGCAATCACGACGCTTATGTCGCATCCGCCAATCCCCGCCTTGCCGAATGGCAGGACTACATGCGCGGCGATGCCGGCGATGCGGGACCGCCATTTCCATTCCTGCGCCGCAGGGGACCGCTGACCCTGATCGGCGTGTCGTCAGCCGTGCCGACCGCTCCCTTCATGGCCACCGGAAGGCTAGGGCAAGATCAGCTCGAGGCGCTCGATCGCATTCTTTCGCAAGCTTCTGACGATCCAAACTTTCGCGTGCTGTTGATCCATCATCCGCTGCAATCCAAATCATCCTACAAGCGATTGACCGATGCGGACGCGCTAATCGCGCTCTTGAAGCGCTATCGGGTCGATCTCATCCTGCACGGCCACGATCATATCCACTCCACCATGTGGTTCGAGGGACCGCATGGCCGCGTTCCCGCTATCGGCGTGCCATCGGCGTCGGCGGTGCCGCACGGGCATACCCCTGCTGCCGCCTACAACCTGTTTTCCATCGTGCGCGAAGGCGATACCTGGCGCTGCGAGCAACGGGTGCGCAGTTTCGTCGGCGACGAGATCGCCGACGTGCGGAATGTCAGGGTGATTTGAGGAGCGCGTTCGAACGATTGCGTCGTCCCTGCGCTATAAACTCCTGAGCGCTGCAATCAGCGCGAAGCCGAAAAGCGCCGCGACGCCGACAATGAATCCGAACGCGAACGTCCAGAACCCGCCCCGGCGCGGCTTTTCGGTTTCCTTGGCTTCCACCTCCGGCAGCGGCGTCGCCACCAGTGCATGCTCGCGTTCGATCATGCGGCGGGCGACGTAGTCGGTGACGGCATCGACAATCGCCGCCACGTCATGGGATTCTGCGAGCACGATCCGGCCGTAGCGGGTGTCCTGCACGAAGCGATACATGCGCTTGTCGCGGCCCATCAGAACATGCGCCACCACATCGATCCACAGCCGTGGCGTATCGCCCTGGCTAATGCCGCGATCGAACAGGTCGACTTGGTCCGGCACCTGCGCGAACAGCGGATCGAGCGCCTCGTTGAGAATCTCGAGGCGGGCGACTTCGGCATCGCGCAGATCGACGACGACGCCGGTCCGGTCGGCGGCCTCGATCCGCGCCTGACGCAATGCATCGCGCAGCCGCACCGGCTTCGCCGCCGTGCCCGTTCCGATACTCTGAGCGTCCGCCATTAGTTCTTTGCCCTTCCGAAGGTCCGGCTGGCATTAACCTAGCAGTAACCCTGTCCGGAGCAAAGACCCTTTGTTTCCAAATACTTATAATAATCCACCGGACCGAATCCGGGTTGATGGCCTGCGAGTCCCCACCGCGCCTCGACTCGAACGAGAACGGCCCCACCCGGAAAACCGGATGGGGCCGCCCCTCCTTGGACGTTTCTTGGTAGAGCCGTCTTGAAAATCTCTCGCGTCAACTCGCTAGGCGGCTCGGCTCTTCCACGATGGAGAAGCGCACGCCCGCCTTGTGGCGATTCTCTTCCGAGACCACCTTCCAGGCGTCCTCGGCTTCCTTCCGTGTCTTGAAGGGACCCTGCACCTGGGCGGAGCCTTCCACGAGCTTGTGGAAGTTCATCGATCCGAACTCGCCGCCAATCACCCAGAAATTGCTACCCATTGTCATAGTCATCTCCTTCGTTAGCCGAACTGGTTCATGGTGTTGTGCGCGCCGCCCGCCTTCAGGGCAGCCTCGCCTGCGAAGTATTCCTTGTGGTCGTCGCCGATATCCGAGCCGGCCATGTTCTGGTGGCGGACGCAGGCGACGCCCTGGCGGATCTCCTGGCGCTGAACGTTTCTCACGTAACCGAGCATGCCCTGCTCGCCGAAGTAGTCCTTGGCGAGGGTGTCGGTCGACAGCGCAGCCGTGTGATAGGTCGGCAGCGTGATCAGGTGGTGGAAGATGCCGGCGCGCTTCGCCGAATCCGCCTGGAAGGTGCGGATCAGGTCGTCGGCCCGCTTCGCCAGCGGAGTCTCGTCATATTCCGCTTTCATGAGCTCGGCGCGATTGTACTTGCTGACGTCCTCGCCGGCCGCCTTCATCTCGTCATACACCTGCCAACGGAAGTTGAGCGTCCAGTTGAACGACGGCGAATTGTTGTAAGCGAGCTTCGCATTCGGGATCACTTCGCGAATGCGATCGACCATGCTGGCGATCTGCTCGATGTTCGGCCGCTCGGTTTCGATCCACAGCAGGTCTGCGCCGTTCTGCAACGAGGTGATGCAGTCGAGCACGACGCGGTCCTGACCAGTGCCGGGACGGAACTGGTACAAATTGCTGGGCAGGCGCTTCGGACGCATCATCTTGCCGTTCTGGTTGATGATGACGTCGCCGTTTTTCGCGTTCGCCGCCGTCACCTCCTCGCAATCGAGGAAGCTGTTGTACTTGTCGCCGAGATCGCCCGGCTTGTGGCTGACGGCGATCTGCTGCGTCAGGCCCGCGCCGAGCGAATCCGTGCGGGTGACGACGATGCCGTCTTCGATGCCGAGTTCGAGGAAGGCGTGGCGGCAAGCGCGGATCTTGGCCAGGAAGACCTCGTGCGGCACGGTGACCTTGCCGTCCTGATGGCCGCACTGCTTCTCGTCGGAGACCTGGTTCTCGATCTGGAGCGCGCAAGCGCCCGCCTCGATCATCTTCTTCGCCAGCAGATAGGTCGCTTCCGCGTTGCCGAAGCCGGCATCGATGTCGGCGATGACAGGAACGACGTGGGTCTGGAAGTTGTCGATCTTCTCGATCAGCTCCGCTTCCTTCGCCTTGTCGCCGGCCTTGCGAGCCGCGTCGAGCGCGCGGAAGGTGTCATTGAGCTCACGCGAGTCGGCCTGACGCAGGAAGGTGTAGAGCTCCTGAATCAGCGCCGGCACCGAGGTCTTCTCGTGCATGGACTGGTCCGGCAGCGGGCCGAATTCGGAACGCAGCGCGGCGACCATCCAGCCCGACAGGTACAGATAGGTGCGGTCGGTGGTGCCGAAGTGCTTCTTCACCGAGATCAGCTTCTGCTGCGCGATGAAGCCATGCCAGCAGCCGAGCGACTGGGTGTACTTGGTCGCGTCCTGATCGTAGCGCTCCATGTCGGCGCGCATCAGCGCAGCGGTGTAGCGGGCGATGTCGAGGCCGGTCTTGAAGCGATTCTGGAGGCGCATCCGGGCGATGGCCTCGGCGGTCACGCCGTTCCAGGTCTCCTTGGTCTTGAGCAATGCGGCCGCAGCCTCGACCTCGCTCAGATAGGAGCCGGTGCCGAGAAGGGTCTGATCGCTGATCCCACGTGGCTGGAAGTTCATAGCGTGTCCTTTCTTAAAATCCACATTCGTGACAGTGCATTGCGAAACGTGGCGACAGGTAAACGCGAAAACCGGAAATTCGTACAGATAGCTTGATTTCAAATGATGATGTCATGTAACATACGTACATGTCATGGATGTTATTTTGTAAAGTTTGTAAAATTTACAGGCATAACAACGTGAAACGGCGGAAATCCCGCCTGCCGCGCAAAAGTGATGAGGCGAACTCAAGGCAACGCGAATCCGTTGCGGCGAAACCAAGGCAGCGCTGACCGCGACTCTGGCGGCGGGTTCAGCCGCCACCGCGACGATCGAGAGAGGTGCCGGCGGCACCGGCACGAGACGAGAGGCGACCATGGCAACGGATTCGGGCAAGAAACTTTTCGTCGGTCCGCGCTTCCGGCGCATCCGCCAGCAACTCGGGCTGTCGCAGACCCAGATCGCTGAGGGACTCGGCATCTCACCGAGCTACGTCAACCTGATCGAGCGCAACCAGCGTCCGGTCACCGCACAAATCCTGCTGCGGCTCGCCGAAAGCTACGACCTCGACCTGCGCGACCTCGCCACCGCCGACGAGGATCGCTTCTTCGCCGAACTCAACGAAGTGTTTTCCGATCCGCTGTTCCGCCAGATCGACGTGCCGAAGCAGGAATTGCGCGATCTCGCCGAGCTATGCCCCGGCGTCACCCATGCGCTGCAGCGGCTTTACGCCGCCTACACCGAGGCCCGTCGCGGCGAGACCATGGTGGCCGCGCAGTTCGCCGATCGCGACGAGGGTGCTGGCGCGCGCTTCGAGGCCAACCCGGTCGAGCGGGTGCGCGACCTGATCGAGGCCAACCGCAACTATTTTCCCGAACTGGAGCAGGCCGCGGAAAACCTGCGCGATGAAATCAGCATGGCGGCGCAGGACGTGTTTGCCGCCTTGACCATGCGGCTGCGCGAAAAGCATTCGATCCAGACCCGCATCATGCCGGTCGATGTCATGCGCGAGACCTTGCGCCGCTTCGACCGTCATCGCCGCCAGCTTTTGATCTCGGAGCTGGTGGATGCGCCCGGCCGCGCCTTCCAGCTTGCGTTCCAGATCGGGCTTGCCGAATGCACGCCCGCCTTCGAAGCGATCATCGCCCGCGCCGGCGCGCTCGACGACACGCCGCGACGGCTATATCGCATCACGCTCGCCAACTATTTCGCGGGCGCCGTGCTGATGCCGTATCAGGCGTTTCACAGCGCGGCTGAGGCACTCGGCTACGACATCAACGTGCTGGCGCAGCGCTTCAACACCGGCTTCGAGCAGGTGTGCCACCGCCTGACCACGCTGCAGCGGCCGAACGCGCGCGGCGTGCCGTTCTTCATGCTGCGCGTCGACAATGCCGGCAACGTCTCGAAACGCTTTTCATCGGGCACGTTCCCGTTCTCGAAGTTCGGCGGCACCTGTCCGTTGTGGAACGTGCATTCCACCTTCGACACGCCGGATCGCCTCTTGAAGCAGGTGATCGAACTGCCGGACGGCAGCCGCTATTTCTCCATTGCGCAGATGGTGCGCCGTCCGGTGGCACCGCATCCACAACCGCAGCCGCGCTTCGCCATCGGCTTGGGCTGCGAAATCCGCCACGCGGCGAAGCTGGTCTATGCATCGGGCATGGATCTGGAGAAGGCCGAGGGCACGCCGATCGGCGTCAACTGCCGGCTGTGCGAGCGCGAGAACTGCGCCCAGCGCGCCGAGCCGCCGATCACCCGCACGCTGATCCTGGACGAGAACACCCGGCGCGTGACGAGTTTTGCGTTTTCAAATGCAAGGGAGGTGTGAGGGGAAGAGAGGCGATAGGTGTCGAATTATAAAGAGATATGATACAGAACCCTTATGGGGTTTGGGGTCTTCATTCATCGATCGGATTCGGTCTACGACGACAGTCCGGCTGAGCAGTATCAGTTTCCCAGCCAATATCTTGGTCGCGCTCAAACCGTCGTTGGTGATTGGATTGTCTATCTTGAACCAAGCAAGGTCAGAGCGGCACGCGGCTATTTCGCAATAGCTAAGGTCCAGCAAATCATCCCTGATCCGGTCGCTCCAGGCATGTATCTCGCGTTAATAGAGCCGTCGAGCTATCTCGAATTCGCGACTCCGGTTCCTTTTTCGGATTATGACGGCATTGTCGAGCGCGGGATTCTTAATGAGCAAGGCCGGATTTCGGGTCGAGCCCAATCAGCAGTTCGTCCCATTAGCCCTAGCGACTTCGATCGCATTATCTCGCGTGGAATGGATGAAACTGTTCAAATTCTTCCTAGAACTGGTGAGGCTGCACCGCCATCACAATTCGACGAGGAACAGACTCCCTTCCAGCTTGAAGAAACGCGAGATCGTCTGAACTACCTCACCTCAAGAATTGTGCGAGATCGAACTTTCCGCCGCATTGTTTTGAGCGCATACGACCAACGCTGCGCAGTAACAGGCCTCAAACTGATCAATGGCGGCGGGCGAGCTGAGGTTGACGCCGCACACATAAGGCCCGTCGAAGCAGATGGACCGGACATCATCAACAACGGGATAGCTCTTTCTGGTACGGCGCATTGGATGTTCGACCGAGGGCTTATTAGCATCGCCGATGATCTGGAAATCCTGATATCGCGTGAGGTCAATGATCTGGAGAGTGTGCGAACGCTCATAAATAAGACCGGATATGCGCTACCTCCTCAGCGAAAGCTGCAACGACCACATCCGCATTTTCTCAAGTGGCATCGAGATAACTGCTTTAAGCGATAGCATTTATGACGTCGTCATTCCGGAAGCTCACAGCGGCTGTCCGAAATCCAGTAGTACGACAGCGACTATGATTCCGGGCTCGCTCGCCCAGCGACCGAATTAACAGGTCGAATTTCCGCAAACTGCAGCTTCAGCACCGGCTTCCTTCACCCCTGCATCTTCAGCCGCTGGCGATGCGCCGCCTGCTTGGCGCGGTTGCCGCAGATCGCCATGCTGCACCACCGGCGCGCATGGCCGCGCGTATGATCGGCGAACATCAGCGTGCAGGCAGGCCCCTCGCACGCCTTGACGTGTGAGAAATCCTCCTCGCACACGAATTTCGCCAGCGCTTCACCTATCGGCAGCAGGAGCGCGTCGGGCGATTGCCACCGGCGCGCCGTCTCGTAGGCAAGGCCGCGGTCCTTGCCGTGACCGCGAGTCACGATGCGGCCAAAACTCTCGTCGTGCGCCAGTAGCCGGTTGAGCGGCTCCAGTTCGCGCGTGTCCTTCAGCGCAAGCGGCCGGCCCTTGTGCTGCCGGACGAATGTCCTGAACCACTCGCGCAGGCGCCGCGCCTGCGCCGCGACGTCATCGAACTCCTTCGGTTTCGCCCGCGTCCGCAACGATTTGAGAACGTCCGCCGGCACAAGCTCCGCCTGCTCCAGCCACGCCAGCAACCCGTCGCCGTCGGCGATCCAGTCGACCTCCTCATCGGCCGGCGTGGCGACGGTGTTGAGAAAATCGAGGCCGAGCGCATCGGCGAGGAACAGCGCTGGCGGTCGCGGATCGGGCATCGGAACTCTTTCCCGGAATAAAGACCGTCGGTCACGACGATCACAGCGGCTTGAATAGTAACCTCTCTAATAGCTGTTGACAAGTTACGCCCCATCGCAATGATGTAACCTCTATAAAGCATTTTATCAGGTTACTAACGCATCAGCGTTTGCGAGCGGGAGAGGAAGAATGCCAATGGATCAGATCAGCGTGGTGCTCGTTCATGGCGCCTGGGCCGACGGGTCGAGCTGGCACAAGGTGATCCGCCAGTTGCAGGCAGACGGCGTCAAGGCGGTCGCCGCACCGCTGCCGTTGACCTCACTGGCGGGCGATGTGGCGGCGGTCGAACGGACGCTCGAACGCATCGACGGCCCGGTCGTGCTGGTGGGCCACGCCTATGCCGGCGCGGTGATCGGCGAGACCCGCAACGCCAAGGTCCGCTCGATGGTCTACATCGCCGCGCTCGCGCCCGACGAAGGCGAGACCGTTGCCGACGTGTTCTATCGCACCACACCGCATCCGCGTGCGCCGTTGCTGGCGCCCGATACGCACGGCGCGATCTGGCTCCCCGAACGGGCCTTCGCCGAGGCGTTCGCCCAGCACGCGTCCGCCGAGGAGCAGGCGCTGCTCGCCGCGGTTCAGCGGCCGATCTCATCCGACTGCATCGGCGTGACGGTGCAGCGACCGCTCTGGAAGGACCGTCCGAGCTGGTTTCTCGTCGCCGAAGACGATCGCATGATCGTTCGCGAGACCCAGGCCTTCATGGCGCAACGCATGAACGCAACGGTGCGATCGAAACCTGTCGATCACGCCCCGATGATCACGGCACCCGACGTCGTGATGGACGTTATCCGCGAAGCCGCAACAGCGGATATGGCCACGGTCAGCCGATAGCCGGCAACACATCCGCCAAACGAGACATGCGCCAACCGAGACACAAGCGAAAAGGAGTTCGCAAATGACTGCTATCCGCTATCGAACCGCCGACGTGGACGGCCTGAAGATCTTCTATCGCGAGTCCGGAGCCGCCGACGCGCCGGCGCTGTTGCTGCTGCACGGCTTCCCGAGCGCGAGCCACATGTTTCGCGATCTGATCCCGCTGCTGGCGGATCGCTTTCACATCATCGCGCCCGATTTGCCCGGCTTCGGCCAATCGGACATGCCGCCGCGAAGCAAGTTCACCTACACCTTCGATCGCGTCGCTGACGTCATCGACCGCTTCACGGAGGTGATCGGCCTGAAACGTTTCGCGCTCTATGTTTTCGACTACGGCGCGCCGACCGGATTCCGGATCGCCGCTAAACATCCCGAGCGCATCACCGCCATCATCTCGCAGAACGGCAACGCCTATGAAGACGGCTTGAGCGACGGTTGGACTCCGATCCGGGCCTATTGGCAGGATCCCTCGCAAGCCAACCGCGATGCGCTGCGCGCATTCCTCGCGCCGGACACGACGCGCTGGCAATACAGCCACGGCGTAGCCGACACGTCAGCGATATCTCCGGACGGCTGGTCGCTGGACAACTTCTATCTGGCGCGTCCAGGCGCCGACGACATCCAGCTCGATCTGTTCGGCGACTACAAGAGCAACGTCGCGCTCTACCCCGCATTCCAGACTTATTTCCGCACCCGCAAGCCGCCACTCCTCGCGGTGTGGGGCAAGAACGATCCGTTCTTCCTGCCGGCCGGCGCCGAGACGTTCCGCCGCGACATTCCCGATGCGGATGTCCGCTTCTTCGACACCGGCCACTTCGCGCTGGAGACGCACGCGGCGGAGATCGCCGCGGCGATCCGCGAATTTCTCGCTCGTCACATCTAGAGTTGGAGTTAGCCATGTCGAATTCCGTCGCCATCGTCACCGGCGCAAGCCAGGGCATCGGTCGCTCCACCGCGATCCGTCTCGCACAGGACTTCTCGTCCATCGTTCTGGTCGCGCGCGACCGCGCCCATCTCGAGGCCACGGCGGATGCAGTGAAATCGGCAGGCGCGCAACCGCTCGTGCTCGATCTCGATCTGTCCGAGCCGGCAGCGGCGCAAACGGTCGTCGACCGCACGATCGCCGCGTTCGGCCGGATCGATGCGCTGCTCAACATCGCCGGCGCCGTGCCGCAGATCGACCTGTTCGAGATGACCGACGCGCAATGGGACGGCGGCCTTGCGCTGAAACTCCATGGCGCGCGGCGGCTGACCATCGCGGCCTGGCCGGCACTGAAAGAGACCAAAGGCGCGGTCGTGCTGATGTCCGGCAATTCGGCGCTGTTTCCCAAGGCGCCCTACGCGGCGGTCGGCACCATCAACGCCGCGATCGTGGCGCTCGCCAAGGCCTTTTCGGATCGCGGCATTGCCGATGGCGTGCAGGTCAACAGCGTTCTGCCCGGACCCGTGATGACCGGACGCCGCGAATCCTATCTCGCGCACTGGGCGCCGCTGCACAACATGACCGTCGAGGAGGCGACCGCGAAGTTTCCGCAGGACGCCGGCATCGCGCGCTACGGCAGACCCGAGGAGATCGCCGAGCTGATGGCGTTCCTGGTGTCGCCAGGGGCGCGCTGGATCACGGGGTCCATGCTTCGGATGGACGGCGGTGAAGTCAAATCGCTTTGAGCGGACCACGATTTGCACGATTTCCATCATGGCCGGGCTTGTCCCGGCCATTCGCGTCTGTTTTTGTCGTCGGGGATGACGTTCGGAGACACCATGTCAAAACTGCACGCGCGACGACTTCACCTCCTGGCCGCCGCGCTCGTCGCGGTTCTTCTTGCCTCCCCCGCGTCCGCCCAGCGCGGCGCCTCCTGCCACAACGGCATGAGTTTTGCGCAATTCCTGTCGAGCCTCGAGCAGGACGCGCAGAAGGCCGGCGTGTCGCAGCGCGCAATCGCCGCGGCCGCGCCCTACATGGTCTACGACCAGGGCATCGTGAACCGGGATCGCGGTCAGCGCGTGTTCGGGCAACTGTTCACGCAGTTCGCCGGCCGCATGGCGTCGGAATCAAGACGCGTGCGCGGCCAAAAGCTCATCAAGCAGCACGCGCAGGCGTTTGCCCGCGCCGAGAAGCAGTACGGCGTGCCGGCGGCGGTCATCACCGCGTTCTGGGCGCTGGAAAGCGATTTCGGCGCCATTCAAGGCAAACTGCCGACGCTGCGTTCGCTGGTGTCGCTGGCCTATGACTGTCGCCGCGCGCAGATGTTCCACGACGAGACCATCGCCGCGCTGAAGATCATCGACCGCGGCGACCTCACGCCTTCAGAGATGATCGGCTCGTGGGCCGGCGAACTCGGCCAGACGCAGTTTTTGCCGCGGCACTATTATGACTACGCCGTGGATTACGATGGCGACGGCCGCCGCGACCTGATCCACAGCGCCGCCGACGTGATCGGCTCCACCGCGAACTACATCGCGACGGGCTTGAAATGGAAACGCGGCGAGCCGTGGCTGCAGGAGGTGCGCGTCTCCGCGAACGTCCCCTGGGATCAGGCCGATCTCACCATCAAGCATCCGCGCAGCCAGTGGGCGGCGTGGGGCGTCACCTTCGCCGACGGCAAGCCGCTGCCGAACGACAAGCTGCAGGCCTCGCTGCTGCTGCCGATGGGGCGTCACGGTCCGGCGTTCCTGGCCTACGAGAATTTCGGCGCCTACACCGAGTGGAATAATTCGCTGATCTATTCCACCACCGCCGCCTATCTCGCGACGCGCATCGCCGGCGCCGCGCCGATGAAGAAGCCGTCGGCGCAGGTGGCGCAACTGTCGTTCGAGCAGATCAAGCAGTTGCAGCACCTGTTGGTGAAGGCCGGCTTCGACGTCGGCAAGGTCGATGGCGTGCTTGGTCAGCAGACCCGCATCGCCGTCAAGACCATGCAGACCAAGTATGGCCTGCCGGCCGATTCCTGGCCGACCGCCGAGCTGCTGGCACGGATGGGCGGCCGGGCGGCGCCTGCCGCCGAAGCGGCGGCTACGCCGATCACGCCGCGTCACACCGCCCCGCGGATGGCGCCGCGTCCGATACAGCCGGCGCGGTGAGGCATTCGCGACGTAACGCTCGAAATTTTGCGAACCCGACCGCTTGCCGCTGGCCGTGACGCCCCCCAATTGCATGCAGCAGCATGTTTCTTCTCGTCCGCCGCTGCGCATTGGACGATCGGTCCCCGACCTCGCATCAAAAGAGCACCCCATGTCATTTTACGATTCCGCCGCCCCCGCTTTCCTGCAGACGCTCGGCGCCCTCTCCGACATTCTGAAAAAGGCCGAAGCGCATGCCACCGCACGGAAAATCGCACCCGAGACGCTGCTCACCGCCCGCCTCTATCCGGACATGCTGCCGCTAACCCGGCAGATCCAGTTGGCGTGCGATTTCGCCATGAAGACCTGCGCACGGCTGACCGGCGCCGAGGTGCCGGCGACGCCGGATACGGAAAAGACCTTCGACGAACTGCAGGCGCGCCTCGCCAAGGCGATGGACAACGTGAAGTCCTATACGGCGGCCAAATTCGATGGCGCGGAAAATCGCGACGTGAGTTTTCCGGCCGGTCCCGACAAGACCATGACGCTGAAGGGGCAGCAGTATCTCAGCCACTTCGCCTTCCCGAATTTCTACTTCCATGCCGCGACCGCGCACGGCATTCTGCGCCACAACGGCGTGGAGATCGGCAAGCGGGATTTCATGGGCGTGAAGTAAAGCGGTTCGTCACTCTCGCGCTGCTGAGCATCAGTCCGCAGGACTGACCCGGAATCCATGGTTCACGCCTAATCGTGGATTCCGGACAGCCGCTGACGCGGCTTCCGGAATGACAACAAGAAAAAACGGGAGGACACCACATGCCGCGCATTCCCTACCTCGAGATGAGCGAGGCCTCGCCCGAATACCAGGA
Source organism: Hyphomicrobiales bacterium (assembly GCA_017305665.1). Classification (GTDB taxonomy): domain Bacteria; phylum Pseudomonadota; class Alphaproteobacteria; order Rhizobiales; family Xanthobacteraceae; genus Nitrobacter. The sequence continues at coordinate 53,007 of JAFKKH010000011.1, forward strand.
GATGCTGAAGGGGCGGCACGACCTCAACCTCTATCGCATGCTGCCGCACGCCACGACCATCGCGCCGGGCTTTTTGAAGATGGGCGGCGCGATCCTGCGCGAGAGCGCGCTCGATCCGCAGTTGCGCGAGATCGCGATCCTCCGTGTCGGTTTTCTCAGCAAGGCATCCTACGAAGTACATCAGCACAAGCGCGTGGCGCGTAACGTCGGCCTCTCCGACGCCAAGATCGCGGCGCTGGAGCACGATCCGGCAAGCGCGATGTTCTCAGCCCTGGAAAAGCTGATCATCCGTTACACCGACGAGGTGGTGCAGAACGTCAAGGCACCCGACGCGCTGTTCAACGAACTGCTGGCGCAGCTCGACAACCGCCGCATGGCCGAACTGACGCTGACTATCGGTTTCTACATGGCGGTGAGCCGCTTCCTGGAGAATTTCGAGGTCGAGATCGAACCGAAACCGCCGACGGATAAGACGGTGAAATATTCGGCGAATTGATGAGCAGCGTCATTCCGGGGCTCGCCTCTTGGCGAGGGCCCGGAATCCATAACCCCTGCGACCGCTTTGTCTGAAACGTTAGCTCGGAGATTATGGATTCCGGACTTGCTCGCTTTGCTCGCAATCCGGAATGACGACAGCAACTGAAATGACAACAACAAAGCGACAAAGAGGAACCCCCAAAATGTCCGTCACCACCCACGTCGCCTATACGCTCGATCCGTCCGCGTCGGTGCATCCGGAAACGCTCGGCCAGGCTCCTGCCCGCGGCCGGCTGAAGGGCCGCCGCATCATCGTGGTCGGCGCAGGACAACGCAAAGTGGTCGACGCGGAACCGCCGATCGGCAACGGCCGGGCCATGTCGGTGCTGTTCGCGCGCGAGGGCGCGCACGTCGCCTGCCTCGATCTTAATAAGGAAGCCGCCGACAACACAGTGAACCAGATTGTCGCCGAAGGCGGCAAGGCGTTCGCCGACGTCGTCGATGTCTCCGATCCTGCGGCGATCGCGCCCGCGGTCGCGCGTTGCGTCAAACAACTCGGCGGTCTGGACGGCATGGCGCTCAATGTCGGCATCTCGCACGGACTGTCGCTGCCGAAGATGACGGTCGAGGCGTGGGACAAGGACTATGCCGTCAACGTGCGCAGCCACATGCTGTTCGCGAAAGAAGCGCTGGAGGTGATGGTGCCGGGCGGCGCGATCACGCTGACATCGTCGCTGGCGAGCCAGCGCTCCGGCGGCCGCAACCCGGCCTATGAATCGTCGAAGGCCGCGCAAATTGCGCTGGCGCGCGCCATCGCCCGGGCCGGCGAGGACAAGGGCATTCGCTGCAACGTGATCGCGCCCGGCTTCATGGATACGCCGATGGGCCGCGACGCCAGCCGCCGCCGCAGCGATCGGGCGCTGACAGTGCCGTTCGGCCGTCAGGGCACCGGCTGGGAAGTGGCTTATGCTGCATTGTTCCTGATTTCGAATGAATCATCCTACGTCAACGGCCACACTTTGTTCCTCGACGGCGGCCACCTCGGCGGCGTCGCGCGCGGGGCATAGCCGAATGCGCAGACAGCGCCTTGCGCCGCCGTCGTGACCGGCATAGATGCAGATGCATTGAAAATATCCACGGGAAGCCAACCATGCCCTCCTCAAAGCTGTTCGACCCCTACAAGCTCGGCCCGATTACGCTCACCAACCGCGCCGTGATGGCGCCGCTGACGCGCAACCGCGCGCTGGCAGGCATGGTGCCGAACCCGCTCGCGGTCGACTATTACGGCCAGCGCGCCTCGGCGGGATTGCTCGTCACCGAGGCGAGCCAGGTGTCGCAGCAAGGCCAGGGTTATCAGGACACCCCCGGCATCTATTCCAAGGAGCAGATCGCCGTGTGGCGCAAAGTGACCGATCGCGTGCACGAGCGCGGCGGCCACATCTTCATCCAGCTCTGGCATGTCGGCCGCATCTCGCATACCTCGCTGCAGCCGAACGGCGGCGCGCCGGTGGCGCCCTCCGCGATCAAGGCCAAGACCAAGACTTTCGTGAACGGCACCTTCGCCGACGTCTCCGAACCGCGCGCGCTGACGCTCGAGGAAATCCCCGGGATCATCGAAGCGTTCAAGCGCGGCGCGGCCAATGCGATCGAGGCCGGCTTCGACGGCGTCGAAATCCACGGCGCCAACGGCTACCTGCTCGACCAGTTCGCCAGGGACGGCAGCAACAAGCGCACCGACGCCTATGGCGGCTCGGTCGAGAACCGCGCCCGGCTGATGCTCGAGGTCTCGAAGGAAGTCGCCGCCGTCGCAGGGGCGGAGCGCACCGGCATCCGCATCTCGCCGGTGACGCCGGCCAACGACGTCTCGGATTCCAATCCGCAGCCGCTGTTCGACCACATCGTCGATGGGCTCAATGCCTTGAAGCTCGTCTACATCCACGTCATCGAGGGCGCGACCGGCGGTCCGCGTGACATCGCGCCGTTCGACTACACGTCCCTGCGCAAGCGCTTCAAGCAGACCTACATGGCCAACAACGGCTACGACACCGCGCTCGCCGACAAGATACTGGACTCGGGCGCCGCCGACCTGATCGCGTTCGGCAAGCCGTTCATCTCCAATCCAGATCTGGTGGAGCGTCTGAAGGCCGGCGCACCGCTCAACGAGTGGGACAAGAACACCTTCTACGGCGGTGGTGCCAAGGGCTACACGGATTATCCGACGCTCGGCCAATCGCAGGCGGCGGAGTAGCGACTGCCCGTACTCTCCACGCGTCATTCCGGGATGCGCCCTTTGGAGCGCAGGCCCGGAATCCATACTCCCGGTGGTGGTTATGGATTCCGGACTTGCTCGCTTCACTCGCAATCCGGAATGACGGGGCTTCTTGGTCGCGTCAGCAAGAACGCGGCCTTTTCTTTTTGCCCGGAAAGTCACTGTTACGAACGCCGCGCCGCTTTGCTAGATTTCGCGTATGTCACGCGCGCCCTTAACCGCCCGGATCGAAGATACCCTGCGCCGCACCACGGCGGCCTTCAACGCCGGGCGGCGCGACGAGGCACGGCAGCTGTGCGAAGCCGGATTGACGCACACGCCGAACGAGCCGGCACTCAATCATCTGCTTGCCGCCATCCTGTTCGCCGGCGGCGCACACGAAGCCGCGCGACATCCCATTGAGACCAGCCTGCGCGCGCGGCCGGGCCATCCGCAGGCGCAGCTTCTCGCGGCCCGCATCCTCGACCATCTCGACGACCGCCCGGCGCGGCGCGCAGCCTGGCAGGCCGTCCGCAAAGCGATGCCGCAAAGCCGCGAGGCGATGGCGCGGCTCGGACGCCTCCTGTGGGAGGACGGCGACGCAGCCGCGGCGGCGCAACTGCTGACGCAGGCGGCAGGTCCGGATGCACCGGCCTCGGCGTGGTTTGACCTCGCGCTGGCACGTCAGGATTTGCGCGACTTCGCCGGCGCGGAAGCCGCCTACACGGAAGTGCTGGCGAAAAAGTCCGATCATGCGGAAGCCGCGGTCAACCTCGGCGTCGTGCGGCAGGAGGCCGGCAACCTCGACGGCGCGATAGCCGCCTATGCGCAAGCCTATCGGTTGCGGCCTACGACCTTCGGCACCATCGCGATGGCGCTGACATCAGGATCGCACGGCCGCCTGTGGCTCGACGAGGACGCGCTGCGCAAATCACTCGGTGGCTGAACGCCCGCGCCGCGCGCGAAAGCGCTTGCGATAGACGCCGGGCGCGGCAAGCACCTCGGTCACAGTCCTCGCATAGTCCGCCCTGTGCGCGTCGTCGAAAGGTTCGAACACCAGCGACGGCGCGGCGCGCGGCACCGCAAAGCATTGCGCGACCGGCGTACCCTTCGGCAGCACGCCGGAAAATTCCGGCTGCGTCCACACCGCCGGAAAATTGATGCCGCCGTCGTGGAAGCGGTCGGCATCGACAAGCCCAGTGATTAGCCGAAACGGCAGATCGTCGCGATTGACCGGATGGGTTGCAAACAACGACCAGCCTTCGTCGAGTTCGATGGTCCAGAAGCTGTTGAACTTGATCGCCGCGTTCTCACCATGGGCGAACGGCGCGCCGGGAAACTGCGCGGCGACGTGAAAGCTCAGCGGTGCACGCGGGTGCCCTGCTGTTGCCGGTGCTGGAATGTCCCACGCCCACGAGAACGCACCACGTTCGACCGTCACATCGCAGGGCAGCGGGATCATGATGCCGTAGGCCATGGCGTCGACGAACGGCGGGCACTGCTTGACGGTACGGATCTCGCGACCGTGAATTTCCGACGACGCCTTCGCGGGCATGGCGCGCAGCCAGTCCGGCAGCGCGCCGCGAGCCGGAAACGGTCGTGGCAGATGATCTGCCAGCGCCGGATCGCAGCGGAAGGTCATGCGCATCGCAAGCTCCGTTTTGTTGACGGCATGGTGCCGCGCCGGCGCGCGACGGTCAACGATGCCGAACGGCCATGACATCGCTCGTGCTGGAGAGATGGCTGACCGCCCGCGATACCAGCCGCGCGGGAAAACGGCATTGCGGAAGCTGACGTGACAGGCGCGCCCGGCGCGGTGTAAACTGGGACATGAGCAATGCATTTCTGACGACACCGACTCCGGCGCGAATCATCAGGGCACTCAAGCGCATTCCCGCGCTGCAACGAGACCAGATGATCGCCTCGACCTATCTCGGAACTCGTGTGTATTGGAAGACACGCTTCTTTGACGCGCTCGACATCAATCGCGACCCGATCCGGCAATTCAGCTTCCTTCAACGCGGCTGGCATCGGTTTTCGCGGTTCGATCTCTCGATCTACGGCCATATCGATATCGACCAGCATCCGGAGACGCGCAGCATCCGTCGCGGGCGGCGTGTCGATCTTTATGGAACGATCACCAACGTCGATATCGTGTTGGGTATCACGCTCGCGCTCGAGCGTTTCGACATTCTTCCCCTCACTTTGTTTGATCGTCTCGTGCAGAGGGAAGAGAGCCGCATCTGAAATCGCTTCAAGTCGTAAATGCGGCGGCGCGGCGTACCGGATCGTCCGCTGTCGCGGGCTATAACGAACGGACGCCGATGGCGGTTTAACAAAAAAGGCCGGGATCGCTCCCGGCCTTTTTCATATTTCGTCATTGCGAGGAGTGAAGCAACGAAGCAGTCCAGTTGTGACGTTTCCGGATTGCTTCGCTCCATTCGCAATGACGATCTCGAGAGTCTCTTACTTCGCGTCGGCGCGCTTGGGCGGGGTGGCCGGCCACGACTTGATCAGGGTGTCGTAGTCGATCGTCTCGCCCTTCGGCTTCTCGTTCGCCAGCTTGCGCTGCGGAGCGATGTTGCCGTCCTTCTCCGACTTCGCATACCAGAACTCGGCGGTCTTCTTCGGATTGAGCTTCGGACCGCAGGCACCCTGCACGCCCGACTTCTCAAGCCGCGCCATCACCGAATCCTGGGCCGCTGCCAGCGCATCCATCGCCTGCTGCGGAGTCTTCGCACCGGACGCCGCATCGCCGATGTTCTGCCACCACAACTGTGCAAGCTTCGGATAGTCGGGCACGTTGTTGCCGGTCGGGGTCCACTGCACGCGCGCAGGCGAGCGGTAGAACTCGATCAGGCCGCCGAGCTTCGGCGCACGCTCGGTGAACGACTTGTCCCAGATGTCGGATTCACGAATGAAGGTGAGTCCGACATGGCTCTTCTTCAGGGACACCGTCTTGGAGACGATGAACTGCAGATAGAGCCAGGCCGCCTTGCGGCGGTCGACCGGGGTCGACTTCAGAAGCGTGAGCGAGCCCACGTCCTGATAGCCGAGCTTCATGCCGTCCTTCCAGTAGGCGCCGTGCGGCGACGGAGCCATACGCCACTTCGGCGTACCGTCCGCGTTCATCACCGGAAGGCCCGGCTTCACCATGTCGGCGGTGAAGGCGGTGTACCAGAAGATCTGCTGGGCGATGTTGCCCTGCGCCGGCACCGGACCGGATTCCGAGAAGGTCATGCCTTGCGCCTGTGGCGGGGCATACTTCTTCAGCCAGTCGAGGTACTTCACGATCGAGTAGACCGCCGCGGGACCGTTGACGTCGCCGCCACGCTCGATCGAGGAGCCGACCGGACGGCAGCCCTCCATGCGGATGCCCCACTCATCGACCGGCAGGCCGTTCGGGAGGCCCTTGTCGCCGTTGCCGGCCATCGACAGCCAGGCGTCGGTGAACCGCCAGCCGAGCGAGGGATCCTTCTTGCCGTAGTCCATGTGGCCATAAACCTTGACGCCGTTGATCTCCTTGATGTCGTTGGTGAAGAAATCAGCGATGTCCTCATAGGCCGACCAGTTCACGGGCACGCCGAGATCGTAGCCGTACTTGGCCTTGAACTTGGCCTTGATGTCCGGATTGGTGAACCAGTCGTAGCGGAACCAGTAGAGGTTCGCGAACTGCTGGTCCGGCAGCTGATAGAGATGCCCGTTCGGCGCGGTCGTGAATGACTTGCCGATGAAGTCGTTGACGTCGAGCATCGGGTCGGTGACGTCCTTGCCGTCCTTGGCCATCCAGTCCGTCAGGTCGACCGCCTGGCCGTAGCGGAAATGCGTTCCGATGAAATCGGAATCGTTAATCCACCCGTCATAGACGTTCTTGCCCGACTGCATCTGGGTCTGGATCTTTTCCACCACGTCGCCTTCCTGGATGACGTCGTGCTTGACCTTGATGCCGGTGATTTCGGTGAACGCCTTGGCGAGGGTTTTCGACTCGTATTCATGAGTCGTCAGCGTCTCCGAGACGACGTTGATCTCCATGCCCTTGAAGGGCGCGGCGGCCTTGGCGAACCATTCGAGCTCCTTCTTCTGGTCCGCTTTGGACAGGGTGGACGGCTGGAATTCGCTGTCGATCCACTTCTGGATCGTGGCATCGTCCGCTCTGACCGGCGACGCCAGCGTCATCGTGACGGCGACCATGGCGGCAGCGCTTGCCATCGTCAGGAGCCGCGTCCTGCCTGCGGGACTTCCTCGTTCTCTCAAGTTCAGCATCTTCGTTTCCTCCGTTGCAGCAACTCAACAAAATTCAGATCCGGACATCCGGATCTGTCCCCTTCGTCCGTCAGACCGTGCGGAAAATCAGCACGGCGGTCACGAACGAAATTGCAGTTGCGAGCCACAGGCTCGAAATTCCGTATCCTTCTTCTCCAAACGGGAGCGTGGCGATCGGATCGACACCGACAAACCCGATCCACAGCAGATGGATGACCGCCGCGGCGATCAGCGAGATGAACAGCCGGTCGCCGCGGGTGGTCGGAATCCGCAAAATTCCGACGCGCTCGGCTTCCGGACAGGCGGCGGCAAGCCATGTCATCGTGAGCAATGTGAGCGCGAGCGCGACGAAGAAGATCGCGGTCGGCCAGGTCCAGGCCATCCATGCGAAGTTGCTCATGATGACCTCCTCACACCCGGCCGAGCGCGAAGCCGCGCGCGATGTAGTTGCGGACGAACCAGATCACCAGGGCGCCGGGAATGATGGTCAGCACGCCGGCGGCGGCGAGCAGGCCCCAGTCCATGCCGGCAGCGGACACCGTGCGCGTCATCACCGCCGAGATCGGCTTGGCGTCCACCGAGGTCAGCGTGCGCGCCAGCAACAGCTCGACCCACGAGAACATGAAGCAGAAGAACGCCGCGACGCCGATGCCACTCGCGATCAGCGGCACCAAAATCTTGACGAAGAATTTCGGGAACGAGTAGCCGTCGAGGAACGCGGTCTCGTCGATCTCGCGCGGAACGCTGGAGACGAAGCCTTCCAGGATCCAGACTGCCAGCGGCACGTTGAACAGGCAGTGCGCCAGCGCCACCGCCCACGGCGTATCGAACAGCCCGATCGCCGAATACAGGTTGAAGAACGGCAACGCATAGACCGCCGGGGGCGCCATGCGGTTCGACAGCAGCCAGAAAAACAGATGCTTGTCGCCAAGGAAGCGATAGCGCGAGAACGCATAGGCCGCGGGCAGCGCGAACGCGATCGAGATGATGGTGTTGATCACCACGTAGTTGAGCGAATGGATGTAGCCGGAATACCAGCTCTCGTCGGTGAAGATGCGCGTGTAATTGGCAAGTGTCGGATGGTTCGGCCACAGCGTCATGGTCGAGACGATCTCGGTGTTGGTCTTGAAGCTCATGTTGACGAGCCAGTAGATCGGCAACAGCAGGAAAACCAAAAACAGCGACAGGATGATCCGGCGGCCGGGAATGGACTGCATCACGCCGCTCCCTCGGTTCGGCTGCGGTCCGCACCGGCATTGGTCATGACGGTGTAGAATACCCAGCACACGATGATGATGATGAGGTTATAGACCAGCGACAGCGCCGCCGCCTTGCCGAGGTCGAACTGGCCGAGCGCGATCTTGACCAGCTCGATCGACACGAAGGTGGTCGAGTTGCCGGGGCCGCCACCGGTAACGACGAACGGCTCGGTGTAGATCATGAAGCTGTCCATGAAGCGCAGCAGCACCGCGATCAGCAGCACCCGATGCATCTTCGGCAGCTGGATCGCGGTGAATACCGCCCAGCGCGATGCCCCGTCGATCTGCGCCGCCTGATAGTAGGCGTCGGGGATCGACTTCAGGCCGGCATAGCAGAGCAGCGCGACGAGGCTGGTCCAGTGCCAGACATCCATCACGATGACGGTGGCCCAGGCATCGAACTCGTTGGAGACGTAGTTGTAGTCGATGCCGATGCTGTTCAGTACGTAGCCGAGCAGGCCGATGTCGGGACGGCCGAAGATCTGCCAGATAGTGCCGACCACGTTCCATGGAATGAGCAGCGGCAGCGCCAGGATGACGAGGCAGGCCGCGACCCGCCAGCCCTCGCGCGGCATCGACAGCGCGACGATGATACCGAGCGGCACCTCGATCGCAAGGATCACCGCCGAGAAGAACAGGTTGCGCCACAGCGAGGCGAAGAAGCGGCTGCCGAGATCGGTGGAGGGATCGAGCAGCTCCTTGAACCAGCCGACGCCGTTCCAGAAGAACTGGTTGTTGCCGAAGGTGTCCTGGAACGAATAGTTCACCACCGTCATCAGCGGCAGCACCGCGGAAAACGCCACGATGAGGAATACGGGCAGCACCAGGAACCAGGCTTTCTGGTTGACGGTCTTGTCCATCAGACGCCTCCCTCGACCAAGCGACTGTCGGCGTAGACGTGCATGCGCGCGGCATCGAACACGAGGCCGGCACTGTTGCCGGAGACCGAAAAGCCCGGCGGCACCCGCGCCGCGAGCTTGGCATCGCCGACGCGTACTCGCGCGAAGCGGATGCGGCCGAGATCGTCGATCCGGTCGATGGTGGCGGTCAGCAGACCGGGCGCCGGCGGCGCGACGTGAACGAATTCGGGTCGAACGCCGACTTCGATCGCAGCCCCCGCCGGCAGCTTGTCGTAGGCGCGCGACAACGCAATGACGTGGCCGTCGATCCGCGCCTCGCGCCCCCTCACCTCGGCCGGCACGATGTTCATGCCGGGCGAACCAATGAAGTAGCCGACGAAGGTATGCGCCGGCTTGTCGAACAGCTCTTCCGGCGTACCGCTCTGCACCACGCGGCCGTCATGCATCACCACCACGGTATCGGCGAAGGTCAGCGCTTCGGTCTGGTCATGGGTGACGTAGATCATCGTCAGATCGAGCGCGCGGTGCAGCGCCTTCAGCTTCGAGCGCAGCTCCCACTTCAGCTCGGGGTCGATCACGGTCAGCGGCTCGTCGAACAGCACGGCGGCGACGTCCGAGCGCACCAGTCCGCGGCCGAGCGAGATCTTCTGCTTGGCATCCGCGGTGAGACGCGTGGCCTTGCGGTTCAGGTACGGCGTGAGATCGAGCAGCTTGGCGATCTCGGCGACACGCGCGGCGATCTCGGGCTTGGCGGCGCCGCGGTTCTTCAGCGGGAAAGCGAGATTTTCGCCGACCGTCATGGTGTCGTAGATCACCGGAAACTGGAACACCTGGGAAATGTTGCGCTTCTGCGTCGACAACGGCGTCACGTCGGTGCCGTCGAACAGGATCTTGCCGCGCGACGGCGTGACGATGCCGGAAATCAGGTTGAGCAGCGTGGTCTTGCCGCAACCGGAGGGGCCAAGCAGCGCGTAGGCTCCGCCCTGCCGCCAGGTCATCGAGATCGGCTTGAGTGCGAACGACTCCGGATCGGCACCGTTGCCGGCGTAGGAATGGGCAAGATCGACGAGGTCAATGCGAGCCATGGTCCTGTCCTTATGTCGTGCCGGGCGCAGCGACCAGACGGCCGCTCATGTCGAAAACGAACACGTCAGCGGGATCGAGCGCGACCTCGATCCTGTCGCCCGGCAGGAATTCGTGCACGCCTTCCAGCACCGCGACCCAGTCGGTCTGCGCCCGCTTGATATGCACAAAACTTTCGGAGCCGGTGATCTCGGTGACGGTGACCTCGGCGGGAAACACATGGTGGACGGCCTGACCGTTGGCCAGTTCGAGCTGATGCGCGCGGAAGCCGACGCGGTAGGCGCCGTCGGGCAACGCCGCGTAGAGCCCGATGGCCGGCGCCTGCATGCCCGCCTCATAGCGCACCGTTTCGCCGTGCTTCTCGATACCGACGATGTTCAGCGGCGGATCGGAAAACACCTGCGCCACACGCAGGGTGTCCGGATGACGATAGACCCTGGAGGTCTCGCCGACCTGCAGCGCCTCGCCTTCCCAGAGGCAGACGGTGTTGCCGCCGAGCAGCAGGGCTTCCGACGGCTCGGTGGTCGCATAAACGAAGATCGCGCCGGAGGCCTCGAAGATGCGCGGCAGTTCGGTGCGCAATTCCTCGCGCAGCTTGTAGTCGAGATTGGCGAGCGGCTCGTCGAGCAGCACGAGGTCGGCGCCCTTCACCAGCGCGCGCGCGATCGCGGTACGCTGCTGCTGGCCGCCGGACAGTTGCAGCGGCGTGCGGTCGAGATACGGCTCGAGCTTGAGCAGCCTCGCCGCCTCGCGCACCCGCGCATCGATCTCGGATTTCGGCTTGCGCTGCACCCGCAGCGGCGAGGCGATGTTCTCGTAGACCGTGAGCGAGGGATAGTTGATGAACTGCTGGTAGACCATCGCCACCGAACGCTTGCGTACGTCGAAGCCGGTGACGTCCTTGCCATCGACCAGCACGCGACCCTCGGTCGGCTTGTCGAGACCGGCCAGCAGCCGCATGATCGAGGTCTTGCCCGACAACGTTGGGCCAAGCAGCACGCTGAGCGCGCCACGCTCCAGCGTCAGCGAAACATCGCGAATCGTCGCAACGCCCTCAACCATGCGGGTGACGTGGTCGAGGGCGACGCTCATGATCGCGCTCCCGCTTCCCTCGCGGGACGTCCGGCCTGCGCGCGCTGCGCGTCGAGCCATTCGCCGAGCGCCGCGATCTCCGCCGCCGACAGCCGCAGGCCCAGCTTGGAGCGTCGCCAGACGATGTCGTCCGCGGTGCAGGCCCATTCGTTCGCCATGAGGTAGCGGACCTCGCTCTCGGTCAGCGTGGCACCGAAATTCCGTCCCAGGTCCGCCATGGATTTCGCCGTGCCCAGCGTTTTCACCGCGCGGGTGCCGTAGGCATGCGCGAGACGGCCGGCATGAACCGTCGTCAGGAACGGATAGTCGCGCACCAGCTCCGCCGTCAGCGCCGCGACCGCCGACACATCCATGTCGCCACCGGGCAGCGGCGCCGTCGCTGTCCAGCCCTCGCGGGCCTTGGTGCCCTTCAGATAGGGCGACAGCTTTTCCAGCGCCTCTTCCGCAAGCCGGCGGTAGGTGGTGATCTTGCCGCCATAGACCGAGAGCAACGGCGCGCCACCGGGCGCATCCAGCTCGAATGCGTATTCGCGCGTGGCGGCCTTGGCTTCGCTGGCGCCATCGTCATAGAGCGGCCGCACGCCGGCATAGGTCCAGACCACATCCTCCGGCTTCACCGGCTTCGCCAGATACTCGCTGACGGACGCGCAGAGATAGGCGATCTCTTCCGGCGTCGCCGCCACCTTGGCGGGATCGCCGTCGTAATCGCGATCGGTGGTGCCGATCAGGGTGAAGTCGTCCTGATAGGGAATCGCGAACACGATGCGCCCGTCGCCGTTCTGGAAGATGTAGGCGCGGTCGTGCTCGTAGAGCTTCTTGACCACGATGTGCGACCCCTGCACCAGCCGCACCTTGGCGCGGGTGTTGATGCCGGCGCCGAGCGTCAGCACCTGCTCGACCCAAGGCCCGGCGGCGTTGACGAGCACCCGCGCCGCGATGGTGCTGCGTTCTCCGGTCGGCGTGTCCTCCACCGTGACGTGCCAGAGGCCGTCGGCCTGTCGGGTCTCCACCGCGCGGGTGCGGGTCCGGATGTCGGCGCCGCGCTCCATCGCGTCGCGCGCCGTGAGCACGACGAGGCGGGCATCGTCGACGAAGCAGTCGGAATACTCAAAGCCCTTGTGATAGCGGCCGGGGACCAGCGGCTTGCCGACCTCATCGTGCGCGAGATCGACCGAACGGGTCGGCGGCAACAGCTTTCGTCCACCGATGTGGTCGTAGAGGAAGAGGCCGAGCCGCAGCAGCCATGCCGGCCGCAGGCCCGCGTGATGCGGCAGCACGAAACGCAGCGGGCGGATGATGTGCGGGGCGATCTGCCAGAGGATTTCGCGCTCGATCAGCGCCTCGCGCACCAAACGAAACTCGTAATATTCGAGGTAGCGCAGGCCGCCGTGCACAAGCTTGGTCGACCATGACGAGGTGCCGCTCGCCAGGTCGTTCATCTCACAGAGGAAAACCGAATTGCCGCGCCCGGCCGCGTCCCGCGCGATGCCGCAACCATTGACGCCACCACCGATGATAGCGAGGTCGAAAACCTGACCCACGGACGCACCCCTTAGGCTCTTTTTTCCGCAAAATACTGGTAATTCAGTACCTTACGGCTTCACCGGTGTTCGATTACAGCGGTTTTCTTTCGGAATCCGATTAAATCACAATAGAAAACGAAAGCAATCGCAATCACCGCGCTGGCGCGCGAAATCGTTCAGATTGGCGCAGGTGCAAATTTCCTCCTCGTGAAAGGGGATCGGGGTGGGAGTCACGTTTTTCAAAAGATGGTCGGACGAGCCCCACCCGGTTTGCGCGAGCACGAGCAAACCGACCTCCCCTTTCAAGGGAGGCGACAATTCAATCTGCAGTTAATTCAGGCTGCGGCCTTCGCGCGTCCGGTCACGGCATCGCGCTGGAGTGCCCGTTGGCGGCACCGGTTTCGGCTTCTGCCCCATCGAGGTCTTCGGATTTTTCCGGCATGGCCACGATCACCTCGATGCCGCGTGCCTCGCAGATGGCCTGCAGACCGGGGGGCAGCGCCGCGTCGGTGACGAAGGTCTGGATCTGACTGAGATGGGCGATGCGTACCGGCGCGCTACGCTGAAACTTGGAGCTGTCGGACACCAGCATCACGCTGCGCGCGTTGGCGATGATGGCCTGCGACACCTGCACCTCGCGATAGTCGAAGTCCAGAAGCGCGCCCTCCTCGTCGATGGCGGAGGCGCCGATGATGGCATAATCAACCTTGAACTGGCCGATCAGGCTGATGGCACTGGAGCCGATGACCGCGCCGTCGGAGCGGCGGACGTTGCCGCCGGCGACGATCACCTCGACCCGCGGATGGCGATAGAGCTGCATCGCCACATTGAGGTTGTTGGTGATGACGAGCAGGTCTTCATGCGAATTGAGCGCGCTCGCGACCTCTTCGGTGGTGGTTCCGATGTTGATGAACAGCGAGCAGCCATTGGGAATCTGCGCCGCGGCCGCCACCCCGATCGCCTTCTTCTCGTCCGCAGCCACGAAGCGGCGGGCTTCATAAGCGAGGTTTTCCACGCCCGACGCGATGATGGCGCCGCCATGGATGCGGGTCAGCGAGCGCTGGTCGCAGAGATCGTTGAGGTCCTTGCGGATGGTCTGGGCCGAGACCTCGAAGCGCCGCGCGAGGTCATCTACCATCACCCGGCCGAACGCACGAGCGATGTTCAGAATATCCGACTGACGCTGGGTAAGCCCGGTCACCTGGCACCTTGCAACTTCTGGTGAAGTGCATGGTGCTGGTGTTCGCGGGCGCGGTCAACGCACGATTGCTTGGCCCTTTGGATCAAAACGCCAAAAAGCGGATCGTGGTAAAGCCGGTCGGGATACCGGAGATGTGAAAACAAGCATTCGCTACGCCGCCTCGCGCTGCTGTGCGAACCTGATCGCCGCGCGCTCCGCGTCACGGGCGCTGCGAAACACCTTGCCGTCGAGCGGATCGAACCGCCGCGACGCAGAAAAGAACCGGAACCCGGTGCGATCGCGCACCACGATTCCGGCGGATTCCGAATCGACTTCGATGATGTAGGTATTCGACATGTCCCACTCGCATTTCCGCCCCTGATGCCGCGCCTATAACGAAAGCCGGTGAATAACGTTCCCGGTCATTCGGCCGCAGGGGTAGATGCGCCGCACGACAGGCGCATGACTCGCGGAAGGCAACTTTGCGTCCGGAACAGAACGGAACTGCGAGGTCGTATCGGTGAATTATGCCGGGATCGGCGGATCGTTGCGCTTCACCTGTTGTGGATTGCCCTTATCGTCGATCGCGACGTAGGTGAAATTGCCGTCGGTGACGAGAATGAACTGCATTTCCTGGCGGCGCATCACCCAGGCTTCGAGATGTACCGTGATCGAGGTCTTGCCGACGCGCACCAGCGTGGCATGGACCGACACGAGATCGCCGACGAACACGGGTTTCCGGAAATTCATGGCGTCGATCGCCACCGTCACGGTGCGGGATTTCGCGATCTTGGAGGCGAACACGCCGCCGCCGATGTCCATCTGGCTGAGCAGCCAGCCGCCGAAAATATCGCCGTTCTGGTTGGTGTCGGCCGGCATCGCCAGCGTGCGGGTACAGAGCTCGCCGAGCGGCGTGGTTTCCGTCGTGGGCGGCGCGTGCACGGATGGGGCGGGAGCGTCGGTCATGGATTTCTCTTTTCCCTCCCCCTTTGTGGGGGAGGGTCAGGCAGGGGGAGAACAGGTCACATCTTAGCAGCGTAAGGATTCATTTCACGCGCGTCATTGAAAATCCGCCCACCCCGCATCCGGCGCAAACCGGTCGCCGAACTTCTGCGCCAGAGCGCGCAAGGTATCGGCGACGTTCTGCGGGCCGCGCGTGCGGGCATAGTTCAGCGGACCACCGCGGAACGGCGCGTAGCCGGTGCCGAAGATCATCGCGCCGTCGACCACGTCGGCGTTATCGACGATGCCTTCGCGCAGACAGGCGACGCAGACGTTCGACATCGGCAGCACCAGCCGGTCGATCATTTCCGGCGTCACCTGCGTCGGGTTCGGAGCGGGACCGCCCTTGTCGACCTTGCCGTCGCGCCAGATGTAAAAGCCCTTGCCGGTCTTGCGGCCGAGCTCACCCTTGGTGACCTTATCGCGCAACCACGCCGGCGTCGGCGGCAGGAGGTCGCCGAACTTCGAGCGCAGCATGTCGCCGACCGCCAGACAAATGTCGAGCCCGACCTGATCGGCGAGCTCGATCGGCCCCATCGGCATGCCGAACTTTTCCGCCGCCGCGTCGATCACGGTCTTGTCGATCTTCTCATCGAGCATGACCATGGCTTCGAGCATGTATGGCGTCAGCGCGCGGTTGACGAGGAAGCCCGGCGAACTCTTCACCGGCAACGGCAGGCGGTCGATGGCGCCGACGAAGGCCAGCGCCTGTTTCAGGATCTGCGGATCGGCAGCGTCGTGACTGACCACCTCCACCAGTTGCAGCCGCGACACCGGATTGAAGAAGTGCAGGCCGATCAGCCGTTCCGGATGCGCCAGCGTGGTGCGCAGATCCTGCAGCGGAATGCTCGAGGTGTTGGTGGCGAGAATCGCGCCGGACTTCATGTTCGGCTCGAGGCCAGCATAGACCTTCTGCTTCAGCTCGAGCTTTTCCGGCACCGCCTCGATGATGAGATCGGCGTTGCGCACGCCCTCGCCGTCGAGGTCCGGCATCAACCGGTCGAGCGTGTCGCGGATCTCGGTGCGCTTGCGGACGATCTTTCCATAGAGATCGGCGGCCCGCTTAATCGCGCCGGCGATGGCGTCCGGCTTCATGTCGGCGAGCGTCACCCGGATATCCTGATGCGCGCACCACGCGGCAATATCGCCGCCCATGGCGCCGGCGCCGATGACATGCAGATGCTTCACCGTGTTGCCGCCTCCGGCAAGCTTCTTCATCTGCTCGCGCAGGAAGAACACCCGGATCAGGTTCTGCGCCGTCGGCGTCACCATCAGGTTGGCGAACGAGCGCTTCTCGTTGGTCAGCATCGCCGCCTTGTCGCCGCCGTGGGTTTCCCAGAGGTCGATCAGCGCATACGGTGCCGGGTAATGCTCGTGCGGCGCGGCCTTCTCCGCCTCCTTGCGCATGCGTGAGCCAAGGAAACCCCGCACCGGGCCGAAGTTGAGCAGCGAATTCATTGCGCCAGGTCTGGCGCGCTTGAGTCGGCCGCTCACCGCGTCCCTCACCGCGTTGCGGACGTGGCGCTCCTGCGTCACGGCGTCGACGAGGCCGAGCGACTTGGCGCGGCGCGCGTCGACGGTCTTGCCCGTCAGCATCAGCGTCATCGCCTGCACCGGACTGATGAGCTCGGTGAAGCGCGCGGTGCCCCCGAGGCCGGGATGCAACCCGAGCATCACCTCCGGAAAGCCGAACCGCGCATCGTCGATGGCGATGCGCATCTGACAGGCCAGCGCCACTTCGAGCCCGCCGCCGAGGCAGAAGCCGTGGATGACCGCGACGCTCGGAATTTTCAGCGCCTCGAGCCGGTCGATGACGGCGTGGGCACGGCCGATCCTGGTTTCGACCTCGCGCGCGTCGGTGGCGCCGCGAAACTCATTGACGTCGGCGCCGGCGATGAAGCCGGAGGTTTTCGCCGAACGGATCACGATGCCGGTCGGCCGCTGGTTTTCCAGCGCGGTCAGGATCGCATCGAACTCCTCCATCACATCCGACGACAGCGTGTTGGCGCTGGCATCGGCGCGATCGAACAGCACCCACGCCACGCCGTCGGCATCGCGCGTCAGCTTGAAGTTGCGATAGGGGCCACCGGCGTCAGGCTTCGGCCCCAGCTCCAGCACGCGATCCCTGAGAACGTCCAAGACTTTCGACTCCATGACGCCCTCACACCATCTCGATCAGCATGGCACCGCCCTGCCCGCCGCCGATGCATTCGGTGGCGATGCCACGCCTTGTGCCGAGCCGCTTCATGGCGTTGACCAGATGCACCACGATGCGGTTGCCCGAGGTGCCGACGGGATGACCAAGGCTGATGGCGCCGCCATCGACGTTGAGCTTGGCGCGGTCGATCACACCCGCGGCGCTGTCGAGCCCCAGAATCTCGCGGCAGAAGGTCTCATCCTCCCACGCAGCGAGACAGCCGAGCACTTGCGTCGCGAACGCTTCGTTCAATTCCCAGGTTTCGATATCCTGCAAGGAGAGTTTTTGCCGCTTGAGAATTTCGGTCGAGGACAACACCGGGCCGAGCCCCATGATCGAGGGATCGAGCGCCGACCATTGACTGTCGACGATCTGCGCCTTCGGCTTGAGACCATATTTCGTCACCGCTTCTTCCGAAGCCAGAATGGTCCAGCACGCACCATCTGTGATCTGCGACGAGTTGCCGGCGGTGACCTGTCCCCACGGCCGCTCGAATACCGGCCGCAGCTTCGCCAGCGTCTCCATCGAGGACTCCGGCCGCACGCCGTCGTCGTGATCGTAGAATTTGCCGTCGCGCGCGAACGCGGTCTCGACCTCGCCCTTGAGCCAGCCCTGCGCCTGCGCGTTCGCCAGCCGCTTGTGGCTCTCCACCGCATAGGCGTCGGACTGTTCGCGGGTGATGCCGAACAAGTGGCCGACCACCTCGGCGGTCTGGCCCATGTTCAATTCGGTGATCGGATCGGTCAACCCGCGCTCAAGCCCGATGATCGGCTTGAAATACGCCGGCCGTGCTTTGGCAATCGCCGCGATCTTGGCCAGAATGCCCTTGGCGCCGGCAAGGCCTGCGAACCAGCGCACGCCCTGCTGCGGCCACACCAGCAGCGCGTGGCTCAACGCTTCCGCGCCACCCGCAAGGATCAGGTTGGCGTTGCCGTCACGGATGTAGCGGTAGGCGGTGTCGATCGACTGCATGCCGCTGCCGCAGTTGATCTGCACCGTGAAGGCCACCATCGCCTCGCCGAGGCCGAGCCGAAGCGCTGCGACGCGCGCCGGATTCATCTCGTCAGCGATGACGTTGACGCAGCCGAGAATAACCTGATCGAACGCATCGGGCGCGAACGGTTGCCGCGCCAGCAGCGGCCGCCCGCACTGCACGGCGAGGTCCACCGGCGTGAAGGGGCCGGGACCGCTGCGTGCTTTCAGAAATGGAGTACGGCTGCCGTCGACAATATAGACCGGACGCGCCATCAGCCCACCGCTCTCGTTTCACCAAGTTCCTGGAAGAATTGATGCACGTCGGCGGGCTTCTTGTAAATCGGCGACAGCGCCTCCGGCGCGAAGTCGTCGACCTCGATGACACGCGCCACCGCGTCGTGCGCCACCTTGAGCCGGTCGGCTTCGGCCTGCGTGATGACGCCCTGCTTCACCGCGACGGCAGGATCGTGCAGATGCGCGGCGCGCATGCGCTTCGAGATGTCTTCCGCGGCGGTGACCAGCATGAACGCCTTTTCCAGGCGCGCCACACCCTTGTCATCGTCCACATGCGACAGGTTCGGCGTCAGGCGGTCGCGCGCCACCGACGGCTCCAGCACCAGTTGGGCGCAGGCGTGGACGGTTGCGTCGGACGGACCGGTGACCCGCGCACCAAACGGCTGGATCAGGAATTTCAGCACGACTGCGACGAAGCGGTTCGGCAGGTTGGCCAGAATGTCGGCAAAGCGCTGCTCGATGATGCGGAAGCCGGTCGCCATGCACCACTCGACCGCGGGCAGATCGGCCTGCTGCCGCCCCTCGTCCTGCCAGCGCTTCAGCACGGCGGATAGCAGATACAGTTCGGAGAGAATGTCGCCGAACCGCGCCGACAGCATCTCCTTCCGCTTCAGCGCGCCGCCGAGCGTCAGCAGCGCCATGTCGGCGCACAAGGCAAACGCCGACGAATAACGCGAGAGCTGGCGATAGAATTGGGTCGCTGCGCCGGCATCCGGTGCCGGCGCGAACACGCCGCCGGTCCAGTTGCGGCCCCAGGCGCGGAACAGCGTGGCGATGCTGTGGCCGACATGGGCCCAGAACGATTTGTCGAAATCATCGAGGCCCTTGGCCTTGTCCTGTTCGCCGAGCGCGTTCATTTCCTGCAGCAGATAGGGATGCGCGCGGATCGCGCCCTGTCCGAAGATGATGAGGTTGCGCGTCAGGATGTTGGCGCCTTCCACCGTGATGGCGACCGGCACCGCGCGATAGAGGTTGCCGAGATAGTTCTCTGGCCCGTCGATGACCGCCTTGCCGCCGTGGATGTCCATGGCGTCGTCGATCACGGTGCGCAGCCGCTCGGTGGCGTGCAGCTTCATGATGCCGGAAATGACAGCCGGATGATTGCCCTGGTTGAGCGCGGCACAGGTCAGCCGCCGCGCGGCGTCGATCAGGTAGGCCGTGCCCGCGATGCGCGCGAGCGGCTCCTCGATACCCTCGAACTTGCCGATGGGAATACCGAACTGTTCGCGGATGCGCGCATAGGCACCGGTGGTGCGCGCCGCATAGGCTGCACCCGCCGCCGACAGCGACGGCAATGAGATGCCGCGGCCGGCGGCCAGCGCCGTCATCAGCATCTTCCAGCCCTGACCGATGCGTTCCTTGCCGCCGATGATGTAATCGAGCGGAATGAAAACGTCCTTGCCCCAGTTCGGACCGTTCTGGAACACCTGCATCGCCGGCAGATGGCGATGGCCGATGGAGACGCCCGGCAGGTGGGTCGGGATCAGCGCCACGGTGATGCCAAGATCCTCCTGCGATCCGACCAGATGATCGGGATCGTGCGCCTTGAAGGCGAGGCCGAGCAGCGTGGCGACCGGGCCGAGCGTGATGTAGCGCTTGTGCCAGTTGAGGCGGAGGCCGATCACCTCGCGGCCCTCGAATTCACCTTTACAAATGATGCCGGTGTCGATCATCGACGCCGCATCGGAGCCGGCCTCGGGACTGGTCAGCCCGAAGCAGGGAATGTCGCGGCCGTCGGCGAGGCGCGGCAGCCATTGGTCCTGCTGCTCCTTGGTACCGAAGCGCATCAGGAGTTCACCGGGGCCGAGCGAATTCGGCACCATCACGGTGACGGCGGCAACCAGCGAGCGCGACGAAATCTTGCGCACCACTTCCGAGTGCGCGTAGGGCGAGAAGCCGAGCCCGCCATACTCCTTCGGGATGATCATGCCGAAGAACTTCTTCGCCTTGATGAAATCCCACACCTCGGGCGGCAGGTCGCGCCACTCCCAATTGATCTTCCAGTCGTCGAGCATGGCGCAGAGCTCGTCGACGGGACCGTCGAGAAACGCCTGCTCCTCCGCCGTCAGCGTCGCCGGTGCGTTGGCAAGGAGTTTCGACCAGTCCGGATTGCCGGTGAACAGGTCGGCGTCCCACCAGACATCGCCGGCCTCCAGCGCTTCGCGCTCGGTGTCGGACATCGACGGCAGCACGCCACGCGCCCAGGAGAAGATCGGCCGGGTGATGGTGTCACGGCGAAAGCTCATGGCGTCCTCCTGTTCGGGTATCCGCGCGGCCGGCTGGCGATGCCCGGGACCAATATCCTGTCAAAACCCTTTACAAGGGAAACGTGAGTTGCACTTTACGCTTCGCCTTGAAAATTAAGCGAAATTGCTTACGGCAAGTTGGTGACAACCGAACCATAGCGCAAGAGTTCCCGAAACGCGATTTGCAAAAGCGTGACTTTTAAGGGCCGCGGCCCGTGCCGATTGGCCCGAAGCTTGCGCCCGCTTTCATGCGCTTGATAGTACGAGTGCGATCAGGCTTGTTTGAGGGGCACGATGAATCAAGGCAGCGCCGGGGAGCCATCCACCATCGCGCGATACTGGAATCTGTCCTTCAGGCCCGGCGAATGGCTGCTGTCCAGATTTTCTCGTTTGGATCAGTCGCAATGGCCCATCCTGTGGGTGATCGGCCTCTTCGCCGTTCAGGCCTTCCCGGCCACGATCATTCGCGCCTCCAACCTGGAAGAAGGCACGATCCTGGCGATCGCGCGCGGCGCGGTCGAGGACGGCCACTGGCTCACGCCCTTCATTTATGGCGAGCGGTTCATCGAGAAGCCGGTTCTGCAGTCGTGGATGGCCGCGCTTTTTGGCGAGCTGGGCGGAGGGGTCACGCTCTGGTCGCTCCGCATCCCGCATCTCTGCATTTTCCTTGCGGGAGCACTGCTGGTCTACAGCCTGCTTCGATCCGTCACCGGCAAGAGCGCCGCGATTTTTGGCGCGCTCTGCTGGATCAGCATGCCCGTGGTCGCGCCCAAATTCATCAACGCCGAACCCGACGTCGTTCTCGCGACCTTGCTGTTCGCGGCGTTTTACGTCTGGTGGCAAGGGACCAGTGACGACCGCATGACCTTCGGACGATGGGCCTGCGTGAGCATCCTGCTCGCGCTCGCCGGCCTGACGAAGGGGCCACAACCCATCGCCTATTTCACCCTCGGCGTCGGCGCCTACATCCTTCTGAAACAACGCGATCAGATCCTTGCATTCCTGATCGCGAACCTCTGTGCGGGGCTGGTCATCGGCGGCTGGTACGCCCTCGTGTATCAGCACAACGATCTCGCAACCTGGAAAAGCTACTCGCGCCTGTCGAATACGACCAGCGGCCTTGCAACGGTTCGAGGCCATCTGGATTTCATCAAAAGTCTGGCCATCGAATTCCTGCCGGGGTCCATTCTGATCGGGCCGGCGGTCATGATCGCAATCCGGACATGGCAGACTAAGACTTGGCGAACGAGAACATTGCAAACCAAGACCTGGCAAACCAAACGAAACGACCTGCTGCTTGCTGCGGTGCTCTATTCATTGGCCTGCACGTTGCTGCTGCTGTTCTGGCCGGGAAAAGTTGCTGCGCGCTATGCCATGCCCGGAACGGTGACGCTGGCCGTGGTCTGCGGACTCATGTTCGAGCAGTGGCGCGACAGCCATCGCAAGGTGATCGTGTCCGCACTGTTCGTCACGTATCTGATTTTTTTCGGGCTACTGGTTCGCGGATGGGTGGTCATGCCGTTTTGGCCACAGCTTTTTGAGCAGAGCCGGATGGCAGGCGCTGAGATTTCGTCGGCGATCCAGAACCGTCCCGGCCCTCTCTATGTGATTCAGGGATCAAGCGAGCTCAACATGCTGAGCTACGTCAGGGGCCGGATTCAAACGGTGACGCTGGACGATCTGGCGCGACTGAAAACCGATTCAGTCGCGATGCTGCTTCCCGACGAACGGCAGACTCTCGCTCGCCAGGCCCCTGCCCTGCAACTCGTTGACAGAGCGCATCTGCCAGGGAAGCAGCCCTACGTCATCGTCGAGATAGTGCCCACTGGATCGCGCTAGCCGTCCCCCAACGAGGGGTGCGCGCCCCTGACTTGGCAGCCGGCGACATCGATCGAACAGAGCATGCGATGCCAGCGGCCGCGGCCAATGTCGCGCCGGGTTCATGCCCACGGCGTCCGCAATGGCCAATTACTGCAGCGGCATTGGCGGCCGTGGGGCGTTGCTGTCGCCGGGCGGCGGCGGAAGTCGCGGCGGCGCAGGCGGCGGGATGTAGGCGTCGTGTTGCGCGGCGCCTTGCGGATAGGCCTGAACCGGTGGCGGTGCATAACGCGCAACGGCGCGCGAATCCACGACCGGCGTCGACACGTGGACCGGCGTTGACACGTGCCGCGGTCGCGGCCGTGATGCCGGCTTCGATGTCTGCGCGACGACCTTGTGGCGCGTCCCGTGCTCGCTGACCTTCGCGATGTCTTGGCTCAGTTGCTGCTGGCCGGCCTGCAACTGCTGGACCGTTTGCTTCAGCGAATCGATTTCGCGCGTCATCGCTTCGATCGACTGCATGAGTTCAGGTGGCAGCGCCGCCTGGGTCGGGGGAGGCTCCGCCGCCGGCGCGGCAGGAGCGGGCGCAGGAGCGGATGGTGTTGCAGATGCGGACGGCGCTGGTGTCGCGGGTTCGGCGCTGGCCTCCTGTGCGGGGGCCGGGTCGGTCACCGGTTCAGCTGCAGCGGTTTGGGAGGCTCCGGTTTGGGAGGCCGCAGTTTGGGGAGCCGCTTCCTTCGGTGCAGCGTTGACGCTTCGTGCATATGCGAGAAGCTGAGGTACGAGGTGCGACAGCCTCTGCTTCGCTTCGTCGCCATAGGAATGCCAGGCCATCGTTGCGGCAACGCCAGCGCAGACCGCCAGCAGGACGACGACAGGGCCGGACCGCCCGCGCGGTGGCGGAATGCGGACGTTGCCCGCGTTGTCGTTCAACGGCACGGCGCGAAGCGACGGCTCCGGAGATGCCGCAGGCTTTTCCGTTTCGTTGAGTTCAGGCGCATCAGGCGCCCGGCGTGGTGCCAGACCGCGGAGCTGCGCGGCAATGGCGTCGTGCGGATCTGCGGGTTGCATTGGCGCTCCGTGGACGTGCGATGCGGCAAAAATTCCTGCCAAACCGCATGCGAAAAGCATGGACGCGTCGTGCTTTGACCACGGCAAGTGACCGCAGCAAGGCAGCACGGTGAAAAGTATGAGGTAATGGAACCGCCCCTTGACCGGCGCGTCACGCCAGGCAGGCTTTATCGCGCAAAGACATTGCCGTCAGCGATCGAGCAGGAAATATTCGATATTTCAGTTTTTCCCGTTCCTGTACATCTGACGCCCGACAGGCTGATCCATGTGAACGGCCTGCCCGGCTCTTCACCGACAATCACTTGCGCCGTGCAGCCATGAAACGAGGGATCGAATGAGATGATCTCCCGCCGCGCGCCACTGACCGAAGAAGCAAAGGTCCCCACCAGCTTACTTCCGGAAAAATGAAATGCAGCTTGCGAGGGAGGCGCCCGACGCTTCCGTGAATAAACCGCGGAATGCGCCGCACCCTCTACGAACAATCTTCCCTTCGTGCTGATATAGATGCGTTGTGTTGTCGTTCTTGACCGGTTGTTGTGTCTGCCGTTGCCACAAACGGCCGGCGTAAACCCGGTGAACGATACGGTAACGGTTTTGTCCAGCGCTTGCGGAGGCGCAGCGTTCGCCGCGACGCAGAATAACAAGAAACAAGAACCCGGCATCAAAATGAACTGAACCATACGATCAATCCGCATGGGGGCTTCCTCCGTTAAAATCCAGCAGCGGCTTCAGAATAAACGCGACGTCTTTCGTCCGAAAAGGTTACCGCGCAAAAACATTGCCGTCAGCAATCGAACAGGAAACGTTCGACACTTCGGGTTTTCCCGTACCCGTACACCTGACGCCCGCCAGACTGGTCCATGTGAACGGCTTACCGCTTTCTTCGCCATACGTGAGCTGCGCCGTGCAACTGTGAAAAGAGGGATCGAATGAAATGATCTCTCGCCGCGCACCGCTCGCCGAAGGGAAGATCGCCACCAACTTATTTCCTGAAAAATGAAATCTACTTTGCGATGGAGCTGCAATATGGCTTCCAGACAATCTTCCTGCATGCGCCACACCCTTTACGAACGTTCTGCCCTTGGTGCTGATATAGATTTGTTGAGTGGTCGTACGTGCTTTTGTGTTGTATCTGCCGTTTGAGCACAGAGCCGGGACAAAGTTGGTGAACGATACGGTAACCGTCTTGTCCAGCGCTTGCGGAGGCGCAGCGTTCGCCGCGACGCAGAATAACAAGAAGCAAGAACTCGACATCAAAATGAACTGAACCATACGATCAATCCGCATGGGGGCTTCCTCCGTTAAAATCCAGCAGCGGCCTTAGAATAAACAGCAACCCGTCGGTCATGTCGCGCGCGGCGCGCTCGGGTTTGTCCGAGGTGGCGCAGACCAGCGCCGCTTCCATCATGGCACCGGCGACGAGATGGCCGACCGCCTCCACCTCCCGCTCGCTGAGCCGGCCGCGCAGGCTCGCATCGAGCGGTCCGCGCATCAATGCCGCGAAGTATTTGTGATCGATCTCGCGCCAGCGCTCCCAGCCGAGCACGGCGGGGCCATCGATGAGAAGAACGCGCCTGATCGCCGGCGACGTGATGGCGGTGAGATATTTCAGCGTGCCGCGGCCGATGCTGTCGAGCACATCCCTGCCCTTGCGCGCCGTCGCCACGACCTCGGCGGCGATTTCGGCCTGCATGGCGTCGACAAGACGGTCGAGGATTTCCTCCTTCGACTCGAAGTGATGATAGACCGCGCCCTTGCCGACGCCGGCCTCGAGCGCGATCGCGTCGACGCTGGTCTCGGCAAAGCCCTGCGCAAGGAACAGCTTGCGCGCGCCGCCGAGAATGGCGGCAATTGTGGCGGCCCGACGCTCGCTTTGGGCAATCATGATTTTTCCGGTTTGACAAACAGACCGACAGTCTGTAATTACAGACTACCGGTCTGTAATTACCATGCCCCGACGAAGGAGAATAGAGATGGCCTCGATCTCAGCCACACTTTGTTTCACCGGCGTCCTGCTGTTCCTGTTCGGGCTCCTCGCCGGCTTCGGCATTCCAGCCTTCGCCAGCCAGCGCCTCGGCCTCTCCGCGCATCTCACCGGCGTGCAAAGCGGAACAGCGCTGCTCGCCATGGGGCTATTGTGGCCGCATCTTCAGTTCTCGCACGGCTGGTCAGCCGCGACGGGCACCGGCCTTTGGATTTCGCTTTATGTCCTGTTTGCCGGCATGACGCTCGGCGCGGTCTGGGCAACCGGGCGGACGCTGCCGATCGCCGGCGGCGGCATCGCGGCAAAACCCTGGCGCGAACGCACCGTTCAGGTGCTGCTGGCCATAGGCGCACTCGGCACCGCCGTGGCCATCCTCGCGATTCTCGTGCAGTGGAGCTGGACCGGCGCGTGACCGGCGAAGCGAAGTCACGCAGTTGACCTATCGGGACGTCGGCGCGGGCCAGCCGACCAGCGTCGTCGGGCACCAGCGCGCCTTGCGCCTCGCGATACGCCCCTCCCGATCCTCGGAGTCATAGGTGCGCGCTTCGGGCGTGCGCGTGAATAGCGCGCGCTCATCCAGTGTATCGATGTTGAGGACGCTCCACACCCGGCCGTCATCGGCCAACGTCATCGCGACATAGACGCCGCACTGCCGGCAGATGATCTGATCGGATGTTTTAAGACCGAACGCATATCGCTGAAGCTGCTGCGGGTCGGCGGCCGTCAACGTGACATGCGCCTTCGGATCGGAGAACGCCCTCGCATTGTGCTTGCGGCAGAACGAACACTGGCATGCACCGAGCACCTGGTCGGATGGTTGCCGATCGGTCGACAACTCGACGCGAATGGCGCCGCAATGACACTGACCCTTGAAGAGCATGCACCGCTCCTTTGCAAATCCCCGTCAGTCGCCGGCTTCGTCGGTATCGATCTTCTCGCTCAGCTTCTGATCGACGATTCCGACCGTGCGGTCGATGTCGGCGTTGGGCATGTCGAGCTGGTGCGAGATCAGCTTCACCAGCAGATCGACCCGCTCGATGAACGGCGCGCCGGCGGCGACCGCGCGCGCGGCCGACGAGGGCTTCAGCAGGCTTTCCGCCGCCTTGGCGTATTTGGCGAACGGCACCTGGTCTTCCGGATCGGCGCCGAGCTTGCGCGCGACGGCATCGACGTGATCATAGATCGATTGCGAGCGATCAAGGTCCGCATGCACGGCATCGCGGATCGACTGCGGCTCCTCCGGCGTGATGCAGCGGTAATTGCCGGTCAGCAGCATCGACCACTTGGCCAGCGGCACGAACAGCGAGTCGAACACCTTCAGCTTGACCGGCACGTCGTGTCCGTCGAGCCGTACCGCATCGATGTCGGCTTCCAGCTCGCGCAACAGCTTGTTGTGCTTATCGTCCGCGAAGGCCGCGGCCTTGAAGTTGGTCGGCAGGCCGACATGCAACACGTTCGCAGCCTCTTCCGGCGGCCGGAAGGCTTGCGGATCGGGCGAGCACAGCGACACCAGCCCGGGCTTGAAGCGCTCCCACACCTGCGCGTTGGTGTAGGCCTCTTCGAGATCCATGTCCGCCAGCGCCGAAATCCGCTTCAGATACGGCAGCGGCGGCATGTTCATGATCGACAGGCACGGCAGGCCGGCCGCGGCGATCTTGATCATCAGCACCCGGATGGTGTGGTTGGTGTATTGCGGTTCCTGCATCGCAAGACACACCAGATCGTAACGGGAGACGTCGGCGTCCTGCGGCGTGGTCGCGTCGAGCTTGCCCGGCAGGTCGCGCGAGAAGATCGAGCGGTGCTTGGGCTCGTCGCGCAGCTTGATGCGGACCTCCGTGCCCTCGCGGTTGATCAGTTCGGCCGTCTTCTTGCGGCAGACCAGGGTCACGTTGTGACCGGCCATCAGGAGCTTGGTTGCCAGCAGCGAGCCGTAGGAGGCTCCGAGGATCAGAATGTTACGCGCCATGTTCACTCATCCGCTTCGGGCTGCCCCTTGGGGGCCGGAAAGCGTGGGTGTCTAGCGCAAGCTGGCGGGCTTCACAATGTGATAAGGCGCCAAAATCTCAATCCGGCCGGGCCATTTCGAACATGGCCTCAGGGCGGATTTCAAAATAGTCGCCGCGGCGGCCGGCGCGCACGATGGGCCGTGCCAGCGCGGTCTGATAGACGCCATCCCTGATCATGGCCTTGTCGATATGGACGGCCACCACCTCGCCGAGCGTCAGCCAGCCCTGAACCTTCCGGCCGTCCGCGCCCTGCAACTGGATGATCTGGGTCAGCTTGCACTCGAACGACACCGGACTTTCGGCGACGCGCGGCACGTTGACGAGCTTGCCCGGCACAGCCGTCAATCCGGCCACGCCGAACTCGTCGACGTCGCGTGCCACATGGGCCGCGGTGGCGTTCATGTGCTTGGCCAGATCCATGGTCGCCAGGTTCCAGACGAATTCGCCGGTCTCCTGCACGTTGGCGACGGTGTCCTTCCAGGCGGTCGAGGAAAAACCGATGATCGGCGGCACGTAATTGAAGCCGTTGAAGAAGCTGTAGGGCGCGAGGTTGACGTTGCCCTCTGGATCACGCGAGGAGATCCAGCCGATCGGGCGCGGGGCGATGATGGCGTTGAAGGGATCGTGCTTGAGGCCGTGGCCGTCCTTCGGCTCGTAGAAATGCAGATCCTTGCTCACGCCGTCGCCCCCTGATGTCCTGCGCCTCTCGGGTCGTGTTATTGACGCGCCGCGCCACGCGGCGCAAGGCCTGCCAGGATGAAATCGATCATCTGATCGAGATTCGGGCCCGGCTTGTCCGCGCATTGCGCGATCATCTGCGGATGGAAGAATCGCATCATCGCCGTGCAGGTGCATAGCGCCGCCAAAGGTACGTCCGGAGCCTCGAACTCTCCGCTCGCGACGCCCTGACCAATCAGTTCGCCAATGGTCGAGGTAATGTCCTCCATATGCGCGACGCAAACATTCCAGTTTTCCTCCATCGCGATCGCGACCATCTCGTGCAGCTTGGAATCGCCAACGTAGCGTTCGGAATTCATCTGATGGATCGTCAAAAGCAGTTCGCGCAGCCGCGGCGTAGCGGGTCCACCCCTGCCGACGATCGCCTGCGCGGCCTCCTCAACCTCGCCCATCAAGCGCCGCGCGACACCCTGGTGGATCGCGCTCTTCGAATCGAAGAAGCGATACACGTTCGCTGGGCTCATCTTCAGCACCTTCGCGATATCGGCGACGGTGGTCTTCTGATAGCCGATCTCGCGGAACAGCTTTTCCGCGACGACGAGAATCCGTCCTCGCGTATCGGCTTCGGTATTTTCCACGATCATCGTCATGTTCAGGACTTCTATACTCGATTATTCGGCTGCTTCAGCAAGCGGAAAAGCAGCCTGCGGTTCATGATATTGCGGCGCAAGATCGGCCTTGGTGCCCGGCCCGCTTTCCTCGAGGCTCTTGCGGAACCAGAGGGCGTAGAGACCCGGCAGATACAATAGCGTCAGGAAGGTTGCAACGAACAACCCGCCCATGATGGTGATCGCCATCGGGCCCCAGAACGCGGACCGCGACAGCGGAATCATCGCAAGGATCGCCGCCAGCGCCGTCAGCACCACCGGCCGGGCACGCCGCACGGTGGCTTCCACGATCGCCTCGCCGCGGGTCAGGCCGTGCGCCACGTCCGCCTCGATCTGATCCACCAGAATAACCGCGTTGCGCATGATCATGCCGGCCAGCGCGATCAGGCCAAGCAGCGCCACGAAGCCGAACGGCTGCCCCGCGACGTTGAGGCCGAGCGAGGCGCCGACGATGCCGAGCGGCGCCGTCAGGAACACCAGGATCAGCCGCGAGAAACTCTGCAACTGGATCATCAGCAACGTCAGCATGACGATGACCATGACCGGAAACAGCACGAAGATCGACGCGTTGCCCTTGGCGGATTCCTCGAACGCGCCGCCCGCCTCGATACGGTAGGCCGCCGGCAGGTGATCGCGAATCTCCTGCAATTTCGGCCAGATCTGGTTGGTGACATCGGGCGCCTGGACGCCGTCCACCACGTCGCCGCGCACGGTGATCGCCATGTCGCGGTTGCGCCGCCACATGATCGGCTCCTCGTGGGCGTATTCGATCTTCGCAACCTGCGACAGCGGCACCGCGACGCCGTTGCGCGAGGTCACCGTGAGATCGCCGACGTCGGCGAGATCGAGCCGCTCGGACGGAATGGCGCGGGCGACCACGCCGACCTTCTCGATGCCGTCGCGCACCGTCGTCACCGGCGCTCCGGAGATCAGCATGGAGAGTGCCTGCGAGACATCCTGCGGCGTCAGGCCGAGCGCACGGGCACGATCCTGATCGACCACGAGTTTGAGATAAGGTGTCTGCTCATTCCAGTCGAGGTTCGGATCCTTCACATTGGGGTTAGCGCGCACCACGTCGCGCACCTTGTAGGCGATGTCGCGCACCATTTTCGGATCGGGCCCGATCACCCGGAATTGAACGGGGAAGCCGACCGGCGGACCAAAATTGAACCGGTCGACGCGAACCCGCGCCTCGGTCAACGCGCCATTGTCGACGGCCTTCTCGATCTTCGCCTTGACGCGCTCGCGCGCCTCGACGTTCTTCGCCACGATCACGATCTCGGCAAAGGATTCATTCGGTAGTTGCGGATTGAGCCCGAGCCAGAAGCGCGGCGAGCCCTGCCCGACATAGGCGGTGTAGGTTGCGATGTCCTTGTCATCCTTGAGAAGCTTCTCAGCTTCCTTGACCGACTTCTCGGTGACGCCGAACGCGGTGCCTTCCGGCAGCCGCAGTTGCAGGAACAGTTCGGGCCGCTCCGACAGCGGGAAGAACTGCTGCTGGACATGGCCGAAGCCGACGATGGCAGCGACGAAGACGCCGACGGTCGCGGCGACCACCTTGATGCGGTGGTTGACGCACCACTGGATCACGGCGCGCAAGCTGCGATAGAGGCGCGTCTCATAGATCGCGTGCGGATCGTGGTTGTGGTGGACCTTGATGTTCGGCAGCAGCTTGACGCCGATATAGGGCGTGAAGATCACCGCGACGAACCAGGAAGCGACCAGCGCGATCGCCACGATCCAGAAAATGCCGCCGGCGTATTCACCCACGGCCGAATTGGCAAAGCCGATCGGCAGAAAGCCCGCCGCGGTCACCAGCGTGCCGGTCAGCATCGGAAACGCGGTAGATTCCCAGGCAAAGGATGCGGCGCGCATGCGATCCCAGCCCTGCTCCATCTTCACCACCATCATCTCCACAGCGATGATGGCGTCGTCGACCAGAAGCCCGAGCGCGATGATCAACGCACCGAGCGTGATGCGATGCAAATCGAGCGACATCGCGTTCATCACGATGAAGACAATGCCGAGCACCAGCGGCACCGACAGCGCCACCACGATGCCGGTGCGCCAGCCCAGTGCGAGGAAGCTGACGAACAGCACGATCACCAGCGCCTCGACGAAGGAATGGATGAATTCACCGACGGCGTGCTCGACCACCTTCGGCTGATCGGCGATCATCTCGATGTTGATGCCTTGCGGTACGGCCCTCATGAACTCGTCCGCAGCGGCGCTGACTTCCTTGCCAAGTTCGAGGATGTTGGCGCCCTTGGCGGTGACCACGCCGACGGCGATCGCCGGCTTGCCGCGCTGACGCACCTGAAAGGTCGGCGGATCGACGAAGCCGCGGGTGACGGTCGCGATGTCGCCAAGCCGGAACACCCGGCCGTTGCTTTCGACGGGTGTTTCCGCAACGGCCTTTACGCCGTCGAGCGCGCCGGTGACACGGAGCGCCACCCGCTGCGACGAAGTTTCGACCGTACCGGCCGGTGTGACCGCATTCTGTTTGGCCAGGGAATCGAAAATCGCCTGCGGCGCGATGCCGAGCGTCGCGAGCTTCGCGTGCGAGAACTCGACAAAGATTCGCTGGTCCTGAGTTCCGAAGAACTCCACCTTCGTCACGCCGTTCACCCGAAGCAACCGCTGCCGAAGGCCCTCCGCCACCTTCTTCAACTGCGCATAGTCGGCGCCATCGCCGGTCAGCGTATAGAGGATGGAATCGACATCGCTGAATTCATCATTGACCACCGGGCCGATAATTCCGGCCGGAAGGTCGCCCTGCACGTCCGCGAGCTTCTTGCGCAGCAGATAGAACAGGTGTGGCACTTCCTTCGGCGGCGCCTGATCGCGGAAAGACACCTGCATCGCAGTGAAGCCCGGCTTGGAATAGGTCTGCACCTTGTCGAAGTAAGGCAGCTCCTGCAGCTTCTTCTCGATGGGGTCGGCGACCTGGGTCTGCATCTCCTTGGCGGTCGCGCCCGGCCAGATCACCGAGACGTTGACCACCTTCACCGTGAAATACGGATCCTCGGCGCGGCCGAGCCGCTCATAGGAGAAGAAGCCCGCAACGCCGAGCGCGATGATCAGGAACAGGATCAGCGCCGGATGGCTCACCGCCCAGGCGGACAGATTGAAGCGCTTCATCGCAATCTTCCTTCTTGCAGACGCAGACTTCGATTTCTGACTCAGAACGACAGCGCGGAGACGACACGGACCTTTTGCGAGGGATCGAGTTTCTGGACGCCGAGCACGACGACCTTCGCGCCCTCCTCCACCCCGCCGGTGATGACCACGTCGTTGCTCTCGTAGGATTTGACGGTCACCGGCTTCAGCGCGACGTCGCCCTTGTCATCGACCACATAGAGCGACGACGGCCCGCCCTGGCTGAACAGCGCCGACAGCGGCACCCGCGCCACGCGTGAGGTTGCGGCATCGGCGAGCGTCAGCGTCGCGGTCATGCCGAGCGAGACCTTGTCGTCCGCATCCGGCAACGAGAATTTGGCGAGATAGGTGCGCGTCGCCGGATCAGCGGTCGGCGCGATTTCACGCAGCTTCGCCGTATAGGTCTTGCCGGGCTCCGACCACAGCGACACGCGTGCGGTGCCGGTCTTGGCGCGGCCGATCAGCGTTTCCGGAATCGCGACAACGGCTTCCTTTTCGCCGAGGCGCGCCACGCGGATCGCAGGCTGACCCGAGGCCACCACCTGCCCGGCATCGACCAGCGTCGCGGTGACGACGCCGTGGGTGTCGGAGGTGAGCGTCGCATAGGAGAGTGAGTTCTGCGTCAGTTCGACCGAGCGCTGCGCGCGGTTCAGCCGGGCCCGCGCCTCATCGGCGGCGGCCTTGGCCTGATCGAGTTGCGCGTCGGTACTCCAACCCTTCGCGCGCAACTCGGTCGCGCGCGCTTCGGCGGCGGCGGCCTGCGCCAGCACGCCGGTGGATGCATTCAATTCGGCCTGCGCCTGCTCGGCCTGCAATTTGAGATCGACCGGATCGAGGGTCGCGAGCGGCTGCCCGACCTGGACGACCTGCCCGACCTCGACCAGTCGCTTGTCGACCTTGCCGGCCACCCGGAAGCCCATGTCGGTCTCGATCCGCGGCTTGACGGTGCCGACGAAGCTGCGGTCCGGCGTCTCCGCCTCGTAGTGCACCGTCGCGGTCAGAACCGGGCGCGTCGGTTCGGCTTTTTGGGCAACGGTCTCGTCGCACCCGCCCAGCGCCAGCGCCGCGATGGCCACAGCGGGAAAAGCCAAGATCTTGGAATAACGGGAGAAAATCGAATGGAGCAGCATCGGAAACGTCCTCTGAGACCCGACCTGTCCTCACTGTGGATTATTGAATGACGATTGTCAATATTCGTCACAGATCATGAAATCGTGAGGGGTGATCCCCCCGAGCACAACATGAGGCGATTTAGGTGATGCAACAGAGCTCTGTCACGACATCCGGTCCAGTGGATCAGTCCGCACCCGCCCCTCACCTCCTCAGACACCGCGATGACCAAAACAGAAGGCCGGGAACGATCCCGGCCTTCCTACAAATCAGGACTCAATGAAACGGAGAGACGCCACCTCGAGAACGCGCGCGCCCCAATGACGACGGCATCACTGGCGTGGCTTTCGCTAGTCCTTCGCCGCAGCAGGCGCGAACTCGTGCGCGGTGCCGTGATCGCCGACGAAAACCAGAATGCTCGCGATCAGCGGCAGCACGGCAAGGACCAGAAGACCTGCCGAGCCGCTGCCGGTGCTCTCCTTGACCCAGCCGACCAGATACGGCCCGCCGAACCCGGCGAGATTGCCGATCGAGTTGATCAGCGCGATGGCGCCCGCCGCCGCGGTGCCGCTGAGCCACGCCGTCGGCAAGGCCCAGAACACGCCGAAAGTGCAGAACACGCCGACTGCAGCGACCACGATCGCGATCATGGTCAGGGTGGGACTGGTGAAGTAGCCGGCGCCACCGAGCGCGACGGCCGTGATCAGCAGCGGGAAGCCGACATGGGCGACACGTTCGCGCGTCGAATCCGAATGCCGCGCCCACAGGATCATGGCGATGGTGCCGATCAGATAGGGCACCGCCACCACGAAGCCGGTCTGCGCGTTGCTGAAGCCGAATCCCTTGACGATCTGCGGCAGCCAGAACTGCATGCCGTAGAGCGCGCCGACGAATCCGAAATAGATCGCACTGAGTGCGATTACCTTCGGCGACGTCAGCGCCTGCCGGAGCGTGAGATGGGTGGCGGCCTGCCGCACCGCGGCTTCGCCGTCGAGGCGCGCCGACAGCCACGTCTTCTGCTCGGCGGTCAGCCAGGTGGCCTTGGCCGGCTTGTCGGTGAGATAGAACCAGGTGACGATACCGAGCAGGATCGAAGGAATGCCCTCGATGATGAACAGCCATTGCCAGCCCTTCAGGCCCATGGTGCCGTCGAGGCCCAGCAGCAGACCGGACACCGGCGCGCCGATCACCGTGGAGACCGGCACGGCGATCGCGAACAGCGCCAGGAACCGGGCGCGGTATTCGGCCGGATACCAGTAAGTGAGATATAGGATGATGCCGGGGAAGAAGCCGGCTTCGGCGACGCCGAGCAGGAAGCGCAGGATATAGAAACTCCATTCGCCCGCGGTCAGCGCCATCAGCGCCGAGATGATGCCCCAGGTCACCATGATGCGGGCGATCCAGCGGCTGGCGCCGAACTTTTCCAGCGCGAGGTTGCTCGGCACCTCGAAAATGAAATAGCCGATGAAGAAGATGCCGGCGCCCCAGCTATAGATCAGCGGGGTGATGTTCAGCTCGCGGTTCATGGTCAGCGCCGCGAAACCGAGATTGACGCGATCGAGATAGGAGAAGAAGTAGGCCAGCACCAGAAACGGGATCAGCCGCCACGAGATGGCGCGGATGGTGCTTCGCTCGAGTTCGGTTCTGATGGCGTCATCCAGGCGCGCGCCGGAAGCGATCTGGCTCATGTCTCATTCCCCGTTTCTTAGGCCCGCGGCGGATGCCGTCGCTCGTGTCCGAATCCGAAGTTCGCCCTATTGTGCAGCGGCCTCTTAGCGAACGTCTGAACCACCACACCAGCTTGGTAGCATCGGAGAACCCACAGCAGACATTCCGGAATTGGGGGGTGGCTCTGCACGGCGCGGCGGCTGAAGCCATCTTCACTTGGGACTCTTCGGATGGCTGGAATAAATCCGGCGACGACGAGTCGCGAGGTTCCACTCAGGCCCGCCTCGGCCATGGCGGATCACCGCTCGAACACGGCGCGGCACCCATCGCTGAGACGGGCCTTATTCCGCCGCAGACATGCGGTGATGCGCGCAACACTCGGAATTTCACCGGCACAGAGACGATAGACGTCCGGCGTGCAGGCCCGGCGCTGGGCCGGCGTGCCGCGCGCCTCGCCGGTCTGCGAGTGCGCAGGAGCTATCGCGAACAAGATGCAGCTCACGACGACGAAGCCGATCACGACAATCGCCACCAGGACGCGGATCAGGACCGTTATCTGCGTCATGGCGCTGACCTGTGGTGCCGCCGCTTCTTGCGATGATGATGACGGCTGCCGCCACCCATGTCGGCGAGGCTGATCAGTTGCGGAAGCATCGCCATCATCTGACCGGCATCGAAGCCACCCATGCCGCCGGCACCGAAGCCGCTGAAACCTGCCGGACCGCCGGAGACAGACCCTTGGTCAAATCCTTGACCAGATCCCTGACCCTCGAAGCCCGGCGTTGCGGTGCCCGGTGTCCCGAATCC
Source organism: Hyphomicrobiales bacterium (assembly GCA_017305665.1). GTDB lineage: Bacteria > Pseudomonadota > Alphaproteobacteria > Rhizobiales > Xanthobacteraceae > Nitrobacter. The sequence goes on from JAFKKH010000011.1 coordinate 88,675, forward strand.
CGGCGCACCGAATCCACCAAAGCCGCCGCCGCCGATCATGCCGCCGAGGCCACCGTTCTCCATCATGCCCGACATCATCGGGCCCATGGTCTGCATCAGCTTCGCGAAGCGGCGCTTGCCCATCTTGGCTTTCATCATCTCGAGCATGGGCGCCATCTGCTGCATCATGTCGCCACTGCCGCCGAGCTGCGCTTTCGCGGGGATGGGCGCGAACGTCAGCAGCAACGCGAGCGCCGCCGCGCTGCGCATCAGCCTGTCGATCCCGATCATGATCGTTTCTCCTTGCCTGCACGCGGCGAGCGCCCGTCATCGGGCCCCGTCGCGAATGACAGCAATAGGAGAAGGACAGGCGCGATCTGTGAGTAAAATCACAGACACCAGAACGGCAGACGCCGTGCAGCTATTTGGCTTGCGCCGGATCGCGGTGGATCGGATCGACCCAGAGCACCGTCTCCGGCTTTTCGACAGGTTCGATGTCGATATTGATCGCAACCGCCTCGCCGTCGCTACGCACCAACACGCATTCCAGCGGCTGGTCCGGACTGGCATTGATTTCCTGATGCGGCACATAGGGCGGCACGAAGATGAAGTCGCCCGGATTGGCTTCCGCGGTGAACTGCAGGTGTTCGCCCCAGCGCATCCGCGCCTTGCCCTTCACCACGTAGATGATGCTTTCGAGATGACCGTGATGATGGGCACCGGTTTTCGCATCGGGCTTGATCGTCACCGTTCCCGCCCACAGCTTCTGCGCACCGACGCGCGCGAAGGTGATCGCAGCCTTGCGGTCCATGCCCGCCGTCGAGGGAACATTGGAATCGAGCTGGTTGCCGGGAATGACGCGCACGCCGTCATGCTTCCACCTGTCGTGGTCGTGGTCGTGGGAATGATCGTGCGAACTGCTCATGTCGTGTGATCCCGAGATTATCGATTGTTCCGAAGGAACCATTTTATGCTGAGTGCTTCGCGCCGGTGCCGCGGGCGCAGGAACGATCCATCGCCGCGGCCGTTGTCTCGTCAAAGCATATGAAGGAGAGTTACTTATGGGTGCTACGGCTGACAAGATCAAGGGAACGGCCAACGAAGCCATCGGCAAGGCCAAGCAGGGCATCGGCGAAGCTACCGGCTCCGAAAAACTGCAGGGCGAAGGTGCCGTTCAGGAAATCAAGGGCAAGGGCCAGAAGGCGCTGGGCGACGCCAAGGAAGCAACCAAGGACGCCATCAACAAGGCGGCCGATGCCGCCAACAAGAAGCTCTGAATCTCCCACCAGACTGCATGTGGTGATAGATGGTGGACTGGGCCGGCCCTCGGGGGCCGGTCTTTTCTTCTTGGATTCATCAAATCTTTGAAAAATTCTTTCGTCATTCCCTGCGCAAACGCTTCGCGTTTGTCGCTGAGGGTGCGCGAAGCGCGAGCGTGGGATGACGTTGGGTTTTACCGGCGATGCGCCAGCACGTCGGGATTGACCACGTTGATCGGCGCGCCCGCGGCATAGGCCACGATCTGATCGAAGATGTCGGTGAACTGGATCTGGTATTCGTCGCGCGAGACGTAGCCAATGTGCGGCGTAGCCACGACGTTCGGCAGGTTTAGCAGGGGATCGTTGACGTCGCGCAACGGTTCACTCTCGAACACATCGACCGCCGCCATACCCGGACGCCCGGCCTTCAGTGCCTCCACCAGTGCGCCCGGCGCAATCAGCACGGCACGGCTGGTGTTGACCAGGAGTGCCGTCGGCTTCATCTGCGCAAGGTCTTCGGCCCTGACGATGCCGCGTGTCGCGGCGACCAACCGCATATGCAGCGAGAGCACGTCGCACTCTCCGAAAAGCTCAGCTTTGCTGCCTGCGATCTGGTAACCGTCCGCGCGCGCCTGCGCCAATGCCGCCTCCCGCGCCCATACCAACACCCGCATGCCGAACGCCTTGCCGTAGCCGGCGACCACGCTGCCGATCCGGCCGTAGCCGTAGATGCCGAGTGTCTTGTCGCGCAGCGTATGTCCAACGCCCATCTGCCAGCGGCCGTCTTTCAGCGAAGCCACCTGCTGCGGAATCTGCCGCATGGCCGCGAGCATCAGCGCCCAAGTCAATTCAGCCGCGGCATAGGACGGCGTGTCGGCATGCTGGCTCGACGACACGACGATCCCGAGCCTGGTGCAGGTGTCGATGTCGATATGCGGATAGACGCTGCGCTGGCTGATGAGCTTGAGTTTCGGCAGCCGCTCCAATAGCGGCGCACGAATCTGGGTGCGCTCGCGGATCAGCACCAGCGCGTCCGTGTCTTTCAAGCGCTCCGCAAGCGGGCCGACGTCCTGGACGTGATCGTTCCAGATGGTGACGTCGTGGCCTTTCAGCTTGGCGAAGCAATCAAGGCCACGGATGGTGTCGAAGTAATCGTCGAGGATGGAGACTTTCATGTACTCTCCTTTCGTCATTCCGGGACGCGTCTTCGCGCGGGCCCGGAATCCATAACCCCCTGTCTATCGATACCATTCATGCAGGGGTTATGGATTCCCGACAGCCGCTGACGCGGCTTCGGGAATGACGGCGAGATTCTTCGCGTCCCTCAATACCCCAGCGCGCAGCCGTCCTTGCGCGGTTCGGAGCCGCCGGTCAGCGTGCCCTTGTCCCAATCGATCCAGATCGCCTGTCCGCCGCCGAGCGGCCCGACGATCTTCGTGGTCTGGTGGCCGATCTTCTTCAGGCCTTCGACGACCTCGGCCGGCACGCCATCCTCGAGCTGGTAGACGCCCTCGTAATGCAGGCCGCGCGGCTGATCGAGCGCCTCCTGCACGTCGAGACCGTAGTCGAGCATGTTGGTCAGCACGCGGTTCTGTCCGACCGGCTGATACTGTCCGCCCATCACGCCGTATGACATCTGCGCACGGCCGTTCTTTGTGGTGAGGCTCGGAATGATGGTGTGCAGCGGCCGCTTGCCGGGGGCGATGCAGTTCGGGTGACCCGGCTGCACGCGGAATCCGGCGCCGCGATTCTGCAGGAGGATGCCGGTCTTGTCGGTGACAACCGCCGAGCCGAATGAATGCGCGACCGAATTGATGAAGGAGCAGACGTTGCGGTCCTTGTCGATCACGGTGATGTAGACCGTCGACGGGTTGATCGGCGGCGACACCTTCGGCAAGTCGAGCAGGCGGTCCATGCGGATCTTCTTCGCATAGTCCGCGGCGAACTCCTTCGACAGGATGCGCTCGACATCGACATCGACATAGGCGGGATCGCCGATATCCTGCTCGCGCATCAGATACGCGCAGCGCGCCGCCTCGGCTTCCAGATGGAAGCGTTCGATGCTGACCGGCGCATACTTCGTCAGGTCGAAATGGCTGAGGATGTTGAGCATGACTAGCATGGTGATGCCCGGCCCGTTCGGCGGGCACTGCCAGACATCGAGGCCCTTGTAGGTGGTCCCGATCGGCACCGTGGTCTCGGTGGTGTGGGCGGCGAAATCGTCCAGCGTGTGCAGCCCGCCATGGGCGCGCAGGGTGGCCACCATGTCGTCGGCGACCTCGCCCTTGTAGAAGCCGTCACGCCCCTTCTGCGCGATGATGCGCAGCGTCTTGCCGAGCTCGGGCTGCTTGATCACATCGCCTGCGACCGGCGGCTTGCCGTGCGGCAAAAGATAACGCGGCGCGTTGATGCCAACCTTGAGCTTCTCGAACCCGTTCTTCCAGTCGAAGGCGACGCGCGGCGCAACGACATAGCCCTCTTCGGCCGCCTTGATCGCCGGCTGCAGCAGCTTGTCGAGACCGAACTTGCCGTGGTCGCGCAAAATGGTTTCCCAGGCATCGATCGAGCCTGGCACCGTCACCGAATGCACGCCGGTGGTCGGGATCGCGTACATCTTCCGCTCCATGTACCACTCCGGCGTCGCCGCCTTCGGCGCGCGGCCGGAGCCGTTATAGGAGACGATCTTGCCTTCACCCCGCGGCTGGACCAGCGCGAAACAGTCACCGCCGATGCCGGTCGATTGCGGCTCGATCACGCCGAGCAGCGCGCAGGCCGCAACCGCGGCGTCGGCAGCGGTGCCGCCTGCCTTCAGAACCTCGATCGCGGTCAGCGCCGCCAGCGGATGCGAGGTGGCGACCATGCCGTTCAGCGCATGGACGGTGGAGCGGCCAGCGAGGTGGAAATTTCTCATGCCAGGAATCTTTCCTTGTCGTTCATTCAGCAATTGAGGCGCGGAAACGCGGCGGCGTTTCTTGGCATACCAACGGGGATGGGGCAATGCGCGGAACCGCGCGGCACGCTTTGCGGATGCGCATGGGTTTCGCAGCGCAGCGCGGGCTGATAAACCCGCACCATGCTCAAGGTCGCCGCTTTGTACCAATTTGCACCGTTGCCGGACTTTCGTGCGTTGCGCGAGCCGCTGCGCGCGCTATGCGCCGAGCGATCGATCAGAGGCACGATCCTGCTCGCCCATGAGGGGATCAACGGCACGGTGGCCGGAACGGCCGATGCGATCGATGCACTGGTTCTGGAGTTGCGCGACGGCGCCCTGTTCGGCGGACGACTCGACAACCTCGAACTGAAATTCTCGCAGGCATCGACGATGCCGTTCGCGCGGCTGAAGGTGCGGTTGAAAAAGGAGATCGTCACGCTGGGCGATCCTGCGACCGATCCAACCCACGCGGTCGGCACTTATGTTGAGCCACAGGACTGGAACGCACTGATTGCCTCACCCGATACGCTCGTGATCGATACCCGCAATCGGTTCGAGGTGGCGATGGGCACTTTCCAGGGCGCGGTCGATCCGCAACTCGCGAGCTTTGGCGCGTTCAAGGATTTCGTCACAGAGCGGCTCGACCCCGAGAAGCACCAGAAGATCGCGATGTTCTGCACCGGCGGCATCCGCTGCGAGAAGGCGAGCTCCTATCTGCTGTCGCGCGGCTTCAAGGAGGTCTATCATCTCAAAGGCGGCATCCTGAAATACCTCGAAGGGATTCCGGAAAGCGACAGCCGCTGGCAAGGCGAATGCTTCGTGTTCGACGACCGCATCGCGCTCGGTCACGGATTGAAGGAATCGCGACGCGCGAACCTGGTCACGGACGGAGTGCCTGGCGATGACTGACAAGGCTCTCACCGATCGTATCGACGCGCTCGAAATGCGCCTGACCTATCAGGACGAGACCATCGAGACGCTGAACAACACCATCACCGCGCAGTGGAAGCAGATCGATGCGCTGACGCGACACCTCGCCGAGCTCAGCGAGCGAGTGCGCGAAGCCGAGGCCAACCGTCCCGGTCCCGCCAACGAGCGGCCGCCGCACTATTGAAAGTTAGCGCCGGCGGCGGCAGGCATCGCGGTTGATCGACAACCGTTATCGGCCGATCCGGAAACAAAAATACACCTCATTGTGCCGCGCGCCGTTGTTGCACATGCCCTCGCCATGCCGTTACATCATCGGCGGAGGGACGCATGAGTGCGGAAGTCTCGATTGGGGACGGAGAGGCTGCGCGGCTGTCGCCGCATCCGTTGCGGACCGCGATCCTCGGCGAGCTGCACGCGCGGCCGTTCACGGCGCTGACCGTCCCCGTGCGCATCCTGCATTTCGCATTCGACACCGCAGGTGCACGCGCACAGGCCGACCGCACCGCTCTCGCAGCACTCTGTTCGGCACGCGGGCTGCCTGCACTCTCTCCCGGCGAAAAGCATCATCGCGTTGCATTCGGCACCACGGTGCTGCGGTGGGAGCAGCATTCCGAATTCACGACCTACACTTGGGAACTGCCCTCCCCCGCCGACACCATCCCGTTTCATCCGGCCGCCGCGGCACTGGCCTCGCCAATGCAGATGGTGCCGCAGCCAGGACCGCTGCTCGTCGCCATCGACATGCATGTGCTGGCCGACGGACCCACCACCCGCGCGCCGGAGCGGCTGTTCGACCGGACAAGCCTCGCGCTTGCCGAGAACAGCGACGGCTCCGCGATCTACGCCACCGACTTTCAGCCCGACCCGTCCGGCTTCGTGCACATCCTCGTGATCGACCGCAGCCTCGATCCGGATCGCGCCGGCGCACTCGCGCAACGCGTGATCGAGATCGAGACCTATCGCACGCTCGCCTTGCTCGGCCTGCCCGAGGCACAGCGGCTGGCACCGTCGATCAGCGCCGTCGAGCAGCGCCTCGCCGAGGTGACCGATGAGATGCGCAAGGCCGGCGATCTCGCCGACAACCGGCATCTGCTCGATGAACTGACGGCGCTCGCCGCCGAGATCGAGGCCGGCGCCGCGGCGAGCGTATTCCGGTTCGGCGCCAGCCGTGCCTATGAGGAGATCGTGCAGCAGCGGCTGACGACTATCGGCGAGCGCAAGGTGGATGGACTGCCGACATGGAGCTCGTTCCTGGCGCGGCGCATGGCGCCGGCGATGCGAACCTGCGTGACCCTCGAAGCACGGCAGGCCAGCCTGTCGCTGAAGCTGTCGCGCGCGGCGAACCTGCTGCGGACGCGGGTCGATGTCGAGCTCGAACAGCCGAATCAGGAATTGCTGAAATCGATGAATGCCAGGACACGGATGCAACTCAGATTGCAGACGACCGTCGAAGGGCTGTCCGTCGCGGCCATCACCTACTACGTAATCAGCCTGTTCGGCTATGTCGCCAAGGCGGCGTCCGAGTCCGGGATGATCGCGATCGAACCGGTTTACCTGACGGCGGCGTTCATTCCGGTCGCAGCGCTCGCGATCTGGGCGACCGTGCGCCGCATCCGTCACAAGCACATCGGCAGCGACGACTGACGACGAGCGCCGCACCGCGAAGCTATCGGCGTTGCTGCTTTGGGCGGCGGAGCTTTTTAACAGGCGGCTGCGACGCCGTTCCTGCCTCGGCTTCCAGCAGCAAGACCAGGCAGCCGCTCAACCGCGCAACCAATTCCTTGTCCCCGAGCGACAGAGGCCCGGGATCGTTCAACACCGCGTTCACCAGCGTCCCCAGCACCACCTGCAACCCGAAGCCGATCGCCTGCCGACGCACGGTGCTACGTCCACCCATCGCCCGCAGCAGCAATGGCTCGGCGCCATCGACGGTCTGGCGCGCCAGTGCCTTGAATGGCGTCCAGCGCGAGGGCCGCGCATCGCTGCGCTGGAGCGCCGCGCGCAGCACGCCTTCGTGTTTGCGCATCCACTCCGCGATCTGACCGACGAGTTGCGCACAGAGTTCGCGCAAATCCAGTACACGCAAATCCTCGTTGGCGGCCATCGCCGCCAGCATGGACTCGCCGTCGCGCGCCGCCAGCGTCAGCAGGGCGCCGAAATAGGCTTCCTTGCTGTCGAAGCGGCTGTAGAACGCACCGACGGTGGCGTCCACGCGCGCGCAGAGGTCCTCGATCGAGAGATCGTCGAGGCTGCGGGTCTTCAGCATCTCCGCGCCCGCCTTGAGCAGCGCCGCGGTGGTTTCGCGACTGCGCTTCTGGCGCGAGGGCGTCACGCCGGGAAGGTCGACATCGGTCCATTCGGGTGCCATCGGCGTTGCCAATCCGGATCAGATAATTATAATGATAATTCTGATTATGATTTTGGCAATGCCGGGACGTCGTTATCCAGATGTTTCCCGACCGGCGATCCGCAGGATCAACCGCGGCGCTACGGCAGAAAGCGGCATCACAGGAGCGAGGCATGACGACCCAGGACAAGGACGGCAGAACGGCCTTTGGCGGGACGATCGGCAAGACCTTCCGGGACTCAAAGCCATGGTGGCCGGCGCCGGCGACGCCGCCCAAGGGCGCGCCGAACATCCTCGTGGTGCTGTTCGACGACGTCGGATTCTCCGATTTCGGCTGCTACGGCTCGCCGATCCGGACGCCGACCATCGACAAACTCGCCGCCGAAGGCCTGCGCTACAGCAGCTTTCACACCACCGCGATGTGCTCGACGACGCGCGCGGCGTTGCTCACCGGCCGCAACCACCATTCCGTCGGCGTCGGCTGCCTCGCCAATTTCGACAGCGGCTATCCCGGTTATCGCGGCAAGATCGCGCGCGAGGCCGGCACGCTCGCGGAAATGCTGAGGCAACACGGCTACCGCAACTACATGGTCGGCAAGTGGCACGTCACGCCGCTGACCGAAAGCGGCGCGACAGGCCCATTCGACGGCTGGCCGCTCGGGCGCGGCTTCGACCGCTTCTACGGTTTCCTCGACGCGGAAACCGACCAGTACGCGCCGGAGCTTGTGTCCGACAACACGCATATCGACCCACCCGGCACCTTTGATACCGGCTATCACCTCACCGAGGATCTGGTCGATCAGTCGATCCGCTTCATCGCCGATCACATGGCGGATCGTCCGAACGAGCCGTGGCTGACCTGGCTCGCACCCGGCGCCTGTCACGCACCGCATCAGGCTCCCGCCGACCTGATCAAGAGCTACGACGCGCTGTTCGCGCACGGCTGGGACGTCGAGCGCGAGCAACGCATGGCGCGACAGAAGGCGATGGGCGTGGTTCCACAGGAAACGCGGATGCCGCCACGCAACGACGGCGTCAAGGCATGGGACGACCACAGCGGCGACGAGCAGCGGGTGTTCACGCGGCTGCAATCGGCCTTCGCCGGCATGCTCGATCACGCCGACCGGCATCTGGCGCGGCTGATCGCGTTCCTCGACGCAGCCGGTGCGCGCGACAATACACTCATCATCGTGATGTCAGACAACGGCGCGAGCCAGGAAGGCGGCCCGCTCGGCTTCGTCAATGCGATGGGCCCCTACAACTTCCGGCCCGAACCGATGCCGGAAAAGATCGCGCGCATCGACGACATCGGCGGTCCCGACACGCATTCGAATTTTCCGCACGGCTGGGCGATGGCCTCCAATACGCCGCTGCGCCGCTACAAGCAGAACACTCACGGCGGCGGCATCCGCGATCCCTTCATCCTGTCGTGGCCGAAGCGGATCGCGGCGCGCGGCGAATTGCGCCACCAGTTCGTGCATGCGAGCGACCTGACGCCAACGCTGCTCGACCTGATCGGAGTTGCCGCGCCGAAGGAAATCAACGGCTGCCGGCAGATGCCGCTGGAAGGCGAGAGCTTTGCGAAAAGCATCACCGATCCATCGGCGCCGTCGCGCAAAAGCCCTCAGTATTTCGAGATGTTCGGTCATCGCGGCCTCTGGCACGATGGCTGGAAGGCGGTGTCGTTTCATCCCTCTGGCACGCCGTTTGAGAACGACAAGTGGGAACTGTTCCACCTCGATCGCGATTTCTCCGAGACCGACGACCTTGCTGAAAAAGAGCCGGAACGGCTCAAGGCGATGATCGAGACATGGTGGCGCGAGGCCGAGGCGCACAACGTACTGCCGCTCGACGACCGTTTCGGCCCGCGTTTTGCCGAAAACGCGGCACGCTTCCACGGCGCTCGCACCCATTTCACCTTCCATCACGGCATGGGGCACGTGCCGACCGACGTCGCGCCCGATGTCCGCAGCCGCAACTACACGATCGAAGCACATGTGGAGATCGACACGAGAGCGGAAGGCGTGCTGATCGCCCATGGCGACGCCACCTCGGGCTACAGCCTTTACGTCAAGGACGGATATCTGGTGCACGACCTCAACATTGGCGGCCAGCACCAGATCGTGACATCCGACCGCAAGGTGCCATCAGGCGCATGCCGGCTTGGCCTGCGCGTGGCGCGGCTGGTGCGCACCGAACCGCCGGCCAAGGGCGCGCGCACCGGCGTCAACGAGTACACGTTGCTGATCGACGGCGAGCCGGCGGGATCGCTGCAGACCCAGCTCGGTTTCAACAACTTCATCTCGTGGTCGGGCCTCGACATCGGCCGCGACCGCGGCAGCCCGGTATCGCACTACGCCGCGCCCTTCGAATTCACCGGCAATCTGTTGCGCGTGCACGTCACCATGCACGAGGACCAGCAGCTCGACGGCGACGGCATCGGCGCTGCGGAGATGGCGCGGCAGTAGGAACCCCGTCATTCCGGGATGCGCTACTTGGCGCAGGCCCGGAATCCATAACCACGACAGGGATTATGGATTCCGGACTCGCTCGCTACGCTCGCGATCCGGAATGACGGCCTGAGAGTCCGTCAAGCCGCCCTGCCCTCCAAAAATCCGGTCAGCCGCTTACGGATGATGCGCTCGGCATCCGCCATGATGCGGTCGATCAGCTCCTTGCAGGTCGGCACGTCCTTGATCAGCCCGACCATCATCCCGCAGCTCCAGGCGCCGGCATCCATGTCGCCCTCGATCATGACCTTGGGATAGACGCCCGCGACCTCCTCGATGATGTCGTCGATCTTGAGCGCCTTGCCCTTCTCGCGCTCGATCTCCATCAGCTTCTCGACCTTGCGGTTGTTCAGCACCCGCTCGGTGTTGCGCAGCGCGCGCATGATCAGCCGAGTATCGAGCTCGCTGGCCGCGACCAGCGCCTTCTTCACGTTGTCATGCACCGGCGCTTCCTTGGTGGCGATGAAGCGCGTGCCCATGTTCATGCCGGCTGCGCCCATCGCCAGCGCGGCGACGAGACTGCGCGCATCGGCCATGCCGCCGGATGCCACGAACGGAATCTTCAGCTCATCCGCAGCGCGCGGCAGCAGGATCATGTTCGGCACGTCGTCCTCGCCGGGATGACCGCCGCACTCGAAACCGTCGACGCTGACCGCGTCGCAACCGATCGACTGTGCCTTCAATGAGTGCCGCACCGACGTACATTTGTGGATCACCTTGATGCCGGCGTCTTTCAGCGCCGGCATGTATTGCTCAGGACTACGGCCGGCGGTCTCGACGATCTTGATGCCACCCTCGCGGATCGCCGCGATGTATTCCGGATACGGTGGCGCCGAGAACGACGGCAGAAAAGTCAGGTTCACCCCGAACGGCTTGTCGGTCATGTCGTGACACTTCGCGATTTCCTTCGCCAACAGTTCCGGCGTCTTCTGGGTCAGGCCGGTGATGATGCCGAGTCCGCCGGCGTTCGACACGGCGGCGGCCAACTCCGCGAAGCCGACATAGTGCATGCCGCCCTGGATGATCGGATGCTGGATGCCGAACAGTTCGGTGATGGCTGTTTTCACGAAAAACTCCGGGGTTGCTGACTGAAAAACTTGGATCGGCAGACTTCCATTCCACCCTCGCTTGCGCAAGCGGAATTCGGCGCACCTGGAAAACGAAAATCGCGAACAGCCCAGGCCAAAAAAAGAGAAAAGACGCGAACAGCCCAGGCCAAAAAAGAGAAAAGAGAAGGCTGTCGCCGCGCAGGCCATCGCATTTTCATTTCGGGTTGTCTCCGCGCACACAACCGTGCAAGGCTGTGACAGCATCCACAAAAGCATTGCTTATGATTCTGCCCACCGTTACGCCTTCGCAAGTCCGCCGCATGTTGCTGCTGCGCGAAGAAATAGCCCTGCTCGACGTGCGGCATGAAGCGATCTTCGCCACCGCCCATCCGCTGTTCGCGGCCAACATGGCCGCCGACCGGATCGCAATCGAGGCGGAGACGCAGCTGCCGCGCAAGAACGTGCCGATCGTTCTCTATGACGATGGCGAAGGCCTTGTTACCCTCGCGGCGGATCGTCTCGCGGCGCTGGGCCACACCGGCGTTCGCAGCCTCGAAGGTGGCCTCACCGCGTGGCGCGCAGCAGGCTACGAACTGTTTCAGGACGTGAATTCCTATGCCAAGGCTTTTGGAGAACTCGTCGAGACGCGCCGGCACACGCCGTCGCTGCCCGCGGAAGACGTTGCCGGCCTGATCGCGAGTGACGCCAACATCGCGATCCTCGATGTCCGGCGGTTCGACGAATATGCGACCATGAATATTCCGGGCTCCACCAGCGTGCCCGGCGCCGAACTCGTGCTGCGCGCGAGCCGCGCCGCGCCCGATCCGGACACCACCATCATCGTGAACTGCGCCGGCCGCACCCGCTCGATCATCGCGGCGCAGTCGCTGATCAATGCCGGGATTCCGAACAAGGTGCGGGCGCTGCGCAACGGCACCATGGGCTGGACGCTTGCCGGCCAGACGCTCGAACACGGCGCCGGCCGGCGCGGCGACATCGGCCTGTTCGACAACGCGACAGATAATGCCCGCGATGTCGCCTACCGCGCCGGCGTTCTGCGCCTCGGGCCGGACGACGCCCACGCACTGGAGTCAGAGACCCATCGCACGCTGTATCGCTTCGATGTCCGCGAGCGGGAGGAATATGCCGCCGGCCACATCCCGGGCTTCCGTCACTATCCGGGCGGGCAACTGGTTCAGGAAATCGACAACGCCGCGCCGGTGCGCGGCGCACGTATCCTGCTGACCGACGACAGAAGCGTCCGCGCCGACATGACCGCATCCTGGCTCGCGCAAATGGGCTGGGAGGTCTACGTGCTCGACGGCGGCTACGACCGCGCGCTGGACGCGACGCCGCCGGCGGAATGGCCGAAAGCCGACCCGTCGCATCGCTACCGCCGTCCCTACGAAGGCACCGCCTCCCCGCACAAGGCGATGCAGGCCTATCTCGACTGGGAATACGGTCTCGTCGATCAGTTGAGGCGCGACGGCACGCACGGATTTTTTGTGATCTGAACGAGCCGGATCAACTCGCCGACGCGCGGCGGCCGCGGGCTTCACTTGCATCGGCCGTCATGTTGACCGCCAGAAGCTTGCGCAGGCATCGATCGAGCGTCGCGATCTCGGCCTTGGTCAGTCCGCTTCTCTCGGTCACCGACGCCACGCCCTTGACGATTTCGGCAATCCCGCGATCGGCAGTCGCCAGTCCCTTGGCGGTGAGGCGCACCAGTTCGGAGCGACCGTCGTCGTTGGCGGATACCCGCAGGATGAATCCGCCTTGCTGAAGACGGCCCACGCGTTTGGTCATCGCCCCCGAGGTCACCAACAGCGCGCGGAACAGATCGGTCGGCCGTAATTCATAGGGCTTGCCCGATCGCCGCAGGGCCAGCAGCACGTGAAGATCGCCGATATGCAGGCCGACGGTCTTCGAAATGGCCTGCACCCGCTGGTCATGCAGTTGGTTGACCCGCTCCAGCCGCAGGAAAGTGCAGGCCATCGCCATGTCGAGGTCCGGGCGCTGCGCCAGCCACGCGGATTCGATGTCGTCATAAATCGTGGCGACAGCACTCGCCGCTTCCACACGACCGGCCGTCGCCTTGCGCCCAGCACTCTTCTTGCTCATTGGACTACCTCGCGCCCGACGCGGGCGGCATGGATCGATCCATAGCATCCGCATCACGGCTTGACATCAGCGAAGCCGCGCAATGCGCTACAATCGTTCGAGGATTTCCTGCAAACCGGCTGAGGGCCCTCCATTCGTACGGGTTGACTATTTATCTTCCTAGGAAGAATATCACCGGGAAGATTAATCAGCATCAGGGGGAAGAAGCACGATGCGACGCGAGGCCATGTTCATTCTTGCTGCGGCGCTGCTGCTGGCGGGACCGCCGGCAGGAGCCGCCGAAGGCGAACTCGTTCTTGGGCAGACAATGCCCTATAGCGGTCCGGCCTCGGCGCTGAGCGCCATCGGCAAGGTGCAGACCCGCTACTTCCAGATGATCAACGACAAGGGCGGCATCAACGGCCACAAGGTGAAGCTCATTTCGCTCGACGACGGCTACAGCCCGCCCAAGGCGGTCGAGCAGACCCGCAGGCTGGTCGAATCCGATGAGGCCGTCGCCATCTTCGGCAGCATGGGGACCGCGCAGAACGCGGCCGTGCAGAAATATCTGAACGCCAAGAAGGTCCCGCAACTGTTCGTCTTCGCGGCCAGCGACCGTTTCGCCGACCCCAAGACGAGTCCCTACACCATTTCGGGCATGACGCTGTTCAGCACCGAAGCAAAACTCTATGCGAAGCTGGTCGCCGAGCGGATTCCCGGCGCCAGGGTCGCGGTGCTGTACCAGAACGACGACTACGGCAAGGAGTACCTGCACAGCTTCAAGACCGAGCTCGCCAAGCTCGATCCCAAGGCCGAGATCGCCGCTGCAGCGGCCTATGAGGTCACGTCACCTACGGTGGAATCGCAGATCATCTCGCTTGCGAACACCAAGGCGAACGTGTTCCTGAACGCCTCGACCGGAAAGTTCACCTCGCAGGCGATCCGCAAGGCCGGCGAACTCGGCTGGCAGATGCAGCAGTTCCTGCCGATCGGCAGCAATTTCGTGGCGACCATCATCAAGCCGGCGGGACCTGATTACGCGAAGGGCGCCATCTCGGCGACGCCGACCAAGACCGTCGGCGATCCCGAATGGACCCAGGACCCCGGCTATCTCGAATGGCTGGCCTTCATGAAAAAATACTATCCGGAAGGCAACATCGAGGAACAGCTCAACTTCACCGGCTGGAATATCGCCGTGCTGATGACCAAGGTTCTCGAAGCCTGCGGCTCGGATTTGTCGCGCGAGAACATCATGAAGCACGCGAGGTCGCTGCAGAACGTGACGCTTCCGGGACTGATCCCGGGAATCACCGTCAACACCTCCCCGGACGACTATCGGCTGATCAAGTCGCTCCGGCCGCAGCGCTTCGACGGCACGCGCTGGGTGACCCTGTCGGACACCATCGGCGTGAAATAGCCCACGCAACCACGACGCCTGCTTTCATAGCCGGCGCTATAAAGAAAGGGCCGTGGTGCAGCGATCGCACCACGGCCCTTTTGCTGCCGGGGGTTTCCTGAAACCGCTGCTAGTCCGGATCTTTCGCGTCGAGATTCACATACACCTCGCCGTCGCGCAGATCGACCGCAAAGGCCTTGATGTCGGTGTAGGTGTTCGACTGGCATTTGCCGGTCCTGACATCGAACATGGCGCCGTGGAGCGGACACTCGATCACATGCCCGTCGAGAAACCCGTCGGACAACAACGCAAAGGCGTGCGAGCAGACATTGTCGGTCGCAAACACCTTGTCGTCCACTTTGTAGAGCGCGACGTTCTGCTCGCCCAGCTTGACGCCATGCGGTTCGCCGTCCTCCAGCTTGGCCAGCGGACAGGCATGTTTCCAGGTCTCGGTCATCTCGATACTCCAGGGAGAACGGGGCGAAGATTGTCCGCCCCGCGCCAGACAGGGTTTCGTCAGCGCGGAATCTGCCGCCAATCGTCCGACATGGAAGGCAGCCGGCCGCCGACGGCGCGGATGTCCTTGTAGGACATGGTCTCGCTCTGGGCGCTCTTCGGCGTCTTTCCGTTGATGAAGCCGCGCACCTCGTCGAGCAACTGCCGGCGCACCCGCACGATCGCCTGGTCGGCCGAGCAGAGATACTCAGCCGAGCGATCGACGATCGGCCCCATGCTGACCATCACGACGAAATCCTCGATCACGATCTCATGGAAGCCCGTGCTGTTGCCCGCGTCCATGATCTGGCGGTTCTGACCCCAGTTGTTGGTTTCGTCGCCGGGCAAACCGCCCGCCATCGGCCACTGGTTGCAGCGCTGGATGCGGCGCCAGGAATCCGTCGGCTTCTCCGAATTGTAGAAGATATACCACTGGATCAGGTTCTCGTCGTCGATGGGGACTGCGATGATCGCGGTCCGATCCTGTTGTGCGCCACTGTAGATCGGTGCGATCAGCCCGTAATACGGCATGATGAATTCGGTCACGCGCGCGAGGCATGCGCCGTCCGGCGTGGCGCGCAAAGCGGCGGCACGAAAGCCGTAATCCTTCTTGTCGAACTGATAGCTGACGGCGGTGTTCTGCCGTGTCGCGGCGAAATCGGTCGCGGAATTCGCGGTCCAGCTCTGATGCAGCAGGGCGACGTGCGAGGAATCGATGGTGGCTTCGACGCCTTGCAGCCAGTTCGCCTTCAACTCGATGCCGGCAGCGTAGGCCTGATCCGGCGGCAGGTTCATCCATTCGAAATCCGGCGGCGGCGGCGCCGTGCCCTCGCCGATCCAGACCCAGACCAGCCCCGCACCTTCGCAGGTCGGGTAGGACTTGACCTTGATCGTCTTGGCGAACTCCTTCGGGTTATTGGGCTCGTTCGGCACGTCGAGCACCTCGCCGCTGGTGCTGATCCGCCAGCCGTGAAACAGGCAGGTCACGGAACAGTCGTCGACGCGTCCGAGAGCGAGCGACGCACCGCGATGCGGACAGGCTTCGTCGAGAAAGCCGACGCTGCCGTCCTTGCCCCGGAAAGCGATGAACTTGCGGCCGAACAGCTTGACCTTGACCGGCGCCTCACCCTTGCGCACCCGCACCGACAGCACCGCCGGCAACCAGTAATGCTGACGAAGCATCCGCCCCATCGGCGCATCGCCGGTCACCCGGCACAACAACTCGTTGTCTTCTTTCGTGATCATGGGCGGCTCTCCCGGTTGACGCGATTTAAAGTTGTTCTATTATCTTCCTAGGAAGATTTATTGTCAACGCGCCGTTTTTGAAAACGATGCGTTGAAAAAATGGGAGTCGTTATGGGGAGCAGGCGCCTCGAGGGATGCATTGCGCTCGTCACCGGCGGAAGCCGTGGCGTCGGCAAGGGCGCCGCGATCGGCCTCGCCGAAGCCGGTGCAACGGTCGTGGTCACGGCACGGACACGCGCCAGCGGTGACGCCGAATGGCCAGGCTCGCTCGACGAGACGATAGCGGACATCGACCGGGCTGGCGGCAAAGGCCTCGACCTGCTCTGCGATCATGCCGACGACGATGCGGTCCACGCTGTGTTCGCGCGCATTCAGCGCGACTTCGGCCGGCTCGACGTGCTCGTGAACAACGTGTTCGCCGCGCCGAACATCATGCCGGTCAACGTCCCGTTCTGGAAGACGCCCATATCATTGTGGGACACCATGCATCGCGTCGGCTTGCGCTCGCACTATGTGGCGAGCCAGTTGGCCGTGCCGCTGATGCTGCCGCAGAACAAGGGGCTGATCGTCAACACCTCGTCCGGCGGCGGCGTGCGTTACACCTTCAACGTGCCGTTCGGCGTCCAGAAATCGGGCGTCGACCGGATGGCCCGCGACATGGCGCACGAGCTGAAGCCCTATGGAATCACGGCCTGCTCGATCTGGCCGGGCTACATCAAGAGCGAAAAGCTCGCAGCCCAGCCCGATCGCGTACCGCTCGCACTGGCAAAGCTGATCGCCGAGCGGGGCGAGACTCCACTGTTCGTCGGGCGTGCGATCGCATCGCTTGCCGCCGATCCCGAGGTCATCATCAAGACCGGACAGATCCTGCTCGCGTCCGAACTGGCGATCGAATACGGCTTCACCGATGTGGACGGCAAGGTGCCGCCACCGCCGAGCCGCGACCCCACTCCGCTCTCGGTATTCAAGCCCGCCGACCAAAATCCAGCGTAGGTGTCTGCGCCCTACGCATTGCAGCTCGGCCGTTTCTCTTCCTTCGACGATATCGTAGACTTGCCGGGCTTAAGCGCGGCGTCCAATAACCGGCAGCGTTCCATCGTTGCCCGACCCATCAGAGGAGAGTCCGATGACCGGATTGAAGACCCTGTCGCTGTCACGCCACGATCCGCGGCCGCTCGCATTGGCCATGCTGATGGGACTCGCCTGCGCCTTTGCGCTCGGCAAGACATTGACGGTGGCGATGGATGCGACCGCGGCACTGGTGGCGCCGCTCTGTGCGTCGATCAGCTCATCGGGCCCGGCGGAGAACCGTGTCGATGTGGTGGCGTCCTATCCGCTGGTCAACGTGCCCGGCAAGCGCGTCACCGTGGTGCGCGTCTCCTACGGACCGGGCGGCTTCACGCCGCCGCACCGCCATGCCGGCACCGTCACGGCCTACATCACAAAAGGCCAAATCAGTTCGCAACTCAGCGGCGGCCCACTCGAGACATTCACGGTCGGGCAATCGTTCTACGAGCCGCCGGGCTCGACGCATGTGGTCTCCGCCAACGCCAGCAAAACGGAGCCGGCGGAATTGATTGCCGTGTTCGTTGCCGATGAAGGCGCGGAATTGACCACGATGCTCGATTGACCTCGCGTGGATCGCGGGATCGACGACCGGAAAGAGGATTAGCCGTCGGCGGTCTTTCACGGCAACCTTGCCATCAACAGAAAACCCCGCCGAGGCGGGGTTTCTTGTTGTCACTAAAGGAGCATTGCTGCCGGTTCTCGAATCGATCCCAGCAAAGCGTTCAACGTGGCACACGCTGACTGGGCGCGTTGCTCCGTGAGCATCCACATTCTTTGCGTACCGATCATTGCGAAATCGTCGTTCTGACAATCCCACACCATCCAATTTCCCATCGGATCGGGAAAAGCTTCAAATCTTTGATTGATATCGTCCAAGGTTGACCCCGCTTTTCTCGTTGAAGCGAGGCGAATTCGATGGATCAAGCGCGGCGACAATGCGGCCGCAATGACGTTGTCCACGAGAAACTCTCTAACGGTTTTCCTTTCGCGGCTCGCGATGCAGGCAGGAATGACTCGCTTTGTGAATTGTTTCTCGCTGTCCGCGTTGCGGCATAGCCGTGCCGATTCCGGCGCGTCGATACCTGAAAGATGAATGCGCTGTCCGAGAGTTTCTAGCGTGCCGCCGTCAATGACGGATGCTTGCCCGGTCAGGGTTTGAGAAAATGCAGGCGATGACGGTAACATAACGATAACGATGAGCCAGCGTATTGCGCCACGATACCGCGTTGCGCCGGAACTGATCGCGACATTTGCGAGTTTGCTTTTACGGATTCGCATGGGGACCAATGCGTGCCGACGAATGGGGAATATTCCGTTTGGTTTCATACGCCACGCGGCGAAAGTGCGGGAAGGCTTATTCTCGAAGATGGGAAAATCACAGGGGAAGGCCCGGCGCTTTCATTTTGTGGCTCATACGTCATGGCAGGCGACAACTTCCTCGCAACCGTCAAAACGTGGCGACGAGTCGAAGGCATTCCCTCTGTCGCAGGTGTCGACAATTTGGAAATTATCGTGACTGGAAAAGCGGTGCGCGACAAGATCGTTGGATCGTGCAAGGGCTACGCAACAAACGCCCCTGAAATAACACTAGATGCCACGCTTGTACGTATACGGGATTGACGCGCGTCACCTCTCCGCCCACGGCCGCCCGAACCGATACATATCAACGGCTCGCGAAGCGACGACAAGCCTTTCGGATGATCCGGTCTCAGCCGCCTCACGCCGTCACGTAGACGATGAGTACGACAAAGCCGCTGATCGCGAGCGTGGCGTGAATGCCGATCAGCGTGCCCGAGAGCCGCCGCTTGCGAAGGCGCGCGGAAAAGAGGGCAAAGCCGACGACGGCCGCCAGCGCTATCAGCGCGGCTGCAATCATGCCGAATGAGCCGGCCCCCTGATCGAGCCCACGAGGCGGCCCACGCAAGGCGAGACTGAGACAGCCGAGACCGCCAATGGCCATCAGTCCGTGCAATGCCGCCAGCCGCCAGGAAGGCGCTGCAGCGCCTTCAGGCATATACATAACCGCAAGCGCGGAGCCCAGCAGCACGGCAATTCCGAGAATGGTAAAAGCAATGATCAGCACTGGCTCAACCCTTTGTAGTCCCGCTCTCGATTGCCCATATGATTCCTGAACGGCGCTTATCGCATGAAATAATCGTGACCGGAAAAGCGGTGCGCGACAAGATCGTTGCATCGTGCAAGGGATACGCAACAAACGCCCCTGAAATAACATTAGATGCCACGCTTGTACGTATACGGGATTGACGCGTCACCTCTCCGCCCGCGCGGCCGCCCGAACCGATACAGCGCAATCAGCGCCGCCGAGGCGCAGCGCGCAGCGTCGCAATCGACTGGTGGAGCTATCTCGTCGAGTTAGCCCATCGCTGTTTAATGAGGCATCGCCTAGCAGACTCAATTTGAGCATCGGTCGCCCCGTTCTTCCGCGCCCAAGTCTCCGCCCTTGTCGCGCTGTATTTGGCGACGTAATACCGAACGACCTCGCAGGAAGCTTTCGAAAACCAGCTCTTGAGTGATCTCTCGGACGCATTGGCCCCTGTCGTCGCGGCGAGTAGCACGATCGCCGCAGCAAATATCCCAATCATGATGCGAGCCTCCTGCGGGATAGTAGGAGCAACGTCTCAGCATCGTGATCGTTCCAGCCTTCACCTCTCCGCCGGTCCTCGTCTGTATCGGTTCAAGTCGGGCGGTTCGCGCAACATCGGCAAGCCTTTCGCGCTCGATCACGCCATCAAGCTCATTCGTGTGATCTAACTCACAGCGCTTGCTCGAACAACAGATCACCCTCCGCCCGGTGGTGAGATGGTCTCACCGCGCCTAACAGGAGACTATCCCCATGGAACAGCAGAATAGCGATCTCTATGAACTCTCTCCCGAAATGCTAGACGCCGTGAGCGGCGGAGTGGTGCGCGACCATAGAGATCAGTCCGGCAAATCGTCCAATACCATTGGCTTGCCTTGCTTCGAGGGCTGTGAGGGCGAAGGTGGTCTTAATTTGGGTGCGCAGGCAGCCTGGAACCAAGACCACAGTATCGGAGGAGGCACCCCACAGGTGAACGATCATCGGACAGGCCACTAGGTTCATGGCGGGCCGCCTCTTCTTTCCGTGATCTGCCAAGCCCTTCGATTCGCAGCGGCGGGCTACCTATTTGTTGGCCGTCTTTCAAACTTGAACATATGAGGCGGCTCGCGAAGCGTCGGTAAGCCTTTCGGCCGATCCGGGTAAAGGTAAGCCGATCACAGTTCATCCGGCCGCTATCAGGAACTACCTGAAAGACATTGAGGCGACGCGCGCAGCTTTGGGCGATGAGCAGGCCACCGAACGGCCGGAACTATTCGCCACGTTTCGTCGATTGATCCACAGCGTTGTCGTGCACGCCAAGCCGGGCGTGAAGGAGCGTTTGAAGTAGAAATTAAGGGCCGCCTTCAAGAGCTTATGGAAGCTCCGTTCCTGAGGCGTTCTGTGGGTGGGGGACCGCTGGTAGCGAGGGAGGGATTTGAACCCCCGACCCCAGGATTATGATTCCCGTATTCGACGCTCGCAGGCAGCCGCCGTTAACTATTTCAAGGATTTAGCTGCAGAAAACCGGGGCAAACCGCTCCCCGCCCCCTTCCCGCCGTCGAGATTTCGGGCGATGGGTGGGTACAAAGGCGGGTACAGAGTATGGGTTTTCAGCGCGTCGAGATCGCGGCGAAGCACGTCAAGGAGGCCATCGCGGCGGCGGCCGCCGGCGACGACGGCGTCGACATCTGGGCCGACACCAAGCTGCACTATCTCCTGATCCGGCGCCGCGGCGGGTCGGTGAAGTGGACGCTCAAGGCGCTGAAGACGATGCGAGTCCTTGGCGACGTCCGCGAGCGACACCCGAACTACCTGTCCGTGAGCGCCGCCCGGCTGGCGGCGACGGACGCGTACACGGAGCTGCGCTACGGCGACGCCGAGACCACCGTTTCCGCCGACGAGGGATGGACCTGGGCGGACCTCGACGCGGCCTATCAGGCGATGATCGCGCAGCCGCGGTGGGTCAACCGCCGCATGAAGCCTCCCTCGAAGGGAACGGTCGACGACGTCCGCCTCGCCTTCGCCAAGCCGAGCTTCACCGCACTGCACGGCAAGCGGCTCACGGAGCTCGACCGGCCGGCGATCAACCAGGCCCGCGACGCCATCGACAGCCACCGGCAGAAAGAAAAGTGCGTCGCCTATTTTAAGGCTGCCATGACCTGGGCTGCCGACAAGAAGCCGGACGAGAGCGGCCTCATCGAGGGCGTCGACAGGTGGTGGGAGCGGCTGACCGCCGGCGACCCCGACACCGGGACCATGCACGCGATCGAAGCGCGCCGGGCCGTTCACCGCCAGCGCAAGGCCGACCTGGACGTGGCGGCGATCGGCGCCGTCCTGGCGGCGCACGAACGCTACTGCGCCGGCCGGACCGCCGAGGACAAGATCAGCCCCGGCGTCCGCTGGGGCCTGTGGTGGACGTGCATGACCGCGAACCGGCGCGCGTCGACCGTGCAGCTCCGCCGCGCGGACTT
This sequence comes from Hyphomicrobiales bacterium, assembly GCA_017305665.1. Taxonomy (GTDB): domain Bacteria; phylum Pseudomonadota; class Alphaproteobacteria; order Rhizobiales; family Xanthobacteraceae; genus Nitrobacter. Next base: position 110,536 of record JAFKKH010000011.1, read on the forward strand.
GCTTAAGCAGGATCCGCTCGGCGACGACGGCTGGGGTCGAGCCGCCTGGCCTCCGTCGGCGATGAAAGCGAAGACCGAATTCTGGCTGCCGCTGCCGCCGGCCGTCGGCGGGATCGCGGCCGGCAGCATCGTCGACTACACGCAGCTCGTCGCCAACGAGCATGGCGACTGGCCGAGCCAATGGGTGTTCGCGTCGACTAGGCGCTTCGGCCGCGACGCCGACAACAACGACGTGAGCGTCTACCCCAACAGCCTGAACCGCCACATCCAGCGCATGCGCGCCGCCAAGGCGCTCGACGGGCTGCCGCACTTCTCGCTGCATCTGGTCCGCAGCGCCATGGGCGACTTCATCGCCGAGAAGGTCTCCGGCGTCGTCAGCTCGCTGGTGCTGGCGCACACGCTGCCGCATGACGAAGACGAAGCGGCGCCGACGACGAAGGCATACTACCTGACCTCGCAGCGGATGACGGAGAAAGCCACCGGCATGAAGGCGTGGTCGGAGGCCGTCGTCGAGGCGTACCTCGCGGCCGGCGGCACGCTGCCTGCGCCGCGCGAGGAGGCCCGCAAGAGCAAGCTCAAACGAAAGCCCCCGGACTCGCGTCCAGGGGCCATTTCAGGATAAGCGTGCGCTGAGTTTACCCGCGACGGTCCGCGCGGAGGATCGTCAAGCATTCATTGCAAGTCGGTCTACCCGCCCGCGGGCGGATGGTCTTCGTCACTTCTCCAGTTCTGCGATCATCTTGCCGGCCATCAGGCCGATCTTTTCGGACGCCGTGATGAGCCGCTCCGACTCGGCGAACAGCGCGTCGGCGACCTTGCGGTAGACGTCGTCGCTGGCGGGCTTGGCGCCGGTGACGATGAAGCTCAACATCTGCTTCGAGACGCCGGCCGCCGCGGCGAGTTGCGAGACGCCGCGCGGGCCGTAAGCCGCCACGGCGGCAGCCTTGATGCGGGCGGCCCTGGTCGAAAGCTTCGCCATCGATCAGGCCAAGTAGTCGAAGCCGTGGTCGGCCTCGCGGGTGACGATGCGCTCGGCATGCTTCCAGGCAGCGAGCTGGGCGCGGCGGCTCGTCATGGCCGGGAACTTCAATCCATTCCAGTACGGATCGAGCCGGTCTTCGAGCGTGGCGACGTACGTGAAGAAGCCCTTACGGACGGGCGGCGGAACGCTGAAGCGCGCGCGGTGGCCGGCGCGGGCTTGCATCGGATTGCGGGTCATGTTGCCGCCTCTCGGCGCCGCGATGGCGGCACCCTCTGACGCCCCGGGCCCGGTAGGCCGCGAGGGCCGCCGGGCGTGATGTCGATGTCGGTGCGTCTAGATGTCGAGAGCGCGCCGGATCTCGGCGGCCTTATCGAACTTGCCGGCTTCGAAGCCGTGCTCGCGAGCGGCCGCATAGATCTTCATGAACTCGTCGAGCTGCGCGTCGTCCTGAGCTTTCACGCGAACAACGATGTCATCGAAGTCGTAATCATAGAGATCGACTTTGTCGCCGTCGGCGGCGAGGACAGCCCGCAGCCGGTTCTTGGCGGCGGACGGGCTGTCGATTTCGTTCTCGATGTCGGTCCTGGTCTCCATCTTAAAGGCCATTCTGCTCTCCCGTTCGACGCCGCGATCATCGCGCCGTCTTTGGTAGACAATCTGTCTACTCAATCGGAAGAATGCAACAGATCATTTGTTGACAGGCAAGCGCGCGTAGAAACCTTAGCTTCCCATCGATGTTTAATTTGCCTGCTATATTCGGCAAAAGCGCCGATCGACGCCGAAATGCCTGCCATAGGCAATCGGCTCCGCCGCTGTCCACGCTTTCAACAGGCTGTGGAGTGCGCCACATGCCCAGTATCTTGGGCAACCAGACCGCTTCGACGAAAAATGCCCAGTATATTTGGGCAATCTCATCTATTCGGAACCGCCTCGCGCGCGGCGGAGGTCAGTCGAGCTTTCGGCGCTTCTTTACGGCTTTTGGTCCGCGACGTTCGTTGCCGGCGTGAACGGCCTCCGCCAGATCGGCGCGCAGCTTCACTATGGCGTCGGATTGTTCGTCGAGATCGCCTTCGTTCTCGAAATAATTCGTGGGCTTCATGCTGTTGCGCGAGACGTGCCGAGCCCGGTCGCCGGCATAGGTCGACATCCAGCGACCGTGTACCACTGCGACGCGGATGTCGTTTATCGCCTTGGCCTGCTTCAGCAGATCCTTGAGGACGGGGTCCGGCTTGCCATCGGCTTCCTCGATCTCCGATACGGCGATCATGGCGTTGCAGAGCCTGGCGAAGTCGAAGGCCGACATGATCGGCGTGTCGAAGTCGAACGGGACCTGCGCCTTGCGCCGTAGGTGCGACCGGAGGTCGTGTTCGAGGCGGCTGTATTCGAAGACGAAGCGGCCGATCTCGCGGTAGAGATCACCTCGATCGCCCTCAAAGCCGATGATGTCGGCGAGCGAGTTCTCCTTCATCCTCGCGCGGCGTTTCTTCACGAAATCCCCCATTTGCAACCTGCGATCGACCCGTATAATGCCGATTCCGCAGGGTGGAAACGAGGGGGGCGGGATTGAAAATTGGCTGGTTTTTAGGAGTTGCCGACACGGCTTCGGCGGCCGCCGGCGCGGCTTGGGCCAATGCCTTCGACGATTGCGTCCTGGCCAAAATGCAGGGGGTGACGTCGGACGTGGCCGCCAAGTCCCTTAAGGTCGCCTGCCTGAGGAAATCCTCCGTCGAGCTTTCGACGGAGGAGCTTCGGGGACTCCGCATAGTCGCCGGCGGCTACGGCCCCTACGGATTGCGCAATACCCCCGGATTTACGGCGGAAGTGAAGAACGATACCGGCTATATCGTCACGGAGTTGACGTTCGGCATCTCGATCAACGGCGGCGAGAGCGAGTTCTTTCGGGTCGACGACTTCTTTTATCAGGAACCCGGCGTCATCTACTCGGGGCTGCCACCGGACCCGACGACTTCGATGCGCATCGATCCGATGCGTAGCCGAAAATTCCAGTTCGGCGCCGAGCGGCCCGAGATCGACAAGAAGAAGAAGTGGAACTGGTTCATCGCCGGCGCCAAGGGAATCGTTACGAAATAAGGACACCGCATGGAACGCGTCGATTACGAATCCCTGATCATTTCCGATCTGCTCGGGTTCTACAACAGCAAGACCCTCAATCTGAATCCTTGGTACCAGAGACGTTCGGTCTGGTCGCCGCCGCAGCGCGCCTACCTTATGAACACCATCTTCGAGAGGAAACCGGTCCCTTCGATATACATCCGACAGCAGATCGACATCGAGAGCGAGCGGAGCATCAAGGAAGTCGTGGACGGCCAACAACGCGTCCGCACCATCATCGCTTATCGAGCCGACGAATTCGCGGCGAGGCATCCCGCGCACAAAGGTCGCGTGAAGTATTCGGACCTCACACCGGCCCAGAAGAGCACTCTGCTGTCCACCGCGCTTTCGGTCGGCTACTTGATCGGGGCGACCGACCAGGACGTCATCGAGATCTTCGGGCGCATCAACTCGGTTTCCAAGACGCTCAATCCGATGGAGAAGCTGAATGCCCTCTACAGCGGCGAATTCAAGCAGTTCTGCCTCAACCAGGCCGTCGCGCGATTGCCCTTCTGGCGCAACACCAACATCTTCTCGGCGAACGAGATCTCCCGCATGCAGGAGGTCCAGTTCATGTCCGACCTCGTCATCAACTTCATCGAGGGCCTGATCGACTACAACCCGAACAAGATCAAGAAATACTACAAGGACTACGACGAAACGTTCGAACAGGAAGACGACCTCGAGAAGCGGCTGGAGGCCCTTTTTCAACGCCTCGTCTCGCTGCCGCCGGATGACTTCTCCGACACCATTTTCCGATCGTCGCAGATCGCGTTCAGTCTCATGCTGGTGCTTGACCAGAAACGCGACGCCATGCCATCCCTCGACAAGATACACGACGTCGTGCGGGCGGTCGACGCCAGGGCCTCAGCCGCCATCGATAGTCCCGCCGACCCGGATCCCAGATACGTCTCAGGCTTCCACGGCGGCAACCTGCACCGCATCAAGTCGCGCGCTGTCCGCCACGAACTCCTCGTCGAGGCCTTCGCTTAATCGCTCCCGACCATGGCCAAGCTAGATCCAGACTACCGGACCTTCTATGAGGAGACCGATCGACTGCTGGCGCTGCTCGGCTCGATGGCTACGCTTGGCGCCATGCACAGGAAGGTCATCGCCGAGATCGTCCATCTGCGGCTTGCGATCCTCCTAGAAAACCACATGAAGATCATCTTCGCGAAGCTGTGCTGCGGCACCCCGTATATCGACGGAAGCGCGCCGACGCTCCTGGCCAGACAGAACTCCGCAGCCGCCGCCGTCAATGCAATGCGCACGCTCAACAGGGCCAAGCCGATCACCCTGAGCTGGAACGACGGCCCCAGCATTCGCGACAGCGTGGTTCACATCGTTGACCCGGCCGAGCATTGCATCTCGGTCATACGAAACTTCGGCTCCCACTTCACGGACATGCGCTACGTGCGTAACCACATCGCGCACCGCAACGACGGGAGCCGATCGAATTTCAGAAAGCTGGTGCGTCGATACTACGGCGCGAACGTTTCCGGCATCACCGGCGGCTTGCTGTTGCTTTCACCGAGAGTGAGTACGCCGCCGCTGATCGAGATCCACATCAGGACCTCTAGGACCCTGATCAAGGATTTGTTGAAAGCTTGAATTCAGATCGCCCTCGGCATGCGGGCCACAGCCTTCGCCAACTTGGCCAGGTCCTCGGGCTTGGTCTGGCACTCCCAGACCTCGATGATCTTCCAGCCGAGCGCCTCGAGCGCGACCTTGTTGCGCTCGTCGCGCGCGCGGTTGCCTTCCAGCTTCGGCAGCCAAAAATCGAGCCGGGACTTCGGCAGGCGCGCGAGCTTGCACTCGGGATCCGGATGGCGATGCCAGAAACAGCCGTGAACGAAGACGGCGACGCGGCGGCTTGGAAGGATCAGGTCAGGCCGGCCAGGCAGCCCCTTCGCGTGGAGGCGATATCGGAGTCCGGCGGCGTGCAGCGCGCGGCGGACGCGCATCTCGGGCTTGGTGTCGCGGCCGCGCACGCGCGCCATCTGCGCGCTGCGCTCCGGCGAGACATTACTCGTCGTCTTCGCCACCGGCTTCGTCTGGATCGGGGCCCGGCGCCTCTTCACCGAGCGGCGAGGCCTCGGCCTCTTTCACGTCGCTGTCCTGGCGGAAGCCAGCGAGCATCTCCTCGAGCAGCGCGGCGTGGTCCTTGCGGGGCGGATACTTCTGCAGGACCTGCTCGATCTTCTGCGCGATCTCGTCCGGGGTGAACTTGTCCTCGATCTCGTCGTCGAGCGCCCACTGTCGACCGGGATGGACCACGTCCCACGGCGATCGCTTGTTCTTGCGCGTGCCGGTGGAGTCGCCGTGCTTGCTCATTCCCCAGCAGGCCTTCGTCTCCGAATTCCACACCGGCCAGAACGTCCGGATCAGATGCTTCTCCGCGACGAGCTGCGCGTTGGTGGCGCAGACCAGGCGCCTACAGGTGAAGTCGCCGAGCTTGATGGGATAGAGGCCTTCCGGCAGTTGGTTGGCGTAGCCCTCCGCGGTGCGGATGGTCTTGGCGTGCTCGATGAGGCGGCCGGTCAGCTTGTCGCCCTGCTCGCGGGAATCGCTGGCGTCGTCCTTGGCGGGATCCGCCTTGCCGACGTAGATCGGCGTCTCGGTGCCGGAGATGGACGCGTAGAGCGGATGGTCGCCGTTGTAATAGATGGCGTAGACGCCGGCGCCGTAGGCGGGCTTCACCTCTTCCAGCGGCACCATCTTCTGGGCGAGCAGCGCGATCGACACCATGCGGCCGATCGCCTTCGGGTCGGCGGGATCGAAGCTGGCGCGCGGCATCGCGATCGGATCGGTGGCGGCGCGGACACCTTCGAGCTCTTCGGCATGACCCGCCAAGGCGGCTCGGACGCGGCGGATGATCGTCGGCGATGGATTCTCGCCCAGCGACTCCTTGACGGCGGCAAGAGCCTTCTGCAGTTCCTCGACCGCTGCCTTGTCCGGCGCGCGCGCCATTCCTGGACCTCCCCATGCCGGTTCGGTCCCCAAGGATTCGAGCCGCAGTCGATGCTTACGCCGACCGGCGCGCCAATTCCAGCGGGATCGCCTCGTTGGCGGCCAGCCGCAGCAACCAGGATCCGGCAGCCGCGCCGAGCTGGGCGGGCACAGCGTTGCCGAGCTGGCGCATGCTCTCCGACCATGAGCGCGGGAATTCGTAGTCGTCCGGCAGGCCGACCAGGCGGGCGGCCTCGCGGGTGGTGAAGTAGCGTACGGTGCCGTCGTCCTTCACCATCATGTTCTCGCCGCCGGGGACGCCGTGGTCGCCGGCCTTGAGCGCCTTCGACGGCAGATCGAGCGGGCTGCCGGTGTGACCGGGGTAGACGCGCGCGCCTGGCTGGAAGACGTGGTTGCGCTTGCCGTTCGGCTCGCCGAGGCCGGCCAGCGCGTCACGGACCGTGACCCAGGCGAAGGTCTCGGGCTCGTCACCTTTCTTGAGCATCTCGACCCGCGCGGCTTCCTGCTCGGACGGCTTGCGCTTCTTCAGGCCGTGCCGCTTCCAGTATTCGCCGGTGACGTACTGGTCCCACAGCAGGCGGTCGCGCGAGTGGGTCGGGCTCATGTCGTACGGCGCCACGCCGACGTCGGAGCGGAGCCCGAAGATCAGCACGCGGTGGCGGATCTGCGCAGCGCCATAGTCGGCGGCGTTCACGACCTGCCAGCTCACGCGGTAGTCCTGCTTGGCGCGCGACGAACGCAGGCGCATCGCGTGCTGGATCTGCGTCTCGCCGTCCTTGCGCAGATTGGCGGGCCGCTGCAGCGACGACACGATCCACTCCAGGTACGGGCGGAATTTCGGGCCGGCGATGTTGCGGACGTTCTCGAACAGGAACAGGCGCGGCTTGGCCTCGCGGATGGCGCGGATCGCCTCCGGCCACATGTCGCGGTGATCCTTGTCGCCCTTCTTCTTGCCGCCGATGCCGAAAGGCTGGCAGGGCGGGCCGCCGGACAGCAGCTCGAGCGCCTTGTGCACCTTCCAGTCGACCCCGCGCACGTCCTGCCGCTCGATCGGCCAGTCGCGCACGTGCTCGACGCCCTTCGCCTTGTTGTGAAGGACGGTCTCGACCGCGTCGTGATTGAACTCGGCGAGGAACGTGTGCTTGAACCCGACACGGGCCATTCCCATCGCGAGACCGCCGCAACCGGCGAACAGCTCAGCGCTTTCCATGGCCCTGACCCTCATCGAATGGCAGCCGGGGACCGCCGCCTTCGTCCTCGAGAAATTTTTCGACAGCGTGCCGGATCAGCCACGACAGAGCGACGTCGCGCTTCTTCGCGACGGCGACCAGTTGTGCGTATCGATCCTTTCGAAGCGTCGTCGTGACGCGCTGCGCGTGCTTGCCGTCTTGCCCCACCACGGCCTCCCGCTGCGTTCCGCGGTATTCCGCGGCGCCGCGATCACTTTGAGTGAAGTCGCCGGCGCCCGCAACCGAAATGATGGCAAGAATTCGTGAACAAACATAGAACGCGACAACTGAGTCGCCTATAAGGATTCGGAATCCCTGCCATGCGCTCCTATGTTGGCTGCACATGGCCAAGCGTAAGCGTACACAGTCTCCGTCCCTCGCGGACGTCGAGGGGGCGGTTCCCTGCCTCATTATGCCCGGATTCCTCAGCCCCCAACTCGCGACCCTGAAGCCCAAGCCGCCGGCCGGGGCCGACTGGATCCATGAGATCAAGTTCGACGGGTACCGCGCGCAGGTGCACGTCTCCGACAAGGGCACCCGTATTTTTACCAGGTCAGGTCTGGACTGGACGAAGCGCTTCACCGCGATCGCGGCCGAATTCGCCGGCGCCGGTCTCGGCCAGGCCCCGCCCCAACCTCTTTGAGCAGTCCCCACTGCTCGAGCTGCCTGATGGCTGCATCCAAGCCTGCTGCCACTGCGCAGATCGCGCCGGCGCCGACGAGGCGGGCCATCATGATGCGTTGTTCTTTCGATACACGGCAGCCCTTCGGCTTCTTCATCTCGAGGAAGTAAGCCTGGCGCCGGTGGATGACGAAGATGTCAGGGACGCCGGCGGTGACGCCCTCTTCCTTCATCGCTTTGGCGACCTTGGGATGGCGCTTGCCACCGTTGCCGATCGCGAATGCCACCGCGCCGTCGACCAGCCGCGGCCAAATGTGATCGCGAAAGAGATCGACCTGGGCGTCGTGCTCCTCGGTCTTCAGCCTCCGCTTTAGCTTCGCCACAATACCCAGGCGACGCAGCACGGCCGGCGTCGCTGAGTAGCGCACGGCTTTGCGGCGTGGACGAGCGCGGGCGAAGTAGGAGGGCATTATACTGTCTCGCCCTTGCGCCGCATCCTGGTGACAACACCACGCGTCGCCCGCAGCCTGCGTTCGACGCCGGCCCGGCTGTTGCGCAGCTGACTGATCTCGGCGTCGCGGTATCCGATCCGCGTCTGCAGGGCGGCGACGTTCTTCTGCAGCCGCTCCTCGATGGTCTCGGACGTGAAGTGCTGCGGATGACCGTTCGGGCACCAGAACGTACGCTTGTCGGCATGGCGCGCCTTCTTGAACGCGGTCGTCATCGCAAACGACTGCAGGCAATCCCTCTTGCAGCAGGTGACGACTTCGTAGCCGAGGCCCAGGGTGAATGCGTCTGACATCAGAGCCTCACCAAGGTCGGCGCGATTGCGACTGCGCGTTCTAGAGTCGTCGCAACATCAGGTGTCGCCGTGTCGTCCGCCGACATCATCACGGTCGACGAAAAGTCGCCGGCCTTGTCGAGCCAGAACAGAATTCGGCCACCGTCACCGAACTTCATGAGAGCATATCCGTCCGAGTGAAGGAGCCGCACGAGTTGCCGCATCAGATCGTTCACCCGGTCAGCATGCTGGATCGCGGCGGCATCGACGGCATTCACCACGGCGGCCGGAAGCGAGGCGACGGCGGCTGCAGCGGCGGCGCCGGCGATCAGTTGTCGACGACCAAGGATCAATTCAGCCTCCTCTTCGCCGCGATCTGCTCCACTTGCCAGGCTTGGAAATCCATCGCGTCGTCGGGATGCAGGTAGATGTCGACGCCCGGCGTCGAGAGAGCCCGGCTGATGCACGCGAGGTTCGACAACGATCCCATCGCGATCGCTGTCGAACCCTGCATGACGAGCACGCGCCCGCGAGTCTGGTGTGGTGCAGAGTAAATGCGTTGCTTCATCGTCTTGCCTCCTTGTGAATCTTGTTGTGATGCTTGTGAGCGCTGGCCTGCTCGGCCGGCGTCAAGTCTTCCCAGCGGACGATGACGTCACCACCGCGGCGGCAGACCATCCAGAGTGGCTCTGCTGCTTTCTCGCTCACAGCTTCAGCCCTCCGCCGCCGAGGTCTTCGATGTCATTCCGCGCCTCGGGATCAGCCATCAGCGGCAGTGTCGCCAAGTAGTCCTTGATCTGCGCCAAGCGCACTGGCGCGAAGCCCATGACGTCGACGCCGATGTCGGCGGACTGCGTGTTGCCCGGCAGCCGGCCATGCGAGTGGCCGTACAGCATCAGCGCGCCCTTCCGGATCTTCGGCCAGGTCCGCATCGCGTAATGACACAACACGACATTCTGGCTGTCGATCGAGGCGTAGGCGATGTCGCGCTGCGATTCCCATGGGAGAGCCTGGGTCGCCTTGTTGTCGTGGTTTCCCTTGATGAGATGCTTCCGGCCGTTCAGCATCGCGAACAGTCTCGGCAAATCATGATCCGGATAATGATGCGCGAAGTCGCCCAGATGGATGACGGTGTCATTGGACTTGACCACCGAATTCCATGCAGCAATCATCGCTTCGTCCATCTCGCGCACGTCGGCGAACGGCCGCTTGCAAAGATCGATGATGCCGGAATGACCAAAGTGCGTGTCGCTGATGAGATATGTTGCCATCTCAGATCCCCCACTTCGGATTCAAATCGCGGCCGACCTCGATGACCATCGCCGGATCGAAATCCGGATTCTCGCGCTTGCCGCCACGCATTGGATAGCCGCGCGGATTCGCAACGACGCGCGTTGTGCCGATCGTCAGATCGCGATTGACGTGGATGTGACCGTGCAGCCAGAGCGCCGGCGCAGTGTCGCCGTGCATCAAGGCCTCAAGGTTACTGGCATAACACCAGTCTAGATCGTCGAACTGACGACCTTCGTTCCGCAGCGAATAGTAGGTCGGCGCGTGATGCGTCACGACCACCGTCTCGCCGTCGAACGGCGTTGCAAGAACGCCCTCGATGAACGCCCGCGACGCCTTTTGCGCGTTCACGGTATCGCGCGGACGCAGCGTGTCTTTCGATCGACCTGGATCAACCTTGATATAGCGATAGTCGTTCATGCCACGCGAGCTGCAGGCTTCTCTGACCGCAAAGTCAAACGACATGGTGCCGGGACGCGCTGAGAAGTCGCTCCACAACGTGGCGCCGATGAAGCGCACGCCGTCGATTTCAGCGACCGCGTCGTCGAGCAATGTGATGCCGAGCTCGCGCGCGACTACCGGCATCTCTTCCTTTTGGCGCTGCCATGTCGTCTTAAGTTCCGGGCGCTTCAGGTCGTGATGCGAGTAGTAGTCGTGGTTTCCTGGCACATAGATCAACGGCCGGCTGCGATCCGGGTACAGCGCACGCACGCGGCGCAGAGCCAGGGTACCCGGCGCCATTGCGTCGCCAGCGACCACCGAGACGTCGGCATCGACGTCTGGCATCGCATCGATGCTGTTGTCGCGAATGTCGCAGTGAAGATCGCTGACGAAGTGAATACGCAACGCTAACCCCTCCAAAATCTGGCGATCGATCTAATTCGATCAATCGGCATTAAGCTTCCTTAACACGTCCTGTTCCATTGTGCAACTGTACGGCACACAATGTGTGCCTACGAAGTAGCAAGGAGACCAGAATGGCCGGTGACAGCCACACTAACTTCGACCAACGAGCCTTCACTGCTGATGCAGTGACCGGCTCTGCCACCATTGCCGGCGCAATGGTAGCGGGCTTGCGGAACGTCGCGCATGCACGGCGCGAGCGCGCAGTGGTTAACGCCATCAGCGGCCGTGACGCCCTGATCGGCTCGCTGCAGCGTCGGATCGACAAGCAGCGCGATGAGCTCGCTCGGCGTGACGCAGTGATTTCTGAGCAGGCGTTCACGATCAGAGAACTTCAGCTTCGGCTGACAATGTCGAATCTGCTCCGTCAGCGGGGAAAGTAACGAACCCACCGGAGTCCGGCGCAGGCCTCGGCTCCGGTGGCCACTCCGCACGCTCCAGCGGCCGCACGCTACGGACGCCGCGCACCAGTTCATAACTTCGGATGTGCGCAGAAATCGCTGATAACTCGGCACAACCGAGCGCGAAGCACTCTTCGCGCGTCAGCCCCGGCAGCCATGCCGCGATCTTTCTTGGCATGTTCGCTGGCATCGGCGCCGGCGCATCGGCCGTCAGACTCTCGACGCACCACTGCATCACCGCCAGTGCGACCTCCGCATAGACTTTCGTCATGTCTTCGGTCTTTGCCGGCGCCGGCACGTCTTCCGTCTCAGGCGTTGCCGCCGGCAATGGTGGCACGTCCGAGCCGCCGCCAAGAACGGCATCCAGCGCACGAAATGGCGCCGTCACGACGCCGCCAACCAGGCGTCCGATCGCTTTCAGACCCGCGGCGATCGCCGAAAAAATCTTCTTCAGCATGACTTTTCTCCTTCGGTTCGCGGCATCGAACATCGGAAGTCAGCAAGACCAAAAACATTTTTTGTGCCACTCCCTAATTTCTTTCTCGCTTGACACATGGTACATGATGTGTCTCTTTTTATTGTGAGTTAGTGTTCTAAGGTCTTTTGGTTGTACTTCAAAGTATGAAGGTTGCGGTGCCGCAAAATGCACTGAAGGAAGTCCCGGCCACGCAGGCTGGCCGCATCAAGTGGGTGGCGGAGCTGCTGTATCCGCTGGGCCGGTGGCGGATGCGGATCGCGAAGGAACTCGGCATCGGCCGCTCAACGCTCTACCGCTATTTGTCGCGCAGAAAGGACTGCGTCAGGGGCTTGGACGATGAACTCCGCACGCTGATGGCGCGCGAGCGCATCGCGTCGCAATCTCGCGCGCGCAAGATCGCGAAGGCCGAGAAAGACTTCGACGCTCATCTCACGCGCTCCGCTAACGACGGAGTGGCGAAATGATTGATCTCGACGCTATAAATTCAGACATCGGTCTTACGTTCGACGACAACCAGGGCACGCCATGGACCGATGCTGACATCGAACGGCTGGCCTTGATGTACTTTTCGATGCCGAGGCCGCCGAACAGTGTGATGGCCGAGAGGATGGGCCGGACGGTCGGCGCCTTGCAGACCGTCATCTCGCGCGTTGGCATGGCGCGGCCCGGCGACAAGCTGCGCGCATGCCTTGGTGTCGGATGTCAGGGTCAAAGGAAATTCTTCTCCGCCGGCGTCAACAATCGCATCTGCGGCCGCTGCGAGCGAGATCCTGTGATGGGGTGCGCGGCATGAGGCGCTTCCCGAATACTCGGATCTGGCGGCGGGTCGTTTCGACGTTCAAGATGACGAACGGCACGAAGTGGCGTCGCTATGCGGCATTAGTGCTCTGCATACCGAAGCCACAGCTGCGCGCGCTGATAGATCGCACCGACCTTTCGATCGAGCAGATCGATGAAATCAACGCAAAGCTGGTCGATCGGCTGCGCGAATTCGCTGACTGGCGGACGAAGCAGGCACACGCAGCCGAGCGTACAGCGCGCGAATTCGACCATCCGTGGATTCCTGATCCGCCACCGCTGGATCCGTCGATGCCGCTATCGCCGATCGGCGTCATGCTGCAAGAGTTGCTCGATTCAATCGCGGAGGATGCATAAATGACAGAGCAGTTTCGGCTGAAATTCCCGCGGCGGCCGGCCCTGATGCCGGCGGCACCCGAGCCAGTAGTATACCCAGAACCGCTCGAAGACGATGATGACGCCGTTGTCGAAAGCGAAAGCGATGCAGTCTTGGTTATCGACGAGCGCAATAACGAGTTGCTCGTCTCAGAGTCAGATCAGTTGATCTATGCAATCAACGGCGTGCTGCTGCCCGAACCGCTCGAAACTGACGACGGCTTTGTCGTGCTCGACCCGGAGCCGGTTGCCGCTGACCCGCTCGATGCGACGGCGTCTCTCGTCGAGAAAGACGACGCGGTCATCGCTGCGCCGGCGCAAGCCGACGACCCGTTTCCGCCGCCGCCCGACGGCTTCACGCTCGTACCCGAGGAAGACGACGACGCGCCGATCCTCACGGAGCCGCTGGCGCCGCCGCCGCGACCGCCGAAGACATACATCGATCCGGGTTTTGGACAGGGTCGCGTGCCGCTATCGCGGTTCTTCCCGCCGCGCGTCGGGAAGCCAGATCCCCTTGATGCGGCGGTCGCTGCAGCGGCCGCTAATCGTGCTCCGCCGGCGGAGAGGCCGGCCTCATCGTCGGCGCCGGTCAGGTACACGAGGGGGTTCCGGATGAACCCAGACGACATCCCGTTCGATTGATTTGACGATGCCGGACCGAGATCCAGAAGGACAACCCGACATGCATAATGACTACGCCACGCCGGCCTGCGACCGGGTTCGCGCAAAGAATGCACCACCGGATCCGGATATCCACGGCTTCTTCGACGCTGCCGGCGTCGTCGAGATCGCCGGCCGGCGGCAATGCGCCGTCACCATGCACAGTGATCTGCTTCTGACCGTGTCTGCGAAGGCATCGATCCCGCTCGTCGCGATCCAGCCCGGCAAGTGGGATCCGGTGACGATCCTGACGGCGTGCACGAAGGCACAGGGCCGGCGGGCGTTCGAAGTTGATGAGACGACAGCGAAGCCCATAGACGAAATCAAGATCGCGCGGATCGTTGGAGCCGACGGCTTAAGCCCGTATCTGTCGTGACGGGGTAAATATTCTCGCGGGGATTTGCCAAACGGCGGTATCATTTTTACGCAGCCGCTTGCTGCGTGTGAGATTTTTAAGCATCCGGAAGCTGGCTTTCAGACATGGGATTTCTTTCAAGTCATCGCACTACAGAAACTAGCACCAAATCAAAGCTACGAATGCCGGCGCGCTCTCCGTGCCCTGTCTGACGTCGGCCTGTTGACCATCAAGCTGGGTCCGCGCGGAGGACTCGCCACCGCAACGTTCGAATGGACGGAGCGCGCCTACCTGCCGCCGACACTGAATCTCTATGAACATGACGCGATCGCCGAGATCGCGGCAGGGAGGTATTGATGGCGAAGATCAAGATCACCGACAAAATCCGGATCCTGTCCGGCATGCGCGGCGGCTGCACCTTCGCTCATGTGCGCTCGCTTAATAGCGGCCTCTTCGGCGGCTATCGCTACGACGAAGACGACTGGCTCCGGCGTCCGGACGGCCGCCAGCGGGTGATCAGGTACTCGACCGTCGTCGACGCCGTCGGGGCCGGCCTGATCGATAGAGGACCAGCGATCGACTTCCACCGCGATCAATGTAGCGCCCACCTGTGGGTGCTGACGCCGTCCGGCCAGGCGGCTGCTGCAGCGCTTCCGCCGGTCGAACTCGATGCCTTGTTCGTCCTGCCCACGCCGACGCCGCCAGAGGCGCTGGAGACGGCGCGACACAAGCGACTGGCGACAAAGGTTCTCCGGGCGATGACTTTCACCGGCGGCCGGATCCGTGGCGACTACGTCATGTTCGTCGGCGCCGGTGCGCTGGTCGGCTACAGCTACATCAGCGCATTCCGTGAGCCGCTGTCGGCCGGCGTCATGGCTATGATCGCGCCATATGTCGAGCGATTCGCTGACGTCGACGGCAAGGAAAGCCTCCGGATCACCTAGTCCGGCATCGCCGAGACCGCGCGCCGACAGAAGATTACGAGAGCGTAATCTTCAAAAATTCTTCGTTACAGAAGTAGGTATGTAACGGGGGGCGTCGCAAAATTGAGCGTACACGTGACGCCGTCACATGTGACGCTTGAGCAATCACACTCTAACATAGCGTGCGATTGTGGGAAGCTAGACACCGCAAAAATGCGCCGGGACGCGGATTGATCCACCGATGTCACTTCCGAACTCTAGCGGCGTCATTCCAGCGGCCAGCGCCGCCGCAGACCCGCCAGACGATCCGCCAACTGTTCGCTCCACGTTCCAAGGATTGCGCGTCAAGCCGAACAACGAATTGAACGATTGATGGTCGGCCGGCCCGCCGGCAAATTGGTCTTGCCGAAAATGACCGCGCCAACTTGGCGGATCTTGCCCACAGCGGCGGCATCTTGCGCAGGGCTATGGTGACGCAATTCCTCAATTCCGCAGGTCGCTGGCATGCCGGCTACCTCAAAGGAGTCCTTGATAGACATGGGAATGCCCTACAACGGGCCCAATTCGTTCCCCCGAGCGAGCGCATCGTCCGCAGCGCGCGCTTGTCGCCGGGCACCTTCCTCGTCGAGAGCTACAACAGCGTTGACAATTGGGTTGAGCTTTCTGACGCGTTCAAGGTGAAGATCGAGCAATTCCTCTGCGCTGGTCCTACGTGCGGCGAGTAACTTCTTCATCTGCGCAACCGTCAGATATTCCCCCTGCCCATTATCGTCCATCGATGTGCGGCAAGTGAACAATCTTGACCGCTTCGTGGATATTGTCCGATCCGCCGTGGATTGCCTGGTCAACGAAATTGGTGAATCCGTCGATGTCCGCAAAGATCGACGCCATGCCCATGCGGACCGAGCATCGCGCCTCCCAGTGAGAACGGCGCGTATCTTGTCCGCCCCGGCACAACGTTACGTTCGTCGACAAGAAGCCCTCACGTCGACGCGATCAACGCGCATAACCTCCTTAAAGATAAGGTCGCGACAAACGCACTTGCGCGCGACTGCGGTAAGGTGTTGTTAACAGCAAGGGTCATGCGCTCCGCAGGTACGGCTAACTAAACTCCTTGCCACCCAACGCCCTGAGAGCGTGCATGATCACCGCAATGTCGATCCCTTCCTGTATCAAGGCTCCCTGCACAGGCGTCAGATAGCCGAACGCCGCGGCCACCATTCCGATCAGCGAGAGCCCCATTCCGGCAAAGACACCTTCCAGCGCGATGAGACGGGAACGTCGCGCGATCTCCATGGCGGGCACGATGCGATCTAGGTGATCGACCAGAATGACAACGTCGGCGGCTTCGACAGATGCCGCCGCGCCCCTTGCTCCCATGGCGACACCGACATCGGCCGCGGCCAGCGCCGGCGCATCGTTGACGCCGTCGCCCACCATCATGACCGATCCATTTTTTCGCTCGGAGAGCACAACCAGGACTTTTTGATCCGGCGTCAGTCCTGAGCGCACCGCATCGATCCCTAACCCTGCCGCAACGGCTTCCGCAACTTCGCTCCGGTCCCCCGTTGCGAGGACGATCCGTTGCAGGCCCAGCGCTCGCAAGCGCTGAAGCAGTGACCGGGTGCCCGCGCGCAGCTCGTCAGCCAGCCTGATCTCGCCCGCCATGCTGCCGTCGATGGCGATGGCGACGATGACTGCGCCGGCTACTCTGACCGATTGGAAGGGATTTCTTGTCCCTCGCGGCAAGCTGGACATCACGAACTGGATGCCCCCGACCGCGACAGATCGTCCTTCGACTATGCCTTGGACGCCTTCGCCGGGCGCTTCGACGACGTCGGACGGTATTGTCAGCTTGAGCTGGCGGTTCTGTGCTTCGGCAACAATGGTCTGGGCGATGATGTGCTTGGACGCCTGATCGAGCGAAGCGGCTAGGCGGAACACGTCGGCGGGATCGGTGTCCGCCGCGACGTTGACGGCAATGACCTTCGCCCTGCCGTCGGTGAGGGTGCCGGTCTTGTCGAGGATCAGTGAATTGACGCGCGCGAGCGCCTCGATTGCCTTGCCACCCTTGATGAGAATACCATGACGCGCCGCCCGGGAAAGGCCGGAAACGATGGCGACTGGCACCGCAAGAATAAGCGGACACGGCGTAGCGATGACCAGCACGGCGACCGCGCGTACGGGATCGCCGGTAAAGAACCATGCGACGGCTGCAATCAGCACCGTGATGACGAGAAAGACAATTGCGAAGCGGTCGGCCAGACGCGACATCGGCGCCTTAGAGCGCTGCGCCCCATCGACCAGACGCACGATGCCGGCATAAGTACTTTCGGCGGCGCGGTGCGAGACGGTAAGATCGAAGGCTTCACCGGCGTTGGTAGCTCCGCTCATCACGTCATCGCCGACGTGCTGCTGAACCGGGATGGTTTCTCCCGTGAGCGCGGATTGATCAAGCACCGCCAGCCCGCCTGCCACCGTGCCGTCGGCCGGGATCACATCGCCTTGCCGGATCAGCAAGCGGTCGCCCGGCATGATGAGGTCCAGCTCGACTTCTTCCAGGCCATCCGCTCGATGCCGGACGGCGGTTCGAGGAACACGGGCCAACAGCGCCGTCATCTCGCGGCGCGCGTGGCGTTCGGCAAAAGCTTCGAGGAATTGCCCGCTGGCATACATCAGCGCGACGACGACTGCGGCCAGTTCTTCCCCGACGATGAGTGCGGCCGCCATCGACAGCACTGCAACGATATCGAGGCCGACTTCACCGCGTCGCAGGCTTGCAACGATGTCGTAGACCAGCACGGTCAGAACTGGAATCGTGAATGCCGCCCAGACCCGATTCTGCCACGCAGGCTGGCCGAGCAATGGCATGGCGAAGCCGAGGCCGACACCGAAGGCCGGCAGCAGTACCAACACAGTTCGCACCACGAAGCCGGCCAGCATCTCAAACGACCTTACAAAACCGACGGCTGCCCGACCGGCGCACTAGCAGATGCCGCGCATGACGGCAGAACGAAAATCTCAGACCACCGTCCCGAACAGCTTGCCGATGCCGGCAGTAAGCGCCAGCGCAAACGCGCCCCAGAACGTCACACGGATAGTCGCACGCAGAATGTTCGCGCCGCCCGCTTTGGCTCCGACGGCCCCCAGCACTGCGAGAAAAGCCAGCGACGCTGCGGATACGATCGGCACCAGCGCATTGCCGGGCGATACGATGACCATCAGCAAAGGCATCGCGGCGCCGACCGAAAACATCGCGGCCGAGGCCAGCGCAGCCTGCACCGGACGCGCCGTGGTGATTTCAGAGATGCCCAGTTCGTCGCGCGCGTGTGCCGTCAAGGCGTCCTTCGCCATCAACTGCTGGGCCACTTGTCGCGCCAGCGGCTTGTCGACGCCGCGCTTGACGTAGATTTCGGCAAGTTCATCGAGCTCGAATGCGGGGTTGTCGGCCAGCTCCTTGCGTTCCCGCGCCAGATCGGCCTGCTCAGTGTCGGACTGCGAACTGACCGAAACATACTCGCCGGCTGCCATCGACATCGCGCCGGCCACCAAGCCTGCGACGCCGGCGATCAGCACGTCGTTTTGCGTCGCGGCTGCCGCCGCAACGCCGACGATCAGGCTCGCGGTCGATATGATACCGTCATTAGCGCCCAAAACAGCAGCCCGGAGCCATCCGATCCGATTGACGAGATGATTCTCGGGGTGTGTCCGAAGGCGACTCATATTCCCCAACACCCCTGGCGTCCGTGGAGGCCATCGCAATCGCCTGCTGAAATAATACTGATCAACACCTCGTCTTGGTCGAATACCGGCAGACCGTGCTGGTTGGTTCCCATGAGTAAATCCGCCACTTCCAGAGGCCGTGCATTGGGTTTGAATACCGCGAATGGGGGGCGCATAATATCAGACATAGTCATCCGAATATTTTTCCTCTAACTATATGAGCGGTGTACATGCCTCTCGGGCTCATGCGCCGAAGTGACGTACACCGCAACGCGGCCCGCATAACGCAAAACCGACACTCCAACATATTGGAGACTATACCCGCGAAATCGAGCCGATTTGAGCTGAATCAACCTGTTTGAGCTGAATCAAATAGTGACCTGAACCTTGGCTTTTTGCTGGGATTAAACAGCCGTTTCTATGCGGCGTTCTGATCGTGAACAATCGAAGTCGCTCTGCGAGTCGATCATATTTTCCCGGAGTGGTCATCCGGCTCTTGACTTAGATCAAGACGATCCATTTCCGCCCAACTATCAAGGCTTAGTGGCTGCTGTGGGTGTGCCTCGAAAGATTGGCTCGCGATGCTTCGACTGGCACTGCGACATATGCTTCTCACGCTGTTGGTGACAACTCCAGCTCTGGCCATGTCACCGGCCGAGCAGCGCGGCAGGACGTTTGCAATCAACAATTGCGCAAGATGCCATTCGGTCGATCGGATAACCCAGAGCCCGTTGAAGATCGCGCCTCCCTTCCGGATTCTTCGCCTGCGCTACCCGATAGAGAATCTCGGCGAGGCGTTGGCTGAGGGCATTTCCACGGGTCACCCGACCATGCCCGAATTCCAGCTCAAACCGGACCAGATTCATGATCTGCTATCGTACCTGAAAAGCCTCGAATGAATGTCCAGATACGTGGCCTTCGAAGCGTACGCGCTCGGGTCATCGATTTCGGCGTATGTCGCACCGATCTTCGTCTGGCCGAAGACGAACGACCCGATATCTCCTTCGGAGCGGAAAGGTCACGACGGTGAACGGATCGCGTAAAGTAGCGAGGCAACGCGCCTCGGCTACGCCGATTTCGGCACTTAGCTGTCAGACAGCATTCCAGTCCATTGCGCAGGATTGCATCGCGTCGATCCGTAAAAATCACATGTCGGCCCGCAAGGGCAGCGCTGAGGCGATCCATCAGATCCGGGTGGCTCTGACCCGCTTCCGTGCGGCGCGCGCGTTTTTTTCAAGAATGGTGAAAGACGCCGTCTGGCCACGCCTGAAACAAGAAATGGCGTGGCTCAATGATGAACTCGGCGTTGCGCGTGACGACGACGTACTACTGAACTATGGGCAACGCAAACTCTTTCGCGACTGGCTCGGGACGAAACAACGCAAGCTGGCGGCGAGGGTCCGTGCACGTCACCGACGTCTTGAACATGCTCTACGCTCGGCACGCTACAAGCGTCTCCTCGATCTACTCGCTACCTGGTCCGAAAGCGGCCCTTGGACAAGACATGGAAATGCCGCACGATTACAAAAATTTTCCACGTACAGCCAGGCGAGGCTGCACTCGTGGCGGAAGCGCCTAGTCAAAAAAGGTGGCCGCATATCACATTCCAGCGCAACGCAACGCCATCATTTACGCATCAAAGCGAAGCGATATCGCTATATGCTAGAAGCCGTGGCGACGCTTGGCATCGCGAATAATTTCAATAAACGAAAACTCGCCAAGCGTGTGCAGCAGGCGCTTGGTGATCTCCGTGATCTGCAATGTTTTCGTCAATCATGCGGAAAACGTCGCAAGCCTCCACCTGGATATCCAGCTCGGAAAAAACAGCTACTACGGAAGGCGGACAAGGCGCTCCGGCTGTTGAAATACCGTTCGGGGCAACCCGGCAAGTCACGAGACAAAACATAAAGGATTAGGGAATTCAAGCATATGGCGTTGCCTCTGTACCGCAAACACATGAGAAGCTAAGTCAACGCCAGTTTCGAAGCGAGGGTGATGTTAGGTTTGAGCAACATCAAGGCTTCCTAACCACCACTATGCTTCCTTCCTATCAGCCTAGGGAGGCAAGTTATGAAACACAACGTTGGACGGCTCGATCAGCTCATCCGCATTTTCATCGGACTGTCGTTGCTGGCTTATATCGTGAAAGGCGGTACATTGATGCCGGGCTGGCCGCTGGTCGGCATTATCGGAGCGCTCCTTGTTGGCACTGGATTTTTGTCTTACTGCCCCCTTTATGACTGGCTTGGCATCTCCACACGGAACAGCCAAAATCATCTCACTTGACGGCATCTGTGCGAACCCATCGTTGGCCGATCGCTGCATGCGCAATGATAGCCAGAATGCCGCAGATCAGCAGCGTGTAACGCACGCCGATGAGATTCGCCGCAGTACCAGCGAGTAGACTCCCCAGCGACGTGCCGCCACGCATGGCGAGCATATAAAGGCTAATGGTTCTGCCGCGACTCCGAGCTGGGGCCAACGCCTGTAAAAGCGAATTGGCCGATGTGTTGCTGACGGCCATGGAAATTCCGGCAAGCATCAAGATGATAGGCAGAGCCCAAATCCAAGGACTTATTGCTGCCAACGTCGTCAGGCCGCCGTAGGCCAGCGCGGATGCAGAACTTAGTGCTCGTCCATCATATTCGGGGTCCAGGCCGAGCAACGCGACCGCTCCGATCAGACCGCCGACGCCAAAAGCGCCTATTGCAAGACTGAATTCAGTCGCATCGCCGTGCATGACGTCCTTCACCAGCACAGGACAGAAAATGACGAGCGGTCCACACAGGGTACTTGTGGCCAGGACCGTAACCAGCGCTCCGCGCATGTGACCGCGGATCAGTATGCGGCGCAATCCAAGAAATAAATGGTGCCGATCAAGACGCTGATCTGGTTTGTCGGAAATAGCTCCTGGGGGCAATATCCACAGCGCAACGGCGATGAAGGGCAGATAAGAGGCTGCATTCGTTACAAAGCAACCGATCACACCCACGCTCGCTATCAGGATGCCCGCGAGTGCAGGACCTAGAATCCGAGAAAGATTGAACTGGGTCGCGTTCAGCGCAATAGCGGTCGGTATCTGGTGACGCTTGACAATGGACGGTGCAATCGTCTGAAAGGACGGCATCGACATCGCATCGGTAATGCCGACGACGAGAGAAAGGAGCACGACCATCCAGGGCTGGACGAGATTGGTCAGCAACAGGACGATCAGAGCCACCGGACACATCATCTCGATCGTCTGAAACGTCATGATCACTCGACGTCGATCTGCCTTGTCTGCCAATATTCCGCCGGCCAGGATTAATAGCCAGGCCGGCGCAGATTGCACGAAGCCGTCTAGACCGATCAGGAAAGATGAAGAGCCAAGACCAAGCAGAAGCCAAGGCTCCGCGACCTGCTGCGACCAAAATCCCATGTTTGAGAACAGCGTGGCGATATAATAGGTGCCAAACTGTGGCGTCCGTAACAAACGAAGCGACTGCCTGAATGCTTTGACGTGTTTCGGCAGTGGAGAGGGCATGGCTGGATCTGAGATCGATGGAAAATATCATATTCTCACGGACATCGAACGTCGCTCTTTGATCGAGGTCAACACGACGCTCGTAACGCCGTAATGAAGAATATAGCTAAAGGCGTCACGCCGGAGGGACCCACACACCCGAAGCGTCTGACCGCGTCCGCGGACCCTTCTTGATTAACAATGACGCGGAATTGATGGCCCGCAGCGTCGCCACGGCATTCGATGCTCATCTTGGCAGCACCACATCTCCAATCGGTCGAGATAATGACGGCGGAATCCAGACCGGCCCTATAGCAGTTTCGGATGCCGGCGGCTTCGTTTACTGACCCATGTCACGCATGCCGCGAACAGAATGAGCACTGCGACCCCTACAGCGCTCACCACGAGTTGCGCCGCGATGCTGTTGGACACTTCCTTGAGATACAAATCCGCCAGTAGGGAAAGCACGACAGCCGCACAATACGTTTCCAGCGAATGCTCGCCGCAACGAATTGCCGCCTTCACACCGACCACGGCAAATCCACGCCAATTGCGCGGCACGAACCTCGCCACGACGATGGTAATCGCCAAGAAATGCAGTAACCGCAAAGGGTCCAAGTTCGGCTTGTCGATCGGATAGATCAAGTGCTCGATGTAGCTAGGAAGAGCGAAAGCGAATTTCTCGCTCTCCCAGCTCAATGCAATCATGAGACCAAAGCAAATGTAGGCAATCGCGAGTACGACGATGGGCCACGAGACGATTCTCGGCCAAAACGTCCGATAGCCTCGGATCGCCCACCAAGCGCCAAGGAAGACCAGAAACTGCCAGGCAAGCGGATTGAAGTACCACTGATTGGTTGGCCACTCCGGTAAGTTCCAGCCGTACAATTGAACTATCACATAAATAGATGAGGAGATGAGCAGAGACGCGGCAGGAAACTTCAAGATTCCCCAAAGGACGGGCGCAAACGACAGATGAAAGAGCACGAAGGTCGGCAAGATATCCGTATTCACAGGACGATATGTCAGGATGGCAGCGTTGATTAGCGCTGCACCGGGATTTTGCAGCAGGACCCGCACGTTGACTTCGTCCACCAGGCGATCGCTTCCAGAGGCGTACACAATCATGACAAGCGCTATGGTCAGAATTAGAAAGGCCACATAGATTTCCCAGCCTCTCAGCAATGTATGTGCGAAAACTGAAGCCCACCCGTAACGAGCGTAGACATCGCTGTAGCTTAGTGCACAGGTCACGCCGGATACGAACATGAAGATTTCGGTCGCATCGCTGAAGCCGTAATGTCGCAAGGTCACCCAACTGAAGATGTTGTTGGGGATGTGATCGAGAAAGACGCACCAGAGAGCAAGACCCCGACACAAATCCAACCGAAGATCGCGGTCCAAGTCCGGGCCGCCGTCGATCCGCAGATGAAAGATCAGCGGCGAGCGATGCCGATGAAAATTCCCACCGTTAAAGCGATCGGTCAGATATTTTGGGATCATTGCCAACCTTCGGCAGCCTACCTGGCCCGGTTGCCTGCCATCGCAAACAGTATATCGGCGCGGTTACCGATCGTCCGGTTGATAAGGATCAACGTCCTCGATAAGATGGCTCTCTTGCTTCCTACGCGGGCCATAGCTGATCCATTCCTAAGCGAATATCGCCCACTACGCCGACGCCAAGCTGGCCGAATGGCGCAAGCAAGACTCAAGACCATAGAGTAAGGCACGTCTCAATTGGTGACGACGGAGCAGGCGATGCGACAGAAGTTACGTAAGCCAGATTGACGCAGATCAAGTCCGAGCTCCGTTATCGACCTTACTTTAGCTACGCATCCCCAACTGCGCATAGCGGTTCACTGAAGCTGTCCGCTCGCGCAACCTGGTAGCTTTAGTAAGAAAGCGCAGTCTGACTCACGGCTTGTGGGTCACGTAAGGAGCATGACCTTGTGCGCTGGTTGACCTTCCATTTCTGTGCCGCGCTTCTCCTATTCGGAGGAGTTCATCAAACAGTTGCCCAGGACGCCGTAAACGGTAAGTGGTTGGCGGAGCGATGGTGTTCGCAATGTCACGACGTAGGGTCTACCCACCACAACTTAAATAAAGCGCCTTCATTTGCATCAATCGCATCCAAGCAAACGATCGATGCAGAAAAACTCGCCTCTCTCGTATCTCACGTGCCAATGCCTGGTCCCCCGCTAACTCCTCGTAATATTGAACAAATAGCTGACTACATTAATCAGCTGAAGAATGGTCACGAAAGATAGTTTCCACCCGACAGATGGGATGCGGGTCATGAAACCACTCGTCCGGTCTTTCTGCCTCTCTGCAGTGTTCGCACTTGCCGGCGGCACAAGCCTTTCGCAGGACGTCGGAAACGGTCAACGACTATCGGAACGATGGTGCTCGGCCTGTCACGCTACCAATACGCAGCACGCTCGGCAAAACCGCGCACCTTCATTCGCTATGATAGCAGCGAGGCACGACGTGACGGCAGATATGATCGCTGCCTTCCTGTTGCTGCCGCACGCTACCATGTCAAATGCGTGGCTCACCCAGCAAGATGCGCGCGATATCGCCGCATTCATCATGGAGGGCGAGCATCGCCGCAGGGAGAAGTAGGAAGGCCGTGCCAATGTAAGAATCGGAAGCCTGTCTTGATGTGCGTCAAAATGTCGGGAATAGAGCGACTATAAGCAATTAGAAGTCTTCCTAGACAGCGTTGGAACGCAACATGCTAAAGTTGTTTGTGATTCTCAATCTCGCCATTGGTTTCATTGCTACGGCTCAGGCTGATGATCTCGACATTGGTAAGTCAGAGTTTCAATCTTCGTGCGCAAGTTGTCATGGTATGGACGGAAAGGGGAAAGGACCAGTCAGCAACCAGCTCAAAATACTGTCTCCCGATTTGACGATGTTGGCCAAGAACAACAACGGAGTCTTTCCAACAGATTCTGTTTATGAAATCATAGATGGATCGAGAACAATGCCCGGTCACGGCACTCGTGAAATGCCTATTTGGGGGGAGCGATTCAACCCCATTGTCAATTTACCTCACTATGTCGATCCGTTTTATTGGGAGATGGCCGGACCGGAGCGAAGTCCGGAAGTCGTCGTGCGAAAGCGCATTCTCGCGGTCATCGATTATCTGAGCCATATTCAAGAGAAGTAGCAGCGGCGGACGCACAATAGATTTCTGCTCGAGCACCTCTTGGCACGCTGCCATCTAACAGCTCCGCCCGTCGGTCGCCCTTTTCCCGATCAACGGCGCAAAACGGACATCGGCGATATTTTCGATACCGCGGAAAGCCGGGTAACTCGCACCAATTCCTGGCTGCTTAAGTTCGCGCCAACCGGGACCACCAGCCGGCCGCCGATCTTTAGTTGCCGTTTGATGGCTTCTGGAACCTGCGACCCGACGATCGCCGAGTTCGGTAAGCAGTGTCGCTGCCCTCTCGGCAGGTGGACCGAGCCGTTGCACGGTATAAATATCGGTCGCGATCTCAGAGGACAGCGGCCCCATAGCCTGATCTGGCGCCGGTCTCGAGGATAGCTTCGCTGCCTCTCAACAAAAGAGCCTCGGCCATAAACGCAACAATGTAAGCTCGAATATTGTCTGTTGGCCGACGATCCGCAGCGGAGTGTTCTCATTGGCAAACTCACGAAGAGGCTCGGGCAGAAACAAGTCGCGCGGCACCTTGCCGCATAACATTGAGAACCAGCTCATCACGCACACCGTGCGCGGCGATATCTCTATCTACCACCGCTTCCCCAAGCGACGGAAAATAGCTCTTCCTCAGAACCATAATGCCAAATGTTCACAAGCCAACAATTCAAAAGTATCGCATCATTACCCAATAGTTTGATCGACATCAAAGATGAGGCTAATTCGGCGATCAAGTATGTCGATATGGCTAGATGTCGATCAGCTCCTGCTACCAAATCGCCGACGAAACGCGCGACAGATATTCATCCGGGACGCCGCGGCAAAGCGGCTGAGCCATGGTATTGTTGGATTCTGATCGCCAGTGTAATGTTTGCGGCGGTCGGATGGGAGATTTTCAGGTTGATGCTTACAATCATGACCCTGGATTAATGCCAAGATTTCTGATCGGCAACGCCGACGGAAAGCCAGGATGCCACTTTGGCAATAGGTCGGACTCAGTTTTGTCTTAAAGACATTTCTACTGCGGTGGTTCACTTTGTCGAATACTGCGTCTCGAGATAGCTCTTGCCGTCACTGCATTCAATGATGCTGACACAATCGTACAGAATCCTGGAGGAATGGATGCTCTAACGAGACGCTGCATTTGCTTCGGAATTGTCAGAACCAAATTTCCTGGTTCGCCCAGCCAGATATTGATCAGCATCAGGGATTTTGGAATCTCGCCCCCAGTCGACAAAACTCTATCACGTTGCCCTAGGCAAAGTCCTGCCGTCCGCAACATTCGGCGAGGTGGGCGCGCTCTTTCGCCAGCAGCCTTTCGACTGCCGCCCGAGTTGGCTCATCGAGCGAGGTCTCGAGCAGTTTCCGATAGTGGGCGATGTTCAGTTCGGCGATTGCCTGCGGACTTACAAACGTGGAGGTGTTACTTATGATCCCCACTTCCTCCCAACGGTACAGTAACCTAGGGATTTAAGCCACGGGCGACCACCGCCCAACCTGCCCGCTACTTGATCCTGATCAACTTTCTTCTGATTCGCTTGGATAGGCATTCTGTTCTGACCGAAGGATTGTGGACGCCTATTGAGATGAGGGCGTTGCTGGGCCAACAATCTATGCTGTCCACCCTTGGGTCGTGGGGAATCCGAAAAGGGTAGATGTCATCAACTGCTGAGCGACGAGGAGAGCGCGCGGCTCGCCAAGATCGCTACCATTGTCCGCTTTGGGAAGGAGAACACGTCACATCATTCCTTCACCCCGGCGACCTCTTCGGTCTGTCAGAAGAGGGCTACTACGCCAATAGCGCGCGTGCAGCAACCTCAGTCGTTGCCTACAAGATGCCCCTACTGGCGGTGCACCGTATTCTTGCAACCCACACCGAGCTAGACGTCGACGTGATCGTCAAGTTGTGCAAGGAGCTACGCCAGACGCAACGGCATGCGCTTCTGGCTCAGATGAGGTTTGTGCAGATTTCTGCCGTCCGATCGAATCCGGTGCCGTGTCCAATACTTTGCAACGGGCAGTTTTGTCAGTCGCTTTGTACCAAAGCCTAACCTCAGCAAGGAGACGCCTCTCGATATCGAGCCAATATCGTCTCTGCTTAATCGTCTTGAAGATGATGATTTGGATCGTTCTTCCGCGACGTGCCGCCAACATCCGCAACATTTCGCCGGCGAAATGGATTGCACTTCACGCAACGAAATACACGAGCGCCGGCAACTGCACGATGGCCTTCGCGGCTAGACGCTAAAGTTAACACCATTTCGCTGCCGCAAGCCGGACATTGGTGCTTCTGAAAAATGCTTTTCATCGAAATCGCATCTTTGCGCGAAGGGTGAATCGCCTCAACGTGACGTTGCTGTATTCTAAAAAAGAACGAGCGCCGATCTTGATATGGGTCAACGCTTACAAAGCGATGCTCTTGTATAGAATTTTCGGAAACCGAAGCTCGTCGGGGCTAGGAAAATGAAGCACACTCAAATCAACATTTTTAGATCAGGATTGATTATCGGCCTCCTGTTAGCTGGATGGCATTTCATCTGGGCCGTCCTAGTTGCATCTGGCTGGGGCCAAACGACCGCCGATTTCATTTTTTGGATTCATTTCATCAAGCCAGTATATGTCGTTGAGCCCTTTATAGCCACAAAGGCGGCAGCTCTTATTTTATTAACAGCGGCACTTGGCTTCCTTGTTGGCGTCGTCGGCGCCTGGATTTGGAACGCGTCGAGACGTGATTGATCATAAGATGTGAGAATGCTGCGACGCATTCGGCTTTATGCGCGAAATTCCGAATGTAGTTGGCTGCTCGTCTCAATCCCCTGAGCCCTGCTCCAACTGAGATTTATAAAAATTTTTTCAACGTTAGAGGCCACCTTCGACGGATGACTTCCGACGTCACCGGATTCCTGTACTTAAACCGCGCTAATGCCTTTCTGCGCGCCATCAAAGTGGAAATGGATCTCTGCTGCCTCTAGAGTACCTCTCAACCGAGCTAACGTACGTCATACGCGACTGAGCGCCCCTGCTCGTAGCGGGCAATGGAATGCTTTGACACGCCCGAGTTAATCGCCAACTCGTCTTGACTCTCGAGAGATCGCTCCTACCCCAGCTCCGTAGTCATGACGTAATCACGGAAGCTCGACCGAAAGTCCTTGGCTCGCTCCGCTTTGATGCTTACGGGGCAGAAGCGAGCATCACCCTACCGATAACGGCGATCAATCCGCCAAAATGACCCGTGGCAGTCGTCCTTATGTCGCCTCGTCCCATGCAACGTCACTCTCTTGCAAAGATCAATTAATCTCGACCGGCAACGCGGAGGACTCCTAGCGGATTCGCTTCACTGCTCGCACATGCGTCGCTTCGTGCATGCTCTAGCTACTTGAGGTCGTACTTTGGGATCTTCATAATTTCGCGGTAAGCAGTCTCGATCCAGGCATCGCCGTAGTCGGATGCGACTTTGTCACCGGCGTGCCCCTGGATGATACTCTGAATATCCACATGCATATCGACATGTCGTGCGAGCGAAGAGAAGGTCATCCGCATGTGGATCTTCCGCCTTATCAACGGAACCCGCCGACCAATCTTCTCGCGGTCCTGCTTGAGCACCAATTCCCAGTGAAGCGGGTGGCCCGGATCGTCGCGATGCGCGGCGACCATTTCTCTATAGAACTCGCCCGCCAGGGCCGAGATTTGACGCTGCGAGAGCATCACGTGCTGCCGTCCGTTCAGATGCTCGTGCCACAGCCGCTCAAGCTTAGCGTTCTCCCCCTGAAAGCGAATCCTTGCGAGGTCCGGGTCGGCTGTACCGAGCGAGAACTTGATCTCGCGCTTGCCCATGAACGTGATCAAGTGCGCGGGAACCGCCATGGGAAGCTAAGCTTTCTAGATGGCCTTTTTGACGGTTCTCCACCTATAAATTGTGAATGATCGTCCCGTGATCTAACGTACCGGGCGGAGGCGACGGCTGCGCCGTCCCAGCGCGCCAGTAATTTCCGCTTGCGGCCAACACCACAAGCTCGCGCGCGCCCGCTCAGGGCGGCGACGGGCGACCGGAAGTTGACCCGACAAATGTCGGATATCTTGATCTACTTCGCGTTGAGACTGGTCGGTGAGGAGCGGCGTCGAATCTGGTCGGCACACCTATGCAGGACACTCTTCGCTGCCGGGTGGGCCCAACTCTCGAAGAAACGCCAGACGCTGTAGGCGAGGACGAATGTGCCGACCACGATGGCACAGGTGATGGCCGCGACGTGCGCTTGCGGTGCCACCGCGGTGAAGATCACGTAGCCGAGCTGCATGTGCAGCAGGTAGAGCGGGTAAGTGACGCCGCCGGCGGCCAGCACGACCTTTGCCGGCAGCGGCAGGCGCTTGATCCTCGTCGCGAGAAACACAAGTCCCAGTCCCACGACGGAGATCGCGGCGACCATCCGCGGATCGTAGCTGGCGTGGGCGTGTACGCCGAGCCGTTCCAGCTTGTGGATGGACTGGAAGACGGCGGTCCCGAGCGACAGCGCTGACAGCGCCCACCAGCGAACGTCGCGGCGACCGCGGTAGTGCTGGTAGATCAGAAGGCCGACCGCGAAGAAGCCGCTGTCGTCAGCCATGAACAGCTTCTCGAAGAGCGGCGCGTCGATGGTGAGCTCGTTGGCAAAGGTAATAGCGAGCCATGCGACGATGATCGCATCAATCCGGCGAGGAAATAGTCCGAGAGCCATGAAGACCGCGACCCATGCGTAGAACACGACCTCGATCACCAGCGACCAGTACGCCCCGTCGACGTAGTTCTGTCCGAGCAACGGCGCCGCGATGAAAAGGTTGGCAAACCATTGCCGCGTCGTCACCTCGAAATGACCGGTCCCAAACAGAACGATAGCGGCGAAGGTAAGCGTCATGCAGAGCACGAACGTCGGATAAATGCGGCTGAAGCGGGCGATGGCGAAGCCGACGGGCGTGCGTCCTTCGGCCGAGTAGGCGATGACGAAGCCGCTGATGGCGAAGAACACCGGGACGCCAAGGAATCCGTACTGCGCGAATGGCTCCAACTCGGGCAACGCCACCTGGGTCTCGCCGTGCGAGGCCGGACCCCAGAAACCGTAGTGGTACAGGATCACGGCGCCGACCGCAGCGAGGCGCAGCAGGTCGAGCGCGGGCACCCGCGAGGACTCGGTCCGGTTCTGGTCCATTGAGCGGGAATAATAGGCGATTCCGCTGAAGATCCCTTTAACGCGACCGCCGAGAGTCGGGCCTATCGAGCGCGCCCACGCGTCCGGCTCGGCCCGGTTGCCGCCAGACGGCCGGCTCATCCATGGTAGCTTGACCGTCGACTATTATTTCGATATTCGTTGAAATATGGAAAAGATAGATGCCGTCGCGGCCTTGGCCGCCCTCGCACAGGACAACCGTCTCGACGTCTTCCGCCTGCTGGTGCAGGCAGGCCCCGAGGGCATGACGGCGGGTGCGATCGCCGAGGCGCTCGACCTGGCCCCCAACACGCTGACCTTCCACTTCGATCGCCTCCGGACGGCGGGCCTCGCTACGGTCCGGCGGGAGGGACGATCCATGATCTACGCGGCGCGGTTCGAGACGATGAACGGTCTGCTCTCATTCCTCACCGAGAACTGCTGCGCCGGCGCGCCCTGCACGCCGGCCGCTTCCTGCAAACCCGCGCGCAAGCGCGTCAAAGCCCCCGCTTGAAAGGGAAAGCCTATGAAACGCCTGCACGTGCACGTCTCCGTCGAAGACATCCCGCATTCGGTCGGTTTCTATTCGGCGCTGTTCGCCGCGGAGCCCACCGTCGTCAAGGACGACTATGCCAAGTGGATGCTGGAGGATCCGCGGGTCAACTTCGCGATCTCCACGCGCGGCCGGCAGCCGGGTCTCGACCATCTCGGGATCCAGGTCGAGAACACGGATGAACTCCGCGAGGTTTACGCCCGTCTCGACAAAGCGGGAGGCGCCGTCGTCGAACAGGGCCAGACCACCTGCTGCTACTCCAAGTCGGAGAAGTCCTGGATCGACGACCCAGCCGGCATCGCCTGGGAGACCTTCCACACGACCGGAGAGAGCACGGTCTACGGCGACGGCACCGGCGAGAACGGGGCGCGCATCGCCCACGAAAAGCAGTCGGCCTGCTGCGCGCCCGCGACGACCGCGCCGAAACAGTCGGCCTGCTGCTGATGGCCGACTACGACCTCGGCAGACGTCTCGCCGCCGAAGCCATCGGCACAGCCTTGCTAGTGGCGACGGTCGTCGGCTCCGGCATCATGGCGGAGACCCTGACCAAGGACGTCGCGTTGGCACTGCTGGGCAACACGCTGGCGACCGGCGCGATGCTGGTCGTTCTGATTACCGTGCTAGGCCCGATCTCGGGCGCCCATTTCAACCCGGCGGCCTCGGTCGTCTTCGCGCTGCGCGGCGAACTGGCCGCTTCTGAGGCCCTGCTTTACGCGGCGTTTCAGGTCGCCGGTGGGATCGCCGGGACGTTTGTCGCCCACGCGATGTTCGCGATTCCGCTGATCGAGATTTCAGCGAAGATGCGAACCGGCGGATCCCAATGGCTTTCGGAAGGCGTCGCTACCTTCGGTCTCTTGGTCACGATCCTCGCCGGCGTTAGGTTTGCCAAGCCTTCCGTCCCATGGCTGGTCGGCCTCTACATCGTCGCGGCCTACTGGTTCACAGCCTCGACCTCGTTTGCCAACCCGGCTGTCGCGATCGCGCGCTCGCTGACCGATACGTTTTCAGGGATCCGGCCCGTGGATCTGCCGGGCTTCATCGTCGCGCAGTTCGCCGGCGCGCTCTTGGGATTGGCTCTGACTTCGTGGCTGTTGATCCCAGCGCCGACCGCCACCCCGCTTCCCGAGGAGGCCAAGCTGTGAGTGTCACCATCTATCACAACCCAGACTGCGGCACGTCCCGCAACACGCTCGCGATGATCCGCCAGGCCGGCGAGGAGCCAACTGTGATCGAGTACCTGAAGACGCCGCCGTCACGCGAGCGCCTGAAGGAGTTGATCGCGGCCATGGGCATCTCCGTGCGCGATCTGCTGCGCGAAAAGGGCACGCCTTACGCCGAACTCGGTCTCCGCGATCCGGACCTCAGCGACGACGCGCTGCTCGACGCCATGATGGCCCACCCTATCCTCATCAACCGCCCGATCGTGGTGACGCCGAAGGGCGTGCGGCTGTGCCGGCCGTCGGAGGCGGTTTTTGACCTTCTGTCGAAACCGGTCGGCCGGTTCGTCAAGGAAGACGGTGAAGTCGTCGAAGGCTGAGAGGCGACCCGAGCGGCCCGGTCGCGTTCCGTAAGCACGCGCCGGGCCTGGCCAACCGCGGGGTCAGTGCTCCGCGCCGACTGCTTAGACAGAGTATGTCTCGACCTGCAGATGCCGCTACGTCCGGATCAGCCGAAGAAGCTCATGGCCGCGCCCGCTGCGGCGCTGAAGGCTACGACGACGAGCGGAGGGGCGCGCCAGACGGTGAGCAAGACGAAGCCGACCAGGGCGATGCCGAAGTCCGCTCGCGTATGAACGGTCGTGGTCCAGACCGGGTCGTACAGCGCAGCGCCGAGCACGCCGACCACAGCAGCGTTGACGCCCCGCATCATCGCCTGGGCGCCCGAGCGCTTCCGGAAGGAGTCCCAGAACGGCAAGGCGCCGAGAAGGACCAGGGCTCCAGGCAGAAAAATGCCGACAAGGCCGAGCGCTGCGCCGGCGAGCCCATGCGGCTCCGAAGACACCACGGTGCCGAGGTAGGCCGCAAATGTGAAGAGCGGGCCCGGCACCGCCTGGGCGGCGCCGTAGCCGGCGAGGAAGGCGTCATCGCTCAGCCAGCCGGGCGCGACGAAGGCCTCGCGAAGGAGCGGAAGCACGACGTGACCGCCGCCGAAGACGAGCGCACCGGAACGGTAAAATGCGTCGAACAGGGCCACGCCCGACGACCCAGTCAAGCTGCGCAGTACGGGCAGCCCTGCCAGCAGGACGAAGAACATCCCGAGGGTGATCAGGCCCACGGTCCGCGAGACCGGGATCTCGACGTGTCCGGTCGGCGCCGGGGCCTCGCTGTGGCACAGCCACAGACCGGCGAGCCCGCCGAAAGCGATCGCGCCGATCTGGGCGATCGAAGCCGTACTAAACAGGATGATCAGCGCCGCCACTACCGCGATCGATGCGCGCTCACGGTCGGGACAGAGGTTGCGTGCCATGCCCCAGACCGCCTGTGCCACAATGGCGACCGCGGTCAGCTTCAGTCCGTGCAGCAGGCCGGCGCCGACCGGTCCGCTCAGCGCACCGGCGCCGTAGGCGAAGAGAACGAGGACGGCGGTCGATGGCAGCGTGAAGCCGGTCCAGGCGGCGAGCGCGCCCAGGTAGCCAGCGCGCATTAGCCCTATGGAGAAGCCGACCTGGCTGCTGGCGGGGCCCGGGAGGAATTGGCACAAACCGACCAGATCGGCGTAGGCGTGCTCGTCGATCCACTTCCGCCGCACGACGAACTCGTCGCGGAAATAGCCGATGTGAGCGATCGGACCGCCAAAGCAGGTCAGCCCGAGCTTGAGGAAGATGCGCAGGACCTCCAGCGGCGAGCCGCGACGGGCGGGGACGGTCGTTGTCTCGGCGGAGATATCCATGTGTCACGCGTAATCGAAGAGGGCCATGAAACCAAAGTCCATGTGCAGTTGCTGATGGCAGTGGAAGAGCGTCGCTCCCGGATTATCGGCGACGAAGTCGAATTCAATCTCCTGGAAGCCGCCGAGCATCACGACGTCCTTGAGGACGCCCGATGTCTGCTTGCCGCCGACCCGCACAAGTTCGAAGCTGTGGCGGTGGAGGTGCAGAGGGTGGATGTCGTCGCTGCCGTTGCGGAATTTCAAGCGATAGCGCCGACCCTGCTGAACCTTGTACGTCGGCTTCATCGTGTCCATCGAGAACGCTTCGCCGTTCATGGTCCACTGGTTGAAGCCGTTCAGCGCCCCATTGCGTTTGAGGATCGTGAACTCCATCGTCTGGTCCGGCTTGGCCGGCGACGCGCCAGCCTTGCCGAACAGCGTGTAATCCCACTTGTAGGGCTTGGGCTTCGTCCACTGCGGCTTGCCTTTGGCACCGGCATACTCGACGACAACCCCCATTCCCCGCTTGCGATCGTCGTCGGCGAGGTCGCCCATGATCCAGACGCCCGGGTGGTTCATCTCGACGATAGCCGAGATGCGCTCGGCCGTCCCGAGCCAGAGGACCGGCACGTCCTTCGGCGCAGGCACGGGGTTGCCGTCCAGCGCCACGACTCTGAACGAGTGCCCCGGCAGCGCGAGGCTCCGGATCTCGCTGGCGCTGCCGTTCAGCACATGGAACAGTACGCGCTCGCCCTGCTTGACCCGGACAGGATCGCCATGCCCCAACATCTTGCCGTTGATCGAGAACAGGTCGTACCCCACCTCGAACCCCTTCGTCTTCTCCTGGGCCTTGTCGTCGGACTTCTTGCCGAGGTCCTTCAGATCCTTGACTTCCTCGCCGGCCAGGAAATCCATCGCCATGTCGCCGCCGCGACTGAACGAGGGCGCGAACTCCTTGAGCGTCAGGAAAACCTCGCGATCGTAGGCGCCGGGCTCATTTTTGGGCTCGATGTAGACCGGTCCAACTTGGCCGGTATAGGTACCGCGGTTGAGGTCGGCGCCCGCCACGACGTGGGTGTGGTAGAAGCAGAAGCCGGAGGGTTTCGGTACGAAGGAGATGCGCCGCATCCCATGCGGCGGGACGAAGGGCGTGCCTTCCTCGGCCGCCCCGTCGACGTCGCTCGGTATCATCTGGCCGTGCCAGTGGACGAGCTCCGGCACGTCGGTATCGTTGTAAACGTCGACGACGGCACGCTGGCCCTCCTTGAAGCGCAGCAGCGGGCCCGGAAACTGACCGTTGTAGAGGGTCGTCGAAGCAATGTGGTCGGGCGCCAATTCGGCAAGGCCGGTCGCGATTCGCAAGGAGTAGTCGGCCTTCTCCTTGTCGCCTTGCGCGAGAGCGGGCGCCATCCGGGCCCGCAACCCGACCAGCGGGACGAGCGCCCCGCTTGCGAGCAGGGAGCGGCGATCTATTGGCATGTCGGAATCCTTCCACCAGGCTGCGCCCCAGCCCGCGGCGGCTTTATCGGGTTCCGATATCGATAACCGATATTCCGACGATGGCAAGTAACTTCCCGGGTGGCAGGCCGTTCCTACCCCTTCATGGCCTCGCCGGTGAATTCCTTGAGTCGGACCTTGGCCAGCGCGAGCCCTTTTTTGCCCAAGGGCGTGGCCCGATACAGCTTTCGGGCGGTGCGGCCCTCGCGCTGCTTGCGGGATTTGAGGTAGCCCCGTTGTTCCATCGCGCTCAACAGCGGATAGAGCGTGCCAGGACTGAGCTTGTAGCCGTGCCGCGCAAGCTCTTCGATAATCCACTGGCCGTAGATTTCGTGCTCGGCGGCATGGTGCAGGATGTGCAGCCGGATGAAGCCGTTCAGCAGATCCTTGAACTTCATTGCGCGCCTTTATCGGATTCCGTAAAAGCAGGAACCGGCTCGGTCCTGCGAGGTTGCTGACGATACATCAAAACCGGTCGATGGCCAGCGGGCCGGCGCCGGTGCCAGGAGCTGGTTCCATGGCTCGATCGGCCTCCTCCGTCTCTTCGCCCGCGTTTCTCTTCGTGATGACGACCGGGATCGTCAATTTATTCGGCGACATCACCTACGAAGGCGGCGCCAGTATCAACGGCCCATTCATGGCGACGCTCGGCGCCAGCGCCGCCGTCGTCAGCATCACTGCGGGGCTCGGGGAATTTCTCGGCTACGCGCTGCGCCTGCCGGCCGGTTACGCGGCCGACCGCACAGGGCGCTACTGGCTGATCACGTTCGTCGGCTACGTCATCAATCTCTTCGCGGTGCCGGCGATGGCCCTCGCCGGAAGCTGGCAGGTCGCCGCCGCGCTCGTCCTGGCGGAGCGGATCGGGCGGGCGCTGCGCAAGCCAACCGTCGAGGCGATGCTCTCCTACACGACAGGCGAGCTCGGCAAGGGGTGGGTCTACGCGCTGAACACCGCACTGGACGAGATCGGCGCGACGATCGGCCCGCTGATCATCGCGCTGGTGCTGATGCTGAAAGGAGACTTCCGGACCGGGTACGCCTTTCTGACGATCTCGGCCGCGGCGGCGCTCGTCGCGCTGGTGGTCGCCCGGATAAACTTTCCACTGCCGTCTCGGCTTGAGCAGGGTCGCACGGCGCCGGCCAGGGATTTCGGCAGAGCGTACTGGTTGTACATGTTGGCCGGCGCCCTGTTCGCCGCCGGGCTGATGAGCTTTGAGCTGATCTCCTATCACCTATCCAAGGCGAACATCGCGTCCCAGCAGTGGATTCCCGTGATGCTCGCGATCTCGACCGCCTTCGGCGTGCTGGCAAACCTCGCGTTCGGAAAGGCCTACGATCGCGTCGGGCTTCCGATCGTGATCGGTGCGGTGTGCGTCTCGGCGGCGTTCTCACCCTTCGTGTTTCTCGGCGGCTTCTGGCTTGCGCTGTTCGGCATGCTGCTCTGGGGGTAGGCTATGCCACACAGGACACGTTGCTCAAGGCGATCGTCGCCGAGGTGCTGCCCGAGGGAAAACGCAATTTCGCGTTCGGGCTCTACTATGCGGGCTACGGCGTAGGCTGGCTCGTCGGCAGCGTCGTGGCGGGCCTCCTGTACGAAAATTCGCGAGCGGCTCTAATCACATTCTCGATCGTCATCCAGCTCGCTTCGGTGCCGATCTTCGTCCTGGCCGGACGCCGGCAGGAGCGTCCCCAGCGATAGTAGGCCTGGCCGCGTTCAGTAGGCACGCCTAGGACTGACCAACCTGAGCGTGATGTGGCGCGCGGCCGGCGGTCTTATGAAGAACCCGGCAGGAAGCCCCGGAGTCATCCGGAGAGCACAGCCGCTACAACACGCTGACCAGTCTCGACATTTTCAGAATCTGCCAGCCGTCCTTCAATTTCGACGAGCCACGCGCTTGGGCGCTGGGCATACTGCGAGGCAACTACTGAGACGACCCGCATGCGCCGTCCCCGCTTCATCGCCGAACACGCCCGGAATGCTCGGGGCCTCTTGGGCCGGGTAATCGCATTCATCATGGCTCGCGAAACCTGGAGGCAAAATCTGCGCGTGATGGATGCGCTTGGGATCGAGCAAAGCGATCGCATCCTCGATGTCGGCTGCGCACACGGACGTAGCCTGGCCGAACTGGCCAACCGCGCCGCGAGGGGACGTGTCGTTGGCGTGGATCCCTCCGAGCTGATGGTGGAGATCGCAACGCGGTGCAACCGGTCGCACGTCATGGCCGATCGCGTTGGCGTGGTCCTTGCGAGCGCGGAATCCCTGCCGTTCCCCGACGACACCTTCGACAAGGTGCTGTGCGTACACGTGCTCTACTTCTGGAGGGATCTCGACAGGTGCCTGAGCGAGACCGCCCGCGTCTTGAAGCCGGGGAGCCGTTTGGGATTGTTGTTCCGGACCAAAGCCGACCTGGCCGCCGTTGCGTCGTTTCCACCCGAAATCTACCGCTTTCCGGCGCTCGCTGAAGTGGCGGCAGCTCTCGAACAGGCAGACCTCAATCGCCACGCCGCGAGCGATTGCAAGAACGAGCCTGTCCTCCTGTTGGCGGAGAAACGACGCGTTCAGACCGGATAATGATCTGCTCGGCGCAAGCGATCAGGTCGATACGATCCCGACCAGACGTGTATCCGCGCCGGATAGAAACGAGGCTCAACGAACTTATGAAGCTGCACGATGAACCGGAAAGCGTCGCGTTGAAAACTCTCCCGGCACTGCAGGACCAGATCGCGCCGAGCAACCCGCCAACGTTCCGCCCCCATCTCGCGAAGAGTCGTGTTGCTCCGCCCCCACGAGGCGACACCCTTCCGGAGATCGCAGAACGTGATCTGCTAGAGAGCGTTGCTGACGGAAACATGGATTTTGCGCACGCGCGCATTGAGACGACATGGTGGTTTCCTGAAGGATTCCTCGTCCACAATTTAGAGTGCGACCCGGCGCACGCAGTGGTCGTCGTCGTGAGTACCAACTCGCCACATGCTCATACCGGCGATCGGATCGTCGTCGACACGTCTTGACTTGCATGCGCTGCTTGAAAGCCACGGCGGTCAGGCCGCCGTGGCTTGGCCCGCGGACTAGGGAGCGGACCTCCTCGATGTCGACCAGGACCGACATGAGCCGCGCTCAGAGGTTATTGGCCTGTCGCGTGACGAATGGCGTCGGCGTGCCCTGCCATTCAAGCCGCCAGATTCCGCCTTGCCACAAGTTTTGCACGAGAAAGGGACGGATGGGAATTGCGAGAAATCATTCCTGCATCTGATGTCCAGGCCCTTTGATTCGGATCAAGGTCTACTCTTCCTCATGGGCAGACAATATTGCTGTCAACCCTATGGAGGTAACCATGACCGACTCTCAATTGCGGCAAGATATTATCGATGAGTTCGAATTCGACCCGAGTTTTAGCGGCGAGCATGTTGGCGTCGCAGTCGACAAGAACGTCGTAAGTCTAACAGGACACGTGAACAGCTATGCAGAAAAAGTTGCCGCGATCGCAGCAGCCCAGCGAGTCAAGGGCGTCCGCGCAGTCGCCGAGAATATCGAAGTGCGCTATCCGTTCCAGAAGAAGACGGCAGATGATCAAATCGCCAAACGTGCAACCGATGTTTTAGATTGGGACGTTTTTGTCCCTAAAGGCTCGGTAGACGTCCTTGTGCAGGATGGTTGGGTTACCTTGAGCGGGCGCGTAGGTTGGAACTACAGTAAAACCGCAGCCGAAGATGACGTACGCAAATTATCCGGCGTGCTCGGGGTCACAAACAAGATTTCCATCACACAACCCACGGTCGAACCGTTGACCGTAAAGAACAAGATCGAGTCTGCTCTCAAGCGACATGCTGAGATCGAAGCAAAAGAGATCCAGATCACTGTGCGGAACGGCAACAAGGTAGTGCTTGAAGGCAGAGTCGACACCTGGGAAGAACGTCGGGCTGTCGAAAATGCGGCTTGGTCAGCTGCGGGCGTCGCATCTGTTGAAGATCATCTGACAATTTCCTGAGCGTTGGACTCGCGACGATCCTAACGGGTCGTCGCGAGAATTCTTGTGATGGGCTTCACGCTTCAGCATCGCTGCGGTGAACTTCACAGGTGTCTGGATTGTTGCAACTCCGCGTCAGGTTCGCTGGCTGCAATTGCGGCGCTATGCCGTCAGGTCATGGTCAATACAACACGCTAACACCGACTTGATTTGGATCAAAGAGCAACCTGCCCCGAACGACTACTCAGAACTTGCTCTGCTCTTAAGGATCGGTGCGCGACGATGCTACGGCTGGCTCGACAAATATCTTTCACGTTGTTGCTAATGACGCCAGCGGTGGCCATGTCACCGGCCGAACAGCGTGGTAGGACGTTTGCAATCAACAATTGCTCCAGATGTCATTCCGTGGATCGCGCAACGGCAAGCCCGCTAAGGATCGCACCTCCATTCAGAATCCTGCACCTGCGATACCCGATAGAGAATCTCGGCGAAGCGCTCGCTGAAGGCATTTCGACAGGACACCCTACGATGCCAGAGTTCGTACTCGATCCAGATCAGATTCATGATCTGCTGTCATATCTGAAAAGTCTTGAGTGAGTTTCTAAGGTAAAGTCTGGACGGTCCACTCGATCATATCTTTCGCGATCCTTCCAAATGCCGCGCTAAACGCCACCGCCGCCTCCGCCGGCACGATCTGATCAAACGTCTCACTTTGCTCAAAGAGGCGCGCTGCGACAACATCGCCATTCTTGTTCACGAGCCGCGCCGATAGTCCGAGCTCGGCAGCAGGCTTAGTCGCGACTGAAATGCGAAACCGCCTGACATCAATCAGAAGCTGGAAATCGGACTGCCCGGCTTCGGGAATTCGAAGTGGCGCATGTAAGATGTCGTAATTTTCGAAACTGTCGATCAGCCGCGCTTGAACAAGCTTTGGCAGATCGTCAGCCCACATCGCCTGGGCGAAGCCCGGATAGTCTTGCGCAGGAGAGAACAGGAAGCGCTGCGTCTCCAGCATTGTGACTGCGGTCGGCATTGGAATAGCAAGTCGTCCATTGATCGTTTTGGCCGGCGCTCCCCGACTCTGCAGAGCGTGCAGATCGTAAACGACCTTCGGTGGCGGCGCCGTTACGCCCGTCATCCGCTCAAGACCACCGACGATACCATCAAGCTTGGTGGTATTTCGTGCTAGTCCTTCGGAAAACACTTTGAAATTGGCGATGGTATCCTTCAGCGGTTCGGCGTTCTCCGCGAGAACGGAATCCACCCGGCGCAAGGCATCGCGAGCCGCCTGCGTCATGCCTTGGCCTGCCCCCGGCTCAGCCATGAGAGTCGGTATCTGGCCATGGTCCTCTCGCAGAGTGCCGCCTTCGAGTGCAATGACCGGAACGCCGGTCAGTCCCTGAAATTCCAACCCAACTCTTGTGTCGGCGTGGACCGGCGTCGTCGACGCCACCGAAACGGTGGCCTTGACGCCGCGCGGATAGTCCGGTGTGAGGTGTAGTGCGGTGACTTCTCCGACCCGAATGCCGTTGAACAGGACGGCAGCGCCCACCAAAAGTCCTGGCACCGAACCCTCGAACTGAACGTGATAGCTCGCGCGCGGACCAAGGCCACCGGTGTTGTGAAGCCAATAGACGAAGCCGAAAACGGCAGCGATGGCAGCGAGCACAAAGGCCCCGACAATAACGAATGGAGCTCGAGTTTCCATTGTTCAACTCGCCTGATGTTGCAGCATTTGGGAGCGCTTGCCATGGAAATAGGCTCGCACCCATGGATGCTCGGATTGGAGCAGGTCTTGCATCGGGCCAATTGCCACGATCTTGCCGTCCGCTAGTGCCGCCACGCGGTCGCATACGGTATTGAGGCTCGCGAGGTCATGTGTAACCATGAACACCGTCAACCCCAGTGTTTCTTGCAACGTCTTGATCAGAACGTCGAAATCACCGGCCGCGATCGGGTCGAGGCCGGATGTCGGCTCATCCAGAAATACGATCGCGGGATCAAGCGCGAGGGCACGCGCCAGCGCTACACGCTTGGTCATGCCGCCGGAGAGTTCGGAAGGGAACTTATCGCCATCCTCGGGCTTGAGCCCGACCATTTCGAGCTTGGCGATGGCAATCTCGTCCATCAGCACCTCCGAGAGAGTGAGGTTCTCGCGCAACGGAAACTGGACGTTTTGGCGCACGGTCAACGACGAAAACAGCGCAC
Source organism: Hyphomicrobiales bacterium (assembly GCA_017305665.1). Taxonomy (GTDB): domain Bacteria; phylum Pseudomonadota; class Alphaproteobacteria; order Rhizobiales; family Xanthobacteraceae; genus Nitrobacter. The sequence goes on from JAFKKH010000011.1 coordinate 152,075, forward strand.
CCTGCTGAAACAGGATGCCCCACTGCTTAGCGCCTCCCGAGATCCTTCCGGCACCGGCCGCGACGCCCATGATTTCGATTTCTCCGTGCCGCCTCGGAATCAGACCGATGATGGTTCGCATCAAGACCGACTTGCCGCCACCGGAGGCACCGACAAGGCCCAGAATTTCTCCCCTTCGCACGTCGAGCGCGAGATGATCGATCACAACGTTCCGGCCGAATCCTACGACAAGGTCTCGGACGCGGATTGCGAACTGCCCATCCATATTCTGCATCGTTACATTCCGACCGACGCAAAAAATACCGCGAACAAACCATCAAGCACGATTACAAGAAAGATCGATTTAACCACCGATGTCGTGGTCTGCCTGCCGAGCGATTCGGCACTCCCTTTCACCCGCAAGCCTTCGCTGCAAGCGACGACCCCGATCGCCAGCGCCATGAACGGCGCCTTGATGATACCCACCTCGAAACTGTTGATGGACACCGCCTCGTGCAGACGAGCGAGAAAGATGGCCGGCCCCATGCCGCCGTAGAATTGCGCCACTAGCCCGCCTCCATAGAGCGCGGCCATCGAGCCGATGAAGCTCAAAATCGGAAGTGCACAGACAAGCGCGATGATACGCGGCAAGATCAACACTTCAACGGGATCAAGTCCCATAGTCGAGAGCGCGTCTATCTCCTCACGCATCTTCATGGAGCCTAGCTCAGCCGTATAGGCACTTCCCGAACGGCCGGCGACCATGATCGCAACGATCAATACACCGAGTTCACGCAGCACAAGGATACCGACCATGTCCACGACGTAGGAATCCGCGCCGAACTTGCGAAAGTGGAAAATTCCTTGCTGCGCGATAATGGCCCCGATCAGGAACGTTATCAGAACGATAATCGGAATTGCCTGCCAGCCGACCTTATAGAGCTGATAGACTAGGGACGTGACTCGGAGCGCGCGCGGCCGCCGCAAAACACCAAACAGCGCCACGAAGAACGCGCCCAACATTTGCAGAAATACGGCGATGTCCTCACGCGCGCCGATGGTGGAGCGGCCGACTTCGCTGATCATCCCAACGAGAGGATTCGGTTCGTGTCGCGGCTCCGGCTTGCGACGATTGACCTCACGAACTTCCTCGATGAGATTGACGTATTTGGCGGCCACATCAATCATATCAGCGCGATGTCCCGCCAAGACAATCCGCCGCTTGATTCTTTCAAACAGCCAGGCGCCCAGCGTGTCGAGTTCACTAACCTCAGCCATATCGAGCCTGACAATCTGAGCGCGATCCAGCTCAGGCGCGATGGCGTCGGCAAGTGGCTCAAGCGTGGTCCCATTAGCCGCTGTCCAGGACCCACTGGCGCGCAGGTCAAGATGGTCGCCCGATATTGTCGCCGTTAGCGCAGGTGTAGTCGCCACAATGTCGTTCCTTGATGACTTCGCAATCTTCTATGCGGCTCTCCGAAATTGCTTATTGACCTGCCTCAAACACGTCGCCTGACCCTGTTGATGCAAATCAATGATGCATCCTCCGGCCGGTCTAGATTTGATATTGGCTGCAAAGAGGGCAACGCCGATGCTTCGATCAAGCTACTTACAGAACGAGCTACAAACTCTGAAGGGCGAGGTGTCACATCTGTTGAATAGGACAGGTGACAATTTTTTTGACGCCGCAAAGAGCCGCGCCGACGACCTTGCCGACAAGATCAAGACCGCTCTGGACGAGCTCGGTAGCATGCTCGATACGGAGGAAAATCGTATTGAGGCGTTGATCGCGGAGCGGCCGATCGCAACGACAGCAAGCTCATTCGCGCTCGGCGTGGTCGTCGGCTTCATGCTGGGGAAACATTGAAATGAACAGCGATGCGATCGTCAGAAGCCTTCGCGCGCTGTGGCGCTCCGATCGGATCATTGCTGATATCCGCTTGCACCAGATGTTGACCGGCCTCGGCTTGCGTGCATTCGCCGCTCTGATTGCCGTGTTCGGCTTGCTGATGCTGGAATTGTCCGCCTACTTTGCCCTGGTCCAGGTCTGGAATGCGATCCTGGCGGCCGCCGTTCTCGGAGGAATCAATTTCACAATTGCGGCGATATTTCTCGTGATTGCTGCACGCTCACCCGCCAGCCGAGAGCTAGACTTAGCCACCGAGGTTCATGGCTCCGCCGTGGAAGCACTTCAGTTGGAGGTGCGCTCGATGCAATCGCATCTCGCCGGAGCGATACATCATCCGCTGAACAGCACATTACCGGCGCTAATAGTGCCGCTAATCATGCTGGTGATCAGAAGCCTGAAGTCAAAAGCTGCTGACAAACCGATGCCGCCAGCCAAAGGCTGATAACGCCGATCTTCGTTTCAATAAAAAGGTGTTCGCGATATGTCGAAAACTCAATCAAAACCGATTCTGAATACCTCTCTGCCGGCACAATTCCGGCAGATTCGTCTCGAGCTTGCGCGTGAACCCGATCACCCCGAGGGAGAGCACGGTGTCGCCTATACGATCATTGCACCTTTGAATCCCGATGGGCGTATCGACCCTAAGCTATGGAAATCGCACCGTGATGCTTGTCGGGTCGCACGTCGGCGCTCCAAGGAGGCAGATCAGCTTGGCCATCTGGTTCATCGTCCCGGCGGGAATTGGGAGTTCCACTATAACGGCAGCGCCAATCTGCCCGACGAAAGCGGCTACCACTTTGCAGACGAGCATTTTGTTGTCGGCGAATATGTCTCTGTGAGCGAGCGCGGCAAGGTGCATACCTATCGTGTGACATCAGTCGAACGCCTGTAGCGCAGCGAGATGTCGCTGACGTGGGCTCCCTTTTGCCATTGGCCATCGAAACCTGAAGAAAACCACCTGCGATGTCCGATGATAGCAACACCCCCACATCTCGCGCGCGATTGAGAGTACGCCAGGTGAGCCTGGATACTGGTCGCGAAAACGTGGTTGTTATTTCACGCCATTCCCGGGCGTTGCGAGCCGATATCTTCCGCGGCTTTAGCCGCGTGGAGTTGCAAACAGGTTCGAAAGTGCTGCTGGCAACTCTGCTAATAACTGACGATGATACTCTCGTTGGCCCCGACGATGTCGGCTTATCCGAGCCGGCCTTTCAGCGCTTTTGTGAGCCTCTGGGTGCCTCGGTCACGATTGGTCCTTCAGCTTCTCCCGAAAGCCTCGATGCCGTTCGTGCCAAGATCCAGGGTCAAGTCCTCCAGTCTGCGGAGATCGAGGCCATCATCGGTGACGTCACCCATTATCGCTACTCCGACATGGAGATCGCAGCGTTTCTTATCGGATCGGCAAGTTTCATGACCAGCGGCGAACTGATTGCCCTGGTGAAGGCCATGGCAAACGCCGGCACACAGTTAAAGTGGTCAAACCCTATCGTTGTCGACAAGCATTGCATTGGCGGCATTCCGGGCAACCGTACCTCAATGATCGCGGTTCCGATCGTGGCGGCGCACGGACTTACGATCCCCAAGACATCCTCGCGGGCGATCACCTCGCCCGCCGGCACCGCCGACACCATGGAGGTACTCGCCAGAGTCGATGTCAACGTCGACGAGATGAGGGAGATTGTTGCCGCATGCCGAGGCTGCCTGGTTTGGGGCGGGCACGTCAATCTCTCGCCGGCTGATGATATTCTGATCTCCGTAGAACGACCACTCAGTCTCGATATCCGCGAGCAGATGGTGGCTTCCATCATGTCAAAGAAGGTCGCCGCCGGCGCCACTCATCTGCTGATTGATCTGCCGGTCGGCCCAACAGCAAAAGTAGTTAGCTCTGCCGAAGCGATGCGGCTACGAAAGCTGTTTGAATTTGTCGGCGACCACTTCGGAATTACTGTGGAAGCGATCATGACCGACGGGCGCCAGCCGATCGGTCGAGGCATTGGCCCAGTGTTTGAAGTCGAAGACGTCATGTCGGTGCTGGCCAACAACGCCACTGCCCCCGCCGACCTGCGCGAGAAGTCACTACGTCTAGCGGCGCATCTTCTGGAATACGACCCCCAATTGCGAGGTGGAGCTGGCTACGCCCGCGCACGAGAATTGCTCGAGAGCGGCGCGGCAATGAGGCAAATGCAGGCAATAATCGATGCCCAGGGGCCCTCGAACTGCCGTACCGATGTTGGCAAACTCACTTTCGACGTTCTCGCAGCGAACGACGGTACGATTTCCGAAATTGACTGTCTGCGATTGAATCGCCTCGCCCGCACCGCAGGCGCGCCAATCGACAAAGGCGCTGGCATCAGGATATTCGGAAAAATCGGTGACCACGTCGAGAAAGGGCAGCCGCTCTATCGGATTCATGCATATGACCGGTCAGAACTCGATCTCGCCACGAGCGCTGCAAAGGCGAACTGCGGTTACACCATCGGTGCCGAACCTCCGATGATCGGAGAGATCACCCCATGAAAGAGGTTATGATTCAGAGTCTGCCTTGCTCTTCAAGCGATGCTGCGCGCCTTGCCGCACGGCTGGACATTCCGTTCCAAGAGATTGCAATTCATCGGTTTCCAGATGATGAGCTACGTGTGACCGTCGCCCCTGCATCGCCCACGACTATCATCTACGTCTCGCTAGATCGGCCAAACGAGAAACTAATTGCGATGATCTTTGCTGCCGAAGCGCTACGACGCGAAGGAGCGAAACGTCTCGTCTTACTGGCACCTTACCTTTGCTATATGCGTCAGGACACGGCTTTTCATCCTGGCGAAGCAGTCAGCCAGCGAATTGTCGGCGCGATGATTGCCGGACACGTCGATCGCGTAATCACGGTCGATGCGCATTTGCACCGCACCTCCGACATACAAGCCGTCTTTCCCGGCATCGCATCCGACAATCTATCTGCATCACCAGCTATAGCTGCCGCACTCTGGAGAACCGGCTTTGACCCCGCAACTGTCGTAGTCGGGCCAGACGCAGAATCGCGACCTTGGATCAGTGATCTCGCCAGCCGCCTTGGGTTGTCCCATATCGTCGCGCAGAAGACTAGGCGTAGCGACCATTCCGTCGAGATTAGACTTCCGGACCCGAAACTCACCAATAATCGACCCGCCTTGATTGTGGATGATATCGTCTCTTCTGGAGGCACCATGATCGCTTGCGCGAAGGCACTCGCATCAGCGGGCGCGACAACAATCGACGCGATCGTTACGCACGCGCTTTTCACGGAAGAGCTGCGGCACGAGATAATTCAATCCGGCGTTCGATCGATCCGTTCCACGCGTAGTGTGCCGCATTACGCCAACGATATCGCACTCGACCATCTGTTCATTGATGCCCTGCAAGACGAACTCGCATCTGCAGGTAGTCTGGAAACATTCCGATGAGTGTAACGCTTCGGTTTTGCGGCGCGGCTCGCACCGTAACAGGCTCCAGCTACCTGTTCGAAAGCAAATCTGGACGTTTCCTGGTCGATTGTGGGCTGTTTCAGGGATCGAAAACCCTGAAGCAATTGAACTATGCGCCATTTCCTTTTCGCGCGGGCGACATTGATGCCGTTCTCCTGACTCATGCCCACATCGATCACAGCGGACTTCTGCCGAGACTGGTACGCAGCGGCTTCTCCGGCCGTATTTTTGCGACCCGCGGCACGATCGATCTCTGTTCCTACATGCTGCCCGATGCAGGAAGCATTCAGGAGTCGGAAGTCGTCGCCCTCAATCGGCGCAATGTCGCGCGTGGCCGAGCCGAAGTTGTTCCGATCTATACCCAAGCTGATGCGGTTGCCTCATTGCAGTCCTTCATGGCGGTCGACTATGAGACATGGGTTGATGTTATTCCGAGCGTACGTGCCCGCTTCTGGAACGCCGGACATTTGCTCGGTTCGGCCTCGATCGAGATCGAATTCGCCAGCGAAGAAACACCAGAGAACCCGCTCCGCATTCTCTGCTCCGGCGACATCGGTCCCGATGCCAAACTGCTGCAGCCTGGTCCGGAGGCGCCCGCCGGCTTCGACTACGTCATCTCGGAATCGACCTACGGTAACCGCCAGCGTCCGCCGATCACGACCGACAGCCGTCGCGCCCGCCTGTCCGCGGAAATCCGCGACGCCGCGGGCCACAAGGGCGCGCTGCTGATTCCAGCCTTTGCGGTGGAACGAACTCAGGAACTGATCGTCGATCTGGTAGACTTGATGGAACGCGGGGAGGTGCCGGCTGCGCCCATTTTTCTCGATTCCCCGCTCGCGATCCACGCCACTGAGGTTTTTCGTAAACATGCGTCGAGCCTCGATCCCGCCATCGATGTGCGGAGGCTTTTGAACTCGCCGCAACTCCGCTTTACCGAAACGGTCGACGAGAGCAAGGCAATCGCCAAGCTTACCGGCTTTCATATTGTGATCGCTGCCAGCGGCATGTGTGATGCCGGACGGATCCGACACCACCTGAAGAACTGGCTGTGGAGCGCACGGGCGACCGTTCTGCTGGTCGGCTTCCAGGCTCAAGGAACGCTCGGCCGGTTTCTCGTCGATGGCGCGAAGGCCGTTCGTATCCAGGGTGAGGAGATCAAGGTCGGAGCGCGAATTCGCACCATCGATGACTATTCCGGACACGCGGATAGTTCAGAGCTCGCGCGATGGATCGCCGCGCGCCGACCAATCCAGCGCAGCCTGTTTCTGGTTCACGGCGAAGAAGTGGCCATTGCCAGCCTCGCGAACCTCATCGCCGAACGGATCATACCGGCAGCCAAGATTTTTCAACCGCTATTGGACGACATTTACGAATTGTCGGCTGCAGCCCCGACGCTTCTCGACGGATCCCATCTCCGGCGACTGGCGCCGGAGGCGGTGGTCAAGCTCGACTGGCACAACGACATGTCGAAACTTGTCCTCGACATCAACGATCGCATTGAGGCTGCTGCGGACGATCGCGCGCGCGGCATCATCATTCGAAGGCTGCGCCGCGCCCTGGACGGGTGAGAGAGCCGATCTTGCTGCGGACTAGAGAGCAAGCCTGACGTTGCAAATATCATGCTCCACCGGGTCAGACTTCACCTGAAAGCCGAGATTACGGCACATGGTCAGCATGACAGTGTTTTCAGTCAGCACATCGCCGGAGATGGCTTTGAGACCTTCGGATCTGGCATATTCGATGATCAACTGCATCAGGGACCAACCTAGCCCCCTGCCCTTGAGATCGGACCGCAGCAGAATCGCGTATTCGCCACTTTCATAAATCGAATCTGAATGTATCCTAACGACGCCCAATAGCTCATTGGTCACCTCATCGAAGGCGACAAAGGCCATAGCGCGTGCATAGTCCAGCTGGGTCAGCCGCGCGATAAATTCGTGAGAGAATTCCTTCATCGGCGCGAAGAACCTAAGCCGCAAATCGTGGCTGGCGACATGACGCAGAAGCTCATGGATTTGTGGTTCGTCTTCCGGACGGATTGGTCGTACAAAGACCCGCCAGCCATCCTTCACCTCGATGTGGCGCTGCCATTGTGACGGATAGGGCCGAACGGCGAAGTTGGCGGGCCCGGCTCCCTGGAATTTGCGTGCTATGCGCCCGATAGCAACGCAAGCATCGACGGCGAGTACGCCTGTTTCATCCGCCAGCAGCGGGTTGATGTCCAACTCCCGGATATCGGGAATGTCTGCGGCCATCTGTGCCAACTTGACCAGAACCATCGCAACCGCGTCATCCTTTACCGCTGGGACGTCGCGGTAAGCACGCAACAATCGCGAAACGCGGGTGCGCTCGATCAGGCTCCGCGCGAGTTGCAGATCGAGCGGGGGAAGAGCGAGTGCCTTGTCATTGATGATTTCGACCGCCGTACCGCCCCGCCCGAAGACGACAACGGTGCCGAAAGTCGGATCGTCGGCGAGACCAAGGATGAGCTCCCTTGCCTTTGGCCGCAGGACCATGGCTTGAACCATTACGCCGGATATCCGCGCGTCCGGCCGCAGCGCTTTCGCACGCGCAAGAATATCCTCCGTCGCCTTTCGCACCGCATCGACAGTGCTGAGGTTGAGAATCACACCACCCACGTCGGACTTGTGAGCGATATCGCGCGACATGATCTTGACGACGACCGTCGCTCCCCCCGCGAACAGGGGCGCGGCCTGGATCGCCGCCTGGTCGGGGTCGGCGGCAGCCAGCACCGGAACCATGGGAATCTCATAGGCATCGAACAATTGATTGACTTCGGTCGGATCGAGCCATTGCCGTCCATCGGACAGCGCGGCGCCGACGATACTTCGGGCCCGCGCAACATCCGGCACAAAGCCAGCGGGCATTGCCGGCGGAACCTGTGCCAGCGCCTCAACCACTTCGCGATGCCGCACCAGATACATGAAACCGCGTACGGCATCGTCCTCGGTGAGATAGTTCGGGATTCCAGCGTGGCTCAGAAGATCGCCAATCGCCGGCTCCGCTCCAACCCAGACCGCGAGCATTGGCTTGACCCAGCCGCGACGCTTCCGGCGATAGGCTTCAACCACTCCCGTTACGGTCGTGGCTATGTCATCGGCGCGCGCGATCGCAGTTTGTACGTTCATGACCAGCACGGCGTCACTACCTGGATCGCCGAGCAAGATCTCCAATGCCGCCGCGTAGCGCGCGGGGTCGGCATCACCAACGATATCGACCGGATTCGAACCAGACCACGTCGGAGGCAAGACGGCATCAAGTTTCGCCCGGAGATCCGGCGTCATCTCGGCAGGAACGCCGCTCAGCTCCGCCAAGCGGTCGACTGCGAGCACGCCGATGCCTCCGCCATTGGTCAGAATCGCCAGCCGCTTTCCGGGCGGTGATTTGAGACGCCCCAAGGTCTCCGCACAGTCGAATAGCTCGCGAAGATCCGAAACGCGCAACATACCCGCCCGCTGGAACGCCGCATCATAGACAGCGTCCGATCCAGCCAATGCGCCGGTATGGGTCGCGGCGGCCTTGGCACCTTGCGCCATGCGGCCAGATTTGACGACTACGACCGGCTTGATCCTCGCCGCAGCACGAGCCGCTGACATGAATTTTCGGGCATCCTTGACTGCTTCGATGTAAAGCAGGATGGCCTGCGTTTTCCCATCCAGTGCGAAATAGTCGAGTAGATCCGCAATATCGACATCAAGCTGATCGCCGATCGAGACGATTCCGGAGAATCCGACAGCGCGCTGCGCGGCCCAGTCCACCATCCCCGCAGCGATCGCACCAGACTGCGAGATCAGCGCTAGATTACCGGCAGAAGGCATATGTGCAGAAAAGCTCGCATTCAGATTTGCATCCGGCAACATCATGCCAAGGCAGTTCGGTCCGATCAGCCTCATGCCGTATTTCTTTGCGGCCTGTTCGGCCGCTTCCGCCATCGATCCCTTCCCGTGACCCAGCCCAGCACTGACAATGACCGCTCCTGCCGTGCCGCAGCGGCCCGCTTCATCGATCAGGATTGGAATCGCCTTGGCTGGTGCAGTGATTACGACCAGTTCCGGCGCAAAGGACAATGTGGCGACGCTACCGGAAGCTTTTATTCCGTCGATCTCTGAATACCGCGGGTTGACCAGCCCGAACTCGCCTTTGAACTGCGCCTTTTGGATGTTGCCGAGTATGGCACGGCCGACTGAGCCCTGGCGCGGGCTGGCGCCGATCAGTGCGACCGAACGGGGTGCCAGCAGATTTTTCAGACGATAGGTCGACATTGGTCTCGATACCTGGCGGGCACCAGCCCTTTTTGGGGCTCGGCAGCGCTTCCGCGCAATGTGTCCGTGGGGCGGACATTGTCACCAAGCGCATTCTTCATCCGATGACATCGCTGTCTCTATGTCCGACCGCCGATCCGTTGTTGAGACAGATCAAAGCCCCATCCGATACGACGTGCAAGACTTATCAATATTTGGCATCGAAGGAGAAGCTGAATGTCGGGAAATGTTACAACAATTCGCGCTGAGTGATTTGCATGGCTTGGCTCATTCGTGTCCTCCTTGTTGTTGCTGGGGCGATCACCTCGTTGTTTGTCGCGCGCGACGCCTTGAATTTCAGCATCGTTCAAACATTTTTGATGATCACAATAATAACTGGAGCAGCTGTGATCGCTGTCGCATGGACGGCGCGGCGCCAGCTCTAGGCAAAAAGACTGCTCGATTCTTTACACGTCTCGCTGCGACGACGCCTGGATCGGATTTTTCGCTTTGGCCGGAGGGATCGATCTGCCTTCGATTCGGTTGATATGCATGCCGGCCCGAAAGGATCTGGATGACAACGGCAAGAGCAAACGATCGGCTGTCGGAAACCGAGAGCCTGAACTTGGTAGACCGCTATTGGCGCGCGGCAAACTATCTCTCAGTCGGTCAGATTTATCTGCTGGATAATCCGCTGTTGCGGGAGCCGCTGCGACCGGAACACATCAAGCCGCGCTTACTGGGGCATTGGGGCACAACACCCGGACTAAACTTCATCTACGCCCATCTCAATCGCGCGATCCGCGCGCTGGATCTCAACGTCATTTACGTTTGTGGACCTGGCCATGGCGGTCCCGGCATGGTCGCCAACACCTATCTCGAAGGCTCCTATAGCGAGATCTATCCCGATATTGGCCGCGACAGCGATGGATTACGACGTTTATTCCGGCAATTCTCCTTTCCCGGCGGCATCCCTAGTCACGCCGCTCCGGAAACGCCCGGATCGATCCACGAGGGCGGTGAACTCGGTTACGCGCTGGTGCACGCCTATGGAGCCGCCTTCGACAATCCTGATCTTTACGTTGCCTGTGTAGTAGGCGATGGCGAAGCGGAGACTGGACCGCTGGCCGCTTCATGGCATTCCAACAAGTTCCTGAACCCGGCCCACGACGGTGCAGTTCTCCCAATCCTTCACCTTAACGGCTACAAGATTGCCAACCCAACTGTGCTCGGTCGACTGAATGACGAAGAGATCCGTCAGCTCTTTACCGGTTATGGCCACGAACCTCTGTTCGTTGAAGGTGACGATCCGAGGCTGATGCATCGGCGGATGGCCGACGTCTTGAACCAGGCAATTGAGAAAATTCGAACGATTCAAAGCACCGCACGTGACGGACGCAAGGTAAGCGAACGTCCGAAATGGCCTATGATCGTCCTCCGAAGCCCGAAGGGTTGGACCGGCCCGAAGGAAGTCGACGGTTTAAAGGTTGAAGGCTTCTGGCGCGCGCATCAGGTCCCGATCGCCAACCCGCGCGAGAATCCAGAACATCTGAAACTGCTCGAGCAATGGATGCGCAGCTACCAGCCCGAGACGCTGTTCGATAGGAACGGCCGCATTCTTCCGGAGTTGCAAGCGCTCGCGCCAACCGGCGAACGTCGAATGGGCGCCAATCCACATGCCAACGGCGGATTGTTGAAGCGCGATCTTAAGCTGCCGAATTTTCAAGACCATGCCGTTGATGTGCCTCTCCCCGGTGGTGTCAAAGCCGAAGCGACGCGCTTAATGGGGCGATTTCTTCGTGACGTGGTCCGGCTGAACGCCGAGGCGCGAAACTTTCGTATCCTGGGACCAGACGAAACCGCTTCGAACCGCCTCGACGCAGTGTTCGAGGAGACAGAGCGCGTCTGGATGGAGCGCATTGAGCCTTACGATGTTCACCTGGCTCAGGACGGCCGGGTAATGGAAGCCTTAAGCGAGCACCTCTGCCAAGGCTGGCTAGAAGGATATCTGCTCACCGGCCGTCACGGCCTGTTTTCCTGCTACGAGGCTTTCATCCATATCGTAGATTCCATGTTCAACCAGCACGCCAAATGGCTGAAGATCTCGCGCGGCTTGCCTTGGCGACGTCCCATCGCTTCGCTCAACTATCTCCTGACCTCGCACGTCTGGCAACAGGATCACAATGGCTTCAGCCACCAAGACCCCGGCTTCGTCGATCTCGTCGCCAACAAAAAGGCCGACATCGTGAGGATTTACTTTCCGCCGGACGCCAACACGTTGCTCTGGATCACGAACCATTGTTTGCGGACCTATGACAGAATCAACGTGATCGTTGCCGGCAAACAATCCTCGCCGCAATGGCTGACCGTTCAAGAGGCGGCGACGCATTGCGATGCCGGCATCGGGATCTGGAGATGGGCCGGCAGCGAAATCGAAGGCTCCGAGCCGGACGTCGTGATGGCCTGTGCCGGCGACGTTCCAACGCTTGAAACGTTAGCCGCAGTGGATTTGCTTCGAAACTTCCTGCCCGAACTAAAAATTCGTGTCGTCAATGTCGTCGACCTCATGACACTGCGGCCGAAGGAGCAGCATCCACACGGCCTCAGCGAGCGCGATTTCGATGGCCTCTTCACGCGTGACCGGCCGGTGATTTTCGCCTATCACGGCTATCCCTACCTGATTCATCGCCTGACTTATAACCGCGCCAACCACGCGGGAATGCACGTCCGCGGCTATAAGGAAGAGGGTACCACCACGACTCCGTTCGATATGGTCGTGCTGAACGAACTTGACCGATTTCATTTGGCGATCGAGGTCATCGAACGTGTTCCCGGCCTCAGCATTTCGGCGGCTCATATCAAGCAGCGGTTTCGCGACGCATTGATCGAACATTCGCACTACATCCGCCAACATGGCGAAGACATGCCGGAAATTCGTGATTGGGTTTGGCCAAGCAACGCGACTGGGCAAACCTGACCTGTCAATAGCTCACAGTAGATCGCTTGTCACGTCAGGAAACCGAAGATGTCTGACGCGGTTCTGGTTCTCAATGCCGGCTCTTCCAGCACCAAATTCGGATTGTTTGATATTTCAGAGTCGGCGCCGCGTTTGCTTTGCAAGGGCTTACTCGATGAACATCAAGCCAAGCCAGTTTTCAGTGTGACCGATCCAGCAGGCAATCATTTATTTGAACGGCGCGCATCATCCGACAATGACGGCGACGCTCTGATTGCCGATATTCTGCATTGGAGCAACGACTATCTCGCTGGCAGCAAGTTAGCTGCCATCGGGCATCGCGTCGTTCACGGAGGGCACAATTTTCGCCAACCGACAAAAGTGACCGACAAGAACCTCGAGGCAATGGCCGCTCTGACACCTCTCGCACCTTTGCACCAGCCGCGCTGTTTGTTCTCAATACGGGTCATCAAGTCCCTGCGTTCGGATCTCACGCAGATCGCCTGCTTCGATACCGCTTTTCATCACAGTATAGCGCCACCCGTCAGCCGCTTTGCGATCCCTCGACGGTTCGACGATATCGGCGTCCGGCGTTATGGCTTTCACGGGCTTTCATTCGAATTCATTGCCAGCCGCCTGAAGGAAATTTCGCCTGCCCTCGCAGGCAAGAGAACCGTCACCGCGCATCTCGGCAACGGCGCAAGCCTTTGCGCCATGCGTTATGGCAGAAGCGTCGATACCACCATGGGCCTTACCCCACTGGACGGCTTGATGATGGGCACGCGTAGCGGGGCCATTGATCCTGGCGTGCTGCTCTACCTTCAGCAGTGCGGCATGTCACTCGATGATCTCCAGCACATGCTCTATCTCGAATCTGGACTGCTCGGCGTCTCCGGTATCTCCGCCGACACGCGTGAGTTGCTCGTCAGCGACGATTCTCGTGCCGCTGAGGCCATCGAGCTATTTACGTTTCGCATCGCCAGGGAAGCAGCCGCAATGACAAACACCTTGGGCGGGCTGGAGTGCCTGGTTTTTACTGGTGGCATCGGCGAACGCAGCTCAGAGATAAGACAGCAAGTATGCGAACAGCTTAAATGGTTGGGAGTACAGATTGATCATTCCGCAAATGATCGAGGAGATGAATGCATCAGCACTGAGGGCAGCAGGATTGACGTGCGTGTTATCCCCACAAGTGAGGAACTCGTGATTGCACGGCATTGCTCGCGCCTGCTGCGAGCAGTGCGCTGACCCTCCGCTGATCGGCGCGATTGTTGCAGCCTGATATGGTTCGGCCTGATGCCCAACCCAGTCGGCTTGTCCAGCCAAGAATTCTCGGTTGAGGCAGATCAAAGCCCAATCCGGCTCCCGTGCGACCTTGGCATCGTTCGTTCACCGAGGCTTATCAGAAGGAGAAAGATCATGCCGGTAAATGTGGGCACGATCGATCAGTATGTGCGGATCGTGGTGGGACTGGCTTTGGTCGCCTACGCGTTGGAGGATGGCTTATCGATTCAAGGTTGGCACTGGGTCGGATTGATCGGCTTGGTGCTGCTCCTGACGGCCTTCTTCAAGAGCTGCCCACTTTATGTCATGTTCGGCTACTCGACTTGCCGGGCTCGCCGGTAAACGGCGGCTGCGCCACGCATTCCGACGTCACCCTCGAACGTAGTCGCCCGGCGCATCGGGTAAGACCTTCTCGCCGGCAGGTACGATGCCCATTCCTGGCGGCTCGCAAGGCTCGCCAGAGTGTGTCATCAGCCACTCCGTCCATGCAGGCCACCACGATCCTTCGACCGATTCCGTCGTCTTTAGCCATTCGTCAGGGCCAATGTAGTTGTCGTTGGTGGCCTTCGTCCTCATCCGGTAGCTATGTCCTTCCTCGTTAGGCGGCGCTACAATGCCCGCATTGTGACCGCCGCTGGTCAAAAGGAACGTCACGTCAGTATCGACCTGGAAATGTATCTTGTAAGTCGACTTCCAGGGCGCAACATGATCGCGAACAGTTCCGACCACGAACATGGGCGTGTGAATGTCCGACAGCGAAATCGGCCTTCCCTGAACGAGATAACGCCCTTCGGCAAGATCGTTGTTGAGGAATAGCTTGCGCAGATATTCCGAATGCATGCGGTACGGAAGGCGTGTCGCATCTGCGTTCCACGCCATGATGTCGCTCGGCGGCGCCCGCTCTCCCATCAAATACTCCCGAATAACTCGAGACCAGATCAGGTCGTTGGAGCGCAATAGCTGAAATGTGCCCGCCATCTGCGTAGTATCCAAGAAGCCGCGTTGCCACATCATGTCTTCCAGAAATGCAATCTGGCTTTCGTTGATAAACAGCGTCAGCTCACCGGCCTCGGTGAAATCGGTCTGCGCGGCGAGAAGCGTGATCGATTTCAGGCGATTGTCTCCTTCGCGCGCCATAGTCGCGGCCGCGATCGAGAGCAAGGTACCTCCCAGACAATAACCGAGCGCATGAACCTGCCGGGCCGGCAAGATGCTCCCGATGGCAGCAAGTGCAGCCTCCACGCCGAGCCTGCGATAATCGTCGAAGGCAAGATCACGGTCTGCCGCATTTGGATTGCGCCATGAAATCACAAACACGGTGAAACCCTGGCCGGTGAGATACTTCACCAGCGAGTTGCGCGGTGAGAGGTCGAGAATGTAGTATTTCATGATCCAGGCCGGTACGATCAGGATCGGCTCGGGCCGTACTTTGTTCGTCGTCGGATAATACTGGATCAATTCGATCAATTTGTTGCGAAATACGACTTTGCCGCGGGACGTCGCAACGCTTTTGCCGACGACAAACTTGGTGCTGTCGGCCGCTTGCTGGCCACCCGACAAGAGGCGGATCCAGTCGTTGCAGAAGTTCTGCCAACCGAACACGAAATTTGCGCCGCCGCTCCGGAACGCCTTCTGCAGGACCTCGGGGTTGGTCACGGCGAAGTTGGATGGCGCCAGCACGTCCAGCATCTGCCTGACCGAGAATTCGACGATTGCCTCATTCTGCCTGGCGACGCCGCGTACGCCGGTCGTCGCATTGTGCCACCATTGCTGACCAAGCAGAAACGCCTGGGCCAACAGGTTGAAGGGCGGGTTTTCCCATTCCGGGTGCGCAAAACGTCGGTCTTGCGCCTGCGGCTTGATCAGGGACCAAGGCCCATGGCCGGCTGTAAAAAAATGCTGTGCGGCGTCAAGGAATCGCTTTCCGTTGTAGACTGCCTCTTGAGAAATCTCGAGCTGGCGCTGTGGCGAGGCCGCCAAATGCGAGAGCCAGTCGGTATAAGCCAACAGGAGTGCAACAGGCGAAATGCCTCCGCTGAATTGCGCCAACGCCGCATGAAGCACACGATCAGCGGGCCCGGACCCGTCGACGTCCGTCAGCTGACTCTGGGTGTTGCGTTCATAGCACGGCCACGATTTCGCAACACCTGCATCAGACGCCGACAAGAGTGGTGCTTCCCTTTTCGATAGGATGGAGTTCGCTGGCATAAGTCGATCAGTTTAGCGGATGGCTTTTGAATAGGCTCGAAGCAGCGTCGATCATATGTTCACCGTTCTTGAATACCCGGTCACAATCGCGGCGGATGAATTCAAGTTGATGCTTGCCGCATTCCTCGTACATCGTCCTGATGTCCTTTACGGAATGCGCACCAGCCATTTTCGAGACGAATTCCGAGAAAAGGTGGACTTCAGTCTTCGCCCGATCGAGGAATTCATTGCCGAGAAAAACAAACTCCTCGAGCATCAACTTCTGCGCACCGAACATGAAACTGGCGACGCGCTGATTGGCTTTAGTCACCTGCGTTTCAATTTCCCCGGCTGTCCGATCAGGGTTTGCTGCAACCTCTTCCGAAGGCTCTGGCATCGACATGGTGACCTCCAATCCTAGTTTCAATAACCTTCTACATCCCGCCAGCACGCCTCACTTTGAGCTACATCAAACAGATCAAGGCCCGGCGTACCCAACACGCGGTCATGCCATGTATTGTCCTCCATTGATCGACAGGGTAGACCCTGTGATGAAACCCGCTTCTTCAGCCGCGAGGAACAGCACAGCGCGAGCGATTTCCTCCGGTTCGCCGAGACGGCCAACAGGGATGAGTGGCAAAATGCTCTTCTCCAGAACGTCTTTCGGGACCGCCTGCACCATTTCAGTGTTGATATAGCCAGGACAGATCGCATTCACAGTGATGCCTCCTTTGGCATTTTCAAGTGCCAACGCCTTGGTGAAACCAATATCGCCGGCCTTGGCCGCCGAATAATTGACCTGGCCGAATTGACCTTTCTGACCGTTGATCGAGGAAATGTTGATGATGCGGCCGAATTTGCGGATGCGCATTCCCTCGATCACCTGGCGGGTCATATTGAATAGCGAGCCGAGATTGGTGTTTACCACTGCACTCCATTGCTCCGGCGTCATTTTGTGGAATGTGCTATCTTTGGTAATGCCCGCGTTATTGACCAACACATCGATTGGGCCGAAATCAGCTACAACTTCCCTCACGCCTTCTGTACAGGCATCGAAGGAGCCAACGTCCCATTTATAGATGGGAATCCCGCTCTCCATTTTGAACTTCGTCGCAGCGGTATCATTGCCGTGGTAGCTCGCAGCAACTCGATAACCGGACGCTTTGAGCGCCCTGCCAATCGCCGCGCCAATACCGCGCGTTCCTCCTGTAACTAGTGCCGTTCGCGTCATCGTTTCACCTCGTTCCTGCGCGGCGTCCAGATTGCACGAGAGAGCGCCAAGACCATTGATTCATCGCAACGAACTGACTGACCAAAGTCGACGGCTGCGCGATCGTCAAAATTGAGCCATGTCAACGGCATCACCGGCGTTTCGAGGCAAGTGTGGTTGAATTATCTGGAGATGAGCGATGAGCGCTTCGCAGCACGCTTCGGGAGCAGGCCGTGCATTTTGGCGCACGCCGACGGATGCGCTCTTCACCGAACTGAAAGCCCAATCAATCGGGCTGACCTCGCAGGAGGCCGAGAAACGTCTCCAAATCTGCGGTCCCAATCGGGCCGAAGCCGCTCATGGCGAAGCTTTGCTCGTCAAATTCGGTAAACGTGCCCTTAATCCCCTCGTTGCACTTCTGATCGCCGCCGCCGCCGTCTCCGGCATCAGCGGCGACCTAGGCAGCTTTTTCATCATTGTCGCGGTGCTGGCGTTGTCCATCACGCTCGATATCGTGCAGGAGTATCGCGCGGAACAAGAGGCGGAGGCGCTGCGGCATTCGGTGGCTGTGAACGCCGATGTCATGCGTGATGGAGAGCAGGTCTCCCGGCCGGTCAGCACCCTCGTGCCCGGCGATGTCGTCCTGCTACGCACCGGGGATCTCATTCCCGCAGACGGGATCGTGCTGGAGTCAGACAATCTTCGTGTCGACGAATCCATCTTAACGGGAGAACCCTTCCCGGTTCGCAAGAATAACGTGCCGAGCACCGCGACCACTGCTGCCGACGCAAACAATGCCCTGTTTGCCGGCACCTCGGTCGTCGCCGGGAAAGCAACCATGCTGTTGGTCGAGACCGGTCCCTGCACGCGTTTTGGATCGATCGCATCGGCCCTTGCCGCCAATGTTCCGCCGACCGCGCTCGAACAAGGCGTGCGCCGTCTCGGTCTTCTGATCCTTCGGCTGACGATATTTCTGACGTTGTTTGTGCTGCTCGCCCACCTCGCCTCGGGCCGACCGGCTATTCAATCCATCCTGTTTGCGGTAGCGCTGGCGGTCGGCCTTACGCCCGAGCTCTTGCCGATGGTGATGACCGTAACGCTCGCGCGCGGTGCCAGGCGGATGGCCCTGCGGAAGGTTATCGTCAAGCGGCTCTCGGCGATCCACGATCTTGGCGCTATGGATGTGATCTGCGTCGACAAGACCGGCACCTTGACCGAGGCCAAAATTACTCTCGCTGATAGCGTCGATTGCCAAGGCCGAAATAGCGATCGTGTACTCGAGCTGGCGCGGATCAACAGCCGCTTTCAATCCGGTGTCCGCAGCGCGCTCGATGAAGCCATCCTCGCCGGCGGACAGAACGACAACGAATGGGCCCGCCGAGGCGAGCTCCCCTTCGATTTCAGCAGGCGGTGCCTGTCTGTCATGGCCGAGCGCAGCGGCAATATCTTTCTCGTTACCAAGGGCGCACCGGAAGCCGTCTTGTCCCGTGCGGTAGCGGTCGAGATCGACGGGCTTACCCATCCGCTCGACGACTCCTGCCGGAACCGTCTCGATGCCGAGCAGCGGCGGCTGAACGAGCAGGGGTTCCGTCTCCTTGGTGTTGCGATCAAATCTCTTCCTGCCGATCTGAGGAGCCTGACGCTCGCCGATGAGGCAGATCTGACGTTTACCGGCTTTTGCGTCTTCGCCGATGCGCCCAAAGCAGATGCCGCGAAGGCCGTCGCTGATCTGGCGGCGTTAGGGATCAAACTCAAGATCATCTCGGGAGATCAAGGCGCGGTCGTGCAGCATGTTGCAAGCACGGTCGGACTGGCGCGTGACAACGTTCTGACCGGCGCCGAGATCGCCCAGTTGACCGATGCAGGCCTGGCGGAAAAAGTTGAAGAGATCGACCTGTTTGCGCGCATCGATCCCGATCAAAAGAAACGCATCATAGAAGGGCTTCAAAGGCGCGGTCACATCACCGGTTTTCTCGGTGATGGGATCAACGACGCTCCCGCGATTCATGCCGCTCATGTCGGCGTGTCCGTCGACGGAGCAACGGACGTCGCCCGCGCGGCCGCTGACATGATACTGCTCGCTTCCGATCTCAACGTGCTTGCCGCAGGGGTGCGTGAAGGCCGGCGGACCTTTGCCAATATCCTGAAATACGTGCGGATGGGCACCAGTTCCAACTTCGGCAACATGCTGTCGATGGCGCTGGCTTCGATCGCACTTCCATTCCTGCCCCTACTCCCGCTACAGATCTTGTTGAACAACCTGCTTTACGATCTCTCGGAGATCGGCATCCCCTTCGACTCGGTGGATGCGGAGGACGCTGCGAGACCCCACGCGTGGGATATGACCGCCATTTTGCGCTTCACCATCGTGATGGGGGTCGTCTCTTCTCTGTTTGACGCCGCCACCTTTCTAATTCTGCTGAAGGGCTTCGGTACCAATGCCGCACAATTTCAAACCGGCTGGTTTCTGGAGTCAATCGCAACGCAGATCCTGGTGATCTTCTTAATTCGAACGCGACGATTTCCCTGGCGGGCGCCCCCAGCACATATCGCTTTGGTCGTCACTTCACTCGGCGCGCTCGGAGCGGCAGTCTTTCTCGTGATAGGCCCCTTGCAATATTTATTTGGATTTGTACCGCTTTCCTGGCCATTGATCGCTGCGATGGCCGGTGTGACAATAGCTTATCTGGCGGCAGCAGAAGCTGCCAAGCATTTTGCGCTTCGTGGATCCTAAACGCGCGCGATCGAACATAACGATCAGGGCTTTACGCGAGCCGGCACACCGAGATGGAAGTGACGACGTCCCAACGCAATAATTTCGCGATCGGACGGATGATCGCAGGCCTCAGCGCGGATCTCGCGCGGTTTGCACGAGCCCGGGCCCTCTGCGAGGTGCCTCAGCAGTAAGTTTTTCTCGTTTCCTGGCCCAACTATAAGCACAGCTTGACTATTTTGCAGCGCCTCATCGATTCGTTGAAAGAAGGCAGGATCGTCGAGAGCTCTGCCAGAGCCGATGGTATTAGCCTTGTGATGCAAGTGCTCGCTTGCAAGATCAGCGTGGAATGTTTGCTCGTCAACCGCTTCCAGCCCAAGATAAAAGATCTTGGCGACGCGATGATCAATCCAGACGACAACGTGATTGTGAACAGTCATGACTTTTTGACCTTGACGAAGGATCGAATGGCATTTGTTTGCTCAGTGCGACATCAGCACAGGCACCGTCATCGATTCGAACATGGCTCGCGTGACGCCACCGAGAATCCGCTCCTGTAGTCGCGAATGACTATACCCGCCCATCACCAGCAGATCGATATTCCGGTCGGCGGCGATCGACAGAATGGTACCGTGCACGCTGACTTGGTCTGCCGTCAGGCGCTCGACACGAGCGTTGATGCCGCGCCGTGCAAGATGACTGATAAGCTCGATCGAGGAGCTTTCGCCAGCATCGCCGAGATCTTCATTGACTACGATTACGGTTACTTCCTGCGCGGCAGTTATAAACGGCAGCGCGTCGTGCAGAGCGCGAGCAGCCAATCTGCCGCCGTCCCAGGCGATTCCGACGTGTTTAATGTCGAGTGGCCCTTTGTGAATATAGGGTACCATCAGCATCGGACCGCCCGAATTGAAAAGAATTTCTTGCGGGATGTCGTTGTCATAGCTTGAAAATGATGAATCGGGCTGCAGCACGACACTGATGTCGTAAAGCCGCGCGAGTGCACCGATCGTCTCTGCCGCCTCGGCGGGAATTGAGGCGATCGTCCGCGTGCGGTAAGCGATCTTCGCGAGTTTTGCTTCCACTTCGAATACGGAAATTGCTGCATTCGCTCGCACCAATGCCTGTTCCTGCTCGACGTCCATCGCTACTGCAACGGCAGCGCTGCCACCCTCTGCCACAAGGCCGACCGAGCTCAGGGATTCGTAGCCGATGGCGACCGCGTCGAGATGCGCGCGGTGCGCAAATGCCAACGACACTGCGACGTCGATCACCGGCCGGACCGGCCGCTCCGACGGAACATGAACCAGAATATTCTTGAACATTTGTGCCTCTCCCAAGCCTGAAGCGTGGAGTTTATGTCCATTGCATTTAGTGACCTGGAAGAGAGTAGCCGACGAACATGCGATGAGGTTGACGCACATCAAAGCCAGCGCAAGGCGTGCTTACGCTACGGCAGGCGCCGGAAGACAGGCTATGCTCCGCTGTAGCGTGTCCTCTGGCGTTCCTGACGCATCAATCGAATGCCAATTCACGGCGCGACACAAAGCATCCTCCTGTCGCATGGCGACCTCCAGTGTCGCGTCCGACGCATCATGCTCTCGTCGCTTGATCCGTGAGAGCCGGGTCGCCAGATCCGCCGTCAGGAACAGGCCGGCAAAAGCAGCGTGGTGCCGTTGCGCCAGGTCCGGCAACCCTGCCCGCTGAAATTCCTGCAAATAAGCTGCATCCAGAATAACCGAGCAGCCCTGCGCCAGCACACGCCCCGCCATCGTCGCGAGCGAATCATATACGCGCTGCGAGATCGCGCCTTGATAGGCTCCTTCCGCCAAGCGCGTGGTTTCGCTCACACCAAACAGATGCTTGCGCACAACGTCCGAGCGGAAAACCACCGCGCCGGGCGCAGGCTCGACAACACCAGCCAATGCCCGCGCCAGCACCGACTTTCCCGTTCCCGACGAGCCACCTGTTGCGATCAGCATTGGCGGTTTCGGCGCAATGAGACGCCCGGCCAGATCGAAATAGCGTCTGGCTTGATGCCATACGACCTTTCCATCAGTCACCTGTTCGCTCTTTGTAAATGACACATGCGCACGGATCGCCGCCCGCATGGAGAGAAACAGCGGCAGGACAGCCAGGGCGTCCAGATTTTCATTGGAGGCGCCGGAGAGGTAGTGGTTGAACACGAGATTTGACGCAGGTCCATTGTTGAAGTGGATCAGATCCATCAGCGTGAACGCGAGATCGTAGAGAACATCCGTTGTGGCGATCCCGGGATCGAACTCGATGGCATCGAACAGCAGCGGCTTGTCGTTCACCAGTGCAATGTTAGCGAGATGAAGATCACCGTGGCAATGCCGCACGAATCCCTGTCCGGCACGCCTTGCGAGCAGTGCCTGGACCTGCGACAGACGATCCTGACTACGGGAATGAAGCTGATTGATGGCAGCGGTCTCAAGTTCGCGCACAGATCGGAATTTCGCGGTGTTGCGGTCGATGATGACAGGAATGGAGGCGAGCCAGGTTTCGCCATTCTCGCGCGGCGCCCTTTGATGTGACTGCAAGATCTTTTTAGCAACGGCAGTCGCAAGGGAGCGACGGATCGGTTGCACTTCAGCGATCCGGTCCAGCGTTTGCTCTTCATCGAAACGCGCCATCTCGACCGCCCATTCCACCGGAGTACCGCTTCCTCCGATTTCCAGGCTGCCGTTGTCAGTGCGCGTGATGGCCACAACTCGACGATAGAGCTCCGGGGCATTCGCCGCGTTGACTTTTAACTCCTCTGCGCAAGCGCATTTGCGCTTCTCAAGCGTCGAATAATCAAGAAACGGCAATCGCACCGCCCGTTTGATCTTCAAGACGCAATCGCCGCCGAGAAAAACCACCGAGGCATGGGTATCGATACGCTTGCCGCCCTTTGCCGGACCGAAACCTGCGCTTTCCAGAAACTCGAACACCCGCTCCTGGAGACCACTCCCGAAGTCTGCCGCGATATTGATGGGCTTGAGCGAGGTCACGGCTGCAACACCGCGGCACCGGTGATCTGTCCGGATCGCAGCTTCGATAGAACCTCATTGGCTTCACGCAGCGGGAATGCCGTCGTATGGCTCTTTATGCTGGCCTGAGCTGCGACCTTGAAAAACTCGATGCCATCGTTGCGCGTGAGATTGGCGACCGACAACAACTGCCGCTCTTCCCAGAGAATATTGTACGGAAAAGACGGAATGTCCGACATGTGAATGCCAGCGCAGATGACACGCCCGCCCTTGCGAACCGCCCTTAATGCCAACGGGACTAGCGCGCCGACCGGCGCGTAAATGATTGCCGCATCGAGTGGGACAGGCGGCTTCTGCTCCGAGCCTCCAACCCAGTCTGCACCGAGGGATTTCGCCAGCCGTTGCGCTTCCACGTCCCCAGAACGGGTAAACGCATAGACAGAGCGCCCCTGCCAGCGAGCCACCTGAGCAACGATGTGTCCCGCAGCGCCAAAGCCAAAGATCCCGAGATGCTTTCCCACCCCCGCCATGACCAGGGAGCGCCAGCCGATCAGGCCGGCACACAGCAAGGGCGCAATAGTAACGTCGTTGTCCACCTCGCCAAGCGGGAAGCAATAGCGGGCGTCAGCGACTAGGTGGGACGCAAAGCCACCGTCGCGCGTATATCCGGTGAAAAGCGGACGATCGCACAGATTTTCGCGGCCGTTCCTGCAATAGCTGCATTGACCGCAAGTGTAGCCAAGCCACGGCACGCCAACACGCTCACCCACCTTGAGAGCCGTCACTCCATCCCCGAGCACGTCCACCCTGCCGACCACCTCGTGTCCTGGAACAATGGGGTATGGAATGTCCGGCAATTCTCCATCCACCACGTGCAGATCGGTCCGACACACCCCGCAAGCCCCGATTTTGATGCGCACGGCATCATGGCCGGGAACCGGATCATCCCTTTCCTGAAACTGTAGCGGTACGCCGGGCGCCGTCAGAACCATTGCGTGCATATCGCGTCTGTCCTCACGTTAGTGCATGCAAGTATCTAACAATGCAGGACCAAGGTTTGATCCTTCTCAAAGAGCCGCGACATCGCCCTTACTATGGTGACCATGCCAGTATGGCTTAGCTAGGAGATACACATGACCTCAAAATCCGTAATTCCGGTTGGTACAGAGCATGCCATAACCCGCCGCAGTGCCAATCCGATCTCGTTCTTGCAACACGAAATTGACCGCCTGTTCGACGGCGTCTCTCGCGGTATCTCGGGCTTCAATATGACCAACATGCCCAGCATGGATATCAGCGAGACCGATAAAACCCTCGAAATCACAGCGGAACTTCCGGGGCTTGAGAAGAAGGATGTCGAGCTCAATGTCGCCGACAACCTTCTGACCATTCGCGGAGAGAAGAAGAACGAACGCGAAGAAAAGAACAAGGATTATCACCTTGTCGAGCGCAACTACGGTTCGTTCTCACGAACCGTCGAGCTGCCCTCCAATGTCAAGGTCGAAGACATCACTGCCGAAATGGCTAATGGCGTGTTGAAGGTCACCGTGCAAAAGCCAGTGTCGAAGCAGGTGAAGCAGATCGAAATCAAGACTGCAGCATGAAAGATTCAAAACGGGCGCTGAGAGAGTCGCAGCGCCCTACCCTTTCACACGAACAGGATATTGTCCGATGCGCGCGCACCATATCATGACCCGGCCGGTCGTTACCGTCCTTCCTGATTCCACTATCCTCCAAGCTGCAAACCTCATGCTGCAGCGACACATCAGCGGACTTCCGGTTGTCGACGCCACCGGGAAACTGGTTGGCATCGTCTCGGAGGGCGATTTCATCCGCCGCAGCGAGATCGGAACTCAGCGCAAACATAGCCGGTGGCTTAAATTTCTGCTTGGTGCGAGCGAAGCGGCGCCCGATTTTGTTCGTGAAAATGGCCGTCGGATATCTGAAGTCATGACCAGAGATCCGCTGACCATCACTGAAGATTCGACCATTGAGGAAATCGTAGACTTAATGGAGAAGAACGGAGTCAAACGGCTGCCTGTGATGCGCGGTGAAAAGCTTGTGGGTATCGTATCGCGCGCTAATCTGCTGCAGGCGGTCGCGAGCCTGGCCCGCGAAATTCCTGACCCGACCGCCGATGACGATCACATTCGCAGCCGAATCATCAATATATTGGAGAAAAGCGACTGGTGTCCGTTTGGACTTAACGTTGTGGTGCGCGACGGCATCGTTCACCTCAGTGGCATTATCACGGAAGAGCGTTCCCGTCAGGCCATATCCGTGGCCGCCGAGAATGTATCGGGTGTCAAGAAAGTACATGACCATCTGTGCTGGGTCGAACCCATGTCCGGAATGTACTTGGAATCGCCGGAAGATAGCGAGATGGCGAAGGCTGGCTAAAGCCTTTTCGTCCTCTACTTGCGAGCGGTAGCGGCCAGCGCTTTCATAACGTCTTCCCGCGCGATGATTCCTACTAGCCGCTGCTCGGAATTCAGCACGGGAATGCTCTTCATGCGATGACCGACCATGAGCTCAAGCACTCGCGTCAGTTTCGTCCCAGGATCAACATAGATGAATTCGGAGATCATGACATCCGCAACGCGACGTGACAACAGAGCATCATAACTCGGAACCATTCGACTTGGAGTGAATGCAAAGCATTTCAGAAAATCGAACTTGGTTACCAAACCAACGATTTCGTCATCATCGCGAACGGGAAAGCAGTTGAAATCGACCTTATCGAACATTTTCTGGAGTTCTCGCATGGTGGTGTCGCGCGTCACCGTTCGGACGGTTTGTGTCATGTAGTCGCCGACGTTCGCTTCAAGAAATCTATGCATGGCAATTCCCTCTTAGAGCAGCCTCGTCAACGGGACAGAAATGTACATCGAGAGGGCTTCTTAGCCAGATGACGGGTAACTCCACCGAAAGCCCATTCGCGAAATCGCGAATGGCCATAAGCGCCTGCGATCACGACGCCGGCGCCAACGTCGGCGGCCATTCTGTCAAGCTGTTCCCCAACAGGAGTGACAGTATCAGCTCGGGGAGTAACGATGTTTGCCAAGATGCCGTGGCAACCTAACCATCCGGCGACGTCTTCAATATGCGAGAGCGCTGCGGCAGGCCCGATATCCTCCTCGGGCATTTCTACAACCGTGACCTCCTTTGCCGCAGCGAGGATCGGCAACGCATCCAACACGGCCCTGCGTGCCTCCCGAACGTCTTTCCAAGCTACTAGGATATTCCTGAGATCAAGCCATTGAACAGCAGGCGGCACGACAATGAGGGGGCGGCCCGCCTGCATCACGAGATCGCTCGCATCTGCAGCTACGTAGGGGTCGACAAAAACCTCGGAACGCGCGCCAACAACGAGGACATCGGCGGCTCTGCTCTGCTGCATGACGTAGGGGATCGGAAGGGTCAAGGCCGAACGCCACTCCACGGATTTCGTGCGTTTCGACGCTATTGCTCGAAATTCGGCTTCGAGTTCGGACAACCGTCTTTGGATCGCCTTACTCTCCTCATCGAGAATCTTCTGCGCATACTCACCTTCGGCAAAATACAAGGCCGGTTTGATATCCGACGCGGCAATGCCGACAAGGCGTGCTTCAAAGCGCTCGGCAAGATCGCCAGCTACCGCAAGGCAGGCATCATTCGGCCGGTCCAGCGACAGACTTACCATCACGGATTTGTAGTTCATGTCCTGCTCCGCGCTCTGGACCCTATGCATAGGGCCCTATTATGCTGAAACATTCTAGGCGGCGACTCGCGGATCGATCCTGACCTAGATCAAGCAAGCTCCCTTTGCCGACCCCAAATTTTGAATATGCGGTCAGTGTAACCTTCCTCATTTTCTTTGTTTTCAACGCGATACGCGCTATTGATTGCCGTCATGTGCACGAATCCACGCCAGCCGCGGCGGTCAGCGTGTGCGTAGCGCCCAAGGCAGAACATGATCGACATCGACCGACCATTTCTCACTCTGGATCCGTTCGATCAGAATATACGGGCTGGCATCGAAGGATCTGGTGTCGGTACTTGGGATTTCGAGTTCTCAACTCGCGCGTTAAGATGGTCTAACACGACCCGAAAACTCTTCGGCGTCGCGCCGGACGCATCGATCGATTTCGATCTATTCCTCTCCCTTCTAGATTCGGACGATCGAGATCGCACGACGAGAGCCGTCGAAGCGTCAATCAACACCGGGTGTAATTTTGATCTTCAATACCGGGTCCTCAAGCACTTGGACGCAGGTCACTGGGTGAGGACTCTCGGAGCCGTCGTCAATGGCTCTGACGGCAAGGCGGCCAGGCTAAGCGGAATTGTGATCAATATCGATCATCAGAAGCGTCTCGAGGAGGCGCTGCGAATCCGCGAAAGGCACTTTCGCTCGGTCTTGGAGACCATTCCCGATGCGATGGTCGTGATCAATGAACACGGTATCATTCAGTTCTTCAGCAGTGCCGCGGAGCGGCAGTTCGGTTACACCGCACCCGAAGTGATCGGAAGAAATGTCAGTTTACTGATGCCCGAGCCAGACCGCAGCCGCCACGACGATTACATCACTCGCTATTTGGCTACAGGCGAGCGGCGCATCATCGGGATCGGCCGCATCGTGACCGGCATGCGCAAGGACGGAACCACGTTCCCGATGTACCTCACGATTGGCGAGATGGAATCGGAGGGGCGCCCGTATTTTACAGGCTTCGTCCGCGACCTGACCGAACAGCAACAGACGCAGGCCAGACTACAAGAACTGCAGTCCGAGCTGGTCCATGTCTCGCGGCTCACCGCGATGGGCGAGATGGCATCGGCTCTTGCCCATGAACTCAATCAGCCGCTCTCAGCCATCAGTAATTATATGAAGGGGTCGCGCCGTCTGCTGGCGACCAGCACCGATATCAACGCGCCGAAGATCGAAGCGGCTCTCGATCGCGCAGCGGAGCAGGCCATTCGCGCCGGCGACATTATAAGGCGGTTGCGAACTTTCGTCGCGCGGGACGATTCAGAGAAGCGCATCGAAAGTATCTCCAAGTTGCTCGAAGAAGCCGGCGCGCTCGGGTTAACCGGAGCCCGCGAACAAGGAGTGGTTCTGCGCTTCAACCTCGATCCCGCTTGCGATCTCGTGCTTGCGGACCGCGTGCAAATTCAGCAAGTCTTGGTCAACCTTTTCCGGAATGCCCTGGAATCGATGACCGCATCAACGCACCGCGAACTGATTGCATTAAATTGTCGAGCTGCAGATGATATGGTTGAAATCGTCATCTCGGATACCGGGCATGGGTTTAGCGAAGAGGCTTATGCGAACCTGTTTCAGCCGTTTTTCACGACCAAGGAAAACGGCATGGGGGTCGGTCTTTCGATTAGCCGGACGATCATCGAATCTCACGGCGGCAGAATGTGGGCTGAAATCAATCAAGCCGGCGGCGCTACATTTCATTTCACTTTACCTGCCGCGACAGCAAAGGATATAGGCGATGTCGCAGAGCGCTAAAGTCTATATCATTGACGATGATCCAGCGATGCGCGACTCTTTGGATTTCCTGCTTGGATCGGCTGGATTTACTACCCGCCTTTTCGAGTGTGCTCCGGATTTTTTGCAGGAGCTTCCGCAACTAGAGTTCGGCTGCGTGGTTACTGATATTCGCATGCCAAACATGGATGGCATCGAATTGCTGCGCAAGTTGAATTCTGTTTCGGGTTCTCCCAAACTTCCAGTCATCGTGATGACCGGTCACGGCGACGTTCCCCTCGCGGTAGAAGCCATGAAGCTTGGCGCCCTCGATTTTCTCGAAAAACCTTTTAACGATGAGCGGCTCCTTAGCATGATTGAGGTTGCTCTTTCCCAGAACGAAAGCGATTCCAAAGCTGACGCACTCGTGACGGAGTTGGTCGCGCGCGCTGCTTCCCTCACCCAGCGAGAACGTCAAGTGATGCAGGGCTTAGTGACTGGGCAGTCGAACAAGACGATCGCAAGAGAGCATGACATCAGTCCACGCACCGTTGAAGTTTATCGGGCCAATGTGATGACCAAGATGCAGGCTGGTAATCTGTCGGAATTGGTCAGGTTTGCGCTCCGCGCGGGCGTCCTCAAGGATTGAGCCTGATCAATTCGGTTGGGGGAAAGCTGGTTATTCTTTGTAATGGCAAATATTCCTCCGAACCGATCCAGTGCCCCTCAAATACACCCGATGATTTACGTCATCGATGATGACGTAGCAGTCCTCAAATCGCTGCGATTTCTTCTCGAAACCGAGGGATTTGATGTGCGAGCGTTCAGCAGCGGATTAGCATTGCTTGAGTCCTCGCTTCTTCACGACGCTGATTGTCTTGTCTTGGACTATAAGATGGTTGGAATCGACGGGTTGGAACTCTCCAGCAGGCTAAGGGGGCTGGGTATCGACACGCCAATCATTCTCATTACAGGTCATCCGGACGCCAATATCCGGACAAAAGCGAGCTTCGCAGGGGTAGGCCAAGTAGTTCTGAAGCCCGATCTCCAGGACAATTTGGTAGAGTGCGTTCGAAATGCCATCGATTCGCACATGCGGCCGCCGGAAGGAGGCAACCCGCCTCCGTAGAGGCCCTTAGGGGACCCCACCTAAGCTATCGACCGGAATATTTCGGCATCTGTATTCCGGGTACATGAGGCCATCCCGCATCAAGGAGATGGCGATATGCTTACGCAGACGGTCACCACATCTGCATCCCGGATTTCCTCCACACCGCGCACTGCAACCGTAGAGTCGGCCGATGCTTTCGGGGTCATCGCTCGCTGCTCGGGGGCGGTCGCGAGCGAGTTTTCTTACAAGAAGGATGAGGAAATTTACGGAGAGGGCGAGCCTTCCGAATACCTCTATCAGGTGATCCGCGGTGCAGTCCGCACATACAAGCTGCTGAACGACGGAAGACGCCAGATTGGAGCGTTTCACTTACCGGGTGATGTATTCGGACTTGATCCCGATTCGGTTCATCGCCTGACTGCCGAAGCGATTTCCGACACCACGGTGCGCCTGTTAAAGCGGCGCAGTCTCGAAGCGGCAGCGGGATCAAACGCGCAAGTTTCCCGCAATCTATGGACCATGACCGCAGGCGACTTACGGCATGCAGAAGACCACATGCTGCTTCTCGGCCGCAAGACGGCAATGGAGCGCGTTGCCACCTTCCTCTTAGAAATGGATCGTCGGCTCGCCAAGGCCGGCATGATGGCTCTCCCCATGTGCCGCCGTGATATCGGGGACTATCTAGGACTTACCTTGGAAACAGTCTCTCGCGCGCTATCACAACTCAGCGACCAGGGCGTCTTGATATTTTCGAGTGCCCGTCAAATCGTACTTCGCAATCGGCAACAACTGACGGCCATGGACGCATAAAGCCCTTCGGCCAAGCAGGCCGAATAGCTGCCAACTTCCGCGATGAAGGAGTGCAGAATGAACAATTACCGAGTGTCTTTCTACCAGGATGTACTGAACTCGGCCGGCCATCGCTTCAAGTGTCTTCAACGCCAGGTCGACGTTCAATCCGACGGACCGTCTCGGGCACTTGTTCTGGCTGAGCGATTGATTGATGATGAACGGCTGAACGTTGACTGCATTGAGGTCGTACGATTGGCAGGCGTACCGTCCTCCACCGAGCATACATCAAATCATCTGACGCCTCCTTGCAAGCACATCTGGAATCGCACACCGTGAGTTAGCATGGGCCAGTTCTGCTTGGTTCGACAGGAATGCTCAGGGGCGTCTATCATCATCCGCTGGATCTGAGTGCAGAGGCCAGAGACGGTTCATCACAAAATACGTAAACGATGTCGACCAAGCGATAAGAAACAGGCCGTTGACGCTTTCAATGCCCGAAATAAGCCGAAACACGCCTGTCGGATAAACGTCACCAATTCCTAGCGTCGAATAAGACGTTGCCGAGAAATACAGAAAATCGGCGAACTTTTCCTCAACTTGACCCTTCAGCGAACCTAACGCCGTAAGATCAAGAAGTAGGTAGGAAATCGCGTAGAGCCAGATCTCCACTGTATGCGCGACGAAACAACTCAGAACAACCAGAAGGACCCTAAGACGTACGGCAATCTCAAGCACGGGAATCACAATCGATAGAAGCCGCAACGCCTCGTAGTGTATTACGATGCACGACACGACCAAAAGCGTGGAAAGAACGAGAGCCATAAGCATAGGAAACGAACCTTCCGCCATTTACGCGTAACACCTCGCAAAGAGACTTGAGACGCAAAACAGAGAGCGGATAATTGAGTGAGACGCTGGTCGAGATTTAACGCAAGTCAAATACACAAAGAGCAAATTCAAGCCTTTGCTCTTCTAAGAATACAATCAAATATTTTGCGATGATCTTTGTAGCGCTATGATGAGTGGAGCAAGGGTGACTACGGCCCCGTTGCCAAGACTTTACACTGGGTACGGTCCTCTTCATGATCATAGCTTGGACGTTGGGCATTTTCGGCGGCGAGCTTCCCGAAGAGCAACACAAAAGGCCGGATTGCTGACGCACGTCGAATACCGTGTCGCATTGTCGC
Organism: Hyphomicrobiales bacterium; assembly: GCA_017305665.1. Lineage (GTDB taxonomy): Bacteria > Pseudomonadota > Alphaproteobacteria > Rhizobiales > Xanthobacteraceae > Nitrobacter. Next base: position 183,568 of record JAFKKH010000011.1, read on the forward strand.
GCAGGGGTCGATGATCCTGCTCGCGGCCTTTTCGATCTATGGCCCGCAGTTGGTATGGCGTTAGCAAGATCATTGCAAATTCGCCGCTATTGACATCATGGGCGGTCGGCGAGGCTGACGCCACGGATTACTCCGATTGAGTCGTCCTCTGATCAACGGTCGTTTCCGGCACCTTGATCTCGTCCACGGAATGCGCAGGATCTTGACGATATCGTCAGGCGGCTGCCTCACTACGAGATGCCTTTCGATTTCGCCGACTGTGTGCCCAGTCAGATCCTTTCCTATCTCGACGAGAACACACGTCGTCACGTCCGCGTCGAAGGCATTCCGCACGTCCGCCAATGTTCGCGGGACGCAACGACCACGAGAGCCTTGACCTTATTAGCTCGAACCATGGCGACCGGATCTGATCGTCTTTGCGGCTAAGGGCGCAGATTCTGAATTCCGAGTCTAGCGAGCGGTCACAAAGCTTTGAGTGCTACGGCAGATGGTACACTCGTAAACATGATGTTCGAAGTCCGGCTTGCCTAGCTCGAGCTCCGTGCAGGAAAAGCGCATCTTGGAGTTGCACTTCACGCACAACGGGTCGATGCCTAGCCCCTGCAGATTGCTCTTCCCCTCCAAAGTTTTCTTCTGAGATCATTTTGCTATGTTTTGCTCAGGGATTTTGTCTTGGGAGAATTGTCGGCGAGAAAACGAACTCCAAGCTGCTCTCCATTGCTCCAGACGAGTTCGCAGCGCCGATATACCGCGCCCGTGGTGGAAAGCACTAAAAAGAAATCCCTTGCGGTCAACTCGTCCACGGGCGGCTTAACCACCAGTTTCGCTCCACCGAAGGCAACATCCATCATCATACAGTCGCGGCGCCACGTCCCATCAAACCCAACGATCTGAACAGGAATGCCGCTTGAAAACTTGACGCGGCGCGCCTTTCGTTTGGGAGCGTAAGACAGGTCTGGAGGCATCGCTGGACATGCTTGAGATGAAGGCCACTCATAGCTTCCTTAGTCTCTCAGGAGTTGATTTGGCGCAAGGTAGCCCTTACCCACATTGGGTAGGAAGCATGTCCTTTCCAACCCGGATCGCCGTGTCCCCTAGCCGTTTGAGAACCATGCAAAACAACTCCGATCTAATCCGAGCCGTCTCAAGGCATTCCGTGGCCTATATGCTCCTTTCGCTAAGCGAACTGTTTCGTCATTACGATGATTTCGATCCGCTCGATCTGCTGATCGTCCATGCGGTTCTGAATGCGAACGTTATTAATGTCATGAAAGATCCAGAGCTCGATAAAAGATTCAGCAGCATCCACGCCGTTGAATCGGATGAAATAAAGCTCGGCGTCGCGCGCGCAGCACTTTCCCGCTTCCTTGGCCTACCACTGGAGACGGTGAGGCGGCGCGTCACACAGCTTATAAAAAGAGAAGTCCTGTCGGAAGGAACGAGCGGCCTGATCGTCCCGGAGGCCAACGACTATCGGTTCGGCAACAACCACGATCTACAAACGGCCAACATGATTTTGATTCGAAAACTTCTGCGCGACTTGAAGCGGTCGGGAATAAACGGCCCGGACGATTTGTAAGAGCACCGACGTGACCCGCCTTAGTACATTTGTCGATGGCGACGAAACCCGCCGCGTTCCGTGCCGAATGATCCGTACTCCGGCGCAATGCGGAGCGTTTGGCCCAGGGTGCCTCGAGGCATCATATCCCGGCTCGTTACGCCGGCCACATCCATAATCGATGGCCATTCTTATTGGCGATCCTCGATAGCTCGCAACACAGCGGCCCCGGCATCGGCGCTGCTGGCGATCTCGAGGAATAGCAGCGCCATCTCCTCGAACACGGAACGGTCCTGCTCGCCTTCGGTCATCTGGTCGAGCTCCGACAGCAGCGTCAGGATCGCGGCGATACGATCCTTGTGGTCGCGCGCGTAGGAGAGACCCTGGCGCGATAATCGCCGCCGCTCTAGCGCACCGAACCGGTCGAGTGCAGCAGCCAACGTATCCCGGCATCGGCAATCGAGATCGGAAAACAGCAGGGTACGCCGTAGCCGCTCGATCAGATTGGCGGCATTCTCGATCGAGGGCGTGACTTCCGGGGCGATCCTCGCAAGATCTACTGGATGATCGTGCATAGATTGTTCTCCATATCGGCACGACGGGCGGCAGAGTATCCCTAAACAGCGCGGCTATAGGTCCTGCTCGATTGCAGAAGATAAGCATCGAAGGCCGCGGCAACACTGCGGACCAACAATCGGGCGTCATCGGCGACTTCGACGCTTGTGCCCTTAAGACGGACAATGCCATTGTCGGCGAGTATTTGCAGGCGCGCCAAGGTAGGTCCGAGACCGATAATCGATGCTCCGCGCCGCATGCAAACGTCCTCGATATCGACAGCGAGATCGCACATCACTCGCTCGATGAGTTCGGCGCGCAAGGCGTCGTCGTCGGTCAGACGATATCCCTTTGCGGTGGCAAGCTCGCCCCGCCTAACACGATCGGCGTAGCGGCCCAGCACCACTTCGTTCTGCACATAACCTTGCGGCAGACGCCCAATGGCCGAGGCGCCGAAGCCAATCAGCGCCTCGCAGACATCCGTGGTGTAGCCCTGGAAATTACGCCGCAGCCGATTTTCCGCCTGAGCGCGAGCCATATCATCGTCTGCGCGTGCGAAGTGATCGAACCCGATACGCACATAGCCGGCCGCGACCAGCGTTCGCGCAATCGCCTTCGCCTGCTCGTGGCGCTCAACTCCGCCTGGAAGATCCGCTTCGCGGATCTTCCGTTGATGTTTCTTGAAATCGGGAATGTGTGCGTAGCCGAATACGGAAAAGCGGTCCGGCTTCATGGCAAGGCACGCGTTGACGGTGGCGATGCAGGAATCGACCGTTTGCAGCGGCAGCCCATAGATCAGATCGAAGTTGATGCCTCGTACTCCCTTCGCGCGCAGACCGCTCACCGCGTTGGCGGTGCAGGCAACGCTCTGAATGCGGTTGATCGCTTTCTGAACGCGAGGATCGAAGCTCTGCACGCCGAGGCTCGCGCGAGTAAATCCGCTATCCCCTAGCGCGGCTGTCATCTCCGGCGTCAGCGTTCGCGGGTCGATCTCGACAGCGACCTCCGCTCCTGAAGCAATGTCGAATCTCTCGGACAACAAGGCGATCAGTGAAAGCAGCACATCGGGCGCGACGATGGTTGGCGTACCTCCGCCGAAATGAACGTGATGCACGGAAAGAGGTGCAGGTGCCTTGCGTGCGACCAGATCAATTTCGCGGCGCAGGATATCAATATAATTGTCGATCGACTCGTCCTTCTGCGTGATGGTGGTATGGCAACCGCAGTACGAGCACATCGAACGGCAGAATGGTACATGAAAATAAAGCGATGTTTTCGTGGAGACGGGGAGCATTTCGAGCCATTGCTCATAGGTCGCCGCCGTGACGGCGTTCGAGAACTGCGGCGCGGTCGGATAGCTCGTATAGCGCGGCAATCGCTCGTCGTAGCGCATTCTTGATATGTCGCTCACGCCATGACCTCTCGACTCGCATCGCCTTCGGCCATCGAAAACGATTCTGTTTTATTTTATTCTGACCCGACTTTGCGGTCTTCTTTTTGTTCCAGATCAAACAGGCTGATAAATTGGCTGGATGTCGGCATCATCAGATGCTTCATCGAGAATTAGAGGGAATTCAAGAAACGTCCTTACGGACCACCTCGGTTGACGCTTCCGATTTCGTCTGGTCCGATCGACGGTTTAGGAAGCCGTACCAAATCTCATAAATCAATAATTTGCGTTGCACGCCTGTCAGTTCTGACAAACGCGTCCAAGGCGATGCGTCGGCTTGTGGTCGGGCATTCGCGGGCCGCTAATCTACTCAACGTGTAGAATGGTGGGCGGCGCCAGAGACGCGAAAGTGCTAACCTCATCATACTGGGTACTAACGAACGTCTGTGCTTGTTTAACGAGCGATGCTGGTAATCTACGGACGTACCAGGAACTCGCAACATCAGCGACCGACATATCGAGTACCAAGCATGATCTGTTGATACAGATCGACTGCGCGCGGCTGTCGGGCTGACATTGCACTTCGAGAGCCATGCCATTTCAAGTACTGGCAACCGAGAATACGATCTCACACGTCCGCTCTGCGCCAGCAAAGCCTACCTTCTCCTGAGCGCGTCGATCGTGATGCTGTTTGCGCAATATTTCCTGTAGGTCCATCTCGATACGCCGGCGTGAAGATCCTCACTGCATTTCGCTATCGATGGGCACCCGGCGCATACACGTTCCATGTCGCGCACCACCGCCGGCTCGGTTCGCAGCGTCTCGGCGCCGTCGATCCCCAGCAATCCGAGCAGCAGGCCCAGATTTGCGGCCCGACCGGTGCCATTTTTCACTACTGTTTCGAGATCACCGGGCGAGATACACAGATCACGCGCAATCGCCGAGAAGTCCACTTCACCGAGGTCGGCCAGCTCTCTCAGATCGCGTCGATGCTTGCGCCAGACCACAAACCTATCAATCGCCGAGCGAAAAACGAAGTTTGAATGGATTGTCATCGCATTCTCCCGCATTTGCTGGATGACGATAGCGCGGCACAAGCGCCAGTCGTTGCGCTACCACAAACGCGGTCGGATTTCGGGAGATCCAAGCGAGGCTCTGGTCGTAGGATCGTTCATTGACGGCGTCCATGCTGGATCGAAGGTCATCAAAATATCGACAGAGTCTATGCCGGCCACCCTGGATGTGCTCCGGAGCGCCCCATCCTTGAGAAAGCCCAAGGCGGGACAGCCGGGCGTCGTTGCGGTCATCGTGATATGGGCCACTCCATCCACAACCGTAATGTCGTAGACGAATCCGAGATGGACGATGTTGTTTGTGTCCGAGCTCGGGATCGATCACCCCGCGCAATACGTTCCTGATTTGTGCGACCAGATCATCTTTCATACCGGTGCCCTCACCGTCAGCTCGTAGATAGAACTTTCCGCCGTAAAGCCTTCCCGGGCGGCGGAAACCGCGCTTCTCGAGATGCGGGAAAGAAATACGGGCTCGCCACGCAGCCGCGCCGACAGCGCCTCGCCAGGTTTGAGACTTTCGGCAGCGCTGAGAATCCGGACCATCGGTTCCGGCGGATCGAAATGGCGGCTATCAAGGCGAACGACCGGGGCCGGCCACACATCGGTGGGCCGCGCTCCAGAATTGGTTGCCGAGGCCAGCGCGCCGCCAGGCGTGAACAGCACCTCCCACTCACCGTCCGCAAGTCCAGTCTCAGCGTGTACGAAGCCTTTCTCCGCCATTACTGCAAACAGGGGAATCGGCTTGAAGGTCGCATGGAGGCGGATGCCCTGAGACGGCGTCATCCGTCACCTTCCTTGCTCCAGAGCAAACTTCACCGCTCGAATTCCGGCCGACCTTGTTATTGCGCAAAGAGGTGTGCGCGGCGCCGGGACAGGATGTGCCATCGAAACGGCAACGAGTGGAGAGCATCATGCTTACGCGTAGGAGCGCTTTGATGGGTGCCGCAGTCGCGGCGATGATGGCGGCGGCGCCCGCGGCCTTCGCCGACGATCTCAAGCTACCGCGGGAGCGCGTCGATCTGGTCGCGCCGCCCTTCGTTCATCCACACGAACAGGCCACCAAGTCCGGGCCCAAGATCGTCGAGTTCAAGCTGACCGTCCGCGAGAAGGAGGTCGTGATCGACGATGCCGGCACCAAGTTTCAGGCCATGACGTTCAACGGCTCCATGCCTGGGCCGATGATGGTGCTGCATGAGGGCGACTACATGGAGCTGACACTGGTCAATCCCGCGACCAACACAATGCCCCACAACATCGACCTACACGCCGCGACGGGAGGCCTGGGCGGAGGCGCGCTGACGCATGTCAATCCGGGCGAACAGACGGTGCTGCGCTGGAAGGCCACGAGACCCGGCGTGTTCGTCTACCACTGCGCGCCTGAAGGCATGATCCCCTGGCACGTCGTCTCCGGCATGCACGGCACCGTGATGGTGCTGCCGCGCGATGGCCTGAAGGATCGCGACGGCAAGCCGCTGCACTACGACCGGATCTACTATATCGGCGAGAACGATCTCTATGTGCCGAAGGACGAGAACGGCAAATACAAGACCTACGAGTCGCCGGGCGAATCCTATGCCGACACCATGGAAGTCATGCGCAAGCTGATTCCGACCCATGAAGTGTTCGAGGGTCGCGTCGGCGCCCTGACCGGCAAGAACGCCCTCACCGCAAAGGTCGGCGAGACCGTGATGATCGTGCATTCGCAGGCCAACCGCGACACGCGCCCGCACCTGATCGGCGGCCACGGCGACTATGTCTGGGAAACCGGCAAGTTCAACAATCCGCCGGAGCGCGATCTCGAAACCTGGTTCATCCGCGGCGGCTCTGCGGGAGCCGCGCTCTACACGTTCCGCGAGCCCGGTATCTATGCCTACGTGAACCATAATCTCATCGAGGCCGTGGAACTTGGCGCGACCGCGCATATCAAGGTCGAAGGCAAATGGAACGACGATCTCATGAAGTCGATCGTACCCGCGGCGCCGATCCCGCCGGACAAGATCGGCGCGGCGAAGCCGGTCGATGCGGTGATCGCGCGGTAAACCTGACAAGGGCCCGCCGCAAGCGGGCCTTCGCCTTCGGAGTCCGGGCCATGCTGATCGTATTGAAATTGAAGGCCGCCGCCATCGGCGCCGCTGTGATCGCTCCCCTGCTTGCCGCGTCGCTTGCACCGCCAGCGGCATCGACCGTCGATGGCACCGTGTCGCTTCCGGCATCCTCCTTCAGCTACAGGACCGCGGGTGACTTCTCCCGCGACGGGAAGCCCGTCGCGGCGCCGCTGCGGAACATCCATCCGGCCGGCGATCTCGCCATTATGAAAAGTCAGGTGACGGCGGCCGCGTACGCGCAGTGCATGGCAGATGGCGCCTGCCCGCGCGTAACGATGCCCGCGGGATCTTTGGACGTGCCGGTCGTCGGCGTGAGCTGGCATGACGCCAACGCCTATGCGGCCTGGATCTCGCGCAAGACGGGCATTCCGCACCGTCTTCCCACCGATGAGGAATGGACCTTCGCCGCCGCCGAGAAGGCCCGCGACGAGGCCCTGCCACTGGTCGATCCCGCCGATCCGGCGCTGGCCTGGATCGCGCGCTACGACGCGGAGGCCGCGCGCGGCCGGCCGGCGGTTGCGAAGCCGCAGCCAACCGGCTCGTTCGGCATCAACAGCAAAGGCCTTGCCGACGTTGCCGGCAATGTCTGGGAATGGACCAGCACCTGTTTTGTGCGCGTGTCTCTCGATGCCGGCACGGAGCGCATCACCAACACCAATTGCGGCGTTCGCGTCGTGGAAGGCGCGCACCGCACCTACATGACAGACTTCGTGCGGGATCCGCGGACGGGCGGCTGCGCGGCCGGTGTGCCGCCGGCAAACTTGGGATTCAGACTCGTTGTCGAGAACCGCTGGCCTGCCATCGCCCTTTTCGAAAGAGCGATAGGCCGCTTTCGTCGTAGCTGATTTTGCGCGACAACCAAAACTATCTGGACTCTTCGTCTATCACTGCGCCCCCGATGGTGGCCGAACACATCGCCAACGGAATGTACCGGATGATCCTGGTCGAGCGGGGAAGACGGCCTGCCGCTGGTCGATCACGAGTTCTACGTGATGCAAGGCGAAATCTATTCCGATATCGCCTTCGATCAGTACGGCAGCGCCGAGTTCAGCGTCGACAAGATTCTCGCCAAGCATCCGGAATACTTCGTGTTCAATGGCTCGGTCGGCGCACTGACCAAGCTGCATCCACTGCATGCCAAAGTCGGCGACAGGATCCGGATCTTCTTCGGGGTCGGCGGACCGAACTTCACCTCGTCCTTCCATGTGATCGGGGAAATCTTCGACAAGGTCTACATGCTGGGCGGCGTGACCTCGCCGCCGCTCGAGGGAATCCAGACGGTCACTGTGCCGCCGGGCGACGCCGTCATCACCGAATTCAAGGTGGAGGTGCCCGGTAACCGCACCCTCGTCGACCACGCACTCGCGCGTGCCGAACGCGGCCTGCTCGGCATCCTCCACGTCGAGGGCCCGAAAAACCCGGACATCTATAACGGCGAGGTGATGCCCGGCATGGGACATTTGAGATCAAGCAATGAACCAGCTCATGTAATGCAGGCTAACAGCGAACCGAAAACTGGACCGGATTATTGGGCGCCAAAGAGAATCGTAAGAAGTAGGGAAGAATCTTCGATGCCCTTGAGCGAGTGCATCGTAAGCGTAGCGCCGAGGCCCTCTGGATTGTTTGTGCGGAGTCATGAGAGCACCGCTAGAAGAGTCATCTTCTGGAAGGGTGCTCACAATGGACGACCATTCTGACGACATAAGACGACCGTTGTCACCGCGCATTGAAGTGTTC
>JAFKKH010000012.1 GCA_017305665.1 Hyphomicrobiales bacterium
GAGATGTCGTCGTACCAGATCGATCTGACGCCGTCGCTCGATCCGAGCGTCGGCATCCTGCTCAACGTCAGCGAGGATCATCTCGATCGTCACGGCACTATCGAGAACTATGCCGCAGTGAAGGAGCGGCTGGTCGCGCGGGTGCAGCCGCAGGGTACTGCCATCATCGGCGTCGACGATATCTGGAGCCGCGCCGCAGCGGACCGCATCGAGCAGTCCGGCAAGCGCGTGGTACGCGTCTCGGTGAAGCGGCCGCTGGCGGATGGCATCAGCGTCGATCGCGACATGATCGTACGCGCGTCAGGTGGTGCCCGCGACGAGGTCGTTGATATTGGCGGCATCGGGTCGCTGCGCGGCCGCCACAACGCGCAGAATGCCGCCTGTGCCTCGGCGGCGGCGCTGGCGCTCGGCGTCAGCCGTGACGTTCTGCAGAAGGGCCTGCGCAGCTTTCCTGGTCTCGCGCATCGCATGGAGCAAGTCGGCCGCAAGGCCAACGTGCTATTTGTCAACGACTCCAAGGGTACCAACGCCGACGCCACCGAGAAGGCGTTGTCGTCTTTCGCCGATATCTTCTGGATTGCTGGTGGCAAGCCGAAGAGCGGTGGCATCACGTCGTTGGCCAACTACTTTCCGCGTATCCGCAAAGCCTATCTGATCGGCGAGGCGGCCAGGGACTTCGCCGCGACGCTCGATGGCAAGGTGCCGTACGAAATCAGCGAAACATTGGATGCCGCGGTGCCTGTCGCTGCGCGCGATGCCGAGGCGTCGGGCTTGAGCGACGCCGTCGTGCTGCTGTCGCCGGCCTGCGCCTCGTTCGACCAGTTCCGCAATTTCGAAATCCGTGGCGACCGGTTTCGCGAACTAGTGCGGGCGCTGCCGGGCGTGAAGCCGATGGGCTAATGCTGCTCACCCTCCCTGAGGTTAGGAGCAGTTCGTGACCGAACGGCACCGGTGCACTCCCGAAAACTTGTCCTGTTTCCTTAACCGGCCGGTAACCACGATGGGGGACCAATGGGTGATCTCCGCCCGCAGGACCCGTCATGATTTCACGCGAACAACGTACGCCGCTCTCGGAATGGTGGTGGACCGTGGACCGGCCACTATTGGCGGCCATGATCGTGCTGATGCTGACCGGCGTCGTGCTGTCGCTGGCGGCAAGTCCGTCGGTTGCGACCCGCATCGGACTCGATCCCTTCCACTTCTTTCATCGCCACGTGCTGTTCCTGATCCCGTCCGTCATCGTGATGGTTGGCGTGTCGTTCATGTCGCCGCGCCAGATCCGCCGCTCGGCGTTGATCATGTTCGCATTGAGCATCGCGCTGATCCTGGCGACGCTTTGGCTCGGACCCGAGGTGAAGGGCGCCAAGCGCTGGATCACGATCATCGGCGTCAACATCCAGGCCTCGGAATCCGCAAAACCCGCCTTCGTGGTACTGGCGGCGTGGTTGTTCTCGGAGTCGGCGCGCAAGCCCGAGATGCCGGCGACCTCGATGGCGCTCGCGCTGCTGCTGGGACTCGTGACGCTGCTGGTGATGGAGCCGGACTTCGGCCAGACCATGCTGGTCCTGATGGTGTGGGGCGCGCTGTTCTTCATTGCCGGCATGCGCATCATCTGGGTATTCGGTCTCGCGGGCACCGCGGCGGCCGGATTGTTCGCGGCCTATATGCTGGTGCCGCACGTCGCGGTGCGCATCCAGCGCTTCATGGACCCGGCCTCGGGTGATACCTTCCAGGTCGATACCGCAATGGAAGCCTTCAGCAACGGCGGCTGGTTCGGCCTTGGCCCCGGCGAAGGCATCGCCAAGCGCAGCCTTCCGGACAGCCATACCGATTTCGTGTTCGCGGTCGGCGCCGAGGAATTCGGCATCATCATGTGCCTCGCGCTGGTGGCGCTGTTCACCTTCATCGTGATCCGCACGCTGTCGCGCGCCTATGCGAGTGAGGACATGTTCTCGCGCTTCGCGGCGTCCGGTCTCGCCATCATGTTCGGCGTGCAGGCGGCGATCAACATGGCGGTCAACCTGCATCTGATTCCCGCCAAGGGCATGACGTTGCCGTTTATCTCCTATGGCGGTTCGTCGATGGTGTCATTGGCTTATGGCGTCGGCATGATGCTGGCCCTGACGCGGCAGCGGCCGCGGACCGAAATGGAATCGATCGGCGATGCCAATACCGCCGCGAGCTATGCCTGACAGTCCGCTCATCCTGCTCGCCGCCGGCGGCACCGGCGGACATCTGTTTCCCGCCGAGGCGCTCGGCGTCGAATTGATGAAGCGCGGTTTGCGCATTCGTCTCGTCACCGACTCGCGTGCGTTGCGCTACAGCGGGCTGTTCTCGAAGGACATGACCGACGTGGTGCCGAGCGAGACGGTGCGCAGCAGATCGCCGCTGGCGCTGGCGCGCACCGGCCTGATGCTCGCAACCGGCACCGCTGTCGCATTCAATCTGATGCGGCGGCTGAAGCCCGCCGCCGTGGTCGGCTTCGGCGGCTATCCGACTTTGCCGCCACTGATGGCCGCGCGACTCGCCGGTATTCCGACCGTGATCCACGACGCCAACGCGGTGATGGGCCGCGCCAACCGTTTCCTGTCGAAGCGGGTCAGTGCCATCGCCACCTCGCTGCCGGGCGTGCTCGACAAGGAGCCGTCACTGGTCGGCAAGACCACCACGACCGGCACGCCGATGCGGCCCGCGATTCTCGCCGCCGCCGCGGTGCCGTTCGCGGCGCCCGGTCCGAACGATCCCTTCCGCGTGCTCGTGGTCGGGGGCAGTCAGGGCGCGCGGGTGATGAGCGACATCGTGCCGGGCGCTGTCGAAAAGCTGGAGCCGGCGTTGTGGCCGCGTCTCGTGCTGACCCAGCAGGTGCGCGACGAGGACATGGCGCGGGTGCGCGCCGTCTATGATCGCCTCGACATCAAAGTAGAGCTTGCGCCGTTCTTTGCCGACCTGCCGGCGCGGCTGGCGGCGAGCCATGTGATCGTGTCGCGCTCCGGCGCCGGCACCGTGGCCGAACTCGGCGCCATCGGCCGTCCGTCGATTCTGGTCCCGCTGCCCGGCGCGATCGATCAGGACCAGTTCGCCAATGCCGGCGTGCTGGCCGATGTCGGCGGCGCAATCCGCATTGTGCAGACCGACTTCACGTCGGATCGCCTCGCGTCCGAATTGTCCGCGCTCGCAGCTGATCCCGCACGACTTGCGACCATGGCCGCCGCAGCGCGCACCGTCGGCCGGCTCGATGCGGCGGAGCGGTTGGCGGATCTGGTGATGAAAGTTGCCAAAATCTAGCTGATTTTAGGCTTGTCATGCCCTGTGAAAGCGGGGCATCCAGTACGCGGCACGGGCCGTGAATCGGTGTCGTGCAGTACCGATCGCCCACCGTCGCGGGCGATGATCGCAAGGAACAAAGATGAGACTGCCGCGGGAAATCGGCCCCATCCACTTCGTCGGTATCGGCGGCATCGGCATGAGCGGCATCGCCGAGGTGCTGTGCAACCTCGGTTATACCGTGCAGGGCTCGGACGCCTCCGAAGGCGCCAACGTGGTGCGGTTGCGCGACAAGGGCATCAAGGTCACGGTCGGCCACAAGGCTGAGAACGTGACCGGCGCCGATGTGCTTGTTGTCTCCACCGCGATCAAACGCGACAACCCGGAACTGATGGCGGCGCGTGCGCAGCGCATTCCGGTGGTGCGCCGCGCAGAGATGCTGGCGGAACTGATGCGGCTGAAGAGCTGCGTCGCCATCGCCGGTACCCACGGCAAGACCACAACGACATCGATGGTGGCGGCGCTGCTTGACGCCGGCGATTTCGATCCGACGGTTATCAACGGCGGCATCATCAACGCCTACGGCACCAACGCACGGCTCGGGGCGGGCGAGTGGATGGTGGTGGAAGCCGACGAGAGCGACGGCACGTTCCTGAAGCTGCCGACCGATGTCGCGATCGTCACCAACGTCGATCCCGAGCATCTCGATCACTTCAAGACCTTCGATGCCGTGCAGGATGCGTTCCGCTCCTTCGTGGAGAACGTCCCGTTCTATGGTTTTGCCGTGATGTGCACGGATCATCCCGTGGTGCAGACCATGGTCGGCCGCATCGAGGATCGCCGCATCATCACCTACGGCCAAAATCCGCAAGCGGACGCGCGGCTGGTCGATCTCAAGGCTGCGAACGGCGGTTCGCAATTCCGCGTCGTGTTCCGCAACCGCAAGACCGACGACGCGCACGAGATTTCCGATCTGGTGCTGCCGATGCCGGGCCGCCACAACGCGCTCAATGCGACGGCGGCGGTCGCAGTCGCGCATGAGCTCGGCATTCCCGACGCGACTATCCGCAAGGCGCTGGCCGGTTTCGGCGGCGTCAAGCGCCGCTTCACCCGCACCGGCGAATGGAACGGCGTCACCATCATCGACGACTATGGCCATCATCCGGTCGAGATCGCGGCGGTCCTCAGGGCGGCGCGGGAGTCCACACGCGGCAAAGTCATCGCGGTGGTGCAGCCGCATCGCTACACGCGCCTGCAATCGCTGTTCGAGGAATTCTGCACCTGCTTCAACGATGCCGACACCGTCGTGGTTGCGGACGTCTATCCGGCGGGCGAAGCGCCGATAGCGGGTGTCGACCGCGATCATTTCGTGCTCGGCCTGCGCGCGCATGGCCATCGCGAGGTGATTCCGCTGCAGGACTCAGCGTCGCTCGCGGGTGTCGTCGCCGGCATTGCAAAGCCCGGCGATTATGTGGTGTGCCTCGGCGCCGGCAACATCACCCAATGGGCTTACGCGCTGCCGGGCGAACTCAAGGCGCTGGGATGAGTGCGGCCGCTTTTCCCGACATCACCGCAAAACTGAAATCGCAGATGCCCGAGTTGCGCGGACGGATGCTGGCGAACGAGCCGCTGGCGCCGCTCACCTGGTTTCGCGTTGGCGGCCCGGCGCAGGTGCTGTTCACGCCGGCGGATGAGAACGACCTCGCTTATTTCCTGCGACATCTTCCTGAAGAAATTCCGATCTACTGCATCGGCGTCGGCTCCAACCTCATTGTCCGAGATCGCGGATTGCCTGGCGTGGTGATCCGGCTCGCGCCGCGGGGGTTCGGCGAGGTCACAGCCGATGGCGATACGGTGCGCGCGGGCACCGCGGCGCTCGACAAGCGCGTCGCGGAAACAGCGGCCGCGGCCAATATCGGTGGCCTCGAATTCTATTTTGGCATTCCCGGCACCATCGGCGGCGCACTGCGCATGAACGCCGGCGCCAACGGCAGCGAGACCAAGGATGTGCTGGTCGAGGCGCGCGCGGTCAGCCGCCGTGGCGACAAGATGACGTTCGACAATGCCGGCATGAAGTTCACCTATCGCAACAGCGCGATCTATCCGTCCGTTATTTTTACCGGTGCGACATTCCGCGGCCGCATCGCGGAGCCGGAGGCGATCCGCGCGCGCATGAATGAAGTCCAGACCCACCGCGAGACGGTGCAGCCGATCCGCGAGAAGACCGGCGGTTCGACGTTCAAGAATCCGCCGGGGCACAGCGCCTGGAAACTGATCGACGCCGCCGGGATGCGTGGTCATCGCGTCGGCGGCGCGCAGGTGTCTGAGATGCACTGTAATTTCCTGATCAACACCGGCGATGCCACCGCGCGCGACATCGAGACGCTCGGCGAAACGGTGCGCGAGCGCGTGAAAATGCACTCGGGTGTCGAACTGCAATGGGAAATCAAGCGGATTGGGTTGGAAGCATGATCCCGAAAAGTGGAAGCCGGTTTTCGGGTAAGATCATGCTCGATCAAAAATAGGGCAGCGCTCATGCGCATCACGATTCTCTTTGGCGGCAGCAACAAGGAACGGCTCGTCTCGGTCGCGAGCGCGCAGGCGCTGCATCGCGCCTTGCCCGAGGCCGATCTCTGGTTCTGGGACGTGCGGGACGAGGTGCGCGACGTGCGTTCCGAGGCCTTGCTTGCACATGCGCGGCCCTTCGAGGACGAGTTCGTTCCCGGTGGGCCGAGCAAGCCGCTGGCGGAGGCGCTCGACCGCGCAAGGGATGAAGGCCGGGTGCTGGTGCTCGGCCTGCATGGTGGCCGCGCCGAGAATGGCGAGTTGCAGGCGATGTGCGAACTGCGCGGCATTCCCTTCACGGGATCCGGCTCGGCCTCGTCGCATCTCGCGTTCGACAAGGTCACGGCCAAGCGTTTTGCGGCGCTTGCCGGCGTCGCGACGCCCGCGGGCGTGTTGCTTGCGGATATCGATCGCGCGTTCGCAGAACACGGCCGGCTGATCGCAAAGCCGGCGCGTGATGGATCGAGTTACGGGCTGATCTTCGTCAATGCAAAGCAGGATCTGGTCGCGGTGCGCAATGCCGCGAAGACCGAGGACTACGTCATCGAGCCGTTCGTGTCCGGCATCGAGGCGACCTGCGGCGTACTGGAGCGCTCCGACGGCACGGTGGTCGCGCTGCCTCCGATCGAGATCGTGCCGGCAGAAGGCGCGTTCGACTACACCGCAAAGTATCTGCTCAAATCCACCCAGGAGATTTGTCCGGGACGATTCACGCCTGCGGTCAGCGCGGCGATCATGGATCACGCCTTGCACGCGCACCGGGCGCTGTCGTGCCGCGGCTATTCCCGCACCGACTTCATCGTCACGGACAAGGGACCAGTCTACCTCGAGACCAACACTCTGCCGGGGCTGACTGCGGCCTCGCTCTATCCCAAGGCACTCCACGCGCAGGGCATCGGATTCGCGGATTTCCTGCGCGACCAGATCGTGCTGGCCGAAAAAGCTGTCCGTCCGGCCTGAGGGAACCGCCATAGGACGGAACCTGGTGGGAACCGCCCGGTTCCCCGCGAGGGTGAGTCCGAAACGCCGCAAAGCATTCTTTTATCGCATCAAAATACCCCCTGCCTGCACTGCATTTACCTTTTGTTTACCAGGAAGCCCGAAGGTTAACGCCGGCGGCGCATGTGGCGCTTGGCTGCCGGGGGCGTGAGCTGTTGCGGATTTCCGCGTCGGCGACCCCATCGAGGGAACAGCGGACCTCTGCCAGAGGTCGACACCCGCCGGCATGACCAGGACGTCGGATGAGTCAGAGCCCGCAAAGTCATGCGGGGTAATCTTGTGACGAGCTCGTGCAATGGATGGTGGAGGACGCCTCGATCGGTCGCTGAGATCGCCGGGGTCCAGGTCTGAGATCAAGTCTGACCTGAAGGTCTCTGACCTGCTCAGGATGGCCGCCATCGGTGCGGGCATTTTGCTGCGCGAGCAGATCGCGAAGCTGAAGCGCGCTCGTGCCGAGCGCCTCGACGCACGCGCCAAGAATCCCAACCGTGCGATTGTCCTGCTCGAACGCCATGTTCCGCGCCGGCTCGGCACCGCGCTGACCTTGACAATTCTCGGCGGCAGCGCTGCGTTCGGTGTCATCAGGGGCGGGCACGCCGACGAGGCGATCACCGCCCTCAGTGACGCCCGCAACGCGCTCGCCAACGCGGCGGGTTTCCGCATCACCTCCGTCACCATCAACGGCCGCAAGCAGTTGACGCAGGACGAGGTGCTTGCGATCGGCGGCGTCAACGGCCGCTCCTCGCTGCTGTTCCTCGATCCGTCCACCGTGCGCGACAGCCTGAAGGCCAATCCCTGGATCGCGGATGCGACCGTGCTGAAGCTGTATCCCGGTGCGCTGCAGATCGACATTACCGAACGCAAGCCCTTCGCGCTCTGGCAGGAGCACGGCAAGCTCTCCGTGATTGCCGATGACGGCGCCGTGCTCGAACCCTACGTCACCCGCCACTTCGCCACGCTGCCGCTCGTGGTCGGCAAGGGGGCGGAAACCCGCGCCAAGGATTTCCTCGCGCTGGTCGCCAGGTATCCGGTGGTGAACAACCAACTCAAGGCGGCGATCTTCGTCGGCGAGCGGCGTTGGAATCTGCGGCTCAAGGATGGTCTCGACATCCGCCTGCCGGAAACCGACCCCGGCCGCGCGCTGGCGGAACTGGTGAAATACGACAACGAAGACAAGCTGCTGTCGCGCGACATCACCGCCATCGACCTGCGGCTGCCCGATCGACTGACGGTGCGGCTCTCGGAAGATGCTGCCAAGGCGCGGGAAGAACAGTTCAAGAAGTCCAGTAAGAAGGCTGGCAGCGCATGACCGGCCTTGATCGCAACCAGACTCCGAAGATGCGGCCGATGCAGCACAATCGCAGTGCGCTGGTCGCGTCGCTGGATATCGGTACCAGCAAGATCGCTTGCATGATCGCGCGGCTGAGGCCGAGCGCACCCAACGAAGCGCTGCGTGGGCGCACCCATGCGGTCGAACTAATCGGCTACAGCCAGATCCAGTCGCGCGGCATGAAGGCCGGCGCGGTGGCCGATCTCGTCCAGTGCGAGGAGTCGGTGCGTCAGGCCGTGTCGCTGGCCGAACGCATGGCCAAGGTGCGGGTCGAGTCCGTTCTGCTGCCGGTGTCGGCCGGGCGGCTCCAGGGTAACCTGGTCGAGGCCGTATCCGACATTCAGGGCGGCTCGGTCACGCCGTCCGATGTCAGCCGTCTCACCTCGGCCGGCATGCGCCACGCCACTGCTCCCGGACGCACCGTGCTCCATGCGCTGCCGGTTGGTTATTCGCTCGACGGTGTGAAGGGCGTTCGCGATCCCCGCGGGATGGTGGCGCGCCAGTTCGGCGTCGACATGAACGTCGTGACGACCGAAGCCACAGTCGCGAAAAATCTCATGCTGGCGGTCGAACGCTGCCATCTCACCGTCGAAGCGATGACAGCAAGCCCATATGTGGCCGGTCTGTCGGTTCTGACCGACGATGAGGTCGATCTTGGCGCCGCTGTTGTCGAGATGGGAGCGGGGACAACGACGATTGCGATCTATTCGGCCGGCCGCTTCGTTCATGCGAGCGGCTTCGCCGTCGGCGGTCAACACGTCACGATGGATCTCGCGCGCGGTCTGGGCGCGTGCATTGCGGATGCCGAGCGAATCAAGACGTTATATGGCACGGTGCTGACGGGCGGCTCCGATGCGCGCGAGCTGATGACGGTGCCGGCCGCTGGAGACGACAGCGATGGACCTCAGGTCGTGTCGCGGGCGACGATCGCGAACATCGTCCGGCAGCGTGTCGAGGAGATCTTTGAAATGGTGAGGGACCGGCTCGCGGATTCTCCTTTTGCCGCCGAGCCGCGCGCGCGCGTCGTGCTGAGCGGCGGCGCATCGCAACTCACCGGCGTTCCCGAACTCGCAAGCCGCATCCTCGGCCGCCAGGTTCGCATCGGTCGACCGCTTGGGTTCGGCCGGCTGCCGAGCGAGGCCAAGAGCGCATCGTTCGCGGTCCCGACCGGCCTGCTCGTGTACCCGCAATACGCACACCTTGAACACGTCGAACCGCGGCATACGCGGCAGCTCCGCACAGGAACGGACGGATATTTCGGAAAGGTCGGACGATGGCTCCGGGAGGGCTTCTGATGAATTTTCCGCTGATTTGCAGATTTCCCATCAACGCTCGTGGCCGGCGACCGCTGGCACAGACAGTGACACCGCGCGTGTAATCGAGAGGCAACCATGACCATCAATCTGACCCCCCCTGATATCAATGAGCTGAAGCCTCGGATCACCGTATTTGGCGTCGGCGGTGCTGGCGGCAACGCGGTCAACAACATGATCACGGCCGGATTGCAGGGCGTCGATTTCGTCGTCGCCAACACCGACGCACAGGCGCTGACCATGTCGAAGGCGCAGCGCATCATTCAGATGGGCACGCAGGTCACCCAGGGTCTCGGCGCAGGCTCGCAGCCTGATGTCGGCGCCGCCGCGGCGCAGGAAGTCATCGACGAGATTCGCGATCATCTCTCGGGCGCGAACATGGTGTTCGTCACCGCCGGCATGGGCGGCGGCACCGGTACCGGCGCGGCACCCGTGGTCGCGAAGGCCGCGCGTGAGATGGGGATCCTGACCGTCGGCGTCGTCACCAAGCCGTTCCATTTCGAAGGTCAGCGCCGCATGCGCACCGCCGACTCCGGTATCGGCGAGCTGCACAAGGTGGTCGATACGCTGCTGATCATCCCGAACCAGAATCTGTTCCGGGTCGCCAACGAAAAGACCACCTTCGCCGACGCGTTCGCGATGGCCGACCAGGTGCTTTATTCGGGCGTCGCCTGCATCACCGACCTGATGGTCAAGGAAGGCCTGATCAATCTCGACTTCGCCGACGTCCGCGCCGTGATGCGCGAAATGGGCAAGGCGATGATGGGCACCGGCGAAGCCTCCGGCGAGAAGCGTGCGCTCACCGCCGCCGAAGCCGCGATCGCCAACCCGCTGATCGACGACTCCTCGATGAAGGGGGCACGCGGCCTGCTGATCTCGATCACGGGCGGCAAGGACCTCACGCTGTTCGAGGTCGACGAGGCTGCAACCCGCATTCGCGAGGAAGTCGATCAGGACGCCAACATCATCGTCGGCGCGACCTTCGATGAGAGCCTCGACGGCATCATTCGCGTGTCGGTGGTTGCCACTGGCATCGACCAGAGCACGATCGCGCGCAATGCCGCTACGCCGATGGCCACCGCGGCTCCCGCTGTTGCCACCACGGGCACACCCGACACCCGGCTGGCCGATCTGACCGCGAAGCTCCGCGACGACAACAAGCGTCTCGCCGCCGGCCTTGCGCAGAAGGCAGCCGCCGAACAGGCGCGTCCCGCCCAGGCTGCGCCGGTCACGTCCGGCGTCCACGTCGAGCGCGCGGCACTCGCGGCGATTGCCGCGGCGGTCGCCGAACCGCTGCCGATGCAACCGGTCGCTCCGGTGTCGATGCAGTCCGCCGGGACCTACGGCGATGTGACGGTGCGTCCGATCGCGCAGCAGAAGCCGACGCTGTTCCCGGATCACGATTCGGCGCTGCGCGATGCGCACGAGCCGGCGCCGCCGGAGAACTTCATCCCGCAGCAGCCGGAACGTGCACCCGTTCGCGCCCCGCGCATGCCACGGATCGACGAATTGCCGATGCCGGCGCAGAACGAACTCCGCCACGCGCGCGGCGAGGTTGAAGAGGAGCATCCGCAGAAGTCCCGCCTGTCGCTGCTGCAGCGGCTCGCCAATGTCGGCCTCGGCCGCCGCGACGAAGAGACCGAGCCGCCGATCGCGGCCCGCGCCTCCGGCCCGGCCATGGCCCCGCTGCCGGATCGCCGTCCGCAGCGCAGCGTTGCCGAGCAGATGGCCGCCAACGCAGCCAAGGAGCCGGTATCCGAGTATGCTCGCCGGCCTGCGCCGCAGCCGCAGGGGCTTGATTCCCACGGTCGTCCGGCTCCCGTTGCACCGGCGCCACAGGGGGACGATCATCTCGATATTCCGGCCTTCCTGCGCCGCCAGGCGAACTAGTAATTGTTACAATTACGACTGTGGATAAGTCCCGGCCCAAAACGCCGGGACTTTTCTTTTTGGAAGAGCCATGGAAGGTTGCGGATCGCAGTTCGCGTGAGCAAGCTATTGATATTAATAAATTATTAATGCCGCAGGATTTTTCTGCGCGCCCCGCTGACCAGCGGAGACCGAAGCCAATTTTGGTTAACGCGCGGCATGATTGCGGCGGAGATGGGGTAACAATCGGTAAAGAAGCGTGAGTTGGCGCGCTTTGTGGCAGCCGGTATGGTTTGTTCGTGACTTGGGGAATCGCGGGCCAATCGTCGCCCAAACCGGTCCGATCCGGCTTCGTGATGAGTCACATGTGGGCAGTTAATTGATGAAATCCAGCCGCCAGACAACGCTTCGGTCGCAGGCCACCGTGACGGGTGTTGGCGTTCACTCTGGATTGCCGGTCAATCTGACCCTTGGGCCTGCGTCGGTCGACGCGGGTTTTATTTTTGTCCGCACTGGACCTGATGGCGCCGACCGGCAGGTGCGCGCGCTCGCGAAATCTGTGACCTCGACCGAATTCGCCACCGTGCTCGGCGATCAGCAGGGACCGCTCGTATCCACCGCCGAACATGTTCTGGCCGCGTTGCGCGGCATGGGCGTTGATAACGCCACCATCGAAGTCGACGGATCTGAAGTGCCGATCATGGACGGCAGTGCAGGTCCGTTTGTCGCTGCGATTGAACAAGCCGGCATTGTCGAACAGTCCGCCGTCCGCCGCTTCATCGAAGTGTTGAAGCCGGTGCAAGTGAAGATGGGCGAGGCGGTTGGCGAGCTGCGCCCGTACGCCCGCGGCTTCCGGGTCGAGGTCGAAATCGATTTCGCCAATCCGGTGATCGGCCGCCAGAACTTCGCGATTGATCTTGGCCCCGAAGGCTTCCGCCGTGACGTCAGCCGCGCCCGCACCTTCGGTTGCATGAATGATGTCGCCAAGCTCTGGAACGCGGGCTTCGCGCTCGGCGCGTCGCTCGAAAATTCGATGGTGTTCGACGACGAGCGTCTGCTGAACACCGAAGGCCTGCGCTATGCCGACGAGTGCGCGCGTCACAAGGTTCTCGACGCGATCGGCGATCTCGCGCTGGCGGGTCTGCCGCTGATCGGCGCCTATCGCTCGGTGCGCGGCGGTCACAAGCTCAATCACGCCGTGCTCACGGCGCTGCTCGCCGACCGGACCGCCTGGCGGGTGGTCGAAGGCCAGCCGGCCAGGCGTCCACGCAGCCAGACCGAGGCGGTCGGCGCAATGGTGGGCGGAATGGTCGCGGCTTACAGCCCTGACGTGTCCTGATCCGTCGGGCTCCAGATCTTCCACATTCGCGTTTTCCACATTCGCGTTTTTTAACCCGGATTTTCCAGGCCTATTGGATGATAGCGTCGACGGCAGCTCGGCTTCCGCGGAACCCATGCTGTCTTGATTGCCGCCTTAATCCCGGCGAAATACCTGCGTAGCTGGTTGGTTAACGGAGTTTTTTCAGCTAGAAACGAACTCGCGGTCGCACGGCAATGCGCCTCGGGTTCGGGTTGGTTCTGCCCCTGATTGTGCACGGGGCGAGCATCGGGCACCGCATCACGAACGTCAGGTTTCATCTATGTTGGCAAAGCGTATGGCGCTCGGACTGAACGCGATGATGGATTGTGTCGCTTCCGACCGTCTTGGCCGAAAGTTGCGGCTCATCGCCGGTCTCGCGGTTCTGGCGACGACCCTGAGCGGCTGCGGCACCGGTGCGCTGTGGGACAAATTCCTGGCGAAGGATGAAAACACCTTCAGCGATCAACCGGCGGACAAGCTCTACAACGAGGGCTTGTTCCTGATGAACAACAACCACGACCTCAAGGCGGCGACCAAGAAGTTCGACGAGGTCGATCGCGAGCACCCCTATTCGGAATGGGCGCGGAAATCGCTGCTGATGTCCGCCTACGCCTCCTATCAGGCCGGCGACTACGACACCTGCATCGGCTCCGCGTCGCGCTACGTCACGTTGCATCCCGGCAGTCCCGATGCCGCCTACGCGCAGTACCTGATCGCCGCCTCGAACTATGACCAGATTCCGGATATCTCGCGCGATCAAGCGCGGACCGAGAAGGCGATGGCCTCGCTCGAGGAGGTGATCCGCAAGTATCCGACCTCCGAATATGCCGGCCAGGCCAAGAAGAAGCTCGAAGGCGCGCGCGACCAGCTCGCCGGCAAGGAAATGGCGATCGGCCGTTATTACATGGAGCGGCGCGACTACACCGGCGCCATCAACCGCTTCAAGACCGTCGTCACCCGCTATCAGACCACGCGGCATGTGGAGGAGGCGCTGGCGCGTCTCACCGAAGCCTATATGGCAATCGGAATCGTCGCCGAGGCGCAGACCGCCGCCGCGGTGCTCGGCCACAACTTCCCCGACAGCCGCTGGTACAAGGACGCCTATAAACTCGTGAAGTCGGGCGGCGTCGAGCCGAGCGAGAATCAGGGGTCGTGGATCAGCAAGGCCTTCAAGAAGATCGGGCTCGGCTAGTTTCCCGCCGGTCCGAATTTCGCTAGACTTCGCGCAACGCTTTCCAGCGACCCATCGACGATATCCCTGGCAGGAACCGGCCTCCCATGCTTGCGCGCCTTTCGATCCGCGACATCGTCCTGATCGAGCGGCTCGATATCGAGTTCGCTTCCGGCCTTGCGGTGCTGACCGGCGAAACCGGCGCGGGAAAATCGATTCTGCTTGATGCTTTTGCGCTGGCGCTGGGCGGGCGCGGCGATGCCGGGCTGGTCCGCCACGGCGCGGAGCAGGGGCAGGTCACCGCCACCTTCGACATTCCGAAGAGCCATCCGGCGGCCGCGATCCTCGCCGCCAACGACATCGAGGGCTCTATCTCCGAAGATTCGGGCGAGATGATCCTGCGCCGCGTGCAGCTCGCCGACGGCCGCACCCGCGCCTTCATCAACGATCAGGCGATCAGCGTGCAGACGATGAAAGCGGTCGGCGCGGCACTGGTGGAAATCCATGGCCAGCACGACGAGCGCGCGCTGGTCGACGCCTCCACCCATCGCCGGCTGCTCGATGCCTTTGCCGGACTGGAGAAGGATGTCGCCGCGCTGGAGATGCTGTGGGACGCCCGTCGCACGGCGCGCGCGGCTCTCGACGATCACCGCGCCGGCATGGAGCGCGCGGCCCGCGAGGCCGACTATCTGCGTCACGCCTCCGACGAATTGAAGAAACTCGCGCCGCAGGACGGCGAGGAGACCACGCTCGCCGAGCGCCGCACCACGATGATGCAGGGCGAGAAGATCGCGGGCGATCTGCGCGAGGCGCAGGACGCCGTCAGCGGCAACAACTCGCCGGTGACGGTGCTCGCCGCGGCGGTGCGGCGGCTGGAGCGCCGTGCCGCGAGTTCGCCGCAACTGGTGGAGCCCGCGGTCAAGGCGATCGACATTGCGATCAATGCGCTGGAGGAGGCCGACCAGCATCTGGCCGCCGCGCTCACTGCTGCCGATTTCGATCCGGCCGAACTGGAGCGCATCGAGGAGCGGCTGTTCGCGCTGCGCGCCGCCTCGCGCAAATACGCCACGCCGGTGGATGGCCTCGCGGCGCTGGCTGCGAAATATGCCGCGGACGTTGCGCTGATCGACGCCGGTGCCGACCGGCTCAAGATCCTGGAGAAGGATGCGACCGAAGCCGACAAGCGCTATGCGGCCGCGGCGCAAAAGCTGTCGGCGGCGCGGGTGAAATCCGCCGAGAAACTCAACAAGGCCGTCAACGGCGAGCTCGCGCCGCTGAAGCTCGAGCGCGCGAAGTTCTCGACGCAGATCGACTCCGATCCGGAATCGCCGGGGCCGCAGGGCTTCGACCGTGTCGAGTTCTGGGTACAGACCAACCCCGGCACGCGGCCGGGGCCGCTGATGAAAGTCGCGTCCGGCGGCGAGCTGTCGCGCTTCCTGCTGGCGTTGAAGGTCGTGCTCTCGGACAAGGGTTCGGCGCCGACCCTGGTGTTCGACGAGATCGATACAGGTGTCGGCGGTGCGGTAGCCGATGCCATCGGCGCGCGGCTGGCGCGGCTCGCCGGCAAGGTGCAGGTGATGGCGGTGACCCATGCGCCGCAAGTCGCGGTGCGGGCCGATCAGCACCTGCTGATTTCAAAGGATGCGCTGGATCGCGGCAAGCGCGTCGCGACCCGCGTGGCGACATTGGCGAAGGATCACCGCCGCGAGGAGATCGCGCGGATGCTGGCCGGTGCGGAGATCACTGCCGAAGCCCGCGCCGCCGCTGACCGGCTGCTCAAGGCGGCGGGATGATTGTTTTTTCCGTCATTCCGGGGCGCTCGCCCGCGGGCGAGCGAACCCGGAATCTCGATATGGTTGCTCGCTGCCGCATATACGGCCTGGTTCCTGCGAGACCACCCCGGAATGACACGGTCGGTTCTTCAGTCATTCCGGGGCGTGCGCAGGACGAACCCGGAATCTTGACATTGTCGCGCGCGGACGTAGTCCCGCGTTACGGCGTGATGCTGTCGTACAGATCTATCCAGTCTGGATTTTCCGCCTCGACAAGCTCGATCTTCCAAGCGCGGCGCCACTTCTTGATCTCTTTCTCGCGAGAGATAGCAGCGACAGGATCATCGTAGACTTCAAACCAGACCAGCTTCGCAATGTTGTAACGAGAGGTAAATCCGGGAACTGACTTGGTGCGATGCTCGTAGACTCGCCGTACAAGGTCATTGGTAACGCCGATATAGAGCGCGCCATCTTTCCTGCTCGCGAGGAGATAGACATAATAGGCCATCGACGGGCTCCACAGCGAGATTCCGGGTTCGCGGGCTTTGCCCGCGCCCCGGAATGACCACGTAAGTGTATCCAATGGCTTCAAAAGCGAAAACACCTCCCGACATCTCCTCTCTCACACGCTCGAAGGCCGCCGTCGAGCACAAGCGGCTTGCGCTGGAGATCGAGGCGCACAACGAGCGTTATTACCAAAAAGATGCGCCGACGGTGTCCGACGCTGCCTATGACGCGCTGCGCAAGCGGCTGGAAGCAATCGAGGCACGCTTTCCAGAATTGGTCACATCAAATTCGCCAACGCAGACGGTCGGCGCGTCGCCCGCGCGCGGCTTTGCCAAAGTGCAGCACGCGGTGCCGATGCTGTCGCTCGGCAATGCCTTCAGCGATGAGGAAGTCGCCGAATTCGTCGAGCGCATCCGGCGTTTCCTGAAGCTTGGCGCCGACGAGTTTCCCGCCATCGTCGCCGAGCCGAAGATCGACGGACTGTCGCTGTCGCTGCGCTACGAGAACGGCGAACTGGTGCGCGCGGCCACGCGCGGCGACGGTTTTATCGGCGAGGACGTCACCGCCAACGTCCGCACCATCAAGGATGTGCCGAATACCCTGAAGGGCCGCAACATTCCCGCCGCCTGCGAGATGCGCGGTGAGGTTTACATGCTGAAGAGGGACTTCCTGGCGCTCAACAAGAAGCAGGCCGAAGCCGAAGACACCGTGTTCGCCAATCCGCGCAATTCCGCGGCGGGCTCGCTGCGCCAGAAGGATGTCGCCATCACGGCGTCTCGGCCGTTGAAATTCTTCGCCTATACCTGGGGCGAGATGAGTGAGCGCCCGGCCGATACCCAGCACGGCATGCTGGCCTGGATGGAGAAGGCCGGTTTTACGGTCAATCCGCTGATCACGCTGTGCAAGAGCGTGGAGGACGTTCTCAAGTTCTATCGCAAGATCGGCGAGGAGCGCGCCTCGCTCGGCTACGACATCGATGGCGTGGTCTACAAGGTCGACCGGCTCGACTGGCAGGATCGGCTCGGCTTCGTCTCGCGTTCGCCGCGTTGGGCGATCGCGCACAAATTCGCCGCCGAGCAGGCGACCACGGTGCTGAACGGCATCGACATCCAGGTCGGCCGCACCGGCGCGATGACGCCGGTGGCGCGGCTCGAGCCGGTGACCGTCGGCGGCGTGGTGGTGCAGAACGCCACGCTGCACAATGAGGACTATATCAGAGGCATCGGCAACGATGGCCAGCCGATCCGCGACGGTGTCGACCTGCGCGTCGGCGACACCGTGGTGGTGCAGCGTGCAGGGGACGTGATCCCTCAGGTCGTCAGCGTCATCCTCGACAAGCGGCCGAAGAGCGCGAAGCCCTACAAATTCCCCGACAAGTGTCCGATCTGCGGCAGCCATGCTGTGCGCGAGGAAGGCGAGGCGGTGCGCCGTTGCACCGGCGCGTTGATCTGCCCCGCGCAGGCGGTGGAGCGGCTGAAGCATTTCGTCTCGCGGCTGGCCTTCGACATCGACGGTCTCGGGGAGAAGCAGATCCAGGAATTCTACGACGACGGCCTGATCATGCATCCGGTCGACATCTTCACGCTGGAGAAGCGCGACTCGCGCGCGGCGAAAAAACTCCGGGATCGCGAAGGTTACGGCGAGGTCTCGGTGCGCAACCTGTTCGCCGCGATCGACGCGCGCCGCAAGATCGAGCTCAACCGGCTGATCTTCGCGCTCGGCATCCGCCATGTCGGCGAGGGCAACGCCAAGCTGTTGGCGCGCCACTACGGTAGCATCGAGAATTTCCGCAGCGCCATGACTGAGGCGGCTGCGGCGCAGACGGAAGAGGGCAACGGCTCCGAGGCCTATGCCGACCTCAACAACATCGGTGGTGTCGGCGATATCGTGGCCGACGCCGTGGTCGAATTCTTTGCCGAGAAGCGCAACGTCAAGGCGCTGAACGATCTGCTGAGCGAGATCGAGGTGCTGCCGATGGAGCAGGCCCGCAGGGATTCCGCCGTCGCCGGCAAGACCGTGGTGTTCACGGGCTCACTGGAAAAATTCACCCGCGACGAGGCCAAGGCATCGGCGGAGCGGATGGGCGCGAAAGTCTCGGGATCGGTGTCGAAGAAGACCGATCTTGTGGTGGCAGGCCCCGGCGCCGGCTCGAAGCTGAAGGACGCCGAGAAGCACGGCGTCAAAGTCATTTCAGAAGACGACTGGCTGAAGCTGATCGAGGGGTGAGGAGCGCTTCGCGTGTTGTCGAGGCGCGACACCCATCGTGTTTTCGTGCGGGCGCTTTGTTAGCGCGCGAGATTCTACCGCCTCGTCATTCCGGATTGCGAGTTCATAGAACGAGCAAGTCCGGAATCCATAACCCCTGAGATTGCTTTTTGTTTGCTACATTGGCGCGGAGCGTATGGATTCCGGGCCCATCGCTGAGCGATGGCACGGAATGACGCCTGTAGAAGTCCCGTTCATCAACATTAATTTGTGCCGCCGCTTATCCCCGGCCCCTCGACCTCGCTTATCCTGCGCGTGTCCTGTTCACGAGGGGCGCTTCTAGAGGCGTCGTGAAGTGGAGCAGGATGCGGCGTCCTGCGTGCGTGCCTCGCAAGCACAAGCTCGGGAGGTTGAAGGTCACCGCCCGGCCTCACTACGGGGGTCTGCCACAAGCTGGCTGGACGCGGTGCAGGTGAAGGCGAAGAAATTCGCCGGATGCGCGGGCCACAAAGCTCGCAGCCTGTACCCGGAAGCGCGGTCCCAAAACCCAAAACCGCCGTGATGGAGCGCCGGAAGGCGTCGCCGCGGCCTCTGTTCTCCGCCGTTGCGGAGGCAAGCTGCGGAAACTGAACACAAGGTGCGCCACCCGGCGCTCCGTCGCCCCTCATTGTTCGAGGGTGAGAGGTCGAAGATCAAAACTCGCAGCTTCGGCTCGCGAGGATAATGAGGCGTGGGCGACGAGCAAGCTCGCGCCGGGCTGTTTGACAATTGAATCAGAATTCGGCGCGCGGCAGCTCCGACACACTCCTAGCGTCATTCCGGGGCGTGCGAAGCACGAACCCGGAATCCATAACCGCCGTGACTGCTCTTGTCCGAAACATCAGCACAGGGAGTATGGATCCCCGCCTTCGCGGGGATAACGACTGGCGATGTTATCAAGCGCAAGGGTTACATCGTTTGGCTCGCGTGTCGCTCTCTATAACAACCCCGTTTCCTCTTCCTCGACCTGTTCGATCATCGCTTCGGTCGCGACGGTTGAATTGCGCGGCACGAGGAAGATCATCGTCGACGCACAGGCTATCGACAGCACAAGCAGGGCGATGTTGAGCGGCAGCGGTGTCGCGAAATGGCCGCCGAGCCAGGCGCCGAACTGCGAGCACAGCGAGCCAAAACCCATCTGCAAAAATCCCATCGCGCCGGACGCGGTGCCGGCGGCGGAGGGACGGATGCTGAGCGCGCCGGCGGCCGAGTTCGACATCACGAAGGCATTGGCGAACATGATCAGCATGTGCGTGATGAAGAGCCAGGACGGCACCTGGTTCAGGCCCGCAAATCCCCAGATGACGTTGAGAGCTGCGCCGACGATCTGCAGCGCGAGGCCGAACCAGATCAGACGGTCGAGGGTGTGATGCGGCGCGAACCGCGCGCAGAACAGGTTGCCGATCAGATAGGCGATACCGGAGGTCGCAAACCACGCACCGTATTCGATGGTGGAGCGGCCCATCTGCGTGACCACCACATAGGGGCCAGCGCCGGCGAACACGAAGATGATCGCCGAGGCCAGCACCTGGCACAGCATGTAGCCGATGAAGGCGCGGCTCGCGAGCAGAACCTTGGCATCGCGGACAAAGCCGCTTTCAATGGCCGGATCGGCGCGGCGGCGGGTTTCGGGCAGTGCGATCGCGATGCCGGCGGCGATCAGGATGGCGGCGGCGGTGATCGCATAGAAGATGGTGCGCCAGCCGAAATTGTGTTCGAGCAGGCCGCCTGCCAGCGGGCTCAGCAGCTGCCCGATCATTAGCGCTGCGACCACGAGGCTGATCATGGCGCCGACCCGCTCGCGCGGATAGAGGTCGCGAATGATCGCGCGCGCGATCACCATGCCGCCGGCGCCGCCGAGGGCCTGGAAGAACCGCGCCACGATCAGTTGCGGCAGCGTTTGCGCAAAAATGCAGCCGACGCTGGCGACGATCATCAGGCCGATCCCCCAGAGCAGGACCGGGCGGCGGCCGTAGCGGTCCGACAGCGGCCCCATCAGAATCTGTGAGACGGCGAGGCCGACCATGTAGAGCGACACCGTCATCTGCGCGACCGAGATGTCGCGGCCGAACGTGTCGGCAAGCTCGGGCAGTGTCGGCACCAGCATATATAGCGAGACCGGGGCAAGCCCGGTCATCAGCACCAGCAGCAGCAACACCGTGCGGGAAGGTGGTGTGGGCGCCGTAATGGCAATCGTCGAGGGTCTGCCGGTCACTCCGTGCATCAGCGTGATTGTCGGTTCCAATTCGATTACATGTTGTGAATCGACTGTAGCGAACCCGGCGCCGTGCAAAACGGCCATTTCGGAATGCGGCTATTCGCTCAGGGAGTGGTTCGGATTCACGACCGGCTGCGGAACTAACCCGGCGCGTGGTCTTCCAGCGGCAGCGGCTCCGTCGCGGCGTCGAGCCAGACCTTCGTGGCTTCGTCAAGATGCGGCCGCACCTCGCGGCGGACGCGGGCGTGATAGTCGTTGAGCCACATCACTTCTTTCTTGCTGATGCGGCGGTCGATCAGGCGGCGGTCGATCGGCGCCAGCGTCAGGGTCTCGAACCCGTTCATCGGTTTCTCGGCACCGGGAATATCGATCGCCGTGACCAGTTCGAGGTTTTCAATCCGGATGCCGAACGCGTCGGTCTTGTAGTAGCCGGGTTCATTGGAGAGGATCATGCCGCGCTTCAGCGGCGTTGTGCCGAGTTTCGAGATCCGCGCCGGGCCTTCGTGGACCGAAAGATAACTTCCGACACCGTGACCGGTGCCGTGTTCGAAGTCGACGCCGGCCTGCCAAAGGAATTGCCGCGCTAGCGTATCGAGCTGCGCGCCGGTGGTGCCGTCGGGAAATACCGCGCGGGCGATGGCGATGTGGCCGCGCAGCACGCGGGTGAAGCGGTCGCGCATCTCGTCGGTCGGTGTCCCGATGGCGATGGTGCGGGTGACATCGGTGGTGCCGTCCTCGTATTGCGCGCCGGAATCGATCAGCAGCAGATCGCCGGGCATGATGCGACGGTTGCTCTTGCGGGTGACACGATAGTGGACGATCGCGCCGTTCGGCCCGGTGCCGGCAATTGTCGGGAAGGAGACGTCCTTCAGCGCGCCGGTCTCGCGGCGGAAGGTTTCCAACGCCTCGACGGCATCGATTTCGGTGAGCGTGCCTTTCGGTGCCTCGCGATCGATCCAGGCGAGAAAGCGGGCCAGTGCCACCGCATCACGCTGATGTGCGGAACGGGTGCCGCGGATCTCGGCGTCGTTCTTGACGGCCTTGAGCAGCGCCACGGGGTCGCTGCCGCGCACGGGCTTGCCTCCAGCGGACGCGATCAGGCGGGTCAGGGCATCGGCGGCGGTTGCGGTGTCGAGCGCGATCGATGCGCCGGTTGCGGCCAGTTCGGTCAGCGCAGGCGTGAGTGCATCGGGCTCGCGCACATCGGCATTGCGTTCGAGATGATCGCGGCTCAAGTTCGAGAGCTTTCGATGATCGATAAAGATCGTGGGACGTCCGTCCTTCGGCACCAGCGCGTAGGATAGCGGCAGCGGCGTATGCGACACATCGGCGCCGCGGATGTTGAAGGTCCACGCCACGGCGTGCGAGTCTGACAGCACCAATGCGTCGACGCCGAGTTTTGTCATCTCGGCGCGAATGCGCGAGAGTTTATCGGTTTCGGCTTCGCCTGCGAATGGCGCGCCATGAACCGTCACCGGGCCGAGCGGCGGCGCAGGTCGGTCGGTCCACACGCTGTCGACCGGATTGCTGTCGACCGCGATCAACTCAGCGCCGGCTTTGGCGCACGCCGCGGCGAGGCGTTCCGCCGCCGCCGACGTATGCAGCCATGGATCGAATCCGACGCGATCGCCTGCTGTGAGATGCTTGGTCAGCCAGCTTTCCGGTGGCGGTTCGATCAGCGACGCAATTGTCCAGGCCTCGGTATCCACCTGCTTCGCGGCTTGCAGGGTGTAGCGACCGTCGACGAACAGGGCGGCGCCCTTCGCGAGTGCGATGGCGAGACCGGCCGAGCCAGTGAAGCCGGTGAGCCAGGCGAGACGCTCCTCGGAAGGCGCGACATATTCGTTTTGCTGCTGATCGGCGCGCGGAATCACGAATCCCGTCAGTTGCCGTCGCGTCAATTCCTCACGAAACGCGGCGAGACGTGCGGTCAGCGCGACGCCGCCTTCGGACTCCTCGAACGTCTGGAAATGGGCCTCGAACATCCTGATATCCTAAAGATCGTGGAATAGCCGCACAACATTGCAGCGTATCCGCTCAATTTGGCATAACTTATGCTACAAAATGCGGGGTAGCGTTCAACCGGCAGGAATGATTTGTTGCCAGAAACTGCTCTCAAGTGCTTGCGGGGGAAATGTCAGGAGTGCCTCACCGACGAGGGGATGCACGATGGCTGCTTTTATGTTCGAGAAGATTTCTTCATCGGCTCACTGTGAGCCGCCTCCTGCTGCGCCCGAAACCAGACCATCCGGCGTTCTTGTGAAGATGCTCGACCGTTTGCCCCGAATTCGCGCACGGAAAAACAGAGGCCGGATCAAGCGCAACGAAAGCAACGGCGCGCCATCAGCACAGGACTAGATCAGCGGCGGTTCTGCATCAGCAGGCTGCACCATCCGTCAATCCGGATTTGCCGGATCAGCACGAGTCCCTGCGTGCGATAGGTGCCGATCACGCTACGCGTTTGATGCGGCAACAGGCCTGACAGGATCACCATGGCTTCCGGCGCAAGGTGCGCCGCCATCGGCGGGGCGAGTTGCCGCAACGGATTGGCCAGAATATTCGCCATCACCAGATCGAACGGCGCGCGCAGGCGGAATTGCGGCGCTGAGAATCCGGTCGCGCAGATCGAAATGACGAGATTGCCGACCTCGTTGAGCACGGCATTTTCCCGCGCCACGGTCGCCGAGCGCGGGTCGATGTCGCTGGCGAGAACCTTGCGGCGCAATGCCTTGGCGGCTGCGATGGCGAGAACGCCGGTACCGGCGCCGAGGTCGAGAACGCGCCGCGGCATCTTGCTGCGCAGAACCTGATCGAGCAGCAGCAGGCAACCGCGCGTGGTGCCGTGATGCCCGGTGCCGAATGCCAGCGCGGCTTCGATCTCGATGCCGAGCTTGTTCGGCGGCACATGCGCCCGGTCGTGCTGACCGTGGACGATGAAGCGTCCGGCGGCGACCGGGACCAGTCCTTCGAGGCTGGCCTTGACCCAGTCCTTGGCGGCGATGGTGTCGAACACGATCGTTTGCGCGACGTCATCGCTAGCCGCCTGTGCGACCAGCGACTTGATACGCCCCTGATCCGGCGCTTCAGCGAAGTGCACGGTGACGTCCCAGCGGCCGTCGGGGCGTTCGAATGCGGCGACGGCCGCTTCGCCGTCCTCCAGGCACTCGGTAAGAAGATCGGTGACCCGCCGCGCGGTCTGCTCGTCGCCGATGGCGAAGGTGGCGCGGCTGGTCGCGGGCGTCAGGGTGTCGGTCATTGGAATCCGGGGGCAAAAAGGCTGGCTGCTATCCACAAATGATCGCGCGGTCATACCGGGATTCCGGGCCGGCTCCTACATGGTTTTTGCAGGGCTTTTCCACTCCATTATCCACAGGTTATCCACAGAGATACCCACGACTTTTCCTCCATGTGGGTCGGTGATTTCACGAGCCAAATAAGGGGCTTGGGGTCAAAGCTACGGTTAATCCCCGGTAACATCCGTGTTCAAATCGTGCCGAAATCGCGGCGAGGCTTTTAGAGATTTATCGCTACGGATGTCCCCAAGCAGAATGCGGGGGCGTCTCAATGGACTCTCAGGGCATCGATCAGATCGGGCCAACCGGAAGCACGTCCGGGATCGTGGCCGAAGACATCATATGGGCCTTCGGCATCAGTGTTGCGGTGCTCGGTTTGGTGCCGGTGATGGCGATCTATGTGTTGCTGATCGCCTGAGCAGCTAGCCGCGGGCGAATAAAGCACGGTGGTCCCGCAGGATGGTCCGCGCCGCGTTGTGGCCGGGTGCGCCGGTCACGCCGCCGCCGGGATGTGCGCCGGATCCGCAATGGTAGAGACCTTTCAGCGGCCCGCGGTAGTCGGCGTGGCCGAGCATGGGCCTCGCCGAAAACAACTGGTTCAGCGTCAGTGCGCCGTGAAAGATGTCGCCGCCGAGCAGGCCGAATTCGCGCTCGAGATCGAGCGGCGTGAGAACTTGCCGGCCGATGACGCTCGCCGCGAAGCCCGGCGCGTACCGGTCGACCGTCGCGATCATGAGATCGGCAACCTCATCGCGATGCGCGTCCCAGGAAGTCTCATCAGGTAACTGCGGCGCGACATGCTGGCAAAACAGGCTCGCGACGTGTTGGCCCGATGGCGCCAGCGAGTCATCGAGCACGGACGGAATCAGCATCTCGACCACCGGTTCGCGACTCCAGCCAAACTGGCGCGCGTCCTGCCAGGCACGATCCATGTAACCGAGGCCGGGCGCGATGATGATGCCGGCGCTGAGATGGTCGCCGATGCCGGGCAGGGCGGAAAACGAGGGAAGGGCGGAGAGTGCCACGTTCATCCGGAATGTGCCGGAGCCGTTGCGCCAGTTTGTGATGCGGTTGAGAAAGGTCGGCGGCAGCGCCTCGGCCGGGAGCAGCCGCGTGTAAAGCAGCTTTGGGTTGACGTTCGCGGCGACGTATTTGGCGCGAACGGTGCGCCCATCATCGAGGATGACTCCTGCCGCGCGGCCGCGCTCGACGATGACCTCGCGCACGCCGGCGTCTGTTTCGATCTCGACGCCGTGCGCGCGTGCCGCGGCAGCCATCGCCTGGGTGATTGCGCCCATGCCGCCGATGGCATGACCCCACACACCCTTCTTGCCGTTCACTTCTCCAAAAGCGTGATGCAGCATCACGTAGGCCGAACCCGCGGCATAGGGACTGGCATAGTTGCCGACGATGGCATCGAATCCGAACAACGCCTTGACCAGGTCGGTTTCGAACCGCTCGTCCAGCATTTCGCCGGCCGATCGCGTGAACAGGTCGAGCAGGCTGCGCTGCTGCTCCAGCGACAGGCCGCGAAGGATGCCCGCGGTGCCGATGGCATTGACAACCTCGCGAGCCGCGTTGAGGCCAAACCCCTCCCCAAGGTTCGGCGGTGCGCGCAGCACGAATTGCCGGATCACGTCGGCAATGCCTTCGAGTTCCTGCATGAAGCCGCCGATTTCGGCAGCATCGCGTTCGCTCAATGTCGCGACAGACGTTTGGGTGCGGCCTTTGCCGGTGAGAAGATAGCGGCCATCGGGCGCGGGCAGAAAGTTCTGCGCGCGGCGTTCGACGATCCGCAGGCCATGATCGTGCAGGCGTAGATCGGCGATCACCTTGGGGTTGAGCAGGCTGACCGTGTAGGCCGCGACAGAATTGCGGAAACCGGGGTGGAATTCCTCCGTGACGGCCGCGCCGCCCACCACCTTGCGCCGTTCCACGACCTTGACCCGCAAGCCACCCATCGCGAGGTAGGCCGCGCAGGTGAGGCCGTTATGGCCTGCGCCGATGATGACGACGTCGGTATCCGGCATGGTCCGTTTCAATGATCTGGCGCGCCGTTTCGTTCGGCTGCCGTTCAGTTTCGGAAGCGCCCTTTATCGGAAACGATCATGAACGGCACAAGGGCAGGGATGGTCGATTTTGACAGGTGGCCTCCGTATTGCCGGTGTCGCAGGCGTATGATCCTGTTTGCCATTATCGCGTACCTCGCCGGCTTGTCCGGCCTGCAGCCGGAGCCTTCATGACGACGCCATCCCACGAAGCGGGTTCGCGCACTGGTTCCCGCAACAGGCTTGTCCTGGTTGTTTATACGGCCGCGATTTTCACCAGCGCCCTGTTGCTGTTTTCGGTGCAACCGCTGTTCACGAAAATGGTGCTGCCCCGGTTGGGCGGTTCGCCGGCGGTGTGGTCGGTGGCGATGGTGTTTTTCCAGTCG
This sequence comes from Hyphomicrobiales bacterium, assembly GCA_017305665.1. Taxonomy (GTDB): domain Bacteria; phylum Pseudomonadota; class Alphaproteobacteria; order Rhizobiales; family Xanthobacteraceae; genus Nitrobacter. The sequence goes on from JAFKKH010000012.1 coordinate 26,340, forward strand.
CTGCTGCTCGGCGGCTATGCCTATGCGCATTATCTGATGAAGCTGCGCAATCGCGCCTTACCCGTGGCGATTCATTTGGCATTGCTGGTTGTTGCGATGCTGACCCTGCCGCTGTCGATCGCGAGCGGCTGGGGCGAGCCGCCATCCAGCGGCTATGCGTTCTGGCTGCTGGCGCTGTTCGCTGTGTCGATTGGGCTGCCATTCGTCGCGCTGGCTGCGAACAATCCGCTGCTGCAGGCGTGGTTCGTCCGCACCGGGCATCCCGACGGTCCCGATCCATACTTTCTTTATGCCTCGTCGAACATCGGCAGCTTCCTTGCACTGCTGTCCTATCCGGTGCTGCTCGAGCCGATGTTGACCTTGCGCGCACAGAACCTGCTGTGGACCGGAGGCTATGGTCTCTTGATCGTGCTGATCGCGGGCTGCGGCGTGTTGCTGCTGCGGTCTCCACCCATCGCAATCGCAGTTGCGGCGAGCGACGCGGAACGTCCAGCACCGGCATGGACGCAACGTCTCCGCTGGATTTTTCTGGCCGCGGTGCCGTCCGGTCTGTTGATCGCGGTCACGGCGCATATTTCGACCGATGTCGCCGCCGCTCCCTTGCTTTGGGTATTGCCGCTGTCGCTGTATCTGCTGACGTGGGTGCTGGTGTTCCAGTCGCGTCCGCTGCTGCCGCATCGATGGATGCTGGCGCTGCAACCGCTCGCGATTGCTGGCGTCATCATTCTGTTGGCGGTCGGTGGTGAGCAGAACCTGCTGCTGACGCTCGGCGGTCATCAGCTCTGCTTCTTCGTGATTGCCATGTCCTGTCACGGCGAGCTTGCGCGCACACGCCCGGCCTCGCGCTATCTCACAGGCTTTTACGTTGCGTTGTCGTTTGGCGGTATGGTCGGCGGCCTGTTCGCGGGGCTGATTGCGCCGTTCACGTTCTCATGGATCGCGGAATACCCGATCCTCATCGCGCTGGCCGCGTTGTGCCGTCCGCCGCGCGATGAGTTGTGGCCGTTGTGGAGCCGCTGGTACTGGCCGGTCCTCGCGGTGGTCGCCGTCGCCATGGTGGCGCCGGCCTATTCCGGCGGAACGCTGCTGTCGTGGCTCGACGGCCATCGGGTGTGGGTGATCGGCGCGGTCGCGGTGTTGGCCGCATTGATCGCGCTGGTTCGGTTGAACCGCTGGAAGGTCGCAGCGACCGTCGTGTTGGCGCTGGCTATGATCCGTATCTATCCAGCCGACGATGGCCGGGTCGAAACCGTCCGCAGTTTCTTCGGCGTCCACAAGATCGTTGTGACGCCGAGCGGACAATACCACGTGCTGATGCACGGCACCACGATCCACGGCGCCGAGCGCGTGCTCAACAACGATGGCACGCCGATCAGCGGACGGCCCGAGCCGATCTCCTACTATCACCGGGATGGCGGCATCGGGCAGGCGATTGCGGCCGTTCGCGCGCGCAAGGGCGGCCCGATCCGCGTTGCCGTGATCGGCCTCGGCTCGGGGACGCTGACCTGCGCCTCCCAGCCGGGTGAAAACTGGAGATTTTTCGAGATCGACCAGTCCATGGTCGATACCGCCAAGGATCCGAAGTATTTCACCTTCATCCGGAATTGCGAGCCGAACCTGAAGCCGGTGATTGGCGATGCACGGCTGACTTTCGCGCGGGAGCCGGATCAGACCTACGATCTGATAATCGTCGACGCATATTCATCGGATGCGATCCCGATTCATCTCGCGACCATGGAGGCGATGAAGATCTACAAGGATAAGCTCGCGCCGCACGGCGCGGTCGTGATGCATGTCTCGAACCGGCACCTCGAACTTGCCAGCGTGGTGGTCGGCATTGCCGATGCCAACGGCCTCAAAAGCTGGGTTTACAACGAGGATTCCGGCCGTGATGACGAATACATCTTCGCAACCAACGTGGTGGTATCAGCACGGGATGACGCCGATGTCGGCGCGCTGGCATCGTCGGACAAATGGGCGCTGACCGATCCGACGAAAGGTCAGCGTGTCTGGACCGACGACTATTCCAACATTCTCGGCGCAGTCTGGCGGCGGCTGAGGGACGGCGAGGACCAGTAGCGATCAGTCGTCGGAGTCCATGAACAGACCGCGCGGCTGATACGGCCGCGGCGCGTAGACCTGCGGCTGGTAGGGCTGCGCCTGATAGGACTGATCGTAGCTGTATCCAGGCTGACCGCCATAGTATTGGCGCTGCTGCGGGACGTTCTGCGCGTCATAGAGACGGCGATAGCCGCGCGGCGCAGGATAGATTTGTGCGTTGGAGCTGCCGTCGGCCGGATAGATGTATCCATCATCGCCGCGAACCGTAGCCTGCGGCTGCTGGGCGGGGGTAATCCGCTGCGGCGTCAGGTCGACCGGGTTTCCGGCAGCATCGTAGGACGGATAGCCTGGCGCCGGGTTGCGGCGGGCGACATCCACATTGCGCTTGCCGCGCGGATTGCGCGCCAGCGCGACGCGCGACGATCCCGTCAGCGTGACGGTGGTATTGAGGACGCCTTCTTTCTTCACGAGGTCGAACAGCGTGGTGGCGTTGGCGCGGGAGATGCGCACGCAACCGTGCGAGACTGGAACGCCAAGGCTGCCCTCGGAGAAAGTGCCGTGGATCGCGTGCCCGACCTTGGTGAAGAAGATCGAATGCGGCATCGGCGCGTCGTCGAACTCCTTGGAGAAATGGTCGGCTTCCATGCGGAAGGTACGGAAGCTGCCATTGGGCGTCTCGTGGGAGGGATTGCCGGTGGAGACGGGCCACTGATAGCGCTCGACGCCGTCAACGGAGACGGTCATCTGCTGATTGTCCTTGTCGACGAGAATCGACACCTTGGCCTGAGCGACGCTGCTGGCAGCGAGAAACATCAGTCCGGTGATCGGAAATAGGAACGTGCGCATTTTACCTCGGCCTCGCGTGCCACCTGCCGTCCCCTTTTCGATATATGCGCTCAAAACGGGTCTGCTTCCAGTAGCGGATTCTTGCCATCGTTAATTCGTGAAGCGGCATAACCAAGGCCGAGGCAGGGCCAAAAACCGCACGAGGGGCAGGTTTTTGTAGCCGGGCGTCGTCGAGGTTGTGATCGCGGAACTTTTCGGGGACGATCACGTTATGCTTACCTTCATTATTCCAGAGAGGGCCCGGCCGTGGCCAACGCAGCAGAGGACAGACAGATGAAGATCAGAACCATGACGTCGCCGAGAAACGCTTCCCTCCGGTTACGCTTCGCAGCAGCGGCGGCAGCGTTGGCTCTGTTCTCCATTCCCCATCTGGCGCACGCACAAGGCGTCATCGGTGGTATGGAGCGCGGCGGCCATCAGGGTGCCCGCGAAGGCAATCGGGCGGCTGGTCCGGTCGGTGGTGTAATCGGGGGTGCCATCGGCGCCGGTGTTGGCGGGGCCGTTGGCGGCGTAAAGGGGGTGCTCGGCATTCCGGATCGCGGGCCTCGCCGCGGTCATCGTTGCCGCGGCTACTGGCGGCACGGCCATTTCCACTGCTATCGATAGCGATATCGATCAGGCGATCCAGCGCGGCCTCGGTTAAACCGGTGCCGTGCTGTTCGCTGTGACCGGTTCGACGCCGCTCAGTTCTTCAGCCGGTATCCGGTCTTGAAGATCCACCACACGATACCCATGCAGATCGCGAGGAAGCCGAGCGTCATGCCGATGCTCACGGCCACGCTGACGTCTGCGATTTCGTAGAAACTCCAGCGGAAGCCGCTGATGAGGTAGACTACCGGATTGAACAGCGCGACGGTTTGCCAGCCGGATGGCAGCATGCTGATCGAATAGAAGCTGCCTCCGAGAAACGTCAGCGGCGTGATGATCAGCAGTGGGATCATCTGGAGTTTTTCGAATCCGTCCGCCCAGATGCCGATGATGAAGCCGAACAGGCTGAACGTCACAGATGTCAGGATCAGGAAGATCAGCATCCAGATCGGATGATGAATGTGCAGCGGCACGAACAAGCCGGCAGTGGCCAGGATGATCAGGCCGACGATGATGGATTTGGTCGCTGCCGCGCCGACGTAACCCAGCACAATCTCGACATAGGATACCGGTGCGGACAGGATTTCGTAGATCGTGCCGACGAACTTCGGAAAATAGATGCCGAACGAGGCATTGGTGATGCTTTGTGTGAGCACCGACAGCATCACGAGGCCGGGTACGATGAAGGTGCCATAGCTGACGCCTTCAACCTGGGTGATGCGCGAGCCGATCGCCGATCCGAAGACGACGAAATACAGCGACGTCGAGACCACAGGCGAGACGACGCTCTGCAACAGCGTGCGAAACGTGCGCGACATCTCGAATTTGTAGATCGCCCGGACTGCCCTGAAGTTCATGTCAGGCCCTCACCAGACTGACGAAAATGTCCTCGAGCGAGCTTTGGGTCGTTTCGAGGTCGGTGAACTTGATGCCGGCATCGCGCAGATCGGCCAGCAGGCTCGTGATGCCGGTGCGCTCGCTCTTGGTGTCGTAGGTATAGACAAGTTCTTTGCCATCATCGGCCAGCGCGAGGTTGTAGGTGGAAAGCGCTGTCGGCACCTCCGTCAGCGGACTGCCGAGATGTAGTTTCATCCGCTTGCGGCCGAGCTTCTGCATCAACTTGGCTTTCTCCTCGACGAGGATGATTTCGCCCTTGTTGATGACGCCGACGCGGTCGGCCATTTCCTCGGCTTCCTCGATGTAGTGGGTCGTGAGAATGATCGTGACGCCGGATGCCTGCAGCGTCCGCATCACGTCCCACATGCCCTTGCGCAACTCGACATCGACGCCCGCGGTCGGCTCATCCAGAAACAGGATCTGCGGTTCGTGCGACAACGCCTTTGCGATCATCACGCGCCGTTTCATGCCGCCGGACAGCGTGACGATCTTGCTGTCCTTCTTGTCCCACAGCGAGAGATCCCTCAGCACCTTCTCGATATGGGCCGGGTTTTTCGGCTTGCCGAACAGGCCGCGGCTGAAACTGACCGTGCCCCATACCGACTCGAACGCGTCGGTATGCAGTTCCTGGGGGACCAGACCGATCAGCGAGCGGGCAGCGCGGTAGTCGCGCTGGATGTCGTGTCCGTCGACCAGGACATGTCCGGTCGAAGGGTTCGCGATGCCGCAGATGATGCTGATGAGCGTCGTCTTGCCGGCGCCGTTGGGTCCGAGCAGCGCAAAAATCTCGCCGCGATTGATGCCGAGATCGATGGTTTTTAGTGCCATGAAACCGGTCGCGTAGGTCTTCGACAGGCCGGAAATGGAGATGATGGGGGACATGCGGGGATTCAGATGTGAGAGAGACCGATACTTCGAACTAAAGACGACCGAAACGGCTGTTGTCCGACATATCCGGCAAATAAATTGCGGCACAGGTACATAGGGATGGATTCCGTCGCCGCAACCCGCGCGGTGGCCGGCGGCGGATCTAGACCCGCTCCACAAAGCTATCGACCACCTTTTTCTCTCCGGCCTTATCGAAGGTGATGGTCAGCTTGTTACCGTCAATTTTTGTCACCAGTCCGTAGCCGAATTTCTGGTGAAAAACCCGGTCGCCCAGGGAGAAGTCGGAAGACGTCCCGGTGGATTTGGCGACCAGTTCGCCTTCGATCGTCAACGGTGCGCGTTTCGTCCGCGAGCCGCCAGCATTGTAGGGCGTGCCGGCTTCGTTGAACCCGCCGCGCCCGCGATTGGCCTGCGCGCGCTGCCAGCCCGGTGTGGCATAGCTCGATCCGAACGAGTCGAGATTGTCGAAGCGCGACGCGCCATAACCGCCGGCTCCACCCCAGCCCGAACCACCCTTGGATTCGGTGATCTCGACGTTATGAGCGGGCAGTTCATCGAGGAAGCGGGAGGGGATGGTCGTCGACCATGACCCGTGAATGCGCCGGTTCGTGGCAAAATAGAGCTTGGCGCGGCGGCGGGCCCGCGTCAGCCCGACATGGGCGAGGCGGCGTTCCTCCTCGAGACCGGCGCGTCCCTGTTCGTCCAGCGCGCGCTGGTGCGGAAACAGGCCTTCCTCCCAGCCGGGGAGAAACACGTTGTCGAATTCGAGCCCCTTGGCGGAATGCAGCGTCATGACGGAGACGGCATCCTCATCAGGGCCGCCGTCGCGGTCCATCACCAGCGAGATGTGTTCAAGGAAACCTTGCAGGTTCTCGAATTCCTCCATGGAGCGTACAAGCTCCTTCAGGTTTTCGAGCCGGCCCGCGGCATCAGCGGAGCGGTCCTTCTGCCACATCTCGGTATAACCGCTCTCGTCGAGGACGATCTCGGCGAGCTCGGTGTGTGGCATGATTTCGCGTTGCGCGCGCCAGCGATCGAAATTGTCGAGCAGGCCGCGCAACGATCCGCGTGCCTTCGGTTTCAATTCGTCGGTTTCGACGACAGCGCGCGCCGCCTCAGTGAGCGGAATTCGCCGCTTGCGCGCGATGTCGTGCAGCATCTGAACCGTCGCGTCGCCGAGACCGCGCTTTGGCACATTGACGATACGCTCGAAGGCGAGATCGTCGGCGGGCGAATTGATCAGCCGCAGATAGGCCAGCGCGTCGCGGATTTCGGCACGCTCGTAGAAGCGCGGGCCACCGATCACGCGATAGGGCAGGCCGAGAGTGACGAAGCGGTCCTCGAACTCGCGCATCTGAAACGAGGCGCGGACCAGGATCGCAATCTCGTTGAGCCTGTTGCCTGCGCGCTGCAGCTGCTCGATTTCTTCGCCGATCGCGCGGGCTTCCTCTTCGGAATCCCATGCACCGGTGACGGTCACCTTCTCGCCGTCCTCGTCCTCGGTGCGCAGCGTCTTGCCGAGTCGGCCTTCATTGTGTGCGATCAGGTGCGAAGCAGCGGCAAGGATGTGTCCGGTGGAGCGATAGTTGCGTTCGAGCCGGATCACCTTGGCGCCGGGAAAATCGTGCTCAAAGCGCAGGATGTTATCGACCTCCGCACCGCGCCAGCCATAGATCGACTGGTCGTCGTCGCCGACGCAGCAGATGTTCTTGGGACGGGCCTTTGGTGTGATCGCTGGCTCGACAGGTGATGTTCGCTCTTCCGCTTCGCTTGCTGCGGCGACGGGATGGCCGAACGTATCAGCAAGATCATAGCCTTGCTCTCTATCCTGTGCAGGGGGAGAGGTGGTTTGCAGGCCACTGCTTGGCTGGGGTGTCTGCGACAAGAGCCGCAGCCAAAGATATTGCGCGACGTTGGTGTCCTGATATTCGTCCACCAGGATGAACTTGAAGCGCTGCTGATATTGCCGCAGCACGTCAGGATGCTCGCGGAAGATGCGGATGTTTTCCAGCAGCAGGTCGCCGAAATCGGAGGCGTTGAGAATTTTCAACCGCTCCTGATAGGCAGCATAGAGCTTGCCGCCACGACCGTTGCCGAATACGGCAGCTTCGCCAGACGGGACCTGCGAGGGCGTCAGCCCGCGATTCTTCCAACCATCGATCAGCCCGGCCAGCATCCGCGCCGGCCAGCGCTTGTCGTCGATATTGTCGGCCTGAAGCAATTGCTTCAGCAGGCGGATCTGATCGTCCACATCGAGCACGGTGAAGTTGGACTTGAGCTGCACGAGCTCGGCATGGACCCGCAGAATCCGGCCGCCGATGGAGTGGAAGGTGCCGAGCCATGGCATGCCCTCCACGGCCTGGCCGAGCATCTGGCCGAGTCGATGCTTCATCTCGCGCGCGGCCTTGTTGGTGAAAGTCACCGACAGGATTTCGCCGGGACGGGCGCGGCCCTGGCTCAGGATATGCGCGATCCGCGTCGTCAGCACGCGGGTCTTGCCGGTACCCGCGCCGGCCAGCACCAGAACCGGACCATCCAGCGTCTCCACAGCCTCACGCTGTTCGGGGTTTAGGCCGGCCAGATATTGCGGACCACCGGCTGCTGCACGGGCGCGCGCGGCAATTCCGCCAGCCGCTGGCCGGTGCTCGGGAACGTCACGATGGATCACTCGGTTCGGTTCAGTCATGCGAATCGTTTCTACCCCACGATGGCATTGCGGGGAGATGAAGGGGAGCCTTCATAGCAGGATCGGGAGGGTATATAGGGGCCGACCGCGCAGTTCGCACCGCTTTTCCCACGCCTGACCTGCACTGCGATTCCCGCCGCAATGCGCGGTTTTGTTCCGTAAAACAGGCGATTTTTCAGGACTTTCGGCCCGGCGGCCGGAAGGAACTTCTGTTCCGGCGATGGATTGTTCTCTCAGTCAGGGCGCGGTTGCCGCGTCGAGAACGGAGATAGGCACTATGTTGAGCTGGGTTGTGACATTCCTGATCATCGCGCTGATCGCAGGCGTGCTGGGATTTGGCGGTATTGCCGGCGCGTCGATCGAGATTGCCAAGATCATCTTTTTTGTCGCCCTCATCCTGTTTCTGGTGTCCGCGGTGGTCGGACTGGCGCGCGGGAGGACCCGCATATAGCGCCGGCTAGCGCGATTTCGAGGGCATCGTGATCTTCCGGCCAATGCCCTCGGGTCTCGCAACGGCGTTGTGCAGGTCAAGCACGTGCTGGATGCGGGTACGAATGTCAGCCGGGAAGGGGGCGACCTTGCGGGCGGCCATGTCGATATGAATCGTCATGTTCTCGGAGGTTGCCGAAACCCATCCTTCGGTGGCGTGGCGCAGTTCTTCAAAGGTATGCAGACGTTTTTCGTCGGCGGCGACCAGCAAAACCGCAACCTGCACGGGGTCGCCGAAGTGAATTTCCCTGAGGTAGCGCACATGGCATTCGGCCGTGAATGTCGAGCCGCTGCGCGCTTTCATGTATTCAGGGCCGATTCCCAGTTCCAGCCAGAACTGATCGATCGCCCGGTCGAACAGGACGTTATAGTAGGCCATGTTGAGATGGCCATTGTAGTCGATCCATTGCGGCTCGATCTGCATGATCGCGGATTTGAACGGGCTTGCATCGCCTGACCGGTCTGCGCTGGCCGCAGGTATCGTCATCATTCCTTGCCTCTTGTTTGTCCGGTCCCTTGACCGGTTTTGCGTCCTTTGCCACGGTCCGCTCCAACTGGAGAAGCGATCGTGGGCGTGACAAAAGCCAATACACTCAAACGGCCCGAGCCGAAGGCGCTGGCCACCACCATAGAAGCGCTCACCGCGCGGTTCGGCAATCGGCTCGTGACGTCGCAGGCGGTGCGCGAGCAGCATGGCCATACGACGACATGGCTCGAAAACCAGCCGCCGGACGCCGTAGTCATGGCGCAGGAGACGTCCGACATCCAAGACGTCGTGCGGATTTGTGCCGCGAACCGCGTGCCGGTGATCGCGTTCGGCACGGGGACCTCCCTCGAAGGGCAGGTCAATGCGCCGGCCGGTGGAATCTGCATCGATCTGCGGGACATGAACAGCATTCTGGCGGTTCATCCCGAGGACCTCGACTGTGTCATCCAGCCGGGCATCACCCGTAAACTTCTGAACGAGCAGTTGCGCGATCAGGGCGTGTTTTTCCCGATCGACCCGGGTGCGGACGCCTCCCTGGGCGGCATGGCCTCGACCCGGGCGTCCGGCACCAACGCGGTGCGTTACGGCACCATGCGCGACAACGTCCTGGCGCTGAAGGTTGTGCGCGCGGACGGTGAAATCATCACGACGGGCACGCGTGCGAAGAAATCGTCTGCCGGTTACGACCTGACCCATCTGTTCGTCGGTGCCGAGGGCACGCTCGGCATCATTTCCGAACTGACGATCAAGCTGCGCGGTATCCCCGAAGTCATCGCCGCGGCCGCCTGTTCCTTCAAGACGGTGGAAGGCGCCTGCAATGCCGTGATCCTGGCGATTCAGACCGGAATTCCGGTGGCGCGGATCGAACTCTTGAATGCCGCGCAAGTGCGGGCGTGCAATGCGTACTCAAAGCTATCTTTGCCGGAAACGCCGCTGCTGCTGCTCGAATTCCACGGCAGCGAGAATGATGTCGCCGAGCAGTCGAGGAATTTCAGGGACATCGCCCAGGAATGCGGTGGTGGAGATTTCAGTTGGACCACCAAGCCGGAGGATCGCACCAAGCTCTGGCAGGCACGACACGATGCCTATTGGTCGGTGAAAGCTTTGCGTCCGGGCGCTGGGGTTGTTGCCACCGACGTTTGCGTTCCGATTTCGCGGTTGGCCGACTGCGTCACCGAAACCGAGGACGATCTCAAGCGTCTCAATCTGCTGTCGCCCATCGTCGGCCACGTCGGGGACGGCAACTTCCACTGCTCGCTGCTCTGCGACGTTGACGATCCCGATGAAATGGCGCGGGGTGAGGAATTCATGCACCGGCTTGTGGAGCGTGCACAGGGCATGGGCGGCACCTGTACCGGCGAACACGGCATCGGTCAGGGCAAGCAGAAATACCTCAAATCGGAATTGGGTGCAGAGGCGATCGATGCGATGCGGGCGCTCAAGAAGGCGTTCGATCCCGATAACATTCTCAATCCGGGAAAAATTATTCCATCGGCCTGATACCACGCGGTTTCATTTCTCTATGGAGAGTGACCGCCGCGGCGCATTTCGATCTCAGGCTGTCGCGGGCGCGTTGTTTTGGATTGTCTTGAAGGCCTGACTTTCCAACCTCGGATTGAGGTCAGGGAGGTGGCGCCAGGTGGCGCTACCGGAAATTGTATGGTTTGCTGCCTCGCCCGACGCTTGCTGTTCAGCGATAGGGTGTCGGGATTTCATTTCAAAGCAGGCATTCATGCGCCTCCGGTTTTTCTACGGCTGGGTCATCGTAGCCGTCACGTTTGTGACCATGGCGATCGGCGTCAACGCGCGCACGTCCTTTTCGCTGCTGTTTCCGCCCATCATCGACGAATTTCATTGGGAGCGTGGCGTTACCGCAGGAGCGTTTTCCTTTGGATTCTTGGTCTCGGGAATTATGAGCCCCCTGATGGGGCGAATGATGGATCGCTTCGGTCCGCGTTCGGTTATGGAACTTGGTGTCGTGCTTATGGCAGGGGGGCTGCTGCTCGCGCCTCTGACCACACAGCCATGGCATCTGTATCTGACGATTGGTGTTCTGGTTGGCGGCGGCAGCATCTGCCTCGGCTACTCCGGACAATCGCTGTTTCTGCCCAACTGGTTCGTGCGGCGGCGGGGACTGGCCATCGGCATCGCGTTCGCGGGCGTCGGCATCGGCTCGATCGTGTTGTTGCCGTGGGTGCAGCACCTGATCGAGCAGGCCGGATGGCGGACCGCATGCTGGGTACTGGGCCTCATCGTTCTTTTTGTACTTGGCCCGATCAACCTGCTGCTGCGCAAGCGGCCGGAGGATATGGGACTTGAGCCGGACGGAGATCACGTGCACGCTACGGCCTCGGCTCCGGTGTCGAACGTCGTCGATCCCGTCTGGACGGCCATCGACTGGACACTGACGCGTGCGATGCGAACGTCGCGTTTCTGGTGGCTCGCGCTCGGGTTGTTCTGCGGCCTGTACGACTGGTACGCGGTTCAGGTGCATCAAACGAAGTACCTGGTGGAAATCGGCTTCAGCCCGACCGTCGCGGCCTGGGCGCTCGGCATCGTGAGCCTCCTCGGAATTCCCGGCCAGATCTGGCTCGGTCATCTGTCCGATCGCATCGGGCGGGAGTGGATATGGACCATCAGCGGGCTGGGGTTCACGATCTGCTTCGCGGCCTTGATCGCGCTCGATCGCTATCCCTCGCTGGTGCTCGTCTACGTCATGATCACCGCGCAGGGCTTACTCGGCTATGGCGTCACGTCCATCATGGGCCCCGTCGTCGCGGAAATTTTTCAGGGCAAGCATTTTGGCAGCATTTTTGGCACGATCATGCTGGCCGCGTTGGCAGGCGGCGCCGCAGGTCCGTGGCTGACGGGCGTTCTGCACGACCACTACGGCAACTACGACCTTGCATTTCTCATTGGAATTGGAGTCAGCATCATCGGTGCAGTCACGATCTGGCTGGCATCACCGGGGAAGGTGCGGGCGGTTGCCGGGCAATTGCATCGCGCCCATGCGCAAGCTGCTGCGGAGTAGCCGCAGTTAAGCCGGCGAAATTCCCATTGCCCGTTGCAGATCGGTGATCGCACGCAGGAAGCTGTCCTGCGGCGTGGTCTCGGGATCGATCAGGCGGTGCAGGCGGAAGCCGTCCTCCAGCGCCAGCACGATTGCGCCGGTCCATTCCGGATTGAGTGCGCCATTCCGGCCGGATTTCTTCAGCGCTGTTCTGACGATGTCGGCCACCAGCTTGCGCCGTGCGCGCAGCCGTTTGGCGAGTTCCGGCCGCCGCTTTTCAGCGCGTGCCACGAACAGGATCATCTCCATGTGCAGGAGGGGAGAGCGGCCAAGCGGATCCTGTCGGCTGCGGTCGGCGGTCCTGAGCGCCTCGAGGAAATCACCGAGGTTGTTGTGTTGCGCTAGCAGGTCGAGATTGCGCCGGATCGAGTGCTCGACGTGATCCTCGAGCATGGCGATAATCAATTCGTCCTTGCTCTTGAAGTTCGAATAGAACGCGCCGCGTGTGAAGCCGGCTGCGGCCGCGATGGTCTCGATGCTGGCGCCGCCGATTCCTTGGTCCTCGAATACCTGCGCGGCCGCCTCGAACAGCTTTTCGCAGGTGTCGTCCCGTGTCGGTCTGGTTCGAACCCTTGACATCCGCGCATTTTAGGGCAGGATGCAACTCGATACAATAGTGTATTGAGTTGTATTGGACCAATGAGAGGATCCGGCCGAACCGGTCAGGTCCTGAGGATGACACCAAAGCGTGCCGTTGTTGCAGTATCGGCGCGGCAACCGGACGAGGATCGCCATGAACGAGCATCTTCAGGCTGCGAAGGCCGAACCGCTGTTCAATCCGCTGTCGCCGGATTTCATCCGCAATCCCTATCCGTTCTATGAACGGCTGCGAACCCTCGATCCGATGCACCAGACGCCGCTCGGGCCGTATGTCGCGAGCCGGCATGCCGAGGCCAGTCTGGTGTTGCGTGACAAGCGCTTCGGCAAGGACTACGAGGATCGGACGGTCCGCCGCTACGGGCCGAAGATCATGGAAGAGCCGGTGTTCCGCAGCATGGGGCACTGGATGCTGCAGCAGGATCCGCCGGATCACATGCGTCTGCGCGGTCTGGTGGTCAAGGCGTTCACGGCCCGCCGGGTCGAGGATATGCGCCCGCGCATTCAGCAGATCGTTGATGAAACACTGGACCGGATCATTCCCCAGGGGCGAATGGACCTGATCGAGGATTTCGCGTTCCGCCTTCCGGTTACGATCATCTGCGACATGCTCGGCATCCCCGAGGAGCACCGCGAGCGCTTTTACACCAACGCGCGCGCTGACGGCCGCCTGCTCGATCCGGTGCCGCTGTCGCCCGCCGAGATCAAGGCAGCGAATGAGGGCAACCTGGCCGCGCAGGGCTATTTCCAGGAATTGTTCGAACTGCGCCGCCGTAACCCCGGCGACGACCTCACGACCCAATTGGTGCAGGCGGAGGAGGATGGCTCGAAACTCACCAATGAGGAACTCACCGCCAACATCATCCTGCTGTTCGGCGCGGGGCATGAAACGACGGTTAATCTGATTGGCAATGGGATTCTCGCGCTTTATCGCAACCCTGACCAACTGGCGTTGCTCAGGGCGAAGCCGGACCTGATGACCAACGCCATCGAGGAATTCCTGCGTTACGATTCTTCCGTGCAGATGACCGGCCGCACTGCGCTCGAAGACATCGAAGATCTCGGCGGCAAGCGGATTCCGAAGGGCGAGAGTGTTCTCTGTCTGCTCGGCTCCGCCAACCACGATCCGGCAGTCTATCCGGATCGGCCTGCTCGGCTCGACATCACGCGTCCCAATGTGAAGCCGCTCTCGTTCGGTGGCGGCATCCATTTCTGTCTGGGCGCTCAACTGGCGCGCATCGAAGCCGAAATTGCGATCGCGACCCTGCTGCGGCGGCTTCCGAACCTTCGGCTCGATAACGTCGAGAACCCGGAATGGCGGCCGACATTCGTGCTGCGAGGCCTGAAGAGCTTGCCTGCAAGCTGGTAGCCTTCGGGGTACCAGTTCCGCCCATCTGGCTGTGACTTCGCCACAGTTGGTATTATATTAGAGCCGTTTCGGCGCTCGCTTCGGTGTAGCCTTCGCCGGCTCGGGACCGATGCGGCATTCTGGCTATGGCTCGGTTGCGATCTCCCGGTGTCATACTGAAGCAGGATTCGATCTTGCCGGAACGGTTCAAGGGGAGACACCGTGCAGACGACGCTGCTCGGCTTGGCTATCACATTTATTGTTGCGCTCATCGCCGCGCTGATCGGGCCGTATTTCATCGACTGGAATCGCTTCCGGCCGCAGTTTGAAACCGAGGCGGCGCGGGTGATCGGCGCGCCGGTGCGGGTGGAGGGCGCGCTCGACGCACGGCTGCTGCCATCGCCCTCGTTGCGGTTGCGCTCGGTCGTGGTCGGAGGAGCGAACGATCCCGGCAAGGTGCGCGCCGACAACCTCGCCGTCGAATTCAGTCTTGGGTCGCTGATGCGTGGCGAGTGGCGAGCGACCGAGTTGACCATCAACGGCATCTCGCTCGATCTCGGTCTCGATACACGTGGTCGGATCGACTGGCCGCTGTCGTCGCGGTCGCTCAACTTGAGTTCGCTTTCGATTGATCGGCTCAATCTGACGGGGCGTGTCGCGCTTCACGACGCGGCGAGCCGTAGCACGCTCGAACTGAACGACATCGCATTCAGCGGTGATGTCCGCGCGCTCGGCACATCCGTCCGCGGCGACGGCAATTTCGTCGTCTCGGGGACGCGTTATCCGTTCCGGATATCGTCCGGTCAGGCCGGTGACAGCAATGCCAGCCGTGTCCATCTCACGATCGATCCCGGATCGCGTGCACCATCCATCGATGTCGATGGCTTGCTGGCATTCAATGCGCGGGTGCCGCGCTTCAACGGTGTTGTCACCCTCGCGGGACCGGCAGGATCCGGCGAAGGGCAGAGGCCGTGGCGTTTGTTGGCCAAGGTCAAGGCCGATCCCAATACAGCGCAACTCGATCAAATCGATGCAAGTTATGGCGCAAGCGACGCCATGCTGAAGCTCGCAGGGACTGGCGATATCCATTTCGGTGCAACGCCGCGCCTTCGCATGGCACTGTCCGCTCGTCAGCTCGATGCCGATCGCTTGCTTGCCAAGGATCCGGATTCACCCACGCAGATATTGCCGGCGTTAAGGAGTCTGCTCAGTAAAATTCCAGGCCCGCCGTTGGCAACCGATGTCGAACTCAGCGCCGATCAGATCATGCTGGGCGGTCGCCCGATCCAGAAATTCGCCGCAGACCTAAACGGCGACGCCGCGGCATGGACAATTGCCCGGCTGGAATTCAGCGCCCCTGGCACGACACGGGTCGCTGCCAGTGGACAGATCGCGCAGTCCGCACCGTCTGAGAATTTCCACGGCGTATTCGACGTGGAGTCGTCGGATCCCGATACGTTCGTTGCCTGGCTGTCGGGTCGCAACGACGTCGCTTCCCGGAGCCAGAAACCGTTGCGCCTGCGTGGCAGCCTACGTGTCGACCCGAACCAGGTGATCGTCGACCAGATGAAGGCCGATATCGACGGTGGCAGCGTCCAGGGACGCCTGGCCTTCGTTCGTGCCAAGGCCGGCAAGGGCACGCGGACTGAAGCCGACCTCAAAGCCGATCGCCTCGATCTCGATGCTGCTGCTGTCCTGGTGCGTGCGCTCGCGGGTCCGCAAGGGGACTGGCCCGATGAAGGGCGAATTTCGTTGAGTGTCGATCGCGCCATTTCGGCGGGGCAGGAGTTGCATCCGTTCGTCGCCAAGCTGTCGTATGATCCAAAGGCGATCACGCTGGAGCAACTGAAGGTCGGCCGGTCAGGCGGACTCAACGTGGATGGCGCCGGCGCGTTCGACCGCATCAATGCGACCGGCAAACTGTTCTTGAATACGACTTCGGATTCTGTGGCGCAGTTGACCAGCCTCATTGCGCCCGTCGCGCCAGCGGTCGCCGCGCGTCTGGAGGCCATGCCCAGTGTCGCGGGGCCAGCACGGGTCAATATCGCGCTCAACGTGGATAAAAATCCTTCCGACAAAAACAAGGCCGATGCGAACGCAAAGCTGGATGTTGATCTGCCGCAACTGAAAGGTGTCCTGTCGATGACTGCCGCGCCTCTGCTTGCGGACGTGCGCGCCGCCAATCTTGATGCATTGGCACGGAGTACGCTGACGGTTCAGGCGAAAGTTTCAGCCAAGCGGGGTGATGCCTTGCCGGCCTTGCTGGGCGTCGATCACGTCATCATGGTCCATGATGGTCCTGTTCTGGTGGATGGCGAGGCCACCGGCGGCTGGCATGTTCCGATCCAGTTGAAAGCAAAACTGTCCGGAGCGGACCTGGATGCCGAGGTGAAGGGCACGCTGGAGCCATGGTCGCCGACACGAAAGGCCGATCTCAGTCTGGCGGTGCATCGGGTCGACCTTGGGCCGCTGCTGCACCTCAAGCCGTCCGACTCCCGCGCGCAAAACATCAGCCTGTCCTCTCACGTCACGCTCGCGGGCGACAAGCTCACCTTCAGTAATCTCGACAGCACGGTCGGCGGAACCCGGATGCGAGGACGTGTTGCGGTGGATCTTGGCGCGGAAAATGCCGTCGAAGGTGCGGTCGGAATGGATACGCTCGACCTTGCGCCGGCCTTTGTCTTCGCAGCCGGCGCTGCGGGGCATGATCCAAATGAGCCGTTGGGCGGCGGCTTGCTGAATGGATGGCGCGGTCAACTCACGTTCCAGGCTTTGCGAGGAGTGCTGCCAGGCGGTATCGAACTGCAGCCTTTCAGCGGCATCGTGAAAAGCGACGGCCAGTCTCTGACCTTCGATGCGATGAAGGGAAAGGTTGGCGGTGGCGATGTCGCGTCACGCGTCAACCTGCGGCAGTCCGCTGACGGAGTGGCCCTGAGTGCAAATGTTCAATTCAAGAACGTGGATGGCTCGGCACTCCACTACGCTGCGTTGTCCATGCCCGCAGGACGCGTGTCTGCGCAGATGACCTTGGCGAGTCAGGGCCGCAGCGCTTCTGCGCTGATCGGCGCGCTCTCCGGCAACGGGCTGGTCTCACTCGAGCGTACGCGGATCCCCGGGTTGGATCCGCACATGTTCGATGTTGCGATCAGCGCGAGCGATGGCGGGAAGACGCCCAATGACGACAAGTTGCGACAGGTCGTTCTGCAGTCATTGTCTGGGAACCCGTTGCCCGTTGCGTCGGCGCAAATTCCGTTCAACGTGAGGGATGGCCGTTTGCGCGTCGGTGTGACGACTCTCGAAGGTGAGGGGGCTCAAGCCATCGTCTCCGGCGGTTATGACATCGCGGCCGATCAAGTCGATATCCGCGCTGGCCTGGCGTCTACTTCGGTCGGCTCAACCAACAATCGTCCGGAAGTGCAGATGTTTGTGGTCGGACCGCCCAACGCCCTCAGTCGGTCGGTTGACGTGACGGCGCTGTCCTCCTGGCTTTCGGTGCGGGCGATCGATCGCGAAACCCGGCGGCTCGACGCGATCGAGCATGGCATAGCGCCTTTACCTGCACCGCATTCCGCTACACCTGCGCCGACGACAGCCTCACTGCCGCCGGCACCAAAGCCGGACGTTTCGATCAAGCCCGAACAGGGTAATAGCGCGTCGCCTGGCGGTGTCCCCGTTCCGAACCACGATCCGCGGCGCTCTCCGTCCAAGGCGGCCGCGCCGTCACATCCGCCGGCCGCGCCGCAAGCTTCCAATGTACCCGCGCCGTCGGTAGCACCGTTGCCGGCACCGGTGGAGATACGGCCGGCGCCTGGTCCAAAGCCGGTGCGCCCGCGGCCGCCGCTGGTGTTGACGCCGCCGGCGCCGAGTCCGTCGCGTCCCGCGTTTTAATTCATTCAGGACCGAGCGGTGCGAACCGCGGCGATGTCGTTTGCCGCTCACCGATGAACATCGTGCTCACCGCACGCGTACGGAAATGTTCAAGGACGAACAGCCGGATCGCCGAGGACAGATTGTTGGTTCTGCGATCGTTGTCGATCGACGCGATTTGCGTTGAGACCGTCATGCCACGCCGTGTCGCGATATCCTTCAGGCTCGTCCAGAAAGCATCCTCGAGACTCACGCTGGTCTTGTGGCCGCCAACGACGACAGAGCGTTTGACGACAGCATATTCACGTGGATATCCGGATTCGCTGCGATCGCGGCATTGGTCGCTTTGCATGACGTAACTCCATCTGCTGTTCCGGCAAACGTCATCGTTCGCCCACGATGAGATCTCACCGGACGGCTGGTTCGGTCTTGAACTTCGGTATCGGCGTTACAGACGACCGATCTGCGCGTTGCTGATGTGCAGGTGTGTCTGCGGTCTCAGCTCCCGATCGGCGCCGTGACGCATCATCGAGGGCACAGGTACATAGTAGCTGAAATGTTTCGGCGCCGATATTCGGGAAACAACCTAAGCCCGGCTCAGGATCATGATGCCGAGGTGCGCAGACATACGGATAGATTGCCGCGAGCGCGTGCGTTAACTCGCGCTGGCGCTACCGTCGGGTCCCGCCGCGACAGCGCGACTTCGGAAATAGTCCAGGACAAACAGACGAATCGCCGAGGACAGGTTGCCCTGCTGGCGCTTGCTGTCGATCTCCCCGACCAGTTCAGACAAGGTCATATCGCGAAGACCCGATATTTCCTTCATTCCGCTCCAGAACGCTTCTTCGAGGCTCACGCTGGTCTTGTGACCGGCCACCACGATGGATCGTTTCACGACTGGCGACTTCATGGTGTGTCCTCGCCGTCGATACGGTGTTGATCGAGCAAACGGGTCTCCCGCATGGTGCGTTGTTCGACGAGATCGCGCTCGGCCTTGCTACGGCCAAAGCGCGCGCGATTGGCGACGGCGATATCCGCCTTCCGCTCGCGCTCGGCGCGCTTCCTGCGCTTGTTCAGATTGATGAGCTCCCCCATACCGGTCGCCGCTACCTCGAGCGCTGCGTGTGCGCGACGTTGTGGGGGGATGGGATTGAGAGACTGCACACGGGCTTCATGAGCTCGGTTAGCATCGGGAAAAATTCCATCTGCCTGTGAAGGTCAAAAACACATTCCGCTCTGCGAAAGCGGCTATTCTTTGTGCTGTATCATGACGCACCGCAACAGTGGTAGCAAATATTCTCTAAGTCCTTAGATGATATGAGTTATAACTATTTCCGACCGGCTGGTCTTTGGAATGCCAAGGCTTTCGTGGCGCAGCAAATTGCGCCTAGCCAGGCTGGGTCATCCTGTCTGGCCGGACCAGCCTGTCGAACTCCGCAGCCGTGACGAAACCGAGCCTCAGGGCCTCCTCCTTCAACGTGGTTCCATTGGCGTGCGCGGCTTTGGCCACCTTTGCAGCGTTATCGTAACCGATCTTCGGCGCGAGCGCCGTGACCAGCATCAGCGAGCGCTGCATGAGTTCGCGTATACGCTTCTCGTCGGCACGAATGCCGTCGACGCAGTGCTCGGTGAAGGAACGCACGACATCGGCCAGCAATTGTATGGAATTGATCATACAATATGCCAGAACAGGTTTGTAGACGTTGAGTTCGAAATGCCCCTGGCTGCCGGCGACCGTGACGGTCGTCTGGTTCCCGAACACCTGGCAGCAAACCATGGTCATGGCTTCACACTGAGTCGGGTTGACTTTGCCGGGCATGATCGACGACCCCGGCTCGTTTTCCGGGAGGATCAATTCACCGAGGCCCGAGCGGGGTCCTGAGCCGAGCAAGCGAATATCGTTGGCGATCTTGAACAGGGCCGTGGCAACCGAATTGATTGCTCCGTGAACGAAGACATAGGCGTCATTCGAGGCCAGTGCTTCAAACTTGTTGGGCGCACTCGTGAACGGCAGCTTCGCAATCGCCGCGGCATGTTTTGCAAACAGCCTTGCGAACTTTGGTTTTGAATTCAGCCCGGTGCCGACGGCGGTTCCGCCTTGCGCCAGCGGATAGAGATCCTTGATCGCCGTACGAAGCCGCGCGAGACCGCTCTCGACCTGGGCCGCGTATCCCGAAAACTCCTGACCGAGCGTCAGAGGTGTGGCGTCCTGGGTATGAGTCCGACCGATCTTGACGATGCGGGCGAACGCCTTCTCCTTTTTGCGCAGCGCCTTGAGAAGAACGGTCATGGCGGGAATCAGGTCCGAGGCAATGCCTTGGGCCGCCGCGATATGCATCGCTGTAGGGAACGAGTCGTTCGACGACTGGCTCATGTTGACGTGGTCGTTGGGATGAACGGGTTTCTTGGCGCCGAGTTCTCCGCCGAGCAGTTCGTTGGCACGGTTGGCGATCACCTCGTTCAGATTCATGTTGGTCTGCGTGCCGGACCCGGTCTGCCACACGACCAGCGGAAAATGATCGTCGAGCTTGCCTTCGATGACTTCGCGCGCTGCACGGATGATGGCGGTGGCGCGCCGCTGATCGAGTAGTCCCAGTTGGCGATTGGTTTGTGCCGCCGCGAGCTTGACGATACCGAGTGCCCGGACCACCGGCATCGGCATGCGATCGTGTCCGATGCGGAAATTCTGTTGGCTCCGTTCGGTCTGAGCGCCCCAATAGCGATCCGCCTGAACTTCGATGGGCCCAAAGCTGTCGGTTTCGGTGCGGGTCGCCGTTCGGATTTTGCGCGCTGACGGAGCCATGGATTCCAGTCCGTTGGATTGAGGTGTGTTGAACAGCCGAGGCTGGCCCGCGGCGGTGGGATGCTTCAGTCGATGTCGTGCAACCTACTTCTTGCGGAAGCGGTCCAGCCTGACGACCTCGGCACCTTCGCTGGGCTTGGCAGGTTCATCAACAGGTTCGGGGGCGACTGGCTGGGCCGGAGCCGCCGGAGCGGTCACTGCGGACGGCGAAGGCACGGCTGGCAGATTGGTCGAAGACGCATCGGTTTCCCCGGATTCGAATTGCAGACCGAATTGCACCGACGGATCGAAGAAACTCTTGATCGCGCTGAAGGGAACGACGAGACGCTCGGGAATGCCGCCGAACGACAGGCCGACTTCGAAACGATCGTCGGCGACGATCAAATCCCAGAACTGGTGCTGGAGGATGATGGTCATTTCCTCCGGATACTGGGCCAGGAGCCGCGGCGAAATCTTTACGCCGTCCGCCTTCGACAGGAATGTGATGAAGAAGTGATGCTCACCCGGCAGCCCATGCTCGGCGGCGTCCGTCAGCACCTGGCGTAGAACGCCGCGCAACGCATCGCGCGCGAGCACATCGTATCGGATCAGATCGGTTGCCATCAGTTGATCTCGCTGGTTTTGCCGGATCGCGTACGAAGCTGGCCTGCGAGCGTCCGCAGCCCGACTCGTACCGTTTTGATGATGCTACTCCCGCACCCTTGCCAGGTCAGTAGCCGTTGTGCCGGATCAATGAAATTCTCGCCGCTGTCGGTCGACAGGTGGCTCGCGGGGAGAAGTGGAGGCTTCTGTTGCCAGGTGCCTCCGAACCCCGCCTAACGGAGCTTAACCCGTTAGGACTTCAGAGTGGTCTTTCAAACTGCGTTACGCAGCCTGAGCAACCGGAGCATAGTTGTCGTTTGCAACTATTGCATAGCCCGATAACGGCGGAACAATACCGGGAAAAAGCGAGCCCTTTACGCCCTCGTCGATCCTGTTTCGCCCCCGCCGGAACCCGTCGTCCCATGGCGATGATCCATGGTCAGAATTGGGTTCTGGTGGAGGCGCCGGGTACTGCCCCCGGGTCCGAATGGTTTATTGCGACGGCCATTTATTTCCATAGCCGGCGAACCGGCATCCTCAATATAGTCTGCAAAGGTTGAGGAAAAAAGGGTATCGAATCGGTCCATTTGGCCCCGGATAGCCGCCAAGCCATGCGAGGCCCCGTTCCCGATGCCTTTCATCTTGCATGTGTGAAATTCCGCAAAAATGGTTGGCCCGGTGAAGCCGCCGAACTAAGTCTCGGTCATGTCACCGGATTCGCCGCCCGCAACCGTTGTCGTCCCGAATAGCCAGACGGCGGCTGCGCCCGGCTTGCTCGAATTGTTCATGGCCTTCGCCAAGATGTCGCTGGCCGGTTTCGGCGGGGTTTTGGTGTTTGCGCGCCGGGCGATTGTCGACAGGTACCGCTGGATGACGGCGGACGAATTCAATGAAACCTTTGCGCTCTGCCACTTTCTGCCGGGCCCGAACATCGTCAATCTCGCCGTCGTATTCGGATCCCGTATTCGCGGCCTGGCCGGCAGCGTTGCGGCGTTCACCGGATTGGTGGCGCCGCCGTTCCTGATCGTCACGTGCCTCGCCATGATCTATGCCCGCTACGGCGACGTGCCGGTGCTGCGGCGGATTCTCGACGGTGTCTCCTGCGCCGCCGCAGGGTTGCTGCTGGCTGTCACCCTGCGCATGATGCTGCCGCTGTTGAAGCAGCGTGATCCAATCGCGCTTGTGGTGCTGGTCGCGGTTTTCGTGGCGGTCGGCCTGCTGCGCTGGCCGTTGCCGCAGGTGCTCATCGTGGCTGTACCTGCAAGCCTGATGGTGGTCTGGCTCGGTCGCAACCGGGTTGTGTCATGATCCTTGTTGGCAGCCTGCTCAGCATTGCACTGACATTCGGCGCGTTGTCATTATTTGCCGTCGGCGGTGCCGCTGCTGCAATTCCCGAAATTCATCGCCTTGCAGTAGACGTCAATCACTGGATGACGGACACCCAGTTCGCTGATGCCTATGCGATCTCGCAACTGTCGCCGGGTCCCAACGTCCTGATCGTTTCGCTGGTCGGCTACAAGGTTGCAGGTATCCTTGGTGCGCTGGTCGCGACGGTGGCGATGTGCGGGCCGACCGCCGCGCTGTCTTTCACTGTCAGCCGAATCTTGCATCATGCCGGCAGTTCGCCGTGGCCCGCGCTGATTCAGAAGGCGTTGGTTCCCGTCTCGATTGGATTGATGGCGGCGAGCGGCCTCGTGATCGCCATGACCGCCGACCGGACGATGGTCAGTGCGGCTGTCACAATTGTCGCGGCCGGAGTGGCTTTTGCGACGCGGCTCAATCCTCTGTGGCTGCTGGTCGCCGGCGGGTTCCTGGGATTCGCCGGCCTGACTTGAGGGCGCGCGGAAGAGTGCCCATTTTTCGGGGTATAAGCGCGAGCGAGCGTGAATCGTTGCTGTCGGGGCGACCGACCGGACGCTAAATTCACCCGCTCCTGAGGCAAGCCGCAACACCATGAACCAGTATCACGATCTGCTCGAACGGATTCTCAGCGACGGCGCGGAAAAGCACGACCGCACCGGCACCGGAACGCTGTCGATCTTCGGGCATCAGATGCGCTTCAATCTCGCGTCTGGATTCCCGATGCTGACCACCAAGAAGCTGCCGCTCAAATCGATCGTGCATGAGCTGCTGTGGTTTCTCAAAGGCGAAACCAACATCAAGTACCTCAAGGACAACGGCGTCACGATCTGGGATGAGTGGGCGGATGCCAATGGCGATCTCGGTCCGGTCTACGGTTCGCAATGGCGCTCATGGCCAGCGCCCGATGGCCGCAGCATCGATCAGATCTCCAACGTCGTGGAGATGATCAAGCGCAATCCGGATTCCCGCCGGTTGATCGTCAGTGCGTGGAACCCGGCCGATGTCGACAAGATGGCGCTGCCGCCGTGCCATTGCCTGTTCCAGTTCTATGTGGCCAACGGCAAGTTGTCGTGTCAGCTCTATCAGCGTTCCGCGGATGTGTTCCTCGGCGTGCCGTTCAACATTGCGTCCTATGCGTTGCTGACGATGATGGTCGCGCAGGTGACCGGCCTGAAGCCCGGCGACTTCGTGCACAGCCTTGGCGATGCGCACCTCTATTCGAACCATCTGGAGCAGGCGCGGCTTCAGCTGACGCGACCGACGCGTCCGTTGCCGACGATGACGATCAATCCCGCGGTGAAGGATATTTTTGCCTTCCGCTATGAGGATTTCAAACTCGAGAATTACGATCCGCATCCACACATCAAGGCCGAGGTCGCGGTGTGACCGCGACTGCGGCTGCTCATCTCGACGTCGTCCTGATCGTCGCCGTGGCAAAGAACGGCGCGATCGGCGCTGCCAACGGCATTCCGTGGCGGCTGAAAGCCGATCAGCAGCGTCTCAAGGCGATGACCATGGGCAAGCCCATCGTGATGGGGCGCAAGACCTTCATTTCGTTGCGCCGTCCGCTCCCGGGACGAACGAATATCGTCATCACACGCGATCCGAATTTTTCCGCGGCAGGGGCCGTGGTGACGCGGTCGCTCGCGGACGCCCTTGTCGTTGCCAAAGGAGATGCGCTGCGGCGTTTCGCCACTGAGATCGCAGTGATCGGCGGTGCCGAGATTTACGCCGCATCGATGCCGCTGGCGGATCGACTCGAGGTGACGGAAGTTCACGTTGAGGTCGACGGCGACACGTTTTTCCCGGCCATCGACCCGTCGGTCTGGCAGGAAACGGCCCGTAGCCGGAATAAGGCGACCGCCGATGACACTGCCGACTATTCTTATGTGACATATCGCCGTCTGGCGCCGCATTAACCGCATTCCCTGATGTTTACATTGACAATTACCGGTTCGGGCATAGCTCCTTGCAGCCAACAAGCCGCGTTGTAAGGGTCGTAAGCGTCCCCTATAAAGCCGTCGGACAGAGCGAGGCGGGGTTTGAAAGCCCGGGCCTGCGCGAAGGAGATTGTTGATGCCGTGGAAGAATCAAGGCGGAGGTCCGTGGAGCTCAGGCCCGAAAGGGCCGTGGGGTTCCGGTCCGCAGCCGACTGGGCCGAGGCCGCCTGATCTTGAGGATCTGCTGCGCCGCGGACAGGATCGCCTTCAGCAGATGCTGCCCGGCGGATATTTCAGCGGCATGGGCATCGCGCTGATTCTGATCGGCGCGCTGGCAATCTGGGGGCTGTCTGGTTTCTTCCGCGTGCAGCCTGACGAACTCGGCGTGGTGCTGCGGTTCGGCAAGCACGTTCGCGACGTCGGTCCCGGTCTGCGCTATCATCTGCCGTATCCCATCGAAACCGTGCTGCTGCCAAAGGCATTGCGCGTCTCCACGGTCAACATCGGCATGACGCTGATCGACGATCCCGCCCGTCGCGGCCGCACGATGCGCGACGTGCCGGAAGAAAGTCTGATGCTGACCGGTGACGAAAACATCGTCGATGTCGACTTCACCGTGTTGTGGCGGATCAAGCCCGACGGCGTCGGCGACTATCTCTTCAACATCCAGAATCCGGAAGGCACCGTCAAAGCAGTCGCAGAAAGTGCGATGCGCGAAGTGGTCGGCCGTGGTGAAATTCAGCCGATCCTTACCGGTGCGCGCACCACCATCGAGCAGAACGTCCAGACGTTGATGCAGAAGACTCTCGACAAATACAATTCCGGCATTCTCATCCAGCAGGTGCAGATGCAGAAAGTCGATCCGCCGGCCCAGGTGATCGATTCATTCCGCGACGTGCAGGCGGCGCGTGCCGACCTTGAGCGTCTGCAGAACGAAGCCCAGACCTACGCCAACCGCGTGCTGCCCGACGCACGAGGCCGCGCCGCGCAGATCGTTCAGGTGGCCGAAGGTTACAAGGAACAGGCGATCGCCGAGGCCAAGGGCCAGAGCGCGCGCTTCCTGAAGGTCTACGACGAATACAAGAAGGCGCCGGGTGTCACGCGCGAGCGCATCTACCTCGAGACGATGGAAAAGATTCTGGGTCAATCCGATAAGCTTATCTACGACGGCGGTCCGTCGCAGGGCGTCGTGCCGTATCTGCCATTGAGCGAGTTGACGACGCGCCGCGCCCCGCCAGCGACAACGACCCAGTCGCACCCGCAGAGCACACCGTCGCATCCGCAGAGTGGGAGCACCCGATGAGAGGCGTTTCAGGTATCGTCGCGCTGATCCTGCTGATCGTCGTCGTGATCATTGGCTATAGCAGCATCTTCACCGTTCGCCAGACCGAACAGGTGCTGGTGGTGCGTCTCGGTGAGCCCGTGCACGTCGTCACCGACCCCGGTCTCCATTTCAAGGCGCCGTTCATCGATACGGTGATCAGCATCGACAAGCGCATTCTCGATCTCGAGAACCCCTCGCAGGAGGTCATCGCTTCTGACCAGAAGCGACTCGTGGTGGATGCCTTTGCGCGTTACCGTATCAAGAACGCACTGCAGTTCTACCAGCGCGTCGGCACGATCCAGGCCGCCAACATCCAGTTGACCACTCTGCTCAACGCCGCGCTGCGCCGTGTGCTCGGCGAGGTCACCTTCATCCAGGTCGTGCGCGACGAGCGTGAACTGCTGATGGCCCGCATCCGCGAGCAGCTCGACAAGGAGGCCGATGGCTACGGCATCCAGGTGGTCGATGTCCGCATCCGTCGCGCCGATCTGCCCGAGCAGAACAGTCAGGCGGTGTATCAGCGCATGCAGACCGAGCGGCAGCGCGAGGCGGCCGAGTTCCGCGCCCAGGGTGGTCAGAAGGCGCAGGAGATTCGCTCGAAGGCCGACCGCGAGGCGACCGTGATCGTTGCGGATGCCAACTCGAAGGCCGAACAGATCCGCGGTGAGGGTGACGCCGAGCGCAACCGCCTGTTCGCCGAGGCTTACAACAAGGATCCGAACTTCTTCGCGTTCTATCGTTCGATGACGGCATACGAGAACGGACTGAAAGGCAATGACACCCGCTTCCTGCTGAAGCCGGATTCCGACTTCTTCCGCTATTTCGGAAGCCCGAACGGCGGTACGCCGCCGGCGCCGCTACCCGCGGCCGGGGCGGCGCCGAAGCCCTAAAGGTCCGTTCGCGGGCGGAGGGGGCGCGCGCCGGACAGCGTTGCGCGCTGGCGGCGTGGACTTATTCGCGATCCCGCACTATCAGGGGTGAGCCCGTCGCATGCGGCCGACCCAACCGGTCGCGTCTGAAAAACCGCGACGTCGAGGGAGACGCCGTCCGATGAGGTCCATTGCCTTCGCCGATTTCCTCATCGGTCTTGGTATTCTTTTTATGGTCGAAGGCATCCTGTTTGCGGCTGCGCCGGAGTGGATGCGCAAAGCCATGAAAAGCGCGCTGGCGACCCCGGACAATGTGTTGCGGGGAGTCGGACTTGGCTCGGCGGTGGTCGGCCTGTTCCTCGTTTGGCTGGTTCGGCACTGAGCGCGGTTGCGTTTGAAAATTCCTCGCCTCGGCAACGGCATCGTGAGCGGCAACGCCAGCTTTTTGCCGCAATCAGACGCGCTGATGACAGCTGGCGGCCCCGGCTCTCCGGTGCTTGCGTGGCGCCCTCGTTCAGGCGCACTGTGCCGCCCGACAATTCTTCTCCAGGAGAGATTCGAGATATGACCGGAGCGATCCCCGTGTTGAACCTTCGCCGGCGTTCCCTGCTGGCCGCGCTTTGCATCGGCGCCGCGACTGCCATGATGTCCGCGCCGGCCTTCGCGCGTGGTCCGGAGGGCATCGCCGATGTCGCCGAGAAGGTGATCGACGCCGTCGTCAACATCTCGACGACCCAGACGGTGGAAGCCAAGGGTGGCGATTCCGAAGGCCGCCGCGCGATTCCGCAATTGCCGCCGGGCTCGCCGTTCGAGGAATTCTTTGACGACTTCTTCAAGAATCGCCGTGGCGGCAAGGGTGGCGGCCTGCAGCCGCACAAGACCAACTCGCTCGGCTCGGGCTTCATCATCGATCCGTCGGGCATCGTGGTGACGAACAACCACGTCATCGCCGATTCCGACGAGATCAACGTGATCCTGAACGACGGCACCAAGGTGAAGGCCGAGATCGTCGGCGTCGACAAGAAGACCGACCTCGCGGTGCTGAAGTTCAAGCCGCCGCATCCGCTGACTGCCGTGAAATTCGGTGACTCCGACAAGCTGCGGCTCGGCGAATGGGTGATCGCGATCGGCAACCCGTTCAGCCTCGGCGGCACCGTCACTGCCGGCATCGTCTCGGCGCGCAACCGTGACATCAACAACGGCCCCTACGACAGCTACATCCAGACCGACGCCGCCATCAACCGTGGCAACTCCGGTGGTCCGCTCTTCAATCTCGATGGCGAGGTCGTGGGCGTGAACACGCTGATCATCTCGCCGTCAGGCGGCTCGATCGGCATCGGCTTCGCGGTACCGTCGAAGACGGTCGCGGGTGTCGTTGATCAGTTGCGCCAGTTCGGCGAACTGCGCCGCGGCTGGCTCGGTGTCCGCATCCAGCAGGTCACCGACGAGATCGCCGACAGCCTCAACGTCAAGCCGGCACGCGGCGCGCTGGTTGCGGGCGTCGAGGACAAGGGCCCGGCCAAGCCCGCCGGCATCGAGCCGGGCGATGTCATCGTCACCTTCGACGGCAAGGACATCAAGGAGCCGAAGGATCTGTCGCGCATCGTCGCCGATACGGCCGTCGGCAAGACCGTCGATGTCGTGATCATCCGCAAGGGCAAGGAAGAGACCAAGAAGGTGACGCTCGGTCGGCTCGACGACAGCGAAAAGGCCACGCCCGCGTCGATCAAGACCAAGCCCGAGGTGGAAGAAAAGCCCGTGACGCAGAAGGCGCTCGGTCTCGATCTTGCTGCGCTGAGCAAGGATCTGCGCGCGCGCTACAAGATCAAGGACAGCGTCAAGGGCGTCGTCATCACCGACGTTGAATCGGACTCCGACGCAGCCGAGAAGCGGCTCAGCGCCGGCGACGTGATCGTCGAGGTGGCCCAGGAGGCCGTCGGCAGCGCCTCTGACATCCGCAACCGCATCGACAAGCTGAAGAAGGACGGCAAGAAGTCCGTGTTGCTGATGGTTGCGAACGGCAACGGCGAATTGCGGTTCGTGGCACTGAGCTTGAAGTAAACTCCTTGCCGGCGCAGCTATCCTTACTTTCGTCATTCCGGACGTCGCGAGGCGACGAACGCTTGCGTTCGCGCCGATAGCGGCGATCCGGAATCTTGCAATCATTTTCGAGATTCCGGGTTCGCTCGCAAAAGCTCGCGCCCCGGAATGACGCTGAGAGCGTGTCGGCGCCGCGCTCCAATTCCGATTCACATTTCAAACAGCCAAGCATCGTTGGTCCCGCGCGCGAATGCGCCGGGTTGTGCTTTCGGTTCTCGCCCCTCGAACAATGAGGGGTGATGGAGCGCCGAGAGGCGCACCTTGAACTTTCAGTTTCCGCAGCATGCTCGTCCGAAACGGCGGAGAGCAGAGGCCGCGGCGACGCCTTCCGGCGCTCCATCCCGGCGGTTTTGGGTTTCGGGACCGCGCTTCCGGGTGCAGGTGCGCGCCAACTAACGGCCCGCCATCCCAGTGGTTTCCCACTGTTCGCCTGCACCGCGTCCAGCCAGCTCGTGGCAGACCCCCGTAGTGGGGCCGGGCGGTGGCCTAAAACCTCCCGGACGCGTGCTTGCGAGGCACGACGCGCAGGACGCCGCATCCTGCTCCACTTCCGAACGCCCTCGAGAAGCGCCCCTCGTGAACAGGACGCGTGCAGCATAAGCGAGGTCCGGAGACCGGGGATAAGCGAAGCTACGATTTAATGTTGATGAACAACGGCGCTGTATCACGGCCAGGTCATACCCGCGAAAGCGGGTATCCAGTACGCCGCAGCTTTCTGCTCTCGCTCGCCGTTTTGGACTACTGGGTCCCCGCCTTCGCGGGGACGACGCTATCGTCGCGCTTTACGGTCTTAAATACGCTTGCTTGCTAATTCGTTGGCTGGTTGTGGCTCGCGCAACGAGTCAGCGTTCTAATCCGCAACAAACTCGTCGCGATGGTAGCCCTGCGCGTAGAGCAACGCGGTGAGGTCGCCGTAGTCGATCCGGGCGGCCGCGGCCGCCGCGACCGCCGGCTTGGCATGGTAGGCGACGCCGAGGCCCGCCTGCTGAATCATGCCCAGATCGTTGGCGCCGTCGCCGACCACAAGTGTATCGAGATTGTCGAGATCGAAGGCTTCGCGCAATTCGGTCAGCGTTGCGAGTTTCGTTTCGCGGCCGACGATCGGCTCTGCCACCGTGCCGGAAAATTTTCCGTCCGCGACGTCAAGCGTGTTGGCGCGGTTTTCCTGGAACCCGATCGTCGCGGCTACCGCGTTGGTGAATACGGTGAAACCACCGGAGATCAGGCAGGTGTAGGCGCCATTGGCGCGCATGGTCATCACCAGTTCACGGCCGCCGGGTGTTGGCGTGATGCGCTTCGCCAGCACTTCGTCGACCACAGTAACAGAAAGTCCCTTCAACAGCGCGACGCGCTCGCGCAGCGCTGGCTCGAAGGCGATCTCGCCCCGCATCGCGCGCTCGGTGATGGCGGCGACGTGGGCTTTGAGGCCGGCGAAGTCAGCGAGCTCGTCGATGCATTCCTGACCGATCATGGTGGAGTCCATGTCGGCGAGGAACAGCTTCTTGCGGCGGTCAAGCCGCGGCTGCACAACGATATCGATCGGCAGATCCTCACGCGCCGCCTGCAGGCGTTGCACGATCGCGGCAATGGGTTCATCGCTCTCAAAGGGAATGTCGGCCGCGACCTCGTCCCAGAGCCAGTGCGCCGAGCCTGCGTTGCGAAGAATTGCGCGCGCGCCGTCCACCACCGTGCTATCGAGCGCAGGATTATTCGGATTGCAGATCAGCGTGGCGACGAGCGACATGAGCAGGGCAAACCTCGAGGAGGCGGCAGATGCCGTGCTTATCGCAGGGCCGACCGCCAGCGGCAAGTCGGCGCTGGCGTTGGCGCTCGCAGAACGGACCGGCGGCGTCGTCATCAATACCGACTCGATGCAGGTCTATCGCGACCTTCGCATCATCACGGCGCGGCCGACGCCGGACGAAGAGGCACGCGTGCCGCACCGGCTCTACGGTCACGTCGATGCGAGCGTGAACTGCTCTGCCGGGATGTGGGTGACCGATGCTGCGGCCGCGTTCGCCGAGGCGCGTACGCAAGGTCGCCTGCCGATCTTTGCCGGCGGTTCCGGGCTCTATTTCAAGGCGCTCACGCGGGGGCTTTCCGCGGTGCCGACGATCCCGCCTGAGGTGCGTGAGGATGTGCGTGCGCGGCTCGAACGCGACGGCGTCGAGGCGCTGCACGCAACTCTCGCGCGTCGCGATCCGGAAGCCGCGGAGCGGCTGAAGCCGCGCGACCGCACGCGTGTCGCCCGCGCGCTCGAAGTGATCGAGGCCACAGGCCGCTCGCTGACCGACTGGCATCGCGACGGCTTGCCCCCGCTGCTGCCGCCCGATCGGGTGAAGGCGGTGTTTCTCGCACCCGATCGCGAAGCGGTCTATGCGCGGATCGATGCACGCTTCGGCGTCATGCTGCAGGCCGGCGCGCTGGAGGAGGTGAGGGCGCTGGCCGAGCGCGGGCTCGATCCGCTGTTGCCGGCCATGAAGGCCCATGGCGTGCCAGCCCTGATCCGACATCTGCGCGGTGAGATTTCGCTGGAGCAGGCGGCCGAGATCGGCCGCGCCGACACACGCCACTATGCCAAGCGGCAGTTCACATGGTTTCGGCATCAACTGCCGGAGTTTCAGTGGGTGGCGCCGGAGGTGGCAGAACAGCTGGTTATGCAAAAAAGCGGCGTCATCCTGAGGTGCGAGCCATCTCCGGCGAGCCTCGAAGGATGATGGAGGCGGGCCGAGACCATCCTTCGAGACGCGCGCCAAGGCGCGCTCCTCAGGATGACGGTCACGTTTTTATGCTCGCCAAATCGCCGGAACGGGCTATATTTGCCCGTAAATCAGGTTGACCGCGGCGAATCGTCCTTCTATAACCGCGCAACCTTTGGGAAGTCTGAGTCACGTGATGCGCAACATTATTACCAAACTCGTACTTATTATCGTACCCTGGAGCACTGCCCGGGACGGCTAAGGCCGTTTACTTCCAAGGCGGTGCACCGGGGCCCTTCAGAGGCCCTTTTTTTATTCCTGCAACAGACGACCACGACCAGAAAGCCAGCGCGACCTGCGCACCGGAGCCGACCATGAGTGAGAGCAAGAGCCGAGACCTACGTGAAGACCCCAACCAGATGACCGGCGCAGCCATGATCGTGCGCGCGCTCGCTGACCACGGCGTCAAGCACGTCTTCGGATATCCAGGCGGCGCGGTACTTCCGATCTACGACGAGATTTTCCAGCAGAGCGAGGTCGAGCACATCCTCGTTCGGCACGAGCAGGGCGCGGGTCATGCCGCGGAGGGCTATGCGCGCTCCACCGGCAAGCCCGGCGTGGTTCTGGTGACCTCGGGGCCGGGCGCCACCAACATGGTGACACCGCTGACCGATGCGCTGATGGATTCGATCCCGCTGGTCTGCATCACTGGGCAGGTGCCGACGCACCTGATCGGCAACGACGCCTTCCAGGAGTGCGACACCGTCGGCATCACGCGGCCATCCACCAAGCACAACTGGCTGGTGCGCAACGTCAACGATCTCGCGAAAGTGCTGCACGAGGCATTTTATGTCGCGACTTCGGGCCGTCCGGGTCCGGTCGTCGTTGATGTGCCCAAGGACGTGCAGTTCGCCACGGGCACCTATCATCCGCCGCGCAAGTCCGACGTGCACGTGTCCTATCAGCCGCGCGTGAAGGGTGACGCCGTGCAGATCCGCAAGGCCGTATCGCTGTTGGCGTCGGCCAAACGTCCGGTGATCTATAGCGGCGGCGGCGTCATCAATTCCGGCACCGACGCCTCGAAGCTGCTGCGCGAACTGGTCGATGTGACGGGCTTCCCGATCACCTCGACCCTGATGGGGCTCGGCGCCTATCCGGCATCGGGGCCGAACTGGCTCGGCATGCTCGGCATGCACGGTACCTACGAAGCCAATATGGCGATGCACGACTGCGACGTCATGCTGTGTGTCGGCGCGCGCTTCGACG
Organism: Hyphomicrobiales bacterium; assembly: GCA_017305665.1. Lineage (GTDB taxonomy): Bacteria > Pseudomonadota > Alphaproteobacteria > Rhizobiales > Xanthobacteraceae > Nitrobacter. The sequence continues at coordinate 59,109 of JAFKKH010000012.1, forward strand.
ACCGCATCACCGGGCGTACCGATGCGTTCTCGCCGGGCTCGAAGAAGATCCACATCGACATCGATCCGTCCTCGATCAACAAGAATATCCGCGTCGACGTGCCGATCATCGGCGACGCCGGTAACGTGCTGGGCGACATCCTGCAGGTATTCAAGGCGGAAGCGAAGAAGCCCGATATCAAGACGTGGTGGCAGCAGATTGCGACCTGGAAGGCGCGCAACTCACTCGCCTACAAGAAGAACAACGATGTGATCCTGCCGCAGTTCGCCATCCAGCGCCTGTTTGAGGCGGTGCGCGGCCGCGATGCCTACATCACCACCGAAGTCGGCCAGCATCAGATGTGGGCCGCGCAGTTCTTCGGCTTCGAGCAGCCGCACCACTGGATGACGTCGGGTGGACTTGGCACCATGGGCTACGGCCTGCCGGCGGCGATCGGCGTGCAGGTCGCGCACCGCGACAGTCTTGTCATCGATATCGCCGGCGATGCCTCGGTGCAGATGACCATGCAGGAGATGTCGACGGCGGTTCAATATGAGCTGCCGATCAAGATCTTCATCCTCAACAACCAGTACATGGGCATGGTGCGGCAGTGGCAGCAGCTCCTGCACGGCAACCGGCTGTCGCATTCCTATACCGAGGCGATGCCGGATTTCGTCAAGCTGGCGCAGGCCTATGGTGGCGTCGGACTGCAAGTGACGAAACCCGCCGACCTCGACGGTGCGATCAAGGAGATGATCTCGGTGAAGAAGCCAGTGCTGTTCGATTGCCGCGTCGCCGCGCTGGAGAATTGCTTCCCGATGATTCCGTCCGGCAAGGCGCACAACGAGATGCTGTTGCCGGCGGAAGCCAACGATGAGGCCACTGCCGCCGCCTTCGCCGGCGGCAAGGCGCTGGTGTGAGATGACGTTCGATCGGAACTACGGCGCTTCCTCACCTCTTCCCGCGTGCGGGGAGAGGTCGGATGGCGCAAATGACATCCGGGTGAGGGGGCGCGTTGCTTTCGCAAGGCCTCTCACCCCAGCCCTCTCCCCGCACGCGGGGCGAGGGAGCCTTCAGCAATCGCGGCGGCTTTTCCGCCATCAAAGAGCAAGCCAATGAACCAGCCCGCTTCCGCCTACTTCCTCGAAGAGCGTCACGACCCGAACGAGACCCACACGCTCTCGGTGCTGGTCGCCAACGAACCCGGCGTGCTCGCGCGGGTGATCGGACTGTTCTCCGGCCGCGGCTACAACATCGAAAGCCTCACGGTGTCGGAGACCGAGAGTCAGAAGCACGTCTCGCGCATCACCATCGTGACTACGGGCACGCCGATGGTGATCCAGCAGATCAAGCATCAGCTCGACCGCATGATCCCGGTGTTCCACGTGGTCGACATGACGCTGACCGGCCGCTCCATCGAACGCGAACTCGCGATGGTCAAGGTGCGCGGCGGCGGCGACAACCGCGTCGAGGCGCTGCGGCTCGCGGATGCATTCCGCGCTCGCGTGATCGACGCCACCACGGAAAGCTTTGTGTTCGAGATCACGGGCAACTCGCAAAAGATCAGCCAGTTCATCGACCTGATGCGGCCGCTCGGCCTGGTCGAGGTGTCGCGGACCGGTGTCGCAGCGATCGGGCGTGGACCGGAAGGGATGTGACATCATGTTGGCGCGCGACTGGTTCTACAGCGAACGCGGACGGATCGGGCTGGATGCGCTGGTCGCCGCGCGCTCGGCGATCTACGATCACGACGGCAGCGGCAGCCGCGCCCGCGCAACCCTGACCAAACTCGGCGTGCAGGCCGGCTGGCGGATCGCCGACATCGGTTGCGGGCAGGGCACGCTGGCTTGCGAGGCGGCGAAGATGGGCGCCCAGGTGGACGCGGTCGATATCGCGCCGGCCATGCTGGCATTGGCCGAAATCCAGGCGCGCGACAGCAGGGTATCGCTCAAGACGCAATCGGCAGGCCTGCTCAGCTTCAACTTCGCACCCGACACGTTTGATCTCATCGTCAGCGAATTCACGCTGCACCACCTGCCGGATTTCTGGAAGGCGGTGGCGCTGTCGCGCATGTTCCGTGCGCTCAAGCCCGGCGGCCGGCTGTTTCTCCGCGACATCGTGTTCGTCAGCGTGCCTGATGGCGCCGAGCGCGATATCGGGCAATGGGCCGACTTCAACATCAAGAACCACGATTTCCCGCGCGAGGACGTCGCCAACCACATGCGCGACGAGCATTCGACCTTCGGCTGGGTGATCGAGCGCATGTTGACCGATGTCGGCTTCACGCTGGCGTCGGCGGATTACCATGCACCGCTGCATGGCACCTACCTCTGCCGCAAGCCCGACGCCGCCGGAATGCAATGACATAATGACATCAAGGGACATTCTGATCGCGATTGGCGTCGCTGTGATCTGGGGGCTTGGTTTCATCGCGAGCCGCCTTGCGCTCGACGAATTGTCGCCGACCTTGATGACGGCGCTGCGCTTCGCCATCGCGGCGATTCCGTGCCTGTTCGTGCGGCGCCCGAAGGTGTCGTGGCGGCTTTTGATCGCGACCAGTCTGTCGCTGTTCCTGTTGCAGTTCCTGGCACAGGCCTATGCCATCGCCCATGATGTGCCGGTCGGCCTGACCAGCGTCGTGGTGCAAAGCCAGGCGCTGTTCACGATCGCGTTTGCCGCGCTCGCATTCAGTGAAATCCCGACCCGGTGGCAGATCGTCGGCATCGCCGTCGCGGCCGTGGGCCTGCTGATGATCTGCGGCACGGTGGGCTATGACTTCAGCGTTGGCGCGTTCGCGGTGCTGATGACGTGCCCGATCACCTTCGCCGTCGGCAACCTGCTGCTGCGGAAGGCGCAGGGCGTGCCGATGTTCGAGCTGTTCGCATGGCTGTGCCTCGTCTCCGCACTGCCGCTGCTCGTTCTGGTGCCACTGGTCGACGGGATCGGACCTGCGTGGCATTCGCTGATCCATCTGTCGCTCACTGGCATCATCAGCATCTTCTGCATCGGCGCGATCACCACCAGTCTCGCCTATTGGCTGTGGGGCCGGCTGCTGCGCGATTATCCGGCGGCGCAGGTGGTGCCATTCGCGCTGCTGGTGCCGTTCATCGGTTCGGGTGCATCGGCCGTGGTGTTCGGCGAGCGGTTCGGGCCGCTGCGCATGGCCGGAATGCTGACGGTGGTTTGTGGCATCGCCGTCATGCTGCTGCTCGGCCGTCCGCGCGCGCCGGTCCTTGTCGAGGGCTCGTGATGATGTCGCATCAGCTCCTGCTCGCTTTCATCGTCTTTGCCGTCGTGATGTTTTTCACGCCGGGCCCGAACAACATCATGCTGCTCACGTCGGGCCTGAATTTCGGCTTCCGGCGGACGCTGCCGCATCTGGCCGGCGTGGTGTTCGGCTTTGCGTTCATGATCGCCGTCAGCGGACTGGGTCTCGGCGCGGTGTTCACGGCCTATCCGCTGTTGCAGACCGTGTTGAAATATGCCGGCGCCGCGTACCTGATTTATCTTGCGGTCGCGATTGCGCTCTCCGGTCCGCCGACCCCCGGCGCGACGGAGCGACGGCGGCCGATGACGTTTTTCGGCGCGGCGCTGTTTCAGTGGATCAACGTCAAGGGCTGGGTGATGGTGATCGGCACCATCACGGCCTATGCCGCGATCGCAAGCTATCCCTGGAACATTCTGCTGCAGGTCGCGGTGTCGCTGCTGATCGGCTGGGTCTCGTGCGCGGCGTGGGTTCTGTGCGGGACGTCGCTGCAATCGCTGGTGAAATCGCCCGTCGTGGTCAGGGCCTTCAATATCGTCATGGCGCTCTTGTTGCTGGCGTCGCTGTACCCGGTTCTGGTCGAGCTATGAGGCCCCCGCACAGCCCAAAAACGCGGCTGCGGGCTTGTTTCGTGCCGCCAGCCGCCCTAGAAACCGGGCATCCTTTATCCGGGCCCGGTGCCCGCCCCATCCGCAAATGCTGATCTGGCCGCTAGTGGCCGCAAAAGAGGAACGACCATGCGTGTTTATTACGATCGCGACGCCGACCTGAACCTGATCAAGGGCAAGAAGGTCGCCATCGTCGGCTACGGCAGCCAGGGCCACGCCCATGCGCTGAACCTGAAGGACTCCGGCGTCAAGGAGGTTGCGATCGCGCTGCGCGAGGGTTCGGCCTCGGCCAAGAAGGCGGAGGCCGCTGGCTTCAAGGTGCTCAGCGTCGCCGATGCCGCCAAGTGGGCCGACCTCGTGATGATGCTGACCCCAGACGAACTGCAGGGCGACATCTATCGCGATCACCTGCACGCCAACATGAAGAAGGGCGCGGCGCTCGTCTTCGCCCACGGCCTCAACGTGCATTTCAATCTGCTCGATCCGCGTTCCGATCTCGACGTGCTGATGATCGCGCCGAAGGGTCCCGGCCACACCGTGCGCTCGGAATATCAGCGTGGCGGCGGTGTACCCTGCCTGATCGCGATCGCCAAGGATTCCTCGGGCAACGCCCATGACCTCGGCCTCAGCTACGCCTCGGCGATCGGTGGCGGTCGCGCCGGCATCATCGAGACGACGTTTAAGGAAGAGTGCGAGACCGATCTGTTCGGCGAACAGGTCGTGCTGTGCGGCGGCCTCGTCGAGCTGATCAAGGGCGGCTACGAGACGCTGGTGGAAGCCGGCTACGCGCCCGAGATGGCTTACTTCGAGTGCCTGCATGAGGTGAAGCTGATCGTCGACCTGATCTACGAAGGCGGCATCGCCAACATGAACTACTCGATCTCCAACACCGCCGAATACGGCGAATACGTCACCGGTCCGCGCATCGTGACCGAGGAGACCAAGAAGGAGATGAAGCGCGTGCTCAACGACATTCAGTCCGGCAAGTTCGCCCGCGACTGGATGCTCGAGAACAAGGTCAATCAGACCTCGTTCAAGGCGACCCGCGCCAAGCTCGCTTCCCATCCGATCGAGCAGGTCGGCGAGAAGCTGCGCGACATGATGCCGTGGATCAAGAAGGGCGCGCTCGTCGACAAGACGAAGAACTGATCATCTCTTCATCTCTCCCTGCAAGAGCGGGAGCAGTTCCGGAGCGAAGAGCGGATCATTCGCAATTGTTGTATTTGAGCAACGGGATCGCGGCGACGCGGTCCCGTTTTTCGTTTATAGAAGCGCGGTCCTGACAGGCGGAGGCCCGTTCTCCATGAAGCTCATCCTTGCCACATTTGCGTCGCTCGTGCTTGCCATGTCGACAGCCCATGCCGCCGATCAGGGCGATCCATCTGCCAATTGCGATGGCAGCACCCAGGACACAGTGGAGTGCCTGAACGCCAAGGCCGCGCAGTGGGACAAGCGTATGACCGTTGCCTATCAGGTGCTGATGAAGAAAGCCGAAGCGTCGCAACGCGATCAGCTTCGCACCGCGCAACGGCTCTGGATCCAGTATCGCGACGCCAACTGCATGTATTACGCGCTGGGCGACGGCTCGATATCGCGGGTCGATGCCGCCGAATGCCTGCGCAGCATGACGGCGGCCCGCGCCAAGGAATTCGAGACCATGACGGAGCACTGAGCCGCGCTTTCACCCCTTGGTGCAAACGGGGAGGACGCCGGCCGCTGTTTCATTGCCTCACCTTCGCCCACAGCCAGCGCGCCACCGCGGGCGGCGAGCTCTCAGCATCGTTACCGCTGGCGCGTAGGTTGGCCTCGCGCATTGTGGCGATGTCGACTTTGCCGAGCAGTGGCTGCAGCGCCGTGCGCAGCTTCGGGTCATTGGCGCGGCGCGGCGACAGCAGCACGATCGCATCGTAAGGCGGGATCGCGTGTTTGGGATCGTCGAGCACGGTCAGGCCGTATTTCGCGATCAGCCCGTCGCTGGTGTAGCCCGCGATCACATCCACTTCGCCGGAGGCGACGGCGGCATACATGAAATCCGGCTGCATCTGCCGTTGCTGACGGAAGTGAAGTCCGTAAGCTTTTTGCAGAGCTGCCCATTCCGGCCGCGAAAAGAATTCGTAGTCGCCGGCGATCGACAGCGCGCCGGCATGAGCCGCGAGATCGGCGATGGAATGAATGTTCAGGGCCTCCGCGCGCTGCCTCGGCATCACCAGGGCGTAGGCATTCTCGAAGCCAAGTTCGCCGAGCAGGGTGATGTGCTGCTGCGCCAGCGTTGCCTTGAGATCGTCGAGCAGTTCGCGGCGCGGCTTGATGCCGGGTTCATGGAACTGGTTGGTCCACAGGGTGCCGGAATAATCGACGTAGACGTCGATGTCGTTATTCGCGAGCGCCTCGAAGATCACGCTTGAGCCGAGGCCCTGGCGCGTCGTGGCGGTCAGGCCCGCGGCTTGCAGGCGCTGCGAGATCAGCGCTGCCAGCACGTATTGCTCAGTGAAGGTTTTTGCGCCGACCACATAGGTGGATTGCGCGCGTAAAAGCGATGGCAGCAGCGTCGCGGCCACCAGCACAACGATGCCGATCGCGCCGATCGCGACCCGCAGCCGGCGGCGCAGGCGCAATCCGGCCTCGATCAACGCCAGCAGTTGATCCACGACGAGCGCGAGGATCGCCGCGGCGGCGCAACCGAACAGCACGAACACCCAGTTCTGGGTTTGCAGTCCGGCGAAGATGTAATTGCCGAGGCTGGTCTGGCCGATCGGCGTGGAGAGCGTCGCGGTGCCGATTACCCACACCGCCGCGGTGCGGATGCCGGCCATGATCACCGGCAGCGCCAGAGGAAGCTCGACCATGGTGAGCGATTGCCGTGGCGTCATGCCGACGCCTTGGGCGGCTTCGGTCAAGGCGGGGTCGATACCCTGCAAGCCGGTAATGGTGTTGCGCAGAACCGGCAGCATCGAATAGAGCGCGAGCGCCAGCACAGCCGGCAGGAAGCCGAAGGCCGAAAAACTGATGCCGAACCATGTCATCGACATGGCGGCGAGCGCCAGCAGCAGCGGATAGAACAGCGCCAATAGCGCCAGCCCCGGCACAGTCTGCACGATGCTGGCGAAACCAAGCAGCGCGCCGCGCGGCACCGGGCGATTGCGTGCCATCAACGCGAGAGGCAGGCTGACGGCAAGACCAAGCAGCAGTGCCGCGAGGCTGACGCGAACGTGGCTACCGAGATAGTCGGGCAGGTGGCCGAGCGCCTCGTGCCAGCGTGGGTCGGAGAAGAAACTCATGCGCGGCCGCCTGATGGCAGCACGGCCTGCAGTCGCTCGGCCTGACGCCGCGGCGTGCCGAGCAGTTCCGTGACGTAAGGATCGTCGCTACGCGACAGCTCCGGCGGCGTGCCCAGCGCGAGCAAGCGGCCTGTGTGCATGACCGCGATACGGTCGGCCAACAGCAGCGCTTCAGTCATGTCGTGCGTGATCATCACGGTGGTGAGCCCGAGCTTGTCGTGCAGCGCGCGATAGTCATTGCCGAGCGTGTCGCGCGTCACCGGATCGAGCGCGCCGAACGGCTCATCCATCAGCATGATGCGCGGTTTGGCGGCGAGTGCGCGGGCCACGCCAACGCGCTGACGCTGACCGCCGGAGAGTTCGTGCGGAAAGCGGTCGCGATGCGTTGTGCGGTCGAGCTGCACCAGATCGAGCAATTCATCGACTCGCGCGGCAACCTCAGCCTTCGGCGTGCCGAGCAGGCGCGGCGTGATTCCGATATTGCCGGCGATGCTCATATGCGGAAACAGGCCGCCGCTCTGGAACACGTAGCCGATCCGGCGGCGCAGCCCGATCGGATCGATGCCGCCAATATTCTCGCCTGCGATAATGATGCTGCCTGCGTCGGGATCGATCAGGCGGTTGGCGAGCCGCAGCAGCGTGGTCTTGCCGGAGCCAGAGCCGCCGACGACAGCGAGGAATTCGCCTTCGGCGACGTCGAGCGAGACGTCGTCCACGGCCCGGACGCGACCGCCGCCAAAACTCCTGGCGACGTGTGAGAACGCGATCAGCGGCGGGGTTTCGCTCATGTCTTGCGGAGTTATCACATGGCCGCCTCCGCACCAAGGCCGGGCTGCTGTTTTGGCGTCAGCGCGGCTTGTCGATCACCTTGACGTCGAAAGTCACCGCCAATCGTCCATCGATGCACAGCGATCGATAGGTGATGTTGAGCTGGTCCTTAAGCGCGGCAATTTCCTCGTCGATGTGTCGCCGGACCTGAAGCGCGAGCGGATCCTGCTCGTCGTCCGGACTGCCGTTGCATGCGACCGTGCCAAACCGGCGCGTGGCTTCCACCGTCTCGCGATCGATCTCGGTCTGAAGTTCGTTACGATCGTGGGCGCGCCGGATCGCGACCTGCAGCGCGAGTCCCCAGGCTTGCGCGATCGTGGTGACGATGTCGCCGGGATGAATGGCGCCGGTCGATGCGTCGTCATCATCGGCCGGAAACGCTGGCCCGCTCAGCAGAACCGCCAGTGCGATCAGAACGCCGCATGCGAGCTTCGGTCGTCTCATGGATATCTCCGGTGCGTCTTGCGACGTTCTTGTTTCAGGGCGAGCGGGAGTGCGCGGATACAGCGGTGCAGCCGCAGCCGAATGTTCAGGTGTTCGACGAGATGAAAATGATGCGCGGCGTTTGCGGGCTTGTCACGGTACGCAGGTTGTTGCGTGCGTCGTGCGACCAACACGCGCGATGGGTCGTCGCGGAATTCGATCGACTTTGAATCAGATTGTCATCGCGTTGATGGCGACGGTAAATTTTGTGACGAAATCAGCACCTGCAATTTCATTCAAATTGTATTGCTTCGATCGTTGCCGGAAATCGCGGACAATTTTATCTTGTTGTCCACGCCTTTATTTACGTTCTCCATTCGCGAACGCCGCGTTCGCATCCACTCGCGCGCGGGACGGAAGTGTCGATGACTCAATGCGATGGAGAGGTAAGGAGGGCGCGCGCCGTCTGGATGTTGCGTTGCTCCATTGAATTCCCTGCGATGCGGGGATAAGGCATCGTCGCAAATCGGGACACTTGGGTCGGATAGGTGGGGGACAGCGTGGAGACAGGGGAGGTCGCGGCGACGGCGGTTGCGCTCGAGGACGCGACGGTGGCATTCCGCCTGGCCGACGCGCGGGTCTATACCGCGGTCGAGAAGGCCCGGCTGACGGTCGATCACGGCGAGTTCGTCGCCATTGTGGGTCCGACCGGTTGCGGGAAATCGACGCTGCTCAATGTCGCTGCCGGGCTGCTGAAGCCGGCTGCCGGCGCGGTACGGATTTTCGACCGGCCGTTGAGCGGGCTGAATCGTCAGGCCGGCTATCTGTTTCAGGCTGACGCACTGTTCCCATGGAAGACCGCGCTGGACAACGTCGCGATCGGGTTGGAGATCGCCGGAACCCCACGCCGCACAGCCTTGGCCGAGGCACAACACTGGCTGACCTCGGTCGGGCTCGGGGCTTTCGCGGGCCGGTATCCGCACATGCTGTCGGGTGGCCAGCGCAAGCGTGTCGCGCTGGCGCAGGTGCTGATCCGCAATCCAAAAATCCTTTTGATGGACGAGCCGTTCGGCCCGCTCGACGCGCAAACGCGGCAGGTGATGGGCAACCTTTTGCTCGAGCTGTGGACCAGGGATCGGAAAGCTGTGCTGTTCGTGACCCATGATCTCGAGGAGGCGATCGCGCTTGCCGATCGCGTCGTCATCATGTCGGCGGGCCCGGGATCGCGCATCATCGGCGACTGGAAGGTGCCGCTGCAGCGGCCGCGCGATATTTTTGAGATTCGTCTCGACCCCGGGTTCCACGATCTGCACCGCGAGATCTGGAGCATGCTCAAGGACGAGGTGATGAAGGGTTACGTGCAATCGACGCAGCCGGAGGCGAGGGTATGAGCCGGATTCGCCTGCTGTCGTTGCAGATCCTCGTCGCCATCGTCCTGATCGGCGCCTGGCAGCTTTTCAGCACTGTCCCCGTGTTCGGGCATATGTTGCTGCCGCCGTTCTTCTTCTCGACGCCGCTCGATGTCGGCAGCCAGATCGTGGACTGGTTTACGACCGGCGTGATCTGGAAACACCTCGCGATCACGCTGTGGGAGTCGATCCTTGCCTTCGTGATCGGGTCGCTCGGCGGCGTGCTGTTCGGCTTCTGGTTCGCGCGCCAGCCGCGGGTCGCCGCGGTATTCGATCCCTACGTGAAAATGGCGAACTCGCTGCCGCGCGTGGTGTTGGCGCCGATCTTCACGCTGTGGCTTGGGCTGGGCATCTGGTCCAAGGTCGCGCTCGGCGTGACGCTGGTGTTCTTCATCGTGTTCTTCAACGTCTACCAGGGCGTCAAGGAAGTCTCGACCACTGTGCTTGCCAACGGCCGCATGCTCGGCATGAGCGAGCGGCAGTTGATGCGGCATGTCTACTGGCCGTCGGCGCTGTCGTGGATGTTTTCCTCGCTGCACACCTCGGTCGGCTTCGCCGTGGTTGGCGCGGTGGTCGGCGAATATCTCGGCTCGGCGGCCGGTCTCGGCTACCTGATCCAGCAGGCGGAGGGCACGTTCGATGTCGGTGGCGTGTTCGCCGGCATGTTCGTGCTCTCGGCCTTCGTCATTCTGATCGATATCGGCGTGACGCTGGTCGAGAAGCGGCTGCTGGTGTGGCGGCCGGATGCGGCGGAGGGGCGCGGTTAGAACTGCGGGTGGCGTTCTGAGCCACCCGCCATTTGAAGCGCTGCCGTCAGTTCAGCATCTTGGTGTCGTTCGGCGGCTGCGGCGGCGTCTTGATCGCGATCGCCTTGAACGGTCGCCCATCGGGCTTCGTACCGGCATGCGCCGTCCCCTTCGGGATGACGACGAGGTCACCCGGTTTGACATGAACTTCCTTGTCGCCGAGCCAGATGGTGCCGGTGCCCTCGAGGATGTATTGGATTTCGTTGGTGTTGGGATGCATGTGCTTCGGCACGTTGCCGTCCTGCACGGAGATGGTTGCGCCGTCGGCCTTCACGAACATCTTGGACCGGAATCCCGTGGATGATGCGGGGCCGAGCGCATCGCCGGTCAATTCGGGAATGTGGATGACCTGCGCGGTGATCTCCTCCGAGGCCCACGCAGGTGACGGCGGGAGCATGCGAGAAACGAAGCAACCGGCTGTGAACGCGGCTGCGACAGATACCATGGCAACGATGCGGTTCATATTGGTCCTCCTTTCGGCTTTATAGTTGCCGGATGCTATGTCGGTGGCCACGCGTTGGCCAGCAGGGACGAGCCCTTCTCAAGGCCAGACCGCTCCGATATATCTTTCGGCAACACGGGAATAATTCTGGAGGACGCCATGAAATCGATGGCCGGCGGATTTTTTGCGGCATTTTTGGCCTTGATGCTGAGCGGGCAGGTTGCCACGGCGCAAACCAAGGTGACGGTCGCGGTCGGTGGCGGAGCCTGCCTGTGCTACCTGCCGACGGTGCTGGCAAAGCAGCTCGGCGAATTCGACAAAGCAGGCCTCAACGTCGATCTGGTCGATCTCAAGGGCGGCTCGGATGCATTGAAGGCAGTGCTCGGCGGCAGCGCCGACGTGGTCTCCGGCTATTTCGATCATTGCGTCAATCTCGCCGCGAAGAAGCAGGAGTTGCAGGCGTTCGTGGTCTACGATCGCTATCCCGGCCTTGTGCTGGTGGTGTCGCCGAAGCACACCAACGAGATCAAGTCGATCAAGGATCTTGCCGGCAAGAAGGTCGGTGTCAGCGCGCCGGGCTCCTCGACGGATTTCTTCCTGAAGTACCTTCTGAAGAAGAATGGCCTCGACCCCGCTGGCACCTCGGTGATCGGCGTCGGTCTCGGCGCGACCGCAGTCGCGGCGATGGAGCAGGGCCAGATCGATGCGGCCGTGATGCTCGATCCCTCCGTCACCGTGTTACAGGGGAGTTTCAAGGATCTGCGTATCCTCAGCGACACGCGTACCCAGAAGGACACGCTGGCGACGTTCGGTGGCGAATATCCCGGTGGCGCGCTTTACAGCACCGCGGCATGGGTCAAGGCGCATCCGAAGGAAGTGCAGGCGCTCACCAACGCCATCGTCAATACGCTGAAATGGATCCACAGCCATTCGGCCGAGGACATCATGAACAAGATGCCGCCGAACATGGTCGGCAAGAACAAGGATCTCTATCTCTCGGCGCTGAAGAACACGATTCCGATGTACTCGCAGACCGGTACCATGGATCCGAAGGGAGCCGACGCCGTGCTGGCTGTGTTCAGCGAAGGCTCGCCCGATGTCGCCAAGGCCCATATCGACGTCACCAAGACCTACACCAACAAGTTCGTCGAGCAGGCCGGCAAATAACCCGGCGTGACGACTCCGTCGATTCAGCGCGTCAGCCGGCTTGATCTGACCGTCGGGCCTTGGCGCTGGTCGTTTGCCGAGGAGAAGCGGCGGGATATCGACGCCTACTTCGCCGAGCAGCGCGTCAAAACGCCGGCGTTGTGGAATGGGGTCGTCCTGCTCGGTCGCAACGCGACGTTCGCGAACGATTGTTTTCGCGCGGACTATTTCGAGACCGATTTCGCGAGTTTTCTGGCCTGGCGGGACTGGGGATTTCCTGACAAGGCCGTCTTCAACGGCTTTGGCATGGGCGCACTGCGCAGCAGCGACAGTGCGTTCGTGCTCGGGGAAATGTCCGCGAACACCGCGAACCCCGGACGTATCTATTTCCCGGCGGGAATGTCGGATCCCTGCGACGTCAAAGATGGAGTGTTCGATCTCGCCGGCGGCATCATCCGCGAGGTCCGGGAAGAAACCGGCCTTGCGCGCTCCGAGTATCGTGCCGACCCGCATTGGTATTGCATTGATCAGGGTCCGCTGATTGCGATTATTCAACTCCTCGATGCCGATCTGCCCGGGACGGAGTTGCGCGCCCGGATCGAAGCCAATCTCGCGGCCGAGACCTCGCCGGAACTGCGTGCGATCCATCTGGTGCGGAACCGGGCCGATTTTACGAAGGCCATGCCGGTCTATGTGACTGATTTTATTGACTACGCGGTGTCGGCGGCGATTTGACAGCAGCGGGCAAGCCCTGCTGTGCTATGGCCGAACCGGAGTTCGCCGCATGAGCAAGACCAAGAGCCTTGTTGTCGCCGATCCAAGTATTTTCGTCGATCCGTTCCGGGTCGATGGCACAAAGCCGTTTCACCTCACCTCGTACGCGACCGCGGAGCGTGGCGGCATCGACAAGGACAAGGGTCAGGAGATCATCAAGGCTAACCGCGATCGCCTGAGCGATCTGCAGGAGAAGCTGTACGCGCACGACCGTTGGTCGCTGCTGCTGATCTTCCAGGGCATGGATGCCTCCGGCAAGGACAGCGCCATCGAGAGCGTATTCGACGGCGTCAATCCACAGGGGTGCGACGTGCATTCCTTTAAGCAGCCGTCATCGGAGGAACTCGATCACGACTTCATGTGGCGTGCAGCAAAGCGGTTTCCCGAGCGCGGGCGCATCGGCATCTTCAACCGGTCCTACTACGAAGAGGTGCTCGTGGTGCGCGTGCATCCGGAGGTCCTGGCGAAGCAAAAGATCCCGCCAAAGCTGGTGACGAAGAATATCTGGCGCGAACGCTTCGAAGACATTTCCGCCTTCGAGCGTTTCCTCACCCGCAATGGCACTGTGGTGCTGAAATTCTTCCTCAACGTTTCGAAGGAGGAGCAGCGCCAGCGCTTTCTCGATCGCCTTGAAGAGCCGGCGAAGAACTGGAAGTTCTCGATGGGCGACGTTGCCGAGCGCGCGCTTTGGGACAAGTATCAGGCGGCCTATCAGGAGATGATCCGTTACACCGCGTCACGCGACGCGCCGTGGTACGTGGTGCCGGCCGACCACAAATGGTTTGCGCGCGCCGTGATCGGCTCGACCATCATTGGCGCATTGGAAAGCCTCGATCTGCAATTCCCCAAGGTGGATACAAGCGAAGCGGGTGAGCTCGAGAAGACGCGAAAGGCGCTGTTGAGCGAGCGCAGGAGCGCAGTTTCCGGGCGCGCTGTGACGCAACCAACCACGAAGCCAGCCGCGCAACCGGTAACGAAGCCTGTCGCGAAGCCGGCAACGAAGCCAGTCGCCAAGCCAGCGCGCTGAGCGGCCTTTCGCTGCGTATAGCCGGGTGGCGGTCTGAAAGCCCTTGAGTGCATGCGCGCGTGCAAACCAACCTGTCGGAGAGCGAGGGCCGCGACTATCAACCGCCTCGGTCAGCAGGATTTGTCCGGCGGCCGCGGCGGCCTGCGCCCGTGCCGCGGTGTTCACCACGGTGCCGATCGCGGTGATGTCGGTATGCGAGTGGCCGAATTCACCAAAGCTCAGTTGGCCGCAATCGATGCCGATGCCGATGTTCTGCCCGGAGGCTTTGGGCAGCGTTTGTCCGATGTCGTTCCATCGCGCCTGTATCCGGCGCGCCGGCGCGCCGCGCCCGGCTGGCGTGATCCCGAGACAATCAGAGGCTTGGGCTGCCGACGAGGGCGGGAACTTTCCGGACGCGGCAGGCAAGGCAGGGACGGTGGGTCTCTGGGGAGCTATCTTTTGGCATTGCGATTCCACGGCATTTCCGTCTAAAACCCTTGCTGGAGGGTGTCTCCGGCAACGAACCGTCAACGGTTTGGGTCGAGAATCGCCGCTTCAAAGGGTTCGGCAATGCTGATTCGCAGCGAAATCGCGGGAATTGACGGGACTGGGGCGCTGGCCGCCGGTCGCCGTGCGATTCCGGCTGCGTCCCTGCCCACCCTGCTGCTTGGCGGGCTTCTGCTTCTTATTGGCCCCTGAGCGCCGTCTGGGCAGTTGTGCCTGGGCACTCAGGGGAACGCAGGATCACCAGAACCCCTTCGAGCGCCCGTGGGGCGCATTGACCAGAGGACCTTTCCCATGACCACCGCGAACAAGTCCGACAAGGACCGCGTCATCATTTTCGACACCACGTTGCGCGACGGCGAGCAGTGCCCCGGCGCCACCATGACCTTCGAGGAGAAACTCGAGGTCGCCGAGATGCTCGACGATATGGGTGTCGACGTCATCGAGGCCGGCTTCCCGATCACCTCGGAAGGCGACTTCCAGGCGGTGAGCGAGATCGCCCGCCGTTCCAAGAACTCGGTTATCGCCGGCCTGTCGCGCGCTCATCCGAAGGACATCGACCGCTGCGCCGAGGCGGTGAAGTTCGCCAAGCGCGGACGCGTCCATACGGTGATCGCGACCTCGCCGCTGCACATGCGCGTCAAGCTCAACATGACGCCGGAGCAGGTGATCGAAACCTCGATCGCCAACGTCGCCCGCGCCCGCAACCAGATCGACGATGTCGAATGGTCGGCCGAGGACGGCACCCGCAGCGAGATGGATTTTCTCTGCCGCATCGTCGAGGCCGTCATCAAGGCGGGCGCGACCACGGTGAACATTCCCGACACCGTCGGCTACACCATCCCGCAGGAATACACCGACTTCATGCGCACGCTGATCGAGCGGGTGCCGAATTCGGACAAGGCGGTGTTCTCCGTGCATTGTCATAACGACCTCGGCATGGCGGTTGCCAACTCGTTGGCTGGTATCGCCGGCGGCGCGCGGCAGGTCGAATGCACCGTCAACGGCATCGGCGAGCGTGCCGGCAATGCCGCGCTCGAAGAGATCGTGATGGCGATCAATGTGCGGAACGACAAATTCCCGTACTGGAACAAGATCGACACCACCATGCTGACTCGCGCCTCGAAACTCGTGTCGGCGGCGACCTCGTTCCCGGTGCAGTATAACAAGGCAATCGTCGGCCGGAACGCCTTTGCGCATGAGAGCGGCATCCATCAGGACGGCGTGCTCAAGGATGCCTCGACCTACGAGATCATGCGGCCAGAGATGGTCGGCCTGAAGCAGTCGTCGCTGGTGCTCGGCAAGCATTCGGGTCGTCACGCGTTCATCCACAAGCTGGAAGAGCTGGGCTACAAGCTCGGCCAGAACCAGCTGGAGGATGCGTTCGCGCGGATGAAGGCGCTCGCCGACCGTAAGAAGGATATCTATGACGAGGACATCGTCGCGCTGGTCGACGAAGAGATGGCCGCGTCGCACGACCGCATCAAGCTGGCGTCGCTGACCGTGATCGCGGGTACCCATGGGCCGCAGCGCGCGACCATGAAGCTCACGGTCGACGGCCAGACCAAGATCGAGGAAGCCGAAGGCAACGGACCGGTCGATGCCGTGTTCAACTGCATCAAGCGGCTGGTGCCGCACGAGGCCAAGCTGGAGTTGTATCAGGTGCACGCAGTGACCCAGGGCACCGACGCGCAGGCAGAAGTGTCCGTGCGCCTCAGCCAGGACGGCCGCGCGATGACATCGAAGGCGGCCGATCCGGATACGCTGGTAGCGTCCGCCAAGGCCTATCTCGGCGCGCTCAACAAGATCGTGATGAAGCATCAGCGCGACGTGCCCTCGGCCGCCGTCGCAAGCTGATTGCTTTCGTCCTGACAGGATCAAGCGCGGTGCTTCGGCGCCGCGCTTTTTCGTTGTTGAGATGAAATGAGCCGGGAAGGCCACCAATTGGAACGATTTTCCAATCCGCCTTCGGTTCGCAGATATATTTGGGAATTCTGACAAGCCTGTTGCGGATATCGTCCGGCCGGACAACCGGCGGGACTGATCTGATGTCTGCTTCGTCTTTCGATCTGGAAACCCTCGCGCCCAAACATCAGGGCGGGGCGCTCGCTGCCAGTGCCTTGCTGCGCCGGGTCGATCTGACGACGCTGCGGCTGTTCATCGCCATCTGCGAGGAAAAGAACCTGACGCGCGCGGCGTCGCGCGAAGGCATAGCTGCCTCCGCCGTCAGCAAGCGCTTGCACGATTTCGAAGCCACGTTCGGTGTCACGCTGTTCGCGCGCCTCTCCAAGGGCATGGCGCTGACCCCGGCGGGCGAGGCGCTGCTGCACCACGCCCGCGTGACGCTGCTGAATGTCGAGAAGATCGCCGTCGAGCTTGCGGAATATTCCAACGGCGTTCGCGGCCATGTCCGCATGCTGGCTAACCTCTCGGCCATCGTGCAGTTCCTGCCCGAGGATCTGTCGCAGTTTTTCGGCGCCCATGGATTGTTGAGAGTCGATCTTCAGGAACGCGCCAGCGGCGCGGTGATCAAGGGGGTCGAGGAGGGCGCTGCCGAGATAGGCATTTGCTCGGGTGAGGCGGAAACCCGCAGCCTCGAGACCTTCCACTATCGGCACGACGATCTCGTAGTCGTCGTGCGGGCCGATCATCCGTTGGCCGCGCGCAAGCGCGTCGGTTTCGCCGACACGCTCCATTTCGACCACGTTGGACTCCATGCCGCGAGTTCGATCTATTTGCGAACGCAATATGCCGCCGCGCAGGCCGGGAAGTCGCTGCGCCTGCGAATCCATGTCCCGGGCTTCGACGCGGTCTGCCGGATGGTGCAGGCCGATATGGGCGTCGGTCTCATTCCGGACCGCGCGTTCAACGTAATCGGCAAGGGGATGAACCTGAAAGCCATCCCGCTGACCGATGTCTGGGCGAGACGCGATCTCAGGATCGTCGTTCGTCACGCCGGCAGCCTCTCTTCGACCGGCCGGCTGATGTTGAATCATCTTCGTGCCGCCGAGCCGCTACCCGATAACCGCACCACCGCAGGCTTCGCCCGTTCGCGCATGGCGAACGCTTAGTTCGGGGATCGTGACTGGCGGGGCGGGTTTTTCTGTTGCTCAGTCCGACCGGCGAACGGCCGCCGGATGCCACGATGCCGCATTCTGCGGGGTACTCGAATTTGCTAGGGCTATCCGTTCGCAAGGGGTGAGGAGCCTCAGCGGTCGGTCGTCTATTGGTTCGCCCCGGCGGATCGTGGATGGGCGTTGGCCGTTCCGAGGCAAGAAAATTGGAGGAAACATGCGCAAGATCATTCTCGCGGCTGCGTCAGTCGCCGCGTTCGCCCTGGCTGGGCCGGCGTTCGCTGACGATCCGATCGTCATCAAGTTCAGTCACGTCGTTGCCCCGAATACGCCGAAGGGCCTCGCCGCGCTGAAATTCAAGGAACTCGCCGAGAAGTACACCAACGGCAAGGTCAAGGTTGAGGTCTATCCCAACTCGCAGCTCTACAAAGACAAGGAAGAGCTCGAGGCGCTGCAGCTCGGCGCCGTCCAGATGTTGGCGCCCTCGAACGCCAAGTTCGGACCGATCGGGGTCAAGCAGTTCGAGGTGTTCGATCTGCCCTATATCCTGCCTGACCTGAAGACGCTGCGCAAAGTCACCGAGGGGCCGCTGGGCGCCAAGCTGCTCAAGCTGCTCGATTCCAAGGGCATGACCGGTCTTGCCTATTGGGACAATGGCTTCAAGCAGATGAGCTCCAACAGGAAGCTCGTCACGCCAGCCGACTACAAGGGACAGAAGTTCCGGATTCAGTCGTCGAAGGTGCTGGATGCCCAGTTCCGCTCGCTGGGCGCGATCCCGCAGGTGATGGCGTTCTCGGAAGTCTATCAGGCGCTGCAGACGGGCGTGGTCGACGGCCAGGAGAACACCTGGTCGAACATCTACACCCAGAAGATGCACGAAGTGCAGAAGTACATCACCAACACCGACCACGGCTATATCGGCTATGTGGTGGTCGTGAACAAGAAGTTCTGGGATGGTCTGCCGGCCGATATCCGTGCCGAATGCGAAAAGGCGATGAAGGAAGCCACCGAATACGGCAACGGTCAGTCGGCCACGGAGAACGAGCAGGCTCTCGAGGAAATCAAGAAGTCGGGCAAGACCGAGATCATCACGCTCACGAAAGAGCAGGATGAAGCCATGCGCAAGGCCCTGATGCCTGTCTACAAGGACGTGGCGAAGCGTGTCGGTCAGCCGCTAATCGACGAATTCCTCAAAGAGACCGGCCGCGAGCCGGTTAACTGAAAACCGGCGGCCTCCGGACAACTCCGGAGGCCGTTTTTTCGCTCCGGATGCCGGCTCTCACGACCGAAGGAGCGTTCGAGATTGTGCCGCTGTCGTTCGATGGCGGCTGCTTGTTATGGGGGACCTGATGTTCTTGCGCATCCTCGACCGGCTCGAGGAGATCCTGATCGCGACGCTGATGGCGGCCGCGACAGTGATCATCTTCATCGCCGTCGTGCACCGCTATCTTCTCGGCGTCTCGTTTTTGTACCCGATCCTGTTTCCCATCGATCTGTCGTGGGCGCAGGAACTGTGCATCTACATGTTCGTCTGGGTCGCGAAATTCGGTGCCGCGTATGGCGTGCGGACCGGCATCCATGTCGGCGTCGACGTCCTCGTCAATAAGCTGAAATCGCCGTGGCGGAACATCGTTGTGATGTTCGGCCTGCTGTGCGGCGCGTTCTTCACCGCCGTGATCGGCACCATGGGTGCCAAGTTCGTCTACGGACTGTCCTTCACCGACCAGGTTACCCCCGACATGGAGGTGCCGAGCTGGATCGTTTACCTCTGCATTCCGCTTGGTTCCTATCTCATGTGTTTCCGTTTCCTTCAGGTCGCCTGGTCGTATTGGCGCACCGGTGAGCTGCCGCATCACGATCACGCGCACGTCGAAGGAGTCGATGTCGAAGAACCGGGCATCGGCGCCGCGGAGGTGACGCGATGAGCAGCCTCATTATCTTCGCGCTGCTGATCGCGCTCATGCTCACGGGTATGCCGATCTCGATCGCGCTCGGCCTGACCGTGCTCAGCTTCATCTTCACGATGACGCACGTGCCGACCGAGTCGGTGGCGCTGAAATTGTTCACCGGCATCGACAATTTCGAGATCATGGCGATTCCGTTCTTCATTCTCGCCGGTAATTTCCTGACCCATGGCGGCGTCGCGAGGCGCATGATCAATTTCGCGACGACCATGGTCGGGCACTGGTATGGCGGCCTCGGTCTCGCCGGCGTCATGGCCTGCGCATTGTTCGCAGCAGTCTCGGGTTCGTCGCCGGCCACCGTCATCGCGATCGGCTCGATCATGTTGCCGGCCATGGTGAAGCAGGGCTTTCCGAAGCGGTTCGGCGCTGGTGTCATCACCACTTCTGGCGCGCTCGGCATCCTGATCCCGCCGTCGATCGTGATGGTGATCTATTGCGTCGCGACCGGCGGTAGCATCGCGCTCGATCCGGCCGGCCACCGTGTGTCGTCGGCCTCGGTCGGGCAGATGTTCATCGCCGGCGTCATCCCCGGCCTGATGCTGGCCTCGCTGTTGGGCCTGACTACGTTCTACCGGGCGTGGAAGAACGACTATCCGCGGCTGTCGAAGGCAAATTGGGGCGAGCGCTTCGAAGCTTTCCGGAAATGCGTCTGGGGCCTGCTGCTGATCCTGATCGTGCTCGGCGGCATCTATACCGGTATGTTCACGCCGACCGAGGCGGCGGCGGTGAGCGCGGTCTATGCGTTCGTGATCGCGGTATTCGTCTATCGCGACATGCGGCTGAGAGACGTACCGAAAGTCCTGCTCGGTTCCGCCAACATGAGCGCGATGATCCTCTACATCATCACCAACGCCGTGCTGTTCTCATTCCTGATGGCCAACGAGAACATTCCGCAGCAGATCGCGAACTGGATCACGTCGGTGGGCATCGACTGGATCGTGTTCCTGCTGGTGGTCAACGTGCTGCTGCTGGTCGCGGGCAACTTCATGGAGGCGTCCTCGATCGTGCTGATCATGGCGCCGATCCTGTTTCCGGTTGCCGTGAAACTCGGCATCCATCCGGTGCATCTCGGCATCCTGATGGTGGTCAACATGGAGGTCGGCATGTGCCATCCGCCGGTCGGGCTCAACCTGTACGTCGCCTCCGGCATCGCGAAAATGGGAATCACCGAACTCACGATCGCGGTGTGGCCGTGGCTATTGACGATGCTGATCTTCCTCGGCGTCGTCACCTACATTCCGGAAATCTCGCTGTGGCTGCCGCGAGTGCTCGGCATGCTCTGACGTTTCCGATTGTGTCATTGTGGCGAACGGCATCTCGGCACGACTTGTTTCTTGCCAAGATGTAATTTGCGTCGCGCGTCACGTGCACCCATCTTCATCGGACCTTGCAACGGAGGTTCCGATGAAGACAACCCTTCTCGCCGGCATTGCGGCGCTCGCCATTGCCGGCTCGACCGCGGTGTATGCCCAACATCGTCCCTGGTTCCATGAGCACGCTCGCATCAATCCCGAGGACAGGGCGGCTTTTGCGGATGCGCGGATCGCAGCGGTGCAGGCGGGGCTGAGGCTCACGCCGGATCAGGAGAAGCTGTGGCCGCCGGTGGAACAGGCCGTGCGTGATTTCGCCAAGCTGCGGATCGATCGCACCAGTGCACGGATGCAGGCGCGGCACGATCGCGATGATGAGGGAGGGTCTTCGATGGATCCCGTCGCGCGCCTGCACGCGCGCGCCGATCGCATGGCGGAAACGGCTGCTGCGCTGAAGAAGATCGCCGATGCCGCCGATCCGCTCTACAAGACACTTGATGAAGGCCAGAAGCGCCGGCTGATGATCCTGACCCACATGGAGCGCCGCTGGGGCGGCGGCTGGCGTCACCATCGCTCCGAGCGGGACGGCGACCGTTTTGGTCGGGACCATGATCGCTTCGAACACGAACACAGTGACCGGGACCATGACGGGGCCGGATCGGGCGGTTGGCGCGACGATCAGGACTCAGGGCGGCTCTGACCGCTGGAACAGGCCTTCGGGGCCATGGGGAAGCCGCTGGATTCCAGCGGCTTTTTCGCATTTTGGGACAGCCGCCGGGGCAGGGGAAAAGCCTCGCCGCGTTGCTGGACATCGGGGGTTCGCCCTGCTAAACGACCCCCCGTCCCGCAAGGGATTTCCGGATCAGTTTCGGGCGATTAGCTCAGTTGGTAGAGCAGCTGACTCTTAATCAGCGGGTCGTAGGTTCGAGCCCTACATCGCCCACCATCCTCATCAGAGCGCAATCTGGTTTCTTTCGGGCGGCATCGTTGTCGCTGCGCTGACCGCTTTCGCGCGGCATCTCTTCATAATCCATTTGATCGTTGGTTCCCGCTCCGTGCCGCGCATTAGCGGAGTCTGCGCGGCCGATCCGGCTTGATCGGAGATGCGCGACGGCCTGCCACATGATTTGATATTGACAGATCGATCTGCAAATATCTAATTTTGATCCAATGACCGGATCGAGCTCGATGAGCCGCGCCGGGAGACAAGCAAGAATTCCGGGGAGCAAGAATATGAAAAAGAGTCTTTTGGCCTGCGCCATTTTCGCGGCGATGACATCGGCCGCATCAGCCCAGATTTCCGACGATGTGGTCCGCATCGGCGTATTGACCGACCTGTCGAGCTGGGGGCGTGACAACAGCGGGCCTGGCTCCGTCGTGGCTGCGAAGATGGCGGTGGAGGAATTCGGGCCCACCGTGCTCGGCAAGCCGATCGAGATCGTCAGCGCCGACCACCAGATGAAGACCGATGTCGGCGTTCAGATCGCCCGCGGCTGGTTCGACAACGGCAAGGTCGACGCGGTGGCGGATATTCCGAATTCGGGCATTGCGATTGCGGTCCACAACCTGGCGCGCGAACGCAACAAGATCGCGCTGTTGTCAGGGCCCGGTGCCAGTTCCCTGACCGACGAACTGTGCAGCCCGAACACCGTGCACTTCACTTACGACACCTATGCGCTATCCAAGGTGACGGCATCGGCCGTCATCAAGGAGGGCGGCAAGTCCTGGTTCTTCATCACGGCCGACTATGCCTTCGGTCATCAGCTCGAGAAGGATGCGACCCGCTTCATCAAGGAGAACGGCGGAACCGTGCTCGGCAGCGTGCGGCATCCGACCAATACCGCGGACTTCTCGTCCTTCGCCCTCCAGGCGCAAAGCTCCAAAGCGCAGGTGGTCGCCTTTGCCAATGCCGGTCAGGACACCGACAATGCCATCAAGCAGTCCGGCGAATTCGGTCTGGTGCAGGGCGGACAGAAGCTGGTCGGCCTTCTGATGTTCGACACCGACATTCATGCCATTGGTCTCAAGGCGGCTCAGGGCACGTACATGACCACGGCGTCCTACTGGAACATGGATGACAAGACGCGGGCGTGGTCGAAGAAGTTCTTCGCCCAGACCAATGTCATGCCGACCATGATCCAGACCGGCGTCTATGGTTCGGTGCTGCACTATCTCAAGGCGATCAAGGCGGCGGGCACCGACGATCCGGCCAAGGTGATGGCGAAGATGCGCGAGCTTCCGATCGAGGATACGTTCGTGCACGGCGGCAAGCTGCGCGCGGACGGCCGTGTCATCCGCGACATGTATCTCGCTCGCGTCAAGTCGCCCGCCGAGTCCAAGGAGCCATGGGACTATCTCGATATCGTCAAGACCGTGAAGGGCGAGGATGCATTCCGGCCGGTGTCCGAATCCAAATGCCCACTGCTGAAGAAGTAAGTACGGGAATGACCGCTGCGAGCGCATCGCCGGCCGGCGTCCACACCTGCGATCTGCTCGTGGTCGGGTCTGGCGCGGCCGGCATGTCGGCCGCAGTCACCGCCGCGCATCGCGGCCTCAAGGTCCTGATCGTCGAGAAGGAGCCGCGTTTCGGCGGCACCACCGCGCGCTCTGGTGGCTGGCTGTGGATTCCCGGCACCTCGCTGGCGAAGGCGTGGGGCATCGAGGAGGCCCCGGACGCCGCCCGCACTTATCTGCGGCATGAGGCCGGCAACAATTTCGACGCCGCGCGCGTCGATGCCTTTTTGTCGGCCGGACCCGAGGCTGTCGACTTCTTCACCACGAAGACCGCGCTGCGCTTCGACATGCCGCTGACGTTCCCCGACTATCATGCGGAGGCGCCCGGCGGCACGCAGGGCGGACGCTCGATGGTGACGCGGCCGTTCGATGGCCGCGAACTCGGCGATCACGTCAAGGACCTCGGCTTGCCACTGCCCGAACTCACGGTGTTCGGTATGATGCTGGGCTCGGGTAAGGAAATCATCCACTTCATGCGCGTGACGAAATCGCTGACGTCAGCGGTCTACGTCGCAAAGCGGTTGTCGCGTCACCTGCGGGATGTTTTGCGCTTTGGCCGCGGCATGACATTGACCAACGGCAACGCGCTGGCGGGACGGCTCGCCAAGTCCGCGCTCGATCTCAATGTTCCGTTGTGGCTGTCGTCACCGGTTCGCGAACTGATCGTCGAGAATGGCGCCGTGCGTGGCGCGGTCGTCGAGCGCGAGGGACAGCGGGTGGAGGTACGCGCGGGGCGCGGTGTCGTGCTGGCCTGCGGCGGTTTTCCCCACGATGTCGCCCGGCGCAAGGCGATGTTCCCCCATGCGCCGACAGGTGCGGAGCATTACTCGCCCGGACCGACGGGCAATACCGGCGATGGATTGCGGCTGGCGGAATCCGCCGGTGGCCGGGTCGAAGACAGGCTCGCCAATGCGGCGGCGTGGGTTCCGGTGTCGATCACCAAGCGCAAGGATGGCAGCAACGGTGTGATGCCGCACTTCATCGATCGCGCGAAGCCGGGTGTGATCGCAGTGATGCGGGACGGCAAACGCTTCGCCAACGAAGGCAATTCGTACCACGATTTCGTCCAGGCGATGGTGAAGGCAGCGAAGCCCGGCGAGGAGATCGCCGCGTTCCTGATCTGCGATCATCGTGCTCTGCGCAAATACGGGCTCGGCTGCGTGCCGCCGTTCCCGATGCCGCTCGGCCATCATCTCAAGACCGGCTATCTGATGCGTGGCGCAACGCTGAGCGAGCTCGCGAAGACGGCCGGCATCGACGCCGGGAATTTCGAAGCGACTGTTGCCGAGTTCAATGCTGAGGCGGCCAACGGCACCGATCCGCGCTTCGGCAAGGGGACGCGGGCCTACAACCGCTATCAGGGCGATGCCCTGCATGGTCCCAATCCCTGTGTCGCGCCGGTCGAGCACGGTCCGTTCTATGCGATCAAGATGGTGGTCGGCGATCTCGGCACCTATGCCGGAATCAGGACAGACGAAAATGCCCGCGCACTTGATGCCGACGGCAAGGTGATCGAAGGGCTTTATGCCGCCGGAAACGACATGGCGAGCATCATGGGCGGTAACTATCCCGGCGCCGGCATCACGCTCGGTCCCGCGTTGACGTTCGGCTATATCGCCGGACGTCACGCATCGTCATGACCAAGCAGAGCCGGGGAATCCAGTCCATCGAGGTCGGCGGTGCGCTATTGCGCGCGCTTGCCAAATCCGGCGAGCCGATGATGCTGCGCGATCTCGCTCGCGAGGCCGGCATGGCGCCGGCCAAGGCGCATCCCTATCTCGTCAGCTTTTCCCGCCTCGGACTGATCGAGCAGGATGAGGCGACCGGCCGTTATGAATTCGGCGCGCTGGCGCTGGAACTCGGATTGATCAGTCTGCGCCGGCTGTCGGCGGTCCGGATTGCGACGCCAATGATCGAGGCCTTGGCCGCGAAGATCGATCATGCCGTGTCGCTGGCGGTCTGGGGCACCAACGGCCCCACGGTGGTCAGGCTCGAGGAGCCGAGTCATCCCGTTCATATCGCGATGCGCGTCGGGTCGGTGATGGCCATGCTGGAAACAGCCACGGGCCGCGTGTTCGCCGCCTTTCTTCCGCAGAATGTCGCCAAGGCGGCACTCGATGCCGGTCTCGACCGATTGGGCGTCGGCTACAATGTGAAACGATCTCCGGGTTCGCCGAAAATGGCCAGCGTGCTTGCGGAAGTGCGCCGCAGGAAAATGACGCGTGCGGTGGGCGATCCGCTCCCCGGCGTCAATGCCTTTGCCGCACCGGTGTTCGACCATGCCGGCACCGTGGTTCTCGCCATTACCGCGATGGGACCGACCGGGAGTTTCGACGCGAACTGGACCAGCCCGATCGCTGCGGCGTTGCGTGAATGCGCCGACACGGTCTCGCAGCGGTTGGGATATCGCGCCGGTTGAGGGAACCGGGCGCGGGTTGTGACGTTGGACCGGCCCGACAAATCACTGAGCTTACCGGTCGTATGCTTGCGCCGCTTTGAACCGGTTGACCGATCTATCGTGTTGCGAGCCAATCATGCTTCGCGCGATGCGTGAATTTGAATGCTGATGATGCTGCGCTGCGAGAGAAATCTGAGCGTTCGCACATCTGGTCGAATTCTACCATTGGACTATCGACAGTCACCTTGCCCTCTGACCCAATCGGGTGCTTGGGGTGTGCAAACGATTCTGTGGGCGAGAATTCATCAGCGGGATAGCGTTGTCTTGGCATAACGCGCGACCTCGGGTGTTCAGACTTCGGAAGACTGCCCGGGATTGTTTGCCGAATTTGCGTTTATGGAATTGGCGTCAAAGGGGTCAGCAGAAATAGGCTCGGAAACGCCTGAGGGACATGTCCAAAAGGACAGTCGAGCAAAAGGGGAGATTCGCATAATGGGTGCTTTGTCGTTTCTGGACCGCGAGCATACGGTCGCGGGTCCGGGCTTCAGCCGATGGCTGGTGCCGCCGGCTGCGCTGTGCGTGCACTTGTGTATCGGTCAGGCCTACGCTTACAGCGTGTTCAACCTGCCGATGACGAAGCTCATCGGCATCACGCAATCCGCGCCGGATGACTGGAAGCTCACGCAACTCGGCTGGATTTTCTCGCTGGCGATCTTTTTCCTCGGCGTGTCGTCCGCTGTGTTCGGCCGCTGGGTCGAGGAGGGTGGTCCGCGCAAGGCGATGTTCGCCGCCGCTCTGTGCTGGGCCGGCGGATTCTTCATCTCTGCCATCGGCGTTCAGGTCCATAACCTCTGGCTGATCTATCTCGGCTACGGCGTGCTCGGCGGCATCGCATTGGGCATCGGCTACATTTCGCCGGTCTCGACGCTGATCAAATGGTTCCCGGACCGGCCCGGCATGGCCACCGGCATGGCCATCATGGGATTCGGCGGCGGTGCCTTCATCGCGTCGCCGCTGTCGGTCTGGCTCATGAGCAAATTCTCGACGCCGACCCATATCGGCGTGATGGAGACGTTCATCGTGCTCGGCGTCGTCTATCTGTTCTTCATGCTGGTCGGCGCGGTGATCGTCCGCGTTCCGCCTGCGGGCTGGGCTCCGGCGGGCTACGTGGCGCCGGCACAGTCGAAGAAGCTCATCAGCAAGAATGACGTCTACGTTTACGATGCGCTCAAGACGCCGCAGTTCTGGCTGATCTGGTGGGTCCTCTGCCTCAACGTGACCGCCGGCATCGGCGTGCTCGGACAGGCCTCCGCCATGAGCCAGGAGATGTTCCCCGGCCACATCACGCCGGTGGCAGCCGCGGGCTTCGTCGGCCTGATGAGTCTGTTCAATATGGGCGGCCGCTTCGCGTGGGCGTCGACGTCGGACTACATCGGTCGCCGCAACACGTACTTCGTGTTCATGGTGCTCGGCTTCGTCCTGTATTGCACGGTGCCGCATGCGGGATCGACGGGCAACGTGGCGTTGTTCGTGATCTGCTTCCTGGTCATCATCAGCATGTACGGCGGCGGGTTCTCGACCGTGCCGGCGTATCTCAAGGACATGTTCGGCGTGCGCTACGTCGGCGCGATCCATGGGCTGCTGCTGACGGCATGGTCGATGGCCGGAATCTTCGGTCCGGTGATCGTCAACTATCTTCGTGAGTATAACATCACTCACGGCGTGCCGAAGGCGCAAGCCTATAACAATACCATGTACATCATGGCGGGCCTGCTGGTGATCGGGTTCTTCTGCAACCTGCTGGTCAAGGCTGTCGATGCGCGCTTCCACATGAAGGACAGCAACGAAGCCGGAAATGCAACGGCGGCCGCGGCTGCGGCAGCCAAGGCTTGAGAGGAGGGAACTATGTCAAACGCAACTCAGGATAGCTCGACGACGTTGAAGCTGATCCTTGCCTGGGGCTTCGTCGGCATCCCGCTCATCTGGGGCGTGCTGCAAACTCTCAGCAACGCGATGAAGCTGTTCCAGTAACGTCGCTGAATGCTTGATACGGAAATGGGCACAGCCGTCATGGCCGTGCCCATTTCTATTTGTGCTGCTGAGCGGTTAGTTGCCTCGCATATGCAGGAATTTGCAGCCGTTACCTACAGCCGTCGATCTGACATCCGAGCTTTTGCAAAGCGGTATCGACCCATGTGCGGTCGCTCTTGCCCTGCTTGATCGCAGCGATCTGCTTGATCTCCGCGTCGTTCTTGGCTTTTGCGGCGGCGTAGACGGTGGCAAGCTGCGCGAAGGGAATGCACAGCAACCCGTCGCCATCGCCGATGATGAGGTCGCCGGGCTCGATCACCATGCCGTCGATCGCGATCGGTACGTTGATCTCGCCCGGTCCGTCCTTGTACGGACCGCGATGGGTGACGCCGGCCGCGAAAACCGGAAACGCGCCGGCGTGGATCGAGTCATAATCGCGGATCGCGCCGTGAATGACGATGCCGGCGATGCCTCTGGCGGCAGCGTGAGTGGTCATCATCTCGCCGATCAGCGAGTTGGTGAGGTCGCCGCCGCCGTCCACGACGATGACATCGCCGGGTTCAGCGATATCCAGCGCCTTGTGGATCATCAAATTATCGCCCGGCCGCGTCTTAACCGTGAACGCCGGTCCCGCGAGCACGCCGCCGGCATGCATCGGCCGCAGGCGGGCGCCGGCCGCGGTCATGCGGGACATGGAGTCGCTGATATTGGCGACCGGCAGCTCGCGAAAGCGCGCCACCGTCGCATCGTCGACCTTGCGGGTTCGTTTGCAGATACGGAATCCAATCATGCTGTGCCGTGCTCCCACGATCGTTCTTTTTGTATGTCCTGCCTGTGGTGCGACGCAGGATCAGAGATTGCTGTCGGTGATCGCCGCATACACCATTGTGCGCAGTTCGCGCCGGATCGGATAGGCGCTCGATGGCAGCACTTGCGTCATGAAGATCGCGATCAGGTCTTCCGCCGGATCGATCCAGAACGATGTCGTCGCCGCGCCACCCCAGGCGTATTCGCCGGGGCTTCCGGCGATCAACGTCTTCGCGGGATCCATCGTGACGGAGAACCCGAGGCCGAAGCCGATGCCATTGTAGGTCGCTTCCGCGAACATCGATCGCGACATTTCGGGCAGGTCGCGGTTGCCGGGTAGATGATTGCTCGTCATCAACGCCAGCGTCTTCGGCCCGATCAGCCGAACGCCGCCGAGTTCGCCGCCGTTGAGCAGAGCGCGACAGAACGTGAGGTAGTCGGCCGCCGTCGAGCACAGGCCGCCGCCTCCCGAGATGAAGTCGGGCGGAGACAGGAACGAGCTTGTGGCGGGGTCGTCCTGCAGCGTCAGGCTGCCCTTGGCGTTGGGCGAATGGAACGACATCATGCCGCCGGCCGTCGCGTTGTAGCAGGCCGCAAGGCGATGAGCCTTGTCGGCGGGGACATGGAAGTCGGTGTCGGTCATGCCCAGCGGGTTGAAGATACGCTCCTTCAAGAATTGCTCGAACGGCATGCCGCTGATCTTGCCGACGAGATAGCCGATCACGTCGGTGGACACCGAGTAGTTCCAGGCTTCGCCCGGCGAGAATTCCAGCGGAATATTGGCGAGATCCGCGATCATGGAATCCAGCGTGCCGGCCTTTTCGACGGCGCCGATCTGCTTGTCGCGATAGGCGGCGTCCACGTTGCTGCGCTGCTGGAAGCCGTAGGTCAGCCCGGAGGTGTGGCGGAGCAGGTCGACGATCTGCATCGGCCGCGTCGGCGGCCGGGTCATGAAGGCGGGGGACGTGCCGGCCTGGAATACTCCGAGGTTCTTCCACTCCGGTATATATTTGTGCACCGGTTCGTCGAGCGCGACGAGACCTTGCTCGACCAGCATCATGAAGGCGACCGAGGTGATCGGCTTGGTCATGGAATAGATGCGGAAGATGGTGTCGTCCTTCATCGGCGTCTTGCGCTCGAGATCGGCGAGGCCTTGCACCGTGCTGTGCACGACATTGCCGCGCCGGAACACCACAAGCTGCGTGCCCGGAAACCGGCCGGCGTCGAGATAGCGGCGCTTCAGATGCTCTTCGATCCGGTCGAAGGCGGCCTTGGACATGCCGGCGGTTTCGGGAGAGGCGGGAGCAGGGGCTAGCATCTGGCAGCACTCCGGAGCATGGGACTTATCGTTTGTGATAGCCTAAAAGTGTTCCTCGTTCCAATGCCGACGCGCCGCCTGATACTGCTATCGTGGTATATGTCGTCGTCTACAATCGAGAAATCCGCGCAGGACATCCATGACCCAGTTCAATGAAACCGATCTGACTGCCGCTGTCGTCCGCAGTTTTGATGACACACCGGATCCGCGCGTCAAATTCCTGATGACGGAATTGGTCAAATCGTTGCACGATTTTGTGCGGCGCACCGACCTGACCTTCGAGGAATGGGCCTATGCGATCGATTTCCTGACCCGGACCGGTCACAAATGCACGCCGACGCGCCAGGAATTCATCCTGCTGTCCGATGTGCTGGGCGTCTCGATGCTGGTGGATGCGGTCAATCACCGCGAGCGTGAGGGAGCCACCCAGACTACGGTGCTGGGCCCGTTCTATGTCGGTGAGCACAAGCCGATGTCGCATGGTACGGACATTTCCGCCGGCATCGATGGCGAGCGGATGTTCGTGCAAAGCCGCGTGACCGACCTCGTGGGGAAGCCGCTGGCGAACGTGCCGGTGGACGTCTGGCATGCGGATGACGATGGCTTCTACGACTCGCAGAAGCCGTCCTATGACAAGAACGGGCCGTCGCTCCGGGGGCGGTTCATCACCGACGCCGATGGCCGGTTCTTCTTTCGCACGATCCTGCCGTGCAGCTATCCGATCCCGACCGACGGCCCGGTCGGCGAGATGATCCTGCAGACGGCGCGACATCCGATGCGGCCGGCGCATGTGCATTTTCTGGTCAACGCGCCGGGCTACGAGCCGTTGATCACCCACGTTTTCATCGACGGCGACAAGTATCTCGACACCGACGTGGTGTTCGGCGTGAAGGATGACCTCGTCTCCAAGGTCGAAAAGCGGACCGATCCTGTCATGCCGGACGGCAAGCCCGCGTCGGCGCCGTGGCACCTGATGACCTATGATTTCCGGATGAAGCCCGGATCGGGCGCCGCGCCCCAGCCGATGATGCCGGCGAAGGAGAACGCGTGAATCCCTTGCGGCAAACCCAAGGCAGACATTAGAGCAGGCATAATCGGCCATGAGACAGCGATCGTTCGGCTCCAAGGGACCGGAGACCTCCGTCATCGGGCAGGGAACCTGGTACATCGATCGCGGCGACCGCGCGTCGGCGGTGGCGGCGCTGCGTCGCGGCCTCGATCTCGGCATGACCCACATCGACACCGCCGAGATGTATGGCGACGCCGAACCTGTAGTGGCGGAGGCGATCGCGAACCGGCGTCACGAGGTCTTTCTCGTCTCGAAAGTCCTGCCGAGCAACGCGTCGCGGCGTGGGACCGTCACGGCATGTGAGCGATCCCTGAAGCGGCTGAAGACCGACCGGCTCGATTGCTACCTGCTCCACTGGCGCGGACAATATCCGCTCGCGGATACGGTCGCTGCCTTCGACGATCTGATCCGCGCCGGAAAGATCCGCTCGTGGGGCGTCAGCAATTTCGACGCCGACGATCTCGATGAGCTGCTCGGCGTCGCCGGGGAAGGCGCGATCGCCTGCAATCAGGTGCTCTACCATCTGCAGGAACGTGCGATCGAACATGCGGTGATCCCGTGGTGCGAGGCGCACGGCGTTGCCGTCGTGGCCTATTCGCCATTCGGGCACGACGATTTTCCGGCGCCGCAGAGCGCGGGCGGCAAGGTGCTGCAGCGGATCGCGGCCGCGCACGGCGCCACGCCGCATCAGGTGGCCCTGAGCTTTCTGACCCGCCGCCCCGCTGTGCTGGCGATCCCGAAGGCGTCGCGGGAGGCGCACGCCGTCGACAATGCCGGAGCCGGTGACCTCGTGCTCGGCGACGACGAGGTCGCGCTTCTGGAGCAGGCGTTTCCGCGCGGACCGCAGCCACGAAGCCTGCCGATGCTCTGATGGGAGCGGTGGCCGCCGTGACGCTTCGCCGCGCGCAACGGCGCATATCCGCTGCCTGTTTTCGGCACTTGTGAATCGAGTCCGTTCGGCGTCTTGTGACCGATATTGTCGGGTCCAGCGATTCCCGAATCTTTTTCTCCAAACGCCATCCGCGGCCGCCCTTGACGACGACTGCCCTGCCATTGACCGAGGCTTCTCCCAGTCCTGCGCTCGCCCGCGTCGATCGCCCGTTTCGCGGCATCGCGCTGATCCTGACGTCGACCCTGTTTCTCGGAACATCGGATGTCACCGCGAAATACCTGTCGCATACGCTGCCTGCAATCGAGATCGCCTGGCTGCGTTTCCTGGTGTTCGCGCTGATCATGGTGCCGGCGATGATTCCCGGCTCGCCGCTGTTTGCGCTCAAGACCGGCTGCTTCAACCTTCAGATCATGCGCGGCGCGACGCTGCTCGGCTCGTCGCTGTTCTTCATTTCGGGTTTGAAATTTCTTCCGATCGCGGAAGCCTCCGCTACCGCCTTCGTGTCGCCGCTCTTCGTGACCGCGCTGTCGATCGTGTTCCTGAGCGAGAAGGTCGGCGTCCGCCGCTGGATCGCCACCGCGGTCGGCCTGTTCGGCGTGCTGGTCATCCTGCGGCCGGGAAGCGGCGCGTTCCATCTGGCTGCGCTCTTTCCCATTGTGTCGGCGCTGTCATGGGCCGGCACCCTGATCATGACGCGGATGATGAGCGGCAGCGAGCGCGCCATCACCACCATGACCTATTCGTCCATCGTGGGCCTGTGGATCCTGTCGCTGCTGGTGCCCTATGTCTGGGTGACGCCGGGTTGGGAGGCCATCCTGCTCGGCATCCTGATCGGCGTCTCCTCCACCGCCGGGCAGTGGATCGTGGTGCTGGCGTTCCGTTATGCCGATGCTTCGGTGCTGGCGCCGTTCCAGTATATCCAGTTGCTGTGGGTCAGCATCTTCGGCTTCCTGCTGTTCAGCGAGGTCCCGGACATCTGGACCATCACCGGCGCGGCCTTCATCATCGGCAGCGGACTCTACACCGCGCACCGCGAGCGTATCAGGCACTCGGCGATGCGCACGGTGGCCGCCGAGCCGTCGCCGAACGCGTGAGGCGGTGCGATAGCTACACCGGCAGTGCGATGGTGTATTTGACCTGGCTCAGCGCAAAACTCGACTCGATCGAAGCAATGCCGTCGAGCCGCGTCAGCTTGTTCTTGAGGAATGCCTCGTAAGAGGAGAGGTCGGCGACCACCACGCGCAGCAGGTAGTCGCGGTTGCCGGTCATCAGATAGCATTCCAGCACTTCCTCCCAGCCCGAGATCGCCTTGGCGAAGCGGTTGAGGTCGGCTTCCTTCTGCCGTTCGAGTTTGATCGAG
The DNA here is from genome assembly GCA_017305665.1 of Hyphomicrobiales bacterium. Lineage (GTDB taxonomy): Bacteria > Pseudomonadota > Alphaproteobacteria > Rhizobiales > Xanthobacteraceae > Nitrobacter. The sequence continues at coordinate 92,314 of JAFKKH010000012.1, forward strand.
ATGAAGACGCTGACCGGCAGCCCGAGCGACTTCTGATCGACCAGCGCCATGTAGCGCGTGATGACGCCGCGGCTTTCCAGCAGGCGCACGCGGCGATGACAGGGCGACACCGAGAGCCCGACCTTGTCCGCGAGTTCCTGCATGGTGATGCGGCTGTCGGATTGCAGGATTCCGAGAATCTTGCGGTCGATGGCGTCCAGGGCGCTCATTAGGAAAAACTCTTCTTTGTTGGCGTTTCAGCGATGATATATCCCAATCCGGCCGGGTATTGCGCGAAATTTGAGATTTTTCGCGAGAAGGGCGGGCGTATCATCAGAGCTGTCTTTTCCACTTGAGGCTGCCGCCATGCCCGCCGATGCCGCTCGTCTTGAAATCCTGACAGCTCTCGCGCGCAAGGCGCTGTGGCTGTCGTCGTGGACCATCCACAATGCCAACCACATCCGGCCCAACACGGACGGATTGAAGGTCGGCGGCCATCAGGCGTCGTCGGCTTCGCTCGCGACCATCATGTCGGCGCTGTATTTCTCGGTGCTGAAGCCGGAGGACCGCGTCGCGGTGAAGCCGCATGCGAGCCCGGTGTTTCACGCGATCCAGTATCTGCTCGGTCATCAGACCCGCGACAAGCTTGAGAACTTCCGCGGCTTCAAGGGCGCGCAATCCTATCCGTCGCGCACCAAGGATGCCGACGACGTCGATTTCTCGACCGGTTCGGTCGGTCTCGGCGTGGCGCAGACGCTGTTCTCCTCGCTGGTTCAGGATTACGTCAAGGCGCACGGCTGGATGAAGGATCGTCCCGAAGGGCGGATGATTGCGCTGGTCGGCGACGCCGAGATGGACGAAGGCAACATCTTCGAGGCGCTGCTCGAAGGCTGGAAGCACGGCCTGCGCAACACCTGGTGGATCGTCGACTACAACCGGCAGAGCCTCGATGCCGTGGTGCGCGAAGGGCTCTGGGAAAAATTCGAGACCATGTTTCGCAACTTCGGCTGGGACGTGGCTATCGTCAAATACGGCAAGCTGATGCAGGCGGCGTTCGCCGAGCCCGGCGGCGAGGCGCTGCGGCGCTGGATCGATAGCTGCCCGAACCAGATGTATGCGGCGCTGTGCTTTCAGGGCGGCGCGGCGTTCCGCAAGCGGCTGCAGGACGAAATCGGCGATCAGGGCGAGGTGTCCGCGTTGATCGATCGCCGCAGCGACGACGAGCTTCTGGCATTGATGTCGAATCTCGGCGGCCATGACATGGCGAGCATGCTGGAGGCGTTCGAGGCGATCGACCACGATCGTCCGGTGTGCTTCATCGCCTACACCATCAAAGGCGTCGGCTTGCCGTTCCAGGGTCACAAGGACAACCACGCCGGCCTCATGACGCCGGCGCAGATGGAGAAATGGCGCGCGGCGCAGGATATCCGCCCCGGCCACGAGTGGGACAGGTTCGAGGGACTCGCGCAGGACCCGGCCGCGCTCGAAGCATTTCTGGCGCGGGTGCCGTTCAACCGCGAGGGCCGGCGGCGTCTCGCGGCGCCCGCGGTCGATGTGCCGCAACATCTGTCATTCACGCCGTCGCCGCAGATGTCGACGCAGCAGGGCTTCGGGTTGATCCTCAACGAACTCGGTAAGGGCGACACCGATCTCGCGTCCCGCATCGTGACTGCATCACCCGACGTCACCGTGTCCACCAACCTCGGCGCCTGGGTCAATCGGCGCGGCCTGTTCGCCAAGGCGGCGATGGCCGACGTGTTCAAGAAGGAGAAGATTCCTTCGACGTTCGCCTGGGATTTCTCGCCGAAGGGTCAGCACATCGAACTCGGCATCGCCGAGGCCAATCTGTTCATCCTGATGTCGGCGCTCGGGCTGTCGCATTCGATCAACGGCGAGCGGTTGCTGCCGATCGCGACGCTGTACGATCCGTTCATCAGCCGCGCGCTCGATCAGCTCAACTACGCCTGCTATCAGGACGCCCGCTTTATGGTGGCGGGCACGCCATCGGGCATCACGCTTGCGCCCGAGGGCGGGGCGCATCAGTCGATCGCAACGCCCCTGATCGGCATGGCGCAGGACGGGCTCGCCGCGTTCGAGCCGGCCTTCGTCGATGAGCTCGCCGTCATGATGCGCTGGGGCTTTGCGCACATGCAGCGCGAGTTGACCGACGAGGGCGACGACCGCAGCGGCATGCGCAACGGCGGCTCGGTCTACCTGCGTCTTTCCACACGCACCATCGAGCAGCCGCAGCGGATGATGACGCCGGATCTGGAGAAGGCCATCACCGATGGCGCCTACTGGCTGCGCAAGCCCGGCCCCAATGCGGAGGCGATCGTCGCCTATACCGGCACGGTGGCGCCGGAGGCCATCGAAGCCATCGGCATGCTCGGCGAGAGCCGCCGCGACGTCGGGCTGCTGGCGATCACCTCCGCCGACCGCCTGCATGCCGGCTGGACCGCCGCGCGAAAGATGCGGCGCGACCGCCGCCATCCCAACTTCCTCAGCCACATCGAAAAGCTGCTGGCGCCACTGCCGCGCGACTGCGGCATCGTCACCGTGCTCGACGGCCATCCGGCGGCGCTCGGCTGGATCGGCGCGGTCTGCGGTCATCGCATGGAGGCGCTCGGCGTCGAGCATTTTGGCCAGACCGGCACCATCAACGACCTCTACCGGCATCATGGTATCGACGCCAACGCTATCATCGACGCGGCGGAATCGCTGACTGTGGGCGCGCCGGTGCGGCACCGGAAAATGGCGGTGTGAGATTGACCTCTCCCTCCAGGGAGGGCTGCATTCGCCGCCTTGCGCCTGCCGCACCCGCGGCCCTGGAGCTATTCCGGCTTTGATGGAATCAAAGCCGGGCTCCAGCCTTTATTTTGACGCGCTTTCTTGACGCGAACCGGTATCCACTTCGCTCGAAAACGCTATATATCCTGCGTCAGCCGCGACACGGCGTCCCGCAGATGGCGGGTTCAATTCCCGGTCCGTTCGTGCAAGGATGCTTCCCGAACGCTCCGTTCTCCCAAGTTTTTCAAGAACATCGTGAGGTTTCGTCATGGTCAATCGCATGCAATTCTATATCGACGGCGCCTGGGTCGATCCCGCCGTCAAGAAATCGACGCCGGTCGTCAATCCGGCGACGGAAGAGGCGATGTATGAGGTGGCCCTCGGCTCCAAGGCCGACGTGGACAAGGCGGTCGCCGCCGCCAAGCGTGCCTTCGCGACGTTCTCGCAGACCAGCCGTGAGGAGCGCGTGGCGCTGCTCGAGAAGATCGTCGCTGCCTACAAGGCGCGCATGAAGGATATCGGCGCCGCCGTCTCCGACGAGATGGGTGCGCCGCTGCCGATGGCGGAAAAGCTGCAGGCCGGCGCCGGCCTCGGCCACATCATGTCCACCCTCGAGGTGCTGAAGAAGTACGAGTTCGAGGAGCAGTTGCCGTCCGCCACCGTGGTGCGCGAGCCGATCGGCGTGGTCGGCATGATCACGCCCTGGAACTGGCCGCTCAACCAGATCGCCTGCAAGGTCGCGCCCGCGATCGCGGCCGGCTGCACCATGATCCTGAAGCCGTCCGAGTTCACGCCGACCTCCGCGCTGATCTTTGCGGAAATCCTGCATGAAGCCGGCGTGCCGAAGGGCGTGTTCAACCTCGTCAACGGCCTCGGGCCCGAGGTCGGTGCCGCCATGAGCGAGCATCCGGATATCGACATGATCTCCTTCACCGGCTCGACCCGCGCCGGCATCGATGTCGCCAAGCGCGCCGCGCCGACGGTGAAGCGCGTCAGCCAGGAGCTCGGCGGCAAATCGCCGAACGTCATCCTGGAGGATGCGGACCTGACCAAGGCCGTGACCGGTGGTGTTGCGCACATGTTCAACAACTCCGGCCAGTCCTGCAACGCGCCGTCGCGCATGATCGTGCCGCTGTCGAAGATGAAAGAGGTCGCCGCCATCGCCAAGGGCGTGGCCGATAAGACCAAGGCGGGCGATCCGCGCGCCGAAGGCACCACCATCGGTCCCGTCGTCAATCGCACCCAGTGGAACAAGATCCAGGATCTGATCCAGAAGGGCATCGACGAGGGCGCAACGCTGGTGGCCGGCGGTCCCGGTCTGCCGGAAGGCGTCAACAAGGGCTTCTACGTGCGCCCGACCGTGTTCGCCGACGTCACCGAGAAGATGACGGTTGCGAACGAGGAGATCTTTGGACCCGTGCTCGTGATCATGGGCGCCAAGGACGAGGCGGACGCCGTGCGCATCGCCAACAACACGCCGTACGGTCTTGCGGGTTACGTTTCGGCGGGCAGCGTCGAGCGTGCGCGCAAGGTCGGCCGCCAGATCCGTGCCGGCAACGTCAATCTGCAGGGCGTGCCGAACGACCGCACCGCGCCGTTCGGTGGCTACAAGCAGTCGGGCAACGGCCGCGAGTGGGGCAAGTTCGGCCTCGAGGAATACCTCGAGGTGAAGGCGATCGCCGGCTTCAACGCGGCGTAAGTCGCACGCTGAGTATCTGACATCGGAACGCCGGGGCAGCATTCGCTCCGGCGTTTTGTTTTGCCCGTCGCGTTTAACCCTCCCCCTCCAGGGGAGGGTAAGAGAGGTGCCATAGTTGAATCTATCCCCCCAGCGCGCCCTGCGTGTTCACATACAGCGCGTAGATCGACTGGCTGCCGGCCATGAACAGGCGGTTACGCTTCAAGCCGCCGAAGCAGACGTTGGCGCAGCGTTCGGGGAGGGCGATGCGGCCGATCAGGTCGCCGTCCGGGGCGAACACCATGACGCCGTCGAGATCGGGCGTGCCCATGCCCCAGCCGCACCACAGGTTGCCGTCGATGTCGCAGCGCATGCCGTCGGGCGTGCCGGGGCCGGCATCGATATGCACGCGCTTGTTCGAGATCGTCTTGCCATCGGCGCTGACGTCGTAGGCCAGAATTTTCCGGTTCGGCACGCCGCGCGATTCCACGATGTAGAGAATCTTTTCGTCGGGCGAGAAGCACAGGCCGTTCGGCCCGAGCACGCCTTCGGCTACGATGGTGGCTTTGCCGGTCGCGCTGTCGAGCCGATAGACATTGGGCTCGATCTCGGATTCCGCCTCGTAGCCCTCGTAGTTGCCGAGCAGGCCGAATACGGGATCGGTGAACCAGATTGAGCCATCCGATTTGACGATCACGTCATTCGGCGAATTCAGCCGCTTGCCCTCGAAGGAATCCATCAGCACCGTGATCGCGCCGTCATATTCGGTGCGCGTGATGCGGCGGCCGCCGTGCTCGCAGGTGATCAGGCGGCCCTGGCGGTCGCGGGTATGGCCGTTGGCGAAGTTCGACGGCTTGCGATAGATGCTGATGCTGCCTGTTTCCTCTTCCCACTTGAGGATGCGGTTGTTGGGAATGTCGCTGCACAGCAGATAGCGGCCGTCACCGAACCATACCGGTCCTTCCGCCCAGCGCAGGCCGGTCGCCAAGCGTTCCACAGCGGACAGTTTCAGCCAGTATTTTTCGAAGCGCGGATCGATCGCGTGGATCGCGGGATCTGGATAATGCGTGGCGGGCTGCCATCCGGTGGTGTGGGCCGTGGGCGTGTTGGACATCTTGCGCCTCGTTGTTGTGCCATTTCCTCTTGATCGTCTGCTATCATCGGGATGCTGCGGCGGCAAGCGTGCGGCCGTCTTGCCGCATGCATCGCGGCGGGCGATACTCGGTGCAATGTTGCAAGGACGGGAGACGATATGCCGCGCATTTTAATGACGGGTGCCTCGGGCGGAATCGGTACCAGTTTGCGGAAGCTGCTGCCGCCGATCTATTCCGATCTCGTGCTGAGCGACATCAAGCCGCCCGCCGATCTCGCAAAGGACGAGACGTTCAAGGCCGCGGACCTCGGCGATCTCGCGCAGGTCGAGGCGATCTGCGAGGGTGTCGACGGCATCTTGCATTTCGGCGGCTATTCGGTCGAAGGTCCGTGGGATGCGATCCTGCAATCCAACATCATCGGCTGCTACAACCTGTTCGAGGCGGCGCGGCGCAAGGGCGTCAAGCGCGTGGTGTTCGCCTCGTCGAACCACGCGGTGGGTTTCTATCCGCGCCATCATCGCATCGGCACCGACGTCACGGCACGCCCCGACAGCCGCTATGGCGTCAGCAAGCTGTTCGGCGAGGGCATGGGCTCGCTCTATGCCGACAAGCATGGCCTGCGCGTCACCTGCCTGCGCATCGGCAACTTCGGCGACAAGCCGATCGATCACCGGCGGCTGTCGATCTGGCTGAAGCCGGAGGACCTCATGCAGCTCTGCCGTATCGGTCTCGAGCATCCCGACATCCATTTCGAGATCCTGTACGGCGCCTCGTACAACGAGCGGTCGTGGTGGGATAATTCGCGCGCCTACGACCTTGGCTATCGTCCGACCGGCAAGGGCGAGGATTTCGTTGCCCACGCGATGGCCGAGCAGGCGAAGCTCAAGCCCGACCCGGTCGGCGATTACTATCAGGGTGGCGCGTTCTGCGGCATGGAGTTCGATGGCGACGCCAGCCGGATCGTGAAGTGGACATAAAACGTGGTCGTCATTCCCCGATGCGCAATTGCGCATCTGGGATGCGCGTTCTCGCAGCGCAGGCGCGGAATGACGCTATATTTGTGATGTAAGCGTATCAACCGCTTCAAAAACAGAAAGAAACGACAATGGCCGACGGACTTCGCAAGGGACTGACCAGCTATGGCGACGCCGGGTTCTCGCTGTTCCTGCGCAAGGCCTTCATCAAGGCGATGGGCTATTCCGACGATGCGCTGAACCGGCCGATCGTCGGCATCACCAACACCTACAGCGACTACAATCCCTGTCACGGCAACGTCCCCCAGATCATCGAAGCGGTGAAGCGCGGCGTCATGCTGTCCGGCGCGATGCCCATGGTGTTTCCGACGATCTCGATCGCGGAGAGCTTTTCGCACCCGACCTCGATGTATCTGCGCAACCTGATGGCGATGGATACCGAGGAGATGATCCGCGCCCAGCCGATGGACGCGGTGATCGTGATCGGCGGTTGCGACAAGACGCTGCCGGCGCAGATCATGGCGGCGGTCAGCGCCGACCTTCCGACGGTGGTGATCCCGGTCGGGCCCATGGTCGTCGGCCATCACAAGGGCGAGGTGCTGGGCGCCTGCACCGACTGCCGCCGTCTCTGGGGCAAGTATCGCGCCGGCGAGATCGACGACGTGGAGATCGAAGCGGTCAATGGCCGGCTCGCGCCTTCTGTCGGGACTTGTATGGTGATGGGCACCGCCAGCACCATGGCCTGCGTCACCGAGGCGCTTGGGCTGTCGCTGCCGATGAGTGCGACGATCCCCGCGCCGCACGCCGAGCGATTCCGTTCGGCGGAGGCCAGCGGCCGCGTCGCCGCCGAGATGGCCAAGAAGAAGGGACCGAAGCCGAGCGAATTGCTGACCGCAAAGTCGTTTCGCAATGCGCAGGTGGTGCTGCAGGCGATCGGCGGCTCGACCAACGGGCTCATCCATCTCACCGCCATCGCCGGACGCACCAAGCATCGCATCGAGCTCGAGGCCTTCGACAAGCTCGGCCGCGAGGTGCCGGTGCTGATCGATCTCAAGCCATCCGGCGATCACTACATGGAGCATTTCCATCATGCCGGCGGCGTGCCGAAATTGATGGCACAGCTCGGCGATCTCATCGACCTCGACCAGACAACCATCACCGGCCAGACGTTGCGCGAGGTCGTCGCGGGTGCCGAGGAGGTGCCGGGACAGGATGTCATTCGTCCGCGCGGCAAGCCGATCAAGCCGGAAGGCGCGATGGCGGTGCTGCACGGCAATCTGGCGCCGCGCGGCGCGGTCATCAAGCATTCCGCGGCGTCGCCGAAACTGCTGCAGCACACCGGGCGCGCGGTCGTGTTCGAATCCGTCGAGGACATGACGTTGCGGGTGGACGATCCCGCGCTCGATGTGAAAGCCGACGACGTGCTGGTGCTGCGCAATGCCGGACCGAAGGGCGCGCCGGGCATGCCGGAAGCCGGCTATCTGCCGATTCCGAAGAAGCTCGCGCGCGAGGGTGTCAAGGACATGGTGCGGATTTCCGATGCGCGCATGAGCGGCACGGCGTTCGGCACCATCGTGCTGCACATCACGCCGGAGTCGGCGGACGGCGGGCCGCTGGCGCTGATCCGCAGCGGTGATCAGATCCGGCTCGATGTCGCTGGCCGCCGCATCGATCTGTTGGTCGATGAGGCCGAATTGAAGAAGCGGCGCGCGGCGCAGCCGAAGGCCGCGACGCCCGACTGGGCGAAGCGCGGCTACGCGCACCTGTTCAATGAAACGATTCTGCAGGCCGACGAGGGCTGCGATTTCGATTTCATGACGGAGCAGGGAAAGAAGTAGTCGAATCCGAAACTTCAAGCCGCCGAGTGACCGGCGGTTTTGGGCGTGATTCGCTAGCGATCATGCTCGGGCTTGGTGCTTTCCGCAAAATGCCTGCGGAAAAACGCAACGACATCTCCGTGAAGCCTGCTGTGGAAACCGGCGCGATCGAAGCCCGGCGCATCGGTGCAGACAGCGGGGTTGGCCTGCGTTTCCTTCGCAGTACAGGTCGCGAGAAAGGAAAAGTGTTTAGCCTTTTCAACAAAGTGATAGTCCGGCTTTGTCGGGAGCCGCTGGTTCATAGCTGCTGCACAGCAGCCGGATAGGCCGTCAGCTTTTTGCGCCGGGTCGGAACTCCACAATTGTACCGGGACCGTTATTCCTTGGAGGCTCTCCTTGGGGAAGAAGAACACCGGATAAGGATCGATGATGACGGCGGCCTTGACTCGTGGGTCGTGAACGATCGGCCGTTCGGGAAGCTCGCCGTTTTCGAGTTGCTTGCAAGCCTGCAAGGACGACGTTTGGCAACCGGCCAGCCCTTTTTGCAAGACGGGATTTCCGCCGATGACGGCGAGGCCGGTATAGCCGCCAAACGAGAAACCATAGAGCCCGATACGCTCAGCATCTATACGGGCAGCATGCGGCCATGTCTGAAGCATGTAGTCGATCAGCCGCCTTATATCCATCGGGCGTTCGATGAGAATAGAAAGGCTGTCGGTGCGGCTCGTATCGCGCCAGGTGTCGCCGGGATGATTGAGCGTTGCGACCACAAAGCCAGCATCGGCCAGAGCTTCTGCTGTGTCGTGATGACCGCCGAACCATCCTCGCCTTCCATGCGACAGTACAATGAGGGGAAGCTTTTCTCCGGTGACCGGACACCCGGGCACGGCCAGGAACGTCGCTCCTCGTGCATCCATTTCCTTGGGCGGCTCCGAGCAAGGAGTCCAGACCAGGAGTCTGATCGCGGGTCCCTCGGAGTCGGCGGGAATGTCGAAATTCTTCACTCCCGCAGCTTGCGCTGCAGTGATTCCCAAGAAAGCGAGCAAAGTGGAGACGAGTGCGAGCAGATGCATCATTGCTCTCCTGCGCCGTGCGGCGTACCGCCTGCAAGGAAGATTCTCTACTTCCCCTTGTCCAGAAACCTCTTCACCGCGGCGCGGAAATCGTCGGTGTGCATGCAGTCGATGATGGCGTCTTTCTCGGCGTCGAGCTGCGCGTCGATCGGATTGGTGGCCGCGCTGTGGATCAGTGCCTTGGTGGCCGCGATCGCTGACAGCGGATTTTTCGCGAGCCGTTCGGCGAGTGCGCGCGTCGCGGCTTTCAACTCACTCGCCGGAACGACCTTGGCGAGCAGCCCCCATTCATAGGCCTGTGCCGCTGAAAAGCTGTCCTCCGCCAGGAATATCTGCAGAGCGCGGCGCGCGCCGACCGCGCTCACCACACCCACCGTGCCGCCGCCGTCGGGCGAGACGCCGATTTTGGCGTAGGCCGGGGTGAACCGCGCGTCATCGGTCGCGATGCATAGGTCGCCGACGAAAGCGAGCGACAGGCCCGCACCGGCGGCCGAGCCATGCACGCTGGTCAGCACGATCTTGTTCATGCGCCGCAGCGTCTGGATGAACGCGTGATAGTGCAGCAGCAACTCGCCGACGACCGGCGCGACAGTGTCGGCGGCGGAGGCGGCGCCGATGGTCTGAAGGTCGCCGCCGGCGGAAAAGGCGCGGCCTTCACCCTGAATCACCAGCACGCGGAGGTCGTCGTTGGCCTCGACCTCGGCCGCCAGGTGCTCCAGCTTTTTGGCAATAGGGAGGTTGATCGAATTGAACGCCGCCGGCCGATTAAGCGTGATGGTGGCGATGGCGCCATCGATCGCGAGCAAAGCGGGGTCGTCGACCATGGCGGGAGCAGTTGTGGGGGGTGTCATGTTCCGATGGCCTCCGGTTGCAAGCGAGTGCAAGCAGTTAAATCGCAGATGTGATGGGGTGACAATCCCAGGTCGGGCCGTCAAACTGCGTCGCATCGAAGCGAATGCTACCGCGCCGCAAAAAGACGATGGGTGGAGCTGAGATGACAAGCGATCAGGCAACTTTGACCCGACCGGTTTCGTCCATTGACCCGTTTTCGGACGATTTCCTGGCCGATCCCTATCCGCACCATCATGCGCTGCGCGAGGCGGGGCCTGCAGTCTGGCTCGAGCGCTACGGGATATGGGCAATGGCGCGCCATGAGCAGGTGCGCGATGCTTTGACGGATTGGCAAACCTATTGTTCGGGGGCGGGTGTCGGCCTCAGCGATTTCCGCAAGGAGCCGCCATGGCGCCCACCGAGCATCATTCTGGAGGCCGATCCTCCGCTGCACACCAAGACGCGCGCCGTGCTGAACCGGATTCTCTCGCCGGGTGCAATCAAGGTGTTGCGCGAGACGTTTGACCGCGAGGCTGAAACGCTGGTTGCGCGGCTGGTCGAGCGTCGCGAGTTCGATGGCGTGGCTGATCTGGCCGAGCCCTATCCGCTGAAGGTCTTTCCGGATGCGGTCGGGCTATCCGCCGACGGCCGGGAAAATCTGCTGCCCTATGGCAACATGGTCTTCAACTCATTCGGGCCCCGGAACGACCTGTTCAATCGCGCGATGGCGAATGCCGGTCCGGTGCGCGACTGGATCATGTCGAAGTGCAGCCGTGTGGCGCTGGCGCCGGATGGATTGGGCATGCAGATTTTTCACGCGGTGGATTCCGGTGAGCTGACGGAAGACGAGGCGGGCATGCTGGTGCGATCGTTCCTGTCGGCGGGCATCGATACGACGGTCTACGGTCTCGGCAACACGCTCTACTGCCTGGCCCGCCATCCTCGACAGTGGGCCAATCTGCGCGAAAATCCCGCACTGATCCGGGGCGCCTTCGAGGAGGTGCTGCGCTTCGAGGCGCCCGTGCAGACTTTTTTCCGCACCACGACCCGGGACGTCGATGTCGGCGGTATCCGGCTTGGTGACGGCGAAAAGGTGTTGCTGTTTCTGGCCGCCGCCAATCGCGATCCGCGGCGCTGGGAGAATGCGGACAGGTTCGACGTGACGCGGCGTGCGACGGGGCACATGACGTTCGGCACCGGCATTCACGGCTGCGTCGGACAGGCGGTGGCGCGGCTGGAGGTGGAAGCGATTTTGAGTCAACTCGTCAAGCGCGTCGCGGCGATCGAGATGACGGGCGAGCCGCAACGACGCCTGAACAATACGTTGCGCGGGTTCGATCATCTGCCGCTGCGTTTCGTGCCGGCTTAGCCTTCGACCTGCGCCGCGACTTCCGCCGCCGAGGGCATTGCCGGTGCGGCGCCCACGCGCTGCACGCAAAGTGATGCGGCCACATTGGCATAGTGCAACGCGTCGCGAACGGTGTGTCGCCGTGCGAGCCGCGCAGCGACGGCGCCGACAAAGCAGTCGCCCGCGCCGGTGGTGTCCACCGCCGTCACCGGGCGGCCGGGCTCGCCATGCGGCTCGCCCCCGATCAATGCCAGAAAGCCGCGCGGTCCCAATGTCACGCAGATCGTCTGACGGGAATCGGTTTGCAGCGAGCGTGCGGCCTCGAGGATGGTGGCGGGATCGCTGGTCGGGCCGATCTCGCGCTTTGCGAAAAAGCCGAGCTCGGTTTCGTTGAGGATCAGGACATCGGCGAGCCCGAGCAACCTGCGGTCGCAGGGCAGGGCCGGCGCGGGATTGAGAATTGTCGTTGCGCCGACCGTGCGCGCCCGTTCGAGGAAGGCCGTCACCGCGGGCAACGGAGTTTCGAACTGACAGACCGCGATATCGTCGGCGGCGAGCGGAGGTGCCGCGACATCGGCCGCATTCACGGATGCATTCGCGCCGGGAATGACCACGATGGTGTTGTCACCATCCGCAACGGTGATGATGGCGGTCCCTGTCGGCGCGTCGGCGGTGTCGCGCAGGAAGTCGAGATCGAGATCGGTGGCGGCGAGGAAGGCGCGGAGGTCGCGGCCGAACGCATCCCGGCCGAGACAGCCGATCAGCGTCGTCGGAGCGCCGAGTTTCGACGCGGCAATGGCCTGGTTGGCGCCCTTGCCGCCAGGAAGAAACAGCACCTCGTGGCCTGCGACGGTCTCGCCGATCCGGGGATGGCGGCCAGCTTTCACCACCACGTCCATATTGATGCTTCCGGCAACGAGGACGCGGCCCATACGGATGATGCTCCGGTGCGATCAGACCGCGGTTTCGAATTCACGCCGCACGCCGGCGATATCGGTCAGCGTCGGCAGGCCGGCCTCGTTGCCGAGCCGCTGGATCTTGTAGGTCGACGCGGCGCGCGCGAAGTTGAAATGCTCGGCCCAGCTCAAGGCGGGATTGCTGAGATAGGAGTAAACATAGGCGCCGTGGAAGACGTCGCCGGCGCCGTTGGTGTCGATGACGCGGTCGCGCGCGATGCCGAGCGCGGGCAGCGCATGGACGGTGCCTGTCTCGTCGTACCAGAGCAGGCCGCGTTCGCCCATGGTGACTCCACCGACGCGGCAGCCGCGGCTTTTGAGATAGTCGAGCATCGCGCCCGGCTGCATCTCCATCTGTTCGCACAGCCGCTCGGCGACGATCGCGACATCGATGAACTGCAAGACCTCGTGCGTGTTCGATCGCAGGCCGCCGCCGTCGAGCGAGGTGAGGATGCCGGCTTCGCGGCACAGCTTTGCGTAATGAATGGCGGCATCGGGTTGGTGACCGTCGATGTGCAAGGCGCGGCAGCCGCCGAGGTTGAGGATCGGAAACGGATGGATGTGCTCGTCGTCGCGGCAGCGCACGATGGCGCGCTTGCCGTCCTTCGGCATGATGAAGGATAGCGACGATGTCTGCACCTTTCGCGGATGCACCGAGATGCCGTATTTCGCCGTCATGTCCTGAAACATCCGGCCGAGCCAGTCGTTTGCCACCGTCGCCATCAGATCCGGCACGATGCCGAGCTTGGCGCAGCAGAACGCCGCGGTGACCGCGTTGCCGCCGAACGAGACGGCGTAGGCCGATGCGACATGCTTCTCGTCACCGGTCGGCATATGATCGGTGATGAAGGTGACGTCGATGTAGGTTTGTCCGATAAAGAGAGCTTCCATTGAATGATCCGTGGCGCTTATCGATCGTGTTTCAATCAGTGGTGAGCGAGATGGCTTCGACGTTGACACCCTCGTGCGGCCGGCTCTAACTGCTCTCGTCATCATTCGGCTGCATCACGATATAATGTCTGTGACGATAAGGCACAACAATGGCTGAATCGATGTCGTTGAAATGCACCCACCGCAAATTAATCGCCGAGTGCGCCCAGGGTTCCTGAACGAGGATCACGAGAGGAGATAGCGATGACGGTTTATTCCGGCCCGGTGTTCGATATGGCGGTTCGCCAATTCGGGGTCATTGCCGATCACCTGTCGATTCCGGCGGACGAGCGCGAGCGCATCCTAATGCCGAAGCGGGCGATCACGGTGTCCTGTCCAATTCATCGCGACGACGGCTCAATCGCGGTGTTCGAGGGCTATCGCGTGCAGCACCATTTGACACTGGGGCCGACCAAGGGCGGGACGCGCTTCGCGCCGAGCGTGGACCTCGGCGAGGTGGCCGCGCTCGCGATCTGGATGAGCTGGAAGTGCGCGCTGGCCGGGTTGCCATACGGTGGCGCCAAGGGCGGTATCAGGATCGATCCGAGCTCGATCTCGAAGCGCGAGCTGGAAGGGCTGTCGCGCCGCTACATGCAGGAGATGATCCCGTTCGTCGGCCCGCACACCGACGTGATGGCGCCGGACATGGGCACCAACGAGCAGGTGATGGCGTGGTTCATGGATACGTATTCCATGTATCAGGGCCGCACCGTTACCGAGATCGTCACCGGCAAGCCGGTTTCCTCCGGCGGCACGCTCGGCCGCCGCGAAGCCACCGGGCGCGGCGTTGCTTACCTCGCGCGGCGTGTGATGACGGATCTCGGCATCGCGCTCAATGGCGCGACTGCGGTCGTGCAGGGGTTCGGCAATGTCGGCTCCTATGCCGCGCTCGAACTCCACAACTACGGCGTCAAGGTGATTGCGGTCAGCGATCACACCGGCGCGCTCCATGACAAGAAGGGGCTCGATATTCCCGGTCTGATGCGCCACGCGGCTGCGCACGGCAGCATTGCCGGTTACTCGAACCAACTCCACGCCGATCCGGCGACGATCCTGACGCTGCCGTGCGACGTGCTCGTTCCCGCCGCCATGGAGCGCGTGATCGATGCTGGCATCGCCGAGAACCTGAAATGCCGTGTGCTGGCCGAGGGCGCCAACGGGCCGACCACCCCGGAAGCCGATCTCGTTCTGGAGAAGCGCCAGCGCGAGGTTTTCCTGATCCCCGACATCCTCTGCAATTCCGGCGGCGTCGTGGTCAGCTATTTCGAATGGGTGCAGGACTTGCAGCAACTGTTCTGGGAGGAAGAGGAGGTCACGCGCCGCGAGTACCACATCCTCGACCGCGCCTTCGATCAGATGGTCGGCCGGGCCAAGAAGGACAACATCCCGCACCGGACCGCCGCCATGGCGCTCGGCGTCGAGAAGGTCCGCGCGGCGAAGACCACGCGGGGACTGTTTCCATGATCACCGGGCTCGACCACGCGGTCGTCGTGGTGCGCGACATCGAGGCCGGTGTCGCGGCGTATCGATCGCTGTTTGCGCGTACGCCGGCATGGCGGGCCGAGGCCGACGGCGTGGCAACGGCGCTGTTCACCCTCGACAACACCACGCTGGAATTGATCGCGCCGAAGTCTGACGCGGAATCCGCGACGCGGATCCGCGCGGTGCTGGACGCGCAGGGCGAGGGGTTGGCGAGCATTTGTTTCCGCACCGGCGATATCACGCAGATGCACCGGCGCCTTGAGCGGCTCACGCTGAAGCCGTCGCCGGTCGGCGAGGCAGAGAGTCGCGACATCGGCTCGGGTGCGACGCTGCAATGGAAGCGAACCCGTACCGAGACCGAGGCGACGCGCGGCGTCCGGCTGTTCTTTCTCGAGCGGTCGGCCGAACGGCCGCATTCGACGGTGACGGGACCGGCACCGATCACCGCGATGGATCACGTCGTGGTTGCGACCGGCGATCCCGAACGCGCGGCGGCGCTGTATGGCGCCCGGCTCGGCCTCGACATGGCGCTGGACCGTTCCCACCCCGATTGGGGCCGACTGATGTTCTTCCGTTGCGGCGACCTCATCGTGGAAGTCGCGCATCATCCGGGCGGCAGCCTCGACCCCGCGCGCGATCGCCTGCGTGGCTTGTGCTGGCGCGTCGGGAATGCGGATGCGACCCGCGAGCGACTGCTGTCTGCCGGCATCGATGTGTCCGAAGTCCGCACAGGACGAAAGCCTGGCACGCGGGTAATGACCGTTCGCAGCAGCACCTGCGGCGTGCCGACGCTTTTGATCGAGCGCACGCCGCGGCCAGCGTGACGCTAGTTCACATCGGCGCCGACGATATCGGCCACGTTGGCGACGCCGTCGCGCTCCAGCAATTGTGCAAGACCAGTGGTTATCGTGCGGACCACGCCCGGGCCGCGATAGATCAACGCCGTGAAAAGCTGCACCAGCGACGCGCCGAGCCGAATTTTGGCGTAGGCATCCTCGGCCGTCGATACGCCACCGGCGCCGATCAAAATGTGACGCTTGCGATCCATCCGCCGGAAGGTCTCGCGGATGCAGATATCGGCAAGCGCGGCGGCCGGTGGACCCGACACCGCTCCCGGCATGTCACGCCAGATCGCTTCGGGCGTGCGCATGCCGTCCGGCTTCAGCGGCGGAAGATTGAACATGAAGCCGGAGACGAAGTCGTGGCCGTCGGCAGCAGCCAGCACACGCTCGATGGCGGCAATGCCGCCGAGCGGCGACACCTTCAGAAACACCGGCACGCCGAGTTGCACCTCGCTCAAAGCCTGGAGGCAAACATCGAGATGCTCGCGGTCAGCGAAGAAGTCACGTCCGTCCGCGGTATTCGGGCAGGAGAGGTTCAGCATGAGATAGTCGGCGCAAGGTGCGAGCCGGCGGGCCGCGGTCACGTATTCGCCGACGATCTGATCCGCGCTCAGCGGCGGTGCCCCGACTCCGCGATTCGTCACCACGAGGTTGATGCCGAGCGGGACCGGCAGATGCGTTCGTGCGAGCCGTCCGGCGATGACCTCGGCGCCGTCGTTGGGCAGGCCGTAATGCACGACGATCGCCTCGTCCCGCGGCAATCGCCACAGTCGCGGCTTCGGATTTCCCGCGGACGGATCGACCGAAACGGAGCCGATCTCGACCGATCCAAAACCCAGACCGGCCAGCGTTTCGACCGCGGTGCCGCTTTTGTCGAAGCCAGCGGCGAGACCGATCGGCGTCGGAAAGCGCAGACCAGCAGCATGCGTTACCAGCCGAGGATGCTCGATGTGCGTCGCGGCAGGCAGCATGCTCGCAGCCCAGCCTAACCGCGCACCCAGCCCGATCGCCAGATGGTGCGCGGTTTCCGGATCGAGGCTGAAGGCCAGCGGCCGGACAAGAGCAGAGTAGATCGACATCGCGCGATCCTAGCGTTCGCGGGGCGGGCATGGAAGCGAGGTCAACAGTGGCTGCACGGTGTGCACGCGCCGGATGTACTTGTTCTCAAGTCGCTGGTGGCATGGTACATCGCGACTTCGCGCCGGAACACGTCATATCATCGCGCGACAGGTCTACCGATTTGGCGAAGGCAAAACGAACCCTGAAATGGCAGCGCGACCCGGAAGGGATGCGGCTGCGCATCCTCGAGGCCGCGAAGCAGGAATTCGCCGCTCACGGCATCGGCGGCGCGCGGGTCGATCGCATCGCGGCCGAGGCGGGCGCCAACAAGCGCATGCTGTATTACCACGTCGGCAACAAGGAAGACCTCTATCTCGCCGTGCTGGAGGGCGCCTACGAGAAGATTCGGGCCGAGGAGCGCACGCTCGATCTCGAACATCTCGATCCGCCGGAGGCGATCGAGCGCCTGATCGAATTCACCTGGAACTACTTCATCCGCAATCCGGAATTTCTGGCGCTGCTCAATACCGAGAATCTGGCGCGGGCGCGCCACCTGAAGCGCTCGACCAAGGTCAAGTCGATGCATTCGCCGTTCGTCGAGATGATCCGGACGGTGGTGACGCGCGGTGTCGCGCGCGGCGACTTCAAGGTCGCGGTGGACCCGGTGCAGCTTTACATCTCGATCGCGGCGCTCGGCTTCTTCTACCTGTCGAACAGCGCGACGCTGAGCGTGATCTTCGGCCGTGATCTCCTGAAGAAGCCCGCGAAGGATGAACGGCTTGCGCATATGGTGGCGCTCGTGCTCGCCGCATTGACCGGTAAATCCGCGGCTCTGTTCGGGAAGGGGACGGCGGTCGAGAAGGCTGCCGTATAGATCTTATCCCGGGTCGTCCCCGGTGCGGGCCGGGAATCTGACCGGAACGACGGCCACAAAAATACAGTCTTGTTTGCGCAAACTGACCGGGCTGCGGGCGAGCGAAGCGCCGCGTCGGGCCGATACGTCTGGCCATGACGAAAGGCGTAGTGCAACCGCGCCAAATTGCCGCTTGAAAGTTCTAGACAGTAATTATCCAACGGGTTAATTTCGCTGATCAAAGGAGAGGCATGTGGCGGAAAGTCGGGAACAGAGAGGCGCATCGAAATTGTTGAATGCGGTTTGGATCAGGCCGTTCCTGTTTCTGATCTTCATCGTCATCGCCTGGGATCTCACCATCCGGATATTCCACATTCCCCAATACCAAATCCCGGCGCCGGCCGATGTCGTTGCTGTGCTCTGGCATGACTGGCCGGAGCTGTTGTCGCAGTCGTGGCCGACGACCTATGCGACGGTCTATGGCTTCCTGCTGTCGGCGCTGTTCGGAATCCCCGTGGCGATGCTGATCGCGGGTTCGAAGACGGTGGAAAGCTACATCTATCCGCTGCTGGTGTTTTCGCAGTCGGTGCCGAAGATCGCAATCGCCCCGCTGTTCGTGGTCTGGTTCGGATTTGGCATCATCCCGAAGGTCATCTCGGCCTTCCTGCTCGGTTTCTTTCCGGTGGTGGTGTCGGCGGTGCAGGGCTTCAAGTCGGTCGATCCGGACATGGTCGATCTCGCGCGCGCCATGAAGGGCAGCCGCTTTCAGGTGTTCTGCGCGGTCAACCTGCCGCACGCGATGCCGGCGATCTTTTCCGGCCTCAAGGTGTCGGTGACGCTGGCTGTTGTCGGCGCGGTCGTTGGCGAGTTCGTCGGCTCCAATTCGGGCATCGGCTATGTGATGCAGCGCTCGATCGGCACCTTCGATCTGCCGACCATGTTCGCGGCGCTGGTCATTCTCGCGCTGCTCGGCGTCATCCTGTTCTGGGTGGTCGATCGCATCGAGCGCCTGGTGATCCCCTGGCATGTCAGCCAGCGCGAAGATCTGATCATTGCGGCCTGAATTTTGAAAACCTGACAGCAGCCGCAGAACGGCTGCGATATCGATAACCCGGGAGGAGAGAATGTTGCGATTGATGACGGCGTTTTCCGCGGTGTTTGCATGGGCGATGCTCGCGGTGGCCGCCCCGGCGTCGGCGGCCGACAAGGTCGTGCTGATGCTCAACTGGTATGTCTATGGTGAGCACGCGCCGTTCTATTACGGCAAGGCCAAGGGCATCTACGCCGCAGAAGGAATCGATCTCGAGATTCAGGAAGGCCGCGGCTCGGCGGCGACCACCCAGGCTGTGGCCGCGAAGACCGCGGATTTCGGCTACGTCGACGTGCCCACCATGATGCGCGCGGCCATCAAGGGCGCGCCGATCATCGCAACGGGCGTGCTGCTGCAGACCAGTCCGATGTCGGTGATGGGTTTTGTCGATAAGAACATCCGCAAGCCCGCGGACATCAAGGGCAAGACGGTGGCCATCACGCCGGCCGATTCCATGACGCAGATCTGGCCGCTGTTCCTGAAGAAGACGGGCTTGAAGGAAGCCGATTTCAAGACGGTTGCCGGCGATGCGCAGACCAAGCTGAATGCCGTCATCAACGGGCAGGCCGACCTGCTGCTCGGCTACGTCATGGACCAGTCCATGAAGATCAAGGACGCCACCGGCAAGGACGTCTATCCGATCAAGTTCGCCGACTACGGCATCAACATGGTTTCTTCCGGCATTGTCGCCAACACCGACTACGTGAAGTCGCATGCCGATCTGGTGAAGCGGTTCATGTCGGCGACCACCAAGGCGGTCGAGGCGGCGGAGAAGGATCCGAAAGCCGCGGCGCAGTCGATCCTCGATGCCAACCCGAAGGGCGGCAAGATCGGCACGCTGACACAAGGGTTCGAATTGACGATTCCGCTGTACCGGACGCCGGAAACCAAGGACAAGCGGCCGTTCCAGGTGACCGACCAGAACATGACCGACAGCGTCAACCTGATGGTCGAATACGGCGGGCTCGAAGCCAAGGCCAAGGAAAACCCGAAGGCCTTCTACACCAACGATTACCTGCCGAAGTAAGCCGGATATGAGCGCAGCAGCGAGAACGATGGTCAGCCAGCCGGGTGCGCACCTCCGCGTCGTGTCGGATGGCGCGGCCGGCGCGTCGGGTATCCGGATTTCCGGCGTGTCGAAAACCTACCGGACGCGCGACGGCGACGTGCCGTCGCTCAAGCCGCTGGATTTTCACATCAACGACGGCGAGTTCTTCGTCGTGGTGGGACCGTCGGGGTGCGGCAAGTCCACGCTGCTGAAAATGATCTCAGGGCTCTTGCCGCCGTCGAGCGGTGAAATCCTGGTCGACGGCAAGCAGGTGACCGAGCCGCACGGCAACGTCGGCATCGTGTTCCAGAACGCGTTGCTGTTGCCGTGGCGCACCGTGCTCGCCAACGTGATGCTGCCGATCGACATGAAGCGGCTGCCGCGCGCGCAGTATCGCCAGCGCGCCATGGAGCTGTTGAAGCTGGTCGGCCTCGAAGGTTTTGAGAAGAAGCTGCCATGGCAGCTTTCGGGGGGCATGCAGCAGCGCGCCTCGATCTGCCGCGCGCTGGTGCACGATCCCCGCATCATGCTGATGGATGAGCCGTTCGGCGCGCTCGACGCCATGACGCGCGAGCGCATGAACATGGAACTGCAGCGCATCCAGCGCGAGACTGGCAAGACCATCCTGCTGATCACCCATTCGATTCCGGAAGCGGTGTTCCTCGCCGACCGCGTGCTGGTCATGACCGAGCGCCCCGGATCGATCGCCGCGATCTACGACGTACCGCTTGGGCGGGAGCGCTCGCTCGACGTGATGGCCGATCCAGCCTTCACGCAACTGGTACAGCAGATCCGCAAGCACTTTTTCACGCAAAGCGCGCTGGATTGAAGTCCATGGCCATGGCGCCACGCATCGCCGTGCGGGATATCGCGCTGTTCGAGCGGCCGATCCGCTTTGCGCGGCCGTTCCGGTTCGGTGCGGTGACGGTCACCGAGGCCGTGCAGGTCTTCTTGCGCGTCGAAATCGAGCGCGAGCGCGGCGGCACGGCGGTCGGCGCCAGCGCCGAGATGCTGGCGCCAAAATGGTTCGACAAGCGCGCGCACCTTTCTGCCGAGCAGACCGCCGCCGAATTGCGCCGGTCGCTCGCGCTTGCGCGCGATCTCTATCTCGCGCGGCAGGGATTCGAGACCGCGTTCGGTCTGCATGCGGCCTGCATCGGCCCGCAGCTTGCGGCCTGCGCGGCCGAGGATATTCCGCCGCTTGCGGCCGGCTTCGGTCCGGCCGAGATCGACAAGGCGGTGCTGGACGCGGTGTTGCGCGCCGCCGGGACCGACGTCTTTGCCGGGATGTCGGAGAATATCGCCGGACTGGACGCACGGCTGACGCCCGACCTGACCGCCGATGACGTCTCAGCGTTTCTGCGCGGCCGCCAGCGGCTGGAGCGCGTAGCGGTGCGCCATACCGTCGGCCTCGACGACGTGATCGAAGGTGCCGGCGGCGTCGCCGATCCGCACGAGACCAGCGGCGCGCGCTATTTCAAGCTCAAGCTCGGTGGCGATCCCGACGCCGACGCGGCGCGCCTGATCCGGATTGGGCGCCAGCTCACGACGCTGCCGTATGCCTTCAAGGTCACGCTCGATGCCAACGAGCAATACGCCGACCTTGCCGCGCTCGCTGCGCTTGCGGAGAGGCTGGACCGCGATAGCGATCTGGCGCCGATTGCGCAGCGGCTCCTTTATGTCGAACAGCCGATGCCGCGCGACATCACGCGGACGTCGCCGCTGCGTGCGCTGTCGCGGCGCGATTTCATCATCGACGAGGCCGACGACTCCTACGACGCATTCCCGCAGGCGAAGTCGCTCGGCTATCGCGGCATCTCCTCGAAGTCGTGCAAGGGGATTTACAAGGCCATCCTCAACGCGGTGCGCGCGGCGAAATGGAGTGGGGCAGGCGAGCGTTTCTTCGTATCAGGTGAGGACCTCACCTGTCAGGCGGGGCTCGCGGTTCAGCAGGATCTCGCGCTCGGCGCGTTGATCGGCGTGAGCCATGCCGAACGCAACGGCCATCACTATGTCGACGGGTTCAGCGGCGCGCCGGCAGACGAAGCCCGCGCATTCCTGTTGGCCCATCCCGATCTCTACACCGGCGGCGGCGATGCCGTTCGCCTTGCCATTCACGGCGGCGATCTCCTGACGGGGTCGCTGGTCACACCCGGATTCGCATCCGGCGTTCATCCGGACTGGGCGGCACTGAAACCGCTCGACGTCCCCACAACAAGAATTGCGCAGGAGCAAGCAATATGAGTACGCAACGTCTCGGCATCATCATGAACGGCGTCACCGGGCGGATGGGGCTCAACCAGCATTTGATCCGCTCCATCGTCGCGATCCGGGATTCCGGCGGCGTTCTGCTGTCGAACGGCGACCGCATGATGCCCGATCCGATCCTGGTCGGCCGCGATGCCGGCAAGGTCGAGCGCCTTGCCAAGCAGTTCAACGTGACGCGCTGGACCACCGATCTCGATAAGGCGCTGGCCGACAAGAACGACACGATCTTCTTCGATGCCGCCACGACGCAGGCGCGCCCGGCGCTGCTGACCAAGGCGATCAACGCCGGCAAGCACGTCTACTGCGAGAAGCCGATCGCGACCGGGCTCAAGGAGGCCGTTGACGTGGTGAAGCTCGCCAACGCCAGGGGTGTGAAGCACGGCACGGTGCAGGACAAGCTGTTCCTGCCGGGGCTGAAGAAGCTCGCCTTTCTGCGCGACTCCGGGTTCTTCGGCCGCATGCTGTCGGTGCGCGGCGAGTTCGGCTACTGGGTGTTCGAGGGCGACTGGCAGGAAGCGCAGCGCCCGTCGTGGAACTATCGCAGCGAGGATGGCGGCGGCATCATCCTCGATATGGTCTGTCACTGGCGCTACGTGCTCGACAACCTGTTCGGCGAGGTCGAGAGCGTGATGTGCCTCGGAACGACCGATATCCCCGAACGTTGGGACGAGCAGAACAAGAAGTACAAGGCGACCGCTGACGACTCGGCGTATGCGACGTTCCAGCTCAAGGGTGGCGTCATCGCCCACATCAACATGTCCTGGGTGACGCGGGTCTATCGCGACGATCTGGTCACCTTCCAGGTCGACGGCACCCATGGTTCCGCGGTCGCAGGCCTGACGGACTGCATGATCCAGGCGCGGCAAGCGACGCCACGGCCAGTGTGGAATCCGGACGAGAAACGGCTGCACGATTTCTACGGCGATTGGCAGAGGCTTCCGGACAACGTCGTCTACGACAACGGCTTCAAGGAGCAGTGGGAGATGTTCATTCGCCACGTCTGTGAGGATGCGCCCTACAAGTACACGCTGCTGGAGGGCGCCAAGGGCGTGCAGCTTGCGGAGTGCGCATTGCAGAGCTGGAAGGAACGGCGTTTCGTCGACGTTGCGCCGATCAAGGTCTGAGAGGGCCCGATCATGAACAAGCCGGTGCTGCCGATGTCGTCGCTATCCGTAAGGTTGCCGCGCGCGGACCGTTCGCTCGAGACCTATCGCCTCGCGGCCTCGCGGGTGTTTCCGGCGAAGCTCGAGGGCACGCTGAACCGCGTCGCGTTCTCGGCGGCGCATGTGGTCGCCGATCCGCTCGCCGATGGCGATCCATGGCTGACGTCCGCGATCGACTGGGACAAGACCATTGCCTTTCGCGAATATGTCTGGGGCCTCGGCCTCGGCGTGGCGGAAGCCATGGACACCGCGCAGCGCGGCATGGGATTGGACTGGCCGACCTCGCTCGAATTGATCCAGCGCTCGGTCAGGGCTGCGAAGGCCAATGGCAATGCGCTGGTGTTCTCCGGCGCCGGCACCGATCATCTTCCGCCCGAGAATGCGAAATCGCTCGACGACGTGATCCGCGCTTATGAGGAGCAGATCGCGGCGGTGGAGAAGGCCGGCGGGCGGATTATCCTGATGGCGTCGCGCGCGCTGGCGAAGCTCGGCCGCAGCGCCGACGACTATGCGAAGGTCTACAACCGCGTGCTGTCGCAGGTGCGCGAGCCTGTCATCATCCATTGGCTCGGCGACATGTTCGACCCGGCGCTGGCGAATTATTGGGGTACATCCAGCCTCGATACGGCAATGGATACCGCGGTCGTCATCATCAACGCCAACGCTGCGAAGGTCGATGGCGTCAAGGTTTCGCTGCTCGACAAGCAGCGCGAGATCGACATGCGCCGCCGTCTCGACAAAAACGTGAGGATGTATACCGGCGACGACTTCAACTATGCCGAACTGATCGCCGGCGACGACAAAGGCTTTTCTCACGCGCTGCTCGGCATCTTCGATGCCATCGCGCCGGCAGCATCCTATGCGCTGTCGCGGCTCGCGGCGGGGGATGAAAAGGGTTTCCACGACGTGCTCGGTCCGACGGTGCCGCTGTCGCGGCATATCTTCAAGGCGCCGACGCGCTTCTACAAGACCGGCATCGTTTTCATGGCCTATCTCAACGGCCATCAGGATCACTTCACCATGGTCGGCGGGCAGGAGAGCGCGCGCTCGACGCTGCATCTCGCCGAGCTGTTCCGGCTCGCCGATCAGGCAGGCCTGCTCGCGAATCCCGAACTGGCGACACAGCGCATGAAAATTGTTATGAGCGCGCGCGGAATCGACGCCTGATGCGGGATTTCTCCAACGATCATCGCTGGCTGTCGCTGAACACGGCGACGGTCCGCAAGCAGGGTGACTTCGCGCAAATCGTTGATGCCTGCGCACGGCACGGCATCCGTGCCATCGATCCCTGGCGCGATCAGGTTGCGGCCATCGGCCTCGACCGCGCGGTCAAGGTGGTGCGCGACGCGGGCCTCGATCTCTCGGGCTATTGCCGCGGCGGAATGTTCACGGCCGATGATGCCCATCGTCAGGCGGCGCGCGACGACAACCGTCGCGCCGTTGATGAAGCGAAGGCGCTCGGCGCGTCCTGTATCGTGCTGGTGGTGGGCGGCCTGCCGCAATATTCGCGACCGGGCAGCGCGCCATCGAAGAATATCGGCGTGGCCCATGCGCAAGTCGAGGATGGCATTGCGGAGCTGCTGGATTATGCGAAGCAGGCGAGCATGCCGCTGGCGATCGAACCGTTGCATCCGGCCTATGCGGCGGATCGCGCTTGCGTCAACACCATGCGGCAGGCGCTCGATATCTGCGACCGGCTCGATCCGTCACGGTCCGGCGCAGTTGGCGTCGCGCTCGACGTCTATCATGTCTGGTGGGACTTTGAGTTGCTGACGCAGATCGAACGGGCCGGCAAAAATCGTCTGCTGGCGTTTCACGTCTGCGACTGGCTGGTGCCGACAAAGGATATCCTCAACGATCGCGGCATGATGGGCGACGGCGTGATCGATATCAAATCGGTGCGGGCCGCTGTCGAGGCGCAGGGCTTTGCCGGCTATTCGGAGATCGAGATTTTTTCCGACGACTGGTGGGGCAGGCCGATGGATGACGTGATCCGCACCTGCATCGAGCGGCATCGCACGGTGGTGTAACGGTCCTAGCGGATCGCACACGGTATACTGACGAATCCCCGAAACCGCGCACGCAAGCCACGGACCGGCGTGCCGGAAATCCTGTAGTTCGGAAATCGCGCCAGGAAGCGCGAGATCGCGATGGTCCCTTCGAGCCGCGCCAGCGCCATGCCGGCGCATTGGTGCGGGCCGGTGATGAAGGCGAGGTGGCGGTTCGGGGTGCGGCCGACATCGAGCCGCTCGGGATCGGGAAATTGCACAGGATCGCGATTGGCCGCGCCGATGCATAGTGTCACGAATGTGCCCGCCGGCATGGCGATGCCGCCGATCTCGACCGCTTCGGTGGTCATGCGGTTGCCGAGCTGGTTGGAGCTTTCGAAGCGCAGGATTTCCTCGACCGCTGTCTTGATCAATGAGGGATCGTCGATCAGGCGCTGCTTCTGGTCCGGGTTTTGCCACAGCGCGACCAGCCCGTTACCGATCAGGTTGGTGGTGGTCTCGTGGCCGGCGTTGAGCAGAAAGATGCAGTTGTGCAGAAGTTCCCTCGCGGTCAGCCGCTCGCCGCTGTCCTCGCCCTGGATCAACCGCGTCAGCACGTCGCGGTCGGGATTGCCGGGCTTCTGCCGCCGGCGCTCGACGAGTGTTTCGAGGTAGGCGAGAAAGTCCTTCACCGCGGTGTTGCCGCGCGCGAACGCTTCCGGCGAAATCACCGGCTCGAGCGCGCCGAGGATCGCAAGCGACCAGTCGCGCAACGGCTCGCGCTCGTCGTGCGGCACGTCGAGCAGGTTGCCGATCACTTCCACCGGAATAGCTGACGCGTAGTCGCCGATCAGTTCGACGCCGCCCTTCTCGCCCTTGACAGCGAGTTCGTCGAGCAGCCGGTCGACCAGCGCGACGACATAAGGCTCCATCTCGGCGATGGCGCGCGGCGACAGCGCGCCCATCATCAGCCGCCGCACGCGCGTGTGGGACGGCGGGTCGTTGAACACGAGGCTTGTGGTGTGATGCTCGTAGAGCAGGGAGTCGCCGTATTTCGGCTTGAACTCGCGTTTCTTGTCGGAACTGAACTGTCTGGTGTTCTTGTAGATCGCGACGAGGTCGTCGTAGCGGGTCAGGAAATAGCTGCCGTTCGGCATGCGCTTGACCGGATCGGTCTCCCGCAGTGCACGATAAATTGGGTAGGGATCGGCATAGAAGTCCGGTGTCAGCTTCTCGATATCGAAGCCTGCCGCCATATCCCGTGTAGCGCCGTCCATGCTGCCATTCACTCCCTGCGGGCGGTTATACCGTTTTCGCCCTTCTCACATCCGCTACACAGTCTAGACTTGGTCCACTGAATCACAACCCCGCCGCTTATCGGATCAATCACATGCAAGCTGAAACCAAAGCCGCCGCCGATGGCGCGCCGGCCTGGCCCGAGGACATCTTTCAGAGCCTCAAGCGTTACGACGTCCGGCAGGTGGCCTATGTGCCCGATGCTGGCCATTCGCATCTGATCGAGCGCGTGATCGGCGAACCCTCGATGCGTGCGGTATCGCTGACGACCGAGGAGGAGGGGATCGCGCTGATGGCCGGCGCATGGACAGGCGGGCAGCGCAGCGTGCTGCTGATGCAGTCGAGCGGCGTCGGCAACTGCATCAACATGCTGTCGCTGGTTCAGATTTTCAGCCTGCCGTTCCTGACTGTCGTGACCATGCGCGGTGAGTGGGGCGAGTTCAATCCGTGGCAGGTGCCGATGGGCTCGACCACGGCCGGCGTCCTTGAATTGAGCGGCGTGCATGTGTTGCGCGCGACGACGCCGGAGGAGGTGGTCGACGTGATGGAGGCGGCCGCATCGCAGGCCTACAATGCCTGCACGCCGACGGCGGTGCTGCTGTCGCAACGCTTGATCGGGGCAAAGGTGTTCGTGAAATGAGCAAGACCAATCTTCTCGAGCGTCGCGCCGTCGTCGCAACATTGCTGGACGGTCGCAAGAACGCCATCGCAGTCGGCGGCCTCGGCGCCTCGACCTACGATATCGCCGCGGCGGGCGATCACGACCGCAACTTCTATCTGTGGGGCGGCATGGGCGGCGCCGTGATGATCGGCCTCGGGCTCGCGCTGGCGCAGCCGAAGACACCGGTGGTCGTCATCACGGGCGACGGCGAAATGCTGATGGGTATCGGCAGCCTCGCCACCGTGGCGCTGCAGAAGCCCGCCAACCTGTCGATCGTGGTGCTCGACAACGAGCGCTATGGCGAGACGGGCGGGCAGGCGAGCCATACATCGGGCTCGGTCGACCTGGTCGGAGTGGCCCGCAGTTGCGGAATCGCGGACGCGCGGTCGATCGCCACCATGGCGGAAATTGCGGCCTTCGCAGCCTCGATGCAGGACGTTGCCGCCGGGCCCCGATTCGCCAGCGTCAAGATCGACGGCGCCAATCTGGAGCGGGTGCTGGCTAACCGCGACGGAACGTTTATCGTTTCCCGTATTCGTCAATCGCTTGGATTTATGCCAATTTAAGCTGCATTTGGGTTGATGCGGTGCAGCATTTCCTTGACTTTCGCTGAAGTGAGTGCTTACTCACGTCCGCCATGAGCAACCTGCGGATGACCAGCGATCTGCGCCGGGAGTTAATCCTGAGCGCCGCGAAGCGATGCTTCGCGCGCTATGGCTTTGCGGGCACAACCACCAAGAGCGTCGCCGCCGCCGCCTCGATCTCCGAAGCGCTGCTGTTCAAGCATTTCCCGAGCAAGTCGGCGCTTTATGCCGAAATCCTCGCGGAGGCTTGCGAGACCGATCCGGCGCTGCACCGGCTGCTCGATCTCGAGCCCTCGACGGAGACACTGGTCGTCCTCATCCGTGGCATGGTCGAGCACTTTCTGAGTGCCTCCGCCTCGCCGGATCAACAGGAAGCCCAGCGTCTGCGCCTCATGATCTCGAGTCAGCTCGATGACGGCGAATTCGCCCGGTTGTTGTACGAGAAGATCAAGGATCTGATCGGTTCGATCTTCACGCTGTCGCTTGAGCGCGCGATTGCCGCCGGCGATGCCGTGCCGGTCGGCCGTGAGCCGCTCAACCTGTTCTGGTTTGCGCACCACACGGTGCTCATGATGGTTTTGACCAAGCTCCCCTCGGTCCCGGCCCTGTCATATGGCGCGGCGCCCGATCTGGAGCGGCAGGTCTGTGAATTCATTCTTCGTGGAATTGGTCTGGATGCGAAGGCAATTGCCTTGCATCTGGACCGGGAACCTGTATTCAACGCCGCCCACACGTCGGCCGGGGAAGCTCAGACGTCGGCCGCAGAAAGTGCATGACATGACGATCACATCAGAAGGCAAGACCGGGAATCAGACGAATCCCGGAGCGCCGCAGGTCGGTGAGAAACCGCGCAAACGGCCCGTGCACATGGTGCGCTGGTTCGCCATCGTGGGCCTGCTGCTCGTGCTGCTGGTCGGCGGGCTGGTGGGATTCAACGCGTTCCGCGCCCACATGATCGCGCAGTTCTTCGCCAACAACAAGCCGCCGCCGGCCTCAGTGACGGTCGCCGAGGCGAAGTCCGAAGTCGTCCCCAACCTGCTGACGGCGGTCGGCGATCTCGCCGCCGTACACCAGGTCAACGTCACTTCGGATGTGAGTGGCCGCATCACCGGCATCATGTTCAAGGCGGGTTCGCATGTGAACAAGGGCGCGCCGCTCGTGCAATTGTTCGACGGTCCCGACCAGGGCGATCTCGCCAGCTTCAAGGCGCAGGCAACCGTTGCCAAGCTGTCGCTGGATCGTGCGCAGCAATTGGCCGCGCGTCAGTTCGGGCCCCAGGCGACGGTTGATCAGGCGCAGGCTGCGTATGATCAGGCCAACGCCGGCATCGCAAAGACCGAAGCGATCATTTCGCAGAAGCTCGTCCGCGCGCCGTTCGACGGCGAACTCGGCGTGCGTCACGTCGAAATTGGCCAGTTCCTGACCGCGGGTACGCAGATCGTGTCGCTGACCGATCTGTCGACGCTGTATGCGAACTTCACGGTGACGGAAAAGGACAGTGGCCAGCTCAAAGTCGGTCAAACGGTCCGCATCGCGGTCGATGCCTATCCTGGCCGTACCTTTGACGGCAAGATCACTACGGTCGAACCGCAGATATCGACCGATACGCGCAACATCCGCGTTCAGGCGACGATCGCCAATCCCGATCACATCCTGAAGCCCGGCATGTTCGCGACCACGACGGTGGTGCTGCCGGACAAGCCGGCGGTCATCACCGTTCCGGAAACGGCGGTGGACTACACGCTGTATGGTGACTCGGTCTATCTCATCGCCGAAAAGAAGGGTGCTGATGGCAAGACCAGCCTGACGGCTGTTCGGACTTTTGTTCAGACCGGCGACCGGGTCGACGGACGCGCCATCATCACCAGCGGCGTGAAGGCTGGCGATCGCGTGGTCGCGGTCGGGCAACTCAAGCTCCAATCCGGCGCCGCGGTGACGATCTCGGCCGATCCGGGGCCGCCGATCCCCGCCAAACCGCCGCTGTACTGAGCGACCGGAGCCTATCGCAATGAGATGGACTGATATTTTCATCAAGCGGCCGGTGCTGTCCGTTGTCGTCAGCCTGCTGATCCTGCTGATCGGCTTCAAGGCAGCGACCAGCCTGCCGATCCGGCAATACCCCAAACTGTCAAACACGGTCGTGAACATCACGACCGTGTATCCCGGCGCGTCCGCTGACCTGATTCAGGGATTCATCACGACCCCGATCGAGCAGGCCGTCGCTTCAGCCGAAGGCGTCGATTACATGACGTCGTCGTCGGTGCTCGGCACCAGCACGATTCAGGTTTACATCAAGCTGAACTTCGATCCGAACCAGGCGCTGACCGAGGTTCTCGCCAAGGTGAACTCGGTCAAGTACCTGATCCCGAAGGAATCGAACGACCCGATCGTCACCAAGACGACGGGGCAGACCACGGCCGTGATGTATCTCGGCTTCTCCAGCGAGAAGCTGTCGGGTTCGGCGATTTCCGATTACCTGACACGCGTGATCCAGCCGGTGCTGTCGACCGTGGACGGCGTGGCTTCTGCCGATATCCTCGGAGGCCAGACCTTTGCGATGCGCCTCTGGCTCGACCCGGTGAAGATGGCCGGTCGCGGTGTGTCGCCGACCGACGTTGCCGCCGCGATTGCAGCCAACAACTATCAGGCTGCCGCCGGCCAGGCCAAAGGCTACTTCACCGTCTCCAACGTCTCGACCAACACCGATCTGCAGAATCTCGATCAGTTCAAGCGGATGATCGTGAAGTCGAAGGACGGCGGCTTCGTGCGCATGGAGGATGTCGCGACCGTCGAGCTTGCCGCGCAGAGTACCGATGCCAGCGTGGCCTTCAACGGCGAACACGCTATCTTCATCGGCGTGCAGGCGACGCCGCAGGGTAACCCGCTGACGATCGTCAAGGGCGTGCGAGCTCTGTTTCCAGAGATGGAGCGCAATCTGCCGCCGTCGATGAAGATGAAGGTGGCTTACGATTCGACCAAGTTCATTCAGTCGTCGATCAGCGAGGTCGAAAAGACCCTGATCGAGGCGGTCGGCATCGTGGTCATTGTGATCTTCCTGTTCCTGGCGTCGTTCCGCTCGGTCATCATTCCCGTCGTCACGATCCCGCTGTCCCTGGTTGGCGTCTGCAGCCTGATGCTGATGATGGGCTTCAGCATCAACCTGCTGACGCTGCTGGCGATGGTGCTGGCCATCGGCCTCGTGGTCGACGACGCCATCGTCGTGGTGGAGAATATCCATCGCCATCTGGAGGAGGGGAAGCCGCCGGTCCAGGCTGCGATGCAGGGCGCGCGCGAAATCGTCGGCCCGGTCATCTCGATGACCATCACGCTGGCGGCGGTGTATGCGCCGATCGGTTTCCTCGGTGGTCTGACGGGTGCGCTGTTCCGCGAATTCGCCTTCACGCTCGCCGGTTCGGTGATCGTATCCGGCATCATCGCGCTGACGCTGTCGCCGATGATGTGCTCGGTCTTCCTCAAGGGCGGCGACCAGGGCCGCTTCGCGAAGGTCGTCGACCGGGTGTTCGGCTCGGTGACGCGGTGGTACGGGAGGCAGCTCGATCGCTCGCTCGACTATCGTCCGATCACGGCGCTGTTCGCGCTGACTATCCTCGGCCTCGTCGGCTTCCTCTATATGCATACGTCGGCCGAACTGGCGCCCGAGGAAGATCAGGGCATCGTGTTCGCGGTGACCAAGGCGCCGAAATACGCCAATATCGATTACTCGGATTACTACGGCGACAAACTCGACAAGGCTTTCGCGAAATTCCCCGAAACCGATCTGCGCTTCGTGCTGAACGGCATCACCGGGCCGCAGGGCGGTATCGCGGGCATGTTGCTGAAGCCGTGGGATGAGCGCAAGCGGTCGTCGATCCAGCTCA
Organism: Hyphomicrobiales bacterium; assembly: GCA_017305665.1. Lineage (GTDB taxonomy): Bacteria > Pseudomonadota > Alphaproteobacteria > Rhizobiales > Xanthobacteraceae > Nitrobacter. The sequence goes on from JAFKKH010000012.1 coordinate 123,993, forward strand.
AGCCGCTGGTGCAGGCCGAACTGAGCAAGATCGAAGGCGTTCAGGCCTTCGCCTTCAATCTTCCGCCGCTGCCCGGTGGACCCGGCGGTCTGCCCGTTCAGATGGTCATCAGTTCGACCAGCGACTTCCGGCAAGTCTACGAGCAGATGAACAAACTGAAGGAAGCCGCGCGCAAGAGCGGACTGTTCATCGTCTCGGACAGCGACCTCGACTTCAATCAACCGGTGGTGCGGGTGAAGATCGACCGAACCAAGGCGAGCGACCTCGGCATCAACATGCAGCAGGTCGGCAACACGCTCGCTGTGCTTCTGGGCGGAAACTATATCAACCGCTTCAATCTGCAGGGACGCTCCTATCAGGTGATTCCGCAGGTGCCGCGCAGCATCCGCATTTCGCCGGAATCGCTCGGCGGCTATTACGTGTCGACCGCGACGGGTCAACTCGTGCCGCTCTCGACCATCGTCACGATCGAGACAGGGACCGATCCGAACTCACTGACCCATTATAATCAGTTGAATTCGGCGACGTTCCAGGCGGTGCCGATGCCAGGCGTCACGGTCGGCCAGGCGGTCGACTTCCTGGAGAAAGAAGCAAAGAAACTGCCGGCTGGATTCAACCACGACTATCTCGCGGATTCGCGCCAGTATGTTCAGGAGGGCAACCAGCTCGCGGTCACGTTCGGCTTCGCGCTGATCATCATCTTCCTAGTGCTCGCCGCGCAGTTCGAGAGCTTGCGCGACCCGTTGGTCATCATGGTCAGCGTGCCCATGGCGATCGTCGGTGCGCTGATCCCGCTGTTCTTCGGCGTGGCGACGATGAACATCTATACGCAGGTCGGGTTGCTGACCCTGGTCGGTCTGATCAGCAAGCACGGCATCCTGATGGTCGAGTTCGCCAACGAGCTTCAGCTCAATGAAGGTCTCGACAAGCGCTCGGCAATCGAGATGGCGGCGCGGGTGCGGTTGCGTCCGATCCTGATGACGACGGCGGCCATGGTCACCGGCCTGCTGCCGCTGCTTACCGCATCCGGCGCGGGTGCTGCGAGCCGCTTCTCCATCGGCCTCGTGGTCGTCGCGGGTATGTTGATCGGCACGATGTTCACGCTGTTCGTGCTGCCGGCGGTTTACGTGGCGATCGCGACCGACCACCGGGCGGGGGCCGAGTCGCAGCGCAACAAGGATATCGCTGATTTCGATCTCGGCTCGAACGCTTTGCGGCCGACCTAAAACCTCGCGTTTACGGCAATCGAAAAGGGGATCGGACTTGTCCGGTCCCCTTTTTGTTTTCATAGTCGGCCAACAACAGAAATGGGAGGCCGGCATGATCAGCGAATTCGCGACGGGCAACTATCGGTTCATTCCGGCCGTCTTTCAGTATTCCAGCGGGGTCGCGGCCAATGCGGGATTCGAGATCGAGCGTGTGAGGTTCGATCGCCTCGTTCCGTTGGCCGAAGGTTTTCGGCGCGCCGCGGAGCACATCAAGGCTGCAGGGCGCCCTCTGACCGCGTTCTGTGCCTGCGAATTGCGCTCGCCAGGCGCCTTCACCGAAGACGGCTTTCGTAAATTCAACGAGCATTATGTGAAGACGCTTGCCGAGTGGCAGATCTTCGACGGGACGACCAATCCGGTGGCGCGCAGCAATGTCTGCCCGGAAATCGATCCGCCAGCGGAGCCGTCATTTTATGCGTTCTCATTCACGCGGCCGAGCAGTGGTGCATCGCCGAGCTTCGTGGTTGCGGGTAGCGCGGAGGCGCGCGGCGGCAGCGGCAGTTATCCCGAGCGCATCGTGCGCTATCGCGACGTGAGCCACGACGGCATGAAAGAGAAGGTGCGGTTCACCGCTGGCCAAATGCAGCGCCGCCTCGCCGAATTCGGCTTCGGTTGGGGCGATACCACCGCGGCGCAGGCCTACACCATTCACGACTTTCATGCTGTGGCGGCTGACGAACTGGTGCGGCCGGGCGCTTTCCGGTCCGGCCTGACCTGGCACTTTGCGCGGCCGCCGGTGATCGATCTCGAATTCGAGATGGATTGCCGGCGCGTGATGCGCGAGGTCGTGATTTGAGTTGCGGCTATCGCCCCGCCGCGTAACCCTGCATGCCGCGCGGATTGGCGGCGGCGCGACGGCGGCGTCCGACTTTCGAGGCGGCGGTGAGGCGGCCTTCCGACCAGTCGGGACCGGTTTCCACGATATGGCCACGCTTCGCGAGCGCCTCGACGGTGGTCTTCGGCACGCGGTTCTCGACCACCAGCACCCCGGGCCGCGCGGTGCGTGGCCAGAATGAAATCGGAAAATGTTCGGAGTGCCAGGCCGGCGCGTCGATCGCTTCCTGCAGGTTCATCTTCGCGTGGACGTGACGCAGGAAGAACTGCGTGGTCCACTGGTCCTGCTGGTCGCCGCCGGGCGAACCCCAGGCGAGGTACGGCTCGCCATCGCGCAGCGCCATGGTGGGACTGAGCGTCGTGCGCGGCCGCTTGCCCGGCGCGAGCGCGGCCGGATGTCCTTCCTCGAGCCAGAACATCTGCGCGCGGCTGCCGAGGCTGAATCCAAGCTCGGGGATCACCGGCGACGACTGCAGCCAGCCGCCGGACGGGGTGGCCGAGACCATGTTGCCGTCCTTGTCGATGATGTCGAAATGCACGGTGTCGCCGCGAACCTCGCCGAAGCGGCCGACGGTCGGCTCGCCGGCGCCCATCGCGCCGACCGCTTCGCGTTGGCCTTCCTGCCGCCGCAGCTTGACGACCGCGCCAAAGCCTTCGACCGTGCCCGGCACGAAATCGAGCGACGCATTGTCGGAAATCAGCTTGCGACGCTCGTCGTTGTAAGCGTCCGACAGCAGCGTCTTGATCGGGATTTCCGTGAAATTCGGATCGCCGTAGAATTTCTCACGGTCGGCATAGGCGAGCTTTGCGCACTCGATCTGCAGATGGATGAATTCAGGGCCGGTCGGGTCGAGGCCGTCGAGGTTGAAGCCCTTCAGCAGCGCGAGCTGCTGCAGCATCACCGGACCCTGGCTCCAGACGCCGCCCTTGCAGACGGTGTAGCGGCCGTAGTCGTAGGTCAGCGGCGCCTCGATGGTCGGCTGCCAGCGTGCCATGTCGTCGGCGCGCAGCACGCCACGGTGCGGCGATCCGCTGACGTCCATCACATCTTGCGTGCGGCAGAAGGCGTCGATCGCTTCCGCGACGAATCCCTGTGACCACGATTTGCGCGCGCGCTCGATCTGCGCGATGCGATCGGCACCCGCGCTTTCCGCCTCTTTCAGGATGCGCGCATAGGTTTCGGCGAGCTTTGTGTTGGTGAACAGCGTGCCGGGCACAGGCACTTCGTTGTTCGGCAGATAGATCGCCGCCGAGGTGGTCCAGTGTGTCCTGAACAATTGTTCGACGGTCGCGATGGTTGCGGAGGCGCGCTCGACCAGCGGATAGCCGTTGGCCGCGTAGGCGATGGCCGTCTCGATCACGTCGCGCAGTCGCATTGTGCCGTAGTCGCGCAACAGCAGCATCCAGGATTCGAACGTGCCCGGCACGCATGCGGCGAGCAGCCCTGTGCCGGGCACCATGTCGAGGCCTTCGCTGCGGTAGTGCGCGATGGTGGCGCCGGTAGGCGCGGGGCCCTGGCCGCAAATCACCTCGGTGCGGCCACGCTTCACGTCATGGACGATGATCGGTACGTCACCGCCGGGCCCGTTGAGATGTGGTTCGACCACTTGCAGCGTGAAGGCGGTCGCAACGGCGGCGTCGAAGGCATTGCCGCCCTTCTCGAGAATGGACATGCCCACCGCGGTCGCGATCCAGTGGGTCGAGGTGACGACGCCGAACGTGCCTTCGATCTCGGGCCGCGTGGTGAATGGATCAGGATTGATATTGCCCATTTGAAATCGTGCCTGCGTCGATGGAGATACCGCTGACGCACTTGATCACAGCCGGGCCGCACTGCCAACCGCAGCGCCAATCAGGGCTGTTTTGCAACGGCTCGAATTGGTTCATTGACGGCGTGACAAGCGACGCCATTGATCAGTTTCGGAACTTCCTTGCGGCAGAGATCGAACACCTCGGGGCAGCGCGGATTGAATGGGCAGCCGGACGGCGGATTGATCGGACTTGGAATCTCGCCCTTGACCGGGATGCGCTGGCGGCCGGTCATCGCGAGATCGGGAACCGCGCCGAGCAGCATCCGCGTGTAGGGCATGCGCGGGTTGCTGAACAGCTCGCGGCTCTCGGCGATCTCGACGATGCGACCGAGATACATCACGCCGATGCGCGTCGCCATGTGCCGCACCACCGCGAGGTTGTGGCTGATGAAGAGATAGGTCAGGCCCAGCCGGTCCTGCAGATCGCGCATCAGATTGAGGATCTGCGCCTGCACCGAGACGTCCAGCGCCGACGTCGGCTCGTCGCAAACGATGAACTCGGCTTCGGAGGCCAGTGCGCGGGCGATCGCGATGCGCTGGCGTTGGCCGCCGGAAAACTCGTGCGGAAACTTCAGGCCGTCGTCGGGATGCAGGCCGACCAGACCGAGCAGCTCGCCGACACGGTGCTTGATGTTGCGGTCGCCCTGGATGATGTCGAACGCACGGATCGGCTCGGCGATGATGCTGTCGACGCGCAGCCGCGGATTGAGGCTGGCGTAGGGATCCTGAAAGATCATCTGGATGCGGCGGCGCAGCGCCTTGCGCGCTTGAGCCTGTTTTGGATTGGTCATCGACACACCGTCGATGACCACCTCGCCGGAGGTCGGTGGCAGCAGGCCGACCACCATCCGGGCGACCGTGGTTTTTCCGGAACCGGATTCGCCGACCAGTGCGAACGTCTCGCCCTTGACGATGTCGAAGGTGACATCGTTCACTGCTTTGAGGAATTCGAGATGGCCGCCTTCGAGCACGCGGTTCAGCCATGGCTTGGACACGTTGAAGACGCGTTGCAGGTTCCTGGCATCGACGAAAGGTGCCGCGCTCATGCCGCGTGATCCTTCGCAGCGCTATCGCCATCATAGAGATGGCAGGCCACGCGCTGTTCGCCGCAGACGATCGGCTCCGGCCGCTCGACCCGGCAGCGATCGAACGCGGAGGCGCAGCGCGGATTGAAGGCGCAGCCCGGCGGAATCGCCGACAAACGTGGCATCGAGCCGGGAATCTGCACCAGCCGGTCGGCTTCGATGGCAAGTGTCGGGATCGCGCCCATCAAGCCCTTCGCGTAAGGGTGCAGCGGGTTGCGGATCACGTCCTGCACCGGGCCGATCTCGGCGATGCGCCCGGAATACATCACGGCGACCCGGTCGCAGGTCTCGGCGATCACGCCCATGTCGTGGGTTACGAGCATCACGGCGGTGCCGTGATCGCGTCCCAGGCGGCGGATCAGCGAGATGATCTGCGCCTGCACCGAGACGTCGAGCGCGGTCGTCGGCTCGTCGGCGATGATCAGTTCGGGATCGGCGCAGATCGCCAGCGCGATCACCACACGTTGACGCATGCCGCCGGAAAATTCGTGCGGATAGGAGTCGATGCGCTTCTCGGGGGCGGGGATGCCGACCTCGGTCAAAAGTTCGATCGCGCGCTTGCGGGCCGCGGATTCCGACAGGCTGGAATGGGTGCGGATGGTCTCGACGATCTGCTCGCCGATCTTGTAGAGCGGGTTGAGGCTGGTCAGCGGATCCTGAAAGATCATGCCGATGCGTTTTCCCCGAATCCTGCGCATCTCCTCGGCCGGCAGGTTGTCGATGCGCCGCCCCGCCAGCAGAATCTCCCCGCCGGCGATCCGCCCCGGCGGGTCGATCAGGCCGATCACGGCATTGCCGGTGACCGATTTGCCGGCGCCGGATTCGCCGACGACGCCCAGCACTTCGCCCTCGGCGATGTCGAAGGAAATATCGTCGATCGCGCGCAGCACGCCGCGTCGCGTCGCGAATTCGACCCGGAGATTTTGGACGGAGAGAACGGGCTCGGTCATGCGGTTCGGCACATCGGGTTTACTGAACGGGTCATCGCAGCTTCGGATTGAGGGCGTCGCGCAGCCAGTCACCGAGCAGGTTGATGGCAAGGATCAGCCCCGCGAGCGCGATACCGGGAAAGGCCACGATCCACCACTCGCCGGAGAACAGATAGTTGTTGCCGATGCGGATCAGGGTTCCGAGCGACGGCATGGTGTCCGGCATGCCCGAGCCCAGAAACGATAGCGTCGCCTCGGTGATGACAGCCAGCGCCAGATTGATGGTGGCGATCACGAGGATCGGGCCCATGGCGTTCGGCAGCACATGGCGCAGCATGATGACCGGCGCCGGCAGTCCGATCAGTTGCGCGGCAGCGACGTAGTCCTTGTTCTTTTCCACCATCACCGAACTGCGCACGGTGCGGGCATACTGCACCCAGAAACTCAGTCCGATGGCGACGACCAGAACCGCGAGCGTACTCCCGGCATCGAGCTGGTTGCCGAACACGGATTTGACCACGCCGTCGATCAGAAGGGCGATCAGGATCGCCGGAAAGGTGAGTTGCACATCGGCGACCCGCATGATCAGTCCGTCGACGATGCCGCCAAAGTAGCCGGCGGTGAGACCGAGGGAGATCCCGAGCGTACTCGCGAACAGCACGCCGAGCACGCCGACGGTGAGGGAAATCCGCAATCCGTAGAGAATGGCCGAGAGCACGTCGCGGCCCTGCTCATCGGTTCCGAGCAGGAAGGGGGACTGGCCGTCCGCGCTCCAAAGCGGCGGAATGCGCGAATTCATCAATTGCAACTGGGCCGGATCGAACGGGTTCTGAACCGCGAGCAGTGGCGCGAAGATCGCCACCAGGAAGAACAGCACGGTGATGGCCGCGGCCACCATGGTGAGCTTCGAGCGGCGGAACGAATAGAACAGGTCGCTCTGCACGAACCGCTTCATCGGACCGGGAGGCGGTGCGGCAATCTCGGGGGTGAGAGCATCGGTCATGATGGCCCTCAGCTTGCACGGCTGATGGTCGAGCGCAGGCGCGGATCGACCACGGTGTAGAGAATATCGACCACGAGATTGATGGTCACGAAGATCATCGACACGACCAACAGATAGGCCGCCATGATCGGGATGTCGACATTCTGGATGGCCTGCACGAACAACAGTCCCATTCCGGGCCACTGGAACACGGTCTCGGTGATGATGGCGAAGGCGATCACCGAGCCGAATTGCAGGCCGGCCACGGTGATGACGGGCACCAGCGTATTCTTGAGCGCGTGGCCGAAGTGGATGGCACGGGTGGTCAGGCCGCGTGCGCGCGCGAAGCGGATGTAATCGGTGCGCAAGACCTCGAGCATCTCCGCGCGCACCAGCCGCATGATCAGCGTCATCTGGAATAGCCCGAGCGTGATCGCCGGCATGATCAGCGCCTTGAGGCCCGAGGCGGTGAGCAGGCCGGTGGTCCACCAGCCGATCCGCACCACGTCGCCGCGGCCGTAGGACGGCAGCCAGCCGAGGATGACGGCGAACAGGTAGATCAGCAGGATGCCGATCAAAAAGGTCGGTAGCGAAATTCCGATCAGCGAGATCGCCTGAAACAGCTTTGCGAGGACGGAATCCCGGCGCAGCGCGGAGTAAACTCCCATCAGGATGCCGAAAATCAGCGCGAAGATCGTCGCACAGGTCGCAAGCTCCAGCGTTGCCGGCATGCGTTCTTCCAGCAGCGAGGAAACCGGCTGGCGGAACTGATACGACACGCCGAATTTGAATTGCGCGGCATTGGCGAAATAGCGGCCGAACTGAACCAGGATGGGATCATCGAGGCCGAGTGACTTGCGTACCTGTGCGCGCTCGGCTGCCGGGGTGTCGATCGAGACGATCTGGCTGACCGGATCGCCAGCGAAGCGGAACATGGAGAACGCGATCACGCCGACCGCCAGCATGACCCCGATTGCCTGTATAGCCCGGCGAAGCGCGAACGCGATCATGAAGTCCCTTCACACCGGCAAGCGAGGTGCACCGGCTCGAAATGAAAAGTCCCGGACACCACGAAGGTCGCCGGGACTTTCAAGCGAGACGTGTCTTATTCCTGTTTGGTGGCCCAGTAGAGCAGGACCTGATTGTCCGCGCGCTGCGTGAGCTTCACCTTGTTCGAGACGCCCCAGGCCAGGGCCTGCTGGTGCAGCGGAATATAGCCGTAGTCCTTCTGCACGATTTCGAACGCCTGCTTGATCAACTGGTCCCGTTTGTCGGTGTTGGTTTCCTGCAGAATCTGATCGGTGAGGGCATCGACCTTCTTGTTGCAGTAACCGCCGAGATTGGCTTCACCGCGCGAGCTGTTTGGGTTGTCGCGGCAGCCGATGATGTCGTGCAGCACGTTGTGCGAGTCCAGCGTGCCGGGCGTCCAGCCCAGCAGGTAGAACGAGGTCTTGTAGCCGCCGGGCTTCAGCACCTTGGCGAAATACTGCGCCTTGGGCTGAGCCAGCAGGTCCACCTTGACGCCGATCCGCGCCAGCATGCCGACCACGGCCTGACAGATCGCCGCGTCGTTGACGTAACGGTCGTTCGGGCAGTCCATGCCGACTTCGAACCCGTTGGGGTAGCCGGCGGCGGTGAGCAGCTTCTTCGCCTCATCGGGATCGAACTTCGGTCGCGTGAAATCCTTCGACAGCTTGAAGAGCTGCGGAGCGATCATCAGCGCCGACGGTGTCGACAGGCCGCGCATGACGCGGGTCTTGATCAGGTTGATGTCGATCGCCTTGTAGAAGGCTTCGCGGACCCGTTCGTCCTTGAACGGGTTCTTGCCCTTGACGTTCGAATACAGCAGTTCGTCGCGGGTCTGATCCATCCCGAGGAAGATGGTGCGCAGTTCTGGGCCCGTCAGCACCTTGGCATTGGAGCTCGCATTCACGCGAGAAATGTCCTGGATCGGAACCGGTTCGATCACATCGACTTCGCCCGACAAAAGCGCCGCGACGCGGGTCGCATCGGAGTGGATCGGCGTGAAGACGATCTCCTTGAGATTATGTTCGGGTTTGCGCCACCAGTTCGGGTTGGCCTTGAATACGGTTTTCACGCCGGGTTGATGGCTCTCGACGGAAAAGGCGCCGGTGCCGTTGGCGTGCAACGAGGCATAGCTCGGCGTGGTCGCGGCGGCAGGCGTCGGCTCGACCGAATTGTTCGCCTCGGCCCACTTCTTGTCCATGATGTACCAGGTATCCCATTGCGAATTCAGGATGGGATTTGGCGAGCTCAGGATGAAGTCGACCGTGTAGTCATCGACCTTGACGACCTTGGCGTCCTTGGGAACGCGGGTCTGCAGGTTGGAGCCCTTGGCGCGGACGCGGTCGGCCGAGAACACCACGTCATCCGCGGTGAACGGATCGCCGTTCTGGAACTTGACGTTCTTGCGCAGATGGAAACGCCAGCGCGTCGGCTCGGGGTTTTCCCAGCTTTCGGCAAGGGCCGGGATGATCTTCAGATCCTTGTCGCGTGCGGTGAGGCCTTCATAGACCTGTCCGAGATGCGCGAGAGTGGTGGTTTCGTTGAGCGTGTAGGGATCGAGCGACTTGAGGTCGCCCTGATTGGCGTAGCGCAGGGTCTGGGCAGTCGCCGCGCCAGCCGAGAACGCGACGACGAACGACGCGACTGCGGCCGCAAGCAGGCTTGGACGGATGGTCATTTGTGAAGTTTCTCCCCGCTCAATGAGTTGCTTGATGTTATTGCTTTTTTGCCTTTTGGGCATTTCCCTCAATGTTGCCAAAGTTTGGATGAGGCGCAAGCGGGATTTCCGTGATAATTCCGGATCAAGCCGGATCAATCATCAGAGCTGTCAGTGGGTTTGCACTGCGAGCGTGCGATACTTAAGTTGTAACCATCGCTTTCTGCGATGCGGGACAATCTGAATCCGGAGACGTGCGTGACGGTGGTCAAGGCCGATGTTCTGGTATTGGGCGCCGGAATGGTTGGGGTTTCCGCAGCCCTTCATCTGCAGAAGCGAGGCCGGGACGTCATCCTTGTCGACAGGCATGAGAAGGCCGGCGAGGAAACGAGCTACGGCAACGCCGGCCTAATCGAAAGCGCGTCGGTCTTTCCCTACATGTTCCCGCACGATCCGCTGCAGATCCTGCGCTATGCGCTGAATCTGTCGCCGGAAGCGCATTATCATCTGTCCGCTTTGCCGACATTTCTGCCGTGGCTGATCCGTTATTTCCGGGCCTCTTCGCCGGAGGGGGCGATGCGAAGCGCGAAGGCGGCGCTGCCGCTGATCCAGCGCAGCCTTACCGAGCATGAAGCGCTGATCGCGGAGGCGGGCGTGCCCCAGCTTCTGCGCAAAACCGGATGGATCAAGCTGTTCCGATCAAACGCGACGCTGGCCAAGGGCATTGCCGAGCTCGATCGCGCGCGGCAGTTTGGCGTCGAGGCGGACGTTCTGGATGCCGCGGCGATCGCGGTCCGTGAACCCAACCTGTCGGGGACGTTTGCCGGTGCCATTCACTGGCCGGCGCCCGGCTTCATTCCGGATCCCGGCGCATTGGCCAAGGCCTATGCGGCGCTGTTTATCCGCAAGGGCGGCCGCTTTATCGCAGCCGATGCGCGGACGCTGACGCAGAGTGACGGAGGTTGGCGCATCGATGGTCCGAACGGAGCGCTGATCGGACGTGAAGCCGTGATCGCGCTCGGGCCGTGGTCGGACGATGTGTTCCGGCCGCTGGGGTATGCGATACCGCTCGGCATCAAGCGCGGCTATCACCTGCACCTCGCGCCGCGCGGCAATGCCGTGCTTCATCATCCCGTGCTCGACACTGATCGCGGCTACCTGCTGGCGCCGATGAACCGCGGCATCCGGCTGACCACCGGCGCGGAATTCGCTCGCCGCGACGCGTCGCCGACCCCGATTCAGATAGAGCGCACCTTGCCGTCGGCGCGCGATTTGTTCCCGCTGGGCGAGGCGGTCGACGCGACGCCGTGGATGGGCCGGCGGCCGTGCCTGCCGGATATGCTGCCGGTGATCGGACAGGCGGCTCGTCACCCGGGGCTGTGGTTCGATTTTGGGCATCAGCATCACGGCCTGACGTTGGGGCCTGCAACGGGCCGGCTGCTGGCTGAAATGATGACGGGCGAGACGCCGTTTGCCGACCCAAAGCCGTTCGCCGCGGAGCGGTTCGGCTGAGCTTGTGACCGCGCTCGCCGTTCGGGTCGCTTGCATCGCAAGCGAACTCGCGGCGATACTGATGCATCTCCCGGTTCGCTGCATCTTGCGTTCCGGGACCAGTCAGGAGCACGGCATGAAGGTCAATATCGAAATCGATTGCACCCCGGAAGAAGCACGACAATTCATGGGGCTTCCCGATGTGCAGCCGATGCAGAACGCCATGATGGACAAGCTCCAGCAAAAGATGTCGGAGAATATCGACAAGTTCTCGCCCGAAACGATTCTGCAGAACTGGTTTACGTTCGATCCGAAGATGACCGAACGCTTCCAGGACATGTTCGTTAATATGGCCGGGCTCGGCATGGGCCGGACCAAGGACAAGACGTAGGGCATGTCGGCCGATCGCAGTTTGCCTGTCACGGAACGGCGGCTTCGCCCGCCGGGTGTCGGCCTGCTGCTGGCCGAGGCGCGCGGGCTGCTGGAGTTCAATGCCAGTGTCGCATTGGCGCCGGTCTTGCTGAATGCGCCGAGGGGCGACGGGCATCCCGTGTTGGCTCTGCCGGGCTTCCTCGCCAGCGATCTGTCGATGGCGCCGCTGCGGCGGCTGCTCAAGGTCCTCGGTTACGATACTTATGCTTGGGAGATGGGCCGCAATTTCGGCGGCGTCATCAAGTTGCGGCATGCTTTACGCGACCGCCTTGCGCAAATCCATGATGCGACCGGGCGCAAGGTCAGCATTGTCGGCTGGAGTCTTGGCGGCATCTATGCGCGCGATCTCGCGCTGAATATGCCGAATATGGTGCGCTATGTCGTCACCATGGGCAGTCCGTTCGCGGGCGACGTGACGGCGACCAACGCGACACGGCTTTACGAGGCGTTGTCGGGCGAGCAGGTCGAGGCTGACGACGAGTTGCGCCGCGCCATCGCCGGCGATCTCCCGGTGCCGACCACCTCGATCTATTCCCGCACCGACGGTATCGTGAACTGGCGGACGTGCCTGCTGCGTTCCTCCGATACCGCCGAGAACATCGAGGCCCTGTTCGCGAGCCATATCGGGATGGGCGTCAATGCCTCGGTCCTGTGGGCTCTGGCCGATCGCCTGGCGCAACCGGAAGGGGAGTTCACCCCGTTTGATCGATCCGGTCCGTTTGCCATTGCATATCCCCCGCCGGAACAGGCACAATCCTGACCCGCTGTTGAGCGCGAGGACCGTAAGCCGCGAGAAGTGCCCCAAGGCGCCGCGCGGCCGGTGGTCGGGAGGGAAGCATGAGTGACGCCAAGAAACTGTCCTCGATGGACGCCTCGTTCCTCTATCTGGAGACGCCGGAGATGCCGATGCATGTCGGCAGCATGGCGATCTTTCGCTTGCCCGAGGATTACAAGGGCAACTTCTTCGAGGACTTCAAGGCGATGATCGCCTCGCGGCTTCACATCGCGCCGATCCTGAAAGCGCGCCTGCAGAAGACGCCGCTCGACATCGACCATCCGAGCTGGGTCGAGGATGATCAGTTCGACATCGACCGCCACATCTTCCGCGGCAGCTTGCCGGCGCCTTACGACCGCGCGACGCTGGAGCGCATCGTTGGCTGGATGCATGCCAAGCTGCTCAATCGCGCCCGCCCGTTGTGGGAGTTCTATGTCTTCGAGGGGATGAAAGACAACGAGATCGGGCTCTATTCCAAGATGCATCACGCCTGCATCGATGGCGGTGCCGGCGCGGCGCTGACCAACATGATCTACGATGTGACGCCGGTGCCGCGCGAGGTGCCGCCGCCGACCGCGACGCGCAAGCTCGAGCCGCGCGAGGTCGCCGCCAATTTCCTCGATTCCTATCAACAACTCTGGCGTCAGCCATTCGATGCCAAGGCGCCGGCCAGGACGCTCGAATTGCCGCGTTCCGGCAAGAACGATCTCGGATCGATCCTGTTCGACAATGCCATGTTCCAGATCGAGAACGCGGTGAAGTTCGCCGGCAGTATCCCGTCGGTGCTGAAAAGCGTGTCCGAAGTGGTGGGCAAGGTCACCGACCCGAAGTCGCGCGACAGCATCGCGGCCATGGCCTCGCCGCCGACCATCCTGAACAAGACGATCTCGTCGGAGCGCAGTTTCGCGGGTACGTCGATCTCGCTGTCGCGCGCCAAGGCGCTGGCCAAGACATCCGGCGGCAAGCTGAACGACGTCGTGCTGGCGCTTTCAAGCGGTGTGGTCCGGCGCTATCTGAAGGAGCAGGGTGCGTTGCCGGCCAAGTCGATGACGGCGGCCGTGCCGATCTCGTTGCGCGAGGAAGGCAACACCGACGCCAACAATCAGGTGTTCGGCATGATCTGCTCGATCGCCACCAATGTCGACGATCCCAGGACGCGCCTCGAAACCATCATCGCGCAATCCACGAAGTCGAAGGAGATGTCGCATCCGCTGCGAGCGCTGATGCCGCAGGTCACCAACCTGTCGATGCTGGGCGCACCGATCATGACGCAGATCCTGGCGCTGCTTTACAGCCGCTCGAATCTGTCCGATGTGCTGCCGCCGGCGGCGAACATCACGGTGTCGAACGTGCCGGGTCCACGACAGACGCTCTATGCCGCGGGCGCCGAGTTGCTGCACATCTTCCCGGTGTCGATCTCGACCCATGGCCTGGCGTTGAACATCACGGTGCAAAGCTATCGCGACCAGCTCGATTTCGGCTTCATCGCCGGCGCCAACATCATTCCGCACGTGCAGGTACTCTGCGATATGCTGCCGGAAGAATTCGACGCACTGGAAGCCGCTTATGCAATGTCATCCAATACCAAGAGTGCGGCTAGCTAGAAACAGGACTTCTCCATGATCGACATGCCGCCGCTCCAGTTCGCGCAGACGAATGGAATTCGTATGGGCTATTACGAGGCCGGCCCGAAGACCGATGCGCCGCCATTTGTGCTGTGTCATGGCTGGCCGGAGCTGGCCTTCTCGTGGCGGCACCAGATCAAGGCACTGAGCGCCGTCGGCTTTCGAGTCATCGCGCCCGATCAGCGCGGTTATGGCGCAACCGAACGGCCGGACAAGGTCGAGGACTATGACCTCGACCATCTGACCGGCGATCTGGTCGGGCTGCTCGACGCTCTCAAGATCGACAAGGCGATTTTCGTCGGCCACGACTGGGGCGGCTTTGTCGTCTGGCAGATGGCGCTGCGCCATCCCGATCGTGTGGCCGGCGTGGTCGGCGTCAATACTCCCCACACGCCGCGTCCGCCAATGGATCCGATCGCGCTGTTCCGTCAGCGCTTCGGCGACAGCATGTATATTGTGCAGTTTCAGGACCCGGCGCGCGAGCCGGATCGCATTTTTGGCGGTCGGGTCGAGCAGGTGTTCGATGCCTTCATGCGCAAGCCGCTCCCGCGCAAGGAGGAGGCTGCGGCACAACCTCCGGCTGCGGGCGTTGGCGCGTCCCCCAAAACCAATCTGGCGTTTCCGCAGATGATCGCGGCCTACGATGCCCGGCTTGATCCGCGCACGCCGATCCTGTCGCCGGAGGAGAAGAAGGTGTTTGTCGATGCCTTCACGAAGACCGGTTTCACCGGCGGCATCAACTGGTACCGCAACATGACGCGCAACTGGGAGCGTTCGGCCGGTCTCGACTATACTGTGCGAGTGCCGTCGCTGATGATCATGGCCGAGAACGATGCCGTGCTGCCGCCCTCGGCGGCTGACGGCATGGAGAAGATCATTCCCGATCTCGAGAAATATCTGGTACGCGCCAGCGGCCATTGGACGCAGCAGGAAAAGCCGGATGAGGTCAGCGCCAAGCTGATCGAATGGCGTAGAAGGCGGTTCGGGTAGACAATGCCGAAGTCGTCATCCTGAGGTGCGAGCCGTCAGGCGAGCCTCGAAAGGATGACATGAATAATGGCGTGCTGGGCCATCCTTCGAGACGCGCGCAGAGCGCTCCTCAGGATGACGGTTTAGGTAGGGAAGACTTTTTCAATGTCGTCGACAAATCGACTCGACCCGATCCCGCGTCCGCCGACCAAGCCGGTGGTCGGCAATATGCTGTCGCTGGACTCGACCGCGCCGGTTCAGCATCTGGCGCGGATGGCCAAGGAACTCGGGCCGATCTTCTGGCTCGACATGATGGGTGCGCCGATCGTCATCGCGTCGGGCTACGACATCGTCAACGAACTCAGCGACGAAAAGCGTTTCGACAAGGCGGTGCGCGGCTCGCTGCGCCGCGTGCGCGCCGTCGGCGGCGACGGGCTGTTCACGGCAGATACGAAAGAGCCGAACTGGAGCAAGGCGCACAACATCCTGCTGCAGCCGTTCGGCAACCGTGCCATGCAGTCCTACCACCCAAGCATGGTCGATATCGCCGAGCAGCTCGTGAAGAAGTGGGATCGGCTCAATGCCGACGACGAGATCGACGTCGTCCACGACATGACGGCGCTGACGCTCGACACCATCGGTCTCTGCGGCTTCGACTACCGCTTCAATTCGTTCTACCGCAGGGACTATCACCCCTTCGTCGAGTCGCTGGTCCGTTCGCTCGAGACCATCATGATGACGCGCGGGCTGCCGCTCGAGAAGCTGTGGATGCACAGGCGCAACAGCGATCTCACCGCCGACGTCGCCTTCATGAACAAGATGGTCGACGATGTGATCGCGGCGCGGCGCGGCGACGGCGATGCGGAATCGCGCAAGGACATGCTCAACGCCATGCTCACCGGTGTCGACAAGACGACCGGTGAGCAACTCGACGACGTCAACATCCGCTACCAGATCAACACGTTCCTGATCGCGGGCCACGAGACCACTAGCGGGCTTTTGTCCTGCACGCTGTACGCGCTGCTCAAGCATCCCGAGGTATTGAAGAAGGCCTATGAGGAGGTCGATCGCGTGTTCGGCCCCGACCTCAACGCGCGGCCGACGTATCAGCAGGTGACGCAGCTCACCTACATCACGCAAATCCTGAAGGAGGCGTTGCGGCTGTGGCCGCCGGCACCCGCCTATGGCATCGCGCCGCTGCAGGACGAGGTGGTCGGCGGCAAATACAAGCTGAAGAAGAACACCTTCGTCACCGTGCTGGTGCTGGCGCTGCATCGCGATCCCAAAGTCTGGGGGCCGCATCCCGATGTGTTCGACCCCGAGAATTTCAGCCGCGAGGCGGAGAAAAATCGCCCGCTCAATGCCTGGAGGCCGTTCGGCAATGGCCAGCGCGCCTGTATCGGGCGTGGTTTTGCCATGCACGAGGCGGCGCTGGCGATCGGCATGATCCTGCAGCGCTTCAAGCTGATCGACCATCAGCGCTATCAGATGCATCTCAAGGAGACGCTGACGATCAAGCCGGAGGGTTTCAAGATCAAGGTGCGTCCGCGCACCGATCAGGAGCGTGGCGCATTTGCCGGCGGCGCTGCTATCGCGAAAGCGGCTGTCGCGCCTTCCGCTGGGCCCGCGCGCACACGGCCTGGCCACAACACGCCGCTGCTGGTGCTGTACGGCTCCAATCTCGGCACGGCGGAGGAACTTGCCACACGCGTGGCCGATCTCGCCGAAGTCAACGGCTTTGCGACGAAACTCGCGCCGCTCGATGACTACGTGGACAAACTGCCGGAGCAGGGGGGCGTGCTGATCTTCTGCGCGTCCTACAACGGCGCGCCACCGGACAACGCCACCGAGTTCGTCAAATGGCTCGGGAGCGGATTAGCGAAGGATGCCTTCGCCAGGGTTCGCTATGCCGTGTTCGGTTGCGGTAACAGCGACTGGGCGGCGACCTATCAGTCGGTCCCGCGGCTGATCGACGAGCAACTGGCGGCACACGGCGCGAAAAACCTTGCCGCACGCGGTGAGGGCGATGCGCGCGGCGATCTGGATAGTCAGTTCGATGCGTGGTTCGCGAAAGCCGCGCCGGCGGCGGTGAAGGAGCTTGGGGTCGATACCAGCTTCAGCCGCAGTGCCAACGACGCGCCGCTGTATTCAGTCGAGCCGGTGGCGCCGACGACGGTCAATGCCGCTGTCGCGCTCGGCGGCGCGTCGCCGATGAAGGTGCTTGTCAACACCGAGTTGCAGAACAGGACGGGCGCCAACGCCTCCGACCGCTCGACGCGGCACATTGAGGTGCAACTGCCGGCCGGTTCAAGCTATCGTGTCGGGGACCACCTCAGCGTGGTGCCGCGCAACGATCCCACGCTGGTTGACTCCGTCGCGCGCCGCTTCGGCTTCCTGCCCGCGGACCAGATCAGGCTGCATGTTTCGGAGGGTCGGCGCGCGCAATTGCCGGTCGGCGATGCTGTCTCCGTCGGCCGTCTGCTGACGGAATTCGTCGAACTGCAGCAGGTCGCGACCCGGAAGCAGATTCAGGTCATGGCGGAGCACACCCGCTGCCCCGTCACCAAGCCCAAGCTGCTGTCCTATGTCGGCGATGATGACGCCTCCATGGAGCGCTATCGCACCGAGGTGCTTCTGAAGCGCAAGTCGGTATTCGATTTGCGGGAAGAGTTTCCGGCCTGCGAATTGCCGTTCCATGCTTATCTCGAGATGCTGTCGTTGCTGGCGCCGCGCTATTACTCAATCTCGTCATCGCCGTCAGGCGATCCGGCGCGCTGCAGCGTCACGGTTGGCGTGGTCGAAGGCGCCGCGAGTTCGGGGCGCGGCGTTTACAAAGGTGTCTGCTCGAACTACTTCGCCGGTCGCCGCGCCGGCGATATGGTTCAGGCGACGGTGCGCGAGACCAAGGCCGGATTCCGCTTGCCTGACGATTCATCGGTGCCGATCGTCATGATCGGACCCGGCACGGGGCTTGCGCCGTTCCGCGGCTTTCTGCAAGAGCGCGCAGCGCGGAAGGCCAAGGGCGCAACGCTCGGGCCCGCGATGCTGTTCTTCGGTTGCCGTCATCCCGAGCAGGATTTCCTATACGCCGATGAACTCAAAGCGTTCGCGGCCGATGGCGTCACCGAACTGCACACGGCATTTTCGCGCGCCGGGGGTCCGAAGACCTACGTGCAGGATGTGATCGCAGCGCAGAAAGACAAGGTCTGGAGCCTGATCGAGAGGGGCGCGATCGTCTATGTCTGCGGCGATGGCGGCAAGATGGAGCCGGGCGTCAAGGCGGCGCTGATGGCGATCTGGCGTGAGCGTACAGGCGGCGACGAAGCCGCAAGCCTGCGCTGGATCGAGCAGATGGGCACCGCCAATCGTTATGTGCTCGACGTCTGGGCGGGTGGATAGCACAGCCGCATGATTCCCTGGGTGAAACTCGACACCGCGCGTGTACCCGGCGCCGACGGCGAACTTCGCCTGATGCGGCGAGGCACCGAATTTTCAATCATGCTCGGTTCGAATGAATTGATGAACAGCCGCCTCAGCGGGTCCGAGGCGGCGCTCGCGACTCTTGCCTGCAAGAAGATCGAAACCGTCAAGCGGCAACATCTTCTGATCGGCGGCCTGGGCATGGGGTTTACCCTTCGCGCGGCGCTTGCCGTCCTCGGGCCGGACGCGCGGATAGATGTGGCGGAACTGGTGCCCGCTGTTGTTGCGTGGGCGCGAGGTCCAATGGCGGAGATTTTTGGCGGCTGCCTGGACGATCCGCGTGTGCGTATCGCCGAGCAAGACGTCCTCCATGTGATCCGAACGCATAAAGGCGCATTCGATGCGATCCTTCTTGATGTCGACAACGGACCCGAGGGTCTCACCCGCAGCGGGAATGACGCGCTCTATGACTTGAAGGGCCTCAGGTCAGCCTTCGCCGCGCTGCGTCCGGGCGGCGTCCTCGCGGTGTGGTCGTCAGGGCCGAACGCCGCGTTTTCGAAGCGCCTTCGTTCGGCGGGATTCGACGTCAACGAGGTCGTCGTGAGAGCCACCGGCAAAGGCGGCGGCGCTCGCCACGTGATCTGGATTGCGGTCCGGAACTGACGTTTGCTTTAGCGGATCTTCGCGCTCGCCGCCTTCGCATGATCGGCAATGGCGCCGACGATCTGCGGCCACATCGGGATCGGCAGCGCGTGGCCCATGCCCTCGATCATCAAGAGCTTGGCGCCGGGGATCGAGGCGGCGGTGTCCTTGCCGCCTTCGGGACGCACCAGCGGATCCACGGTGCCGTGAATCACCAGCGTTGGCGCTGTCACGTTGCGCAACCGCTCCTTGCGGCTGCCCGACGCGAGAATGGCGCGCAACTGCCGTCCGACGCCGGCCGGATTGAGGCCGCGCGCGAAGGTGCGCTCGGCGCGCTCGCGGTCTCTGGCTTCGTCGAGCGGGAAGCTGCCGGCCCGCAAGACTTTCCAGGTCTGCCCGTAACGCACGATATATTCGTCGTGGGTCGTCACCGGCGGCGCCATCAGCACGGCGGTAGCTTCGCGGGTCGGCGGCGGCACCTTGGGGTTGCCGGTGGTCGACATGATCGAGGTCAGCGATTTGACGCGCTGCGGATAGGTGATCGCGATTTCCTGCGCGATCATGCCGCCCATCGATGCGCCGACGATATGGGCGGATGGGATGCCGAGCGCGTCCATCAGGCCGACGGTGTCGTTGGCCATGTCGCTGAGACGATACGGCGCATCGACCGGAATTTTCAGGAAGCGCAGCTTGAGCAACTCGAGCGGCGAGAGCTTCTTGCCGCCGCTCATCTTGGTTGATTGTCCGATGTCGCGGTTGTCGAACCGGATGACGCGGAAGCCGCGCCGCGCGAGATCGGCGCAGAACTCGTCGTCCCAGTGAATCATCTGGGCGCCGAGGCCCATGATCAGCAGCACTGGGTCGGCATCGTCGCGGCCGAAGCTATCGTAGCAGAGGTCGATCCCGTTGGCTTTGGCCATGCGGGGCGGTTGATACAGAAGCTCGGTCACCGGTTCATCCTCGGCGGTAATGCGGTCTGGAAGCTATGGCATGGTTTGCGGATCGGCAGAAGGCCTCTGAGTTTACCCTTCGACGGCAAATCGGCGCAGGCGTGTTGACCGTGACAATGCAACAGTATGGAATGACCGAAAATGAGCGAGGCCCTTTGAGGCACTCGCCGGTATTTCGGAGGAATCATGGCGGACAAAAGCAGCGATCCGCTCGCGATGTGGCACACCATGCTCGGCGAGATGGAGAAGAACTACAACGCATTCGCCACCCAGGCGATGACGTCGCCTGAGTTCAGCAAGGTCATGAACCAGGTCGGCGGCGTGACGGCAGGCGCGCAGAAGCAGTTCGGCGACCTGATGGAGAAGTATCTCGTCGCTATGAATCTGCCGAGCCGCGCCCAGGTGGTTAGCCTCGGCGAGCGACTGCACGCGATCGAGGGGCAGTTGAACGAGATCACCGCGCTGCTGCGGCAGGTGCACCACAATTCCGGCGCACCCGACGATGGTTATGGTGCGCCGCGCCCGCCGCGGACGAAGCGTCCACCGTCCGAGGGAGATCCAAAATGAATCCCCGGCCCGGACTGGATTTTGCGTCGATTCCGGAGCGCATCCAGACCGAGGTGCAGCGCGCGATCCAGCGCAGCATCAAGGGCGTCGAATATATCGCCTCGTCCGGGCCGACGCCCGGCGAGACGCCGAAGGATGTCATCCTGTCGCGCGGAACGATGCAGCTTTATCATTACAGGCCGCTCGCCGACGAACTCTATCGCATTCCGCTGCTGATCGTGATGGCGACCACCAATCGCGGCTACATCCTCGACCTCGCGCCGGGCCAGAGCCTGGTCGAATTTCTGATCAAGCGCGGCTTCGATGTCTACATGCTGGACTGGACCGCGCCGAAGCCGGAGGAGAAGAGCCTAAGGATGGAGGACTATGTCCTCGGCTTCATTCCGGACTGCATCAAGGCGGTGCAGCGCGATTCCGGCGAAAGCGACGTCAACATCATCGGCTACTGCTTCGGCGGCGTGCTCTCGATCATGTATGCCTCGATCTTCGCCGGTGGACCGCTGAAGAACCTGGTCTGTTTTACCACCCCGATCGATTTCCGCGAGATGAAACTGTTCCAGAGCTTCTCAGATCGCCGCTATTTCGACGTCGACCGCCTCGTGGACAGCATCGGCAACGTGCCGCCGGAAATGATCGTCACCTCGTTCGACATGCTGCGCCCGGCGGCGCGGGCGATGAGCCAGGTGCAGTTGTGGGAAAACATCTGGAACGACGGGTACGTCAAATCCTATCGCATGATGGACAAGTGGGGCGCGGATACGCTGCCGCTCGCCGGCGAATATTTTCGCGCCATCACCAAGGACCTGATGTGGGACAACAAGCTCTACAACGACACCATGTCGGTCGGCGGACGTGCGGTCGATCTGTCGAAGATCACCGTGCCGATCCTGCATGCCATGGCCGAGCACGATCACATCGTGCCCTACGAGGCGGCGAAGCATCTGATCGCCAAGGTCGGCTCGGCGGATAAAGAAGAAGTCATTCTCAAGGGCGGCCACGTCAGTCTGGTCGCCGGCGCCAATGCCGTGAAGCGGCTGTGGCCGAAACTTGAGTCCTGGTTGAGCAAGAGGTCGATATGAGTGCTACCGAGAGCCGTTCCTATCCGCGTCACGTCCGCACCGAGGCAGGCGATATCGAGTTCCGGCTGATGACGGCGGCCGACGAGGCGGCGGTGCTCGATTTTGCCCGGAAGCTGCCGGTGCACGATCTCTTGTTCCTGCCGCGCAACATCAGCCAGCCAAAGGTGCTGTCGGCGTGGATTCGGGAAATCGAGCGCGGCGCCATCATCAGCGTGCTGGCGATCAAGGCGGACCAGGTGGTCGGCTGCGGCACCGTGGTGTCCGATCCGCATTCGTGGTCGCCGCACGTCGGCGGCATCCGCATGGTGGTGTCGCTGGACGTTCGCGGGCAGGGGGTCGGCCGCGCGCTGTCGCAGGAGACCTTTGCGCTGGCATTGGGTTCGGGACTGGAGCGGCTGGTGGTGCAGATGACCACCGATCAGCAGGGCGCCATCGCGCTGTTCGAAGGGCTTGGCTTCAAGGCCGAGGCGCTGCTGCGCGACCACGTCCGGGACGCCACCGGCGCCACCCACGATATCGTCGTGCTCGGGCACAACGTGGCGCAGGTGCGGGCCCAGATGGAGGCCTACGGCCTGCCGGAAGCGGTACAGAACTAGGCCCGATCCGGACCTTTCCCATCGTTCTATATCACGGTTTCGTGATATCGCGGCGCACCATCCATATTGCAGTGCACAAGTTTTCGTGTCATATAGAGATCGCCCCGGGCCAATCCGGACGGGGTGAGCCCATAGCTCAAACCCGAGGATGGAGAGACCGCAATGACCACCGAAACCGATACCAATTCCGTGCTGAACACCTTCAAGGCCGCTTTTGCTCCCGTCACCGACGCGCTGAAGAACATCCAGATCCAGAACGTGGAAGTTCCCGAGGCTGCGCGTGACTTCGTGAAGCGCACCGCTGGCACCGCCAAGGACCGCGCCGCCGATCTGCATGCCGGCTCCGAGAAGGTGACCGCTGCGATCGAGACCGCCGTTTCCAACTCGGTCACCGAGGCCGCCAAGGTCAGCCGCAACATCCAGCAGGCGATCTATGAGGATGCCGAGGCGTTCTTCGCCGGCATCGACAAGCTCGCTTCGGCCAAGTCGATCAACGAAGCCGTCCAGATCCAGTCCGATCTGGCGCGTGCGCGCGGCGAGGTTTTCGTCACGCGGGCGAAGTCGACCACCGAGTATTTCGGCAAGCTGATCGCCGACGGTGCGAAGACCGCGCAGGAGAACTTCTCCAAGGTTGCATCCTACGGCAAGACCGCCTGATTAGTTCACGTTCGCATTTGCCGATAGTTCGAAGGCCCGCTTCAAGCGGGCCTTCTTTTTGACGCGCACCGTCTGCGCAGTGCAGAGTCGGCCGCGCGAGAGTGATGATGGCAACCGGCGGCACATTTCCCGTTGAAAGCGGCGACGCGCAACGCGCGGCGGACCTGCGCCGCGTCAAGGCGTTGGCGACACTGGTGCTCGCGGCGACTTTTGTACTGTTCATTGTGGCGCGGATGCTGATGCCCGTGCATCCGGCGTTCGGTTTCGTCGCAGCGTTTGCAGAAGCGGCCACCATTGGTGGGCTCGCGGACTGGTACGCGGTGGTCGCGCTGTTCCGGCGGCCGCTCGGCCTGCCTATACCGCACACCGCGATCATCCAGGGCAATCAGGACCGGATCGCCGACAAGCTCGGCGAGTTCATCGAAACCCATTTTCTCGAAGCCGCGCCCGTTGAGGCGAAGTTGAGGCAGGTCGATTTCGCCTCGTTCATCGCGGATTGGCTCGGCGACCGCAAGCGCAGCACCGACCTCGCGCGCTTTGTGCTGCGTCTGTTGCCCGAGGCGGTCGATGCCGCGGAGACGTCGGGGCTGAAGACCTTCGTGACGCGCCGCGTGATGGCGCAACTGCAGTCGATCGATCTCGCGCCGCTCGCCGCCGGCACGCTTCGCGCGTTCGTGCGCGAGGGGCGTCATCGTGGATTGCTCGACGATCTGCTGGGGGCCGTGCATGGCGCGCTGACCCAGCCGCAGACCATGGCGGCGATCCGCGAAAAGATCCGCGACGAGTTGCCGACGCTGTTGAAACTCTATCGCACCGACAAATTTCTGCTCAACAAGATCGTCGCATCCGCGACCACGTTCTTCGACGAAATCCGCAACGATCCCGCGCATCCGTTTCGCGGCGAGTTCGACCGCATGGTGCTGTCCTTCGTCGATCGCCTCGAGACCGAGCCGTCCTATGGCGCGCGCATCGCCGACCTGAAGCGCGATCTGCTGGCGCGGCCCGAACTCGGCGCGCTCTTGCAAACCGTGTGGTCGAACGCACGATCCTTCATTGCGGGCAGCGCGAGCGGAGAGAGTAGCCTGCTGCAGCACCATCTCGCCGATCTCTTCATGAAGGCAGGCGCGACGCTTGCCGCGGATGCCGACATGCGCGCCGAGATCAATCAGGGCTTCGTGATGGTGCTGCGCAGCTTCATCGCCGACCAGAAGAGCGGCGTGTCGAGCTTCATCTCCGATCAGGTCAAGGCGTGGGACATGAAGCAGTTGCTGACGCTGATCGAGATCAACATCGGTCGCGACCTGCAATACATCCGCTTCAACGGCTCGTTGATCGGTGGGCTGGCCGGCCTTGTGCTCTACACGGCCGAGGTTCTGCTCCGGCTACTCTGATACCGGCGCTAGCCGCAAGTCTGCTTGAAACGCCGGAAATGGCTTCTTAGCTTCAATGGACGTGCATTGCGTTGCGCGAGCGATATGCAACGCTTGTCCGGTTGAGCCAATCGATTCGAGCAGCCACTGAAACATCAGGGCTGCTCGCCACCGAAAGGCCGGGGCTGAGGGAAAGGGAATCCGATGACCGCTGCTGCCCAGACGCTCGCGCCGCCGTCCAGAACCCTGATGTTCCTGGAAGGCCGCGCGCTTCATGAGTTCGGTGCATTCCTCGGTGCGTTGCCCCTGCTGAGTCTTGCGCCGCGCGGCGACGGCCATCCCGTGCTGGTGCTGCCGGGGCTGGTGGCGAGCGATACTTCCACGCGGCCGTTGCGTAGCTTCCTTCACAGCAAGGGTTACGCCGTCAGCGGCTGGCGGCAGGGCCGCAATTTCGGACTGCGCGAAGGCGTGCAGCACGGCATGGTCGATCTCGTCCATGAACTGAGCGACAAGCACAGCCGCAAGGTCAGTCTGGTCGGCTGGAGCCTCGGCGGCCTTTATGCGCGGCAGCTTGCCAAGATGATGCCGGATCGCGTGCGCTCGGTGATCACGCTCGGCAGCCCGTTTGCCGGCAGCCCGCAGTCCACCAACGCCTGGCGCGTCTATGAATTCGTCAGCGGAAAAAGCGCCAGCGACGAAGATCCGCGCTTCGGCGGCACGCTAGCTGAAACGCCGCCGGTGCCGACCACGGCGATCTTCAGCCGCACCGACGGCGTCTGCGCGTGGCAGGGCTGCATGGAAACACCGTCGGCACTGTCGGAGAACATCGAGGTGGAGAGCAGCCATTGCGGCATGGGTCATCACCCCGCGGTGGTCTATGCGGTGGCCGATCGTCTGGCGCAGGCCGAAGGTGCATGGAAGCCGTTCGACCGCAGCGGCTGGCGAAGCCTCGTCTATCCGGACCCGAATCGGTAGTTCGCGAAGCGGTCCTGGTGCTACGCACTGTTGCGCGATATCCGCCGCGCCTTGCTTTTCGCGTTCGTTCGCTTCCCTGCCGGTGTCCCGGTATTTTCAACGTCCGCGATCGCTTCATCGGCACCGGCGAGCACAAGTCCTGTCGCCATGCGTGCGTAGGCGTCACGGCTCATGCCCTTGCCGTCGCGAAACCAGAGATAGTGCCAGTTCAGCATGCCGAAGAGCGACATGGTGAGCGGCAGCAGCACGTCATGCTTCTTCGCAACAGAGGGGAGGGCGTCGGCGATCGCGTCGGATACGATGCGGACCAGCCGGCGCTCCATGTCCTTGAGCACGTCCTGTTGCGCGGCCGGCAACAGCTTCAAACTGGAGATCTGTACCTGATGTTCGGCATCGGCGCCGCGATAGGCTTCGAGTAGCGCGGTCGCGATCTCAGTCAGCCGTTCGCGCGGGTCCGCCGCGGAACCTGCCGCGGCTTCGACGACGACGACGAGATGCTTCAGATGATCGGACAGGACGTCGAACAGCACGTCGTCTTTGGAATCGTAGTAGTGATACATCAACGCCTTCGACACGCCGCAGGCGTCCGCGATCATCGTGATCGACGTTCCCGTAAACCCGTGCTGCGCGAACAGCCGCGCGGAGCGGCTGAGGATGCCGAGACGTTTCTTGTCGTAGTCGTTCGCCCGCGTGCGAGCCATGTCACCTCGATCGCTCGGGCCGCTGGCCAGCCGGCGCGGCAGTACCCGGACAGTCGCATTGACCGTCCAACTGGTCAATTATATTCCCATCCGCCAGTGGTCCCAACCGATCGCCGCCTTCGATTGGTTTGAATCGGCGAAACGCGGTAAGTCACTTCTCATGTCGCATCCGCTCGCCCGCATCATCGGTCAGCTCAAGCGCGAGCCGTCCCGCACCGGGTCGCTCGTGGTCACCGTGTTTGGCGATGCCATCGTGCCACGCGGCGGCTCGGTCTGGCTCGGCACGCTGCTGGCGTTCTTCGAAACCCTCGACATCGACAGTGGCGTGGTGCGCACGGCGATGTCGCGGTTGGCCACGGACGGCTGGCTCGAACGCACCAAGGTCGGCCGCAACAGTTTTTACCGGCTGACCAAAAAGGGGCGGCAGACGTTCGATACCGCCACGGCGCACATCTACAATCCGCAGTCGCCGGACTGGACCGGCCGCTTTGAACTGCTGCTGATCGGTAATGGCGGCGACCGCGATGCAGCGCGGGAGTCGCTGAAAGCCGCAGGATTCGGTAGTCCGCTGCCCGGTGTCTGGGTCGCGCCGTCGGGTGTCGTGGTGCCGGAGGAAGCCGCAGGCGCGATCCGGCTGGAAGTCTCGGCCGAAGACGACAGCGGCCGGCGATTGCTGAGCGAAAGCTGGCCGCTCGATCGCACGGCCGATGCCTATCAAAAATTCATCGCCACGTTCGAGCCGCTGCGCGAGTCGATCCGGAAGGGAACGCGGCTGTCCGATACCGATGCGTTCACCGCGCGCGTCCTGATGAACCATCACTACCGGCGGGTGGTGCTGCGTGACCCGCTGCTGCCTGCGGCTCTGTTGCCGAAGGACTGGCCGGGCAGGGCCGCGCGCGAGCTCTGTCACCAGATTTTCCTTGGTCTTCTCGATGCTTCCGAGCGTTGGCTCGACCAGCATGGGTCCAATGAAAACGGACCGTTGCCGCCTCCGGAACCCGGGTTACGGAGCCGCTATATGTTACAAAACTAACTTGCTTTCGTGTTTTTTTGATATATATTAAAGACCGTCAGGGAGAAACGGCCATGTATACGCAGGCGCTCAACACGTCCGACGGCGATGACCGCCATGTCGAGGACGCTACGCGGTCCGCGCAGTTCCAGGCCCGCATCGATGCCGACGAACGCATCGAGCCCAACGACTGGATGCCGGCGGCCTATCGCAAGACACTGACGCGGCAGATTTCCCAGCACGCCCATTCCGAAATCGTCGGCATGCTGCCGGAAGGCAACTGGATCACGCGCGCGCCGAGTCTGCGGCGCAAGGCTGCGCTGCTTGCCAAGGTGCAGGATGAATGCGGACACGGGCTGTATCTTTACGCCGCTGCCGAAACGCTCGGCACCTCGCGCGAGGAGATGGTCGATGCGATGCTGACCGGAAAATCCCGGTATTCCTCGATCTTCAATTATCCGACCCTGACCTGGGCCGACATCGGTGCGATCGGCTGGCTGGTTGATGGCGCTGCCATCATGAACCAGATTCCGTTGTGCCGTTGTTCCTACGGTCCTTATGCACGCGCGATGATCCGCGTCTGCAAGGAGGAGTCGTTTCATCAGCGTCAGGGCTTCGAGATCATGCTGACGCTCGCGCGCGGCACGCCCGAGCAGAAGGCGATGGCGCAGAACGCGCTGGATCGCTGGTGGTGGCCGGTATTGATGATGTTCGGTCCGCCCGATCAGGCGAGCCAGCACAGCGACACCTCGACGAAGTGGAAGATCAAGCGCTTCTCCAATGATGAATTGCGCCAGAAATTCATCGACGCGACGGTGCCGCAGGCCCAATTCCTCGGTCTCACCATTCCCGATCCCGGCATGACGCAGGATGCCGAGGGGCACTGGCGCTATAGCGAGATCGACTGGACCGAATTCAAGCAGGTGCTTGCCGGCAACGGGCCGTGCAATCGCGATCGTCTCGCCGCGCGGCGCAAGGCGCACGATGATGGCGCGTGGGTGCGGGAGGCCGCGGCGGCTTATGCCGCGAAACGCGCCAACCGTCCCGTCGCGCAAGCCGCCGAATAGCAAAATCAGGGAGGCCGTGATGGCCACGCCGAACAGTCCGCTCTGGGAAGTCTTTATCCGCAGCCGCAACGGCCTTGCGCACAAACATGTCGGTTCGCTGCATGCCGCGGATGCGACGCTCGCGTTGCAGGCCGCGCGCGATATCTACACGCGGCGCGGCGAGGGGTTGTCGATCTGGGTGGTGCCGTCCAGCGCGATCACCGCGTCCGATCCGTCCGAGAAGGGCATGATGTTCGAGCCCGCCGAATCCAAGATCTATCGGCATCCAACGTTCTACGACGTGCCGGACGAAGTCGGGCATATGTGATGACCGCCGCGTCCATCCAGGTCTCCGAACCCCCGCTGGTGCTCTACACGCTGCGCCGCGCCGACGATGCGCTGATCCTCGGCCATCGGCTGTCGGAATGGTGCGGCCATGCACCCGCCATGGAAGAAGACATGGCGCTCGCCAACATGGGGCTCGACCTGATCGGCCAGGCGCGCGAACTCTATATCTACGCCGCCAAGGTGGAAGGCAAGGGCAACGACGAGGACAAGTTTGCGTATCTGCGCGACGTCAGGCAGTACCGTAATCTGTTGCTGGTCGAGCAGCCGAATGGCGATTTCGCCCGCACCATGACGCGGCAGTTCTTCTATGCGGTCTTCGCCGATCTCTACTGGCGCGCGATGATGATGTCGCGCGATGCGACGCTGGCGGCGATCGCCGCCAAGGCCGAGAAGGAATTCGCCTATCACGTCCGCCATTCTTCGGAGTGGATGATCCGGCTCGGCGACGGCACCGACGAGAGCCATCGCCGCGTGCAAATCGCGGCGGACGATCTCTGGGCCTTCACCGGCGAGATGTTCGTGGTTGATGATGCCGAGCGTGGCTTGATCGATGCGGGCATCGCGGTGGATCCCGCAAGCCTGCGGCCGCGCTGGCTCAAGACGATCTCCGAGGTGCTGAGCGAAGCGACCCTGACGATTCCGCAGAACGACTGGATGCAGAAGGGCGGCCGTATCGGCCATCATACCGAACATCTTGGTCACCTCCTGAGCGAACTGCAGTCGCTGCAGCGGAGTTTCCCGGGAGCAACGTGGTGAGCGCGCTCAACGATATCGATTTGCGGCGGCGGGCCTGGAAGGCCGCGGCGCAGGTCGTCGATCCCGAGATTCCGGTGCTCACCATCGCCGATCTCGGCGTGCTGCGGGAGATTGCGGTGAGCGACGGGCAGGTCGAGGTGGCGATCACGCCGACCTATTCCGGCTGTCCGGCCATGAACATGATCGCGCTGGAAATCGAAGTCGCGCTGGAGCGCGAAGGCATCCGCAATCCCAGAGTACGGACCGTGCTGTCGCCGGCCTGGACCACCGACTGGATGAGCGATGATGGCCGCCGCAAGCTGAAAGAGTATGGCATCGCGCCGCCGCAGGCCGGTTCAGGCCGCCGGGCGCTGTTCGGCGAACAGCAGGTCGCGTGCCCGCAATGTGGCTCAGTCGAGACGGAAGTGCTGTCGGAGTTCGGCTCGACCTCCTGTAAGGCGCTGTGGCGCTGCAGGCGCTGCCGCGAGCCGTTCGATTATTTCAAGTGCCATTAGCATCGACCATGTCCGCAACCAAATTTCACCGTCTCGCCGTCAACGACCTCCGCCGCGAAACATCCGACGCGGTATCGATGACGTTCGTGATCCCGCAAGAGCTTGCGAATGATTATGCTTTCGCGCCCGGCCAGTATCTGACCTTGCGCACGTCCATGGACGGCGAGGAGGTGCGGCGCTCCTATTCGATCTGCTCCGGTCCTGATGACGGCGAGTTGCGCATTGCCGTGAAGAAAGTGGACGGCGGTGCATTCTCCACTTGGGCAGCGGACGAGCTGAAAGCCGGCGACGAACTCGACGTGATGACGCCGACCGGCCGCTTCGGCGTCGCGCATGCGCCGGATATCGCGCGAACCCACGTCGGCTTTGCCGCCGGTTCCGGCATCACGCCGATCCTGTCGATCGTCAAGGGCGTGCTGGCGCGCGAGCCGCACAGCCGTTTCTTCCTGTTCTACGGCAACCGGACCGCGGAGAGCATGCTGTTCCGCGAGGCGCTGGAGGAGCTGAAAGATCGCTTCCTGCAGCGGCTCTCGATCTTCCATGTCATCTCGGGTGAGGAGCAGGACATTCCGATCCTGCACGGCCGGCTCGATGGCGAGAAGGTGCGGGTGCTGCTGCGCGCGATGGTTCCGGCCGACAGCATCGATCATGTGTTCATCTGCGGCCCGGCCGCCATGAGCGAGACGATCGAGGCGGCGTGCCGCGATCTCGGCATCGCCGACGAGCGTATTCACGTCGAGCGTTTCGTGTCCGAATTCGGCGGCAAGCCGCGGCCCAAAGCGGTTGTCGCGCCTGGCGCGCCGCCGAAGGCGGTTGCTTCACTGATCGTCGACGGCAAGCGCCGCGAGGTGCCGGTGGCGGAGGGCGAATCCATTCTCGACGCGGCGTTGCGCGCCGGCATAGATCTGCCGTTCGCCTGCAAGGGCGGCATGTGCTCGACCTGCCGCGCCAAGCTCGTGGACGGCGAAGCCGAGATGGAGGTGAACTACTCGCTGGAGCCGTGGGAGACCAATGCGGGGTTCATTCTCACTTGCCAGGCACGCCCGACTTCGGCGAGGGTTGTTGTCGACTACGATCACCTTTGATCGCGTCAGACTTTCGGCGCAGGCGCGTCGCCAAGAAGCGCCTCGATCGCGAGTCCCAGTCCAAGCAACTTCGCATCGCTGTCGACAGGTCCGTCGATTTCCAGCCCGACCGGTAATCCGCCCGGTGTCATGCCGGCAAACAATGACAACCCCGGTAATCCAGCATTGCTGCCGGGATCGGTGTTGCGGATCATGGTATCGAAGGTCGGCACCGGTTTGCCGCCGTTGATCGTCATCTCGCCGGAGCCCTTCGCCGTATCTATCGGTGGCGCTGGCGCGATGGTGGTTGGAAACAGCATGCCGTCGAGGTTGTTGGCGCTGAAATAGGTCTCGTAGATCTTCTGCAGCGCCGGCCGCTGCACCGACATGACATCCGGATAGGCCTTGCCGAACGCGTCGGCGGTGATGGCGCCGAATGCGCCCTTCACATCGGGGCTCGCGATCATGCCCGCGATGTCGGCAAGCGTGATGCCTTCGATGCCAGATGCCTTCAGATACGCCGGAATGTCCGCGATCGGCTCGTGCAGCGCGATCGGAAACGAGACCTTGGCGTTCTGTTCCATCAGTCCGACTGTATCGACGTCGATCAGCACCACGCCGGCATCAGCGAGTTTGGCGCGCGCCGACTTGGCGACGCTTTCGGTGTCCTTGTCGAGCCCGTTCCAGAAGCTCGCGGGAATGCCGAGCCGCTTGCCGCGCAGCGGCTGCGCGGTCACCATCGCGGTGCCGGTGATGACGGAATCCAGTAGTGCGACATCGGCGACGGTGCGTCCCATGGGGCCGACGGTGTCGCGGGTGTGGCTGATCGGCACGACCATGTGGTCGTCATTGTAGCGGCGCTGGGCGCCGCCATTGCCGACCGAAGGGCGAAATCCGACGATGCCGCACAATGCCGCCGGTACGCGGGTCGAGCCACCGGTATCTGTGCCGAGTCCGCAGGTCACGATGCGCCCCGCGACCGCCACCGCCGTGCCGCCCGACGAGCCGCCGGGAATCCGCGTGGTGTCGTAGGGATTTTTCACCGGCCCTGCGAACGGTGACAGGTTGGTGCTGGTGATGCCGAAGGCAAGCTCATGCATGTTGGTCTTGCCGATCACGATGACGCCGGCATCAAGGAGCTTCTGCAGCGACGGCGCGTTCTGCTTCGGCTGCGCGTGCTGCAAGGCCGGCGTGCCGCCAGAGGTCGGCATATCCTTGGTGTTGATGTTATCCTTCACCACGATCGGCAGGCCGGCGAGCGGTCCTGTCTTGGCACCGCTGTCGACCTGTGCCGCCGCGGCCAGCGCCGCGTCGCGATTCAGCGTGATGAATGCGTTGAGGCTCTTCAGTTGCTCGGCGCGATCGAGCGCGGCCTTGACGACACTGACTGCGGTCGTCTTCTTCGCCTTGATCGCGGCAACGATGTCGGTGGCTGTGGATGGGGTTGTATCGGCCATGGCTGAACTCGTGAATCCGAGGGAGGGAAGGGCCGCGCCGGCGGCGAGACCGATCGATGATTTCAGGATGTCGCGGCGTGAGTGACTGACAGTCATGGCCTTCTCCTGCGGTGTGTGGGTTATCCCTTCGGTCGCTTGTCGAACACGCGCTTGGCCTTGCCGAGCGAGCGCTCCAGCGTGGCGGGAGCGACGATCCTCATCTGCGTGGTGATGCCGATGGTGTTCTTGATAAAGGTGACGACCTTGTCGGCCTGTGCGGTAAGGCCGCTGCCGTCCCAGCTCTCGGGGCGAGCCTCCGCCAGCACGGTCATCTCGTCCATGCGGCCGTCGCGGGTCAGTTCGATGACGAAGTGGCCGCCGCACCAGTCGGTGGCGAGCAGAGCTTCCTCGATCTGTGTCGGGAACACGTTGACGCCGCGCAGGATGATCATGTCGTCGGAGCGGCCGGTTACTTTCTCCATGCGCCGGAAGCCCGGCCGCGCGGTGCCCGGCAGCAGGCGTGTCAGGTCACGGGTGCGGTAGCGGATGATCGGGAAGGCCTGCTTGGTCAGCGAGGTGAACACAAGTTCACCCTTCTCACCGTCGGGCAATACCGCGCCGGTCTCGGGATCGATCACCTCCGGATAGAAATGATCCTCCCAGATATGCAGGCCGTCCTTGGTCTCCACGCATTCCTGCGCGACGCCCGGGCCGATGACTTCCGACAGGCCGTAGATGTCGGTCGCATCCATGTCGAACGCCTGCTCGATCTCGGCGCGCATGGCGTTGGTCCACGGCTCGGCGCCGAAGATGCCGAACTTCAGCGACGACTTGCGTCCATCGAGTCCCTGCCGCTTGAACTCGTCCAGGATCGCCAGCATGTAGCTCGGCGTCACCGTGATAATGTCGGGCTTGAAGTCGTTGATAAGCTGCACCTGCCGCTCGGTCATGCCGCCGGACACCGGCACCACGGTGCAGCCCAGCCGCTCCGCGCCGTAATGCGCGCCGAGGCCGCCGGTGAACAGGCCGTAGCCGTAGGAATTATGCATGATCATGCCGGTGCGGCCGCCAGCGGCGCGGATCGAGCGCGCCATCACGTCCGACCAGGTATCGACGTCGGCCTGGGTATAGCCAACAACGATCGGCTTGCCTGTGGTGCCGGAGGAAGCATGCACGCGGACCAGCGTCTCGCGCGGCACGGCGAACATGTTGAAGGGGTAGTTGTCACGCAGGTCGGTCTTCACCGTGAACGGGAATTTGGCGAGATCGGACAACTGCTTGAAATCGTCGGGATGAATACCTTTGGCATCGAAGGCTTTTTTGTAATGCGCGACGTTGTCGTAGGCGTGCTTGAGCGACCACGCCATGCGCTGGGTTTGCAGCGCGATCATCGCGTCGCGTGACATGCGTTCGGCGTCATCGAGAACCGGGGCGCCTGGTTTGAATTTCGATGACATCGCCGTTGTCCTGCCCTTTGAGAGTCTATTTGCTGCTATCGGTATCGTCTGCCGGGATCCACGTGCCGCCGATGGTGCGGGAATGGCCGCGCATCTCGGCCACCGCAACGCCGTCCACGGTTACCCGGATATCGTAGATGCCGGAGCGGCCGGAACGGGAGATTTCCGTGGCGGTTGCGATCAGGCGATCGCCGAGCTTGCCTGGCCGGATGAAGGAGATGTTGCAATGGGCGGCGACAGCGCGCTCGTTGCGAGAGTTGCACGCAAAGGCGAATGTGGAATCCGCGAGCAGGAAGACGAAGCCCCCATGGGTGATACCGTGGCCATTGACCATATGCGGCTTGACCGTCATCGTCAGGGTGGCGCGGCCCGCCTTCATGTCGAGGATTTCCATGCCGAGCCCGCTGCTCGCGCTGTCCTCTTTCCACATCGCGTCGGCGCAGGCGCGGGCAAGGTCGTCGGGTGACATTGCAGCCGCCGTCATCACAGAATTGTCCAGAGTTCGATGTCTGCGAGGGTCCAGCCCAACATGTCCTCCCGGCGTTTGGACCCGTTGTAACGAGTCTCTTGAATTAAACGATCGGTCAGTTAATTATTAGCCGACACAGCAATGGTGTCAACGGCCGGCGCGCGCGTCAATTCGCGGTTGGACGCCGGGACCAGGGAGGGATCGATGGTAGCGACCTTGCAGAGCCTTGCGCTCGATCGCTGGGTGGAAGCACCCGGCGGTTTCGTCGATATTCCGAGCGCGGTGGACGGAAAGGCCGTGGCGCGCGCCTCGAGCGCGGGGCTCGATTTCGGTGCCATGGTCAGGCACGCGCGCGATGTCGGCGGCCCGGCGCTGCGCAAGCTGACGTTCCATCAGCGGGCCGATCTTTTGCGCAAACTCGCGGCCTGGCTCGGAGAACGCAAGGAGCTGCTCTACAAGCTGGCGGGCGATACCGGCGCCAACAAGCGCGACAACGCCATCGATATCGAGGGCGGCCTCGGCACACTCGCGGCGTATGCGTCGCGGGGCCGGCGTGATCTGCCGGACGCTAAATTCGTGGTTGAGGGCGAGGTCGAAGGCCTGTCGAAGGGCGGCAGCTTTGTTGGCCAGCATATCCTGTCGCCGCTGCATGGCGTTGCTATTCACATCAATGCATTCAACTTCCCGTGCTGGGGACTTCTGGAGAAATTCGCACCTGCGTTTCTCGCTGGCGTTCCCGTGATCGCCAAGCCGGCCACCGCGACCGCTTATGTGACCGAGGCGCTGGTGCGGCTGATGCACGAGTCCGGACTTCTGCCTGCGGGGAGCCTGCAACTGATCTGCGGATCCACCGGCGACCTGCTCGACTATCTCGGCGGGCAGGACGTGATTTCGTTCACGGGATCGCTGGAAACCTCGGAGAAGCTCCACGCGCATCCGAACATCGCCAAGCATGCCATCCGCTTCGTGGCCGAACGGGATTCGCTCAATGCAGCGATCCTCGGGCCCGACGTGACGCCGGAGCAGCCGGAGTTCGCGCTGTTCGTTCGCGAGATCGTGCGTGAAATGACGGCGAAGACCGGCCAGAAATGCACGGCGATCCGGCGCATTTTTGTGCCGCGTGCGCGGGAGACGGCTGTCGTCGCCGCGCTGAAGACTGGTCTTGCCGAGGTGAAACTGGGCGATCCCCGCAGCAACGACAAGGCGATGGGGCCTCTGGTGAGCCGGGCCCAGCGCGATGCCGTCCGCGACCAGATTGCAACCCTTGCAACCGAAGCCGAGATCGTGTTCGGCGATCCGGATAACTGCGCGGGTGACAACATCGATCCTGCCAAGGGCGCGTTCATCTCGCCGATCCTGCTGCGGGCCAAAGAGCCGATGACGGCACGGCGCATTCACGACACCGAGGCCTTCGGTCCTGTCGCGACCGTGATCGCCTACGATAATCTCGATCAGGCGATCGAACTGGTCGGGCGCGGCGAAGGCAGCCTTGTGGCGTCGCTATTCACCTATGATCGCGCGGTTGCGGAAGCCGTTATTCTCGGGATCGCGCCGTATCACGGTCGCATCCTGATCGTGGATCGCGATTGCGCCAAGGAATCCACCGGTCATGGCTCGCCGTTGCCCAATCTCGTGCATGGTGGCCCCGGCCGCGCCGGCGGCGGCGAAGAACTCGGCGGTCTGCGCGGCGTCTTCCATTACATGCAGCGCACGGCGGTCCAGGCCTCGCCTGCACGGTTGTCAGCGCTGACCGGTGTTTGGGGCAGGGGCGCACCGTCCCCGATCGCGCCGGAGCATCCGTTCAAGCACGACTACGATTGCCTGAAGATCGGCGACACCATCGAAACCGCGAGTCGCCCGATCACGCTCGCCGACATCGAGCATTTCGCGGAATTCACCGGCGACACATTTTATGCGCACATGGACGAGGCGGCCGCGAAGGCCAATCCGTTCTTCCCAGGGCGTGTCGCTCACGGCTATCTCATTCTCGCCTTCGCCGCAGGATTGTTCGTCGATCCAGCGCCGGGTCCGCTGCTCGCCAACTACGGTCTCGACAATCTGCGGTTTCTCAAACCCGTCTCGCCGGACGACTCGATCCGCGTCCGGTTGACCGTGAAGCAGAAATCGCCGGCACGAAAACCTGAATATGGCGAGGTGCGCTGGGACGTCGAGGTTTTCAACCAGAACAACGAGCCGGTGGCGCGATACGATCTGCTCACCATGAGCGCGCGGTCGGCGTAGATTAGACGCCGCAAATCTGGCAGGAAAGCGAAGCGCCGGGACTTCCGGCGCTGGCCTCGAGGTTTGTCCGTAATGTCCGCTCCGTCTGAATCGTCTTCCGCTTTCAAATCGGTCGAAGCGCGCTGCCTGCGCTTGAACGACAAGGCGGCGGATGCTGCATCGGTTTCGCCTGTAGTCGAGCGTTTGACGCTATCGCGCACGGCCCGTCAGGTTCTGATCGAGGTGAGGGCGGCCGCGGTCAATCCATCCGATGTGAAGGCTGCGACCGGGTTGATGCCCTATGCCGTGTTTCCGCGCACGCCGGGCCGCGACTATGCGGGCGTCGTCATCGACGGCCCCGACGACTGGGTCGGCTGCGAGGTGTTCGGCTCGTCCGGCGATCTCGGCATTCGGCGCGACGGTACCCATGGGACTCATCTCGCCGTCGAGGCAGATGCAGTGGTGAAGAAGCCGAGCGACATTTCGTTCGAGGAAGCCGCCGGCATCGGCGTGCCCTTCGTGACCGCGATGGAAGGCTTGCGCCGCGCCGGGCTGCCGAAGCCCGGAGAGTGGGTGCTGGTCATGGGAGTCAACGGCAAGGTTGGGCAGGCCGCGGCCCAGATCGCGACATGGCAGGGCGCGCGCGTGATCGGTGTCGTGCGCCGGAATGAGCCCTATGAAGGTCACGCGAGCGCCCCCGTTGAAACCATCGACGCATCGGCGACCGACGTCGCAGCCCGTGTGAGAGAGATGACTGGCGGCAAGGGTGCCGACATCGTGTTCAATACGGTTGGCGACCCTTACTTCCAGGCCGCGCACAAATCGCTCGCACTGAAAGGCCGGCAGATCCTGATTGCCGCCGTCGACCGCATCGTGCAGTTCAACATTCTCGAGTTCTATCGCGGTCAGCACACCTATGTCGGCATCGACACGCTTGGCCTGTCCTCGATTGCGACCGGTGCTGTCCTGAAGGAACTGGTGCGGGGATTCACGGACCGACATCTCAAACCGTTTCCGATCCGGCAGGAAGCGACCTACGCGTTGACGGACGCCAGACAGGCCTATCGCGCGGTCGCCGGCTCGTCCCGCGATCGGGTGATCCTCAATCCCGGCCAATGATGCCTCGATGGCTGAACGGGTCCGGCCGGGACGACCGGACATCTCATGACCCGTTTATCCACGCCAGCGGCATCCGCCATTCAGGCATGTGATTGGCGCAGAGGCGGAGGTCCAAAGCTGTCGCCGCTGGAGCGATCCGGAGAGAATTATTCTCCCGGTTGCGTCGCTGATAGCCAGTTCATCTTATCGCGCGCCGGACATGGCGCCAAAACCCGCAAGGCGTTATAGCAAAAGAGAATTTTTGACTTGCGCGCAATTGCGGGACGGGGCGCCCGTTCTATATCTCACCCGGCAAAAGGATATCGTCTGTGTCGCCTGATCCGCACATTACCGTCTATGCCGGCTTCCTGATCGGCCTCGCTTTTGGCGTGGTCGGCCTGCTCAGCGGCTTCTGCCTGATGAGCAGCCTGCGTGGATACTGGGGGCAGGGTGACGGCCGGCTGGTTCGGACCTACGCGCTCGCGATGGGTGTTGCAGTCGTGGCTTCGCAACTGCTGGCCGGCGAAGGCCTGGTCGATCTCGGCAAGTCGATCTATCTGCAGCCGTCGTTCTCCGCGCCCTTGATGTTCGTCGGCGGCCTGATCTTCGGTTACGGCATGGTGCTGTCGAACGGTTGCGG
Source organism: Hyphomicrobiales bacterium (assembly GCA_017305665.1). Taxonomy (GTDB): domain Bacteria; phylum Pseudomonadota; class Alphaproteobacteria; order Rhizobiales; family Xanthobacteraceae; genus Nitrobacter. The sequence goes on from JAFKKH010000012.1 coordinate 161,874, forward strand.
CTCGCGTGCGCTGGTTCTGCTTGGGCGCGGCAATCTGCGTTCACTTGTGGTCGTGATCGTTCTCGGCATCGCCGCGCAGATGACATTGAAGGGCCTGATCGCGCCGGCGCGTATCGCCGTGCTGCAGGCCAGCCAATCCGCGCCAAACGTCATTTCGCTGCCGGCGCTGGTGGAAACGCTGGGTCTCAACGCGTCGCTCGCGCGCGTGCTGGCCGTCATCGTCGTCAGCGGTGCGCTGATCGTCTTTGCATTTTCGCACGCGACGTTCCGCCGCTCGTGGGGACAGATCGCAGCCGGCCTTATTGTCGGGCTGCTTGTCGCCGGCGGATGGTATGCGACCGGCTATCTCGGCGCCGACGATTTCAATCCCGTGCCGGTCACCTCGATCACGTTCGTCGCGCCCGTCGCCGACACCGTGCAGTACATGATGCTGTCGACCGGTCTGACGATGAATTTCGGCATTGCGCTGGTGCCGGGTGTGGTACTCGGAAGCCTGATCACTGCACTGGTGACCCGCCAATTCCATCTCGAGACCTATAACTCACCGCGTCACATGCTGCGCTCCGTCACCGGTGCGGCGCTGATGGGCTCCGGCGGTGCGATGGCTTACGGATGTTCGGTCGGACAGGGACTGACCGGACTGTCCACGCTGGCGCTGGCTTCGTTTGTCGCCGTCACCGGAATTGTCGTGGGCGCGGCGATCGGTCTGCGCGGGCCGCTTCGCGTTCAGGCGCTGACACCGTCACCGGACAAGGCCTCGCCGGCGCACTGATCGGCCTCAGCTCTGCCGCGGGTGTTCGAGCGCCTCGAAATACTCCTTCAGCAGTCTCTCGCAATGCAGACGGTTCTCTGCTCCGGGCTGCAGGATCTGGCGCATCACCAGACCGTGGGTGAAGATCATCAACTGCTCGGCCATAACCTTGGCGTCGGGCAATGATGGAAGCTGCCCGGCCTTCACTGCGTCCTGGATCAACTTGGTCCAGGTCACCTGCTGCTTTTCGAACCGCCGGTTCTGATGCTTGCGCAACTCCGCGTCGCGTGTTCCGGCCGCGGCACAATTGACCCAGAAGCGCCAGAAGCGATCGGTGGATGACTGGAAGATATGACTGAAAGCGAAGATCTTGAGCCGGTCGAGCGGTGAATCCGCCGCGTCGTCGCGCTCTTCCGGCGTCAGATAGGCTGCCTGCAAGGCGGCCATGATAAGCTTGTGCTTGTTGCCGAAGTGATAGTTGATGGTGCCGGTGCTGACGTTTGCACGATCGGCGATCTGCCGCATGCTGGCACCATCGATTCCGCTTTCCGATATCACCGTGTAGACGGTGCCCAGCAAATCCTTGCGTCGTTGAACTCGGCCCGGCCGTTTCGTGGCCGTGGCTTTCGCTTTACTTCTCATGTCCCCAGCGTCCGCTTCCCACTCCCAGCGGCATCACTATAGGTAAAACACCTTGGTTGGTACAGCAGCGACACCTATCCGGCGCTGGATAACTGCGATGCTTTGAGCAGGGAGCGACGAAAGTTGAAGAACATCGTATCGCGATATGCGGCAAACGCTGATCCGATTCTTGTTTCGCTAATTTGAACCCAATTACGCTAGCATCACTCTGCGACGATTTGCGCAGATGGCTGATCCATCGCACGTGTCACGATGCGAATCTCCGACGTGAGCGTCCGATGCACCGGACATTTGTCGGCGATTTCCATCAGTTTCTGGCGCTGCTCCGTGTCGAGCGCGCCATCCATTGCGATCTCACGCTCGATCTGATCGAGCAAGCCGACTTTAGTCTCGCAGTCGGCACAGTCCTCAGCATGAATCTTGCTGTGCCGCAGCATCACAGTCACGCGATCAAGCGGCAGTGATTTGCGGTCGGCATACAAGCGCATGGTCATGGAGGTACAGGCGCCGAGCGCAGCGAGCAGATAATCGTAGGGGCCCGGTCCCGTGTCGTCGCCGCCGGCGGCAACCGGTTCATCGGCGATCAGGCGGTGAGAGCCGACGGTCACGGTCTGCTGGAACTTGCTGCGGCGGGTTTCCTGCACAATGACGTTGCGCGGTCCGGTGTCGTCGACCGTGCCAGCGGCCGGCGGAGCTTCGAGGTAGCGCTGCGCCCATGAGGCAATGACGTCGGCGACGTAGCTGGTATCGCGCTTCTGGCTCAGAAGGTGATCCGCGCCGAGCAGCGATATGAAACTCTTGGGATGCTTGGCCGCCGCGAAGATATGCGTGGCATTGTCGATCCCGACCGTATCGTCGGTCGGCGAGTGCATGATCAGCAGCGCCTTGTGCAATTGTCTGACCTGTTCCATCAGGTTGTGCTCGGCGATGTCGTCGAGAAATTCCCGCTTGATGTGAAAGGGGCGGCCGGCGAGCGAGACCTCGACCTTGCCCTGCGTCTTGATGTCCTCGATCCGGTCGGCAAACATATGCGTGACGTGCGCCGGATCGGATGGGGCCGCGATGGTGACCACCGCCTTTGCCTCGGGGATTTGCGTCGCGGCTGCAAGAATGGCTGCGCCGCCCAGGCTGTGGCCGATCAGAAGTGCCGGTGCTTCGCGCGTCTGGCGCAAGTGATCTGCTGCCAGAACGAGGTCCGCGATATTGGAGGAAAACGTGCTGTTGGCGAATTCTCCTTCGCTCGCGCCCAGTCCGGTGAAATCGAACCGCAGAACCGCTATCCCGCGCGCAGTCAGTCCGGCTGCGATGCGCTTGGCCGCCAGCACGTCCTTGCCGCAGGTGAAGCAGTGTGCGAACAGCGCGTAAGCTACCGGGGCAGTGTCGGGAAGATCCAGCGTGGCTGCAAGCTTGAGGCCATCCGATCCGGAAAACTGAAAACGCTCGCTCGGCACGACTGGCCTCCTGTTCGATTGGGATCGTTCCGACTCGGTTAGTCGCCGGAATAACGCTGTTCCTGCCACGGATCGCCGCGGTGATGATAGCCACGAACTTCCCAGTAGCCGGGCGAATCCTCGGCGAGGAATTCGATGCGCTGCAGCCACTTCGCGCTCTTCCAGAAATAAAGGTGCGGTATCACCACGCGAACCGGACCGCCGTGGTCGCGCTCCAGCGGAGCGCCGCTCCAGCTATGGGCGAGCAGTGCATCCTCCGCGGCGAAATCCTCTAGCGCCAGATTGGTGGTGTAACCGTCATAGGATTCCAGCACCACATGGCGCGCCTCATCGCGCGGCCGCACCGCCATCAGGAGATCGCGGGTGGCGAGGCCTTCCCAGGCATTGTCGTAGCGGGACCATGTGGTGACGCAATGGATGTCCGACATGAACCGGGTCTGCGGCTGCGCCATGAATTGCGGCCAGTCCCAGAAGATCGGATTTTCGACCGCGCCATAGACGTCCAGCCGCCAGCGCTCGCGCGAGATATTCGGGGTGAGTCCGAGATCGAGCACCGGCCAGTCTCGGGTCAAATGCTGACCGGGCGGCAGGCGTTGATCCTCCGGCCGGGACACGCGTCCGGTCAGAAATTTGCCTTCGCGCGCCCAGCGCTCCTTGCTGCGCGTGAGTTTGCTGGGCGGCGGTTCGTTGTCATCGGTCATGGCACATCATTCGTGGCGATGCATCGCCGAGGCATGTTTGGTGTCGCGCATGGTGGTATAGATCAGCAGCGACAGGAAAATTATGCCGGATAGATAGTAATAAAACCAGCTTTCGTGGCCGAGGCTCTTGAAATAGAGCGCGATCGCCGGTGCCGTGCCGCCGAACAGCGACACGGTGATTGCATAGGGTAGCCCGACGCCCAGCGCACGCACGTTGGTCGGAAACAACTCGGCCTTTACGATGGCGTTGATCGAGGTATAGCCGGCGACGAACACCCAGGCGGCGCAGATCAGCAGGAAAGCCGTGAACGGCGACTTGGCGTCTTTCAGCGCGGTCAGAATGGGAATCGTCGACAGCGTTCCGGCGAGGCCGAAGAAGATCAGCAGCGGCTTGCGCCCGATCTTGTCGGAGATGGCACCATAGAGCGGCTGCAGCACGGTGGCGAACAGCAGCGAGCCGAAGATGACAAAGGTCGTTTGATCGGCGGTCAGGCCGACCGACAGTTTCACGAACGTCTGCATGTAGGTCGTGAAAGTATAGAACGCCGCCGTGCCGCCGGCGGTCAGGCCGACCACCAGCAGAAGTTCGCGGGGATAGTTCAGGAGATTGCGAATTGAACCGGTCGCCTTGGATGCCTTCTTCGCCGCGACGAAGGCATCGGTCTCATGCAGGTCGCGGCGCATGACGGCGGCAAAGATCGCGAGCATCGCCCCGATCACGAACGGAATGCGCCAGCCCCATTCCTTCAATTCCTGCTCGGTCAAGAAGACCTTCTGCAGCAACAACAGCACGATGATCGCGGTCAATTGGCCGCCGATCAGCGTGACATACTGGAAACTCGAATAGAACCCGCGGTGCTTGGCGTCGGCCACCTCGCTGAGATAGGTGGCGCTGGCGCCATACTCGCCGCCGAGGCTGAGACCTTCGATGACGCGCGCGATCGCGAGGATGGCGGGAGCCGCCAGGCCGATCGAAGCATAGGTCGGCGTCGCGGCGATGATCAGCGAGCCGAAGCACATGAAGACCACTGACAGCGTTAGCGACAACCGCCGCCCGTAGCGATCCGCGATGTAGCCGAACAACCAGCCGCCGAGCGGGCGCATCAGGAATGTCGCGGCGAACAGGACGGCGGCATTGAGCTGCTGCACCACCGGATCGCTCTGCGGGAAGAAGGCGGGCGCGAAATAGAGCGCGAACGCGGTGTAGGCGTAGAAGTCGTACCACTCGACGAGGTTGCCGATCGATCCGATGAAGATCGCCTTGATCCGGCGTTCCACGTCACCCAGTTCGAGACGATCGCCAGCCGGCGCGGGGGTGGCCTGATCCGTCATGCTGTTACCTCGACATGATTGAAACGGTGGGTTCGCGGCTGTCTCAGGCCGCTTTTCCGAGCAGCAGCGGCAACTGACGCGGGCCGCGCACGGTTCCTTCGGACCACTTCATGTCGCGGGACGGATCGAGCCGGAAATCCGGAATCCGCTTCAGCCATTCCTCGATCGCGACCAGCATTTCCATGCGCGCGAGGTTGGAGCCGACGCAGCGATGGATGCCGAGGCCGAATGCGGCGTGACGGTTTTCCTTGCGGTCGATGATGACCTTGTCCGCGTCGGGGAACACCGCCGGATCGCGGTTGGCGGCGGGGAACGACAGCAGCACCATGTTGCCGGGCTTGATCGGACAGCCGCTGACGGTGGTTTCCTTCATGACTTCACGTGCCATCGTGACCGGCGAATAGGCCCGCAAGAACTCCTCGATCGCTGTCGGCAGCAGTTCCGGTTCGGCGATCAGGCGTTCGCGGTCCGTCGGCGTCTTGGCAAGATGCCACAGTGACGAACCGATCCCGCTCCACGTCGTATCGATGCCCGCGATCAGCAGGAGGCGCAGCGAGCCCTGCACGTGCTCGTCGGACAATGGCCGCCCGTCCTTGTCCCGCGCATTCATCAGCGTCGAGATCAAGTCGTCGGTCGGGTGTATCTTGCGCGCCTCGATCTGCTCGGCGAAATAGGCGGTCATGTCGCCGACCGCCCGCATCAGAACGGCGTCATCGTGGATGCCGAGCTCGAGTATCTCGTGGATCCACTTGATGAAGAGGTCGCCGTCCTTCTCGGGAATACCGAGCATGTGCGCAATCGCGCGAGTCGGGATGTGCTTGGTGTAGTGGGCGGCGGCATCGACGCTCGGTTGGTCGATAAATGCATCGATCAATTCGTTGCAGATCGCGCGGACCCTCGGCTCGAGCTTAACCGTGGCGTCAGGCGTGAATGGCGGCAGCAGGATTTGCTTGGCGGGCTTATGCGTAGGCGGATCGGACGTGATCGGCGGAGCCGGCTGTGGCGGTTCCGGCCGTACATTGCGCACCACCACACGCCGCGAGGAGAAGTGTTCCGTGTCGTACGAAATCTCCTTTACGGCCTCGTAGGTGGTCGGAAGATAAACGCCGAGAAAACGGTCGGTGTGAACGACAGGGCACTTGGCGCGCAATTCGTCCCAGATCGGGAACGGATTGTCCGTCCAGCGCGGATCCGTGTGATCGAAGTCGTGAACCCAATCGGTGACGGGGGCGGGATTGGACATCGCATTCCTCCGGGGTCGCCGTTGCGTTCTGGCGAACGCTCAGATTGTCAAAAAATCAGAGGTCATTCTTCCTTGATCTCGATCGCAAGCTCCGGACAATTGCTGTGCGCGAGCCATGCCTTGTCCTCGAGTCCGGCAGGAACGGTTCCGTCACCGATCTCATGCGCGTTGCCATATTCGTCGAGTTCGAACAGTTCGGGCGCCAGCGACTTGCAGCGGCTGTGCCCCTGACATTTGTCTTGATCGACATGGATCTTGAGTCGTCCGGGCATGGCGTGTCCTCATAGCCGTGCGTATCGGTCGCACGCTCGATCACAACACGATTATAACCGCGCGTGCATAATCCGCCAGCGCCCTGCGCCGGCAAATTTTTACCAGTCGATGACAGGTTTGCTATTTGGCGGCTTTTGGATCGATCGGCGTGGTGCCGCGTACACCGAGAATATCCTCGAGTGCCCTCGCGCCGGCCAGAAGCTGCGCCTCGCCACGCGATGGCGCGATCATCTGCAGGCCGACCGGCAGGCCGGTCTTGGTGAACCCGCAAGGCAGCGAAAGCGCGGGCGAGCAGATCAGGGTGATCGCATAGACGATACCGAGCCACAGGACGTAGTTGTCGAATTTCTGGCCGTCGCATTCCGCCACATAGCGGTTTTCGATCGGGAACGGAGCGACGATAGTCGCGGGCGCCAGCAGCAGATCGTAGGTTTCGAAGAATTTCAGCGCGCGGTTGGTCATAGCAACGCGCTGCGCCTCGGCGCGGATGATGTCGTCGGCCGACAGCTTCAATCCTTCCTCGATGTTCCAGATGACTTCCGGTTTCAAAAGGTCGCGCTTGTTGCGCAGCAGGTCAGCCTTGCTGATCGCGAAATCGAAGGCGCGCAGCACGTGGAAGCACTCGTGGGCCTCGCGCAAATCGGGATGGGCTTCCTCGACGATGACGCCAGCCTCCGCAAAACGCATCGCCGCTTTCCGGGTGATCTCCTTCACCTCCGGATCGACCGGCGTGATGCCGAGATCGGGCGAATAGGCGACGCGCTTCGGCTTCTTGCCGGAACGCGCGGCTGACAGAAACGACGTCGGCAGTTTCGGGAGCGAGAGCGGGTCGGCCGGATGCTCGCCCGTCATCGCGTCGAGCATCAGCGCGAGATCCTCGACATTGCGCGCCATCGGTCCTTGCACACCGAGATTGCGGTCGATCTTGGCGGTAGGCGTGTGGGCGACGCGGCCGATGCTCGGCCGCATGCCGACGATACCGCAGAAGCTTGCAGGATTGCGCAGCGACCCGCCCATGTCGGAGCCGTGGGCGAGCCAGGCCGTGCCGGAGGCCAGCGCTGCTGCGGCCCCGCCTGAAGAGCCTGCCGCCGAGCGCGTCGTATCCCATGGGTTCAGCGTCGGGCCGAACACCTCGTTGAAGGTATTGGCGCCGGCGCCGAATTCCGGCGTGTTGGATTTGGCGTAGATCACCGCGCCGTTGCTTTCGAGATGCTCGACCATGATGTCCGATTGCGCTGGCACCGTATCCTTGTAGATCGGTGAACCCTGCGTGGTCAGCACGCCCGCGACATTGGTGAGGTCCTTGATCGGCACCGGCAGGCCCGCAAGCAATCCGCGCTCGCCGGCCGGCTTCTTCATCAGCTCTTTTGCATTCTTGCGGGCGCGATCGAAGCACAACGTCGGAAGCGCGTTGACGGCGCCATCCACTTCGGCGATGCGTTTTTCCAGCACGTCGAGCAGATCGAGCGGAGACACCTGGCCGGAGTTCAGCTTGTCGACCACGGCGCACGCTGTCGCCTTTATCAGCTCTTGATTGGATGCCACCATGCGTCTCCCGGCTATTTTTGTTTCTGAGCGATATAGCGGTGTAGACCATTTTCCTGCAAGCTGGAAACGGTCGGGGCGCGGTCTCGGCGAAGACACAGCGGAGGAGTCTGATGGCTGCGCCATTCGGCGATACCAACTGGCGGGGCATGAGCCAGGACAAGCGCGATCTCGGTCTCAATAATGGCCTCGCGGTGCCCAACGGAGCCGATCTGGTCGCCGGGTGGGACAAGCGCTCCGCCGAGTTGCGCACGCGCTATCCGGATCATCTCGACCTGCGATACGGCCCGCGCGAGCGCAATCGCATCGATTTTCTTAAAGCTGCGGACGGCGGCCCAACCTTGCTGTTCATTCACGGCGGTTATTGGCAAACGCGCGCGAAGGAAGCGTTTACGACCTTTGCCTCCGGGCCTATGGCCCATGGAATCAGCGTCGCGCTGATCGGCTACACGCTGGCGCCGGACGCGACGCTCGATCAGATCGTCGCGGAGATTCACAGCGGCCTGGATTTTCTGGCCGACAAACTACCTGAACTTGGTGGTGATCCGCGGCGCATCGTCGTCACGGGCTGGTCGGCCGGCGGACATCTAACGTCGATGGCGCTGTCGCATCCGCATGTGAAGGCAGGTGTGGCGATCAGCGGCATCTTCGATCTCGAGCCGATCCGGCACAGCTACCTCAACGTCAAGCTTGGGCTCGACGAGGAGATGTCGCGGCGCAACTCGCCTGTGAAGCAGAAGGGCGGGCCTTTGAAGCCGCTGTCACTCGTGGTCGGCAGTGCCGAATTGCCACTGCTGCGCCAGCAGACGGCCGATTTCGCTGCCTACCGCGCGCTTCATGGGCTTCCGGTGTCCTATGAAGAAATCCCTGGCGCCGACCACTTCAGCATCATGGACGAACTGGCCTCTCCGGCGGGGCGGATCACCACGCTGATCCGCCAGAGCCTTGCGCAGGTCGGCGGTTAGCTCCAGCCCGCAGCAATGCCGCCGTCGACCGTATAGATCACGCCAGACGTATAGCCGGAACGGTCGGAAGCGAGGAACGCCATGAGATCGCCGATCTCGCGGGCGTGCGCAGGACGTCCCAGCGGCAGGCCCTTTTGGTACTCGCGATAGCGGTTCTCGTCGCCGAACTCGTTCTTCGCACGCGTCTTCAGCAAGGTGACGTGGCGGTCGGTGCCGACGGGGCCCGGATTGATGCCGACGACGCGGATGTTGTCCTTGAGGCTCTTGCCGCCGAGCGCACGGGTGAACGCCATCAGTGCGGCGTTGCCGGTGCTGCCGCAGATGTAGTTGGCATCGAATTTCTCGCCGGCCGCGCCGATATCGTTGACGATCACGCCGTGGCCGCGCGCCTTCATTTGCGCGTAGATCGCGCGGGTCAGGTTGATGTAGCCGAACACCTTCAGCTCCCAGGCGTGCCGCCAGGTTGCCTCGTCGATCTTGTCGATCGAGCCGCCCGGAATGTCGCCGGCATTGTTCACGAGGATATCGATGTCGGCGGCATCCTTGGCGAGACGCGCGATATCCTCGGCCTTGCGCAGGTCGGTGACGTGAACCGTGGCATCGATCTGGTGCGCCGACCGCAAGCGGTCCGCCAGTGCCGTCAACTGCTCGCCATTGCGCGCGGCGAGCCGAAGGTGACAACCTTCCTCGGCAAAGGCTTCGGCGGCGGCCGCGCCGATTCCCTTCGATGCGCCGGTGATCAGGACGCGCTTGCCCCGCAGATGAAGATCCATGGTTCGTCTCCACTCTGTCGATGATCGCGGGCGGAGTGCCCGTCCTACAGATACCCTTCGCCGGCCTCGGCTGCGAAGCGGCCCGGATCGCCTTCCCAGACGATACGCGCATGTTCGAGCACATAGACGCGGTCGGCATGGGGCAACGCGAAGGTGACGTTCTGCTCGCCGAGCAGCACCGTGATCGGCGTGGTCTGCCGCAGCTTTTCCAGCGCCTTCGACAGCAGTTCGAGGATGACGGGCGCAAGGCCCAGCGTCGGCTCGTCGAGGATCAGGATTTTCGGCTGCATCATCAGCGCGCGGCCGATCGCCAGCATCTGCTGCTCGCCGCCGCTGAGCGTCTGCGCCAACTGGCCCTGCCGCTCCTTCAGGATCGGGAACAGGTCAAACAGCCAGTTGATTTGCTTGTCCTTCTCCGCAGCCGGCAGATGGTCGCCGCCAAGGTCGAGATTCTCCCGCACGGTCATCTCACCGAACAGCTCACGCGTTTCCGGGCACTGGACGAGGCCGGTACGGGCGATCTTGGCTGGGCTGATGCCGCGCAGCTTCTCGCCGTCGCGGATGATTTCACCCGTGTAGGGCAGGAAGCCGGAGATGGTGTTGAACAGGGTGGTCTTGCCGGCGCCGTTGAGGCCGACGACGGAAACGAATTCACCCTGGTGAACGTGGATCGAGACGTTCTCCAGTGCCTGCGCCTTGCCGTAATGCACGCTGACGTTCTCGACCTGCAGCAGCGGCACCTTGTCCTTGAAACTAGTTTCGGGCCGCGCGGAGGTTTCGAGCGTGCCGCCGAGATAGACGCGCCGCACGGTCTCGTTGCGCATCACGTCCTCGGCCTTGCCGGTGACGATCTCCTCGCCGAGATACATCGCGAGCACGCGGTCGACCAGCGCCGCGACGCTCTTGACGTTATGATCGACCAGCATCACGGCGCGACCTTCGTCGCGGAAGCTCCGGATCAGTTCGGAGAACGTTCCGACTTCCGCGAGCGTCAAGCCTGCGAAGGGTTCGTCGACCAGCACCACCTTGGGATCGCGCGCGATCGCCTTGGCAAGTTCGAGCCTTCGCAGGTCGGCGAAGGGGAGCGTCGGCGGATGGCGGTCCATCACCGCGCCGAGACCGACCCGCTCGGCGATTTCCCTGGCACGCTCGAGCAGCGCCTTGTCGGGTAACAGCATGAACAGGCTGTCGGGCAGCAGCGCCACCATGATGTTCTCGATCACCGTCTGCCGGTTCAGCGGCCGCGAGTGCTGGAACACCATGCCAAAACCCTTGCGGGCGATCTTGTGAGACGGCAGTCCCGCCAGATTCTCGCCTTCGAGCCGGACCTCGCCGGAAGTCGGGCGCTCGATCCCCATGACACTCTTCATGGCGGTCGATTTGCCGGAACCGTTCGGGCCGATCAGGCCGAAAATCTCGCCGGGACGCAGGTCGAAGTTGAGATTCTTGACGGCGGTGAGACCGCCGAACCGCTTGGTCAGTCCCCGAACCTCTAGGATAGGAGCCGCGGTCGACGTCATTGCCGTGCCTCCCGCGACAGGGCCGCTCCGAGGAAACCGCCGGGGAAGAACAGGACGACGAGCAACGCCACCGCTGACACGATGAACGTCGCCAACTCGCCCGTGGGCCGCAGGAATTCGCCGGCCACGATCAGGAAGATTGCGCCGAGCGCCGCGCCGAGCACCGTGCGCCGTCCGCCGAGCACAGCGGCGACGATGACGTTCACACCGACCGCGATATCGACGACGGTGCCGACCGATGCGGTGCCGAAGTAGAACACCAGCAGGGCGCCGGACAGGCCCGAGAAGAATGCACTGACGACGAACGCCGCGAGCTTGTGCTTGACGATGTTGAAGCCGAGCGCGCCGGCCTGAACGGCATCCTGACCGCTGGCCTGCAGCACCAGCCCGACCGGGGATTGCGCGAGACCGTAGAGGATCGCGGCGCTGATCGTCATGAAGCCAAGTGCGATCCAGTAGTTTGCGTGAGAGTCGATGGTGATGACATCGGGGATGGTGAGGCCGATTTCACCGCCGGTCAGGTCGGCGAACACCACGATGAAGCTTTGCAGGATCAACACCGCGACCAGCGTGGTCAGGCCGAAGTAGGGGCCGCGCACCCGCAAGGCCGGAAGTGCAAGCACAAACCCGGCGATCACGGCGGCCGCGGCGCCGAGCACGATGCAAATGTAGGGCGACAGGCCAAACTGGGCGTTGACGATACCGGCTGTGTAGGCGCCGACGCCAATCAGGAAGGTCGGTCCGAAATTGACCTCGCCGGCGAAGCCGAACAGCAGGTCCCAGGACATTGCGAACACGCCGAAATAGTAGGCGACGGTCAGAAGCCCGAGCACATAGCCGGAAACATACCACGGCAGCGTCGCGGCAACGACGACGACGATGAGCGATATGACGAACAATCGCGATGTGAAGAACGAACCCATGATCAGCGCCTCCCGAGCAGGCCCTGGGGCCGGATATACATCACCACGACCAGCAGCAGCAGTGCTGGGATGGTTCGGTAGGCGGGATTGATCAGATAGGCGGTGAGGGTTTCGAGATATCCGACCACGATCGCGGCGATCAGCGATCCCGAGACGCTGCCGAGGCCGCCGAGGACGACGATCGAGAAGGCGCTCGCGGTCAGCGGGCCGACGCTGTAGGAGCTGACGCCGAGGAACATGCCGAGCAGGACGCCGGCGAGACCCGCCAGAACGCCGTAGATCGCCCAGACCACGATATAGACGTTGTTGAGTTCATGACCGAGCAGGGTCACGCCGCGCGGGTTCATCGAGGCTGCGAGCACCACCTTGCCGGTCCGGGTTCTGTTGACCAGCAACCACAGCAGCCCGATGACGACGCAGCATACCACCGCGGTGAATATCTCGTTCTGCGGCGTGCGTACGCCCATGATGTTGACGACGCCTTCGATGATTGGCAGCACCGTCTTGGCGTTGTTGGTGAAGAAGTAGGCGATCAGTTCCTGGATCATGATCCCCCAGAGCAGCGTGCCGGTGAGGACGAAAATTTCCTTTTCCTCATTCGGGATGCGGCGTGATTTCTGGATCGGCTGCACCACCACGAAATAGGTCGCAAAGGACATGATCAGTGCGACGAAAATTCCAATCAGCGCGCCGGTATAGCTATCCGTGTTCAACACGCTGGCCGCGGCCCACGCGGCAACGGCTGCCGCCACCATGATGGCGCCGTGCGAGAGGTTGAGCACGCCGGACACACCGAAGATCAGTGTGAAGCCCATGGCGCCCAGCGCGTAGAGCGCGCTGATGGCAAAGCCATCGATGAGGATCTGAAAAGCAAGCATTGATGATGACCGCGGCGCTACCGCCGCCCCATTTGAGAAGCCGCTGATACGAAAATGCTCCCGGGTCGCCCCGGGAGCATTGCGACATCATTTTTACTTGGAGGTCAACTTGATGAAGCTCGGGAACTTCAGCTCGCCCTTGGCGACCTCTTTCGGCCAGACCGGAACCTGCTTGCCGTCCTGCCACTGCAGCATGGCGCCGGTGATCAGGCCCTTGCCGTATTTCAGGCCGTGGGTGAACTGATTATCCTTGCCGTAGAACTGGACGCGGCCGATCGTGCCTTCCCAGTCAGTCTTCTCGAGCGCCGCCACCATCTTGTCGGAGTCGGTCGATCCGGCGCGCTTGATGGCATCGGCGAGGTAGTAGACCTCGTCATAAGAAGTGTAGCCGGCATAGGACGGATAGTTTCCGAACTTCTTCTTGAAGGCGTCGGCGAACGGCAGCGACTTCGGCGTGATGGCGAGACCGGGACCGGACACGCCCTGATACAGCACGCCTTCGGATGCGTTGTTGGTATCCTTGCCGAAGGTTTCGTTGGTCGCCTGCGACGAGATGCCGAACATCGGGATCGGAACCTGCTGGTTCTTCCACTGCACGGTGGGCTGCACGCCGACGTGCGAAATGCCGGTGATGATCACGTCAGGCTTGGAAGCCTCGATCTTGTTGAAGATCGGCGTGAAGTCCGTGGTGTCCGGCGAGAAGCGGATGTGGTCGAGCACCTTGAGGCCGATCTTCGGCAGGCATTCCTGATAGCCGACATCGAGCGGCTTGGTCCATGCGGCGTCCTCGCTCATGATGACCGCGGTCTTCATGTGCTTGCCGTCGACCAGCAGATCCTTGGCAGCGTCGCAGACCGAGAGCGCCAGCGATGCCGATGTCAGATAGCCGTGGAAGGTGTACTTGTTCTTGTCGTAGTCCTTGTGAACCGCCTTGGTGATCTCGTTGCTGGCGGCGCCCGGCGTCACCATCACGGTTTTCAGCCGCGCGGCCCACGGCTCCAGCGCGAGTACGACCTCGCTGATGTAGCTGGTGATGACCGCGTTGACCTTGTCTTCGTTCACCGCGCGCTGGAATGCGCGCACCGAATCGGCCGACGAGGAGTGATTGTCGTAGGTGACGATCTCGATCTTGCGTCCATCGACACCGCCCTTGGCATTGATCTCATCGGCGGCGAGTTGTGCGGCCTGCGGGATCGAGGCACCGGCGATAGCCTGGGCTTCCGCGATAACGCCGATCTTGATCGGATCGGCCGCGCGCGCCGGGCCTGCGCTCAGTCCCAAAGCAATCGCTCCCGCAAGAGCGATCAACGATGCTGAACCGCATAAGGATGTTTTGAATGACATGATTGTTGCCTACCTTTTACCGTTGTCATCGGGCGATGAGCCCGATCTTGTTATTTTGCCCTTGAATTGATTGTATCGCGGCTGGCAGGCGCAGCAAGCGCAAGCAGCGCAACCTTTTGAAGGGGCTTACTGTTAGGCTGTGAGTCACGCGAAGGTCAACATTGCACTGCAGCGTTGCGCGATGGCCGACTTTAGTTCAATGCACTGCGACGAGAATTTGAGCAGTTCGCCGCACGAGTGTTCAAATTGAGAGCGGGTCGCAAGTGATCATCTAAATTATCCGGGGAACGAACGTGAGCAATAGTAAGAAACAATATCGGATCGCAGTTATTCCGGGCGATGGCATCGGCAAGGAAGTGGTCCCCGAGGGACTTCGGGTTATGGAGGCCGCTGCCAAGAAGCACGGCGTCAACCTCAAGCTGGATCATTTCGATTTCGCGTGCTGGGATTATTACGCCAAGCACGGCCAGATGATGCCTGACGATTGGAAGGATCAAATTGGCTCACACGATGCGATCTTCTTCGGCGCGGTCGGCTGGCCCGAAAAAATTCCGGATCACATTTCGCTGTGGGGATCGCTGATCAAATTCCGCCGCGAGTTCGATCAATACGTCAACCTTCGCCCGGTACGGCTGATGCCCGGCGTGCCGTCGCCGCTGGCGAACCGCAAGCCCGGGGATATCGATTTCTGGGTGGTGCGTGAAAACACCGAAGGTGAATACTCCTCCGTCGGCGGCCGCATGTTCCCGGATACGGATCGCGAATTCGTCACTCAACAGACCGTGATGACGCGCGTCGGTGTCGATCGCATTCTGAAGTTTGCGTTCGATCTCGCGCAATCGCGGCCGAAAAAACACCTGACCTCGGCGACGAAGTCGAACGGCATCTCGATCACGATGCCGTACTGGGACGAGCGGGTGGAGGCGATGGCCAAAAACTATCCCAAGGTCAAATGGGACAAGTATCACATTGATATTCTTACCGCGCTTTTCGTGCTGCATCCGGACCGCTTCGATGTCGTCGTCGGCTCGAACCTGTTCGGCGACATCCTGTCGGATCTCGGTCCAGCCTGCACCGGCACGATCGGCATCGCCCCCGGCGGCAATATCAATCCGGAACGGAAATATCCGTCGGTATTCGAACCGGTGCACGGATCGGCGCCGGACATCGCAGGGCAGGGCATCGCCAACCCGATCGGGCAGATCTGGTCGGGCGCGATGATGCTGGAGCATCTTGGCGAAAAGAACGCCGCGGCGGCGATCGTTAGCGCCATCGAGCGGACGCTGGCGGAACGCACGTTGCGCACGCGCGATCTCGGCGGCAATGCCGACACCATGGCTTGCGGCAAGGCCGTCGCGGAAATGGTGGAGTAAGACAAGCACAACGCGCCCGCGGTTTATTTACCTCTCCCCGCAAGAGCGGGGCGAGGTCGGATCGTGTAACGATCCGGGTGAGGGGCGAGCACTTTCCTCATCGTGTGGTTCAGCGTTCGTGACTGACCACCCCTCTCCCCGCAAGAGCGGGGCGAAGGAGTTAGCCCGCCGCGATCCGGCGGCAGTGCTCCCACGACGCGTGGATCAGATTCTCGTTCGCTTCCGGCGTGCGGAATGCCGAGTGCGCCGACAGCGTCACGTTTGGCAGCTTCGTAAGCTCGTGATCGGCGGGTAGCGGTTCCACGTTGAAGACATCGAGCCCGGCATGGCGGATGTGACCGGACTTCAGCGCTGATATCATCGCAGTCTCATCCACCAGCGCGCCCCGCGCCGTGTTGATGAAGATGACGCCCGGCCGCATGGCCGCGATGCGGGCAGCGTTGAGAAAGCCGCGCGTCTCGTCGTTGAGCAGGAGATGCAGCGACACCACGTGGCTGTCGGCCAGTAGTTTTTCCAGCGCGACGAATTCGACGCCGTCAGCTTTTTTCGGCGTCCTGTTCCAGGCGATCACCCGCATGCCGCTGCCGCGCGCGATGCGCGCGACTTCCGCTGCGATGCCGCCGTAACCGATCAGGCCAAGCGTCTTGCCCGTCAGTTGCATGCCGTCCTCACGGAGCCAGTTGCCGGCGCGCATGCCGCGATCCATGGCGGCGAGGCCGCGTGCCGCGGCCCACATCAGCGCGACCGCGCATTCAGCGACAGCCGTATCGCCATAACCCTTGATGGTGTGGACGATGATGCCGAGTTCGGCGAGTTCTTCCGGATTCATGTAGCTGCGCGCGCCGGTGCCCAGGAACACGACGTGCTTCAGGCCTTTGCACTGACGGGCGATCGCGGTCGGCAGCCCGGTGTGATCGATGATCGCGATCTCCGCGCCGTCGAGCGCGGCGGGAACTTCCTCCGATGCAATGTCGGCATTGCGGTTGACACGCACCGCCGGATCGCCGTCCCGCCTTTGCCGCTCGAAGATATCGCCGAGCGAGCCGTTGGCGTCGATGAACACACCGCGCATGGACATCTCCAATTATGACTTCGTTCAGCCGACGATGCCGGCGAGCGACAGCACGGTATGCAGCAGCACGTTGGCACCAGCGCCGCAGTCGGCCTGCGTGGCGTCTTCCAGTTCGTTGTGGCTGATACCGTCCTTGCAGGGCACGAAGATCATCGCCGCCGGCACGACGGTCGCGAGGTTGCAGGCGTCATGCCCCGCGCCGGAGGTGATGCGCCGGTTGGAATAGCCGAGCGACTTGGCCGCGGTCTCGACCGCATCGACCAGCTTGTCGTTGAAGATGGTCGGCGGCTTGCGCCAGATCGCATCGACCGAAATATCTACCCGGCGGCGGGCCGCGATCTCGGCACAGGCCGCGCGCAAATCCCGATCGATGGCTTCGAGTGTATCGGCGTCGGGGCTGCGCACGTCCATGGTGAAGGCGATCTCGCCCGGAATGACGTTGCGCGAGGGATTGGCGATCACGGCCTCGCCGAGCGTGCCGACAGCGTTCGGGCCATGCGCCTTGGCAATCCGCTCGACACTAAGCGCGACTTCCGCGAGCGCGCCCATGGCGTCCCGGCGCAACGGCATCGGCGTGGTGCCGGCGTGACTTTCGAATCCGACGATCTTGCCGTCATACCAGGTGATGCCCTGGCCTCGATCGACCACACCGATCACCTTGCTCTCGGCCTCTAGCAGCGGTCCCTGCTCGATATGCAGTTCGACGAAGGCGCCGAGCTTCTGCGCGCCGACCGCATCGTTGCCGCGATAGCCGATGTCGTCGAGCGCCTGGCCGACACTGACGCCCGCGAGATCGGTGCGCGCCAGGATATTCTCGGTGGTGTATTCGCCGGCATAGGCGGCGGACGCCATGGTGGCCGGCGCGAAACGCGAGCCTTCCTCGTTGGTCCAGTTGACGATGCAGATCGGCGCGTCGGTCTCAATGCCGGCATCGTTCAAGGTGCGGACAACTTCCAATGCGGCGAGTGTGCCGAGCACGCCGTCATACTTGCCGCCGGTCGGCTGCGTATCCAGATGCGAGCCGAGCCCGACCGGAAGCTTCGACATGTCGCGGCCCTTGCGCAGGCCGAACATGGTGCCGAGCGCATCGACGCGCACTTCGAGGCCGGCGGCCTCGCAGGCCTTGCGAAACCAGTCGCGCACCTGCTTGTCTTCCGGTCCGAGCGTCAGCCGCCGCACGCCGCCCTTTGGGGTCGCGCCGAATTTCGCGGTTTCGTGGATCGTATCCCAGAGACGGACACTGTCGATCTGAAGGTTCGATGCGGTCTTTGCCATGCAGCTTGTCCGTTCTTCTGTGCGTCGTTTGCCGAAAGACGGCTCCGTTCTTGACCTGCGGCGGGCGGAGCGTCAACCGGCGCGTTTTCGCGGCGACGGTCTTGCCGCCTTGGCCTTGGCAAGCGGAAGGGGCGTGACGTCCGGCGATGAGGCTTGCGTCAGTTGCCCGCTCTGCGCGAGTTTGACGGCGAGATCGGCGACCAGTTCGACCGCAACCGTGTCGGGTGAGGCGAGCCAGCTCGCGGAGAAGATGAGCGGCGGCAGTTCGATGTCGGTCGACAGCATCTGCAGGCGGCCGTCGGCCATCTCGCCTTCGACGATCGCGCTCGGAATCACGGCGATGCCGAGTCCTTCGGTCGCCATATGGATGACGGTGGCGAGCGAGGCGCTGGCGTGGAGGCGGATCTGCGGCAGGTCCGGCCGGTTGAACAGCGACCGCACGAGTTCATAGGGCTGGGTCTTGCGCGGGAAGGTGATGATCGGAAATCGCGCCAGATCCTGAATCGTCAGTTTCTCCTTGCCGAGACCCAGCGCGGGGCTCGCGACGAAACCGATCGGATAGCCGCCCAGCACGCGATTGCGAACCGTGGAAATCGACAGCGGTCCCATTAGAAACGCGAGCTCGATCTCCTGCGCCAGCAGGCGCGCCCGCAGATTTGAGGTGATGTCGACCTCGATCTCCAGCGACAGGTTGGGATAGGTCTGGTTGACGCTCTTGATGAGCTTCGGCAACCAGGTGTGCACGATGGTCTCTGCCACGCCGAGACGCAGCACGCCGCGCGTCGCCGAACGATCGGTGACCGCCGCCATCATTTCGGATCGCAGGCCGATCAACTTCTCGGCATAGACCAGCATCTGCCGCCCGCTCGGTGTCGGCGAAGCCATGCGCCGGTCACGCTGCAACAGCCGTACGCCCATTTCGCGCTCGAGTTGCGCGATACGCTGGGAAATCGCCGGCTGCGTGGTGTTGAGCTTCTGCGCCGCGCCGCGAAAACTCCCGAGGTTGACGACCCAGAGAAATGTCTCGATGGCCTTGAAGTCGGTCACAATGGCGGGCTCCCGGTGCGATAAAATTGATTTATCGATTTTGATTAAAAACCACGATTAGACATTATGCTAGACCTGTGCGCCCAATGGTGTCGAGGAAAAACGAAACGGGGGGCCGATGGTCAGCGTTGCGAAAGCTGAGCGGATGCGTGATGGCACGGCGGTTGCGCCGAGCGTCGCGGCGCGGCATGCCTGCCGCAACGGCATGGCCTCGACGACTGCCGGCGTTGCGAACGGCTACGTGCAGGGCAACCTCGCGATCCTGCCGGAAAAATTCGCTTCGGCCTTTCATCGCTTCTGCCAGCTCAACCCGAAACCGTGCCCGATCATCGGCATGTCCGATGTCGGCGATCCCCGCATTCCGGGGCTTGGACTCGATCTCGATATCCGCACCGACATTCCGCGCTACCGCGTGTGGAAGGACGGTGAGGTGGTCGAGGAACCGACCGACATCATGGCGCAGTGGCGCGACGATCTCGTGGCCTTCGTGATCGGCTGCTCGTTTTCATTCGAGGAAGCGTTGCTTGCCGACGACATTCCGATCCGTCACATCGAGCAGGGCGTGCGCGTGCCGATGTATCGCACCAACATCGCATGCGCGTCCGCGGGGCCATTCGCCGGACCCATGGTGGTGTCGATGCGGCCGCTGAAGCCGGCCGATGCCATCCGCGCCGTGCAGATCACATCGCGCTTTCCGTCGGTGCATGGCGCACCGGTTCATCTCGGATTGCCGCAATCGATCGGCATCGCCGATATCGCGAAGCCCGATTACGGCGATCCCGTATCGATCGAGCCTGACGAAATACCCGTGTTCTGGGCGTGCGGTGTGACACCGCAGGCCGTGATCGCTGCGGCAAAGGTTCCGTTCGCAATTACCCATGCGCCCGGACTGATGCTCGTGACCGACCTTAAGAACAAGCAGCTTGCCGTACTTTGAGGCTTTGACTTAATTCCAATCGACACGGACCTGTATCTGTCCGAATACCATTCGCCAGAACAACATCGATTACCCCGGAGGAATATCATGACCATTACGCGCCGAACCGTATTGCTGGGAGCAACCGCTTCCGCCGCATTGTTGCCGATCGCAGCGCGTGCCGACACGAAGGAGGTCGTGATCGGCGTGCTGTATCCGCTCTCCGGCTCGAGCGCGCAGATCGGTGTCGACGCCAAGCACGCTTTTGAAACGGCGCAGGATATCATCAACAACAAGTACGATTTCGATCTGCCGCTGGCGCGCGATGCCGGGCTCCCTGGCCTTGGCGGTGCAAAAATCCGTCTCGTGTTCGCTGACCACCAGGCCGATCCGCAAAAAGGCCGCGCCGAGGCCGAACGTCTCATCACTCAGGAGAAGGTCTGCGCCATCGTCGGTACCTACCAGAGCGCGGTGGCGGTTACCGTCAGCCAGGTCTGCGAGCGCTACCAGATTCCATTCATCTCTGCCGACAACTCATCGCCGAGCCTGCATCGTCGCGGTCTGAAGTTCTATTTCCGCGCCGCGCCTCATGACGAGATGTTCTCGAAGGCGATGTTCGATTTCTTCGATGCGCTGAAGAAGAAGGGGCAGAAGATCGAGACACTGGCGCTGTTCCACGAGGACACGATTTTCGGTACCGATTCCGCCAATGCCCAGCTCAAGCTCGCCAAGGATCGCGGCTACAAGGTTGTTGCCGACATCAAGTATCGCGCCAACTCGCCGTCGCTCACCGCTGAAGTGCAGCAGCTCAAGGCGGCCAACGCGGACGTGCTGATGCCTTCGAGCTACACCACCGACGCGATCCTGCTGGTCAAGACCATGGCCGAGCTCGGCTACAAGCCGAAGAATATCGTGGCGCAAGACGCCGGCTTCTCGGAGAAGGCGCTCTATGACGCGGTCGGAGACAAGCTTGAAGGCGTGATCTCGCGTGGCAGCTTCTCGCTCGATTTGGCGCAGAAGCGTCCGATGGTCGGCAAGATCAATGAGATGTACAAGAAGAACTCGGGCAAGGACTTCAACGATTATTCGTCGCGCCAGTTCATGGGCCTGATTGTGATCGCCGAGGCGATCAACCGCGCCAAGTCCACCGACGGCGACAAGATCCGTCAGGCCCTGGTCGCAACGAACATTCCTGGCGATCACACCATCATGCCGTGGAAGGACATCAAGTTCGATGCGCAGGGTCAGAACGACGATGCCGACCCGGTGCTGCTGCAATACGTCGGCAAGAAGTTCGTGACCATCGCACCGCCGCAGGCGGCGGTGGCCGAAGCCATCTGGCCGATGAAGTAAGGTGAGGTCATCGCGTCATCCCTGCGCAACGGCTTCGCCGTTGTCGTTGGAGGGGCGAGCCGTACTTGCGGCGAACCTCGAAGGATGCGCGAGGTCCCGTTATGGTCATCTTTCGAGGCGCGCGCGACCGACTGATGCAGTCTGCGTGAGCGGCATTTGTTGCGCGCGCACCTCAGGATGACGTCTTCTACTGCGGAGCAGTGTCCGTGACAGCCGAAACTATTATCCAAAGCCTGGCGAGCGGCCTTCTCATGGGCCTGCTCTACGGCCTGATTGCGGTCGGGCTTTCCCTGATTTTCGGCTTGATGAACATCGTCAACTTCGCGCATGGCGAATTTCTGATGTTGGCGATGTACGGAGCTTTCTTCCTCTTTGCATTCTTCGCCATCGACCCACTGCTGGCGATGCCGTTTGTGGCCGCCGGCATGTTTGTGTTCGGAGCGGCGGTCTATCTCCTGGTTGTGCGGTTCGCGATGCGGGCCAAGACCAACGTCGGCATGGTGCAGATCTTTGCCACCTTCGGCCTTGCCATCGTGTTGCGCGGTCTGGCGCAGTATTTCTTCACACCGGACTATCGCAGCATCCAGCATTCCTGGCTCGGCGGCAAAACCATCTCGATCGGCGGCATCTTCCTTCCGGTGCCGCAACTGGTCGGCGCGCTGCTGGCCATTGTCGCGTTCGGGGCGCTGTATTTCTTCATCAAGCGAACGGATTTCGGCCGGGCACTGGAGGCGACGCGCGAGGATGCCGGCGCGGTGGCGCTGGTCGGCATCGACCAGAATCGCGTGTTCGCGCTGGGCTGGGGTCTCGGCTCGGCGTTGGTCGGGTTGGCCGGCGCGATCATGGCGACCTTCTTCTATATCTACCCTGATGTCGGCGCGTCGTTCGCCCTGATCGCCTACGTGGTGGTCGCGCTCGGCGGCTTCGGCAGCGTGTTCGGCGCCTTTGCCGGCGGCATCCTGGTCGGACTGGTCGAGGCGATGACGGCGCTGATGCTGCCGCCGTCGCTCAAGGCCGTCGGCATCTATGCGGTGTATCTTCTCGTGGTCTTCATTCGCCCGCGCGGGCTGTTCGGATCGATCTGATGCACGACGTCACCCACGCCATTCGCCGCCGTCGCGACCTGATCGTCGCCGCTGTCCTTGTCGCGCTCGCGGCCTGTGTGCCGCTGTTCGTGAAGGACGTTTACGTCCAGAACATCATGGTACTGACCTTGATGTATGCCGGCCTGTCGCAGAGCTGGAATATCCTCGGCGGCTATTGCGGCCAGATATCGCTAGGACATGCGCTCTATTTCGGGCTCGGCGCCTATGTGACGGCGATCCTGCTCACCAAGTTCGGTGTTCTGCCATGGTTCGGGATGCTGGCCGGTGGCTTGATCTCGGCGCTGATCGCGCTGGCGCTGGGCTATCCCACCTTCCGACTCGGCGGCCACTACTTTGCCATCGCGACCATCGTGATCGCCGAAATCGCCTACCTGCTGTTCCTCAATTGGGACTGGGCCGGTGCGGCGCTGGGCATCGACATGATGGTGCGCGAGGACAGTTGGCTGAAGTTTCAGTTCCTCCGCAGCAAGCTGCCATACTTCTATTTCGCGCTGTTCTTTGCCCTCGCGGCGTGGCTGGTCACCTGGTGGCTGGAGAATTCGAAGTGGGGCTACTGGTGGCGCGCGGTGAAGGACAATCCCGACGCCGCGGAGAGCCTCGGCGTCGTGGTGTTTAAGTCGAAGATGGGGGCAGGTGCGATCTCGGCCTTCCTGACCGCAATCGGCGGCGCGTTCTATGCGATGTTCGTCTCCTATATCGATCCGGACGCGGTGATGAGCTTCCAGTTCTCGCTGCTGATCGCGCTCCCGGCGGTGGTCGGCGGCATCGGAACGCTGTGGGGGCCGGTGCTGGGCGCGGCGATCCTCATTCCCCTAACCGAATTGACGCGATCGTTCATCGGCGGTTCGGGTCGCGGAGTGGACCTGATCGTCTACGGCGGCCTTATCATGCTGATCTCGTTGACGCGGCCTGACGGTCTGCTCGGGCTGTTTTCGCGCAGGAAGAAGGAGGTCGCGCGATGACGGCCCTGCTGGAGACGCGCGGCGTCTGGCAACGCTTTGGCGGCCTGATCGCCAACAGCGACGTATCGATTTCGGTCGGTCGCGGCGAGATCGTCGGATTGATCGGCCCCAACGGGGCCGGAAAATCCACGTTGTTCAATCTGATCGCGGGCGTGCGCCCGCCGACGCAAGGCACGATCTGGCTCGACGGCGAGGATGTGACCGCGACACCGGCAACCGAGCGCTGCCAGCGCGGCATCGCGCGGACCTTCCAGGTGGTCAAGAGTTTCGAGACCATGACGGTCGTCGACAACGTCATCGTCGGTGCGCTGGTTCGTACCACGGACATGCGCGCGGCGCGGCGCAAGGCCTTCGAGGTGCTGGAATTTACAGGCCTCGCGGCGCGCGCTGACGTGATGGCGTCCGAACTCATACCGTCCGAGAAGCGGCGGCTTGAAGTGGCCCGCGCGCTCGCCACCGAACCGAAGCTATTGCTGCTCGACGAAGTGCTGACCGGCCTGACGCCGCTTGAAGCGCAAACCGGTGTCGAGCTGGTGCGCCGCGTCCGTGACACCGGTGTCACCGTGCTGATGGTCGAGCACGTCATGGAGATCGTGATGCCGCTGGTCGATCGCGCGATCGTGCTCGACCTTGGCAAGGTGTTGGTTGAAGGCAAGCCCGCGGATGTGGTCCGCGATCCGAAGGTCATTGCTGCTTATCTCGGGGATCGTCATGCTGTCGGTTCGTGACGTCACTACGGCCTATGAGGGGCTTGTCGCGATTTCCGGCGTCTCGATCGACGTCGCCAAGGGCGAGGTGGTCTGTGTTGCTGGGGCCAACGGCGCCGGCAAATCGACTTTGTTGAAGACCATTGCCGGCGCTGAGCGTCCGCGCAACGGCAGCGTGACGTTCGACGGCGAGCGCATCGACGGCATGGCGCAGCATCTCATCACTGCGCGCGGCATCGCCTATGTGCCGGAGAACCGCCGGCTGTTTCCCAGCCTCACGGTGGACGACAACCTGCGGCTCGGCAGCTATCTCTATCGCGGCAAGGCGGACCGCGACGAGCCGCTTTCGCTGGTGTTTCAGTTATTCCCGCGCCTCAAGGAGCGGCTCGATCAACTCGCCGGAACGCTGTCCGGCGGCGAGCAGCAGATGCTGGCGATCGGCCGCGCGCTGATGACACGGCCGCGCCTGTTGATGCTGGATGAGCCATCGCAAGGCATCATGCCGAAGTTGGTGGACGAGATTTTTCAGGCGGTTCTGCAAATCCGCAAGACCGGACTGACGGTTCTGATCGTCGAGCAGCGCATGGCGGAGGTGCTGGAGATCGCGGACCGCGCCTACATCCTGCAAACCGGGCGGGTGCAGATGCAGGGTCCGGCGGCAGAGATCAGCACGAACCCCGACGTGCGCAAGGCATATCTGGGGTTGTGAGGGCCGGCGTAACCACGAACGCATCGTCATCCTGAGGTGCGCGCTTTTTCGCGGCGCAATCTGCGCCGCAGCGCGCCTCGAAGGATAGCCCCGAGCCCTTGCTGCCGCATCCTTCGAGGCTCGCCCAAGAGGGCGAGCACCTCAGGATGACGCCTCGTTTAATGCTCGTGCCCATGCTCCGGCAGCGCCAGTCCGAACACCTTCGTCAGATCCGCGACTTGCGCCGGTGAAAGATGGCGCGGGTTGAGGCCGCGCAGCAGCAGATAGAGCTTTGCGGTCTCTTCCAGTTCCTCCATCGCGAACACGGCGGCTTCCAGCGTGTCGCCCGCGACGACCGGTCCGTGATTGGCAAGCAGGACGGACGAATATTTGCCGGCCAGTCCCTTGATGGCGTCGGCGACGGCAGGATCGCCGGGCCGATAGTAGGGCAGCAGCGCGGTCGCACCGCATTTCATCAGGTAATAAGGTGTCATCGGTGGCAGCGCTGCGCGCGGATCGATCTCCGGCAGCATCGACACCGCGACCGAATGGGTCGAGTGCAGGTGAACCACGGCGCGGGACGCATTTCGCGTCTGGTAGAGCGCGGTATGCAGCGGCACTTCCTTGGTCGGCGCATCGCCTGAGACAAGGCGGCCGTCAGCATCGAGCCGTGACAGCCGCGCCGGATGGAGAAATCCCAGCGAGGCGTTGGTCGGCGTGACCAGCCAGCCGCCGTCGTCGAGCCGAACGCTGATATTGCCCGAGGAGCCCGGCGTCAGCCCGCGCTCGAACAGCGAGCGTCCGAGGCGGCAGATCTGTTCACGAAGTTCGCTGTGGTTCATTTTGGTTACCTCGGCGGCATTTGTCCCATGCTTTGGCAGCGTGGCCAAGCCATGATACGGAGGGTCAAAAGACAAACGGGAAGCGAACAAAAATGTCCAAACAGCGCGTTGCGGTCATCGGGCTCGGGTCGATGGGATACGGCATGGCGGTCTCCCTCAGGCGCGCCGGCCATGATGTGACCGGTTGCGACGTCGCGGCGGACACGGTGAAGCGGTTTGTTGCCGAAGGCGGTCGCGGTGCAAAATCGCCGGCCGAAGCGGCAAAGGACGCCGATATCGTCGTCAGCGTCGTCGTCAATGCCGTCCAGACAGAAGCCATTCTGTTCGGCGCCGATGGCGTTGCGGAGACCTTGCCCAAGAACGCGGTGTTCGTGTCGTCGGCGACCATGGACCCGGACGTGGCGCGGCGGCTCGCAAAGCAACTCGAGGCGACGGGCCGTCATTATCTCGACGCGCCGATCTCGGGCGGCGCCCAGCGCGCGGCGCAGGGCGAACTCACCATTCTTGCTTCCGGCAGCGCGGCGGCGTTCGCCAGGGCGCGGCCGGCACTCGATGCCATGGCCGCAAAACTTTATGAACTCGGCGATGCGGCCGGACAGGGTGCCGCCTTCAAGATGATCAACCAGCTTTTGGCCGGCGTACACATCGCGGCTGCCAGCGAGGCGATGTCCTTTGCCGCGAAGCAGGGGCTCGATCTTCGCAAGGTCTATGAGGTGATCACCGCGTCGGCCGGCAACTCCTGGATGTTCGAGAACCGCATGCCGCACGTGCTGGACGGCGACTACACGCCACGCAGCGCGGTCGATATTTTCGTCAAAGACCTCGGCATCATCCAGGACATGGCGCGGACGGCGAAATTCCCGGTACCGGTCTCGGCGGCGGCGTTGCAGATGTTCCTGATGACGTCGGCTGCCGGCATGGGCCGCGACGACGACGCGTCGGTGGCGCGGATGTATGCTCGTGTCACCGGCACAAAACTGCCGGGCGACAACACATAACGCAACGACAAGCCGTCAGGACGCATGATGCCTCGCTTCGCCGCCAATCTCAGCATGATGTTCACCGAGGCGCCGTTCCTCGACCGTTTCGACGCGGCGGCCAAAGCCGGCTTCACGGCGGTGGAGTTCCTGTTTCCCTATGATCATCCGGCGGAGGCGATCGGCGAGCGGCTGCATCGGAACGGTCTGACGCAGGCCCTGTTCAATCTGCCACCGGGCAATTGGGATGCCGGCGAGAAGGGCTTTGCTGCGCGGCCGGACAAGTTCGATGAATTGAAGCAGAGCCTGACCACTGCGCTGCCCTATGCCAGGGCGACCGGCGTCAAGCGGTTGCATCTGATGTCGGGCCTCGCCGACCGTCACGATCCGAAAGCGCTCGCCGCCTTCCGCAAGTCGGTGACTTATGCTGCCGAATTCTTCGCGCCGCATGGCATCGATGTCGTGCTTGAGCCATTGAACATGCGCAACGTGCCCGGCTACTTCCTCAACGACTTTGGCTTTGCGCGCGATCAGATCGTCGATCTCGGGATTCCGAACCTGAAGCTGCAGTTCGATCTCTATCACTGCCAGATCCTGCATGGCGACGTGACCATGCGGCTGCGCGAGATGATGCCTGTCATCGGCCATATCCAGATCGCCAGCATCCCCTCGCGCAACGAGCCGGATACCGAGGAACTGAACTACGCGTTCCTGTTCGAGGAACTGGACCGGCTCGGCTATGCCGGCTTTGTCGGCTGCGAATACAATCCGCGCGGCAAGACCGAGGACGGTCTCGGCTGGTTCAAGCCCTATGCGGGAGTGAAGTCATGACACTGGCGCTCGGCTGCATCGCCGACGACTACACCGGCGCATCCGACCTTGCCAACACACTGACTCGCTGCGGGTTGCGCACCGTGCAGACCATCGGTGTGCCCTCGGACGATCTCAAGCTGCCCGAGATCGATGCCGTGGTGGTGTCGCTGAAAAGCCGTTCGATCGCCGCTGCCGATGCGGTGGCGAAATCGTGCGCGGCCGAAAAATGGATGCGCAGCCGCGGCGCGGAGCACGTGCTGTTCAAGATCTGCTCGACGTTCGATTCCACGGATGCCGGTAATATCGGCCCGGTGATGGATGCGCTGCGCGCAGAGTCCGGCGATGCTGTCGTGCTGGTGACGCCCGCATTCCCTGAAACCGGTCGCACGGTCTATCAGGGCAACCTGTTCGTCGGCGCTGTGCCGTTGAACGAAAGCCCATTGAAAGATCATCCGCTGAACCCGATGCACGACTCCAATCTGGTTCGCGTGCTGACGAGACAGAGCAAGACGGCAATCGGTCTCGTCGATCTCGCCGCCGTTGCGCGCGGCCCTGAGGCAGTGCGCGGCCGGCTTGCCGATCTTGCGAAGCAGGGCGTTGGCGCGGCGATCATCGATGCGGTGTTCGATCGTGATCTCGAAACCATCGGCACGGTTGCCATCGGCCACAAGCTCTCCGTCGGCGCATCCGGCATCGGGCTCGGGCTTGCGCGCGCGCTGGTCGCCTCTGGCCGCGTGACCGCTTCGACCGGTGTGGATACCGGCAACGCGGTCGGCGGCCCGGCGGCATGTCTCGCCGGCAGTTGTTCGCAGGCGACGCTTGGCCAGATCGCGCGAGCCGAACAGGTTATGCCGGTGCTGCATCTCGATCCGGAACAAGTGATCGCGGGTTCGGATGAAACCCAGCGCGCGCTCGCATGGGCCACGGAGCGCATCGGCAAGGGGCCGGTTCTGATCGCCTCAAGCTCGACGCCGGATCAGGTCGCGGCGTTGCAGGCCCGTCATGGCCGGGATGCGGCCGGCCACGCCATCGAGCGGGCGATGGCCGACCTGGCGGAGGGGCTGGTTCAGGCTGGGGTCCGCCGGCTGGTCGTCGCCGGGGGTGAGACATCAGGGGCAGCGGTCGATCGCCTCGGAATTCCCGGCTTCCTGGTGGGCGCGGAGATCGCTGCCGGGGTGCCGGTGTTGCGTGCGGTCGGCGCCAGGGAAGGAGACATGCTTTTGGCGCTGAAATCGGGCAATTTCGGCGGTCCCGACTTCTTCAGCGACGCGCTGAGGCTGATGCCCTGACGTCATTCAGGGTGCCGGATGGTTCCGCCATGGCCGGACGGCAGTTTAACCAACTGGTCAATCCGGCGAACTTCCCCCTGTGCAGACGCGCGATTCGTGCTTTAACCCTGCTCAACGCATCGTGATGGGGCTGTCACGGGACTTCGGGAGGCACAGACCATACCGGTCTGATAAGGAGTTGCCGCGCGTTGGCGGGTTTTGATCCGCCTGCGACAACAGGGGTCGGATAAACAAGAAAATGGTATCGCTCGTCCGCATTGCGCTGAGCCGCCCTTACACGTTCGTGGTTCTGGCGCTGCTGCTGCTGATCGTCGGTCCGCTGGCAGCGCTGCGGACACCGACGGATATTTTTCCCAATATCGGCATCCCCGTCATTGGCGTGGTCTGGAAATACACCGGGCTGCCGCCCGATGGCATGGCGGGGCGCATCACGACGCCATTTCAGCAGGCCCTGACCACAACCGTCAATGACATCGACCACATCGTGGCGAATTCGTACAACGGCGTCAGCATCATCAAGATTTTCTTTCAACCGAACGTCAACATCCAGACCGCCAATGCGCAGGTTACTGCGATCGCGCAGACCATGATCAAGCAGTTGCCGCAAGGTGCGACGCCGCCGTTGATCCTCAACTACAGCGCGTCGACGGTCCCGATCATCCAGGTGGCGCTGGCGGGCGAGGGGCTGACCGAGCAGAACCTGTTCGACATCGCGACCAATCAACTGCGTACGCCGCTCGTGACCGTGCCCGGCGCCGCGATCCCGTGGCCGTATGGCGGCAAGCAGCGGCAGATCCAGATCGATCTCGATCCAGCCGCGCTGCAGGCACGCGGCCTGTCGGCGCAGGATGTCGCCAATGCGCTGGCGGCCCAAAATCTCATCACGCCGGTCGGTACGCAAAAGATCGGCCAGTTCGAATACACCATCAACCTGAACAATTCGCCCCTGACGATCGAGGGTCTGGGCAATTTGCCGATCAGGGTCGCCGATGGCGCCATGGTCTATGTTCATGATGTCGCGCATGTCCGGGACGGAAATCCGCCGCAGACCAACATCGTTCACGTCGACGGCGGCCGGTCGGTGCTGATGATGGTGCTGAAGGCGGGATCGGTGTCCACGCTGGACATCATCAATGGCGTCAAGAAGAAGATCGCCGAGGTCCGCGATGCGCTGCCCGAGGCGCTCAAGATCGGGTTGATCGGCGATCAATCCATCTTCGTGCGCAACGCCATTGCCGGCGTCGCGATCGAAGGCGTGATCGCGGCCGTCCTGACCAGCCTGATGATCCTTCTCTTTCTTGGAAGCTGGCGATCCACGCTGATCATTGCGATCTCGATCCCGTTGTCCGTGCTCGGCGCCATCATCATGCTGGCGCTGACCGGCGAGACGCTGAACATCATGACGCTCGGCGGCCTTGCGCTCGCGGTCGGTATTCTCGTTGACGACGCGACGGTGACGATCGAGAACATCAACTGGCATCTCGAGCAAGGCAAGCAGGTCGAGCCCGCGATCCTCGATGGCGCGAACCAGATCGTGACACCGGCATTCGTCTCGCTGCTGTGCATCTGTATCGTGTTCGTGCCGATGTTTTTCCTCACCGGAGTTTCGCGGTTCCTGTTCGTGCCGATGGCGATGGCCGTGATGTTTGCCATGGTCTGGTCGTTCATCCTGTCGCGCACGCTGGTGCCGACCATGGCGAAGTATTTGCTCAAGCCGCACATCCATCACGAGGAAAGACCGTCGTCGCGTAATCCGCTGGTCTGGTTCCAGCGCGCCTTCGAGGCGCGATTTGAAGGCCTTCGTGGCGGTTACCACAGCGTGCTGGAACTCGCGCTCAATCATCGCAAGGTGTTCGTGACCGGGTTCCTGGGCTGCGTCGCGCTGTCGTTCCTGCTGGTGCCGTTCCTCGGCCGGAACTTCTTTCCGTCGGTGGACGCCGGTCAGATGCTGATTCACGTTCGCCAGCAGATCGGAACGCGGGTGGAGGAAACCGCGAACCGGCTGGCCGGCGTTGAGCGGGAGATTCGCCGGATCATTCCGCCGGACCAGATTGATACCATCGCCGACAACATCGGCATGCCGGTGTCAGGCATCAACATGACCTACAACAACACCGGCGTGATCGGTCCGCAGGACGGCGACATCCAGATCAAGCTGAAGGAAGATCATCGGCCCACCGCGGAATATGTCAAACTCCTGCGTGAGAAGCTGCCGCGCGCGTTTCCGGGCATGTCGTTTGCGTTCCTGCCGGCCGACATCGTCAGCCAGATCCTGAACTTCGGCGCACCGGCGCCGATCGACCTGCAGGTGCGCGGCGCCGATGCGGACGCGAATTTCAAATATGCCAATGCGCTCCTGCGTCGCATTCGTCTCATTCCGGGAATTGCCGATGCGCGAATCCAGCAGTCGCCGAACAGTCCGGGATTCGACGTCGATATCGATCGCACGCGCGCGCAATATGTCGGCGTCACGGCGCGCGACGTGACCAACAGCCTGGTCGTCAATCTGGCCGGAAGCTCGCAAGTCGCGCCGACCTTCTTCCTCAGCCCCGAAAACGGCGTGTCGTACTCCATCGTGATGCAGACGCCCGAATACGAGATGGATTCCCTGAACAAGCTGGAAACGCTCCCGATCTCGACCGCGAAAACGCAATCGCCTCCCATCCTCGGCGGCATCGCCAACATCAAGCGGACGCGCGGGAGCGCGGTGGTGTCGCAATACGACATTAAACCGCTGGTCCAGATTTACGCGACGACGCAAGGACGCGATCTCGGTGCGGTGGCTGCCGACATCCAAAAGCTGGTCGCCGAAACCGCAAAGGATGTGCCTCGCGGCAGTTCGGTGGCGCTGCTCGGGCAGGTCGACACGATGAACAAGGCGTTTGCGGGATTGCTGTTCGGTCTGCTCGGCGCGGTCGTGCTGATCTATCTTCTGATCGTGGTCAATTTCCAGTCATGGTCGGATCCGTTCGTGATCATCATGGCGCTGCCTGCGGCGCTCGCGGGTATCATCTGGATGCTGTTCACGACGCATACGACCCTGTCGGTGCCTGCGTTGACCGGAGCGATCATGTGCATGGGCGTTGCAACCGCGAACAGCGTGCTGGTCATCAGCTTCGCGCGCGAGCGCTATGAGATAACCGGGGATCCGGTGCAGGCGGCGCTCGAAGCCGGTTTCGTCCGCTTCCGCCCCGTTCTGATGACGGCGCTCGCCATGATCATCGGCATGACGCCCATGGCACTCAGCCTCGGCGAGGGCGGTGAACAGAACGCGCCGCTCGGCCGCGCCGTGGTGGGCGGCCTGATCTTTGCGACTTTCGCGACACTGATGTTTGTCCCGGTGGTTTTCAGCATGGTACATAAGAAACGGACCGCGCAAGGCGCGGTGACGTCGGAGCCCGCGCATGCCCATTGATCAAAACCCTCGGGTCTCTCCGAAAAAGCTCGGGCTGTTCGGCGCTGCTGGCGTCTGTGTGGCCGCTTTCATCGTCGTGACGGGGGTGGCGTCACGCGAGAAAAGTAGCGCCGATTTGCGCACCTGGACCGACGAGCAGGCGACCCCGTCGGTCGCCGTCATGCATCCGGATGCGCGGCCGCTCAGTCCGACGCTGGAATTGCCAGGACGGCTGGAGGCCTATTCCCGCGCCCCGATCTACGCGCGCGTCAGCGGCTATGTGAAAAACTGGAAGGCCGATATCGGCGCGCAGGTGAAGGCGGGGCAAATGCTTGCCCAGATCGATGCGCCCGACCTCGATCAGCAGCTTCTGCAGGCGCGGGCCGATCTGCTCAGCGCTCAGGCGAGCGCCGAACTGTCCGCCGCGACGCTGGAACGCCGCAAGACACTCTTAAGCTCCAACTTCGTGTCGCATCAGGAAATCGACGAACGGACCGCAGATCTGGCGAACAAGCAGGCGGCGGTGAAGGCCGGGCAGGCCAATGTCGACCGTCTCGAAGCCCTGTCCAGCTACAAGAACATCACCGCGCCGTTTGACGGCGTGGTGACGGCGCGCAACACCGATGTTGGTGCCCTGATCAATGCCGGCGCTTCGACCGCACCGGCCATGTTCGTGGTTTCCGACATCCGCAAGCTGCGTGTCTACGTCAACGCCCCGCAGAATTATGTTCCCTCGATCCGGGTCGGCGGGTCTGCGAAGGTCTCAGTTCCTGGATATGGCGACGAGACGTTTCCGGCGACGGTAGACTCGTCCTCGCATTCCGTCGATGCCAACACCGGCACGACGCGCATCCAGCTCACGCTCGACAATCCGAAGCACCGGCTGATGCCGGGCAGCTACGCCACTGTGCGGCTCGATCTCGTCCGCGACAAGGCGCCGCTCTATATCCCGGCGAGCGCGCTGCTGTTCAACAGCAATGGTCTTCGCGTCGCCACCGTCGATGCCGACAGCCGAATCCGGTTCAAGACCGTGACGATCGCGCGTGACCTCGGCAAGGAGATCGAGCTCGGTTCGGGACTGGCTGCGGACGATCGAGTCATCGTGGCGCCGCCGGACGGCATGGTGGATGGCGATCGGGTGCGTGTCGCCGGCGCCGACAAGGATTCCAAGCCCGAGAAGGTTTCGGCGAACGTTAAGGGTTAGGCTAGCTGCCGGTCATGGCCGGAAGATCGCGCGCTGCGCCGTGACTTCCTCGATGATGAAATCGGAAATCGCCCGAACGCGGCTCAGCCTGCGCAAGTCGACGTGGGTGATGATCCAGTAACTGCGCTCGAATACGATGTCGGGCATTACCATCTGCAAGCGGGTGTCGTGACTTCCGGCATAGTCGTGCAGGATGCCGATGCCGACGCCGTTCCGTACGGCCTCGAGTTGACCGACCGCGCTGGCGCATTCGAGCCGGCTGTAGCCGGGACTGTAAAGCTCCGGCATGAAATTGAGCTGATCGGCGAACACCAGGTCCTGCACGTAGGTCACGAGGTTGTGGCGCGTGAGATCCGCTGCGGTCTGTGGTGTGCCGTTGGCGGCGAGATAGTCCTTCGCGGCATAGAAATGCAGGGAGTAGTCCACCAGCTTGCGCACCGCGAGCCGGCCTTCCTCCGGCCGCTCGATGGTGATGGCGAGATCGGCCTCGCGCTTCGACAATGAGAACGTGCGCGACATCGGCACGAGCTGGATGGTCAGCGACGGATATTTCGCCTTCAGCTTGCCGAGGCGTGAACACAGAAACAGCGTGGTGAAGCCGTCGGGCGCCGCGATGCGCACGGTGCCGGAGAGTTCGACATCGGACTGCGAGAGATCGCCCTGCGCGCGCAGCAACTGCGCCTCGACCTCTTCGGCGGATTCAAGCAGCCGCTCGCCGGCGGCGGTCAGCACGCAGCCGGTGGTCTGGCGGTCGAACAGGCGTACGCCGAGCGAGGTTTCCAGCGCGCCGATCCTGCGGCTGACCGTGCCGTGGTCGACCCTGAGCTGCCGTGCGGCGGCCAGAAACTGTCCCGCGCGTGCCACGCTGAGGAAGACGCGGATGTTGTCCCAGTCCATGCAAATACCGGTGTTTTTGCACAAGAGATGGGGCGTTATTGCATCGTGTGTGCCGAAATACCAGCCTTGGGCGAAGGATCATTCCATCCGCCCAAAAACCTCACGAGATGGCCTGCCATTCTAGCATGCCGTCGGCGGCGGTCGAAATCGCGCCGGATGATCCGACCGGCGTCCGGTCCATGTCGAGTAGCCGCGCCAAGGTCGCCGTGTCCGATACCGGCACCCGCGCCAGCGTCCGCGCATCCTCGGCCGTCCGCAGCATGACGACGCCGTGCTGGGCTTCCCCCTTGCCGCCGTAGATCACGGTGAAGCTTTCGACGGTGCCGCGTCCCTTGGCGTCGGTGACAAAGGACGGCGCCGGCTTGCGATGGCGATCGGCCTCCGCCTGCACGCTGGTCTCCTGCGCGATGGCGCCGTCCGGCGCGCGCCGCGACAGCACCAGCCCGTGATGCTTGGTGACGAAGCCGCCCTGACCGTAGAGCAGGCCGAGCTTGGTGCCGCCGCGCAGCTTGCGGACCATCGCACAAGCTGCGTGCGTCATGTAGGTATTGAGCGGTGCGCCGAAGAAGGTGAGGCCGCCGTTCACGGTCGGCTGCACGTCGGACCCGAACCCGAGCGTGCGCCGCGCCATCTTCGGCACGCACGGGAAGCAGCTATAGAGCTCGACGGCGTCGAACGCCTTGCCGTCGCCGCCGACCAGCGCCATGACAGCTTTCAGCACGGCATTCTGCGCGTGGCTTTCGTGGAACTGGTCGCGCTCGAGATAGTCGCGTGGCTCCTCGGCCGATGCGCCACCCCAGACATGGATCATGCGATCCTCCGGGATTCCTGCGGCGCGCGCCTTCGCCAGACTGGTCATCAGCAGCGCCGCGCCTTGATTGACCGACGGATTGGCCACCATCAGCTTGGTGTAGGGCCACGCGATCAGCCGGTTGTCGGCGGTCGGTGTCGTGATGTCGTCGGGCGCGAACTCGCGCTTCAGCCAGGCGTTCGGATTACCGGCGGCCACCTTGGAATATTTCGACCAGAGGTCGCCGGATTCCTGCAGCGCCTCGCGCGGCGTCAGTCCCCAATGCGCCGCGGTCGCCGCCTCATAGAGCGGATAGACTGTGATCGGTCTGAATACGCCGAGCTTCACCGCCGTCGGCTTCTGGTAACTCGCGCCGCGCAACGGCTCCGGCGCATCATGCGCGAACGGCGTCCATGGCAGCGTCACGCCGGCGCGTTCGGCCTTGGTGGCCGTGCTCTGCGCTTCGGCACCGCAGACCGCGGCGACGCTGCTTTCGCCGCGCGCAATCCGCTGCGCCGCCTCGTGCAGGTAGCGGATCGGGCTCTCGCCGCCGACCGGGCCGTAATAGGCGTGCTTCGGCTTGATGTTCAGCTTGGCGCTGAGTTGCGCTACGGGGTCCTGGTAGCGCCAGCTCAGGAAGTTGACGATGTCGAGCGAGTCGATGTCGCGGAGCAGGGAAGCGCCGCTGTCCTGTTCGGCGCGCTTCAGCGCGGCTTCCAGCAGCGCCAACGGTTCGAGACCGTCTGCGATGTTTGCCGGGTGATCGGAGATTTCGCCGATCCCGACGATGACGGGGATGCGGTCGTCGGACACGGGAGATTTGGCTTCAGTCATTGTCTTGCGTTTCTTTCTTATTCGGAGACCAGATTCTCAAGATGCTCGATCGCGTCGGCAAAATCTTCCTTGAATTCCTGCACGACGGCGCCAGCCGATTTGACGCTGTCGATCAGACCGACGCCCTGGCCGACGAAATAGCTGACGAGATCGCGCGCGGCTGCGTTGCCGGCCGCGGCCGAGCGGTCGATGGAGGCAAAGGCGTCGCGACTGATGATGCTTTGCAGCGGCATCGGCAGGGCACCTGGACTGTCCGGGCCGCGATCCCACGCGTCGGTCCAGACCGAGCGCAACTGTCGCGCCGGCTTGCCGGTGCGGCCCTTGGAGCGGATCGCGTCGCGCGAGGAGGCCGCGATCATCTTCTCGCGGAAGATTTCGGTGGTTTCGGATTCGACCGTCGCGAGCCAGATCGAGCCCGTCCAGGCGCCGGCCGCGCCCATTGCCATGCAGGCCGCCATCTGCCGCCCGGTCATGATGCCGCCGGCGGCCAGCACCGGCACGTCGCGCATCGGTTTGACGGCTTTGATGACCTCGGGCACCAGCACCATGGTCGAGACCTCGCCGCAGTGGCCACCGGCCTCGGTGCCCTGCGCGACGAGAATATCAACGCCCGCCGCGACCTGCCGCACGGCATGTTCCTTGGCCCCGACCAGCGCCGCGACCGGCACGTCGTGCGCCTTGCCCATCTCGATCATGGTTTTGGGCGGCACGCCGAGCGCGTTGGCGATCAGGCGGATCGGGTGCTGGAAGGCGGCATCGAGCACGTCGAGCGCGCGCTGGGCGTCGAAGGGCTGCGGCTGGTTGTCGGCGACGTTACGCGTCGTCAGTTCGATGCCGTATTTTTTCAGGAGGTTGCGGGTGAAATCCCGATGCTCCGGCGTGATGCGAGCCTCTAAGCTTTTCCAGGTGACGTCCTTTTCACCGGCTGTCGAAATGTTCTCCGGGATCAATACGTCGAGGCCGTAGGGCTTGCCATCGGCGTGATCGTCGATCCACTTCAGTTCCTGCTCGATGGTCTCGGGAGAGTGCGTGGTCGCGCCGAGCACACCGAAACCGCCGGCGCGGCTGACGGCTGCGACTACGTCGCGGCAGTGGCTAAACGCCAGCAGCGGGAATTCGATTCCCAGCATGTCGCAGATCGGTGACTTCATTGCTGTTCCGCTCCCGAATGCCCGTCTCGATCGGCGGGATATGATCCGGACGCTAGCTCATCGGTGGTACCCTCGCCAAGCTTGAGTTGGCGCCGGACAATGCGCCGGCGGGCTTGCATTTCCGTGACGCAAAATATGCACGCGTATGCGGCGCCTTTGCCTCTTGCGCTTTTATCGCGTGGGTTGAATGCTGCGCTTGAAGCGTTCGGCGAAACGTGATCGATCGGGAGACCAGCTTGATGTCGGTGCCACAGCCACATTCCGCGAAACATGGCGATGCCAGCCGTAATTCTTACGATGTCGTGATCGTCGGCGCGGGTTTTGCCGGGATGTATATGCTGCATCGGCTGCGCGGGCTCGGACTCTCCGCACGGGTGTTCGAGCAGGGCAGCGATGTCGGCGGTACCTGGTACTGGAATCGCTACCCCGGCGCGCGCTGCGATGTCGAGAGCATGCAATATTCCTATTCGTTCGACGATAAGCTGCAGCAGGAATGGGATTGGAGCGAGCGTTATGCGCCGCAGCCCGAAATCCTGAAATATGCCCAGCATGTGGCGGACCGTTTCAATCTCCGGTCCGACATCGCGTTCAATATCCGTGTCGAGTCCGCGACGTTCGACGAGATCGCCAACACGTGGTCGGTCACGACCTCCGACGAAAAAACAGTCACGGCGAAATACGTGGTCCTCGCCACCGGCTGCCTGTCCAATGCGCGAATGCCTGACTTCAAGGGCCTGAAGGACTTCAAGGGCGAGGTCTATCACACCGGACACTGGCCGCATCATCCGGTCGATTTCACCGGCAAGCGCGTTGGCGTGATCGGGACGGGCTCGTCTGCGATCCAGTCGATTCCGGTGATTGCGGAAAAGGCGAAGCACGTCACCGTGTTCCAGCGCACGGCGAATTTCAGCATCCCGGCGCGCAACGGTTTATTGACCGCCGAGGAACGGCAATCGTTTCGGCACAACTACCCGGAGATCCGTCGCAAGGCGCGCGAGGAGATGCGCAACGGCATCTGGCAGGAATTACCCGATCGCGGCGCGCTCGACGATGGCGACAACGAGCGCCGGGCGAAATACGAAACGCGATGGACCAAAGGTGGTCTGACATTCACCGCCACCTACAACAATATCGCGCTGGACAAGGCCGCCAACGATACCGCTGCTGATTTTGTGCGCGACAAGATCGCCGAGATCGTCAAGGACCCGGCGACCGCCCGGTTGCTGCAGCCGAACGATCACCCGATCGGTTCGAAGCGGATATGTGTCGATACGGAGTACTACGCGACGTTCAATCGGCCCAACGTGACGCTGGTCGATGTGAAGTCCGCGCCGATCGAGGAGATCCTGCCGAACGGCTTGCGCACGGGTGGCAAGGTGTATGAGTTCGACACGCTGGTGCTGGCGACCGGTTTCGATGCCATGACCGGATCGGTCGCGAAAATCGACATCAGGGGCCGGGACGGGCAGACGCTCAATGACAAGTGGGCCGCCGGTCCGCGCACCTATCTCGGCCTGATGAGCGAGGGTTTTCCGAATCTGTTCGTCATCACCGGCCCCGGCAGTCCGTCGGTGCTGAGCAACATGATCGTGTCGATCGAGCAGCACGTCGACTGGATCGCTGATTGCCTCGGCTACATGCGGGATCGCGGCTTTGAGGTTATGGAGGCGAAGAGGGATGCCGAGGATAAATGGGTCGATCACGTCAACGAGGTGGCCCACGGCACGCTCTATCCGCAGGCCAATTCCTGGTACATGGGCGCGAACATTCCCGGCAAGCCGCGCATTTTCATGCCCTATATCGGAGGCGTCGGCGCCTACCGGCAGATTTGCAACGACGTCGCCGCCAAGGGCTATGAGGGGTTTGTGCTAGCGGCGACGGAGAGGCCGCGAGTGGCGGCGTCCAGCGTATAGCCATCCACGTGCAATGGCGTCATCCTGAGGTGCCGTCGCTCTTGCGGCAGCCTTGAAGGATGGCCGCAAGCGATGAACATGCATCCTTCGACGCTCGCCGAAGCCGGCGAGCGCCTCCAGCGACAACGGCAAGCCGTTGCGCGAGGATGACGATCTGGTCGAGGCGAGCCTCAAAACGCCGTATAGCCGCCGTCGATCACGAAGGTATCGGCGGTGTGATAGGACGACGCCTTGCTCATGAGATAGACGGCGATACCACCGAAATCCGCCGGGTCGCCGAAACGGCGCATCGGAATGCGCGGCATGACATTGGCGACGAACTTGTCGTTGGCCATGATGCCGGCCGTCATTTCGCTCTTGATCCAGCCCGGCAGGATGGCGTTCGCGGTAACGCCATGGCGCGCGAGCTCCACCGCGAGCGCGCGGACCAGCGCATTGATCGCGGCCTTGGTTGCGGCATAGTGCTCGTTGCGGGCGGTGCCGAACAGCGAGGCGAGGCTGGAGGTCGCGACGAGGCGGCCGAACGCATCGCCCGCATTGGCGCGCTCGGTCATGTGGCGCGCGGCGGCTTGAAAGACGTGAAACACGCCGTCGAGATTGGTCGCAAACATCGTGCGCCATTGCTCTTCGGTGCGGTCGATGAAGGCGTGCCGGCCTCCGCCGCCGATCCCGGCATTGGCAAAGCAGCCGTCGATCCGGCCGAAGGTATCGAGCGTCGCCGCCATCGCCGCCTTGACGGAGGCAGCGTCGCTGACGTCGCAAATCCGCGTGTCCACCTTGCCCGGCGCGCCCGCCATGGTCGCCGCGGCGGCCTTGTTCTTGTCGGCGTTGCGGCCCCAGATCGAGACGTTGCAGCCGGCTGTTGCGAGAGCCTGCGCGATGCCGAGGCCGATGCCGCCGTTGCCGCCGGTGATGACTGCCGTGCGGCCGCTGAGGTCGAAAATGCTCATGAGATGCTGTCCCGTCGTTTGCCTGAGAATGACCTTGGCCAACCGGTTGAGAAAAATCAACGTAGGCCGGGATGGGCCTTTCGCGATCTGAACTTTTGAACTAGGTCGAAGCGAAACGTCGCCGGGCAGGGCAGGCCTTCCGGCGGATATGGACGGAGACGATGTGATGGGGAAAGTCCCGGACGGCGGACAAGGCGAGCCCGATCTCAAACCGGCCGATCCCGCCTTCGAGCAGCGCGTTCGTGACAGCTTCGCACGGCAGACGGCGATGGCGACGCTCGGAATCCGGCTCGAAAGCGTTGAGCCGGGCGTAGTCGAGATGACGATGCCGTTCGATCCGGCGCTGACGCAGCAGCACGGCTTTATCCATGCAGGAATCCTGACGGCGGGAATGGATAGCGCGTGCGGCTATGCGGCATTTTCCCTCATGCCGGCTGACGCGGCCGTCCTGACGGTCGAGTTCAAGACCAATTTGCTGGCTCCTGCGAAGGGCGACCGCTTCCTGTTTCGGGGGCGTGTTCTGAAGCCGGGACGGACCCTGACGGTTTGCGAGGGGCAGGCCTTTGCAATGACGGGGAGCAGCCGAAGGCTCGTTGCAACCATGACCGGCACGCTGATGGCGCTGTTCGACCGCGGAGGCATCGCGCACTGAATGCCCCGATGACCTCCAACGAGGTTGACGGCGGAAGGAGGAGTCTGAGAATAGGGCCGACAACAGCCGCCGTCCCGCGCGGCCAACAACATAAGAGGACGTCCATGCAGTTCAAACACGTCACGCTTGATATCGACGGTGCCGTCGCCGTCCTGAAGCTCGACCATCAGGAAGTGATGAACGCGGTCTCCATGGACATGCTCGGCGGTCTCAGCGAGGCGCTGGATGCGATCGAGGACCGCCGCGACGAGGTACGCTGCCTGGTGTTGACCGGCGCGGGGCGGGCGTTCTGCACCGGCGCCAACCTGCAGGGCCGCAACAACCAGACACCCGGCAAGAGCAATGCGGGTCAATCGCTCGAAGTCGGATTTCATCCGTTCCTGCGCCGCCTGCGCAACCTGCATTGTCCGATCGTCACCGCCGTGAATGGACCCGCGGCCGGCGCCGGAATGAGCTTTGCGCTGATGGGCGACATGATCCTGTGCGCGCGTTCGTCGTATTTTCTGCAGGCGTTCCGCCGTATCGGCCTCGTGCCGGACTGCGGCTCCACGTGGCTGCTGCCGCGCATGGTCGGCAAGGCGCGCTCGGTTGAGCTGTCGCTGATGGGCGAGCGGCTTCCGGCCGAGAAGGCGCTGGAATGGGGACTCGTCAACCGAGTATACGACGACGCCGCGCTGATGAACGAGGCGATGAAGCTCGCGCACGAGCTCGCCAACGGTCCGACCGTGGCGCTGTCGCTGATCCGGAAGCTCTACTGGGACAGCTCCGAGAACACGTTCGAGGATCAGCTCAACCTTGAATTCCAGTCGCAGCGTCTGGCCGGCCGGACATCGGACTTCAAGGAAGGCGTGACGGCCTTCCTCGAAAAGCGCCCTGCAAAGTTCACGGGCAAATAAGCCGCGATGACGACGGAGGAACGGCTCGGCCATTGTGTCGGCACGTGGTTTCCGGGCGCGACCGGCATCGAGAACGCGAGGCGGTTATCCGGCGGCGCGAGCCAGGAGACCTGGTCGTTCGATATCGTGCATCCCGACGGCGTGACCGGCGCGATCCTGCGCCGCGCGCCGGAAGGTTATGGCGCCGCGCCCGAGCGCGCGGCAGGATTGCCTGCCGAAGCCGTGCTGATGCAGCGCGCGTATGAGGCCGGCGTGCCGTCGCCGCGCGTGCTGCACGTGCTGGTTCCCGAGGATGGCCTCGCGACTGGCTTCATCATGGATCGTGTCGCGGGCGAAACCATCCCGCGCAAGATTCTTCGCGATGACGAGTTCGCCACCGCGCGGCCCAAGCTGGCGCGACAGCTCGGCAAGGTGCTGGCTGACATCCACGGTTTGCCGCTGGCGCAACTGCCTGAACTTCGCCGCATGACTGCGGCGGCCGAAATCGCCGAACTGGACCGCGACTATCGCGCCTTCAGCGGGCCGCGACCGGTGTTCGAGCTGGCGCTGAAATGGTTGCGCGACAACGATCCCGGTCCATCCGCGGAAGTTACCTTGGTGCATGGCGACTTCCGCCACGGCAATCTCATCATCGGTTCCGATGGCATCCGCGCGGTGCTGGACTGGGAGCTCGCGCATCTTGGCGATCCCATGGAAGACCTCGGCTGGATCTGCGTGAACTCGTGGCGGTTCGGTGAGATTGACAAGCCGGTCGGCGGCTTTGGCACGCGCGAGGAGTTGTTCGCAGGCTACGAAGCGGCGGGCCGTCGCGCTGATCCAGCGCGAGTGATGTTCTGGGAGGTGATGGGCACGCTGCGCTGGGGCGTGATGTGCTGCGGAATGATGCAGCGTTTCCGTACCTCGCCGGAGCGTTCGATCGAACGCGCGATGATCGGGCGGCGCTCATCGGAAACCGAAATCGATCTGCTGCGCCTGCTGGCGCCGCGAACCTGAGACCGGGCAGGGAAGGAGAATGCCATGCAGGATGATCCGACACCTCGCGAATTGATCGGAGCGGCCGCGGATTTCCTGCGCAATGAGATCATGCCGCAGATGAAGGGACACAGCGCCTTCAAGTTGCGGGTGAGCATCAATGCATTGGATCTGGTCGCGCGGCAATTAGCTCTCGAGCCTGCGAGCGATGCGGCCGAAGCCGCGCGTCTCACAAAATTGCTTGGCCGCGATGGATCGCTCGCCGATCTCAACCGCGCGCTGGCCGAAGGCATCGCAAAAGGCAAGCTTGATCTCGAGACGTTAGGCGTCCGCGATCACTTGTGGCAGACCACGCTGGACAAACTCGCGATCGATCAGCCGAACTACGGAAGCTATAAAAGGGAGATGGAGGAAGCGAACGTTTCTGCAAAGGCACCGTCATCCTGAGGTGCGAGTGATCGCGCGCCTCGACGGATGGCGACGAGGAAACTGTCATCCTTCGAGGCTCGCCCAAATGGGCTCGCACCTCAGGATGACGAACGCGGTTGGAGATAACTCACTTCCCCAGCCACTTCGGCGGGCGCTTCTCGGAAAACGCCTTCGGGCCCTCGATGTAGTCCTGCGAGGCGGCCATGGCCGTCACTGCCGGATAGTCGCGCTGCTCGGTGATCGCCTGTTCCAGTGACACCGCCATGCCCATCCGGATCGCCTGCTTGGAAGCGCGGATCGACATCGGGCTGTTCTGGCAGATCGTCTCGGCCCAACGCTCTGCCGCGGCGAGCGCTTCACCTTGCGGCACCACTTCGTTGACGAAGCCGAGCTCGAGTCCCTCGCGCGCTTTCACATGTCGCGCGGTCAGGATCATGCCCATCGCGCGCTTCAGTCCGATCTGGCGTGGCAGCCGCTGCAGGCCGCCGGCAAGCGCGGCAAGGCCGACGTGCGGCTCGGGCAGGGCGAAGGTGGCGTTCTCCGAGGCGATGATGAGATCGCAGGCCAGCGCGATCTCGAACCCGCCGCCCATGGCGACGCCGTTGACCGCGGCGATGATCGGCTTGTCACAATCGAAACGCGAGGTGAGCCCCGCGAAGCCGCCCTTGTCCCAGCCCTTCTTGCCGCCGGCGGCCTGCCACTTCAGGTCGTTGCCGGCACAGAACGCCTTGTCACCTGCGCCGGTGACGATGGCCACCCACTGGTCCGGGTCGGCAGTGAACTCGTCGAATACCTTGTTGAGCTCGAAATGCGCGTCGATATGCAGCGCGTTGTAGACCTCCGGGCGCGACAGCGTCACGATTGTGATTGGGCCCTTGCGTGTAACCTTGGAGAATTGCAGCGCCATGTTCGCTCCCGTTGGTGTTGTTTTCGCGACGAGGAATATCCGGATTTGATCCTAGCGGACGCGACCCGGATGTTGCCATCCAAATACGCAGGTCACCGCTGTCGGGCAAGGGCCATCCGCTTGCTTGACTCGCTATGAGCTTGCCACCTTAATCGCGACAGCGACCGTAAAAACCATAATATCGGGAGTCTCGCCTTGGATTTTTCCCTGCCCGCCGATCTTGTCGCGTATCTCGCCGAGCTGGACCGCTTCATCGCCACGACGATCAAGCCGCTTGAAGAGCAGGACGACAACATCCGCTTCTTCGATCACCGGCGCGAATGGGCGCGCACGGATTTCGACAACGGCGGCCTGCCGCGCCATGAATGGGAAGCGTTGCTGCGTAAGGTCAAGGATCTCGCTGACGCCGCCGGCCATCTGCGCTTCGCGATCCCGAAGCGCTATGGCGGGAAGGATGGCTCCAATCTCTGGATGGCCGTGATCCGCGAACATTTTGCGACCAAGGGCCTCGG
Organism: Hyphomicrobiales bacterium; assembly: GCA_017305665.1. Taxonomy (GTDB): domain Bacteria; phylum Pseudomonadota; class Alphaproteobacteria; order Rhizobiales; family Xanthobacteraceae; genus Nitrobacter. The sequence goes on from JAFKKH010000012.1 coordinate 206,136, forward strand.
CCTGCACAACGATTTGCAGAACGAGCATTCGATCGTCGGAAATCTCCCGATCGTCACCATGCTTGATCGTTACGGCCGCGACGACCAGAAGGCGATGATCGAGGGATCGATCACCGGCAAATACCGCATCACCTTCGGACTGACCGAACCGGACCATGGTTCCGATGCCACCCATATGGAAACTCGTGCGGTGCAGGCGACCCGCGACGGCAAGTCCGGCTGGGTCATCAATGGCGAGAAGATGTGGACCACCGGCATGCATATCGCATCCCACTGCGCGCTGTTCGCGCGTACCTCGGGCAACGACGGCGATGCGCGCGGCATCACCTGTTTTCTCGTGCCGGCGAACAGCAAGGGTGTGAAGGTCGAGGAATATATGTGGACCTTCAACATGCCGACCGACCATCCTCGCGTCAGTTTCACCGATGTGTTCGTGCCTGATGATGCGCTGTTCGGTGAGATCGGGCGGGGCCTGTCGCTCGCGCAGTGCTTTGTGCATGAGAACCGCATCCGGCAGGCGGCGAGTTCGCTCGGCGCCGCCGTCTATTGCATCAATGAGAGCGTGAAATATGCGCGCGAGCGAAAGCCGTTCGGCGAGGAACTGGCGCGCAATCAGGGCATTCAGTTTCCGCTTGTCGAACTCGCGACGCAGGCCGAGATGCTGCGGCTCCTGATCCGCAAGACCGCCTGGGAAATGGATCAGCTCACCCAGGCGCAGGTCGAACACACGCTGTCGGACAAGGTCTCAATGTGCAACTACTGGGCGAACCGGCTGTGCTGCGAGGCGGCCGACCGCGCGATGCAGGTGCACGGCGGTATGGGCTATTCGCGCCACAAGCCGTTCGAACACATCTACCGCCACCATCGCCGCTATCGCATCACCGAAGGCAGCGAGGAAATCCAGAAGCGCAAGGTCGCCGGATTCCTGTTCGGCTACATGGGGGCGGGGAAGCATTGATGGAGCATCTGGACGTTCACGCCAACGGGTCCCGCTTTCACGTCGCGCGGATCGGGCAGGGACGTCCGCTGCTTTTGCTGCACGGCTGGCCGGAGTTCTGGTTGACGTGGGAACCGGTCATGCAGCGGCTCGCCGACAGGTTTCAACTGATCGCGCCGGACCTGCACGGCTTCGGCGACAGCGACAAGCCGGATGGTCCCTATGGGCCGGATCGTCATGCGCGGGACATGCTGGCGTTGCTCGATGCCCTCAAGCTGGATCGCGTCGGCGTTGTCGGCCATGACGTTGGCGGCGCGGTGATGCAGCCGATGGCGCGGCAAGCGCCGGAACGATTGGCCGGCCTGTTCTTCTTTGGTTTCGTTTATCCCGGCATTGGTGCGCGGATGGGTGCGCCGGATCGTCTCAACGAGATCTGGTATCAGTCGTTCAACCAGATGCCGATGGCGCCGGAAATGGTCGGTGCGACACGTGACACATGCCGCGCTTATATCGGGCACTTCCTGCGCCACTGGGCGCATCGCAAGGACGCCTTCGATGACGTGCTGGAGGTGTTCGTCGACAATTTCATGAAGCCGGGAAATCTCGCCGGTGGCTTCGCGCACTATCGCGCCTCGCATGCCGGGCGCATGGCCATGTTGAGAGGCGATGCGCCAGCCTTGCCGCCGATCACGGTGCCGACCTGCGTGCGCTGGGCCGAGCACGATCCGATCTTTCCCTATGCGTGGACCGACCGGCTTAGCGGGACATTCGGCAACCTCGACCTCGCGCCGTTTCCCGGCGCCGGCCACTTCGCGCATCGCGAAACGCCGGATCGCGCGGCGGCCGAGGTCGCGAAATTCTTCGATCGCATTTGGTCGGGCTAGGCCGATGCCCTAGTTCACCTGCCGATCCTTGCCCGCCCAATAGGGATCGCGCAGGTTGCGGCGGAGAATCTTGCCGGATGCGTTGCGCGGTAGCGCCGGAATGAAGTCGACCGTCTTCGGCGTCTTGAATGCGGCGATCCGTTCACGGGCGAACTTGATGATGTCGACGGCGGTCGCATCCTTGCCCGGCTTCATCACCACGACGGCCTTGACGGCCTCGCCCCACTGGTCGTCCGGCACGCCGATGACGGCGGCCTCGGCGACATCGGGATGATCGCAGATCGCGCTCTCCACTTCGGCGGGATAGATGTTTTCGCCGCCGGAGATGATCATGTCCTTGATGCGGTCGTGAATGTAGAGATAGCCGTCCTCGTCGAGATAGCCGGCGTCGCCGGTGCGTAGCCAGTTGTCCTTGTCGAGCGTCTTTGCGGTCGCCTCCGGCAGATTCCAGTAGCCGACCATGTTGGAGCCCGAGCGCGTCGCGATCTCGCCGACTTCGCGGGGCGGCAGGCGATTGCCGTCGGCATCGAGAATGGCGATCTCGACGCCGGGCAGCGGCTTGCCGGCCGAGCGCATCCGCTCCAGCCCCTCAACATGATCCTCCGGTGGCAGCGCGACGATGGTGCCGGTGGTCTCGGTCATGCCGTAGAGTTGGACGAAGCCGCACTTGAAGACGTCGATACATTCCTTCAGCAGCGCGGCCGGGATCGGCGAAGCGCCGTACAGCATGTAGCGCAACCGCGAGAAGTCGATCTCTCGGGCGCGCGGCTGCCGCACCACGAACTGCATCGCGGCGGGCACCATGAATAGCTTCGAGATCTTCGAATTTTCGAAGAAGTCCAGGATCTTTGTGGGGTCAAACTCACGCGCGATGACGCCCTTGGCGCCGTGGTAGATGCCGACCGCGCCCCAGCCGGAACCGCCGATGTGAAAGATCGGCATCGCCACCAGCGACACGTCGCTTTCCATCCATTTGTTCCAGTCCGGCGCGTCGCCGCCGCGGCCCGCGCGCACCAGCGACAGGAAATTGTAGTGCGACAGCATCGCGCCTTTCGGCTTGCCGGTCGTGCCTGATGTATAGAGCTGGATCGCGACGTTGTTCTCGTCGACGGGCACCTTCGGATCGTCGCTTGGCTGCGCATCGCGCCACGCGGCAAAATCCTTCCACTCCGGTGCGCCGCCTTCGGTGGTCATGATCGCGCGCACGCTCTTGAGTTGTGGCTGGATGGCGCGGGCCTGCTCGATGAATTCGGGACCGACGAACAGGATCGCCGCCTTGCAGTCCTCGACGATATAGGCGATCTCCGGACCCGCAAGTCGCCAGTTCACCGGCGCCATGACGACGCCGGCTTTCATCGCGCCGAACAGCAGCTCGAAATAGTAGTCGCTGTTCTTGCCAAGGTAGGCGATGTGCTCGTTCGGCTTGACGCCGGCCGCGATCAGCGCGCGGGCGACGCGGTTGGTGTTGCGGTCGAAGTCGGCAAAGCTGGTGACGCGGCCTTCGAATTCGAAGGCCGTAGCATTGCCTCGCGCCTTGCCCTGAACGCGAACCACGTCGGCAAGTGTCGAGGCTTCCTCGATGGCAGGCATGTTTCCCCTCACGTGTTCTTGTTTGCCGCAGTGTGAGGCCAACCTTTCGGGAAAACAATAGCGGTTGCCGTTCGCCGCATTGCAACCCGCTCGCGATTTCCCCGTTGTATTTGGGATCGGCTCGGGCAGGATCGGCGGTGTGGGGCAAATCCATGACGGACATCTGGGCACGAAAGTCGCTGACGGTTCTGACTGCGGAAGGCGCGGCGGAAGATGGGGATGCAGCCGCCCGGCCGATGCGGCGAACACTGACGGCCCTCAATCTGGTGACACTCGGCATTGGCGGTATCGTGGGTGCCGGCATCTTTGTCCTGACCGGGCACGCGGCTGCCGCTAACGCCGGCCCCGCGGTCACCTTGTCTTTCATTTTCGGTGCAACGGCATGTGCATTTGCGGCCCTCTGCTACGCCGAGATGGCCTCGATGGTCCCGATCTCGGGCAGCGCCTATACCTACGCTTATGCGACGCTCGGCGAACTCATCGCGTGGATCATCGGCTGGGACCTGATCCTCGAATATGCCGTCGGTGCCATTGCCGTCGCGATCGGCTGGTCCGGTTATGCCGTCAGCTTCCTTCGCGATTTGGGTATCGTCATCCCGAGCCGTTTCGCGTCTGCGCCGCTGGCCTTTGACGCCACGAAGCATGTGTGGTCGGTGACCGGCGCAATTATCAACCTGCCGGCGATGGCCGTCATCGTCGCCATCACGGCGTTGCTGGTGGTCGGCATTCGCGAGTCGGCCCGATTCAATAACGTCATTGTTGCGGTGAAGCTGACCGTCATTGTCTTGTTCATCATCTTCTGCACCCATGCGTTCAGCACCGCGAACTGGGTTACGGCCAGCAATCCCCAGGGCGCTTTCATCCCGCCAAACAAGGCACCGGGCGTGTTCGGCTGGAGCGGGGTGATCCGCGGCGCGGCGGTGGTGTTCTTCGCTTACATCGGATTCGATGCAGTCTCGACCGCGGCGCAAGAGACCAAAGTGCCCAGCCGCGACGTGCCCATTGGAATCCTGTTGTCGCTGGTGATCTGCACGCTGCTCTACGTTGCAGTCGGTCTGGTTCTGACCGGCATCGTGCCGTTCGATCGGCTCAATGTTGCAGACCCGATCGCAGTGGGAATCGATAACGCGGGAGTCGGCTGGCTGTCGCCATTCATCAAGCTCGGGATTGTTGCCGGCCTGACGTCGGTCATCCTCGTCATGCTGCTGGCGCAGCCGCGCATCTTCCGCGCCATGGCGCACGATGGTCTGCTGCCGAAAGGCGCTGCCGCGATTCATCCGCGGTTTCAGACGCCCTATGTGGCGACGATTGCGACCGGGCTCGTCACCACGCCGCTTGCCGGTCTGCTGCCGATCGGTCTCGTGGGTGAACTCGTCAGCATCGGAACGCTGTTCGCGTTCGCAATCGTCTGCTGTGGCGTTCTCGTGCTGCGCATCCGTCACCCCAACGAAAAGCGACCCTTCCGGGCGCCGGCGATCTGGTTTGTGGCGCCTGCCGGCGTCGTGACGTCGTGCTTCCTGATGTTCGGCCTGCCGCTTGATACCTGGATTAGGCTGGTGGTCTGGCTCGCGATCGGACTTGTCATTTATGCGGCATACGGTGCACGCCACTCCCGCATCGCTGCCTACGGCAATGCGGATAGCCGTGGCTAACCGCGCTTGGCGCGATCCTTCTCGTTCTGTGCCTTGATGGCGTCGCGGGCCTGCTCCCAGTCGGCGTCCTTCCAGTCCCGTAACTGATAGAAGTTGCCGCCCATGGCGAGCGCCTGGCCGCCGTCCATGGCGATGGTCTCGCCGTTGATCCAGTCGCAGCCGCCGGAAATCAGGAAGGTCGCGAGGTTCTGCAATTCCTCCATGGTGCCGACGCGGCCCATCGGGTTCATCGCCTTGGTGCGTGCGCCGGCTTCATCGCCCGGCTTGATGCGCTTGCTCATGCCCTCGGTCGGAATTTCGCCCGGCGCGATGGTGTTGAGGCGGATGCCGTATTTGCCCCACTCGGTCGCGAGCGACATGGTCATGGCGTGGATCGCCGACTTGCTCATGGCCGACGGCACCACATAGGGGCTGCCGTTGCGTACCCATGTCACGGTGATCGAGACGACATTCCCCGGCAACTTGGCGGCGATCCATCGCTTGCCGACTGCGTGGGTCACATAGAACGTGCCATGCATGACGATGTTGGCGACGGCGTCGAAGCCGCGCGGTGTCAGGTCCTCGCTGCGCGAGATGAAGTTGCCCGCCGCGTTGTTGATGAGATCGGTGAGAGGGCCTTCGGCCGTGAAGATCGCTTCGATCATGTGATCGACCGCGGCGGCGTCGCGGATATCGACGCCATGGCTGACGACGCGGCCGCCATATTCGGCCATCAGTTCGGTCGCGGTCTCGTCGCAGACGATCTTGCGGCGGCCGCAGATGTGCACCATGGCGCCGAGGCTGAGAAATCGCGCGGCCATCGCCTTGCCCAGGCCGGTGCCGCCGCCCGTGACAAGAATATTTCGGCCCGCAAGAAGCTGTGGGTTGAACATGGATGGTCCATGATTTTGGAGGAAGAGTCTTCTTAATTAGTTGATTGACTAAAACCGGAGAACGGCTTTCTGTAAAGCTGAAAACAGGTAAAAACCTCAGGAGATGTCTTTATGAATGATCGCGTGTCGGTATCGATGTCTGACGGCGTGGCGGATGTCCGCCTGGTCCGTGCGGACAAGATGAATGCGCTCGATGCCGCGATGTTCGAGGCTCTTGTGGACACCAGCGATCGGCTCAGCCGCGAGAAGGGCCTGCGTGCCGTCGTGCTCTCGGGCGAGGGCAAGGCGTTTTGTGCTGGCCTCGACATGGGGCGTTTTGCTGCCATGAAGGAAAATGGCGGTAACGGGATAGCGGGCGGCGAGAAGCGCGACCTTACGGCGCGGACCTATGGCAAGGCGAATTTCCCGCAACAGGCGGTGTGGGGCTGGCGGCAATTGCCGGTACCGGTGATCGCCGCCATCCACGGCGTGGCGTTCGGCGGCGGCTTCCAGCTCGCACTCGGCGCCGACATGCGTTACCTCGCGCCGGACGCGCGCATGTCGATCATGGAGATCAAGTGGGGTCTCGTGCCCGACATGGCGGGAACGCCGATCCTCGCGAGCCTCGTGCGCGACGATATCCTGCGCGAATTGACCTACACCGGCCGCATCTTCTCGGCGCAGGAGGCCATGAGCTACGGCCTGGCGACGCAGATTTGCGACGATCCGCGTAGCGTTGCGCTTAGTGTGGCGCTGGAGATCGCGAACAAAAGTCCGCATGCGATTCGTGCCGCCAAGCGGATGCTGAACAAGCTGTCGGGCGATCCAGGTCCCGCGCTGCTCGCGGAGTCCGTCGAGCAGCAGGCGCTGATCGGCGCGCCGAACCAGACCGAGGCGGTCCGCGCCAATCTGGAAAAGCGTGCACCGAAGTTTGCCGAGGTGTGAGGGCAAATCATCATCCTGAGGTGCGAGTCCTTGCGCGCCTCGAAAGAGGCGCACTAACTTGATTTCGTCATCCTTCGAGGCTCGCTGAATTCGGCTCGCTCCTTGGAATGACGGTCAAACAAGAACAAAAGCGATGACGGAAACTCCCATGCTCTTCCACGGCATCATCTCCGGCGAGCGCCGCCGCAGTTTCCCTGAGGTAACCGACCGCGTCAGCCGTCTTGCCGGCGGGTTGCAGACTCTCGGCGTCGGGCCCGGCGACAGCGTCTGCGTCGTCATGCGCAACGACATCGCCTTCATCGAGGCCGCCTACGCGGTGATGACGCTCGGCGCCTATGCGGTGCCGGTGAACTGGCACTTCAAGCCGGAGGAGGTGAACTACGTCATCAAGGATTCCGGCACGCGCGTCGTGATCGGCCACGCCGACATGCTCAATCTGCTTGGCGATGCGATCCCCGCCGGCGTCACGGTGCTGAGCGTGCCGACGCCACCGGAGATTCTCGCGAGCTACAAGATCGATCGCGACCTGCTGGGAGCGCCGCGCGGCGCGCTCGATCTCGAGACATGGTTGGCGGCGCAGAAGCCTTACGCCGGCCCGGCCCGGCCGCAGCCGCAGAACATGATCTACACCTCGGGCACCACAGGCCACCCCAAGGGCGTACGCCGTACCACGCCGACGCCCGACCAGGCGAAATCGCAGGAAGCCATGCGTGCCATGATCTACGGCCTCAAGCCCGGCATTCGCGGCCTGCTGCCGGGACCGCTTTATCATTCGGCACCGAACTCGTTCGGGTTGCGGGCAGGGCGGCTCGGCGGCGCGCTGGTGCTGATGCCGCGGTTCGATGCGGAAGTATTTTTGCAACTGGTCGAGCGCGAAAAGATCGACACCGTCTTCATGGTGCCGACCATGTTCATCCGCCTGATGAAACTGCCGGAAGCGGTGCGCGCAAAATATGATGTATCGTCGCTGCGCCATATCATTCATGCGGCCGCTCCGTGTCCCGCCGATGTCAAGGGCGCCATGATCGAGTGGTGGGGGCCGGTGATCTATGAATTCTACGGCTCGACCGAGTCCGGGGCCGTTACCTTCGCCAATTCCGAGGATGCGCTGAAGAAGCCCGGCACCGTCGGCAAGATCTCGCCCGGCGCGGAGCTGAAATTCATCGGCGATGACGGGCGCGAACTGCCGCAGGGCGAGATCGGCGAAATCTATTCGCGGATCAAGAGCCATCCGGACTTCACCTATCACAACAAGCCGGAGAAGCGCGCCGAGATCGAGCGCGAAGGCTTCATCACGTCCGGCGATGTCGGTTACATCGACGCCGACGGTTATGTGTTCATCTGCGACCGCAAGCGCGACATGGTGATTTCAGGCGGCGTCAACATCTATCCGGCGGAGATCGAGGCCGCGCTGCATGCCGTGCCGGGCGTCCACGACTGCGCCGTGTTCGGCATTCCCGACGATGAATTCGGCGAGGCGCTGATGGCGGTGGTCGAGCCGCAGCCGAGCGTCCGGCTCGATGAAGACCACATTCGCAGGCAATTGAAGCGATCGCTCGCGGACTACAAGGTGCCAAAGCACATCGAGATCGGTACCAATCTGCCGCGCGAGGATTCCGGAAAGATCTTCAAGCGGCGCCTGCGCGATCCCTATTGGGAGCGGGCGGGGCGAAGGATTTAGTTTCACGCCCACTTTTGTGCGTGTTGGCTGCGCAGCTTTCTTGCGCTGCAACCAAAAACTTGCGACTGGAGAGTCGTGGAGTTCCTGGGAGCCAGCGCCATGCCCGGTCAAACGATCCTGTCGCCGAATGTGGGTCAATCCGAACGGGATCTCGCGGCGCTCGATGCGCGCCTGCGTGACGACATCCGGCTGCTCGGCCGCATCCTCGGGGATACCGTGCGGGACCAGGAAGGCGAGGCGGTATTCGATCTGGTCGAGCGCATCCGCCAGACCTCGATCCGTTTCCATCGCGACAATGACGTGCCGGCGCGGCGCGAACTCGAAACCATCCTCGACGGCATGTCGATTGCGGAGACGGTACGCATCGTTCGGGCCTTCAGCTATTTCTCGCACCTCGCCAATATCGCCGAGGACCACAACAACATCCGTCAGATGCGCCATCAAAGTCTTGCGGGCGCCGCGCCGCAGGAGGGCACGCTGGCGCGAACGCTCGATCGGGCCCGCGGGGCCGGTTTCAGCGGCAAGGCATTGCGGGCGTTCTTCGATGGTGCGCTGGTCAGTCCGGTGTTGACCGCGCATCCGACCGAGGTCCGCCGCAAGAGCACCATGGATCGGGAAATGGAGGTCGCCGCGCTGCTCGACCGGCGCGACCGCACACAGCTCACGCCCGACGAATTCAAGGCCAGCGAGGAGCAGTTGCGCCGCGCGGTGCTGACCCTGTGGCAAACCAACCTGTTACGGCGGACCAAGCTGACGGTTCTGGATGAAGTCGCCAACGGATTGTCGTTCTACGACTATACCTTCCTGCGTGAGGTGCCGAGGCTGCATTGCGCGCTGGAGGACCGTCTGCAGGACGGTACCGGCAGCGAACCGAAGGAGATCGCGTCGTTCCTGCGGATGGGAAGCTGGATCGGCGGCGACCGCGACGGCAATCCATTCGTCACCGCCGATGTCATGCGCGGCACGCTGCGGATGCAGTGCGCGCGTGTGTTGCGCTACTACCTCGACGAGTTGCATGAACTCGGCGGTGAACTGTCGCTGGCGGCGAACCTCGCCGACGTCTCCCCGGAATTACGAACTTTGGCGGAACGGTCGCCCGATACGTCGCCGCATCGCAGCGGCGAGCCGTATCGTCTCGCGGTGTCCGGCATCTATGCGCGGCTGGCGGCGACCGCGCTGAAGCTGAATGTGGAAACCCTGCGTCCGCCCGTCGGCGAGGCCGCGCCTTACGCCAGCGCAGCCGAGTTCAGCGCCGACCTCGACATCCTCGATCGCTCGCTGATCCTCAACCATTCGGAAGTGATCGCACGCGGGCGGTTGCGCCAGTTGCGCCGTGCCGCCGATTGCTTCGGCTTTCATCTCGCCTGTCTCGATATGCGGCAGAATTCCGCCGTGCACGAACGCACCATCGCAGAACTGATCGACGCAGCGACACCTGGTACGTCATATCTGGCGCTGGATGAGGCGGCTCGGATCGAACTGCTGGCGCGAGAATTACGTAACGCGCGGCCGCTGGCCTCGCCGTTCGTCAGATACAGCGAGGAAGTCCTCGGCGAACTCGCGGTGTTTCATGCCGCGGCGGAAGCGCATGCTACGTTCGGTGCCGCCGCGATCCCCCAATGCATCATCTCCATGTGCAAGGGCATCTCCGACCTGCTCGAGGTTGCACTCCTGCTGAAGGAGGCCGGCCTCATTGGTCCCGCAGGCCGCAGCGCCATCAATATCGTACCGCTGTTCGAGACCATCGAGGATCTGCAGGCCTGCGCGGGCATCATGGACCGGCTGCTGTCGCTGCCGGAATACCGGGCGCTGGTCGACAGCCGCGGCGGTGTGCAGGAGGTGATGCTCGGCTATTCCGACAGCAACAAGGACGGCGGCTTCGTCACGTCGGGCTGGGAGCTCTACAAGGCCGAGATCGATCTCGTTCGCGTGTTCGAGCGGCACCATGTGCGATTGCGGCTGTTCCACGGCCGTGGCGGCTCGGTCGGCCGGGGCGGCGGGCCGAGCTACGACGCCATCCTCGCGCAGCCCGGCGGCGCGGTGAACGGGCAGATACGCATCACCGAACAGGGCGAAATCATCTCCAGCAAATATTCCAACGCCGAGGTCGGCCGCGCCAATCTGGAAATCCTCGCAGCCGCGACGCTGGAAGCGAGCCTGTTGCAGCCGCAGCAAAGCGCGCCGCGTCCTGATTATCTTGACGCCATGGAGGACCTGTCGTCGCGCGCCTTCGCAGCCTATCGCAACCTTGTCTATGAGACGCCGGGGTTCGAGGATTATTTCTGGGCTTCGACCGTCATCAACGAAATCGCGACGCTCAACATCGGCAGCCGCCCGGCGTCACGCAAGAAGACACGTCGGATCGAAGACCTTCGCGCGATTCCGTGGGTGTTTAGTTGGGCGCAGTGCCGTCTCATGCTGCCGGGCTGGTACGGTTTCGGCAGCGCCGTGGAGGCCTGGATCAAGGATCATCCCGACAGGGGCATGGCGCTGTTGCAGGAGCTTTACCGCGAGTGGCCGTTCTTTCGCATGCTGCTCTCCAACATGGATATGGTGCTGGCGAAGAGCTCGATCGCGATCGCATCGCGCTATGCGGATCTCGTGCCCGATGCTGAATTGCGCAAAGCGATCTTCGATCGCATCCAGCGCGAGTGGCATCTCACCATCGAGACGCTGTCGGCGATCATGGGGCAGGATCGGCTCCTGAGCAGCAATCCGCTGCTCGATCGCTCGATTCGCAACCGCTTTCCCTATCTCGATCCGCTCAACCACGTGCAGGTGGAATTACTCAAAGCGCACCGCGCGCAGTCGACCGACGAGCAGGTGCTGCGCGGCATCCAGATCACCATCAACGGCATTTCAGCGGGATTGCGGAACAGCGGGTGAGCTTGTCGATCCCTCCCCGCAAGGGGGAGGGAAAAGAAATCCCTTACACCGGATCCCAATTGAAAATGTCAGCGGAGCGATCGAGCTTGTAGAACGATCCCTTCAGCGCCGGCATGCCGTGCTCGGCAATGCTCTGCGGCGTCCAGCCCTCGCTTCGCTGCACCGAGCGGATCGGACGCGATTGGCCCATCAGGAAGATTTCGTTCATGCGCACGGCAAAGATCTGTCCGGTCACGTCCTTTGCGGCGTCGCCGAGCAGATAGGCGCAGATCGGCGCGATCTTGTCGGCGGTCATGCGCTGCATGCGTTCGACGCGCGCCTTTTCTTCGGGCGTCTCGGTCGGAATGGTGCCGATCAGGCGGCTCCACGCGAATGGCGAGATGCAGTTCGAACGCACGTTGAAGCGGTTCATATCGAGCGCAATCGACTTCGACAGGCCGACGATGCCGAGCTTGGCGGCGGCGTAATTGGCCTGGCCGAAATTGCCGATCAGGCCCGAGGTCGAGGTGAAGTGCACGAACGAGCCGCTTTCCTGCTCGCGGAACAGGCGCGCCGCGGCGTGCGAGACGTAGAAAGAGCCCATCAGGTGCACCTTGATGACGGACTCGAACGCGTCGATGCTCATGCGGTGGAAGATCGCATCGCGCAGGATGCCGGCGTTGTTCACGACACCGTCGAGCTTGCCGTAGGTGTCGACGGCCTGCTTGACGATCTTGCTGGCGGGAATCGCTTCCGCCACGGTCTCGAAGTTGGCGACGGCAGTGCCGCCGCGCTTCTTGATCTCTTCGACGACCTGTTCGGCAGGCGCCGCATCGTTGCCGGCGCCGTCGGCCGCACCGCCTGGATCGTTGACGACGACCCTTGCACCTTCCGCCGCGCACAGCAGCGCGATCTCGCGGCCGATGCCGCGGCCCGCGCCGGTGACGATGACGACTTTTCCGTCGAGTGATTTTGCGTTTGCCATGATGCTCTCGTGGGGTTCGTTATTTTTCGTTCGTGAAGATGATGGTGCCTGATGCCGCGAACATGCCGCCGACGCCGTGGCAGACCGAAATTTTCGCGTCCTTGACCTGTGCCGGCGCGATGCCGCGCATCTGCCGCACGCTCTCCTGCAGCGCATACATGCCGTACATGCCCGAATGCATGTAGCTCAGGCCGCCGCCGTTGGTGTTGAGCGGCAGCTTGCCGCCCGGCCGCGTGTTGCCGTCGGCGATGAACTTGCCGGTTTCCTCATACGGCATGAAGCCGAGGTCGCCGAGCCCGAACAGCGGCAGGTGCGCGAAGGCGTCGTAGATCATCAGATGGTCGACGTCCTTGTGGGTGATGCCGGCCTCCTTGAAGGCGAGGGGGCCGGCGACCTTGAAGGCGCGCGAGGAATTGAAGGTCTCCATTTGGCTGACCATCGGCGTTTCCACGCTTTCGCCGGTGCCGAGGATATAGACCGGCTTCTTCGGAAAATCCTTGGCACGGTCGGCGGAGGTGAGGATCAGCGCGCCGCCGCCGTCGGTGACGAGGCAGCACTGCAGCAGGCGGAACGGGTAGGCGATCATGCGCGAGTTCAGCACGTCCTCGACCGTGATCGGATCCTTCATGGTCGCGCGCGGGTTCTTCGCGGCCCACTCGCGCTGCACCACCGCGACCGAGGCGATCTGCTCGTGGGTGATGCCGTAGGTCTTCATGAAGCGCAGCACCGGAATTGGGAACATGCTCGGCGGGCCGTAGACGCCGAACGGCGCCTCGAACTGGCCGTTCAGGCTGTCCGGCGGCGTGAAGCGCGGCTGTTTGCCGATCATCGACTTGCCGCTCTCGGCATGGGTGATGAGCACGGTCTTGCACAGCCCGGCCTCGATCGCAGCCGCCGCATGGCGGACGTGCAGCATGAACGAGCAGCCGCCCACCGAGGTGCCGTCGACCCAGGTCGGGGTGATGCCGAGATAGTGCGCGATCTGCTGCGGCGTCTCGACCGCGGTGGCGATGCCGTCGATATCCGACAGCTTCAGCCCGGCGTCGGCGATGGCATTGAGCGCCGCATCCGCATGCAACTGGATCTGCGACATGTCGGGGATGACGCCGAGCTTGGTGGTTTCGGCTGCGCCGACGACAGCGACTTGATTCCTGCGCATATTCAGTGTCCCGAATCCGAAGTTCGCTTGATCTTGCAGCATCCTCCGGAGCGAACTTCGGATTCGAAAGGACACTGAGCTAAATATAACTGTAGTGTGGCTTTGGTTCAGGCGTCCGCAAACAGAATTCGCTTCAAGGACGGTGCGGACGCTCGAACCGCCACACTATTACCCCTTCGCCGGACGGAACATGGGGAGGGTGATCTTGTCGTCGAGCTTCTCGAACTTGACCTCGAGTTTCATGTCGAGTTCGAGCGCCTCCGGCGTTTGCGGGCAATCGACGATGTTGCTCATCATGCGCGGGCCTTCGTCGAGTTCGACCACTGCGATGGCATAGGGTGGCGTGAAGCCCGGCGCCGCGGGGCGATGATTGATGACGTAGCTGTAGAGCTTGCCCTTGCCCGACGATTTGAAGATGCTGACCTTGCGCGACGCGCATTTCGGGCAGAACGGACGCGGCGGAAAGTAGACATGGTCGCAGGCGTCGCAACGCTGCAGGCGCAACTCGCCGGCCTGCGTACCGTCCCAGAAATGTTGTGTCTCGGGCGTCGGTTTGGGGCGTGCGCGCTGGGCTTCGGCCATAACGATGTCTCTCCCTGAATGTGGGCGCTGGTGGCCCGGGCGTTGCAATCTTGATGCGCCATTGGCCGGGAAGCGTCAACGGCCGCAGCGCATGGCGGTATTCCGTCTCGCGCAAAACGGATCGGTGACCGCGCGGACAAGATCGGAAATTCAGATGTGGGCGTTGTCGCGCTCGATGGTATTCAGGCGCTCTGCGTGATCGCTGCGCAAATAGTCGGCGAACGCCTTGCTGAGCGGCGGCAGCGTGCGATCTTTTTTCTTGATAAGGGCGATCTGGCGCGAAAAGTGCGGATCGCTGATGCGTCGCGACCGCAGGCTCGGAATCGCCGCCACTTCGCGGCAGGAAGCCGGCAGGATGGTGATGCCGAGACCGGCGCGCACCATGCCTAGCGCCGTCATGATGTAAGTCACTTCGGCAACCGGCTTCGGCATCAGCTTGGCATTGCTGAACGCGCTGTCGGTGACTGAACGGACGCTGGTGTGCGTGTTCATCATGATGAGCGGAAATTGCGCCAGGCGCTCGGCGTTGATGCGGGAGAATTTTCCGATCGGATGTCCGTCGGGGTACACCACGTTCATCTCGTCGCCGGAGCGGAACAAGACATCGATATCCGGGAAATCGACTGCGCCGCCGGTCAGGCCGAGATCGACATCGTCGGAACGGACCAGGTCGATCAGGGAGCCCGCGACGCAGTCGCTCACGGCGAAGGAGGCGCCCGGATTTTGCCTCCGGAATTGCCGGATCGCGTCGGGTAGCAGGCTGGCTGCGAGCGAGGGAAGCACGGAAATCCGGACCACGCCGTGCAGCGCCGTCGAGGTATTTCGCGCGCTGTGCAGCATGGAATCGAGATCCTGCAACGTGCGCTCGAAGGTGGGGAGCAGGTCGCGACCCATCCGTGTGAGATTTACAGCGCGGGGATTGCGGTCGAACAGCTTGAGCCCGAGCGTTTCTTCCAGATGCTTGATGTGGACGGTGAGCGTCGGCTGGGAGACGTGAAGGAATTCGGCGGCGCGGGTGAAGTTACCGAGACGCGCAACGGCAATAAAGGAACGCATCTGCCGCAAATTGACATCCATAGGGAAATCGTATTGCTGAGATTGAAATATTTCAATAGCCGTATAGTTGATTTGCTCCCCCAGACGCGCCAAAAGGGGACCGCAGAACGACAACACCCCCAAATCGGAGAGGAAACGCGATGATAAGAAAAGCATCGATCGCGCTTGCGGCGGCTTTGACACTCGGAACGCAGGCGTTTGCCGCTGATGCACCGGCGGAAATCAAGATCGGTACGCTGTACGCCTCGTCGGGCCGCTATGCATCGATCTCGATGCCGGTTCACAGCGCATTGAAGCTCTGGGTCGAGCAGAAGAACGCCGAAGGCGGCGTCTACGTGAAGGCCTTCGACAAGAAGATCCCGATCAAGCTCGTGGCCTATGATGACCAGAGCAACACGGCGACGGCCGCGACGCTCTACAATCAGCTCGTCACTCAGGACAAGGTGGACATGCTGGTGGCGGATTCCGGCTCGGTGCTGACCGCGCCTGCCGTGACCATCGCGCGCGACCACAAGATGTTCCTGTTCGACCAGACCGGAACCGGTGCGAGCTTCTTCTCCAAGGACAATCCCTACATCGCGCTGATGGCCGACCCGGTCTCGACGATCTGGCCGAAGCCGGTCGCGGACTTCATCACCCATGACGGGCCGGGCCTCGGCATCAAGAAGGTCGCGATCCTGTACTCGACCAACGAATTCACGGGAACGCAGGCCAACGCGGTGCGCAAGTTCATCAAGGACTCGGGCGCGCCGATCGAGATCGTTTACGATCAGGGCATTCCGACCGAGACCACGAACTACACCGTCATCATCAACAACATCCTGGCCAAGGAGCCGGATGCGGTGATCCATCTCGGCTACGCGCCGAACGACATCGCGTTCCTGCGTAACGTCCAGGACGTCGGTGCCAAGTTCAAGATGCTGTTCTGCATCTATCCTGGCCTCGAGACCGAATTGCTCGAGAAGAACGTCGGCGCCAAGGGCCTGCAGCACGTCTTCACTTACGTTCCGCCGCAGGAGCTGGAATATCCGGTCAACTTCGGAATGAAGATGTCGGACTTCAAGAAGGCCTGGGACGCGAAGTACAAGGACGGCAAGATCGAGTTCGGCTTCAACTCGGTGGCCGGCTACACCACCGCGCTCGTCCTCGAGAAGACGCTGTCGGTTGCGACCAGCCTCGACCGGATGGAGCTGCGCAAGGCCGTGTTCAGCCTCTCCGGCAAACTCAAGACGCTGGACGGCACCTTCGCGCTCGACGAGATGGGCGGCCAGATCGGCGAACTGACGCCGCTCGGCCAGCTCGAGCTCAACGAGCACGGACACATCAAGTTCGTGTCGATCTATCCGCACGAGACGGCGACCGGCAAGCCGGTCTATCCGCGCCCGTGATCGATAACGTCCCCATGGTGGATCAGCATCGGAGTTCGCTCTGATGCTGTATCCCTTGGTCGCCGGTGTCCTGTTCGGGCTTTACTTCAGCCTGGTCGGCATTGGCCTCAACCTCGTGTTCGGCGTCATGCGCATCGTCAACCTTGCGCATGGCGACTTCCTGATGCTGGGCGCGTTCGTCGCGTTCGGCATCTACACCGCTGCCGGCCTCGATCCGCTGGTCGGCATTCCCGTCGCATTCGCGCTGTTTTGTGTGGCGGGGCTTCTGCTCTACTGGGTTCTGGTGCCGCGGCTGCAGCGCGCCCGTGATCCGGAGATGCTGTCCTTCATCTTGTTCTTCGGCTTTTCCCAGGTGATCGAGGCGTTGACCACGATCGTCTTCGGCACCAGCGAACGTTCGATTCCGAGCCGCCAACTGGCGAGCTCGCTCGCGGGTATCCGCGCATCGCTGTTCGGCGGTGAGGCGACCAACGGCCCCTTCCGGATATTCGGTCTGTCGTTTCCGGCCTCGTGGGTGGTGGCGGCGACCGTGAGCGTCATCGCCATCATCTGCGTTTATCTTTATTTGTATCGCACCCGGCTCGGCACGCTGACGCGCGCGGTGATGTCGCGCCGTGACGAGGCGGTGGCGACCGGCATCAACGTCGATCGCGTGTCTGCCGCGGCCTTTGGTATTGGTCTTGGCCTTGCCGCCGTCGCGGGCGTATTCGCGCCCTTCATGTTCGGCTCGTTCACGCCGGCCTTCGGCATCGACGCAACGGTCACTTCGTTCGTGGTGGTGGTGCTGGGGTCGCTCGGCAATCCACTCGGCACGGCGCTCGGCGGCGTCGTCTACGGCGTCTCCTACATGCTGGTGCAGACCTATCTCAGCTCGTGGGCCGACCTGCTGCCCTACGTGCTGCTGATCGCGATCCTGCTGCTGCGGCCGAGCGGTCTGCTTGGAAGGAGGGTGCGCGTTGCCTGATACGTTGCGCCATTATCTCATCATCGCAGTGCCGTTGCTGATCGTCATGGCCGTGCTGCCATCGGTCTACAGCAACCATCTGCTGCTGTTCAATTTCGTGATCTTCTTCATCCTGGCCCAGGGTGTGAACATCATCTACGGATTCACCGGCTATCTGCCGTTCGGCTATGTCGGCTTCTTCGGTGCCGGAGCCTACGGCTTCGCCATCATGGTGATGCATCTGAACGCGCCGGCGCCGCTCGCGGTTCTGGTCGGCGGCGCCGTGGCGGTGGTGCTCGGATTGATCCTGACACCGCTATTGCGGCTGGCGGGTGCGTATTTCTCCATCGCCAATCTCGCCGCGGCGCTCGCGGTGCTGCACCTCGTCGCCAATCCGGCGCTGGAACAGATCACCAAGGGGCCTTACGGCGTCGCGCTCAACGGCACCTTCAATCCGACGATGGCTTATGCCGGCGGCATCCTGATCCTCGCGCTGACGCTCGGCATCGTGGTGTATCTGAAGAATTCCAGTTTCGGACTGGCGCTGCAGGCGGTGCGTGAGGATTCGTTCAGCGCATCGATGTCCGGCGTCAATGTGGTGAAGATGCGAACGGTCGCGTGGCTGGCCTCGGCGCTGGTTGCCGGCCTCGCGGGCGGCGTGTTCGCCTGGTACGTGTCGGTATTCTATCCGGACAACGTGTTCAGTGCCGACTTCAGCATCTTCGCCATCGTGTTCGCGCTGTTCGGCGGCGTCGCCACCATTTCGGGCCCGCTGATCGGCGTCATCATTCTCTATGGCATCTACAATCTGATCGGCTTCACGACGCCGCAATATTTCCAGTTGATCTACGGTCTCCTGATCATGGCGCTGGTGCTGTTCCTTCCGGCGGGACTGGTCTCGCTTGCGACACGGCGGGGGTGGTATGTCCCCTGAACCGGAGCGCCTTCTCGAAGTCAGCGGTGTAGTCAAGCGCTTCGGCGGATTCCATGCGCTCGACGGCCTGAGCTTTCACGTCTCGCCGGGTGAAATCCTGGGTCTCGTCGGTCCCAACGGATCGGGCAAGACCACGGCGATCAACGTCATCTCCGGCCTCTATGCGCCTGATGCCGGCAGCGTCAGTTTCCTGCGGTCGCCGGTCGGCGGCATGGCATCGCACAAGCTGGTGCACCTCGGCATCAACCGCACGTTCCAGGTGCCGAAGCCGTTCATGTCGCTCACGGTCAAGCAGAACGTCGAGGTCGCGCACACCTATGGCAACGCCAGCGACAAGGCCCTGCCGATGGCCGATCTACTGGAGCGTTTCCATCTGGCTGAAGTCGCCAACCGCCCGGCAAGCGATCTGACCAACGTGCAGCAGAAGACGCTCGATCTGGTGCGCGCACTTGCGACGCAGCCGAAATTGTTGCTGCTCGACGAACTGGCCGCGGGCCTCAATCCGACCGAGCTCGACTGGATCGCCGGCGAGATCAAGACGCTGGCGCAAAGCGGCCTTGCCATCATCGTGGTCGAGCATCTGATGGGATTCATCGAGCAGATCACCGACCGCGTCATCGTCATGAATGCCGGCAAGGAAATCTTCGAAGGTACGCTCGCGGTAGCTGTAACCGTGCCCGAGGTGGTCGAAGTGTTTTTGGGAGGCGAGCATGCCGCCTGAGACATCATCGCTGCTCCACGTCACGGGCGTCGACGCAGGCTACGGCAGCATGCAGGTGCTGTGGGGCGTCGATCTCGACGTGCGTCCCGGCGAGACGGTGCTGCTGCTCGGTGCCAACGGGGCCGGCAAGACCACCTTCCTGAAGACACTGGTCGGATTGATCGAGACGCGGCAGGGGCACATCACGCTTGGTGGCAAGGACGTCACGCGGATGCGTTCCAGCGACCGCATGCGACTCGGCATGACCTACATGTCCGAACTCGCGGTGTTCCCCGATCTGTCCATCGAGGAGAACCTGCGCGTCGGCGCACAGGCGCTCGGGCACGCCAACCCCAATGCGCGCGCGGAAGAGCTCTACGGCATCTTCCCGGTGCTGCGCGACAAGCGGCGCAATCCGGCATCGAGTCTCTCGGGCGGCCAGCGCAAGATGCTCGGCATCGCCAAAGCTCTCGCGGCGGAGCCGAAATTGCTTGTCATGGACGAGCCATCGGCCGGCCTGTCGCCGCTGTTCGTCAAGGAAGTCATCCGTGTTCTCACCGATCTGCGCGGACACGGCCTCGCGCTTTTGATCGCCGAGCAGAACATCGGCTTCCTCGAAGTCGCGACTCGTGTGTTCGTGCTGGAGGGCGGACGCATCCGCTTCTCGGGCACTGTCGCAGAGATGACCGATAACGAGGCGCTGCGGCGCGCCTATTTCGGATTGAAGTAGCCCTTCGTCGCCAAAAAACAAAAAGGATATCTCCGATGACCGCTTCGAACGATTTAACGTCGCTTACGGTTGCGGAATTGGCGGCAATGCTTGCCGCGCGCCGCGTTTCAGCGGTGGAGATTACCGATGCGTGTCTCGATCGTATCGCGACGTATAACGATGCGCTGCATGCTTTTATCGACCTTTATCCGGAAGAAGCCCGCGCGGCGGCCAAGGCCGCGGACCTTGCGCGCGGGGCCGGCTATGCGCTCAGCCCGTTGCACGGCATTCCGTTCGGGCTGAAAGACCTCGTCGATATCGAGGGCAAGGTGACGACCGGCGGCTCGAAAGTATGGGCCAAGCGGATTTCACCCTCGACCGGTTCGCTGGTTCGCCGGCTGGTGGGATCGGGCATGATTGTCGCCGGCAAGACCCACACCGTCGAATTCGCTTTCGGCGCGTGGGGAACCAATCAGCACATGGGCGCGCCGCGCAATCCATGGGACATGCGCGAGCCGCGCACGCCGGGCGGTTCGAGCAGCGGGTCCGGTGTGGCGGTGGCGGCACGGATGGTGCCGTGGGCGGTGGGCACCGATACCGGCGGGTCAGTCCGTAGCCCCTCGGCGTTGTGTGGACTCACCGGTCTCAAGACTACGGTCGGACAGATCGCGACCGACGGTATCCTGCCGCTGAGTACGACGCTGGACACGCCGGGACCCCTAGCACGCAGCGCGACCGATGCCGCTATTCTGTTCGAGGCCATGCGGGGCGGCAGCCTCGCTTCCATGAATGCGATCCTCTCCGGTCCCGCGCCGCGCGACGTCAAAGGCCTGCGGTTGGCGCGCCTGCCCGATCATGAGCGCGATGTCGTCGAACCCGCGGTGCTGTCTGCCTACGATCAATCGCTGGCGCAGCTCGCCGATATGGGCGCTGAGATCGTGTCGGTCACACTGCCGTTCCGCTTCGCCGACTTCAAAATCCCGTCGGGCAATTTGATTGCGGCTGAAGGCTATTCGTTCGTCAAGGAGATCATCGACGATCCCGCCGCGCCCGTCGACGAGGATGTGCGCGCGCGTTTTGCGGTCGCACGTACGATGTCAGTGACGGACTATCTGCGCATGATGCGCGAGCGCGAGGAGATCACCGCAAAGACCACCGCCGCGCTGGCGGGCGTTGACGCGCTGCTGACACCGACCACGCCGATGACGGCGCATCCGCTGGCTACCGCCGAGAGGGAAAAGATCATCCCCTCGCACTTTACGCGCATGGCCAATTTCTTCGGACGTTGCGCGTTGGCGGTGCCGAACGGTTTCTCGCCAACGGGCCTGCCGACATCGCTGCAGATCATCTGCGCGCCGAACGATGAATCGATGGCGCTGCGCATCGGGCGAAACTATCAGGCCATCACCGATTGGCATCGGCGTGCGCCGGCGTTGGAAGGCGCCGCCTAGATGACGCGCACCATCAGGATCGGCTCCGGCGCAGGTTATTCCGGGGATCGCATCGAGCCGGCGCTGGAACTCGCCGAAAAGGGTGGCATCCAGTATCTCGTGTTCGAATGTCTCGGCGAGCGCACCGTCGCGCTGGCGCAGCAGGCGCGCATGAAGGACCCTCAGAGCGGCTACGATCCGCTGCTGGAGGAGCGGATGCGTGCGGTACTGCCGACCTGCGCCGCCAAGGGCATCAAGATCGTCACCAATATGGGTGCGGCCAATCCCGAAGCGGCCGCGCGAAGAACCGCCGAGATCGCAAAATCCCTCGGCTTGCGCGGGCTCAAGGTCGCAGCCGTGGTGGGCGACGATGTGCTCGATGCGTGCAAGGCGAGCAATCTTCCTATCATGGAGTTCGAGGGCACGATCGGCGACTTTGGCAACCGTCTGCTGTCGGCCAATGCCTATCTCGGTGCTGCGCCGATGGCCGAGGCGCTGAAGGGCGGCGCGGATGTGGTCATCACCGGTCGCGCGTCTGATCCTGCCTTGTTTCTGGCGCCCATGATCGATGCGTTCGGCTGGGCGATGGACGATTGGGATCTGCTCGGCAAGGGCACGGTGGCCGGTCATCTGCTCGAATGTGCGGGCCAGATCACTGGAGGCTACTTCGCCGACCCCGGCTTCAAGGATGTCGAGGGGCTGGCGCGTCTCGGCTTTCCGATCGGGGAAGTCGGCGAGGACGGATCGCTGGTCATCACAAAAGTCGAGGGCTCGGGTGGTGCCGTCACGGCGCGAACCTGCAAGGAGCAATTGCTCTATGAGGTTCACGATCCCAGGCGCTATCTGCAGCCCGACGTCGTCGCGGATTTCTCCGAAGTCACCGTGGAGGAGATCGGTCCCGACCGCGTTCGCGTGCAGGGCGGACGTGGCACGCGCCGGCCCGACACGCTGAAGATATCGGTCGGCTATATCGACAGCTATATCGGCGAGGGCCAGATCTCCTATGCCGGTCCGGGCGCGGCGGCCCGGGGACGGCTGGCGCTTGATATCGTGCGCGAGCGTCTGCGGCTCACGGGCGTGCAGACGAGCGAACTGCGCTTCGATCTGGTTGGAGTCGATTCCTTGCACGGTCCTCAACTCGCAGCGCAGGGCAGCGAGCCTTACGAGGTCCGTGTTCGTGTCGTCGGCCGCACCGACAACCTTCGTGAGGCGGTCCGCATCGGCAACGAGGTCGAGACGCTTTACACTAACGGTCCGGCAGGCGGCGGCGGCGCGACAAAATCCGCGCGGGATGTGGTCGCGGTGGCATCGGTGCTGTTGCCGCGCGAATTGGCCAAGCCGGCTGTCCGTTTCGTGGAGGCATGAGGTGAAACTGCGCGAGATCGCTCATTCCCGTACCGGCGACAAGGGCAACACGTCGAACATCTCCGTCATCGCCTATGACGCGCGGCATTATCCGTTGCTTGTGGCTCAGGTGACGAGCGAGCGCGTCAGGGCGCATTTTGCCGGTGTGGTCGAGGGCGAAGTGACCCGCTTTGAGCTGCCGAACATCGCGGCGCTGAATTTCGTCATGACCGGTGCCCTTGGTGGCGGCGTCACGCGCTCGCTGGCGCTGGATGCGCATGGAAAATCGCTCAGCTCGGCGCTGCTCGATCTGGAAATTGACGACCGTTTGGGCGATACCTTGTCCTGATCCGTCTCCCAATTCGGCCCGAACAAGCGAGTTGCTCATCAATGGCTCAACATCCGACCCTTGCAACGCTCGCCGCTGATCTGGCCAATGGTCGCACGACCGCGCGCAAGCTCGTTGACGAATGCCTTGCCAGGATCGCAGACAAGGCGGGCGAGGGCGCCCGCGTCTTCATCCAGGTCGATGCCGAGGGTGCCGCCTCCGCAGCCGATGCGATGGACAAGTTGCGCAAGGCCAACGCCGCGCCGTCGCCTTTTGCGGGCATTCCCATTTCGATCAAGGATCTGTTCGACATCAAGGGACAGGTATCGCGCGCCGGCTCCCGCGCGCTCGACGATGCGCCGTCGGCAGCGGAGGACGCGCCTGTGGTGGCACGGTTGCGTCGCGCCGGCTTTGTGGTGGTCGGCCGCACCAACATGACCGAGTTCGCTTATTCGGGTCTCGGCATCAATCCGCATTACGGCACGCCAAAGAACCGCTGGCATCGTGAGGTCGGCCATGTGCCCGGCGGATCGTCGTCGGGCGCCGCGGTGTCGATCACCGACGGCATGGCCTATGCCGCGCTTGGCACCGATACCGGCGGCTCGTGCCGGATTCCGGCGGCCTATAACGGGATCGTCGGCTATAAGCCGACCGCGCGCCGCATTCCGCTCGACGGCGGCGTGCCGCTGTCGTTCACGCTGGACAGCTATGGGCCGATCGCCCGCTCGGTCGGCTGCTGCGCCGTGATCGATGCGGTGCTGGCGGACGAGCCGGTCGCAGCGGTCACGCCGCGGCCCGTGAAGGGGATGCGGCTCGCGGTGCCGACCACAGTGATGCTGGATGACCTCGATCCTGCGGTCGCGCAGGCCTTCGATCGCGCCCTTGATGTGCTCTCGCGCGCCGGCGCCATCATCGAGCGCATCGCTGTTCCCGAATTTGCCGAGGCCGGCACGCTGAACGCGAACGGCGGTTTCTCCGCGGCGGAAAGCTGGGCCTGGCATCGCGCGCTGATCGCGAAGAAAGCCGATGTCTACGATCCCCGTGTCGTCAGCCGCATTCGCCGTGGCGAAGCGCTCAGCGCCGCCGATTATGTCGATCTGCTCGCCATGCGGCGCGCCATGATCGATGGCTTCGAGCGCCGCGTTACACCGTATGACGCGCTGATCGCGCCGACCATCGCCATCACGCCGCCGGTGATCGCCGACCTCGCCGACGATGCCGCCTATACCAAGGCGAACCTGCTCTCGTTGCGCAACTGCACCCTGATCAACACCATCGACGGCTGCGCGATCTCGTTGCCGTGTCATCGCGAGGGCGATGCACCGGTCGGGCTGATGCTGGCGGCGGCAGGCGGCTCGGATCGGCGAATCTTCGAACTGGCAGCGGCCATCGAACCGCTGGTCCGCGGGTGAAATCATGAGCGCATGCGAACTCGCACTCACCCTTGAATCCAAAAGCGGTCGGTCGCCGCTCACACTGACCATCACCCAGGCCGTGATCGCGGGCTGGACGGGGCGCGATCCCGTGGCACGCGACAAACATATCGCCGAACTTGAAGCGATCGGCATTGCGCGCCCGGCCTCCACGCCGATCTACTATCGCGTCGCCGCGCGGCGGCTGACCACCGCCACGAGCATCGAGGTGAGCGGCGGCGACTCCAGCGGCGAGGTCGAGTTCGTTCTGCTCGCCTCCGGCGGCAAGACCTATGTCGCTGTCGGCTCCGACCATACCGACCGCAAGGTCGAAACCTATGGCGTCACCGTCTCCAAGCAGATGTGCGACAAGCCGATCGCGCCGGTGGTGTGGGCGCTCGATGACGTGATCGGCCACTGGGACCAGATTGTGCTGCGGTCGTTCGCCACTATCGGCGGCGCGCGCGTGCTCTATCAGGAAGGCAAGCTCGACGGCATGTTGCCGGTTGCCGATCTCATCGCGCGCGGGTTCGGCGGGTCGGCGCTGCCGGACGGCTGCGCCATGTTCGGCGGTACCTTCGCGGCGAAGGGCGGCATCCGCCCGGCCAGCCGGTTCGATTTTGAAATCGAGGATCCCGTGCTGAAACGCACCATCCGCCACGGTTATGATGTGGTCGAACTGCCGGTGCTGGGCTGAGGTCGCTGCCGGTGGAACCGGCCGGAAATCGGGTGGCCGGAACTGGCGCGATCTGCGAGGATCGTCCGCATGACATCAGCCGTGAAGACCATCGTCCGTTCCGCGCCTCCCGCCAATATGGCGGCGCGCGTTGCCGCGCTCGACTGGCAGCACATCGCTGACGATCTCGACGCGCAGGGGTGTGCGGTTCTTCCAAGTCTGCTGTCCGCGGGCGAATGCGAGGCGCTGGCGGCGCTCTACGATACAGACGAAAAATTCCGCAGCCGCATCGTGATGGGCCGTCACGGTTTTGGCCGTGGCGAATACAAGTACTTCGCCTATCCGTTGCCTGAGCCGATCGCATCGCTGCGTCCGGCGCTGTATCCGCCGCTGAGCAGAATTGCGAACCGCTGGAATGAGGCGATGGGCATCGCGATCCGCTATCCCGATGATCACGCCGCGTTCTTGAAACGCTGTCATGACGCCGGCCAGACCCGGCCGACGCCGCTGCTGTTGCGCTACGAGGCCGGCGATTACAACTGTCTGCATCAGGATCTCTATGGTGAGCACGTGTTCCCGTTGCAGGTGGCGATCCTGCTGTCGCAGCCGGGCGACGAATTCACCGGCGGCGAATTCGTGCTGACCGAGCAGCGACCGCGCATGCAGTCGCGTGCCGAGGTGGTGCCGCTGCGGCAGGGCGATGCGGTCGCGTTTGCCGTGCATCACCGGCCGGTGCAAGGTACGCGCGGTGTCTACCGCGTCAATTTGCGCCACGGCGTTAGCCGCCTGCGCTCCGGCCGCCGCCACACAGCCGGCGTGATCTTCCACGATGCGACCTGAGAGACTGACGTGCAGAGACTTGCGTGACCGCGGATTTGTTCGACGCCGTTCCCGATGCGCCGTCGCAGGAAGCGATCGGCGAGGGCGCCGTGCTGCTGCGCGGTTTCGCGCGCGATAACGAGAGCGATCTGATCGCGGATTTGCGCGCGGTGATCGCGCAAGCTCCGTTCCGCCACATGGTCACGCCCGGCGGGCATACCATGTCGGTGGCGATGACCAATTGCGGCGCGGTCGGCTGGGTCACGGACCAGAGCGGCTATCGCTATTCACCGACCGACCCCAGGACGAACCAGCCGTGGCCGGCAATGCCGCGATCGTTTCATCAACTCGCGAAGTTGGCGGCGACGCGCGCTGGCTTTGCCGATTTCGTGCCCGATGCCTGCCTGATCAACCGCTATACGCCCGGCGCGAAGATGTCGCTGCATCAGGACAAGGATGAGACCGATTTCGGCGCGCCGATCGTCTCGGTGTCATGGGGTTTGCCGGCGACGTTTCTGTTCGGCGGATTGAAGCGCAGCGATCCGTCGCGCCGCCTTCGTCTCGCCCACGGTGATGTGGTGGTGTTGGGCGGGCCGTCGCGGCTCGCCTATCACGGCATCGCGCCCCTGGCAGACGGTGAGCACCCCGTGCTCAAGCGTCAGCGGATCAACCTGACATTCCGGAAGGCCCGCTGAAGCGTTCGCGGTAGCCGTGAACCGTCAGGGTTTTGCCGGGTGGATGAAGGTCCACGGCGTAACTTCGGAATCCCGGGGCACTTCGACGTCGATCAGATACGGCCCGCCGTGCGCCAGCGCCTTTTCCAGCGCCGGACGGAAGCCGTCGGGTGACGTCACGCGCGATGCCGCGACCCCGAACGATTCCGCAAGCTTCACAAAATCCGGATTGACCAGGTCGGAGGCGACGACCCGGCCGTCGAAACGCTGGAGCTGGTCGCGGCGGACATTGCCATAGGCATTGTTGTTGAACACCAGCGTCACCACGCCGATGTTGAACTGTACTGCGGTGGCGAGCTCCTGCACGCCGAACATGAAGCCGCCGTCGCCGGTGATGGCGACCACGGGTTTATCCGGGTTTGCGATCTTGGCGCCAAGCGCGGTCGGAAAGCCGGAGCCGAGCGTACCCTGATAGCCCGAGGTGACGAAGGTGCGCGGCTCGTAGACCGGGAAGCCGTACCACGCCGCAAAACCGACTTGAGACAATTCGTCGGTGACGATGGCATTCGCGGGCAGCACCTCGCGCAAAATGTTCAGGTACGCCATCTGCGGCTGCACCGCCTGAATCTCCTTCAGCGCGGCGGCGGAGGCGGCGCGGATCGCATCGCGGCGCCCCTTGGTCTTGGTATAGCCGCGTTTGCGCACCGCCGCGAGCAACTCGCGCGTGCCAGCCTGCGCATCGGCGACAACAGGCGCGTCCGGCGCATAGCGCCGCATCTCGGCCGGATCGATGTCGATGCGGATCGATTTCAGCCCGTCCGGCCGATAGGGCCAGCGGAACGAAGTCG
Organism: Hyphomicrobiales bacterium; assembly: GCA_017305665.1. Classification (GTDB taxonomy): domain Bacteria; phylum Pseudomonadota; class Alphaproteobacteria; order Rhizobiales; family Xanthobacteraceae; genus Nitrobacter. The sequence continues at coordinate 233,528 of JAFKKH010000012.1, forward strand.
CGAGCTCCATGCGGGTCCCGATGCCGATCATCAGATCGGTCGTGCCCCAGAGCTTGTAGGCCGCGGCCATGGTGAGGCCGAGCTCGTGCGCGTTGCTGACGATACCGCGTCCGCTGCGGAAGGCGACCACGGGCGCGTCAATCAGTTCGGCGAGTTCGAGAATGTCCTCGCGGGCGTCGACCGCGCCGCTGCCGACGAAGATCATCGGTGTCTTGCTGGATGCGATCAGCGATGCGGCGGCCTTGATCCGGTCCGGATCGGGCAGGGGCGAGGGAAACCGGTCGAATGGTTTGACCTCGCCGATCTCCGCGCGCTGGGTGAAAACATCCCACGGCATTTCCAGTGCCACGGGGCCGCGCCGGCCCGACATCATCTCCTGGAATGCACGCGCAACCGCCGCCGGGGCCGCGTCGGGATATTCCATCCGCTCGGCCCATTTCACGAAGGTGCGCAAGGTGGCGAGCTGATCCGGCATCTCGTGCAGGTGGCCGCGGCCCTTGTCGAGAAATTCGGTAGGCACCTGGCCCGTCAGGCACAGCACCGGCTCGTTCGATCCGAATGCGGTGAGCATTGCCGCGCCGGCATTGAGCACGCCGGGACCGGGCACCACGCTGAACACGCCGGGCTTGCCGCTGGAACGCGCGTAGCCATAGGCCATGTAGCCGCAGGCCTGTTCATGCCGCGCGCCGATGACACGAAGTTGCGCCTGCTGAAAGGCGTCGAACAGCCCATAGATCTGCGCGCCGGGCAGGCCGAATACCGTATCGACGCCATGCGCCACCAGACCGCTGACGATCGCTTCGCCGCCTGTCAGAGAACTCATGTCAAACTGTCCTTTCCGTCACGCCCGGCCTTGTTGCCGGGCATCCACGTCTTTGTCGACCAACAAGTAAGACGCGGAGGGCGGGGTCAAGCCCGGCCATGACGTTTTCTGCTATGCGACCTCATCCACCACGCCGTTGCGCAACCGGCCAATGCCTTCCGCCTCCACTTCGATCACGTCGCCGGGCTTGAGGAAGCGCGGCGGATCGAAGCGTGCGCCGGCGCCGGTCGGCGTGCCCGTCACGATGATATCGCCCGGCACCAGCGTGGTGAAGGTCGAGATATAGCTGATGAGATAGCGGAAGCCGAAGATCAGGCGGCCGGTGCGGTCATCCTGCCGCATCTCGCCGTTGACGCGCGTAGTCAGCCGGATGTCGGCGATTTGCGATTCATCGGTGTAGGGAACCAGCCACGGGCCGAGACTGCCGGTGGAATCGAAATTCTTGCCCTGGGTCACGTTGAACTTTGCGTGCCGGACCCAGTCGCGGATCGTACCCTCATTGCAGAGCGTCACCGCTGCGATGTGATCGAGCGCGTTTGCTTCCGCAATATGCCTGCCGGCCTTGCCGATCACCAGGACGACTTCGCCTTCGTAGTCGAGCTGCTCCGAGATGCGCGGGCGCACCAGCGGCGCGTTGTGGCCGACGAACGAGCGCGGCGTCCGCATGAACATGCTCGGATATTTCGGCGCGTCCGAGCCGTCCTTGTATTCGGCGTTACGGTCCGGGTAGTTCACGCCGATGCAGATGATCTTTTCCGGCGCAGGGATCGGCGGCTGCCAGGCGATGGCGTCGAGGGTGAAATCGGGCGCATGTTTCGCGCCAGCCTCGCCGAGCTTGTCCAGCGCGCGATCGGCGATCGCCTCGCGCAGCGTCGGATAGTCTTGTCCGAACCGTGCCGAGAGATCGACGATGCCTTGGTCGGTCACGGCGCCGTACTTTGTGATGCCGTTGACGGTGAAGGTGGCGAGGCGGGGAAGAGTCATCTCAATTCCGATCGAACGATGGCTATTTGTTTTCCCTCCCCCTTGTGGGGAGGGTGGCTGGCCGAAGGCCAGTCGGGTGGGGGGCGATGATCTTGCTATATACCCCCACCCCGGCCTCCGCACGCCGATAGCGTGCTCGGCCGACCCTCCCCACAAGGGGGAGGGATTCAGTGGAGTTGCCGACGAACAGCATCAATCCGCGATCACGACGTCGGCGACGAATGCTGGCTCTCGCAGCGGCTGGTTGGGGAACGGTGAGCCCTGCTCGAACCAGGAGCGCGGCGCCGGCGCGCCCCACAGGGTCTGACGCCGCGGATCGCGCAGCGACCAGCGCAGCGGCTCGTGATCGTGGTCCATGGTGTTGTAGTCGCTGGTGTAGATCTCCAGCCGGTGGCCGTCGGGATCGCGGACGTAAAGGAAGAACGCGTTGGAGATGCCGTGCCGGCCGGGGCCGCGTTCGATGTTCTTCAGATAGCCGCTCGATGCCATCACGTCGCAGAGATGGATGATGTTCATGGCGGTCGGCACCCAGTACGCGAAATGGTGCAGGCGCGGGCCCTTGCCATTGGTGATGGCGAAGTCGTGCACGTTGCCCTTGCGATGCATCCAGGCGGCCGCGATGCGCCCGTTCTCACCGTCTTCCTCGGCGTATTCGGTCAGGCGGAAGCCGAGCCGCGCGTAGAAATCGACGGTGCCCTGCACCTCGGGCGCGAACACGTTGAAATGATCGAGCCGCTGCGGATGACATCCCCGGTAGAGATCGTAACGGCGCAACAGGTGCGGCCGCTTCTCCATGGTGGCGTAGAGTTCGAGCTGAAAGCCGAACGGATCGGTGAATTGCAGCGTGCGGCCCTGGAACGGCTGTTCGGCGAACGCGTAGCTAACGCCGTTCTCGGAGAAGAATGACGCGGCCTTGTCGAGATCGGTATCATTGGCAACCTTGAATCCGAGCCGGTTGGCAGCCGGGGCGGCGGCTTTCCGCAGCACCAGCGAGTGATGCTGACGCTCTTCGCTGCCGCGGAGGAAGACGGCCTTGTCGTCGACATCTTCGACATGCAGGCCGATGACGCTCTCGTAGAATTTTCGGCTGGCCTCAAGATTGGTGACGTCGAGCACCGCATGGCTGCTGCGGATGATGTTGAACGGCGGATCGAAGACGTGGGTAGGGACGGGCATGGTCGTTTCCTGAAAGCGGCTAGAGGCCGAGTCGCTGAATCTTGTGCGTCCCTCGGGCGAGAGAGACGTGCTTGGTTTCCATATAGAACTCGAACGAGTAGTCGCCGCCGTCGCGGCCGATGCCCGACGCCTTCATGCCGCCGAACGGAGTCGGCAGGTGGCGGACGTTTTCCGAATTCAGCCAGATCATGCCGGCTTCCAGCGCATCGGCGACGCGCAGCGCACGGCCCATGTCGCCGGTCCAGACATAGCCGGTGAGGCCGTAGCGCACGGAATTGGCGATCTCGATGGCGTCGGTCTCGTCCTTGAACGGAATGACCGTGAGGAAAGGTCCGAACACCTCATCCTGCGCGACCCGCATGTCGGCGCGCGCGCCGGTGACAAGCGTCGGCTGCACGTAGTGTCCGCCGCCGGGGCCGTCATACGGCTTGCCGCCGACGGCAACCGTCGCGCCGTCCTTCCGGGCCACGTCGAAATAGGAGCAGACCTTGTCGAGGTGGCGCTCATGGATCAGCGGGCCGACTTCCGTGGCGGGATCGAGGGGATGACCAACCTTAAGTGCTTTTACGCGTGCCGTGAGCTTTTCGATGAATTTGTCCGCGACGCTGCTCTGGATCAGGAGTCGGCTCGATGACGTGCAGCGCTCGCCGTTCAGCGAGTAGATCATGAACACAACGGCATCGAGCGCGCGGTCGAGATCGGCGTCGTCGAACACGATCACCGGATTCTTGCCGCCGAGCTCGAAGTGCACGCGCTTCAGGGTCGGTGCGCCCTGCGCCATGATCGCGGCGCCGGTCGCGGTTTCGCCGACAAAGGCGATCGCCTTGATCGCGGGATGTTCGGTCAGCGCCTTACCGGCTTCCTCGCCAAAGCCGTGCACGGTGTTGAGCACCCCGTCGGGGACACCGGCTTCCTTCACCAGTTTGGCGAGGAGGTCGGCCGTCACCGGCGACCATTCCGCCGGCTTGTGCACGACGGTGCAGCCGGCGGCGAGTGCCGGCGCGATCTTCCAGGTCGACAGCATGAACGGCGTGTTCCACGGCGTGATGACGCCGACCGGGCCGATCGGCACCCGCGTCGAAACATTCCAGTGTTCGTCGCTCGGAGTATTGAGACCGTCCCGCGCCTCGGTGCACTTGTCGGCGAAGAAGCGGAAGTTTTCCGCTGCGCGGATCGCGGCCTTGGCCATGAAGCGATACGCCTGTCCGGTGTCGATGCATTCAAGCACGGCGATGTCGTCGGCGCGCGCCTCGATGGCGTCGGCGACGCGATGCAGCAGCTTCTTGCGCTTCGCCGCCGGCATATCGCGCCAGGCGGGGAAAGCGCGCTGTGCCGCTTTGGCGGCGTGGTCGATATCGTTGGCGTTGCCCCGTGCGACATAGGCCAGCACGCTGTTGTCGATGGGAGAGGCGGTATCGAAGGTTTCTCCGGACGAGGCGGGAACGGTTTCGCCGCCGATCATGTGGCCGATGCCATCGGCCTTGAGCTGTTTCAGAAGCGGTGCGGCGCGATCGCGGTTCGCTTGAAAGACGTCGGGTTTGGGTGTGGCCTTATCCATGGCTTGCCTCCGCCTTCAGCGCCTCGTGGATGTTGTTGCGCTTCCAGCTCGTGTTCTTGTCGTTGATCTGCATGTCGAACGAGAGTGCGAATTTGCTGCCCGCGAACACCGGATCGAGGTGGGCCGACAGCGCCTTGAAAATGTGCTCGCCGGCTTTTTGCCGGGTCGCGAGGTCGCGGCCTTCGCCGAGTCGGAGCACCATGTCGAGAAAGCCGAAAGACGGATCGCCGTCGGCGATCGCATAGTGCTCGCACCTGAGAGCGCGGACACGGATGCCGCCGAGCGGAAAGATTCCGGTTTCGACGGCGGCGCGGCGGACCACCTCCACGACCGCAGCCATGTCGACGCGAGGTTCGATGTTGGCGGAGTATTCGATGGTGAAATGCGGCATGTTCCTGGTCGCTCCGTTCTCAGGCGAAGTAGCAACTGACCGAGCCGTAAGGCCCATAGTCAGCCTGAATCGTGTCGCCTTTGCGGGTTTCGATGGGGCGGATGAACGATCCTGCCAGCACCACCTGACCTGGCTCCAGCGCAAGGCCATGCGGCGCGATCTTGTTGGCGAGCCAGGCGACGGATGTCGCGGGATGATTGAGGACGCCGGCGGCGAGCCCGGTTTCCTCGAGCTGGCCGTTCTTGAAGCACAGCGCGCCGATCCAGCGCAGGTCGGCATCGAGCGGACGTATCGGCCGCCCGCCCAGCACGATGCCGGCATTGGCCGCATTGTCGGCAATGGTGTCGAAGATCTTCCGCGTCGCTTTCGTTGTCGGATCGACGCGCTCGATTCGGGTATCCAGGATTTCCAGTGCGGGGACCACGAAGTCGGTCGCGTTCAGCACATCGAACATGGTGCAGTCGGGACCGGTGAGGCGATGCTTCATGATGAAGGCGAGTTCGGCCTCAACGCGGGTGGCGATAAAGCGGTCCGATGGCACGAGCCCGCCGTCGGCAAAGAACATGTCGTCGAACAGGATGCCGGAGTCCGGCTCGTCGATGTTGAGCGCGCTCTGCATCGCCTTCGACGTCAGGCCGATCTTGTGACCCTTGATGACCCTGCCTTCTGCGACCTTGATCCCGATCCAGGCCTTCTGAATGGCGTAGGCGTCGGCGATGGTGATGTCCGCGTGGTCCTGCGACAACTGCCGGATCTGGATCCGGGTCTGCTCTGCCCGGTGAAGCTGTTCCGCCGCACGCCGAATCTGGTCTGCCGTCATTGCCATGAGTTTGCCGCATCAAATGAAACGTCGAAAACGGGAGATGATTAACATGTTAAATGAAATGGTTCAACCCGTGCCGCGGCCGACTTTTCGTTGTGCGGTGCACTAGCGCCGGCTTGTGTTATGAAGGCCGGCGCGCCGAGTCAGGTCTCGCGCGGAAACGGAATTGAACCATGGGTCTGAAGACACCTGCAAGGGACGGCGCCGCGAACCGGACAAGCGAATCCGCATCTGCTGCCGGCCGCAAGATGAGCGCTGGGCAGGCGCCGATGCGCGAGTTTTCGCGCTCGCTGCCGATGTCCCTGATGCGCGCGCGGGAAGCGGTGATGCGGCATTTCCGCCCGTCACTGCGGGCGCACGGGCTCACCGAGCAGCAATGGCGTATCCTGCGGGCACTGTCGTCGATCGACGCCATCGAGGTGACTGATCTTGCCCACGTCGCCTTCCTGCTGGGGCCGAGCTTGTCGCGAATCCTTCGCGATCTCGAAGGACGGCGCCTGATCGAGCGCAAAACCGTGAAATCCGATCTACGCCGCGGCACCGTTTCGATCACGGCGAAGGGCCTGAAGCTGATCGAGGCGGTGGCGCCGCACTCCGAGGCGATCTATGCCGAGATGACCCGGCGCTATGGCGCGCAGAAACTGGCCGAACTTCAGGACATGCTGCATATGCTGGAAAACAGCCTGCTGGCGATGCCCGTTCGCGGCGGTTCTGGCGATGCCGATGAGGGCGACGACGGAAAGTAGCGGCAAAATTGCATGATGGTGCGGATCGTTGCCAATGCAGCGCATAGCGGGCGCCGGAATCTGCGCAACCTGGTGCGGCCGACCTCAGAGGCCATAGACACGCCTGCATTTTTTCGCTCAAACTGGCCGGCATAACAATATCGGGCGGCCACGCTCGGTTTCGCTCCGCCAGTCCAGGCGGCAGCAGTAAAAATCACGGGATGAACGTTCGGTCATGGTGACAATTCAGGTTCAGAAGCTGATCGATTTCGTCGCGGACGTTTTCGTTCATACCGGCTCGTCCGCTGCCGAAGCCAAGCGGATTGCAACCTATCTCACGACCGCCAATCTCACCGGGCACGACAGCCATGGCGTGATCCGGGTGCCGACCTATGTGCGGCACCAGAAGGTTGGCAACGTTTTTCCCGATCAGACCGTCGATGTGGTCGTCGATACGCCATCGCTCGCCGTTGTCGACGGCAAATACGGTTTTGGCCAGACCGTGGGACCGCAGGCGGTCCGCATCGGTATCGACAAGTGCAAGAAGGTTGGTCTCGCGGCGGTCGCGCTGCGCAACGCCGGGCACATCGGCCGCATCGGCGACTGGGCCGAGATGGCCGCGGCCGAAGGGCTGGTATCGATCCATTTCGTCAATGCCGCCGGCTCAATTCTGGTCGCGCCCTTTGGCGGCACTGAGCGGCGGCTCTCGACCGCGCCGTACTGCGTCGGCATTCCGCGTAAAGGGCAGGGGCCGATCGTGCTGGATTTCGCCACCTCGATCGTCGCCGAGGGCAAGGTGCTGGTCGCGAGCCGCGGCGGCAAGAAACTGCCGAAGGGCGCGCTGGTTAATCTTGACGGTACGCTGACCGAAGACCCGACCGCCCTCTACGGCCCGCACACCGCCGATGGCCCGCGCGACCATTCGCAGGGCAAGGGCGCGATCCGCGCGTTCGGCGAGCATAAGGGCTCGGGGCTTGCGCTGATCTGCGAACTGCTCGGCGGCGCGCTGACGGGCACCGGCGCGACCTCGATGCCGCGCCGTTTCGCCAATGGCATGTTTGCGATCTATGTCGATCCCGCCGTGGTCGATCCGGCCAATTTCTTCGATGGCGAGATCGCCCGCTACATCACCTATTTCAAGGACACCAAGACGGTCGCCGGCATCGACGAGGTTCTGGTGCCCGGCGAACCGGAAGCGCGGACGCGCGCCGAGCGGACCAGGAACGGCGTGCCGCTGCCGGACGAAACCTGGGCGGCGATCGTCAACACGGCGCGCGAGGTCGGCGTGAGCGAGGCAAAGATTCAAAGCGTTGGGAACTAACAAGCCTGACGGCTTGGTTGAAATTCAAAAGAAGGGTCCAAGAATGCCAAACAAGGTCAAGGAAATCTGGAAGTCCGGTAAGGCCGTCGTCAACGGATGGCTCGCAATTCCGTCGGGATTCTCCGCCGAAGTCATCGCGCAGTGCGGCTTCGACAGCGTCACCGTGGACATGCAGCACGGCGTGCAGGACTATCAGTCGATGGTGCAATGCTTCCAGGCGATGCACGGCCATCCGGTGACGCCGATGGTTCGCGTGCCCTGGAACGAACCTGGCATCGTCGGCAAGGTGCTCGATGGCGGCGCCTACGGTGTGATCTGCCCGATGATCAATACGCCGCAGGAAGCAAAGAATTTGGTGCAGTACGCGAAGTATCCGCCGAAGGGGACGCGCTCCAACGGTCCGATCCGTTCCGGCATGTACGGCTCGGCTGGCTCCTACCAGCAGACGGCAAACGATGAGATCGTGCTGCTGCCGATGATGGAGACCAAGACCGCGGTCGAGAACATGGAAGCTATTCTCGATGTCGAAGGCATCGATGGTGTCTATATCGGGCCGTCCGATCTCGGCTTTTCGTATGGTCTCGTGCCGAAGCTGGATCGCGAGGAGCCGGAAATCCTGAAGATCTACGACAAGATCATCAAGGAGTGCGACAAGCGCAAGCTGTATCCGGGCATCCATTGCTCGGGCCCGGTCGGCGCCGCCAAGAACATCGGCATGGGCTTCAAACTGGTGACGCTTGCCAACGACAGCGGCATCATGGCGACCGCGGCCCGGCAGTGGATCGACCAGACGCGCAAGGATTCCAAGGGTAAGGCGTAAGCCGGTTAACGGGGCGGTTCGTCATGCCCGGGCTTGTCCCGGGCACCCACGTCTTTCTTGTGATAGAAGGTAAGACGTGGATGGCCGGAACAGGTTCGGCCATGACGCAAAAGTTTCTTACGTTGTAAGAGCGTTGGAGATTCCGACCATGGCTCCGTCCCCTGTGATCCGGCTTCATCCCGATGATGGCGTGCTGATCGCGCGCACCACACTGATGCCGGGTGTCGCCGTCACCGACGGCGTGACAACCACCGACCGCATTCCCGCCGGGCACAAGGTCGCGATCCGCGCCATCGCCGTGGGCGAACCGATCCGGCGCTACGGGCAGATCATCGGCTTCGCGACCGCGCCGATCGCGCCCGGCCAGCACGTGCACACGCAGAACTGCGGCATGGGCGACTTTGCCCGCGATTATGCCTATGGCGTGGACGTGCAACCGACGCCGAATTTCGATCTGCCGGCAACATTCATGGGCATCCGTCGCGACGACGGTCGTGTCGCGACGCGCAACTATATCGGTATTCTCACTTCGGTGAATTGCAGCGCTCACGTGGCCAGCATGGTCGCCGATGTCTTCAAGAAGAATCCGTTTACCGGCGACAATCCGCTGGCGGATTTCCCCAATGTCGATGGCGTGGTCGCGCTGACGCACAAGACCGGCTGCGGCATGACGCAGAACGAGCCACTCACGCTGCTTCGGCGCACGCTTGGCGGTTATGCGCGTCACGTCAACTTCTCCACCGTCGTGGTGCTCGGCTTGGGCTGCGAGATCAACCAGATCGGCGGCTTGATGAAGGAACAGAAACTCGCCGGCCGTCTGCGCGAAATGGAAATCCAGGAGATGGGCGGCACGCGCAAGACCACGGAGGCCGGCGTTGCCTTCGTCAAGGAAGCACTCGTGGACGCCAACAAGGTCAAGCGCGAGGAAGTGTCGGCGAGCCATCTCACCGTGGCACTGCAATGCGGTGGATCGGACGGCTATTCTGGCATCTCGGCCAATCCCGCGCTCGGCGCGGCGAGCGATCTGCTCGTGCGTCACGGCGGCACCGTCATTCTATCTGAAACGCCGGAAACCTATGGCGCCGAGCATCTTCTCACGCGTCGCGCGGTCAGCCGCGAGGTCGGCGAGAAGCTGGTCGGGCTGATGCGCTGGTGGGAAGCCTATTGCGAGCGCGAGGGCGCCGAGATGAATGCCAACCCGAGCCCCGGCAACAAGGCCGGTGGTCTCACCACCATTCTGGAAAAATCGCTCGGCGCCATGGCCAAGGCTGGCAGCACCAACCTCGTCGATGTAGTGAACTATGCCGAAGCCGTCACCAAGAAGGGTTTCGTGTTCATGGATACGCCGGGCTACGACCCCGTCGCGGCCACGGGGCAGGTCGCTGGCGGCGCCAACATGGTGTGCTTCACTACCGGCCGCGGCAGCGTGTTCGGCTGCAAGCCTGCGCCCTCGATCAAGCTTGCCACCAACACGCCGATGTATCGCCGCATGGAAGACGACATGGATATCAACTGCGGCACGATTCTGGACGGCGACGAGACTGTGCAGGACTGCGGCCAGCGCATCTTCAACCTGATGCTGGAAACCGCATCGGGCAAGCCGACCAAGAGCGAAAGCTTCGATTTCGGCGGCGCCGAGTTCGCGCCCTGGGTGCTCGGCGCGACCATGTGATAGCGCGCGTCGCCTGGTGAGCGACGCTTTGGGCGCGGATGTTGCGTCGTTTGCCGATCGGCCTGACAATGTATGCAGGTCGAGCCCGGAGCCGCCATGACCTATCGCCATGTCATCGATCGTCATGCTTATATCTTTGACGATCTGCGGGCGTTGCTGGCCAAGGCAACGCCGCTCCGTTCGGGCGACCGTCTCGCCGGCGTGGCCGCCGGGAGCGCCGAGGAGATGGTCGCAGCGCGGATGGCGCTCGCCGACATTCCGCTAAAACAGTTTCTGCAAGAAGTTGTCGTTCCCTACGAGAGCGACGAGGTCACCCGGCTCATCATCGATACCCATGACGCGACGGCATTTGCTCCCGTCGCAGCGCTGACCGTCGGCGCGTTTCGCGATTGGTTGCTATCGGATGCCGCGACACCTGATGTGCTGAAGGCGCTCGCGCCCGGAATCACGCCGGAAATGGCCGCGGCCGTCTCGAAACTGATGCGCAATCAGGATCTGATTCTGGTTGCCAAAAAGTGCGGCGTCGTGACCCGGTTTCGCAACACCATCGGGCTGACTGGCCGGATGAGCACCCGGCTGCAGCCCAACCATCCTCTGGATGACCGCAAGGGAATTTTCGCCTCGATCCTTGACGGATTGCTGTTGGGGTCTGGTGATGCCTGCATCGGCGTCAATCCCGCGAGCGACGATCCGGCGGTGCTGGGCGATCTGGTCCGGCTGCTCGACGATATCATCGCGCGGCTGGCCATCCCGACGCAGAGCTGCGTGCTGACACACGTCACGACCACTCTCGATTTGATCGGGAAAGGCTGTCCGGTCGATCTGGTGTTTCAGTCGATTGCCGGCACGGAAGCGGCCAACCGCAGCTTTGGCGTCGAACTCACGATCCTGAAGGAAGCTCGCGACGCCGGCCTGTCGCTGCGGCGGGGCACGGTCGGAAACAACGTGATGTATTTCGAGACCGGGCAGGGCTCCGCGCTGTCGGCGAACGCGCATCATGGCGTCGACCAGCAGACCTGCGAGGCCAGGGCCTATGCGGTGGCGCGCGCTTTCGATCCGCTGTTGGTCAATAGCGTCGTCGGCTTCATCGGTCCGGAATATCTGTATGACGGCAAGGAGATCATCCGCGCCGGGCTTGAGGACCATTTCTGCGGCAAGCTGCTCGGTCTGCCGCTCGGTGTCGATGTCTGCTACACCAACCATGCCGCGGCTGATCAGGACGATATGGACAACCTGCTGACGCTGCTGGCGGCTGCCGGCGTCACGTTCGTCATGGGAGTGCCCGGCGCCGATGACGTGATGCTGAACTATCAATCGACGTCATATCACGACGCGCTCTATGTCCGCGAACTGTTCGGTCTCGCGCGTGCGCCGGAGTTCGACGATTGGCTGCACCGCTCGGGTCTCGCGGACGCGGGTTTCCGGCTTACCGGGCAGAACAATTTGCTCCCGGATTTTGCGGCCCGCATGATCGAATAGCAAACGGGGCATAATCCCACGATGCGTTTTGTCGCAATGCCGTCATGTCGGCGGCATCTTCGCGCCTTTTGCCACAATGTTGAGGAAATTGTAGCCCAACTTTTTTGACCATGCTTTAGTGGTTCGCGCGATCTGGAACGATTGCGAGCGCCAACGGTTTTGGAAGTGTTTCGGTTCCGTGTAAGTTTACACATGGAGGTGCGATGAGGGGCGTGGGTCAATACGGTGTTCGGCGCATTCTTTGCGTATTTCCCCGCTACACGTCGTCGTTCGGCACGTTCGAGTATGCCTATCCTCTGACTGCTGGTGTGCAGGCGTTCATGCCGCCGCAGGGACTTCTGGTCATTGCGGCCTATCTGCCGGCCGATTGGAAGGTTCGCTTCATCGACGAGAATATTCGCGCGGCCACGGACGAGGATTTCGCGTGGGCGGAAGCCGTGCTTGTCAGTGGCATGCACATCCAGCGCCAGCAGATGAACGACATCTGCAACCGCGCTCATGCTTTCAACCTTCCCGTTGCGATCGGTGGCCCCTCGGTCAGCGCCTGTCCGGACTACTATCCGTCGTTCGACTATCTTCACGTCGGCGAACTCGGCGATGCCACCGACGAATTGATCGCGCGGCTGGCGCGCGATCCCTCGCGTCCGGCTCGTCAGATCGTGCTCACCACCGCCGACCGGCTGGACATGGACAAGTTTCCGATCCCTGCCTACGAGCTTGCCGACATCAGCCATTATTTTCTCGGCAGCATCCAGTATTCCAGCGGCTGCCCATACCAGTGTGAATTCTGCGATATTCCAGGTCTCTACGGACGCAATCCGCGCCTCAAGACACCTGAACAGATCACGCGCGAGCTCGACAAGCTGCTGGAGTGCGGAATTTCCGGCTCGGTCTATTTTGTCGACGATAACTTCATCGGCAATCGCAAGGCGGCACTGGATCTCCTGCCGCATTTGGTCGAGTGGCAGAAAAAGACCGGCTATGTGCTGCGCTTTTCCTGCGAGGCGACGCTGAATATCGCAAAGCGCCCGGAAATCCTGGAGAAGATGCGCGAAGCCTTCTTCGCCACCATCTTCTGCGGTATCGAGACGCCGGATCCAGTCGCGCTGAAAGCGATGCACAAGGATCACAACATGATGGTTCCCATCATGGAAGCGATCAAGACGTTGAACGACTTTGGCATGGAGGTCGTGTCGGGAATCATCCTCGGGCTCGATACCGACAAGCCGGAAACCGGAAGCCATCTGCTCAATTTCATCGATCAGTCGCAGATTCCGCTTCTGACCATCAATCTGCTGCAGGCTTTGCCGAAGACACCATTGTGGGACCGCCTGAAGCGCGAAAACCGTCTGATCGAAGACGAGGATCGTGATTCCAACGTCGATTTCCGACTGCCTTACGAGCAGGTGGTGACGACGTGGCGCAATTGCATGGGAAGCGCCTACCAGCCCGACAAACTGCTCGAGCGCTTCGAATACCAGATCCGCAATACCTATCCGAACCGGATTCAGCCGCGCACCCGGGAGCAGATGTCATGGCGCTATATCAAGCTCGGGCTGACCATGCTGCGCAATATTATCTGGAAGGTCGGCGTGCGCGGTGACTACAAGCGCGCGTTCTGGGCATTTGCGCTGCGGCGGCTCATGCGGGGCGAGATCGAATATCTCATCAGTTCGATCATGGTGGCGCATCACCTGATCATGTTCGCGCGCTCGGCCTCGCGCGGCAAAACCAATGCTTCCTACTACTCCCTGAAATTGCAGCAGGCATCCGTTCCCGCCGAATAGGCGAGAGGCAACCATGCAGACGCAACCGCCGGGCCGACCGATCGACGACCTGCGCCGCCTGACGCCGGCGCGCGTCGGGCTCGGCCGCGTGGGCGCCGGATTGCCTACGCAGGCGCTGCTGGCGTTCACGCTCGACCATGCGCGGGCACGTGACGCCGTTCATGCGCCATTCGATTCGGCTGGAGTTCTCGCGGCGATGCAAGCGCTCGGGCTCAGAACCTTCGAGGTTTCGAGCCGTGCCGGGAGTCGCGACCAGTATCTGCGGCGTCCCGATCTCGGACGACAACTCGACGAGCCGTCGCGGCAGACGTTGCAAGGACAGGTCAGCGACAATGCGGCGAAGGTGGTCGTTGTGGTCGGCGACGGCCTTTCGCCGGCAGCGGTCAATACCCATGCGGTGGAATTGGTCCGTCATCTGGTTCCGAAGCTTGCAACGGAGGGCCTCGAACCGGCTACAGCGGTGGTGGCGTCCGGTGCGCGAGTCGCTTTGGGCGATGAGATCGGTGCGCTGCTTGGGGCGCGTCTCGTGGTCGTATTGATCGGTGAACGGCCCGGCTTGTCGGCGCCGCAAAGTCTTGGCGCCTATCTGACGTTTGCGCCGAGGCCGGGACTGACCGACGCGGATCGCAACTGCATTTCGAACATCCATGCCGCAGGTCTTGGTTATGACGAAGCGTCGACCAAAATCGCCTGGCTGTGTCGCGAGGCCTTGGCGCGTGGGCGTTCGGGTGTCGGCTTGAAAGACGAAAGCGGCCTGCAATCGGTGGCATCGCTCTTGCCGCCGTCGTGAGGCGACACGTGTTCCCGGTATTTCATTTTGGCGTGAGCGATACGGAACGCGCATAATTTGCCCCGGCTTGCGATCTACCGTGGAAACGGGTACACCCTTTGCGTCGTAAATTTACGCGTGTTTTCAAGGACTAATGCGGGTTGCCAGCCGGTTCCGGGCGTCGCTCCAAAGCCCTGCGGAAATCTGCTAGACGATAACCTCACCACGGAATGGACAGGGCATGCTTGAGCGAAACCCGGACGCTGCCGATCTGACCGCCCCGGTCAAACGGTCGCCCAGCATCGCCTTCGGGCTCGAGCGGATCGGACTGATTGCGGTCCGCGCGCCGATCCTGTCCTGCATCATCCTGCTCGCCATGGTGATCGGCGCGGTATTCGGCATCCACCGCATCAAGATCGACGATTCGCTCAGCCAGCTCTTTCGCTCCGACACCAAGGAGTATCATCAGTACGAGGAGGTGACGAAGCGCTTCCCGTCGACGGAGTTCGACGTGCTGGTCGTGGTCGAGGGCAAGACGCTGCTCGAGCGCAACAACCTCGAAAAGCTGCGCGACATGGTCACCGATCTGCAGCTGATCGACGGTGTGCGCGGGCTGATCTCGCTGTTCTCGGCACGTCAGGCGCCGGAGCCCGGCAAGCTGCCGGCAGCGCTGTTTCCGTCCGATCTGCCGAAAGGAGCGGACTACGACAAATTCATCGAAACCGTGAAGTCCAACGAGATCATTCGCGGAAAATTGTTGTCCGATGACGGTACGCTAGCCCTGGTCGTGCTGTCGCTGGAGCCATCCATCGTCGGCGACAGCAGGCTGAATACGGCCATCACGCAGATCCGCAAGGTCATGAACGACGATCTTGCCGGCTCCGGGCTTACCAAGGAACTGTCCGGTGTACCGGTGATGCAGCTCGAAATCCGCAACGCGGTGGAGCGCGACGGCATCATCTATAACGTGGCCGGTATTCTGGCCGGCTGTCTGATCGCGATCGTGTTCTTCCGACGGGTGTCCTTCATGGTTGTCGCGGCGTTCCCGCCGCTGCTCGCGATCCTGCTGGCCCTGGGTGTGCTGGGCTGGGCCAACTTCAGCCTCAACATGTTCCTCAACGTGATGACACCGCTCATCATGGTCATCAGTTTCTCCGATTCCATGCAGTTGACGTTCGCTGCGCGCGATCGCCTGATCGCCGGTGAGGACAAATACACCGCATTCCGTAACGCGGTTCTGGTGGTCGGCCCCGCCTGTGTACTGACCCATGCGACCGCTGGAATTTCGTTCATCGCGCTGCAGTTCTCGAACTCGGATCTGATCCGCAGTTTCGGCGAGGCGGGGCTGCTGGCGACCGTGATCGCGCTGCTCGCGGTGTTGTCGCTGGTGCCGGTGTTCGGCGTTCTGCTGGTCCGTCATGAAGAGCGCTTCGCCCAGAAATTCAAAACATCGGATGCCGGGGTGCAGGCGCTCCGCCGCTTCTGCGCCTGGATCGCGGAACGGATGGTGGGGCATCCCGGCTTCTTCAGTTTGCTGGCGCTCGTCGTGGTCGGCGGCTTGGCGGTGGTCTATGCCAACCTCGAGCCGCGTTACCGGCTGGCCGATCAGGTGCCCGACAAGCAGCAGGCAGTTGCGGCGAGCGGACGCCTCGATGCAAAGTTGACAGGCGCCAATCCGATCGACGTCTTGATCGAATTCCCCAAAGGCGAAACGCTGTATTCGCCGCAGACGCTTGCCGTCATCGCGGCGGTTCACAAACTGGTCGAGGAGCAGGCGGGCGTCGGCAACGTCTGGTCGCTGGAAACCCTTCGCCGCTGGCTGGCTGAAAAGGCCCACACCGACGACGTTGCGACGCTCAAGGAGTATGTCAGCGTCATTCCAAAGCATCTGGTTCGCCGCTTCATCTCCAAAGATCAGACCGCGGTCGTGGTCTCGGGTCGTGTGCCCGATAAGGATTCCAGCCAGATCCTGCCCGTGGTCGACAAACTCGATCACGCCATGGGTGCCGTCCGGAAGGCGCATCCCGGCTATGAAATCGCCGTCACCGGTCTCTCGGCGATCGCTGCGCGCAACAGCGCCAGCATGATCGAAAAGCTGAATCACGGCCTTACGATCGAGTTCGCGCTGGTTGCGATCTTCATCGGACTGGCCTTCCGTTCCGTCGTCGTGATGTTCGCCTGCATCTTGCCCGGCATCTTCCCGGTCGTGCTGTCCGGTACGGTGCTGTGGGCGTTGGGGGAGGGGCTGCAGTTTGCCTCCGTCGTGGCGCTCACCGTCTCGTTCGGGCTTGGGCTCAGTGCAACCATCCACTTCCTCAATCGTCTGCGATCCGAAAGCAAACCGGGCGTCGGCGCGGGCGAAGCGGTCGAACGTGCGACCGTACTGATGGGGCCGGCGCTGATCCTCACCACGGTGGTGCTGGCATGCGGTCTGGTGGTGACGGTGTTCTCGGACCTGCCGTCGCTGCGCCTGTTCGGCTGGCTCAGCGCCTTCGCCATGGTTGCCGCGCTGGTCGCCGACTTCCTGATCCTGCGTCCGACGGCGATGTGGCTGATTACGTTTGCCGAGCGGTTACGCGGCGGCAAACAGGCAAAAGCCGCGAAATAGAAGTCGCAACCGCCGCGCTGATGTCGCGGCCCGGCCGCAACACGCAAATGCCCGGCGTGAGGCCGAGCGTGACGATTCAAATCGAATTTTATTCAGTTGCCATAGCGTTTTCGAGCGAAGTGGAGTTCGCGTGAAGAAAACGCGTCAGATCAAAATCATAGAGTTCCGCTTCTGATTCCATCAGAAACGGAATAGCTCTAGCTGCGAACCATCGTGATGGAGACGCCGCGGATTTCACCCTTCGAGGTGATGGAGACCGATTGCTTGTTGCCATTTGCGCGCACCGTCAGGTTCGCGGCGAAGCCCGCAGCTTCCACGAATACCTGAATCTCGCCGCCGCCGGCGCGGCCGCGCACGGAGCCGAAGACGTTGCGGCTCGCTTCGCTCCAGTTGCCGGTGATTTCGTCGCCTTCGCTGACGACATCGCTCGAGAGGTCGAATTTGTAGCTGTCGCTGGCGCAGCGCAGCGATTGCTTGAGGCCTTTACCTGTGCCGTCTACCTTGTAGGAGGCCCTGCACCGGATGTTCTCCTTCGACCCGTCGGATAGCGCGACCGTGCCGCTTCCCGACCAGTTTCCGGCAAAGCCGGCGAACGGAGACGATTGCGCGTAACTCGCGGATGCGGACAATGCGACGCCTGCGACAAAGCCGGCTACCATCATCGTCTTCCGAACCAGTTTGGAGGCAAACAGTTTCATATCCGATTTTCCCATCAAAATGATATTCTAGGTAATGACCCTTCGCGGCGCATCAAGCTTTTAGTCTTGTTGTGCATCGCGAGGTTCAATGTTGGCAGCATGGTTGGTGCCTCTTACATCGAATCGTCCTGCTCCTGCCTCCGTCACTGCGATGAAATTATCATCAAAGCGCATAAAGTATGTTTGACAGGCCGGTGCCACGCGGGTCCATGGATGGAACACCCGCGGCGCCCTTTTCACCGAAGTATTAGTCAATATATTTCAGTTGGTTAGCGAGCCTCCTCGGAAAAACATCTGAGGCCCTCGAACCAACTTGTTCGCCGTCGTAAATTTGGCCGCATTTGCCAGTGCTTTTGGCCGTTGTGGAATACCGGATCTGCTGGTGCACCAAGACATTGGTCATGTTGACAGCGGCCGGTACTGACCGCATCCGA
Organism: Hyphomicrobiales bacterium; assembly: GCA_017305665.1. Lineage (GTDB taxonomy): Bacteria > Pseudomonadota > Alphaproteobacteria > Rhizobiales > Xanthobacteraceae > Nitrobacter. The sequence continues at coordinate 251,596 of JAFKKH010000012.1, forward strand.
TGGGGTGAGGCGTAAAGTGTGTTATCGGAGTGTCTTGCGGCCTGTCCTGGCTGGCTTGGAATTCTCTGATGTTGGAATGAAGGAATACAATGTCGAAGATTTTTGCATCGCTTGTTCTGCTTCTCGCATCTGGTTCGACCGTCACGATGGCGCAGGCCCAGCAATCGCATGGCGGGACTGCGGCGGAACAGCGCGCCTGCGCGCGTGATGTCACCCGTTTCTGCCGCAAGGTGATCGATCAGGGTGATTTCACCATTCTCGCCTGTTTGAAGGAGCATCGTCCGAAATTGAGCAGGGCCTGCAACGAGGTGTTGCTGAGCCACGGACAATAAGCTCGCGAAGACTGGCCAAAACGCTCCGCGCGCGCCGATCCGTTCGGCGCGGAGCGACATGGCCAAAAGGCGAAAGATAGCATTGGTTTAGCTCGCGGTTTCCCCTATATGGAGGGCGCGGGCGTTCCCGCCTGCCGGTATTTTCGGGACTAGCGGGACGCTCCAGTTGCAATTCCAGACCGATGTAGCCTGTCCCGATGCCTACCGCGAGCCAACTGCGATCCGGAAAGACTCACCGCGACGAAAATTTTCCGGTCGCGTCGTGGATCATTCATCCGCGTCATCGCGCATTGATTCTTGCGTTCTACAATTTCGTCCGCACGGCGGACGATATCGCCGATCACGCCGAACTCGGCGACAAGGACAAACTCGACTGGCTCGATCTGTTCGAGGCTGAACTGCTGGGGCAGGGCGACAGTCAGCCTGAAGCCGTCAATCTCCGACAGGCGCTGGCAGAACGATCAATGCCGCCGCAGCATGCTCTCGACGTGCTCAAGGCGTTTCGGATGGACGTCACCAAGCTGCGCTATGAGACCTGGGACGACGTGATCGACTACTGCCGTTATTCGGCCATGCCGGTGGGACGCTTCATGCTGGACGTGCATGGCGAAAGCACGTCGACGTGGATCGCCTCCGATGCGCTGTGCGCCGGCTTGCAGATCAACAACCATCTTCAGGATTGCGCCAAGGACTACAAGAACCTCAACCGTGTCTATCTGCCGCGCGACGCACTGGCCGTCTCGGGTGCATCGGTCGAGATGCTCGGCGCCGAGAAAGCTTCCCCGGCGCTTCTGCAATGCCTGCACGCCCTGGCTGCGCGCACTGAAACGCTGCTCGACGAGGGACGGCCTCTCGCGGCCGGGATCAGCGATCTCCGGCTCGGGCTCGAGGTGGCTGTGATCCAGATGTTCGCCGACAAGATTGTCACGCTGTTGAAGGAGCGCGATCCTCTGAGCGAAAAGGTCCATCTGAAGTCGCTGCAACTGCTCGGCTACAGCGTAGCCGGCATCACCGCGGAGATACTCCGCCGCTCGGTGCGGCGGAAGCCTGTATCGAATTCGGCGGCTGGCGCATGACGATCGAGACCACGGCCGACGCCAGTTCCGGAGTCACGGCCTCCGGCAGTTCGTTCTACGCGGCGATGCGCATTCTGCCGCGCGCGCAGCGTGAGGCGATGTTCCAGATCTATACGTTCTGCCGCGATGTCGATGATATCGCGGATTCCGACGGTCCACGCGAGGAGCGGCTCGCCGCGTTGCAACAGTGGCGTGACGATATCGACGCGCTCTATCAGGGACAGCCGCCGGTGCGGCTGCGCGACACCGCCGTCTCGGTGAAGAAATTCGGCCTACGTCGTGAGGATTTTATCGCGATCATCGACGGCATGGAGATGGACGTGCCGGCCGATATCCGCGCGCCCGATGATGCAACGCTCGATCTCTATTGCGATCGCGTCGCCAGCGCGGTCGGGCGGCTGTCGGTTCGCGTCTTCGGCCTGCCCGAACAGGACGGCATTCTGTTGGCGCATCATCTCGGCCGCGCGTTGCAGTTGACCAACATCCTGCGCGATATCGATGAGGATGCCGCGATCGGCAGGCTCTATCTGCCGCAGGAAGGGCTGCTGCACGCCGGTATCACCAATTTCGATATTGCCGCGGTGCTTACAAACCCTGCATTGCCGCGGGTCTGCATGCCTCTGGTGAAGCGGGCCCGGATGCATTTCATGACATCCGACGAGATCATGAGCCGGAACGCGCGTCGCGCCGTGCGCGCGCCGCGCATCATGTCGAAATACTATCGCGCTATTCTCGACCTGTTGGAGCAACGCGGCTTTCAACCGCCGCGCGAAGCCGTTCGCCTGAGCAAGGCGGCGAAGATTGCCATTCTTATCCGGTACGCGTTCATCTGATGCAAAAGACCGTTCATATCATTGGCGCCGGAATTTCCGGCCTTTCCGCGGGCGTGCGGCTGGCCGATGCCGGCTACCTGGTCCGCGTGCACGAGGCGACGCAACATGTCGGCGGGCGCTGCCGATCCTATTTCGACGGCGCGACCGGATTGACCATCGACAACGGCAATCATCTCATTCTGTCGGGCAATCACAACGTACTGGCCTATGCGCGTGCGATCGGCAGCGAAGCCGGATTGCAGGGGCCGCCAAAGGCTGAATTTTCATTTGTCGATCTCGCCGCCAACAAGCGCTGGACGCTGCAGATCAATGACGGCCGCGTTCCGTTTTGGGTATTCGACCGCAACCGCCGCGTGCCCGATACGTCGCCGGCTGACTACTTCGGGCTCGCGCCGTTGACCTGGGCCAAGCCTGGTACGCGGGTCGGCGATGCCATCAAATGCGACGGCGTGCTCTATAAGCGGCTGGTGCAGCCGCTGCTGCTCGCCGCGCTCAACATCGAACCGCCCGACGGGTCGGCCGGTCTTGCCGGTGCGATCATTCGTGAGACGCTGCTAAAAGGTGGACAGGCGTGTCGTCCGCTGATCGCGCGCGACGGACTGAGTTCGGTGCTGGTCGAACCGGCGATCGCTTACATTCGCGCGCGGAGCGGCAGCGTCGATATCGGCCACGAAGTGCGACAACTCACCATGGCGGATAACCGGGTGACGGCACTTTCTCTCGGCGATCAAACGATCGCGCTTGGTCCCGACGACGCCGTTGTCATGGCGGTTCAATCACGTCCGGCAGCGGCGTTGCTGCCGGGCCTGACGGCGCCGACGAAATTCCGCGCCATCGTCAACGCGCATTTCCGCTTCGTTCCGCCGCCGCATCTGCCGCCGATGACCGGCGTTGTGGGTGGCTTGATCGAATGGCTGTTCGCATTTCCGGAGCGCTTGTCCATCACCATCAGCGGCGGTGACCGTCTGGTGGACATGCCGCGCGAGGAACTGGCGCAGGCGATCTGGAAGGATATTTGCGCGGTTGCCGGCATCGAAGCCGAGATGCCGGCATGGCAGATCGTGCGCGAGCGCCGTGCCACATTCGAGGCCTCGCCCGAACAGAACGCGTTGCGTCCCGGGCCGCTGACCGCGTGGAAAAACCTGTTCCTTGCTGGCGACTGGACTGATACCGGATTGCCCGCAACCATCGAGGGATCGGTCCGCTCCGGAAACCGGGCTGCCGATCACGTTCTGAAAACCCGCTAAATCTGATACATCAGCCATTATGACCTCTGTGAACGCCACAGCCATGCCGATCGATGATGCCGCCCTCAAAAGCAGCGTCGGCGCTGCCACGCGCGGGCTGCTCGACCTGAAACAGCCGGACGGACATTTCGTGTTCGAGCTGGAGGCGGACGCGACCATCCCGTCCGAATACATCCTGTTGCGGCACTATCTCGCCGAACCGGTCGATGCATCGCTGGAAGCCAAGATCGCGGTTTATCTCCGCCGTATCCAGGGCGCACACGGCGGCTGGCCGCTGGTGCACGACGGACCGTTCGATATGAGCGCCAGTGTGAAAGCCTATTTCGCACTGAAGATGATCGGCGACTCCATCGATGCGCCGCACATGGCACGTGCGCGCGAGGCGATCCTGTCCCGCGGCGGCGCCATCAACAGTAACGTGTTCACGCGCTATCTGTTATCGCTCTACGGCGAACTGACGTGGCGCAGCGTGCCGGTGCTTCCGATCGAGATCATGCTGCTGCCGATGTGGTCGCCATTCCATCTCAACAAGATTTCATACTGGGCGCGCACGACCATGGTGCCGCTGATGGTGCTCGCGGCATTGAAGCCGCGCGCGCGCAATCCGCGCGGCATCGGCATCCGAGAGCTCTTCTTGCAAGATCCCAAGACGATCGGCACGCCGGCGCGGGCGCCGCATCAGAGTCCGGCCTGGTTCTTGCTGTTCAGCACGCTCGACAAGATCCTGCGCGTCATCGAACCGTTCTTCCCGAAATGGCTGCGCAACAAGGCGATCCAGAAGGCGGTGGCGTTCATCGAGGAGCGTCTCAACGGCGAAGACGGCCTGGGTGCGATCTTTCCGCCCATGGCCAACGCGGTGATGGTTTACGACGCGCTCGGCTATTCCGAGAGCCATCCACCGCGCAAGCTGCAGCGCGATGGCATCGACAGGCTGCTGGTCATCGGCGAGGAGGAGGCCTACTGCCAGCCGTGTGTGTCGCCGGTATGGGACACGGCGCTGGCCTGTCACGCCTTGCTCGAAGAGGGCGGTGAGGAGGCACAGCACGACGTCAAGGGTGGCCTCGACTGGCTGCTGCCGCGGCAAGTGCTCGACCTCAAGGGCGACTGGGCAGTGAAGCGTCCCGAGGTGCGTCCCGGCGGCTGGGCCTTTCAATATGCCAACGCCCATTATCCCGATCTGGATGACACGGCTGTCGTGGTCATGGCGATGGACCGGGCGCGCCGCGACGACCAAAGCGGCAAGTACGACGAAGCAATCGCGCGCGGCCGCGAATGGATCGAGGGCATGCAGAGCCGCGACGGCGGGTTTGCTGCGTTCGATGCCGACAATCTCGAATACTACCTCAACAACATCCCGTTCTCGGATCATGCGGCGCTGCTCGATCCGCCGACCGAGGACGTTACCGCACGCTGCGTCTCCATGTTGGCGCAGCTCGGTGAAACCTCTCAAAGCAGTCCGTCGATGGCTGCCGGGGTCGACTATCTGCGCCGGACCCAGCTCAAGGAGGGCTCGTGGTACGGCCGCTGGGGCCTCAACTATATCTATGGCACCTGGTCGGTGCTGTGCGCGCTGAATGCCGCCGGGGTCGACCATCAGGACCCCATGGTTCGCCGGGCTGTGGACTGGCTGGTGTCGATCCAGAACGCTGATGGCGGCTGGGGCGAGGATGCCGTCAGCTATCGACTCGATTACAAGGGTTTTGAGGCGGCTCCGACCACAGCCTCGCAAACGGCATGGGCCTTGCTGGGCCTGATGGCCGCGGGCGAGGTCGAAAACCCGGCCGTGAGCCGGGGAATGAAGTACCTAATAGACACACAGACGAAAAAAGGGCTGTGGGATGAGCGGCGCTACACGGCCACGGGGTTTCCTCGGGTGTTTTACCTGCGATATCATGGCTACGCTAAGTTCTTCCCGCTCTGGGCGCTGGCGCGGTATCGGAATTTGAGAAGCACCAACAGCAAGGTGGTAGGGGTCGGGATGTGAATTTGGGGGCGGCGATTGACGTGGCCGTGGGCAATGCGTTTGACCCGCGGCCGGTATTGATTGTGACAGGTCTGGTTCAGGAAGCCCGCATTGCTGCGGGGCCTGGCATGACCGTCATTTGCAGCAGCAGCGATCCCCAGCAGTTGCGCTCGCTTCTGGCCGGCTTTGATCCGTCGACGGTCCGCGGCGTCATCAGCTTTGGTGTTGCCGGTGGGCTCGATCCAGCTCTGGAGTCCGGAGATGTCGTGGTCGCGACCGAGGTCGTGGCGGGCGCATCGCGATGGCAGTCCGGCCTCGCTCTCAGTGAAGAATTGATCGACGGTTCGGGGCTTGGTGGCCGCAAGGTGGTTCGGGCCGGACTTGCGGGTGTGGAGCAGGTGGTGGTGGGGCAGGCCGGCAAGGCGTCGCTCCATGCCGAGACCGGCGCATCCGCCGTCGATATGGAAAGCCACATTGCGGCGGCTTATGCGGAGGAAGCCGGGCTTCCTTTCGCCGCGCTCCGGGTGATCAGCGATCCTGCGACCCGTGCGCTTCCGGCGATTGCCCGCAGCGCCATCAAGCCGAACGGGAATATCGATCTGAAAAAGGTCCTGAGCGGCCTTGCCCGAAACCCGCTGACCCTGCGGGCCCTGGTATCCACCGGTATCGACTTCAATCGCGCGCTGCGCAGCCTGCGCGGCTGCCGGGGTTTCCTGCTCGGCGGCGAGAGCCTCGTCCCGGCGGATCTCTGAAACCCACAGACGGCATTCAATTTCTCAAAACAACAACGGCGCTGGAGACCTCTGCTCCAGCGCCGTTGTTGTTTGGCGTAGCGTGAAGTGAGCGATGGCAGCTTAGGCTGCCGTGGAGGCCTTTTGCTCTTTGGCCGATTGCTTGGCCGCCGCCGCAGCAGCCTCGTCCTTGCGGATCTCCGTCAGGGTCTTCTGCACCTGCTGGGCGAAGATGTATTGCGCCGGGCGCTGCTTGCTCAGATCGATTTCGGGGGCCATCGGACCGGAAGTCCGGACGCCGCGCAGCGCGACCCACATTGCCTTTAGTGGGTTCTTCAGCGCCGCGTCAGCGGCGGTCGGCTCATAACCACAATGCGCCATGCAGTTGGCGCACTTCTCGTACTTGCCGGTGCCGTAGCTGTCCCAGTCGGTGGTCTCCATCAGCTCCTTGAAGGTCTTGGTGTAGCCCTCGCCAAGGAGGTAGCACGGCTTCTGCCAGCCGAAGATGTTGCGGGCCGGCATGCCCCACGGCGTGCAGTGATATTCCTGATTGCCGGCGAGGAAGTCGAGGAACAGGCCGGAGTGCATGAAGTTCCACTTCTTGCCCTTGCCGCGCGCGAACACATCACGGAACAGATTCTTGGTCTTGGTCCGGTTCAGGAAGTGCTCCTGGTCGGGCGCGCGCTCATAGGCGTAACCGGGTGACATCGAGACGCCGACGCCGAGCTCGGTGGTGAAGTCGAGGAATTTGGCGATCTCTTCCGCCGGATGGTTGTCGAAAATGGTCGCGTTGACGTTGACGGTGAAACCGCGCGCCTTGGCCGCCTTGATCGCTGACACGGCGCGATCGAACACACCCTTCTGCGACACCGCCTTGTCGTGGTGATCGCGCAGACCATCGAGATGGACCGAGAAGAAGAGGTACGGCGAAGGCTCGAACAGATCGAGTTTCTTTTCGAGCAGCAGCGCGTTGGTGCAGAGCGAGACGAACTTCTTGCGCGCGACGAGGCCGCGCACGATTTCGCCGATCTCCTTGTGGATCAGCGGTTCGCCGCCGGGGATCGCCACCATCGGCGCGCCGCACTCATCCGCGGCATCCCAGCATTCCTGCGCCGACATGCGGCGGTTGAGGATCGCATCGGGGTAATCGATCTTGCCGCAACCGACACAGGCGAGATTGCAGCGGAACAATGGTTCCAACATCAGCACCAGCGGATAGCGTTTGCGACCAAGCATCTTCTGCTTGACCAGATATCCGCCGATTTTCATTTCTTTAAAAAACGGTATTGCCATCACAAGTGTTCTCTCTGGAGTTCCCAGCCATCGGGTCGGGATTGAAAGGGATCAAGCCGAGGTCAGTTCAGACGGAAGCCGAAATTCGATATTTTCTTCCCGTCCTGGCAGCACCGAAACTGCAACCGGCCCGATGCGCCTCAAGGCCTCTATGACATCATCGACAAGCACTTCCGGCGCCGATGCTCCGGCCGTGATACCCACGGTTTTCGCGTCCTTCAGCCACTCCGAATTGAGTTCGCTGCCATCTGCGATCAGATAACTCGCGACACCGACTTCGGTGCCGATTTCGCGTAGCCGGTTCGAATTGGAACTGTTGGTCGCCCCGACCACAAGAATGACATCTACCAGCTTGCTGAGGTCTCTTACCGCAGATTGACGATTTTGTGTCGCATAGCAGATATCCCGGGTATCCGGGCCTTGAATATCTGTAAACCGTTGTTGGAGCGCGAGAATAATGTCCTTCGTGTCATCAACACTGAGTGTGGTTTGCGTGATGTAGGCGACGGGGGCGTCGGCGGGCAGCGTCAGCGCCGCAACGTCCTCCACGCTCTGGACCAGAAGTACCGGGCCGGGAACCTGGCCCATGGTGCCCTCGACTTCCGGGTGGCCGGCATGCCCGATGAGAATCAGGGTCCTTCCCTTGGACATATACCGCTTGCCCTGGTTATGGACCTTGGTGACGAGGGGGCAGGTGGCATTGAGCACCGGCAGGCCGCGGTCGGCGGCCTCTTCCTCGACGCTCCGGGCGACGCCATGGGCGCTGAATACCGTCACAGCCTTCGGCGGAACTTCCGAGAGATTCTCGACAAAGATCGCGCCCTTGTTTTTCAGGCTCTCGACGACGTACTTGTTGTGAACGATCTCGTGCCGGACATACACCGGCGGTCCATACTTCTCGAGCGCGCGCTCGACGATCTCGATCGCGCGGACCACGCCTGCGCAAAATCCGCGCGGCTGTGCCAGCAGAACCTCTATCGGACGATCATCAGCCAATTTGCACCTTACGCATTAGGTCACTCCAAGTAAGTCCGAACGGTCGTTCAGTAAAACCGCGCGTTGAGTCAACAATAGTCATAGAACGACCATCGGCGGGCAGCGATCCGGATTCCAAAGCTATGACATACACGGCCCGATGCCTTGGAACAAAGTGTTCCGTGCCATGGACCTTTTGGTGGGTACGGTTTATGTGGTATCCAAGTAAGGCTTCAGGTAGAGGACGGAACAAAAACCCGGCCTCACCTGTTCGTCACTTTGTCGCCGACGAAACCCGATTATATCAAATCGCTCCGACCGTCAGATAACCATCCCAAACCGCGAAGCAATGGCGCATTTTATGCCATCTTTTCGTGTCCTTGAAGACAACGCGCGACAAAATCACTAGACGAAGCGCGGGAACCCGGCCGAGATTCTCCGCATTTTGGGTACTCCGGTAGCAAAAGAAAGAAAGAATGTGCTGACAGGCCTTGTTGTTTCAATCGTTAAGACTTGCACACGATTTGCTTTGGCTACTGTGTTGGTTGCAATCGTCTTGGCCGTCGGGGCGGGCGTTTATACAGCCAGAAACTTTCAAATCAATACTGATATCAACAAGTTGATATCGCCTGATCTGGACTGGCGGAAGCGCGACAATGCGTTCGAGAAAGCATTCGACCAGGAACGGCTGATTCTTGCGGTGGTCGAGGCGCCGACAGCCGAGTTTGCCGGAGCGGCGGGTGCCGCGCTGACGGCGAAACTGGCGACCGACCACAGCCATTTCGAAGCCGTCCAACAGCTCGGCGGTGGCTCGTTTTTTGAGCGCAATGGATTGCTGTTCCTGCCGACCGCCGAGGTCAAGCAAGTCACGGGTCAATTCGGCGAGGCCGCGCCGCTGGTCGAGATCATGGCCGGCGATCCGAGTCTGCGCGGGCTGACCGGGGCACTCGAAACCGTGCTGGCGGGATTAAAGCGAGGACAGTTCACGCTGGACAGCACCGTGCGGCCGTTCTCCATGATCTCGGAGAGCGTCGAGGACGTTCTGAACAAGGGAACCGCTACTTTTTCCTGGCGTCAGCTCGTGAGCGACAAGCCGCTGACCGCGTCCGATCGGCGCTCGCTGATCCAGGTCAAGCCATATCTCGATTTCAACGCGCTCGAGCCCGGCAAGGACGCGACCGACGCGATCCGGAAGGCCGCTGTCGATCTTGATCTGGCCGGCAAGTACGGCGCGCGTGTCCGTCTGACGGGGCCGGTGCCGATTGCCAATGAGGAATTTGCCACAGTCCAGGAAGGCGCCGTCGCCAATGGTATCGGCACGGTGCTGGTTGTGCTGGTGATCCTCTGGCTGGCACTGCACTCGCCGAAGATCATCTTCGCCGTATTCGCGACGCTGTTCGTCGGACTTTCGATCACGACGGCCGTCGGCCTGATGATGGTGACGTCGCTCAATCTTCTGTCGATCGCGTTTGCGGTTCTGTTCGTAGGATTGGGCGTCGACTTCGGCATTCAATACAGCGTGCGCTACCGCTCCGAACGCTACAAGAGCAACGATCTGAACACCGCGCTGCTCGTGGCGGCAAAGCGCTCCGCGATCCCGTTGTCGCTGGCAGCCATGGCAACCGCGGCCGGCTTTCTGTCGTTCCTGCCGACCGATTACAAAGGCGTCTCGGAGCTCGGAAAAATCGCAGGCGTCGGCATGCTGGTCGCCTTTCTGGCCAGCATCACCGTCCTTCCGGCATTGCTGCGTCTGCTGAATCCGCCCGGCGAGAAGGAGCCGGTCGGCTACGCCTTTCTGGCTCCGCTCGATCATTTCCTCGAAAAGCATCGCGTGGCGATCATCGTCAGCACGCTCGCGGTGGTGATTCTCGGATCGCCGGCGCTTTACTTCCTGCGGTTCGACTTCAACCCGATTCATTTGCGAAACCCGAAAGTCGAATCGATCGCAACCTACCTCGATCTGCGAAAGGATCCGGACACCGGCGCGAACGCCATCAACGTGATGGTCAAGTCGGAGGAGGAGGCGAAACAGGTTGAGGCCAAACTGTCCAAGCTGCCGGAAGTCGCGAGTGTCATGTCGCTCGACAGTTTTGTGCCCGCCGATCAACCGGCGAAGCTCAAGCTGATCGCGCAGGGCGCCAAAGCTCTCGAGCCCGCGCTCAATCCGGATTCGGTCGACGCGCCGCCTTCCGACGAGGAGAACATTGGCGCCTTGAAGGAAGCTGCCGAGAGCCTACGCAAGGCTGCCGGCGACAACCAGGGTCCGGGCGGGACGGCTGCGAAACGGCTGGCCGACGATCTCACCAAGCTGGCTGGTTCGAATCAGGCGACGCGCGACAAGGTGCAGGCCGTCTTCATCGAGCCGCTGCAGATGATGTTTGCGCAACTCCGAAGTTCGCTGAAAGCCGAGCCCGTCAGCCTCAAATCGCTGCCGCCCGATTTCGTCCAGCTCTGGAAGACCAAGGACGGCATCACGCGTGTTCAGGCGGTCCCGCGCGGCGATCCCGACAACAACGATACGCTGCGCAATTTTGCGAGCGCCGTACTCGCTGCGGAGCCGACGGCGATCGGCGGACCGGTGTCGATTCTCAAGTCCGGCGATACTATCGTGAAGGCCTTCATCCAAGCCGGCCTGTGGGCCCTGATTTCGATCAGCATCCTGCTCTGGCTGGCGCTGCGGCGAATAACCGACGTTCTGCTGACCCTGGTACCGCTGCTCGTCGCAGGCGCGGTGACGCTTGAGATTTGCGTGCTGATCGGTCTACCGCTCAACTTCGCCAATATCGTCGCGCTGCCGTTGCTGCTCGGCGTCGGCGTGGCGTTCAAGATCTACTACGTCACCGCGTGGCGGTCAGGGCGGACCAATCTGCTGCAATCCAGCCTGACGCGGGCGATCTTCTTCAGCGCGCTGACCACGGCGACGGCGTTCGGCAGTCTGTGGCTGTCGAGCCATCCGGGGACCGCGAGCATGGGCAAGCTGCTTGCGCTGTCGCTGGTGACAACGCTTGCGGCCGTGCTGCTGTTTCAGCCCGCGCTAATGGGTCGGCCTCGCGATATCGGGAAGTAGGCAGATATCTCCGACGGGATCGGCCTGCGCCGTCGGGGTCGGCGTGGCTGTCCTCGGCGTGGCTGTCTTCTGACCGGTCGTCCTGTGAGAGGATTTCGGAGAAGGCGTGACCCTGGCCATGTTAGCTTTCGGCGCGCCCTTGGCGGTGGGGTTGTTGGAGGGGCTGCTCGGAATTGGACCGGAGACGCGGGTCCAGGTTTCGCCGCCGCAGAGGAAGCCGAGTACACAGCCCTGAATTTCGAGCTCATCCGGCGAGGCCAGCTTGATGGTCGAATCGTAGAGCTTGCCATCCTTGGCGTTGTAGACCTGACCCTCCCAGGCTTCCTTGCCCGGCTGCTTTTTCATATCGAGCAGGATCGGCATGCCCAGGGTCGGCCGGCTCCGCTTTAACGCATCTGGATTGTTGCGATCGATTCCGCCTGCCTTCTTTTCCCAGACCACGACGCCCCACATGGCGCCGTTGCATTCGGCCACCCGGATGTTGGCGACGCCGTCAGCGACTTTCCAGTCCCCGGTAGGATCGTCGGCGGCGCGCGCAGGTCCGAAACCGGCTCCGAACAGGGCCACTGCGACAACGGAGGTTCCGGCAAGATGTCTGAAATAACTTAAAATGCGCGTGGTATGTTTCGGGCACTGCAACATATTTCAAGCCTATGCTTAGGTAGGGGAGCCGGGAATCAACGGCAAAGTCAAATTGCCGTACTCATGCTTTTCAGTTGACGAAACAGCTATCAACCGAACTATGTAGCGGATGCTATATCCAAATCTAGACGTTTCCGAGATGTTTGTGGAACGGCAGGCGCAGCGTAGTGCGATGCATGCGCGCCACCTCAACGAACAGCTTGTCAGAGTTCTAAAGACCATCGGCTACGACGTTGGTTTCCAGAGCGGTCGCGGCCAATACCTGATCGATCGCGAGGGCGCCCGTTACCTCGATCTACTCAGTGGTTTTGGCGTTTTTGCGATTGGCCGGAACCATCCGGTGCTGCGAGATGCTCTCAAGAGCGTTCTCGACAGCGATCTGCCGAATCTCGTGCAAATGGACGTATCGACGCTGGCCGGAATCCTGGCCGAGCGTCTGCTCGCCCATGTTCCCTACCTGGATAAAGTCTTTTTCGCGAATTCCGGCGCGGAGAGCGTCGAGGCGGCGATCAAGTTTGCCCGTGTCGCCACGGAACGGACGGGTATCGTCTATTGCGACCATGCCTATCATGGGCTGACCTATGGTGCGCTGTCGCTGACCGACGACAAGAATTTCCGTGGCGGCTTCGAGCCGCTGCTGCCGAACTGCACTGTGATTCCCTTCAACGATCTCGCGGCGCTGGAACAGGCGCTGTCATCGCGGCAGGTCGCAGCCTTCATCGTCGAGCCTATCCAGGGCAAGGGCGTGAACATGCCGACGGACGAGTTCCTGCCGGGGGCGGCTGCGCTGTGTCGGAAATATGGCACGCTGTTCGTGGCGGACGAGGTGCAGACCGGCATCGGACGGACCGGGCGCTTTCTTGCCGTCGAGCATTGGAACATCGAACCCGACATGGTGCTGCTGGCCAAGGCGCTATCCGGCGGGCATGTGCCGGTCGGCGCTGTGCTGACCCGCAAGCACATCTTCGACAAGGTCTTCAACCGCATGGATCGCGCGGTGGTGCACGGCTCGACGTTCGCCAAGAACGATCTCGCCATGGCGGCCGGTATTGCTACGCTTGAAGTCATCAAAGCCGAAAAGCTGGTCGAGAACGCGGCGAAGCGCGGCGCGGAATTGCGGCTGGCGCTGACCCGCATGGTGCCCGGCTACGAGTTGCTCAAGGAAGTACGCGGCAAGGGCCTGATGATCGGTATTGAGTTCGGGCCGCCGAAATCGCTGCGTCTGAAAGCTTCGTGGAATCTGCTGGAGGCGGCCAACAAGGGGCTGTTCTGCCAGCTCATCACGGTACCGCTGTTCAAGGATCATAAGATCCTGACGCAGGTCGCCGGACATGGAAGTCATACGATCAAATTGCTCCCGCCGCTCGTCATCAACGACGAAGACTGCAAGTGGATCGAGACCTCGTTCGACAGCGTTATCGCCGCAAGCCATCAGGTGCCCGGCGCGATCTGGTCGCTCGGCAAGACGCTGATGGATAACGCCGTCCGCAAGTCGGCGTGATTTCTAGCCGGTCCCGTTCGTTCGCATCGCGCTCTCGAACTTGTCGCTGAATTCGGCAAGCTCGTCGGCGCTGAGATCGCTCACCGCCCAGAAGCTCAGGCCATGGTCGCGCCAGCGGCGGATGTTGAATCCCTGCACATCCTCGGTGCGTGCGGCGCTGTGCGTGGCGTTCGGCGTCTGCGCGACGAACAGGTTGATCACGTGCGCGCGCCGTTTGTAGACCACTGCGCCGATGGCCCGCCCGTCGATATAGTCGAGACGGCCGCCGATCAACGTGAAGCCCAGTGCAGTCAGGTCTATCACCGGTGGCGAGACATCGAGCCGCCCGTTGAACCAGGGTTTCACCGTATGCTGATCGGTCGACAGCACGTCGGTCAGATGCCCTGCCTGCAGCGACCGCAGATGCGCCGAGACCACTTCGGAGGCGATGCGCTGCTCGTCGTCGCTGCGCAGCACGATCGCGACGATGCCGGTCGCGGCTATGGCCGATACCGCCGAGCCCATCGCGAATCCCGCGAGGATTGAGCGGCGGCTGGTGCCGCGCGATTGCGGCAGCGCCGCTTCGATCCGCTGGCGCAGGTGGGCCGGTGCAGTGAAGCGCACGTCCGCCGCGGCAATGGCCGCGTTCATCTCGCGGTAAGCCTTGAGCGCGGCGGCGCAGCGCGGGCAGGTGGCGATATGGGTTTCGACCTCGCGCGCGTGGCCGGCGTCGAGCTCGCCGTCGATCAGCGCGTGCAGGAGGATATCCGCTTCGTCGCAGGTCATCTGGGTTGCTCCTCTTCCGCGAGCCAAGCCGACCGCAGCATGGCGCGCGCCCGCGCCAGGCGTGACATGACGGTGCCAACCGGCGCGCCGACGGTCTCGGCGATCTCGCGATAGGACAGGTTTTGTATCTCGCGCAGCACGAAGGTCTCACGGAAGGGTTCGGCGAGCGCGGCGATCATTCGCTGGATCGTTCCCGCATCGCGCTTTTGCAGCATCTCGGTTTCCGGTGTGTCCTGACTTTCCTGCCACAGCGGTTCGGTGGTCTCGGCGCTTTCGGGCAGATCGTCCATGGCCGTCGTGTTCGATTTCGCGCGGCGGGCAAATTCGGCGTGGCAGACGTTACGCAGGATCGCGAGCAGCCACGGCTTCATCGCCGGTCCGCGATAACTGTCGAAATGTTTCAGCGCGCGCAGATAGCATTCCTGCACGGCATCCTCGGCATCGGCAGGGTCGCGCAGGAGATAGCGTGCGACGGTGTAGACGTCATCAAGGTAGGGCAGCGCCGCCTCGCGAAAGCGCTGCGCCCTGACCTGATCGTCTCTGGATGACCCAAACAGCATCGTGGTGTTCGCAGCCGGACGTGCCCGGGCGGTATGACGCGGCCCGGGCACCAAGGTGATGCCTTGCTTTTCGCCGTTACTCAACCTTGATCATCCCCACCATGTGCGGATGCAGCGAGCAAAAGTACTTGTAGTCGCCGGCGCTGGTGAAGGTGAACGAGTAGGTCTGGTCCGTATCCATCACCTTGGAACGGAATTTTCCAGCGGAAACGACGGTATGCGGAATGTCATCATGGTTGGTCCACGTCACCGTGGTGCCGACCTTCACCGTCAGTTGTGCCGGTTCGAAGGTGAAGTTGTCGATCTTCACGGGCACCTCCTCGCAATGGGCAACGGACATTTGCGTTGCAAGTGCCACAGCCACGGCAAGCCGGATCGCGCCGGTGCGCAAGTTCGGAAACATCATGATTCACGATCCTCAGCCCTGCAGCGGCGTATCGATGATGGCGAGGCGCTCGTCGCCGGGTTTGAAGATGATGCTGGCGGTGCCGAGCAGGCTACGAAGCTTGTCGTCGGCGACCTTCATCGGTCCGGGGGAGGGAGCGGTGCCCGGCGCGGGCTGCGGGAAGGCGGTCGAGCGCGCGGTGTGGAAGGTGACGTTGCCTTCGACTTTCTGCATCACCTGATGGATGTGACCGTTGAGCACGGTCACGGAGCCAAACCCCTTGAGGAGATCGAGCGCCCGTGCGCCATCCTCCGTGCCCCAGCCCCAGGTCGGATATACGCTCCATAGTGGAATATGTGCGAACACCACGACCGGTTGAGAGTTCGAGCGGCCTTTCAGGTCGTCCGCGAGCCACGCCAGTTGCTCAGTGCCGAGATTGCCGAGGCCGCCAGCTTTCAGATCCACGACATTGACGAGGCCGATGAAATGCACGCCGTTGGCGTCGAAGGAGTACCAGCCGGCGCCCTTGGTGCCGCGCCCATAGCGCTCGCGATACAGCTTGACTTCCTCGTCGATGAAATCGTGCTCGCCCGGCACATAGTGCACGTCGAGCCGCGATTGCGAGATGATGCGCTCGGCGTCGTCGAATTCGGAGGCTTTCGACAGGTGCGTGATGTCGCCGGTGTGGATCATGAAGGATGGTTTCACCGGCATCGTCTTGATCTTGCCGATCGCTTCCTCAAGCGTGGCGAGTGCGTGAGGGTTGGCGGCCTTGTCGAAGCCGACGTGGCTGTCGCTGATCTGTAGGAAGGTGAGGGCGGATGCGGATGCTTCCGCGGCTTGCGCTGAGCCGACGAGGCCGAGAGATCGCGGCACGCCGCCGGCGATGGTCCAGAGCACGCCTGTGCCGGCCCATGTCATGCATTCCAGCACCTTGCGGCGGCTGACGCCGTCGCCATCATGATTGTGGTCGTGGTCGCTCATCGGAGGTCTCCAGGCCCGTCATTGGGCACGCAGACCTGATCGAAGGACGCGCGGATTTATTCCCGCGTTTTTGGCGGATACCAAACGACTGGTTTGTCTGGATTTTCGTTCGCGCGCAGGGTGCGATGACGAAACCGTTACCGGCGATCCTCGATCGTCATGGCCGCGCCCTTTTTGGCGATCATCGCGGTCGGTGTGTTGGTGTTGCCGGATGTGATGGTCGGCATGACCGAAGCATCGATCACCCGCAGTCCATCAATGCCGCGGAAGCGCAACCGCTCGTCGACGACGGCCATCGGGTCTGAGGCCGCCCCCATCTTCGCGGTGCCGACGGGATGAAAGATCGTGGTGCCGATGTCGCCCGCGGCTTTCGCCAGCGAGGCATCATCGTCGCCGACCGAAGGCCCCGGCAGAAATTCCTCCGGATGATACTTGGTCAGCGTCGGCTGTTTCATCAGCCGTCGCGTGGTGCGGATGGCATCGGCCGCGACCTCGCGGTCCTCGTCAGTGGAGAGATAATTTGGCGCAATCGATGGCTTCTCGTCGGGCGTCGCCGAACGCACGCGCACCGTGCCGCGCGAGGTCGGCTGCAGATTGCAGGCGCTCACGGTAATAGCCGGGAAGCGGTGCAGCGGATCGCCGAACTTGTCGAGCGATAGCGGCTGCACGTGAAACTGGATATTGGCACGGTCGCGGCGCGAGTCCGAGCGCGTGAAGATACCGAGTTGCGACGGCGCCATGGTCAGCGGCCCGCGCCGCCTGAGTGCATAGTCGACGCCCATCCAGCCACGTTTGAACAGGTTGTAGTAGGTCTCGTTCAGCGTCTTGACGCCCGAGACCTTGTAGATCGCGCGCTGCTGCAGATGATCCTGCAGGTTGCGGCCCACACCCGGCTTGTCGAGTACGACGTCGATGCCGAGCGGCTTCAGCCAGTCGGCAGGACCAATGCCCGAGCGATGCAGCACCTGAACCGAGCCGATTGAGCCGGCGCACAGGATCACTTCGCCTTTGGTCCGCGCCTCGATGGTCTCGCCGTTCTGGATGAAACGCACACCGACGGCGCGGCCGTTCTCGACGATCAGCCGATCTGTCAGCACGTTGGTCTCGAGCCGCAGGTTTGGACGGTTCAGCGCAGGTTTCAAGAATCCGCGCGCCGAGGACCAGCGCCGTCCACGCTTCTGGTTGACGTGGAAATAGCCGACACCCTCGTTATCGCCTGTGTTGAAATCCGGCGTTTTGCGGATGCCCATTTCCACCGCGGCTTCCGCGACGGCGTCGAGCACTGCCCATGATAGCCGGGGGGCTTCGATGCGCCAGCCGCCACCGCTGCCATGATGCGCGCTGGCGCCGAGGAAGTGGTCTTCGAGCCGCTTGAACACCGGCAGCACATCGTCATAGCCCCAGCCGGTCAGACCCAATTGGCGCCAATGATCGTAGTCGGCAGCCTGGCCGCGCATGGAGATCATGGCATTGATCGCGGAGGAACCGCCGATCACCTTGCCGCGCGGATAGGAGAGGGAGCGGCCGTTCAGGCCCGGCTCCGGCTCCGTCTTGAACATCCAGTCGGAGCGCGGATTGCCGATCGCAAACAGGTAGCCGACGGGGATATGAAACCAGATCCAGTTGTCCTTGCCGCCTGCTTCGAGGATCAGCACCCGGTTGCGCGGATCGGCGGACAGGCGGTTGGCGGCGATGCAGCCCGCTGTTCCCGCACCGACGATGATGTAGTCGAACTCACCTTCAAGCTGCCGTGCCATCCTCACCCGCCGTCGTTTTGCAACGTCTGCTGCGCTGCATTCTGCATCAACGCATAGCGCCGTCGTGCGGGACTGTATAGTTCCGGAACGATGTCCAGCAAAATCAGCATATTGGGCCGCTCGTCGCCTCATGCTAGAGAGAGTTCAGGTTTCAACTTATCTGGAAGTTTGTCATGCCCATCGTCAACCGCGTCGCCGACCTTCAGCCCGACATTGCCGCATGGCGGCGGGATATCCATGAAAATCCCGAATTGCTTTACGATGTGCACCGCACAGCAGCGTTTGTTGCAGACCGGTTGCGGGAATTCGGCTGCGACGAGGTTGCGACGGGTCTTGGCAAGACCGGTGTCGTTGGCGTCATCAGAGGCAAGAAGCCGGCTGGCGACGGCGACGTCAAGGTGATCGGGCTCCGTGCCGACATGGACGCGCTGCCGATCCATGAAGAGACCAATCTGCCATATGCCTCGAAGACGCCCGGCAAGATGCACGCCTGCGGCCATGACGGTCACACCGCGATGTTGCTGGGTGCGGCGCGCTATCTCGCGGAGACGCGGAATTTCGCCGGCGATGCGGTGGTGATCTTCCAGCCGGCGGAAGAAGGCGGGGCGGGAGCCGCCGCGATGATCAAGGACGGTCTGATGGACCGTTTCAAGATCGATCAGGTCTATGGCATGCACAACGGGCCTGGCCTGCCGCTCGGGTCGTTCGCCATCCGTCCGGGTCCGATCATGGCGGCGACCGACGCCATCGATTTCACGATCGAGGGTCATGGCGGCCATGCCGCGCGCCCGCACATCTGCATCGATCCGGTTGTGGCCGGCGCGCAACTCATCATCGCGTTGCAGTCGATCATTTCGCGCAATGTCGATCCGCTGGAATCCGCGGTGATCTCGGTGTGTGAATTCGAGGCGGGCAATGCCCGCAACGTGATTCCGCAGACGGTGAAGTTGCGTGGCACGGTCCGCACGCTGCGCCCCGACGTGCGCGACCTCGTTGAGAAGCGGATTCGCGAGATCACGGCCGGTGTCGCCCAGACCACCGGCACCAAGATCGATCTCCATTTCGAACGCGGCTACCCGGTCACGGTCAATCATGCCACGCAGACCGACAACGCGATCAAAATTGCGAAGGAGATCGCCGGCGACAACAATGTGCACGAAACGCCGCCGATGATGGGCGCTGAGGACTTCGCCTATATGCTGGAAGCCCGACCCGGTGCCTTCATCTTCTGCGGCAACGGCGACAGTGCGGGCTTGCATCATCCGGCCTACAACTTCAACGACGATGCCATCGTCTATGGCACCTCGTACTGGATCAAGCTGGTCGAGAACACCCTCGCGGCGTGATCGCTGTAGATACGACCTGCGTCACGCCGCCTTGTCGTGACGCAGGTGTGCCGCTGCGAGCCTGAGATCGTCGACGAAGCGTCGGTACTCGTGCGCTTTGGCATCCTCGTCGGGTAGTCGCAGCAGATAGGACGGGTGCACCGTCACCAGTGCCTTGCGGCCGTCGTCCAGATCGATCAGACGTCCGCGATTTTTGTTGATTGGCGTGATCTTGCCGAACACGCTTTGCGCGGCGGTCGCGCCCATCGCCACCACCAATGCCGGATTGATCGTCGCAAGTTCGCGCTCGTACCATTGGCGGCAGGCCTTGATCTCCGGCGTATTCGGCTTTTGATGCAGCCGGATTTTTCCGCGCGGCACGAACTTGAAATGTTTCACGGCATTGGTGACGTAGGTCTTGCCGCGGTCGATGCCGGCATCCTTCAGCGCGCGGTCGAACATCTGGCCAGCCGGTCCGACAAATGGCTTTCCCGCGAGGTCTTCCTTGTCGCCGGGCTGTTCGCCGACGAGCATGACCGGCGCGTGCGCCGGGCCTTCGCCGAACACCGTCTGGGTCGCATCCTTCCAGAGATGACAGGCGCGGCAGTCGGCGGCCTCCTCCCGGAGGCGGGTGAGGGAAGGACGCGACGTGGTCATGAACGTCTCCCGGTCCCAGAAGTTGGGAACACGGGGTCAATGCCGGGACTGTCGGGGCGTTCCACCGATGTCGTTGGATTCGTGAGCAAAAATCCCATGCGAAAACCCGGTTGACTCCTGGTGGTGTGTTGATGTTTTATTAGAACAAATAGTGAACATTCAGGCCTGTCATCGGTTCTGATCTCACGGATTTTTTTGATCACGGCTGGACCAGGAGAGCGGCGCATGAGCGGCGCACATACGCGCACGCTTGCGGGTTTGCGCGACGATATCGCGCGGATCGAGGCTAACGGTCCCAGCGGAATGCTGGGCCGGACGGCGCTCGGTCACGCCGAGGCGGATGCGGTGCTGCAGGGTGGCCTCGCGCGCGGCGCGCTGCATGAGGTGTTCGCGGAGGGACGGCACAGTGCCGCTGCGGCAGGATTTATCGCAGGCCTCGCGCACCGTGTCAGCGCCGATCGGCCGCTGCTCTGGGTGCGGCAGGATTTTGCCGCGGTCGAATGCGGCGCCTTGTCGATGAGCGGCTGGCGCGAACTCGGTCTCGATCCGCGCCGGTTGGTGATGGTGCACGCGCCGGATGTAGAGAGCGCGCTGCGAACGACGGCAGACGCACTGGCCTGCGATGCGCTCGGCGCTGTTGTCATGGAGATCTGGGGTGAGACCCGGCTGCTCGATCTCGTGGCCAGTCGCCGGCTGACGCTGGCGGCGCGCGCCTCCGGCGTCACCGCACTGCTGTTGCGCGTCGCGGCGGCGCCGCTGTCCTCGACCGCAGAAACGCGATGGACCGTGCGCCCGGCACGCTCGCCGCCACGGCCTGAATGGCAGGCATGGGGCGCGCCCGTGCTCGAGACGCAGCTTGTCCGCAACCGTCATGGCCTGACCGGTCATTGGTTCATGGAGTGGAAATGTGATGAGTGCCTCTTCCGTGACGTCTCGTTCCATCGCGGGGCGACGCATCCTCAGTCTGTGGCTGCCGCGCCTGCCGACCGACCGGATCACCCGCGCGTTGTCGCGCTCAGCCGCGCCGGCTGACTCCCAATCCACTTCGGCAAGGACGGGAACATCGCCCCGCATCGTCGTTGCCAAACAGAGCAATGTCCTGGTCATCACCGCGCTGGACGATGCGGCCGCGCGGGTCGGCCTCGC
Source organism: Hyphomicrobiales bacterium (assembly GCA_017305665.1). GTDB lineage: Bacteria > Pseudomonadota > Alphaproteobacteria > Rhizobiales > Xanthobacteraceae > Nitrobacter. The sequence continues at coordinate 272,835 of JAFKKH010000012.1, forward strand.
GATCGGCCAGCCGTTGGCCAATGCCCGCGCGATCTGTCCCGGCATCGAGGTGTTTGATGCCGACGAGACGGCGGACGCAAAAACCCTGAACGGTATCGCCGACTGGTGTGACCGCTTCACGCCGCTGGTGGCGCTCGATCCGCCGCATGGTCTGCTGCTCGACATCACCGGTTGCACCCATCTGTTCGGCGGCGAAGCGGCGTTGATGAAATCGTTATGCGGCACGCTGGCGCGGCAAGGCTTTGACGTCAGCGCAGCGATCGCCAGCACGCCGGCCTGTGCGCGAGCGCTGACGCGTCACGTCCATGGCTGCATCGTCGCGCCCGGCGAAGAGGCCGAAGCCGTCGCGCCGCTGCCGGTGTTCACGCTCGGCGCCGATGATGCGATCACGCGCGGGCTGCGCCGCGCCGGGCTGAAGACTATCGGCGATGTCGCGGCGCGCGGCCGCCACGAAATCGCGGCGCGGTTCGGGTCGGCTTTCACAGCGCTGTTGGAGCAGGTGCTGGGCCAGGGCGATGCGCCGATTAACCCGCGCAAACCGCTGCCGGACTATATCGTCGAGAAACGGTTCGCCGAGCCGATTGCGACCGACGGCACAATCGCGATGACGTTGGCCAGTCTTGCGCGCATGCTCATCGCCACCATGGAGAAGCAAGGCAAGGGCGCAAGGCAACTGGAAGCAAGTTTCTTCCGCACCGACGGCGCGGTGCGCGTCATCGCAGTGCAAACCGGACGTCCCGTAACGAAAGGCGAGATCATCGACCGCCTGTTCCGCGAGCGGCTCGATGCGCTGGCCGATCCGCTCGATCCCGGTTTTGGTTTCGATCTGGTGCGGTTGTCCGCCGTGCGGACCGAGTTCGTGGTGCAGGAGCAGCGCGATCTCGATGCGCACGTTCGGGATAATGACGAGATCGCGGCGCTGATCGACCGCATTGCCGCGCGCATCGGCAGCCATCGCGTCGGCGTGCATCTGCCGCTGGATACGCATACTCCGGAGCGGGCGGTGCTGTCGCTGCCTGCGCAGCAGCATCTTGTCGCGGCCATGCTTGCCGAATGGCCCTCGCGTACCGAGGACGAACCGCCGCTGCGGCCGTTGCGCATGTTCGCACGACCCGAGCCGATCAAGGTGGCGCTGGCGGAGGTGCCGGACAAGCCGCCACGTCGTTTTACATGGCGCCAGGCCATTCATACCGTGGTGCGCGCCGAAGGCCCCGAGCGCATTGCGATGGAGTGGTGGAAGACGCAGGCGATGATGCCGACGCGAGATTACTTTCGCGTCGAGGACGAGACGGGATTGCGGTTCTGGCTCTATCGCGACGGTCTCTATGACGAAGCGGTCGATGAGAATGACCTCGACACCGAACCGAAATGGTTCGTGCATGGGCTGTTCGCATGAAGCATCTCCGCGATATCCCGGCCTATGCCGAAATCGGTATCGTCACCAACTTCTCGTTCCTGCAGGGTGGCTCGCATCCGCAGGAGTACGTGCATCAGGCCAGCGAGTTGCGGCTGCCCGTCATCGGCATTGCCGATCGCAATACGCTGGCCGGCGTGGTGCGTGCCTACAACGAACTGGAAAATCCCAAGGTCCGTTTCAAGCCACGACTTCTGGTCGGGTCACGGCTCGTGTTCATCGACGGCACGCCTGATATTCTCGTTTATCCCCGTGATCGCGCTGCCTATGGCCGGCTCTGCCAATTGCTCAGCAAGGGCAAGCTGGCGGCAGAGAAGGGCGAATGCCATCTGACATTGGATGACCTGCTGGAATTCTCAGAAGGCCAGCTTGTCGTGTTGACTCTGCCGCATCGTTTCGAGACGGCAGCAGCCCTGAAGGTGTTGGCGCGGTTACAGCGAAGCCGTGCGGGTGGCGTCTGGCTGGCGGCAAGCCTGCTCCATCGTGGCGATGACCGACGCCGTCTGCTGCGTTTGCAACGGATCGCGACCACCGCGCGCGTGCCGCTGCTGGCGACCAACGAGGTGCTGTACCATCACCCCGCGCGCCGTCCGCTGCAGGACGTGCTGACTTGCATTCGCGAAAAGGCGACGATCGAGACCATCGGCAGGCGGCTCGAAGCCAATGCGGAGCGTCATCTCAAGCCGGCATTCGAGATGGCGCGGCTGTTTCGTGACATGCCGGACGCCATTGCCGAAACCGTGGCCTTCGCCTCGCGTATCGAATTCACCCTCGATCAGCTTCAATACCAATATCCCGACGAACCGGTGCCGCCGGGCAAGACGGCGCAACGCCATCTCGAGGACCTGACATGGGCCGGTGTCGAAAAGTATTTCCCGAGCGGTGCGGATGAGGATTTGAAAAAAGTTCTCCGTAAGGAGCTCGATCTGATCGCCGAACTCAAATACGCCCATTACTTCCTCACCGTGCACGACATCGTGCGATGGGCGCGTAGCCAGAACATCCTCTGTCAGGGGCGCGGCTCGGCGGCGAATTCCGCCGTGTGCTACGTACTCGGCATCACCTCCGTCGACCCCACCAAGGTCGATCTGCTGTTCGAGCGCTTCATCTCCAAGGAGCGGCTGGAACCGCCGGACATCGACGTCGATTTTGAGCACTCCCGGCGCGAGGAGGTGATGCAGTATGTCTATCGCCGCTACGGCCGCCATCGCGCTGCGATCATCGCGACCGTCATCCACTATCGGCCGCGCAGTGCCATCCGCGACGTCGGCAAGGCGCTCGGCCTGACCGAGGATGTCACGGCGGCGCTCGCCGATACGGTGTGGGGAAGCTGGGGCGACGATGTCAGCGACATGCAGATCAGGCAGGCCGGGTTCGATCCGAAAAATCCCATGGTGCGCCGCGCCGTCGAACTCGCCACCGAATTGATCGGCTTTCCGCGACATCTGTCGCAGCATGTCGGCGGCTATGTGCTGACGCAGGATCGTCTCGACACCTATGTGCCGATCGGCAATGCCGCGATGGACGACCGCACCTTCATCGAATGGGACAAGGATGACGTCGACGCCATGCGGATGATGAAGGTCGATGTGCTCGCGCTGGGCATGCTGACTTGCATCCGCAAGTGCTTTGACCTGATCGCGGAGCACAAGGGCGAGCGTTACGAGCTTGCGACGATCCCGCAGGATGAAGAGCCGGTCTACGACATGCTGTGCCGGGGCGAATCCCTCGGCGTGTTTCAGGTCGAGAGTCGCGCGCAGATGAACATGCTGCCGCGGCTGAAGCCGCGCACGTTCTACGATCTCGTCATCGAGGTGGCCATCGTTCGTCCCGGTCCGATCCAGGGTGACATGGTGCATCCCTATCTGAAGCGGCGGGCCATGGATCCCGAGGCAATCGAGTATCCCTATCCGAAGGGCGGCGACAAAAACGAGCTGCGGAACGTCCTGAAGCGCACGCTGGGTGTGCCGCTGTTTCAGGAACAGGCGATGCGCATTGCCATCGTCGCTGCGAAGTTCACCTCGGAAGAGGCGAATGGGTTGCGCCGCGCCATGGCGACGTTCCGCAATGTGGGGACCATCGGCTCCTTCCAGGAGAAGATGGTCAACAGCATGATCGATCGCGGTTACGATCCGGTGTTCGCGAAAAACTGTTTCGAGCAGATCAAGGGCTTCGGCTCTTACGGTTTTCCTGAGAGCCACGCGGCGAGTTTTGCGCAACTCGTCTACGTGTCGTCATGGCTGAAATGGTTTCATCCCGATGCGTTCTGCTGCTCCTTGCTGAACTCGCAGCCGATGGGGTTTTACGCGCCAGCGCAGATCGTCGGTGACGCCCGCAAGAACGGCGTCGACGTGCGGCCGATCGATGTGTCCCACAGCTTTTCCCAGAACACGCTGGAGGAGCGTACGGGCAAGCATCATGCGGTGCGGCTCGGCTTTCGCCAGATCGACGGCTTCAAGTGGGTCGATCCGGATGAGAAGTATCTGGAGCAGGATAAAGCGCGACGAGCCACGATCCCGCAAGCGGGGCGAGTTAAAGAAGATGACGACTGGGGGCAGCGCATCGTCGCCGCACGCCAGCGTCGTCCCTTCACCTCCATCGAGGATTTTGCGCGCGATACGAAACTGCCGAAGCGTGCGCTGATCCTGCTGGCGGACGCCGATGCCTTCCGCTCACTCGGGCTCGACCGCCGCGCGGCGCTGTGGGCGGTGCGCCGCCTGCCGGACGATATGCCGCTGCCGTTGTTCGAAGCTGCCACCGCGCGCGAACTGCCGGACGAGCATGCGGCACCGTTGCCCGAGATGCCGTTGCCGGAGCAGGTGGTTGCTGACTACCAGACCGTGCGATTGTCGCTGAAAGGGCATCCGATGGAATTCTTGCGCACGATGTTCACCCGCGAGCGCGTGGTGAGTTGCGCCGAGGTGGCCCATGAGAACAACGGCCGCCGGGTCAAATGCGCGGGCGTGGTGCTGGTGCGGCAGCGGCCGGGCAGCGCCAAGGGCGTGGTATTCATGACGCTGGAAGACGAAACCGGCATTGCCAATATCGTGGTGTGGCCGAAAATCATGGAGCGTTACCGCAAGGAGGTGATGGGCGCGCGCCTTATCGAAGTGGAGGGGTATATCCAGAGCAGTCCGGAGAAGGTGGTACATCTGGTTGCGAGCAAACTGACCGATCGCTCCGCCGATCTGATGCATCTGGCGAACGATGCGCTCGTTCCGCGTCATCTGCTGCCGCCGGCGGCGGCTCCGGCCGAGCCGCTCAACGACGACCGCCGCGATCATCCGGATAGTCCTGTGCAAAAAATCCGCCACCCGCGCAACGTCCGCATCCTGCCGCGCTCGCGGGATTTTCATTGAGGGAATTAGGCGTATCTCCCTTCCTTCGTCATGCCCGGGCTTGACCCGGGCATTCCATCTTGCTTGTTCAGACGGATTGCCGGATCAAATCCGGCATGATCCCTCACTCCACCGATGCGCCGACCGGAGGTCCGCCGGGCGGACGGTGCAGGAAGGTGATGGTCGCGAAAGCACCGAGCCACGAACCTATGGCGGCGAACACCACATAGACCCAGTTTTCGGTGTAGCTGATGACGGCGAAGGACGAGAGCAGATACCAGACGCTGCTCCAGGTTGCCGCCGGCACGCGCCGCCGCGCCACAACGGCAGACGTGAACATCACATAGACGGCATCGGTCGCGGCGGTGGCAAGCACCACGCCGGCGGCGGTGAGCGGATCGATGGCAGCCATTGCAACTCCTTCATGGCAGAACGGAAAAATCATGGGCTATGCGCGGCCGTGGCGAACTCCTAAGAACGAAAACGTCCGGCGTCTGCTTTCGTCCGTTCGAGCGTAGAGAAGAGCGATATCCATGCAAAGCCCTGCCGAAATCCTTGCCGATCTCTGGACTTCCTCCGGTGGCGATCCCGCCGCGCTTGCGCGCGTCACCTTGACCGGGGACGAGCCCTTGCTGCCGTCGTCATTCCGCGTCGCGGCGGCTGCGCAGGTCGGCATCGCCGCCGCCGGTCTTGCCGCAGCCGAAATCTGGAAGATGCGTAGCGGGCAGGCGCAGACCGTCGCCGTCGATATGGTTCATGCGGTCGCTGAATGCCGCAGCGAACGCTATCTGACGCGTGACGGAAATCCGCCCCCGCCGACATGGGATGCCATTGCCGGCGTCTACAAGACCGGCGATGGCCGCTTCGTGCGACTGCACACCAATTTTCCGCATCATCGCGACAATGTCTGCAAGGTGCTGAACTGTAAGCCGGAGCGCGAGCAGGTGCAGGCCGCGCTGATGACATGGAAGGCCGAGGACTTCGAAACCGCCGCCTATGCCGGCGGCTGCGTGGTTTCGATGATGCGCTCGCGTGACGAATGGCTGGCGCATCCGCATGCCGCGCCGCTTGCCGCGTTGCCGCTGATCTCGATCGAAAAGATCGGCGATGCGCCGCCCCTGCCATGGCCGGAAGGCGACCGTCCGTTGTCCGGTTTGCGTGTACTCGATCTGTCACGCGTGATCGCCGGACCAGTTGCCGGACGTACGCTCGCCGCCCACGGCGCTGACGTCATGCTGATCTCAAGCCCGAACCTGCCGGCGATCCCGTGGCTCACCATCGATACCGGCCGCGGCAAGCTCTCAAGCTTCGCCGATCTCGCTACCGAGGACGGGCGCGCCGCGCTACGCAACCTGCTCGCGGACGCCGACGTCATCTCGCAGGGCTATCGCCCGCATTCCATCGCCGCGCTCGGTTTCTCGCCTCTGGAGGCGGCACGCATTCGCCCCGGCATCGTTTATGTCTGTTTGTCAGCCTACGGTCAGGCTGGCCCATGGGCCGGGCGGCGCGGCTTCGACTCGCTGGTGCAGACCTCGACCGGCTTCAACCACGCCGACGGGCAGGCGGCCGGCGTCGAAGGTCCGAAGGAGTTGCCGGCGCAGATTCTCGATCATGCCACTGGTTACTTCATGGCGTTCGGCGCCATGATGGCGCGAGCGCGGCAGGCGCGCGAGGGCGGAAGTTGGCACGTTCAAGTGTCGCTGGCGCGGACCGGACAGTGGCTCTGGGATCTGGGCCGGGTCGACGGCGGCTTTGCCGCCGCAGACCTCAAGCGCACTGCCATCGAACCCCTGCTGGAGCAGATGCCGTCCGGCTTCGGCACGCTGAACGCTGTGAAGCACGCGGCGATCCTGTCAAAAACGCCGGCGTTCTGGGCGCGGCCGGCGGTGCCACTCGGCAGCCACCCGCCGCAATGGCCGGAGCGACCGGCCTAGGTATTCTTTCGCAACCGTTGCCTCCGTTCAATCTGATCTGATCGTCCCCAGGAAACATTCCGTTTTCCGGCCGCGCGTGTCATAGCTGTTTGCAAGCCGCCGCTCATGAACGAGAAACGGCACAAGGAGACTAGAATGGCGAAGATTGCGATTGTCGGATGCGGTGCGATGGGGTCGGTCTATGCCGCGCTCATGGTCGATGCGGGTCACGAGGTTCATGCCGTGACGCTCTGGCCCGACCATGCGGAAGCGATGGCGACCAAGGGGTTACGCGTCGAAGGCGCGAGCGGTGACCGCACCGTTTCGATTCATGCCTCAACGACGACGGATGGTATCGGCCCTTGCGACCTCGTTATTATCGCCACCAAAGCATTCGACGTGGAAGAAGCAGCCAAGGCCAGCGTATCATTAATCGGTCCCGAGACCATCGTTCAGACCATCCAGAACGGCCTGGGTTCGCCTGAAATCGCCGCGCCGATCCTGGGTGCGGACCGTATTGCAGTCGGTGTCGTCGGCGGATTCGGTGCATCGATCAAGGCGCCAGGCCATGCGCATCACAACGGCATGGAGATGATCCGGTTCGGAGCTTATGCCGGATTGCCGAAGCAATTGCTTCAGGCGTCGGGCAAGATCTGGGAATCGGCGGGATTCAAGGTCGCGTTGTTCGATGACATCAGGCAAATGGTCTGGGAAAAACTGATCATGAATGTCGCGTTCTCCGGCACGTCATGCACAACCGGTCTGACGATCGGTGAAATCCTGGCCGATGCGGACGCCTGGCATGTCGCGCGAAGCTGTGCGGAAGAGGCTATCGCGGTGGCCAGCGCGTCCGGCATCAAGCTCGATGTCGGCGATCCCGTCGAGCATATTCGTAAACTTGGCGGAAAAATTCCCGGTGCGCGTCCCTCGATGCTGCTCGACTACAATGCCGGTCGACGTTGCGAGATCGATGCCATCAACGGCGCGATCCCGCGCGTCGGCAAGCCGCTTGGCATACCGACGCCGGCGAACGATACGGTGGTCGGAATCGTCCGGTCGCGCGAGCGGGCTTTTATCCTGCGCGAGGGAGGGGCGACCGGCCGCTGAGTCCGCCGCCAGGGAGGAGCGTATGAGCGACGAACGGGCTCGCGATCTCGCCGGGGTGGTCTACGCCGACCTACAGGAAGCGGCGCGCCGCATCGCCGGCCGTGTGATCCGTACGTCGCTGGTGCATTCGCGTACGCTCTCCGACATCACCGGCGCCGAGGTCTGGCTCAAACTGGAAAACCAGCAGTTTGCCGCGTCGTTCAAGGAGCGTGGCGCCGCCAACAAGCTGCTGACACTCTCGGCCGAAGAGGCGAAGCGCGGCGTCATCGCCATGTCCGCCGGCAACCACGCCCAGGGCGTTGCCTATCACGCCCATCGCCTCGGGATCGCCGCGACGATTGTGATGCCGAAACCGACGCCGTTCGTGAAGGTGGCACGGACCCGGCATCACGCGGCGCGCGTGCTGCTCGAGGGCGAGACGTTGGCGGACGCCGCGACCTTCGCGCATCAACTGGCCGCGCGTGAAAATCTTGTCTTCGTGCATCCCTATAACGATCCTGCCATCATCGCGGGGCAGGGCACCGTCGCTCTGGAGATGCTGGAAGATCAGCCGTCGCTCGATTGTCTCGTGGTGCCGGTCGGCGGCGCGGGACTGGCGGCGGGTTGCGCGGTCGTGGCCGCAAATCATGCGTCGCCGGTCGAAGTGATCGGCGTCGAGGTGGAATCCTATGCCGCGGCGGCGCAGCAGCTTGCAGGTCGTCCGGTGTCTGTCGGCGGTGCGACGATCGCGGAAGGAATTGCAGTCCGCGATGTCGGAGCGCTGCCGATGGCGATTTTGCGCGCGCATGGCGTGGGTGTCATGACGGTGCCGGAGCGGCTGATCGAGAAGACCGTCATTCTGTTGCTGGAGATCGAGAAGACCGTGGCGGAAGGCGCCGGTGCTGCGGCGCTGGCGGCCTTGCTGGCCACGCCCGAGCGGTTCGCGGGGCGCAAGGTCGGACTGATCGTGTCGGGCGGCAACATCGATACGCGGACGCTCGCCAATGTGCTGATGCGCGGGCTGGTGCGCGATGGGCGGCTGGTCGATCTTGTGGTGGAGATTTCAGACAAGCCCGGTGCGCTTGCCGAACTGACGCGGATCGTCGCCGAGCTCGGCGGCAACATCGTCGAGGTGCAGCACCAGCGCCTGTTCGGTGCGCTTTCCGCGAACATGACCGAGGTGGAGCTGGTGATCGAAGCGCAGGATATCGCGCACGGCGATGCCATCGTACAAGGCCTGGAAGCCAAGGGCGTTCCGGTGCGCCGTCGCGACCGGCTGGCGCTGTCGCGCGATTGAGACGAAATAGTATAATCCACCAGGACTCGGATCACCGGCAGACGTTCGATTCGCTCTTCGGGATGATTTGTGCGGCAACGGCCAAAGCGTAGAAGGGGCAGGGAGGGATGTCGAACCTGGTAGGCTTGCGGGGGCCATCCTGATGCCGAAAATTTTCTCCGATCCTTCTGCGGTCGCTGACGAGATCATTCGCACGACCGGTTCGCGGCTGGTCGTCGGCCTGCCGCTCGGGCTCGGCAAGGCCAACCACATCATCAACGCGTTGTATGCTCGCGCCGTCGCCGACCATGCTCTCGACCTGACCTTCTTCTCGGCGCTGACGCTGGAGAAGCCGCGGCCCTCGAACGAACTCGAGCGGCGCTTCATCGCGCCGGTGATCGATCGCCTGTTCGGCGATTGGCCCGATCTCGACTATGCGACGGCGCTCCATAAAGGTGCATTGCCACCGAACGTCGAGGTGATCGAATTCTTTTTCCTCGCCGGAAAATGGCTGCGCAATCCCTATGCCCAGCAGCACTACATCGCCGCCAATTACACCCATGCGGCATCCTACATTCTCGACCGCGGCCTCAATGTCATCACCCAGCTTGTGGCGAAGCGTGTCGTCAACGGCGAAACCCGTTACAGCCTGAGTTGCAATACCGATACTACGCTCGATCTCCTGCGTGCCCGCGCCGAGGGCCGGGCCTCGTTCAAGCTGGTGGGGCAGGTCAATTCGGAACTGCCCTTCATGCCCGGCGCGGGCGATCTGCCGGCGAGCGAATTCCACGCCATCCTCGACAGCCCCGAAACGGACTTTCCGCTGTTCGCACCGCCGTCGGAGCCGGTGTCGGACACCAAATATGCCATCGGTCTGCATGCGGCGGGCCTGATCAAGGACGGCGGCAGTTTGCAGATCGGCATCGGTCAGGTCGGAGATGCCCTGGCGCAAAGCCTGATCCTGCGCCATCGCGACAATGCGCGGTTTCGCGAGACCGTGGCGCGGCTCGCGCCCGGTATCGTACCCATGGAAAGCGAGCCTTTCGCAGCCGGTCTCTACGGCGTCAGCGAAATGGTGTTCGAGGCATTTCTCGGCCTGATCGAGGCCGGCGTGATCAAGCGCGAGGTCGATGGCGCAGTCTTGCACGGCGCGTTCTTTCTCGGACCGAAGTCATTCTACCGCGCCTTGCGCGAGATGACGCCGGAACAGCGCGCTCGTATCCAGATGACCGCAGTGTCCTTCACCAACGAACTCTATGGTGACGAAGATGCCAAGCGCCGCGCCCGCGTCGATGCCCGTTTTGTCAACAATGCGATGATGGCGACGCTGATGGGTGCCGCGATCTCCGACGGCCTCGATAACGGTCAGGTGGTGAGCGGCGTCGGCGGACAATATAATTTCGTGGCGCAGGCCTTTGCGCTTTCAGGTGCCCGTTCGATCCTGACGCTGGAATCGACGCGGCGTGAGAAAGGCGGAGAGGTCTCCAATATCCGCTGGTCGTATGGACACACGACCATCCCGCGCCACCTGCGCGACGTCATCGTCACCGAGTACGGCGCCGCCGATCTGCGCGGCAAGTCGGATGCCGAGGTGATCGCGGCAATGCTCAACGTGACGGATTCCCGTTTTCAGGCTGAGCTGAAATTGCAGGCCAAGGATGCCGGCAAGCTGCCGCGCGAGTATCAGATCCCCGCCGCTCACCGCGAGAATTTTCCGGAGCGGATCGCTACGGCGTTGAAGCCTGCGCGCGAGGCGGGGCTGCTGCCGTCGTTTCCCTTCGGCAGCGACTTTACCGACGTCGAACAGCAGCTGATTCCGGCACTGGAGATGCTGCAGCAGGCGAGCCGGTCGCCGCGTCAATTGCTGTCGCTTGTCCTTGCGGGCTTGCGTCCGGCCGATGCCTCGGCGCAGCCGGCGCTGGCGCGCATGGGAGTCGATCGCCCGAACAGGTTTTCGGACAGACTCTATCGCATGCTGCTCAATGCCGCGCTGAAACGAAGCGGAGTGACGTAGTCCCTGCGTTCGCCGGGACTGCTCCTTGTTTCTACCGATTCTTGTTCACCGGCTTGCGTTTCTCGATGAAGGCCGCCATCCCCTCGGCGCGATCTTCCAGCGCGAAGGTCGAGCGGAACAGGTCGCGCTCCACATTCATGCCTTCCGCGAGCGACGTCTCGAGCGCACGATTGACGGCGCGCTTGGCCATGGCGGCCGCGGGCCGCGACATCGATGCGATCTTGTTGGCGGCCGCGATGGCCTCATCCATCAATTTGTCGGCGGGGACGACGCGGCTGACGAGGCCCGAGCGTTCCGCCTCGGCCGCATCCATCATCCGTCCGGTGAGGCAAAGATCCATGGCCTTGGCCTTGCCGACCGCGCGGGTCAGGCGCTGGGTACCGCCGATGCCGGGAATGGTCCCGAGCGTGATTTCCGGCTGGCCGAATTTCGCGGTGTCCGAGGCAATGATGAAGTCGCACATCATGGCGAGTTCGCAGCCGCCGCCGAGCGCATAGCCGCTCACCGCCGCGATGGTCGGCTTGGTGCAGGTGGCGACGCGATCGCCGCCGATCGCCGTAAAATCCTCGGTGAACATGTCGATGAAGCCCTTCGGCTGCATCTCCTTGATGTCGGCGCCGGCGGCAAAGGCCTTTTCGTTGCCGGTAATCAGGATGCAGCCGATCTTGTCGTCAGCCTCGAGATCGTCGACCGCGGCGGCGATCTCGCGAAACACACCGAATGACAGCGCGTTGAGCATCTTCGGGCGATTCAGCCTGATGATGCCGACGGCGTCCTTGTTCTCGACAATGATGTGTTCGAACGTGCTCATGATCCATCCCGCTTGTCTGTTGGCAGCGCGAAGACCGCGCCGCGGCGGCAATCTGCCTGCTGACTGCAGTCGCCGCAAGTGCGCAGAAATGCACAGCGTTCATGGAAAAATACCGGTCCGCCAGAGACGGCGGACCGGAGGCGGCGGGAGAAATCGACATGCCGTGCCTAGGGCTGTGCCCGGCATGAATTCAGGGTTAGGCGATGAACATGCGGGCAGCCGAGGCGAGCGTCAGCAGGCCGCCGAAGGCAATGAAGATCTTGCCGATCAGCGAGGTTTGCTTCCAGGTGGAGTCGTCACTTGTGACCGCTTGGCCAGTGGTGGCGTCAGCGGGTGCCGGCGTGTCGATCGAGGCCAACGCGAGAGTAGGCGTAGCTGGCTTGTTGTCGCTCATGGCGCGGTCGACGTCGTTGAGCTCATCGGCGGGAACGACGTCGGCGGCGGCTGTGGTCGGAGCGGGAGCCGTTGCCTCGGGGGGCATGTCGGCCTGCGGCTGCGCTGCATCCGCTTGATTGGTGTTGGTGGTCAGCAACTTGCCTGCGCTGCTGGCGAGCGCACCCGCCTCGGTCTTGGGCTCCTCCGCCGGGATACCGGGCATCTGGGCGTGGGCATTGGCAACCGTGGGCGGCAGCGGCATTTGATTGTTGCTGTTATCGGAAGACGTCGACGCGTCGGCGGTCTTTTTGGCCTCTACGTCCTTTTCGGACGCGTTATCCTTTTTGGAGGCGGCTTTGGTGGACTTCCGCGCTCGCGCGATATGCCGCTTGTGCGAGCGATGTTTGGTGAACTTGCTGAGCTTGACCGGCGCACCGGCCTTTTCGGTCTGGGCAGCCTGGCTTGCCGGTTCGGCGGCGCTGTCGGTCACGCGCATGGGCCCCGCGAAACCCATCCAAAGTCCTGCTGCGATGATCAACGCCGAGCGCCCGCTGACCTTGATATTCATGGCAATCTCCCCGTTTGCCAGCCCCTGTTAGTTAACAAAAAAGCCGCCGGGCGTGGCCACACCGGGGCAAAAACAGGGAATCTTCGCGCCACCGCGGCGAAACAGCGGCAATGCAAAGGCGATCGGTCTCGGTCCAAAGGATCAGCGGCTTTTGGCGACACCGCTGCAGCAGGATCGGCCGGTTTTGGACCGACCACGTGAACAATGTTATGAGCCACCGGCGGATACGGATTCCCTGCAAGAGGCGGGTCGTGGATCTGCGCGAAGGCCTGCGGATTGCGTTTTATCACGACTTCGTGATTGCGACGGGTTCTTCGTAACAATTTGAAAAACTGGCCGAATTGTCTTTTGGGAGCGCGTGTGCGCGGACGTGACGACGAATGGACTGGCCTGATGCGGTCGGCCAATGCCGGGGACGGTGCCGCGTATCAGCGTCTGCTCGCGGCCGTCGTACCGGTGCTCAGGGCCACCGCGCGCCGGGGTCTTGCCCGCGCGGGTCAGCCGATCGATCAAGCCGAGGATATCGTGCAGGATATTTTGCTCGCGGTGCATCTGAAGCGGCACACATGGGATGCGAATGCGGCATTCGCGCCCTGGCTGTTTGCGATTGCGCGCAACAAGCTGATCGATGCGCTGCGCCGCCGCGGCCGCCGGGTGTTCGTCAATGTCGACGATTTCGCGGAGACCTTGGCTGGTGAGCCGGCTGCCGAGACCGTGCCGGCCAGCGAGGTGGCCGGTCATCTTGACACCCTGCCGGCGCGCCAGCGCGACGTCGTGAAGTCGATCGCGGTAGATAGCGCGTCGATCAAGGCGACCGCCGCCAAATTCAATATGAGCGAAGGCGCCGTACGCGTCGCGCTGCATCGCGGGCTCACGAGCCTTGCGAGCCGGATGCGGAAAGACTGACCATGGATACCGATCAGCTCATTCGCACGCTTGCTGCCGACAACGAGACCCGTCCGCGCTCGGTCGGGTCCGCATTGGCTGTGGCGCTGGCGGTCGCGCTGCCGATCAGCATCGTCGCGTTCTTCGTAACGCTCGGGTTCCGATCGGACATCCGGACCGCGATGCATAATCCGTTCTTCGACTTCAAGTTCGTGGTGACGATGTCATTGGCTGCGTCGGCGCTGGTGGTGGGCCTGCATCTGTCACGGCCCGAAGCCTCGCCGCGCGGCTGGATCTGGCTGCTGCTTACGCCAGTGGTTCTGCTCGTCCTCGCCATGGCAGTCGAGATGATGCTGCCGCATTCGCGGCCCTGGCTTGTTCGGCTGATTGGCAATAATTCGAAGTTGTGCATGACAGCGATCCCGCTGCTGTCGCTGCCGCTACTTATCGCTGGTCTGATCGGTTTGAGGCATGGCGCCTCGACGCGGCCGGCGCTTACCGGAGCATTGGTCGGATTGCTCTCGGCGGGTCTCGCCGCGACGCTTTATGCCTCTCAATGCAACGACGATTCCCCGCTGTTCGTCATCACCTGGTATTCGCTGGCGACGGCGCTGGTCACCGCGATCGGCGCGTTCGCCGGCTCAAGGTTACTGCGGTTCTGAGGCCAAGGACCTGCCCTGAAGGCTCTTCAGGTAGCCTGCGATGATGTCGTCAAAGGTCCGGTCGGATGTCGTTCCGATCGACGCTGCGCGTGTCGAGATGAGCCCCTTCGGCCAGCCATCGACGATCTGCTTCAATTCCGGATCGGGCGCGAAGGTGATCTTGCCGGGCGGCTTGCCGTTGCGCACGCGCGAGACCGACGCGGCGATATCGTCCATGCTGACCGTCAGCGCGGGCTGGTTGAAGCCACGCTTGCCCCGGAGCCTTGCCTTTTCGAGATTGTGAAGGTTGATCAGGTTCCTTACGACGGTTTGCACGGACACCACAGGGACGCGGGTGTCATTCCGTAGCGGACAGACCACGTCGCGGCCCGCGGTGGCCTCGCGTATGACCGCGGCGAGCCGGTCGGAGATCGACGAACTGGACGATCCCGGGTGAACCAGAACGACCGGCAGGCGCAGGGTGCGGGAGTCGACGATGCCATGGCGCGTTGCGTCGGCCAGCATCAACTCCGCGATTGCCTTGTGGGTGCCGTACGTGGTTTGCGGCCGGCGTGTGTAGTCGTCGTCGACGGTGTCGGGCAGCAGGCCGCCGAAAACGGCGATCGAACTCGGGAAAATGATACGCGGCGGCGCTTCTTTCGACCGGATGGTCTCAATCAGGGCAGCCAGCGCTGACACATTGGTTCCAAGCGCACGCGCCGGCTGACGTTCAGCCTCAGTCGTCAGAACAGCCGCGAGATGGAATATGCTGTCGAATGTCTGTGCGCCGATTTTCGCGAGCGCCTGCGGCGACGTGATATCATCCTGCACCAGCGTGACGCGGGGATCGGAAATCTCAGGCAAATGCGTGTCGAGACCGACGATTTCGCGGATTGGCTGCGACTTGCCGTTGCGGTCGGCAAGACGACCTTCCCGCAGCAACTCCCGGATCAGGTTTTGTCCGATGAAGCCGCCCACGCCCGTAATGAGAATCCGCATTCAATCCCGTCCCATAAAGCCCGCCTTGCAAGCTTTCCAACACCAGAATGCCGGCAATATCAACTCACCGAAAGGAGATGCTGACCCCCCCTGCGTTATCTGCAGGTCCGATTGCGGTCGCGACCGGGACCGAAACTCAGACCGCGGCGGGGGCCGCGGTCTGCTGCATGCGGTGAAAACGCAAGACCTGCTGCGCGGTGGACGGGCGCAGGCGTTCGTAGGTCAGTCTGGCGGCATCGATATCCGCCGGCTCGGTGTCGGCGAGGTCGCTGCGCATATTGATGATGCTTTTGACGGTCGACCAGGACAGGCCACCCACCTTGGCTAAGATGAATACGCCTTCGGCGCGGGATTCGATCATCATGGTCTCGGCGACCGAGACCGTGACGTTGGCGAGACAGGCGATCGCCGCATTGGTTTCGTCGAATTTCCTGGCTTCTGCGAATGCAGCGATCTGGTGCTCGTCGAGCCGTCCGTCCTCGAACAGCGACCGGACCAGCCCATGCGCGATGAAGGTCTCCTGGCTGATGGCCGCGGGTGCCGAGCGCGCGCGCCGTGCAACCTCGCTGACGGCCGCCGATACGTCATTCGTCAGATGCGGATTGGCAGCCTCGAGGCGGGCCCGCACGGATGCCGAAGCTTTCGCGATCAGCTTCAGATAATGATGCCGCGGAATGGTCGGTCGCATGCCGACGCAAGTGGCGATGCCGTCGTTGGTCTCGGCGCGTGCAACCAGCCGCGTAAAGCCCTGCTCGGAGAATTCGGCGCCTGGATTGCTGACGGTGCTGCGGACAACTTCGTCGTTGCCGCGCTCCACCAGAACGTCGGTAACGACGTCGCTCAGGGCTTTCCGCATGGAGATCGCCAGCAGGTGGGCCTGGCTCTTGCTGCGGGCATTCGCCACGAGAGCATCGTCGCTGAGCCGCTCCGACTCCGACAGTACGGGTGCGGCGACCTCGATCTGATCGTCGAACGCAAGGGTGTGGATGATCTGCGGCGGGGCCTTTGAAAACGGTGCGAGCCGCCGGGCGAGCAAGGCTTTCGCCGATGTCTCGATGTGATCGATCAGGCAGTTGAAGACATCGTCAAAGACTGTGATCTGCTCGTCGGAATAGTCGACCGTGTGGTTCAGGAACAGGTCGGTGACCCGGCGCAATGTTTCGACCCGTCGTGCGACGGTGCCGTGGGCGAGGGTGGTCTGTAGCTCGTCGAGCAGGTCCGTCGAGATGGTGGCCGATTTGAAAGTCATGACTCTGTCCTGGAGTTCTCGAAAGGAACAGCCGCGACGTTCTGGTCGGCGGCTACGATCTGAAAGTGCGGTCAGGCGCGGGCGACGCGATTGCGGCCACCTTCCTTCGCGGCGTAAAGCGCGCTGTCGGCGCGCGCGAGGATGGCGTCTGGCGTTTCGCCCGGCTTCAGCATGGCGACGCCGGCGGAGATCGTGACGGTCATTCCGGGCGAGAACGCGCTCCAGTCGAGTTCTGCGACGATCGCGCGGAGACGGTCGAGGCTTCGCTCGGCGGCGGCATCCGTCGAGTCCGGAAGGATGAGCAGAAATTCCTCGCCGCCGTAGCGGCCGAACTTGTCGACGGCCCGAATATTGGCGAACACGGTGATGGCGAATGTCCGCAGCACCTCGTCGCCGGTCGGATGCCCGAAGGTGTCGTTGATGTGCTTGAACCAGTCGAGATCGATCAGCGCGACCGAGCAGGGATTGCCGTTGCGCTGCGCGCGCGCAATCTCGTCGTCGAGCAGTTTCATGATGCAGCGGCGGTTGAACGAGCCGGTGAGCTCGTCGAGCTCGGCCAGTTCCTCGATCCGCCGGTAGGCTTCCCGGAGCTGCTGCCCGCTCCTGTAGAGCGAGGCGCGAAGCGAACTCGAGAAGATGCCGATGAACATGCAGCGCCCGAGGATCGTGATGAACACGAGCATCGTCGCGAAGCGCTCGATCGGCGTCGCGACCGGCAGCGAGATCGGCTTGTGGGTGGCCAGGAACAGCGCGGCGACGCCGATCGCCGCCATGGTCCATGCCAGCGCGGTCTGGCGTGGCGTCGAACGCAGCGAGCTGAAGCCATAGACGATGAACAGCGTGCACAGGAACATGAAGCCGACCTGCGGCGCGAGATAGGCGAAGCCCAGCAGGATCAGCAGGCTGACGCTCGACTGCTGGACGACGAAATAGTGGTCCCTGAAGCGGTCGTTGATGTTGGATTCCGACAGCGCGATGTAGACCGACACCGAAACGAGACCGCATGCGGTGAAAGCCAGCGGGATCGAGATCGGGATAGTGCCGATATAGGCGTAGATCAGCAGCAGCAGTCCATCGATGACATAGCTGACACCGGTCATGTCGAGAATCTGGCGGCGCTGTTTTGCGCGCCGCACGAGGGTCTCGGGGTTCAGCCCGACATCCGCGCCGCCGTCGAGCTCGGCCGCGAGGGAGGGCAATGTGGAGGCGGCTGGGGCCATGGTTCGCTATCGGCGGATTGCAACAGCGAAAACCTAGCGGGAAAAGCCTTTAGGTTTGGTATCTTTTGACCGGTATTTCGAGATCGCCGGGATCGTTAACGGGTTCTTTCCGCACGGAAATTTCCGCTCACCGGTCACGGGCCGGCGCTCACGGACGCGTCTTCGACCCGCCTCATAGGATGATACCTTTCGGCCCTGTCTCCGGGGGCGCCTTGCCCTTTCCGCCGATTCAGGCACAACCTTGCGTGCGCTGACGTCACAGTTGGCTCCGGAAGCCCGTTTTTTAAGAAGATTTTGCCTTGTCAGTCGAACCTTCAGCTCTGCAAATCCGACCAATCCTGCGAGACGGCCAGTGAGCGTGACACAGGCGGCTTCGGATGAGGTGTTGATCGCCCGGATCGCCCAAGGCGACCGCCTCGCCATGCAGGTGCTGTACGGGCGGCACCACGTCAGGGTCTTCCGTTTCGGACTGAGGCTCGTGCGGAACGAACAGGTGGCGGAAGATCTTATCAGCGAAGTTTTTCTCGATGTATGGCGTCAGGCTGGCAAGTTCGAAGGCCGATCCGCCGTCTCCACCTGGCTGCTGGCAATTACGCGATTCAAGGCCCTCTCGGCGCTGCGCCGCCGGAAGGATGCCGAACTGGACGACGAGACCGCCAATGCGATCGAGGATCAATCCGACGATCCCGAGGTGACGGTCCAGAAGAGGGATACGGGTGACGCGCTGCGCAAGTGTCTGACGCAGCTTTCGGCGGAGCATCGCGAAATCGTCGACCTCGTCTACTACCACGAGAAATCCGTGGAGGAGGTCGCCGAGATCGTCGGCATTCCCGAGAACACGGTGAAGACACGGTTGTTTTATGCGCGCAAGAAACTGGCCGATCTGCTGAAGGCAGCCGGCGTAGAACGAGGTTGGCCATGACGGCGGCGAACAAGAAGATCGCGGACGCTGCGCCTGGAGAAATCGAGGCGCTGCTGCCGTGGCATGCGGCCGGAACGCTGAGCGCGCGCGATATGCGCCGCGTCGAGGAGGCGCTGGCGCGCGATCCCGAACTCGCCAGGCAGTATGCCGCGATCAGGGACGAATATGCCGAGACCATTTCGCTGAATGAAAACCTCGGCGCGCCCTCCGCGCGCGCGATGCAAAAGCTGTTCGCCGCGATCGATGCCGAGCCGGCGCAGAGCGCGGCGACGTCGCGCGGCCTGTTGGCGCGGATGTCTGAATTCTTCGCAGGTCTGTCGCCGCGCACGCTCGCAACCGCGGGCGCGATCGGGGCGCTGGTGGTGATGCTGCAGGCCGGCGTGATCGGCACGATGCTGACGAAGGACAATGGCGGCCATTCCTTCCACACCGCATCCTATCAAGTACGGCCGGTGCCAGACGAGCCGTTGACCCGTGGACTGGAAGCGGACGCATCGGGACCGCAGGCGCTGGTGCGGTTCGCTCCGGATACGCGCGTGTCGGACATCAATGCATTTCTCGATAGCTATCACGCCTCGATCGTGTCGGCGTCCCGGGGCGGCATGTTCAAGCTGCAGTTCGGCGGCAGGTCGACCGACTCCAAGGGAGTCGCCGATCTCATGAGCCGGCTGCAGGGCGAGAAGATTATCAATTTCGCGGTTCCCGCTCAGTAGTTCTGGACGGACGCAGACTCGTTGCGTCGGCTGTCCCGCATCGGAGGAACGCTGATGACAACCGGTGGTGCGAGGCCTGTGTACCTGACGGCATGGAGCGTCGCTGTTGCGGCGATGGCAGGCCTATGCTGCCTCATCAGCTTCGATGTTTCGCGGGCTCATGCGCAAGGCTATTCGTCTGGATTTCGCACCCAGAGCCGCGCGCCTGCCATGGGATCGCGCGGCGGCATGGGCGGGCACGGAATGCACGGCGGCTACCGGCCTGGTTGGGGCGGCCCTCGCGGCATGGGGCCGCGCTACGGCTACGGTGTGCCGCTCGGCGTGATCGAAGCCCCTTACGAGGTCATCGAGCGAGATGAGTATCCGGATGAAAGCCGGCGGCAACGTCCGCCACGCCGGAAGACGGCAGACCACGAGCGGCGGCCGCGACAGCCTGTCACCGGCACTACTGCGTCCGGCCTGTCCTATGTTCGCTACGCGCCCAACACCTACCCGGTTTGCGCGCGCGGCGACGGTGCGATGAGCGGCGCATGCAATGGCCGTCCGTTCGTTGCCAGCCTCGGGGGAAAGAGCCCTCCGCCGCAGGATCAGAACAATGCCCCTCGGCGCAGCGGCGGGCAGGCCGCAGCGACGCGCAACTATCTGCCCGGCGAGATCGTCGCCGAAACCGCTACGCTGTCGGACAGCGATATCGCGGCGTTCGCGCGCCGGCACCGGCTGCAACGCCTTGCCTCGCAAGATCTCTCGCTGACCGGCGGCACCGTCAGCCTGTTCCGCATTGTCGGCCGCAGGCCGATCGAAGACGTGCAGCGCGAATTGCGTGCCGATGCCGCCGTTCGGTCGGTGCAGCCGAATTTCCGCTATCTCCTGCAGGATCAGGCGACAGTCGCTGTCGAAGGCGATCCGGCGCAATATGCGCTGACGAAATTGCGGTTACCGGCGGCGCACACGCTGGCACATGGCAAAGGCGTCACCGTTGCGGTGATCGATTCCGGGATCGACATCGGTCATCCCGAACTCGCAGGCTCGATCGCCGCGAGCTTCGATGCGCTCGACAGCAAGGAGGGGCCGCACGTGCACGGCACCGGCATCGCCGGTGCGATCGTGTCGCATGCGCGGCTGATGGGCAGTGCACCGGAGGCCAAGATCCTCGCAATCCGCGCCTTCGGCGTCGCACAGGGCGCAGCCGAAAGCACCTCGTTCACGATCCTCAAGAGTCTCGATTACGCCGCCGCCCATGGCGCTGACGTCATCAACATGAGTTTTGCCGGGCCCAAAGACGCGCTGGTCGGACGCGGTATCGCTGCTGTCGCCGCGAAGGGCATCGTCATGGTGGCCGCAAGCGGAAACGCCGGGCCGACATCGCCGCCGCTCTATCCGGCAGCCGATGCCCATGTGATCGCGGTCAGCGCGACCGACGCCGACGATCATTTATTCGCGGCGTCCAACCGCGGCAGGCATATCGCGGTCGCGGCGCCGGGCGTCGATATCTTCCTGCCCGCGCCGGGCGGCAAATATCAGATGACCTCGGGGACATCGTTTGCGGCAGCCTATGTCAGTGGCGTTGCGGCACTGGTGCTGGAGCGCAATCCGGCAAAGCCGGATGTTCGCGCCATCCTGACGGCGAGTGCGCGAGATCTCGGCTCGGCCGGTCGTGACGATCTGTTCGGAGCCGGCGAGGCGGATGCCTATGCCGCCGTGCGCGCCGTGACGGACGGGGCGGTCGCGGCGGCCGGAAGCCCGGCGCCGGTCATTCCGGTGTCTGATCCGGCACCAGCGGCTCCCGCACCCGATGCCGTCGCTGCGACAACCGGACGCGCGGCGCCGGCGAGCGAACCACAGCCGACGGCCGGTTCATCCGCGAAATAATCTGTCTTTCGAGATCGTTAAAAAAATCCGGTCCGGCTTTGAACGTTTGTCTTGCGGACGCGACAGAATAGGGTGGGAGCCATAACTCCCCCGAGGCTGTATTCGGCGCGAGCGCCCATCCACCCCAGCGCCTATATGGCTTGACCCGCCCGGTTGTCCCCCCGGGCGGGTCTCCTCGTTTCAATATCTCTTTGTTTTTAGGCGCTGAAAGTTCTTCACGGCCTTTGCCGTCAAGCCGGTGTCATCGTCCCACCAGTGGCGTAGCGTCGTCTCTCCAGCGCCGAAGGGCTTCCGATCGCGCCAAGGTCGATTGCCGGATTCATCATCGTTGATGCGAGAGCGTGAGGGTGCCCCCGGCGCGACGCATGGCATGGAACAGGACATAACGTTGCGGGTTTATCCGTATACCGGGCGAACAGCGATCGCGCTTCAATGGAGGCGGGAATGAAACGCTCAAAGAAAACCCTCTTGTTCTTAATCACTCTATTCCTCGCCGCACTATCGAGCGGCGAGCTTTTTGGTGGCGCCAAAGCGCAAACCGCTTCGAGCGCGCTTGCAGCTCAAATTCGCAACCAAGGCTTTGATTGCGACCAACCGCAGAAGAGCACGCGCGACGCCAAGCTATCAAAGCCGGACTACGATGTGTGGGTTCTGACGTGCAAGAATGCCACCTACAGAATTGGCCGATATCCCGACCTGCCAGCTAAGGTCGAAAAGCTGCAATAGCCTGCTGTCCGCTTTGGTGGATGGCGCGGCTTTCCTTTGTGAGGAGGATTCAGCGGGTTACGAGCCCGTTTGCGCCGGGTGCCGCATTTCCGCCGCGAAGTGCTGGACATCGCCGAAGTTTTCCACAGAATATCCCGCAAGCACTGCATTGATTCGTTCGTTGCGTCTGCGTCCGTTCTCCTCCTTGCGGACTTTTTCATGGCCCAACGATACGACGCTGATCATATCAGCGAGCACGCCCAGGACATCCTCAACCGGTGGTGCATCATCGCCGAACAGCGGCTCGATTATCTCACCGAGCTGTATGAAAGCGGACGCTGGCGTCGCTACCATTCCGAAAACGCATTCCTGGAAAACCTCCGCGAAGCGAAAGGCGCCGTCGAAACGTGGCGCGTGCTGGCGCGCCGCGAGGCGACACCGGACAATCGCGCGGTCGATTGGTCCTGGCTCGATCAACCAGCCGAAGCTCCCCCTGTGGTGCAGGAGCGGGTCGAACAGCCTTCGGCCCGGCTGCTCGGGACCGCGGCGGTGCATGCCGCACTGGCGTCAATCGTGCCGTCGCAGGACGATGCAGGGGCCGTCCTCGATGTTGACGATTCCTCGGCCGGCGAGGACGCTGTGTTGGCGACCGAGTGTCTCGACGACACGCCGGAAGCCGAGATGATCCCGGAAATCGTCCCCGATCGCCGCACCGTTCAGGAGCGCTATCCGATGCTGCAGCACAACGTGCTGTAGAAGTCCCGTTCGCTCCTGACGGCTATGCCGCTACACCACCGGCGAGCGGCCGCCGTCCACATTGATCGCGGTCCCCGTGATGTAGGAGCCTTGCTCCGACGCCAGAAAGCAGGCGAGGTTGGCGAACTCTTCGGCCGTTCCCATGCGGCCGAGCGGCACGCCCTTGGCGAGGTTGTGGGTGAACGTCTCGAAGTCGGTGTCGGGCGCGGTGGCGGCATGCCGCTTCACCCATTGATCGCTGACGATCAGGCCGACCAGCATCGCATTGACGAGAATGTTATGCGGGCCGCCTTCGCCGGCCATCACCTTGGTCAGCGCCATGCCGGCGGCGCGCGAAACCGTGGTCGGCGCCGAGGCCGCGGGAGGCGCTTTGGCGCCCGTGTTGA
Organism: Hyphomicrobiales bacterium; assembly: GCA_017305665.1. Taxonomy (GTDB): domain Bacteria; phylum Pseudomonadota; class Alphaproteobacteria; order Rhizobiales; family Xanthobacteraceae; genus Nitrobacter. The sequence continues at coordinate 295,975 of JAFKKH010000012.1, forward strand.
GCACGTTGATGATGCGCCCCCATTTGCGCTCCTTCATGTCGCCCCAGACCAGCCGGCTGAAGCGGATCGCGGCGAACAGCTTGAGATCGAAGTCTTCCTGCCAGATATCGTCGGTGATGCCTTCGAATGCCATCGTGCGCGAGGTGCCGGCATTGTTGACGAGAACGTCGACGCTGCCGAGATCCTTGATGATCCGCGCGTGCGTCCTTGCGATGTCGTCGGCCTTGGAGACGTCACAGACATAGTCATGCACCTCGAGTTTGTCCTCCGCGAGCGATTGCCGTGCCGCCGCCAGACTTTCCGCGCCGCGTGCCAGGATCGCAACTTTTGCGCCGGATTCCGCGAACCGCCGTGCCACGGCGACGCCGATGCCCTTGCTGCCGCCCGTGATAACGGCCACGCGATCCTTCATCGTGATGTTCATGGTGTCCTCCCGTCACATTGCATATGCGCTCGTTCTGATCGCCGGACTATAGCGGGGCGCGCAGACGTGACCAGTTCATCCGCTGCATGGCGGAGCCGTTGTCGCGGGGAGGGACGGGTTCAGTGCGCAGCGTTGCCGCCGAGCATAACCTGCGCGTACTTCGCGGCGCCATTGGCCGTGAGATCCGGCGTCACCGGCTTGGCGTGATTGAGGCCGACCACCGCGCCGCGCGGCGCGTCGGAAATCATGTTGCTGTTGATCAGCGCGGTGCCGGCGCCGTCCGCGACCGAGACGCCGATGCCGATGAAGGTCTTTCGGATCACGTTTCCGGTGATGGCGACATCACGCAGGTATTTGCCCCAGCCGGCGATGATGCCGAAGGACGGCGCCTTCTCGATCACGTTGCCGGTGACCGAGGTATCCGCCTCGACATAGATGCCGATGCCGGCGTCGTCGTCAGGTGCGGTGCCGATCGGGCGTTTCGGGATGAGGTTGCGGATGATGTTGCCTTGCACGACCGCGAGCCGTCCGCCCTCGTTGAAATTGCAGACGGAGACGCCGACCGCAGCGCCGTCCACCGTGTTGTTGGCGATGATCGCGCCCTCGAAGGCGAACTCGGAATAGAGCGCCACCTCGCGCACGTCGAAGACGCTGTTGCCGGTGATGTGGATGTTGGATGCGGAGTTGCCGCGCACGGCGGAATAGTCGCAATCGCTGATGCGGTTGCCGCTGGCAATGACATTGCCGGCGCGGAACGCGTTGATGGCGTTGCCGTACTGGCCGGAGCCGCCGGGGCCGGCCTTGATGTTCTCGATGCGGTTGCCGGTGACGATCGATCCGTCATCACCGATCGCGGTGCGCAGGATCTCTATGCCGTTGTCGCTGGCGTCGAGAATCGTATTGCGCGCGACCGTCAGTCCGAGCGCGTCGAACGAGACGATGGCGGTGGTTGTCGTCTGCAGGATGATGTTGCCGCTGATCTCGCCCGCGACATTTTCGAGCCAGATGCCGTTGCGGCCGCTGCCGGTGATCTCGCAATCCAGAATCCGCACGTCACGCCCGCCGAGGCAATGGATCAGGCCGCGCCGCGTCGGCATGGCGATGCCGCCGCCGTCGAGGGTGAGGTCGGAGATAACGAGATGGTCGGCGCTCTCGGCCGACAGCAGCGATGCGCCGCCGCTGAAGCGCAACGTGGTCGCGCCGCGCACGCCGATGATCCGGCTTCCCGGCGTGAGATGGAGTTCGCCGGTGCGATAGATGCCGGGCGGCAAGGCGAGCGGCACATGGGCGCGTGCGGCCTCGTCGATGGCGCGTTGCAGGGCGCGGGTCTGATCGTCAGGCGAGTTCGGCTTTACGCCGTAGTGGGTCGCATCGCGCCCGAGCGTCGATGTCAGCGGCGCGGCGCGTGCCGCATTCGACGGCATCGCCATCGCGCCGGCAACGCCGGCGGCGGAAGCTCCGATGATGCGGCGGCGATCGATGTCCATGACGCGTCCTGTTCGCGAAGCGGAACGGCCTCACGAACAGGATGTAGCGCGGAAATCGCAGTGTCGCCGGGGCAGATCGCCGCTTGCGCGCGCGATTGTTGGCCGTAGGGTTAACGCGGCGGTGTCTGGACCACCGGATTATGCGGCACGAACAGCCGTCCGTGCTCGACGATGATCACGATGGCGAGAGCGGCCAGCGTGCAGAGAAACGCGCCGGTCGTGAACGGCAGCATGGTGCCGTTGAAATCCTGCCCGATCAGCGCGCCGACGGCGCTGCCGATCAATGTGGTGATCGAACCGAACAGCGACGAGGCGGTGCCGGCGATATGGCCCTGCGGCTCCATGGCGAGCGCGGTGAAATTCGAGAACATCAGTCCGAACGCGAACATGTTGCCGATCGCCAGCACCATGTAGACCGGGAACGACAGCCATCCCTGCCAGGCCGCGAGCAGCGTCACCGTCGAGACCACGAGCGATCCGATCAGCGCGCTGTGCGAGATCACCCGCATGCCGTAGCGGCCGACGATGCGCGAATTGAGGAAGCCCGCGGCTGCGATGCCGATGGCAATGGCGGCGAAGGCGAGCGGAAAGTATTCGCCGAGATCATAGACCTCGGTGAAGATCTGCTGCGACGAGAACACATAGGCGAACACCACACTCTGGATGCCGCCGGCGGCGAGCGCATAGCCGAGGGTCTGCCGGTGGGTGAGGGTCTGGCGGAAGGCGTTGAAGACGTTGGTCGCAGTCAGCGGCTTGCGCTTCGTCACCGGCAGCGTTTCCGGCAACCGGATCGCGCTCCACAGCAGGGCGAGCAGGCCATAGACCGTCAGCACCATGAAGATGCCGCGCCATTCCGCGAACAGCATGACCGCCTGGCCGAACGAAGGCGCCAGCACGGGAACCGCGATGAAGATCATCATCGCCAGCGACATCACGCTCGCCATGCGCCGCCCGGCGTAGCAGTCGCGCACGATGGAAGTGGCGATGACACGGGTGGCCGAGGTGCCGACGCCCTGCAGCACGCGGGCGAGCAGCATCAGTTCGAACGACGGCGCGAGCACCGTGAGCAGCCCGGCGGCGCTGTAGAGCAGCATGCCGGCAATCAGGATCGGACGGCGGCCGAAGCGGTCCGACAGCGGGCCCATGATGAACTGGCCCGCGCCAAAACCGGCCAGATAGACCGAGATGACTTCCTGAACGTGATTGGGGTTGGCGATGCTGAATGTGCTGCGGATGTCCGGCATGGCCGGCAGCATCATGTCGGTCGCGAACGGGTTCAGCGCCATGATCGAGGCGACAATGGCGACGAATTCAGGGAATCCCATCGGGCGATGGGCCGTGGATACCCACCCGTCAGCACTCGTATCGGTCATTGATTCATCTCAGGAAATTGGCGAAAGCAGCGCCCAATATCGGCGCCGATGTTGCGTTGCACAATCCCCGTTTCCGGCATGGCTGCTCATCGCAAAGCAGACGGTGATCTTCATAATTCGTTCTGGATTCAGGTGCGAGTCGCCTGCCGCGCCGCTTTCACGAGTTCCAGCAGCATGGCCTCGCCCGCGTCGACCAGATGCTCCAGCGCGATGCCGGATCCGCGGCGCGCCGCCGTTCCATCGCGCGCCAGCGGCGGGACATGGATGAACGCCGCCAGCTTGGGGCCGCCATTGTCGTGGGTGGCCTCGATCGCGCGCCAGCTCAGATAGTTGCAGAGATAGCTGCCTGCATCGCGCGAGGCGCGCGCGTCGATGCCGGTTGCTTGCGCGGCGCGCAGCAGCTTGTGCATATGCGGACCGAAGGCCAGCGCATCCGCCGTACCCGATATCGTGCCCTTGCGCACCCGCGTGCCGTCGGCATCCGGCCAGATCGTCGTGATCGCGTTGCGCGCCCGCGTCTCGATCCGCAGATATGGCGTGCGCGCGGCGAGTCCGAACATCAGCAGCGCATGCGGACGGTGCTTGTCGAGGATCTGCGGCAGCTCGCGATCCACCGTCGTGTAGGTGACGTGGAAGATGTGGGTGGTGATTGCGATGTCGTCGAGCGCGGGGCGGCGCAGGGCTGCGAGCCGCGTCACCAGCGGCATGGTCGGATTGTACGGCGCGCCGGGGAAGGGACCGAAGCCGGTGATGAGGATGCGGAGCTTCTTGGTCATCCTTGCTTGAGCATCTCCGCGATCTGTTCCGCCGCGAGCGCCGGCGTGATGCGGCCGTCGGCGACTGCGGATTCTGTCGTCTTCACTTTCGAGCGGATCGATGGATCGGCGCGCAACCGCGCCTTCAGCCGGTCCTCCAGCATCGACCACATCCATTTCACCTGTTGCTGGCGTCGCCGCGCGGCGAAGTCGCCGGACGCCTGCATGGCATTGCGGTGATCGAGGATCTTCTGCCAGAGTTCGGCGAGGCCGGTTCCTTCCATGGCCGAATAGGTCAGCACCGGCGGATGCCAGTGCTCGGAACGGGGTGCGAGGATGTGCAGCGCGCTGCGATATTCCGCCGCCGCCCGGTTGGCGCGCTTGACGTTGTCGCCATCGGCCTTGTTGACCGCGATCATGTCGGCGAGTTCGACGAGGCCCTTCTTGATGCCCTGCAGTTCGTCGCCGGCACCGGGCAGCATCAGGGCGAGGAAGAAGTCGGTCATGTCGCAGACCGCGGTTTCGGATTGGCCGATGCCTACCGTCTCGACCAGCACAACGTCGAAGCCGGCCGCTTCGCACAACAGCATTGCCTCGCGCGTTTTCGCCGCGACGCCGCCCAGCGTGCCGGCGGCGGGCGAGGGGCGGATGTAGGCGGCTTCGGATGACGACAACCGCGCCATCCGCGTCTTGTCACCGAGGATCGAGCCGCCACTGCGCGCCGATGACGGATCGACCGCCAGCACCGCAACCTTGTGGCCGCGCTCGATCAGGAACATGCCGAGCGCATCGATGGTGGTGGACTTGCCGACGCCGGGCGAGCCGGTGATGCCGACGCGAATGGCGCTGCCGGTCGCAGGCAGCAGCGTCTGCACCAGCTCGCGCGCGGTCGCTTCATGGTCGGCGCGGCGGCTTTCGATCAGCGTGATGGCACGCGCCAGCGCGGCGCGCTGACCGGCGCGAATGTCGGCGGCGAGGCGCGGCGCGTCGGAGTTGGGGGTGGGCACCGGTGAATCCATTCTGTTCGTTTACAACGAACGGGCTAGTGGTCCGATTCTAACATTTGCATCCCGCTCCAGCAGTTCCCGTGCAAATGTTAGAATCAAAGGACCACTAGCAAATATAACTTTTTAGTGGAGCTTTGAATTTGACATTCGCTTTCTGGACTCGCAGCCACGTGGGTAGCGAATGTCAAATTCGCTCCACTGGTGGTGCGAGGGGAAGTCGAACGGGGTGCCTCATCTGCCGCGATCGAAAGACTACTCCGCAGCCTCGCTCGCGTGCCCCAGCCGCACGTTGAGCTTGCGGATCAGCTCTTCTGCGGCGTCCGAAATGACGGTGCCCGGCGGGAAGATCGCCTCGGCGCCGGCCTTGTAGAGCGCATCGTAATCCTGCGGCGGTACCACGCCGCCGACGATGATCATGATGTCGTCGCGGCCCTGCTTTTTCAGCGCAGCCTTCAATTCCGGCACGGCAGTGAGGTGAGCGGCGGCGAGCGACGACACGCCGAGGATATGCACGTCGTTTTCGACCGCCTGTCGCGCGGCTTCCTCGGCCGTCGCAAACAGCGGTCCGATATCGACGTCGAAGCCGACGTCGGCGAAGGCGGATGCGATCACCTTCTGGCCGCGGTCGTGGCCATCCTGGCCGATCTTGGCGACGAGGATGCGGGGGCGGCGGCCCTCTGCGTCCTCGAACGCGTCGATCAGCGCCTGCACCCTGGAAACCTTGTCGGACATGGCAGAGGCCTCCCGCTTGTAGACGCCGGTGATGGACTTGATCTCGGCGCGATGGCGACCGAACACCTTTTCCATTGCGTCGGAGATTTCGCCGACGGTCGCTTTGACACGTGCGGCATCGATGGCGAGAGCCAGCAGGTTGCCCTGGCCGGTCTCGGCGCTCTTGGTCAGCGCGGCAAGCGCTGACTTCACATCGGCTTCCTTGCGCTCGCCACGCAGCCGCTTGAGCTTATCGATCTGCAGGCGGCGCACCGTCGAGTTGTCGACCTTCAGCACGTCGATTGATGCCTCGTTCTCCGGCTTGTATTTATTGACGCCGATCACCGCTTGCCGTCCGGCATCGATCCGGGCCTGGGTCTTGGCCGAGGCTTCCTCGATGCGCAGCTTCGGCACGCCGGCCTCGATGGCTTTCGCCATGCCGCCCAGTTCTTCCACTTCCTGGATGTGACCCCACGCCTTGACCGCGAGGTCGTGGGTCAGCCGCTCGACATAGTATGAGCCGCCCCAGGGATCGATGATGCGGTTGGTGCCGCTCTCCTGCTGCAGGAACAGTTGCGTGTTGCGTGCGATGCGCGCGGAAAAATCGGTCGGCAGCGCCAGCGCCTCGTCGAGCGCGTTGGTGTGCAGCGACTGGGTGTGGCCTTGCGTCGCCGCCATCGCCTCGATGGTGGTGCGCATCACGTTGTTGAACACGTCCTGCGCCGTCAGCGACCATCCCGAGGTCTGGCAGTGGGTGCGCAGCGACAGTGACTTTGAATTCTTCGGATTGAACTGGATCAGCAGTTTGGCCCAGAGCAGTCGCGCGGCGCGCATCTTGGCGACTTCCATGAAGAAGTTCATGCCGATGGCCCAGAAGAACGACAGCCGCGGCGCGAAGCGGTCGACGTCGAGGCCCGCCTTGATGCCGGCGCGCAGATATTCGACGCCGTCGGCCAGCGTATAGGCGAGCTCAAGGTCCTGCGTCGCACCGGCCTCCTGCATGTGATAGCCGGAGATCGAGATGGAATTGAATTTCGGCATCTTCTGCGAGGTATAGGCGAAGATGTCCGAAATGATCCGCATCGAAGGCGTCGGCGGATAGATGTAGGTGTTGCGCACCATGAACTCTTTCAGAATGTCGTTCTGAATGGTGCCCGACAGTTTCTCCGGCGGCACGCCCTGTTCTTCCGCCGCCACCACGAACAGCGCGAGGATCGGAAGCACCGCGCCGTTCATGGTCATCGACACGCTCATCTGATCGAGCGGGATACCCGCGAACAGCGTACGCATGTCGTAAATGGAATCGATAGCAACGCCCGCCATGCCGACGTCGCCCGACACGCGCGGATGATCCGAGTCGTAGCCACGGTGGGTGGCGAGGTCGAATGCCACGGACAGGCCCTTCTGGCCGGCGGCGAGGTTGCGGCGATAGAACGCGTTGGAGTCTTCCGCCGTGGAGAAACCGGCATATTGCCTGACGGTCCACGGCTGGTTGACGTACATGGTCGGGTAGGGGCCGCGCAGGTAGGGCGCGATGCCGGGCCATGTGTCGAGGAAGTCGATGCCCTTCAGATCGGCTTCGCCATAGCCGGGCTTCACCGGAATGCCTTCGGGGGTGAGCCACGGTTCCGCGCGGCCACCCGCGGCAGGTGCCGCGACCGGCTCGAAGGCGATGTCAGCGAAGTTGGGTATCCGGGTCATTGTTGTTCTGCCTCCGTCATCCTTCGAGCCTCGCCTGCGCGATGCAAGAGCATCGCGGGGCTCGCCCCTCAGGGTGACGTTCTCTTTTCGGTTTCGTCATCCTGTGGTGCGCGTGCTTGCGCGCCTCGAAGGATGACCAACGCCGAGGTCATAGAATAATATCATCATCAATCCTGCGCGTCAGTCCCATCAGTCATGGTCCGGATGCTGGTGGCTGACGATGGTCGCCATCTTTTCCGGTCCGTAGTTCTGCAGCGTGGTCTGGCTCGGCAGGTTGACGATGGTTCCGACCCAGCCAAGCCGGGACTCGGTTCCGTATTGCCGTGTCGGCACCACCTGGTCCGGCCGATCGAACGCGCCGGTCATGATCTCGATGCGCGGTCCATCGATCCGGCCGAAACTCAAGGGCCTGCCGCAGGCCGCACAGAAACCGCGCTCGGCGATGGACGAGGAACGGAACGTCGCAGGCGTGCCCTTGGTCCAGCGGAAATTCTCGCGCGGGATGTCGGCAAAGGACGCGAACGGCGCGCCCGCGGCCTTCTGGCACATCCGGCAATGGCAGATGCTGATGCGCGTCGGCGCCGCCGACACCGCGAAACGGATCGCGCCGCACTGGCAGCCCCCCGTCAGCGTCGGTTTCGCCTGGTCGGTCATCGTTGCTCCAGTCGCTGCCACGCGCTGGTCAGCATCGCCAGCGCGTCGCCGCCCGCGAAAATGAACTCCTGCACGCCGGCGGAGCGGAGCACGGCTTCCTGCTCACCGGGACGGCCTGCCAGATAGATATGGTTTGCACCGGCGGCGTGAAGGGCCTTCGCCGCGGCCGCAGCGTGCTCGCCATAGACCTTGTCCGATGAACACAGGCAGACGAGGGCGGCGTTGGAGGCTTTGAAGGCGGCGGCAAGGGCCGCGGGATCGGCAAATCCTTCACTGTCGACAGCTTCGATGCCGCCGGTCTCGAAGAAGCTCTTGGCGAAGGTGGCGCGGGCGGTGAAGTCGGCGGGCGTCCCGAGATTGGCAAGGAAGACCTTGGGTCGTTCGCCGTTCGTCTTGAACATCGCATCGGAGCGATCGCGCAGCTTTTCAAAAGGCGCCGCAAGTCGCATCGGTGCGAGTGCGTCAAATTTGATTTTTGTCTCGCCATAGGGGGTGAGCGCCACCGGCCTGGCCTCGAGGACCTCCGCCGGCTTCTCGTGCAGGTTCGGAAATTCGCTGGCGCCGGTGAGTACGTCGCGGCGTTTTGCGACGTTGGCTTCGCGTACGGCGCGTGTCGCGGCGACCTTGCTTTGAATCAGGTTATGCTCCAGCGCGGCGAACACGCCGCCAGCCTTGTCGATGGTCTGGAATTGCGTCCACGTCGCTTCGCACAGTTCGCGTGTCAGCGCCTCGATGCCGCCGGAGCCGGCGGCGGGGTCGGACACCTTCGCCAGGTTGGACTCTTCGAGCAGGATCAGTTGCGTGTTGCGCGCCGCGCGCCGCGCAAACGCATCCGGCAAGCCGAGTGCCAGCGTATGCGGCAGCACGGTGAGGCTATTGGCGCCGCCGAGTCCCGCCGAGAAGGTCGCGATGGTCGCGCGCAGCATGTTCACGTAGGGATCGCGTTGCGTCAGCATGCGCCACGCCGTTTCCGCCGCGATGAACAGCGGTTTGGGCGCAAGGCCGCAGGCCTGCTCGATCCGGGCCCACAGCAGCCGCAACGCGCGGAATTTTGCCAGCGTCAGGAATTGATCGGCGTCGGCACTGAGCCGCGCATAGATCATGCCGCGTGCGTCGTCGAGCGGAACGCCAGCGCTTTCCAGCGCACGGAGGTAATCGGTCGCGCAGGCGAGCACGAACGCAATCTCCTGTGCCTCGGATCCACCGGCGTCGTGGATCACGCGGCCGTCGGCAACGATGAAGGGACCCTTGAAGCCGGCGCTCGCCAGTGTCTTCGCCGCACCCGTCACCGCCGGCGCGATGTCCTGCCATGCGTAGGGGCTCGATCCCCAGGCGGCGCAGGCGCCGAGTGGGTCGAGGCCGAAACGAATGTCGCACTTGGCGGGGGCGAGACCCCGACCCTTGATGTATTCGGCGACATGGGTCGCGGCCATTCGCGACTGCGGGCCGACCTGCAATTCGATGGAGATTCCGGCATCGATGAACACGCCGTCGAGAATCTTGGCGACGGCTTCGGCGGTCGGTGGAAGGCCAAAGCCGTGCGCGCCGTTGGCGCCGGCGAACACCAGCGTCAGGCCGATGGCGCCATTCTCCAGATCATGCAGCGCCTGCGCGTTGGCCAGCGCGGCGTCCGGATGATCGATCCGCTGCATGATCTGCCAGGGCGCTGCGGCGGCGCGGCTGCCGATAGCACTCGTACCTTGCGCGCGAGGATAGATCGGTTCGATCTTGAGGCCGTCATAGGTCTTGCCGACCAGTTTCTCGAATGGCGCGCCTTTCAGCATCCCGTCGACCAGCTTGCGCCAGTCGTCCCGGGTCGCGGCAGGGAAATCGGAAGCAAGCGTCAGGTCGGAAGCAGCATCGTTGGGGGCAGGGGACATTCGGGCGTTCATTTTTCCGGAGGCAATCAATGTTCGCCGCAAAATGCCATGGGGCGACGGCCATGCCAAACGGTTGTTTGGCGTCGGAATTCGCTAACCGATATGCAGAAAACCGGGCAGCGGGCTGCCTTGGGTTTGCCGCAAGGGTTTTGCGGGTGAAAATGGAGCGGGATTTGGCGTCAACCGACGTCGGGCAGGCGCTCGATCCCGGCGGTTGAGACGGCAGCAAGGGCGTCCGCAACCTTTCTTCCCCCGATGACGCGATAAGGTGCAATTTCCGCGAGCGGAACCAGCACGAAAGCGCGCTCGAACAGACGCGGATGCGGCAGCGTCAACTCGGGCTTGTCGAGTTTAACGTCGTCATAAGCGATGATGTCGAGGTCCAGCGTGCGTGGACCCCACCGCGTTTCCTTTGTCCGGTCGCGGCCGAATTTCTTCTCGATCTTGTGCAGTGTGAACAGGAGCGCATGCGGATCGAGAGCGGTTTCAATCTCGATGCACGCGTTGATGAAGCGATCCTGCTTCTCCTCGCCCCAGGGCGGCGTGACGTGGTCGGACGAGCGGGCGATCAGCGCCGCCTGGGTCATGCCGCAAATGTTGGCGACGGCCTTGCGGAAGGTTTCCCGGACATCGCCGACATTGCCGCCGAGTGCGATCAGAACGCTGGCCATCGCCGACCTATTTCCTGCTGCGAGTCAGGATGACGCCGACGTCGTCGAAGATCGCCGCGATCGGCGCATGCGGCTTGTGCACGGTCACCTTGACTGCGTCGATACGCGGAAAAGCGGCAAGTACCGCGTCGGCGACCGCGCCGGCTGCGCGTTCAAGCAGCTTGTAATTAGTATCCTTGAACGCGGCGGTGGCTGTCGCGACCACGTTGGAATACGACACGGTGTCGGAGAGGCGGTCGGTCTGCGAGGATTCCGACAGATCGGCCGACAAGTCGAGATCGATCACGAAGCGCTGGCCGACTTCCGTCTCGTGCTCCATGACGCCATGGCGCGCATGGATGACAACGCCGCGGATAAAGATCGTATCGGTCATCGTCTATGATCCCCGCCTGTGCCCCGACTATCGTTTGGCCTCGATGGCTTGCGCGACGCGCAACGCCTGCATGGTCTCGGCAACGTCATGCGTGCGAATGATACTGGCGCCTGCACGCGCCGCAATCAGGTGTGCAGCGATCGAGCCGCCAAGCCGTTCCTCCGGCTCCGATGGGACCACCGTGCTGATGAAGCGCTTGCGTGACGCGCCGACCAGAATCGGCAAACCGAAGGTCCGCAACTCGTCGAGCCGGGCCAGCGCTGTCATGCTCTGCTCCTGTGTCTTGCCGAAGCCGATGCCGGGATCAAGCACGATGTGCCCTGCGGGAATGCCGGCTTTCGCCGCGATCGCGAGCGACCTGTCGAAGAATGCGGCGATATCCTGCATGATGTCGATCCCGCCGTCGGCCTTGTCGCGATTATGCATGATGATGACCGGCACGCCATGCTCGGCAACCACGCCCGCCATGTCCGGATCGCGCTGCAGGCCCCAGACATCGTTGGCGATGGCTGCGCCCGTTTCGAGCGCCCAACCAACGACGGATGATTTCATGCTGTCGATCGAGACGGGGATACCGAGCGCGATGGTGGGGGCGAGAACCGGCTTCAGTCGATCCAATTCCTCGTCGCGCGAGACCGGTAGCGAACCGTAGGGGCGGGTGGATTCCGCGCCGATGTCGATGATGTCGGCGCCTTCCGCGACCATACGGCTCGCTTGCGCCAGCGCACGATCAGGAGTGATGAACTGTCCACCGTCCGAAAACGAGTCAGGGGTGATGTTCAGCACCCCCATGATCGCCGGAGAAGGCCTCGACAGCAGCGCCTGCAGCACCGGATGACATGCATCGTTTGCCGGAGGCCTGGATGTGGAACTCGCCGCGGTCATGCGGTCGCTTTGCGCGGTCCCAGGCATGGAGTCAAGGCGCGAAAAACGTCATGGAGAGGACGGCGGGCAGCCGCGTCGAACGGGTTCAGTAGGTGATCTTGAGCGGCAGCTTGCGCGCCTGCGCGATCAGTTCGCCGATCGACTTCTCGGAGGGCAGCGCGTTGACCAGCTTGCGCTTGGTATTCACGTCCTTCATCGCCTGGGCGAGGCGCGCCGGATTGCGGTGGGTCAGTTCGCGCACCGTGGTGACGCCGGCGGCACGGAGCAGCTTCGTCTTGCCATTCCCAAGGCCGGGAATGCGCATGTAGTCCGCGATGTTCGCCCACTCCAACAGTTGCTGTTCGCTGAAGCCGGTTTTGGCGGCGAGAGTTTTGCGGCCTTTCGAGGTATGAGCGGCTTCGAGGAAAGCCTCCGTGGTCCGAATGCCGACCGACCTCAACTTCTTGGCATCGACAGCGGTCAGACCTTCGAGCTTGGCGATTGGATATGTCATGCTACTCAAGGATGTGAAGGTGCTTTATGCGAACTGACGAAGGCCCGGTGTCCCGGCGATGATCTCGCCCATCCGATCCGCCCCAACTCTGTCGCGGCCGAGCTTGAAAAATTCACGGGCGACGTTCTGAATCTCGCCCATGCCCAGCCCAAGCGCCATCAATCGGCTTCCGAGTGCCATCAGACCGCTGCCCATCAGTCTGCTGAGGCCACCACCGCTGGCGGATGCCGCGATCGCGCTTTCCGCGCCGGGAATCGCATCGATCAGAGACTGAACCTTGTCGGAGGGACCTTCCTTACGCAGAAAATCCAGCATCATGCCGACGGTTTTCCCCGCGACAGCCGGATCAATGCCGGTCTTCGCGGCAAGCTGTTCGATCAATTCGTCCATGATGCCCCGCCTGTTCCGGTTGCTCGCCGGATCCTTGTTTATGATTTTATCTTGATGCCCCATGACACGAAATACAAGCGGCGACTGCAAAACAGATCGCTTTGGACGGTCAATCGCGCCGCAAGTGTTGCCGCAATGCAAGACCGAACGCTTGATTCACTCTCGAAACGCCGCCGTTAGATTGGAATGCATCTATGAAGGCATCGACATCAGTTTCAGCGTGCCGATTTTCGATTGCTACACAATGGCACGTTGGGTTCAATCGGTGCAGAACATGACGTATGATAATCACGGCGAGACCACCGAGAGGCGATGAAATGGCGACGACCGCGGCCCAAATTGGCGATACCGATCAAAGCATATTCATCGGGAAAGGCGAACAACCTGCATGGCTGACATTAGGACTCGCCAATCGTCACGGTCTGGTGACCGGTGCCACGGGAACCGGAAAAACCGTGTCGCTGCAGGTGATGGCGGAAGGTTTCGCGCGCGCTGGCGTGCCTGTGTTCGCCGCAGATATCAAGGGCGACCTCTCGGGTATTTCGCAGGTTGGCGAGGCCAAGGACTTCATTCTGAAGCGGGCCAAGGACATCGGCCTGACATTCCAGCCGGATCAATTCTCGACGGTGTTCTGGGACGTTTTCGGCGAGCAGGGGCATCCCGTACGCGCGACGGTCACGGAAATGGGACCGCTGTTGTTGGCGCGCATGCTCGATCTGAATGACGTTCAGGAAGGCGTGCTCAATGTGGCGTTTCGTGTTGCGGACGAAAATGGGCTTGCGCTGCTCGATATGAAGGATTTGCGCGCCATTCTCGACGCTATCGCTCCGGCCGACAAGAAGGATGAGATTTCCGATGAACTGATGAAGGTGAAGCAGGCCGCGCAGAAATTCGGCAATGTCACCAAGGCGACAGTCGGGACCATCCAGCGTCAGCTTCTGGTGCTGGAAAACCAGGGTGGTGAGAAATTCTTCGGCGAACCGGCGCTCGACCTGAAGGATTTCATGCGTACCGATCGCGATGGTCGCGGCATGGTCAATATTCTCGTTGCCGACAAGCTGATGCAGAGCCCGCGTCTCTATGCCACGTTCCTGCTCTGGATGCTGTCGGAATTGTTCGAGCAATTGCCTGAAGTGGGCGATCCGCCGAAGCCGAAGCTGGTGTTCTTTTTCGACGAGGCCCACCTCCTGTTCAACGATGCGCCCAAGGCGCTGATGGACAAGATCGAGCAGGTGGTGCGTCTGATCCGTTCCAAGGGCGTCGGCGTCTATTTCGTGACGCAGAATCCAATCGACGTTCCCGACAAGGTGCTGTCCCAACTCGGCAACCGGGTGCAGCACGCGTTGCGCGCGTTCACCCCGCGCGACCAGAAGGCCGTCGCGGCCGCTGCCCAGACTTTTCGACCGAACCCGAAGCTGAATACCGCGCAGGTCATCACCGAACTCGGCAAGGGCGAAGCGCTGGTGTCGTTTCTGGAGGGCAACGGCACACCGGCCATGGTCGAACGCGTTCTGATACGGCCGCCAGCGGCGCGGATCGGGCCGATCACGGCGGAAGAGCGCAAGGCGCTCATGGACGCCAGCCCCGTGAAAGGAAAGTATGACACCGCGATCGACGCCGAATCCGCGTACGAACTGCTTCAGAAGCGTGTCGCCGGAACGGCGTCCGCCGAAGGATCGGAAGGTGGCGGAATTCTTGGCCAGATCGGATCGATTGTTGGCACGGTTTTTGGAACCAATACATCGCGCGGCCGGATGTCGACCGGGCAGGTCATTGCGCGCAGCGTGACGCGCTCGGTTACCAACAAGGTCGTCGGAGGCATCGTCGCTGATCTCGGCAAGTCGGTCGGCGGCTCGCTCGGCGGTTCGGTCGGTCGCGCGCTGGTGCGCGGTGCGCTGGGAGGGTTGTTGCGGCGATAGTGCGTGGGGCGGCAATGCATGTCCTCCCAGTTGTTCTGCCGGACGAGTGACGGTTTTCAGCCGCTGCCGTTTCTGATAACGCAGAGCGTGCAGGCGATGCTGCCGCGTCGACAACGGAAAAATCCTCGTGCTGAGATGGCCGTCTTTCCGGCGCCCGCTGGACGTTCTCTTTCTGGTGGCCTGTGTTCTGCTGAGTGCCGATGTTCTGGTTCCGGAAATCTGGGGGCACGGCAAGACCAAGGATTATTCGTTGTGGTACTGGGCGGGGCAGCAAGTCCTGCACGGCGGACATTTGTACCCGAACGGGCCGAACGCCAATTTTGACTTCCTTTATCCGCCACTGTCCGCGATCCTGCTCGCCATACCCGGCTACTTCGGGAAAATTCCGCTGTATGTCGGCTTGTGTCTGCTCAATGCCTCTGCGTGGTGGATGACTGGACAACTGTCTAACGCCATGACCGGATCGGGAAGGGAGCCCGGTCCCTGGCTCGCGGCGTTGCCGGGCATTGTGACGATTACCTTCGTCTTCGACATGTTCGACCTTGGGCAGCCGAACCTCGTTCTTCTCGCCATGATGTTACTCGGCTTTTGGTGGCTTTGGCAGGGGCGCGGCTGGATCGCGGGAAGCATGTTCGCGCTCGCCACCGCCATCAAGGTGTTTCCGGTCGCCGTGCTGCCTTACTTGCTATGGCGCCGCCAATGGGCGAGCGCGGCGAGCATGGTCGCGTTTCTGGGCATCTTCCTGTTTCTGGTGCCGGCTCCGATCCGTGGCTTCGATCGCAATGTCGCCGAACTGACCACATGGTATCGCGGCATGGTGAGTTCGAACTCGGAGCAGGGGTTTGGGCAACGTGACGCGCAGAACTGGTCGTGGGTCAACCAGTCGATCATCGCCGTCACACATCGGCTAGTACGGCCGATCAACTACAACCAGATCGATCCTGCGAAGCCGCCGCAATACATGAATATCGCCGATCTCGACTACAGGACCGCAAACGGGATTGTGCTGGCCGTCTTTGCTGCGATCGGACTAGGCTTCATCGCGATCCTCCCGGCACGCGCGAAGATGACACCGCGATCGACCGCGGAGGAGGTCGGGATTCTCCTCTGCCTGATGACGATCGCGTCGCCGCTGGCGCGGCAGTATTATTTCATATGGCTGTTCTTTCCGATTACGGTGCTGTTCCATCGCGCTGCCTTCGATCTGCGACCACAGGCGCAAGCTGTCACACGGTGGGCGCTCGGCATATCCTTTGCGCTGATGATTTTCTCGTTGCCGGTGTTTCCAAAAATCCTTCAAGCCGCTGGTAACAATCTTGTGGCGACCTTTGTTTTGATTGCCGCGCTGGCGTGGCACATCCATCATCCGCCGTCGGCGAGCGATCCTGCTTCGGCTGCCTCGCCGGGAAAAGTCTGAAAACCGTTCGCGTCGCAAAATCGGGAAAAGCCAAATGTCCAGCACATCGCAACTGCAGTCGGTTCTCGATCACATCGATGCGGATTTCGACAACAGCCTGGAGCGACTGTTCACGCTGTTGCGTATCAAATCGATTTCAGCCGATCCTGCTTTTGCGGGCGATTGCAAGGCGGCGGCAGATCATCTGGCCGATGATATCGCGACACTGAAGTTCAAGACCGAGGTTCGTCCGACAGCCGGCCATCCCGCTGTGGTCGCGACAAGCAACGGCAACAGCGGATCGCGCCCGCATGTCCTGTTTTACGGCCACTACGACGTGCAGCCGGTCGATCCGCTCAACCTCTGGAATCGCCCGCCGTTCGAGCCGGTCGTGACGACCCATGCCGACGGACGCAAGATCATCGTTGCCCGTGGCGCCGAGGACGACAAGGGCCAGTTGATGACGTTCGTCGAAGCCTGCCGTGCCTGGATGTCGGTCACCGGTTCGCTGCCGCTGGATGTGACGATCCTGATCGAAGGCGAGGAAGAAATCGGCTCGAAAAATTTCGTGCCGTTCCTCGAGAAGAACAAGAAGGACTTTGCCGCTGACTTTGCGCTGGTGTGCGATACCGGCATGTGGGACCCGGACACGCCGGCCATCACCACCTCGCTGCGCGGACTGGTCTACGAGGAAGTCGTCATCAAGGCCGCGAATCGCGATCTGCACTCCGGCGTTTTCGGTGGTGGGGCGCGTAACCCGATCCGGGTGTTGACCCGAATTCTCGGCAGCCTTCAGGACGATGACGGCCACATCACGATTCCCGGATTCTATGATGGCGTAAAGGATCTGCCGCCGGATATCCTGGCGCAATGGAAGAGCCTCAACCTGACGCCCGAGTCGTTTCTCAAGCCGATCGGATTGTCGATTCCGGCCGGTGAAAAGGATCGCCTGCTGATCGAGCAGGTGTCGTCGCGGCCGACCTGTGACATCAACGGTATCGTCGGCGGCTATACTGGCGAGGGCTCCAAGACGGTGATTCCAGCGCAGGCGTCGGCGAAGGTCTCGTTTCGTCTCGTCGAGGGGCAGAAGCCGGACAAAATCCGCGCGGCTTTCCGTGCCTTCGTCAAGGAGCGCGTGCCGAAAGACTGCTCCGTCGAATTCCTCGATCACTCCGTCGCGCCTGCGATCGCGCTCGACTGGACCATGAAGCCATTGGCCGCCGCGAAGCAGGCCCTGACCGACGAGTGGAACAAGGAAGCGCTGCTGATCGGCTCCGGTGCATCGATTCCGATCGTCGCCGATTTCAAGAACACGCTGGGTCTGGACACCGTGCTGGTCGGCTTCGGCCTCGATGACGACAACATCCATTCGCCGAACGAGAAGTACGACCTGAAGAGCTTTCACAAAGGTATCCGGTCGTGGGCACGCATTCTCGCGGCGCTGGCCGCGATGCCGCGTTGAAGCGGCCAACGTTCGTCGACGTAAAAACGCCGCCCGGAATTGGGCGGCGTTTGAATTCGACGTGTAGAGGGTGATGGCGCGAGTCTACACCAATTCTCAGGTCTTGTAACTGGCGTCGAGCCGGTCGAGCTTGCGCAGCAGCGGCGGCCAGACCAGCATGGTCGAACGCAGTTCGGCGCGATCCGGATTGCTCACCACAGCCGTGTTCTTGTCGATGACGGCCTGTTCCACTGGATAGGCCGTCGGTCCCAGCATACGCGTCCGCACCTGCATGGTGCAGGCACGCTCAAGATGGAACATGCGTTCAAAAGCGGATGCGACGGAACGGCCGACCGTCAGCGTGCCGTGATTGCGCAGCAGCATGAAATTCTTGTTGCCGAGGTCTTTCTGCAGGCGCGGCCGCTCGTCGTGATCGAGCGCAATGCCTTCATAGTCGTGATAGGCGAGGTCGTGCGTTACCAGCTGCGCGGTCTGGTTCAATGGCAACAGGCCGTCCATGCAGCTCGCGACCGCCGTTCCGTCCGGCGTATGCAGATGAAGCACGCAGCCGGCGTCCTCACGTACCTCGTGGATGGCGGAATGAATTGTGAAGCCGGCGGGGTTGATGCTGTATTCGCTTTTGGTCAACTGGTTGCCGTCGAGATCGACCTTCACGAGGCTGGATGCCGTGATCTCGTCGAACATCAGACCATAGGGATTGATCAGGAAGTGATGCTCGGGGCCTGGAACCCGCGCCGAGATGTGGGTATCGACCAGATCGTCCCAGCCGTAATGCGCGACCAGACGATAAGCCGCGGCGAGATTGACACGCTGGGACCATTCGGCCTCGGTCATCTCCGACGGCACTTCCTTGAGGCGGGCTTCCGCTGGCGACATGCTGATATCTCCCGTGAGGTGTTGTTGATTGTCGAAGCGAATCTAACCCCGGCCTGATGCCCCAGCAAGTTATGGTCCCGGCTTGGCAGTTATGTCTTATCCTGGCGGCCAGCGGTCTGCAGGACCGAACCATTTCTTGCGTTTGTCGTTGATCCCATTGCCGTTCGGCCGGTAACCACGACCCAAATGCCGACTGGCGAGGCCGGGATTATGACGCTATCGTGGCGTCGGGGTCATAACGCGTTGCACGGTACGGGGGGTGGAGTTTACGAATGAGTGCGCTTTTGGTGACCGGGATCGGTGTGTTCGTGGCCGGTCTGGTGGCAGCCGCCTTCGGAATCCCCGTCAAGGAATTCAGCTTCGGCAATACCCTGATTATGTCAGGCGCAGTCATCTCCTGCACGGGTCTGATCATGATCAGCCTGTCACTGGTGATTCGCGAATTGCGAGTGATCGCGCGGAGGCTTCGTTCCGAGGCGGCGGCCGACGATTACAATCATGACCAGTTGTCGCCGATAGCGCCGGTCCCGGAATCCACCAGCGATATTGCCGCGAGCCGTCCCGGTCTGCCGAGCGTGGATCAAACGGCGTCGAGTGCGGTCGCCAATCCGCCAGTCGGATCGTCCATCCCGTCACCACCGCCCTGGCAATCGGAAATGACCAGCCGCGATCGAGGCGCTTCCCGGGCTGACCTCGGCCGGGACGCCGCCGCGCCAGAGCCTCCGCCGACTTCGGTCGCGCCGCCGCCGAAGCAACGCCGCAATCTGCTGTTCTCGTCCTCCTTGCGAAAGGATCGCGAGCGCGCGGCAGCACGACTGTCCGATCCGGCGGCGGACAGCCCGTCGTCGACGTCTCCACCGGCAGGCCCTGATCCGGACATGTCACCGCCGCCGTCATTTGATGATGCCTGGCCGCGACCCGAGCGATCGCGCACGGAGCAGGGTCGCGCGGTTTCGTCGCCGGCAATGTCCAGATTTGATCGAGCCTCCGAGGCCCGTGGTCAGACTGCTCCCGCGGTCACCGTGCTGAAGTCCGGCGTTGTCGACGGGATGGCTTACTCGCTTTATTCCGACGGCTCGATCGAAGCGCAAATGCCCGAGGGCATGATGCGCTTTGCCTCGATCGACGAATTGCGCACGCACCTCGATCAGCGGCATTGACTACCTATCGTCAAAGCAAATCTTCGAAATAAATCCCGGATGGCGGCGTGCCGTTCTTGTCACGCCGCCGGCAATCCGCCCATACTTGCGAGGTAAAGTCAGATTCTGATCTGTGCTTGAGCGTCTCGGCGCATTCTGACGATCCGGAAGTTTGAGATCATGAGCGATTCAGCAGGCAAGAGTTTTATCGATCTCACGGCGGAGATCGTGTCGGCGTATGTCAGCAACAACACGACGCCGGCATCGGAAATCCCGGCGCTCATCGCTCAGGTTCATGCCGCCCTGACACGCGTGTCCTCCGGCCGCGCGGACATACCGGCTGAACCGGCCAAGCCGGCGGTGTCCGTCAAGAAGTCGATGACAGCCGACTATCTGGTCTGCCTGGAGGACGGGAAGCGCTTCAAATCGCTCAAGCGCCATCTGCGGACGCAATACAACATGACCCCCGAGCAGTATCGGGACAAATGGCAGCTTCCTGCGGACTATCCGATGGTGGCCCCAAACTATGCCGTGGCGCGCTCCCAACTGGCCAAAAACATGGGTCTTGGACAACAGCGCCGACGGCGAAAATAACGGCAGACGAGGCTTTCGGACGGTCGTTTTTAGGAATAATATCCACTCTGTCGCCGCTGTAGCTTCTTTCTGATCCTTCTAAATATTTTTTGAATCGCTATCCCCGGGGGTGAAAGGGCGTCTAGGATATGAGAATATATTCCTAGAATGGGGCGCCCCATGCTTTTATCTCACCCTCCGACCCTCATCACCCGCCGCGAGCCATCGACGGCAGCCCGGTTGGTTTGTCACAGGATCGCAGGTGTTGTGGCAGGCCAGTTCCAGCTCGACCCCGCGGAGGTCAGATCGGCGACACGCGGTGCTCCCCGCGCGGCCTATGCGAGACAGGTCGCGATGTATCTGGCGCATGTCAGTTTCGCCCTGAGCTTCGAAACCATCGGCCGTGTTTTCAATCGCGACCGTACGACAGTCGCCCATGCCTGCCGCGTGGTTGAGGACAGTCGCGATGACGCGAGACTGGACCGCCGGCTTGCTGCGCTGGAACAAATCTGCGGCGCGGCTTCGGGGCAGCGCCTTGATGGAGCGTCCGATGGCAGCATCTGATCGAAGCGGTAAATCGGCACGTCCGAAAAGTCAGCAGACCGAAGCCATCGATGCGTTTCGCGCGCAGCATCTCGCGCTCTCGGCGCGGGAAATCATGACCGATGCGGGTCGCGCGACCGTGATGGTCAACGATAGCGAAAGTCCTCTCGCCTGGCTTGCGCGCCGCAAAGGTCGCGATGGGCGTGCCATGATCTCGCCAGACCAGTTCGTTGCGGGCGAGAGGCTGCGCGCCGATTTTACGCGTGGGCATCTCACGCCGCGGCTGACATCGAACTGGTCGTCGCCGACAGGAGGTCGACCGGGCGGGTCTGGCGGCACTCCCGGCGAAATGACCGATCTGATCGTTGCCTCGCGCCAACGCGTGCGGCTCGCGCTGCAGGCTTGTGGCCCGGAGTTTTCCGGTCTGCTGATGGATGTCTGCTGCTTTCTGCGCGGGCTCGAGGATGTCGAACGCGAGCGACGATGGCCCTCGCGATCGGCGAAGATCGTGTTGCAACTGGCGTTGGATCGGTTGGCGCGGCACTACGGCCTCACGAGCGAGACGCGAGCCGAAGCGAGCGCGCATGTGCGGACGTGGCTTGCGAGCGATGCTGCTTTTACGAGCGAGTAAGGATCGTCAGGCTGCGTCGGCCAGCGCGGCGCGCGCATCATTGCGGATGCGCTCGACCATGGCGCGCAGCCCGTTGGAACGTTGCGGTGTCAGATGCTCGCGAAACCCGAGTTCGTCGAAGATGGCGATTGCGTCGGTATCAAGAATGGTTTGTGGCTTCTTCCCGGAGTAGAGCGTCAGCAGGATCGCGATCAGGCCGCGCACGATGTGCGCGTCACTGTCGCCGATATAGGTCAGCACCGGTTCGTTGTTGCCATCCCGGCCGGTCGTGCGGGATAGCCAGACCTGACTGGTGCAACCCTGCACCTTGTTGGCAGCGGAGTGCTCGGCATCGCTCATTGGCTCGAGGGTGCGGCCGAGTTCGATGACGTACCGATAGCGGTCGTCCCACTCGTCCAGCAGTGCAAAATTGTCCCTGATTTCATCGATCGTCATTGCGGCCCGCGTTGCTTTCTTCTGGTTCTATATAGGGCCCGGAACGCATGAAATCGAGACGGACTCGGCCGGAACTTGCTTACCTGACCTCGTTGGCCGGGACGGTCTCCGGCGCCGTCAGATGCCAATCCGCCTGCAAATCCTCGGGTGTCAGCGTGTCATGCTGCTGCGCGTCCGCAGGCGGGGCTTCCTCGCCCGACGTCATGCAGTCGATCGATCCGGTGTGATCCGGGGCGCGCTTGTCCGTGATGATCCGGTACAGCTTCTTTGCGCCGTCCTGGGCACGCTGTCCGATGGCCACGGCGGCCTGACCGCCGACCTCGCAAGCCGCCGGCTGGCGCGTGCAGAATTGGCTCATGTCCGATACGGCCGCCGTCGCAGCCGATACGGCCTCCGATGCACCGATCTGCGGGCCCTTGTCACTGTCCGGCGTTTTGTCCCTCGGCAGCAGCACGAGCACGAGCCCGAGCCAGAATGCCATGCGAAGCAGGAAAAACATGTCGCGTCCCTATACGTCGTTCACCCCGTTGCGTTGCAACCCCGCAATCTGGCTTTGTCCGTATCAGGCGGGTTCTAAACCTTGGGTATGTTCGCGGCATCCAAAGCGGAGAAAACCCCGTCAATTCGATTCGGTGTAAATTTTCGATTGATATGCGGTTCAGACCGGCAGTTCGTCCACGTTTTCGAAACCATATGCGCGGCGATGGAAACCTTACATTCACCATCCTCGCCGAATGAGGCATGCATCCGGCTCCAAAAGCGGCTCCCGCACGGGCTGTTTTTGGATTGACCGCTGCGCCTTAGCGTTCGCTTAAGTTGGCTCTGACACGGTGGGTCAACGACAATGGAGGCGTTCCGGCGCGTCTGACAGACGTAAGCTGAAGCGCAAGCGAAGTGATCGCATTGAACCTTATCCGGGATTGCCTCGACGCTCTGCTGCATCCGTCGGCGCGCTATGATGCGCTGACGCGCGCGCGGCATCGGGCATTCATCGGACCGCGGCTGCTCGGAAGCCTGGTCGCGCTTGCGGCGTTTCCGGTTTATCTCGCAATTCGCGGCGCGCCGACAGCGCTCGAAGTGGCGGCTTTCGCGTGGCTTATCGCACCGATCCTGCTGTCCTATTTTCTGTCCCGCACCGGCCGCTATGAGAGCGCACACGTCCTGTCGTCGATCGCGCTTGCCGGCCTCGTCATGATGATCGCGATTCTCACCGGCGGGATCGAATCATTCGCGGCAGTCTGGCTTATCGTGATTCCGCTTGAAGCTGCACTGTCTGCGTCCCGCCGCGTGGTTGGATTTGCGTCGGGACTTGCGATTGTGTGCGTGTTCGCACTGATCGCGATGAGCGGACTGGACGTGCTGCCGACACCCGACACTGCCGTAGCCGCGCGAAGTACTTTCATGGCCTTCGGCATTGCATCCGCGACGCTCTATGCGGCGGGGCTGGCTTTCGGTGCCGAATCGCTGGCGCGTACCGGCGTCTCGCTATTGAGCGTCGAGGAAGACCGCTATCGCCTGCTGGCGCGTAACATGAGCGACGTGATCTCGCGTCACCGGCGCAACGGCGCCGTTCAGTTCATTTCGCCGGCCGCGGAGGCCTTACTTGGTGTGTCCGCGTCGGAATTGAACGGCCATGGCCTGTTCGATCGTGTACATGTGGCGGATCGCCCGGCCTACCTGACCGCTCTCGCGGCTGCGGCGCTCGGTGGAGATCCGCAGAGCGTCGAGTTCAGGCTGAAGCGTGATGCGTATGTGCCGGGTGACGCGCGCCATTCTACCGATTTCATCTGGGTCGAAATGCGATGCCGTCCGCTCGAACAGGAGGCCGCCGCCAAAATGGCCGCCGAGCCGGAGGTCGTCGCGGTGCTGCGCGAGATCACCGACAGAAAGCACCAGGAGCAAGCGCTTGATCTGGCGCGCACCACCGCCGAGCGTGCGGATGCGGCCAAGACCCGCTTCCTCGCGACCATGAGTCATGAACTGCGCACGCCGCTCAACGCAATCATCGGCTTCTCGGAAATGATCGTGCAGGAGGATGTCCTGCTGCTCGATGCGACGCGCCGCAAGGAATACGCCCAGCTCATCAACGATTCCGGCCAGCATCTGTTGTCGGTGGTCAACAGCATCCTCGACATGTCGAAAATGCAGTCTGGAAACTTCGAGATCGTGCCGGAGCCGTTCGCACCGCGTGACGTGCTGGTCAACAGTTGCAACCTGCTTGCGCTCAAGGCGCGCGACAGTGGCATTGAACTTGTCACGCGTGCTCCGGAAGACTTGCCGCAGATCACGGGCGATCCGCGCGCGTTCAAGCAGGTCGTCCTGAACCTGGTGTCAAACGCCATCAAGTTCACCGAGCGCGGCGGCAGTGTCACAATCTCCGCGCATGTCGAGGGTGCGCGTATGGCACTGCGCGTGAAGGACAACGGCGTCGGTATTGCGCCGGACGATCTCAAGCGGATCGGCGATCCGTTCTTTCAGGCCGGCACGACCTATCAGCGGCGCCACGAGGGAACCGGGCTAGGGCTGTCGATCGTCAAAAGCCTCGTCGCCTTGCATGGCGGCGAGATGCAGGTACAGAGTAAGGTGGACGAAGGAACCACCGTGACTGTCATGTTGCCGTTGACCGCCGTCGCAGCGGTTGAACCAGCATCGGACAATATCGCAACGCTGACACCGGCGGCGCGATCGGGAAAGCAAGACGAAATCTATCAGGTGAAGAGAAGTGCCTAGAAAAGCCGCTGCAGACGATGTGAGGCCATCCCGCCGCCGCAAAGCCGCGGCCGCAAGGATCGATGTCGACGAGGAACGCAATCTCGCCATGCGCATCCTGCTGCACAGCCCGAAGGATTTGTTCGCGGGCTCGCTGGCGTTCGCAGCGGTCGGCGCGATCGTCGCCAATGCTATGTTTATGCAGGTCGGCCATCATCCGTCGCCGATGTTCGGCTCAAGCACCGCGATGCCCCTGGCGTCGCCGCAAGCCAATCCATTGCCGAAGCCGCGTCCAGTCGAGGCCGACACCGCTGAGGTCAAGCCGGTTGCATCGCCACACCCGGCCGCCACCCATGGCGCGCGTCCGACCGCACCAAACCCATCCGTTGCCAAGGACCCCGTCGCGGATCTGATCAACTCGACACGCCGCATCGCCGCGGTTCAGCGGTTGCTGACCGACTACGGCTACGGTCAGTTGAAGCCGACAGGGACAGTCGGCACAGACACCCAGGCCGCGATCAGAAAGTTCGAGCAGGCCCGCAAGATGCCGGTGACCGGACAGATGTCGGATCACCTGGTGCGCGAGCTTACGGCTGTGACCGGACAGCCAATCAACTAGTGCCCCGATTCCGAAATTCGCATGTCTTTGCCGCGACCTTATGATGCGAACTTCGGAATCAAAGGGACGCCAGCAACTCTACGATTCTAGTGTGCTTAGGTTCAGAAGTTCGCTTGACGGACTCGCTGAGGCAATGAAGCGAACTTCTGAACCACCACACTAGCGCTGCTTTCACGAACAGCCTATCGTCATCCTCATGCGTTTGAAATCGAGCATATGGGTCGCTGCGTATCTGCGCCGCTGCCAGACCGAAGGCATTTTTGGCGCGGTCCGCCGCCGCGGTGCGGAGGAGGCGGGCGCCGTGTTCGTGAAGCTGGCGCTGCTGGACGGCAACGCCATGCTTTATACTCCGGCGCCGCAGACGGTGTACGATGATAGCCGCCCCGTCGAACGCATCTTCGCACCTGTCTCGCGCGAACCCGTGGCGGAACTGGCGGTGGAGGAGCGTCTCGCCAAGGAAATCCGTTTCGACCCGGATGCGTGGATCGTGGAAATCGAGGATCGGGCGGGGCGGCACTTTCTCGATCTGGCGCGCACCTGATGGGTCGGATTCGGCATTCGCCACCAGCGATTTGACGCATCCCCGCGACCGAGGGCCGCAGCGTGATGGCGCGGCGGGGCTTCCCTTTTTAACGGTGATGCCCATTTTAGGGACGTTTCCCCCTGACGGGGAAAATGAGGGAACAACCGATGAGATTCACTCGATCCGCGCTCGGCTTGATCAAGACTTTTGCAATCGTCCTGTCACTGGCATTGCCAGTCATGATGGTCGTATCAGCTGCCGATGCCCGCATTGGTGGCGGCAGGAGTTACGGGTCGCGCGGCTCGCACACCTACTCGGCGCCGCCGGTGACCAGGACGGCGCCTAACGCTGCGCGTCCGTTCGACCGCACCATGACCCAGCCCAGCCGTCCGAACGTCGGCGCGCCGGCCGGCGGCGGCTTCTTCAACCGTCCCGGCATGGGTATGCTCGGCGGCCTTGCCGCCGGCTTCCTCGGCGCCGGTCTGTTCGGCATGCTGTTCGGCCATGGCTTGTTCGGCGGCCTCGGCGGTCTGTCATCGCTTTTCGGGCTGTTGCTGCAGATCGGCCTGATCGTCCTCGTTGTCCGCTTCGCGATGTCGTGGTGGCAGCGGCGTAATGCGCCGGCCTATGCCGGACCGACGCCTGGTCCCGGCGCACAGGTCAATCCGCGCAGTGGCTTCGGCTTCGGCCCTGGGTCGAACGAGGCGCCGCTGGAAATCACCCCGCCCGACTATGAAAGCTTCGAGCGTCTGCTCGGCGAGATCCAGGCTGCGTGGTCGAATGAGGACGTCAACACGCTGCATACGCTGGCGACGCCGGAAATGGTCTCGTACTTCACCGAGGATCTTCGCGAGAACGATGCACGCGGCGTGGTCAATAAGGTGTCCGACGTCAAGCTTCTGCAGGGCGACCTCGCGGAAGCCTGGCGCGAAGGCGATACGGACTATGCCACGGTGGCGATGCGCTATTCGCTGGTCGACAAGACCATCGAGCGCACCAGCGGCCGCATCGTCGAAGGCAGCGAACAGCCGCAGGAGGTCACGGACGTCTGGACGTTCGTGCGGCCGCGCGGCGGAAAATGGGAACTGTCGGCGATCCAGCAGACTTAACCCGCAGGAACGATGATGGAGGAAAGGCGCCACGATACGTTCGTGGCGCCTTTTTTGTTCGCGAAGGGGTCGGGGCGCGAGTTCGGGAATAAATCCGGCCCGCGCGGGTTGTGAGCGTTGGGCTAAGCATCGGCGTCAAAAAGGATCGGGAGGAAACGATGATTGCAGCAAACAAGAACTTTCCGCGAATTTGCCTTGGACTCGTCGCCGGACTGCTGATGACTATGAGTGGTCAATCCGCCCGCGCGGATGGCGATATGAGCTTCTTCGTGACAGGCGTTGGAATCGGAAACGGCGGCAACCTCGGTGGTTTGGCGGGCGCCGACAACTACTGTCAGACGCTCGCGCAAGCCTCGGGCGTGGGTGCCAAAACCTGGCACGCTTATCTGTCGACGCAGGCTGCCGACGGCAAGCCGGCCGTCAATGCTCGCGATCGCATCGGCAAGGGACCGTGGCAGAATGCCAAGGGCGTCGTGATCGCCAAGGATGTTGCTGAGCTGCACGGCACCAACAACCTCACCAAGCAGACCGCGCTGAGCGAGAAGGGTGAAGTGATCAATGGCCGCGGCGACACACCGAACCGCCACGATATCCTGACCGGATCGCAACCTGACGGTACGGCGTTTGCCGGTACTGATGATCGGACCTGCAAGAACTGGACGAGCAGCACGCAGGGTTCGGCAATGCTCGGCCATGCCGATCGCATGGGTTTGCGCGACGATGATGCGTCGAAGTCGTGGAACTCGTCGCATCCCTCGCGCGGGCCGGACGGCGGCTGCAGCCAGAACGATCTCCGCAGCACCGGCGGCGACGCACTGTTCTATTGTTTCGCGACAAACTGAGACGCGCCCGAGCAGATGATCGTTCCGGCCGCATTGGCGACCGGAACTTCGCGTTTGTGGACTGGTTCTCCGGCCGAACTTGCGGTTTGATGCCGCGACGCGCGTCAGGCGCAAGTTCGTTCGTGCCGAGGATCCCATGACTTACGAACTCTACTACTGGCCGAGCATCCAGGGCCGCGGCGAGTATGTTCGCCTTGCGCTCGAGGAGGCCGGAGCCGATTACGACGACGTGGCGCGGAGCGGTCGCGGCATGTCGGAGATGACGCGGATGATGGAGGACAGCGAAACGCCGCCTTTCGCACCGCCTTTCCTGAAGTCCGGTAAGCTGGTGATCGGTCAGACCGCCAATATCTTGCTCTATCTCGGTTCGCGTCATGGACTCGCGCCGAAAGCGGACGCCGGCCGGCTGTGGGTGCATCAACTGCAGCTTACGATCACCGATCTCGTGCTGGAGATCCACGATACCCACCATCCGCTCGGACCGTCGTTGTACTACGAGGATCAGCGCGCGCCCGCCAAACGCCGGACCGATGAATTCTGGAGCGAGCGGGTGCCAAAATATTTGGGCTATTTCGAGCGGCTGCTCGTGGATCGCGACGGCAACTTCGTCACCGGCCGCAGGCTGACGTATGTGGACCTGTCGCTGTTCCAGATCGTTGCCGGTTTGCGCTACGCTTTCCCGAAGCGGATGGACAGGTTCGAGCGCGATATTCCCGGATTGATCGGCCTGCACGACCGGATCGCGCAACGGCCCCGCATCGAGGCCTATCTCGCCAGCGACCGCCGGATCGCCTTCAACGAGGACGGCATCTTCCGGCACTACAAGGCGCTTGATATTTAAAGGCTTCGCCCGTCAAACGGCGTCAGGGTAAGCTTTGACAGCTCGATGCCGTCGATGCAGTTCACGTTGAGCGCCACGACCTGGGTGCCATCGGGCTTTTGGCCGCGCGCGAATACGTCGACGCCGCAGTCGATGCAGATCTGATGCCGGATCGTATGCTTGTTGAACAGATATTCCCTGAGGTTGTCGTCGCCGGCGCGAAGCTGAAAGCTTTGCGGGGACAGGAACGTGAAGTGCAGGCCCTTCTTGGTGCAGATCGAGCAGTTGCATGCCGTCACCATGGCGAGGTCGCTGGTGCACTCGAAGCGGACCTGACCGCAATGACAGCCGCCGGTATAGGTCTTCATGTTGGACATCAAGCTCTCCTGCGCGGAATGTGCGGTCAGGTTACCAGATTCCCGGCACCAGCCGGTAGCGAACCTGTTCAGTGTAGTCCCGATAACCCTGCAGGCCGGCGATCAGGGTCTTTTCCTCGATCACCGCGCGGATCGCGAACAGCCCGATGAAGATCGGCGTGATCGCAGCACCCCACCAGGAGCCCAGAAGCAACGCGACTCCAAGAAAGAAGAAGATCACGCCGCTGTACATCGGATGCCTGACGAAGGCGTAGGGACCCGTGCTGATCACCTGATGTCCGCGCTCCGCCTGGATCTTGACCACGGGCGCCGCGAACGTGTTCTCCTGCATCACCCAGAACGAAATCGCGAGCGACAGCACGAACAGCGCCAGGCCGAGGATCTGGACGCCGAGGCTCATGCCTGACCACTGATAGCGTTGATCGAGCCCCATGACGACTAGCCAGATCATGGCGACTGGCCCGAGGACCATCATGAAGATCTTGTCCGCCTTCGGCTGATCCTTCTGCATCATCGGCTGCATGCGTTCGGCGAGCAGCCCGGGATTGGCTTTCGCAAACCACAGGCCGCCGACAAGACCGAGGCCGCCGAGCAGCACGAGAAACAGCCATGCGGCCGGCCAGCGCAGGGTGCCTGCGGGGACAAACAGCAGAACGCCGAGCGTGGCGATCCAGATCGCATTCTGGGTAAGGAGGCGGGGGATCAGATTTGGATTGCCGTCCATGCGGTTCCGAGTATCGCACCTTCACGGCGAACTTGCGACAGCAGCGCGCACGTTCGCCGACGACACGATCGGACCGTCGGCGAGTTGTTCAGATCACGCGGCCGTTTGCGATTTGGCCGCGAAGGCGTGGGTTGCCTCAGACGAGCTGATCGACCCGCGTGCCCTGTCCGGGCGGCAGCGGCGATTTGGCTGGTGGCTGCCACGTCGGCTTGTCGGTGTCGCCGGTGGTCGGGGCTGCGGGCGGCCTCGTCTCCGTCGTAAGCGAAGGAGGCGTCAGCGAGGTCGGGCTGGTGCTGGAAATCGTCATCAAAAATGGTCCCGTGCGTAATCTGCACGGACTGTGGCGGCAACAGCGCCAACGACTCGTGAATCGCGTCACGAAAATCCGGGCCGACCCGACGTTCCGCGCGGCATGGTGAGCGCACCATAAGCAACTTCGCTAAAATGCGGTGTTTCACGCTGACAGCCCGCAGGGTTATCGCTCTCACCGGAGGCAGGTTGTGTCACTCGTCGATGCCGCGCGACACCGAAATCGCGGCCGACGTCTTGGTGCGCGTGCAGTGCATGTTCAGCCGCCGGTAGCGTGTGTGGACGTCATTGCCGTGCAGCAAGCCCATGCGCTTGAGACAGCGATTGACGCCCTTCATCGTATCGCCCTTCGGGATGGTGAAGATGATGGCGGACGCCTGCGCCACCAGCTCGACGAATTCGGGCTTCGGCTTGCGGCTGTCCGAACCTGCGATCAGCTCAAAGCTGTATTTGCGGTTGCGGCAGCCGAGCATCAGTTGCCTGGCCGCAGGATGCGACAGGTAGATCGCATTGGCCGCAGTCCTGCCGACGTGCAGTCCGCCGATCTGGCTTCTGAGCTGACGGGCGAGATCGTCGCAGTGGTCGGCGCGGGCCGGCGCTGCGGCCATTGAAAAGGCGGCGATGAGGAAAAGGCCCGCAACAAGCGAGGGACGAAAATTCATGATGTCGTGTCTCCAATGCGTGTCATTCAAGCGTGCGCTCGTGAAATGTCAAACAGCCGGCCGGGATGGACATGCGGCGTCCTCCGTATTGTTTGAGGCGCCGGCTACGCCTTGAGCTCTGGGAAAACCTCGCGGGCAAGGCGAGGGGCGGGAGCGCCGCACGGCGCAACCGGTGTTGAGTGTCGCCGCCCGAAAACGGATGCGAACCCGCCTTCGCGCAGCGCAACGCCTTGCGGCGCTCCACGCGCGGCGATTTTCGGTTTCAGGACCGCGCTTCCGGGTACAGGCGCGAGCGGACTTCAGCTCGCCATCCCGCGGGATTTCCCCGCGTTCGCCTGCACCGCGTCCAGCCAACCCGTGGCAGACCCCCGTAGTGGGGCCGGGCGGTGACCCAAAACCTCCCGGACGCGTGCTTGCGAGGCACAGCGCGCGGGACGCCGCATCGAACCGCTTAGGCTTTCGCCGTTGCGGCCAGCGAAGCCAGCGTCGGGTTTCCCCGAGTCCGGCTTTTGAGATTTGCCCGAAGGCAAACCTCCCGCTCTGTCCCGCTGTCACAACGCCTCATGAAGCGCCCTCGGCGGACAGGACGATATGAATATAATCCTATATCCGGGAAGTGTCAAGTGGATGGAAGGTTCGGATCGCACCGCGAGCGGGAGGGAACACAATCGCAAACCTCTCTTTCGTCATGGCCGGGCTAAAGCGCGAAGCGCGTCTTCGCCAGATGACCCGGCCATCCACGTTTTTCTCGAACAGGCGAAGTCAAGACGTGGATGCCCGCGACAAGCGCGGGCATGACGTAGCATTGAGATAGAGCTCTGCGTCATCCTGAGGTGCGAGACGCGAAGCGGCGAGCGGGTATAACCGCTGCGCTGCGGTCTATCGGACGCCATGTGGGCCCTGCAAGGACGCTAGCACCTCACGCACCACAGCCCTCGCATTTTGAACCCTTCAAATGTGCGCCGAAAGCGCCTAAACAGGCGGCAAATTCGTTTTCTTGCGAGGCTCTTCTCATGAACGCACCGACCGCCTTTCCCGATTCCTCAAAACCCGTTCCGCCCTACAAGCACACGCCGCTGTTTCCGCTCGGCAAGGACGAGACGCCCTACAAGAAGATCACCAGCGAAGGCGTGCGGGTCGAGAAGGTGCTCGGCAAGGACATGGTGGTGGTGTCGCGCGAGGCGCTGCGCGCGCTTTCGGAAGCCGCATTCGGCGAGATCAATCATTACCTGCGCCCCGGTCACCTGAAGCAGCTCCGCAATATCCTTGACGACAAGGACGCGAGCCCGAACGACAAGTTCGTTGCGCTGGATTTTCTGAAGAACGCCAACATCGCCGCCGGCGGCGTGCTGCCGATGTGCCAGGACACCGGCACCGCCATCATCATGGGCAAGAAGGGCTGCAACATCATCACCGACGGCACGGACGAGGGCGCGCTGTCGGAAGGCGCGCGCGATGCATACCTGCGCCGCAACCTGCGCTATTCGCAGGTCGCGCCGCTTTCGATGTACGAGGAAAAGAACACCGCCAACAACATGCCGGCGCAGTGCGAGATCTATGCCGAGGGCGACGACGCCTACAAGTTCATGTTCATGGCGAAGGGTGGCGGTTCCGCCAACAAGAGTTTTTTGTTCCAGGCGACGCCCTCGGTGCTGACCAAGGATCGTCTGCTGGCGTTCCTGAAAGAGAAGATCATGACGCTCGGCACCGCTGCGTGCCCACCTTATCACCTCGCTATCGTCATCGGCGGCACCTCGGCCGAACTCTGCATGAAGACGGTGAAGCTGGCGTCGGCGCGTTATCTCGATGCGCTGCCGACCCACGGCTCGGCCGACGGCAACGCGTTCCGCGACCTCGAGATGGAGCAGGAAATCCTGAAGATGACGCAGTCGACCGGCGTCGGCGCGCAGTTCGGTGGCAAGTATTTCTGCCACGACGTGCGCGTGATCCGGATGCCGCGCCACGGTGCGTCACTGCCGATCGGGCTCGGTGTGTCCTGCTCGGCGGACCGCCAGGTGCTCGGCAAGATCACCAAGGACGGCGTCTATCTCGAGGAGCTCGAGCATAATCCTGCGCAATACCTGCCGGCGGTGGAAGAGGCGCTCGGCGGTGAGGTGGTCAAGATCGACCTCAACAAGCCGAT
Source organism: Hyphomicrobiales bacterium (assembly GCA_017305665.1). Lineage (GTDB taxonomy): Bacteria > Pseudomonadota > Alphaproteobacteria > Rhizobiales > Xanthobacteraceae > Nitrobacter. The sequence continues at coordinate 328,590 of JAFKKH010000012.1, forward strand.
GAAGGACATCCTGGCCACGTTGTCGAAATATCCGACCAAGACGCGCGTCTCGATGACCGGCACCATGATCGTGGCGCGCGATTCCGCGCACGCCAAGCTGCGCGAGCGGTTGGAGAAGGGTGAGCCGCTGCCGGATTATTTCAAGAACCATCCGGTGTATTACGCCGGGCCTGCCAAGACGCCGGACGGGTACGCATCCGGCGCGTTCGGCCCGACCACGGCGGGGCGCATGGATTCCTTCGTCGACCAGTTCCAGGCTGCCGGCGGATCGATGGTGATGGTTGCCAAGGGCAACCGCTCGGCCGCGGTGCGTGACGCCTGCAAGAAGTATGGCGGCTTCTATCTCGGCTCGATCGGCGGCGCGGCAGCGAACCTTGCCGAGCACTGCATCAAGAAAGTGGAAGTGGTCGAGTATCCCGAACTCGGCATGGAAGCGATCTGGCGCATCGAGGTGGTCGATTTTCCGGCCTTCATCATCATGGACGATAAGGGCAACGACTTCTTCAAGGAGTTGAATCTGGGTTAGGCATTCGAACGGCGGGTTTTATTCAAATGGCGCGGTCTCAGGCCGCGCCATTTTTATGGCGCCGACGCGTCGTTCGTTGAACCTTTTTCCGACTGTGACGTCCGACAATCGAGGGCGATGCTCTGGTCCGGCCGCGATACCGGCAGATGCCGGTGGCATTGCAATCGCTGACCGGCCATCATGGCGCGTTCGCCATTGCAGGATGGAGCCAACCATCGATGTCCGTGAACCGAGGCTTGCAGATCGGCGCGGCGGCCGTTGTCCTTGTGGCGACGGTGGCTGCAGGTATCGCGGGAAACCAGGCGGAGGCGGGAGCGGACGTCACGGTCGCGCCGACCATCGTCAAGCTGGCCGCAACGCAGATCGGTTCTGATCGACGCGTCAAGCTCACGGCCCATGTGTCTTTTGCCGGCGGCGGCGAGGTTCCCGACGGCACCGTCGAATTCGTCGATGAAACGGATCATCGGACGCTGGGCGTCACCGATGTGTCGATGCCCTGGATCGTGATCGATCGTCTGTCCAGCGGGCCGCATGTGTTCAGCGCGCACTATAGCGGCGCCATGCGCTATTTCCCGTTTGTGGTCGATCCATCGACGTCCAGGTCGCTGGCCTATGCCGATCCGGTGACGCCCGCCGTGGAACTGTCGTCGACGCAAAATCCAAGTCGGCCGGGCGAGGCGGTGACGCTGACCGCGGTGGTTCACGGCTCTGCCGGAATTCCGAGCGGCACCGTGCGGTTTCAGGACCTCGACGTCGTGCTCGCCGACCATGTCCGGCTGGATTCGAACGGCATCGCATCCTTCACGACGTCCGCCTTGCACGAAGGCGCGCGCCGGATCGTCGCCGTTTACGGGGGCGATATGAACAACACCACGGCGCGCTCACGGCGGCTGGCGCAGAACGTCGGCGAAGACCTGGCCAGGCCGCACGGCCTTCGCTCGCATTTTCGGACAGCAGCCCCGCGTTAGGTGGGGAATGCCTATGCCCGCGTCGCGGTGAACGGGAACGATCCCATCGGGCCGATGCCCATCTCGCCGGACATGCTGTCGCCGGTTACCTTGCCGGTGAAGTTCAAGGTCAGTGGCATCGGGTTGGTGATGGAAATCTTCCAGGCGACGTCGTCGCCGTTGACGGTGCCGTCAAAAATCTCGCCGGAGTTGCCGTCGGCCGCCTGTGTGCCCGTCAGCGTTCCGCCCGCGCTCGTCAGGGACAAGGTCGCGTTGCGCTCGCCCATCGGGGTGGACATGGTGATATTCCAGTTGCCATCGACAGCCATCGGTCACTCCCTGGCGGATCTGCACCGGCCGGAATCGGCCTGATCACTTACTACCGCTTTCGCCGACAGGAGTATCAGCGGAGCGGAGACTTCTCAACGGGTGCGCGCAGGCGGAGCGTCACGTGGCCGCACTCCGCGCCGCAGCGGCTTCGCCCCGCAGCTTCCGCGTGACGATGAGGCGGAAGGTCACATACTGGATCGCGAATGCGGCGATCTTGGCGCCAAGGGCGATCACCGATACGTACAGCGCCCACAGCTTGACGTCGCCGGTCATGGCGATGGCGATGTTGCCGAGGCCGAGCGCGAACATCAATGCGGCCCACGCGTACCCCGCGGCGGTGATCAGGCGGGGAATATTCTCCACCACGATCGGCGGCATGTAGCGCAGCATCCAGCCGCGCTTCAGCATCACCACGCCGATCGCGAAATGGGCGATGCTCGGCTTGAACATCACGAAGCGCGGGTCTTTCGTCAGCAGCGTGGCGCTGCCGAGCACGATGACGAGCGCGAGACTCGCATAGGTCATGAAGCCGAGGGGCTTGCCGCGGACGTGGGCGTAGATCACCTGCGCGATCGCAGCCACGATGCCGACCGCCGTTGCAATCACGACGTTGTCGGTGGCGGCATAGATGATCAGAAACACGATGCTCGAGAGGAAGTCGCTGCCGAGCCTGGCGAATACGCTTGTCATCGTCGAACTCCCTGCGGCGTCGCCGCTGCGTGTGACCATTTGAACGGACGCATTGTGTCAGGACGTTGCCTGTGTGGCGGCCGGCGCGACGCGCGCACGGAGATGCTGCGGATACCATTTGGTGAAGTAGACCGCCGCGTTGCGAGCGGCGAGACCGATGCCGATCCCGATCCACAGCGGCAGGCTCGGCAGGTAGATCACGGCAAGGTTCGCGACGGCCATCAGCACCATGGAGCCGGCCCAGGCCGCGGTGATGATGTAGTTCGCGGTCAGGAAGCCGGGCAGCTTCGCGGTCTCGGCATCCACTTGTTCGCGCGCGTACTGCAGTGTGAAGGGCATTCCGATGGCGAGCGAGACCAAGACGATCGCCAGCGTGCCGGCATCGACGGCGAGGCGAATGGCGGTCGAACTCCACGCCGTGTCGGCGAGGATGAAATAGCCGGCGAGCGCCGCGAACAGGAAAAGCGATCCTGCCGCCAGCAGCTTGATCGAGCGGCCTGCGGCGAGATCGTAAACGATGGTCGCTGCGGCAACCACCGCGCCGGCGATCAGGCTTGGGACGACCGGGGCCATCAGAAGCAGCAGCGAGAAGGTGCCGAACGGGGCGAGGATCAGGAGGAAGACCATGGCGGCCTCACGAGGTTGATCTCGAAATCTTTACAGTGTCAAAATCGTGACGTCGGCACGGTGCCCGACGGGCAGGTGGGGCGATCGATATCCGCCGGGCGTTCCCGGGTTCATGCGGCCGGTGAGGGGGCGGTGGCGAATGTGATGTACATCACATAGCGTGGCGGACGCTGGCGTTACGGTGGCTCCCATCACAAAGGGAGACCGTCATGCGCACAATCATCCTCATGGTTTCGTTGCTTCTGTTCTCGGGCGCCGCCGAGGCCGGACAAATGCGCGGGCTGACGCTGGCCTCGAATGCGCCGGCGGTCGAGCAGACCGAGCAGTCCCAGCCCTCCACGCTAGTGCACCAAGCGCAGCCGCCGGCCCGGACGGAAAATCACACCGCGACCAAGACCGATACGAAAGCGGAGCAGACGTGCGGCACGCGCGAGCAACCGCGCGATGACGATGACAGGCGCAATCGCAGGCCGGTGCGGCATCACGAGAGCGACGAGCACAAGGCGCGCCGCATCGCCGCGCACTACGGGATTTATTGGTGAGACGTTGCTGCGTTCGACAGATTCCGGACAACCGCTTACGCGGTTTCCTCAGATGCGCAATTGCGCATCGAGAATGACGCAGTAAAGCAGTAAAGCGCTACGCAGCCCCAACCCAGTTGCCGTGAAAGCCGTCGGGCACCCGGTGGCCGAGATGGACCAGCGCCACCGGTCCGGCTTTCACATCCGTCGCGTTGAACACCGCAAGGTCGCTGCGGTTGTCGCGGGCACGCCAGACCACGGCGAGCAGCCAGCCGTCGCCTTCGGCGGCGTCCGCACCACGCTCAACGAACACCGGCTCGGAGATGGTGTCGCCGGCGGGCAGCAGATACTGCGCGAGCCGCGTGCCCTTGCCGTCGACATGCACGATCCCCGATAGCGCGCCGAACATCGGCAGGTTCGGGTTGGCGCAGGCGTACCAGCCATGATGGCTGGGGAGTCCCGCGCGGCGCTCATCGATGCGCGGGAATTCGCCGGTGAGGTCATCGAGATAGGTTTGCGAAAACCGGTCGGTATTCCCTGAGAGATCGAAGGTCCAGCGGCACAGCCGCGCCCGCGACTTCTTCGGATCGGTGGGCGAACCGTCAGGATGGGTGAACAGCGGCGCTTCCTCGAACTGCATGACGTCGGCGATGATGCGATCACCGTCCTCCCACGCATTCATCACGTGAAAGACGTAGCAGCTCTCGGCGCGGAACCAGACGACGTCGCGGCTTGTGCCGGTGCGCTTCATCACGCCGACATAGGCGCCTTTCTCCGGCTCCCAGGCGTAGGGCGGGCGGCCTTGCATGGCGCGATCCATGCTGCCGGTGATCGGCAGGATCGGAAACAGCACGTGGTTGGCGGTGACGATGAAATCGTGGACCATGCTGGCGTAGGGCGCCTCGAACCGCTCGAAGCGCGTGACGACGCCGGAGGCATCGACCGATCCGAACGAGATATCCGGCGTGAACGGCCCACGCGCGTTGTAGCCGAAGAACATCATCTCGCCGGTCAAAGGATCGACCTTCGGATGGGCGGTGAAGGGGCCAGCGATCCTCTTGCCGTAATCGTAGTAGCCGCGCGTCTTCAGCGTGCCCGGCTCGATCTCGGTCGGCAGATGACCTTCCTCGAGCGCGAGCAGACGGCCGCCATGGAAGACGATGTTGGTATTGGCGACGCCGCCGTCGGCGCCGGCAGAGGCAGGTGCGTCGGGCAGCTTGCGGCCGAAGCCGCCGAACAGGGCGCGCCCCGCATCATGCTCGGCGAGCCACTTCGGGGTGCGGACCCAGCGGTTGCGATAGCTGGCGCGGCCGTTCTCGAGATGAAACGCGTGCAGCATGCCGTCGCCGACAAACCAGTGCGCGCCGGGGGCGTCGAACTGCGGATTGGGGCCGTTGCGATAAAGTGTGCCGTTCAATTCGCGCGGCAGTTCGCCAGTGATTTTCAGGAACGGCGCATCGCATTCCATCGGTATCGGCGCGAGGTTGTTGCGCTCGCGCCGGATCGCTTGCAGGTCCATCATTCGCTCCCTTTATCTTTACATCGTCAAGATTGCACTAGCCGTGAGCACGGTTTTCGTCAAGCGAAATCTTTACAGTGTAAAAATGACGGCCTATACCAAACCCATGACACGCAAGACCGATTCCCGGCAGGCAGCGAAGACCGGCGCGCGCAAGGTGGCCAAAGCCAGAGCAGCGCCACGGGTCGCCGCCAAACAAGCGAAGGCGGCAACGTCGTCCTATCATCACGGCGATCTGCATGACGCGCTGCTGAAGGCGGCGGAGCGGATTCTGGAGCGCGAGGGATTGCCGGGGCTGACGCTGCGCGCGGTGGCGCGCGAGGCCGGTGTCTCGCATGCCGCGCCCGCGCATCATTTCAGCGATCTCAGTGGACTCGTCAGCGAACTCGCGGCGATCGGATACGGCCGCTTCGGGGCAGCGCTGAATACTGCCGCGGCGACAGGGCGGTCGCCGGCCGAAGCGGGGCTTGCGCGGGGGCGCGCTTACATCGATTTCGCGCGGACGCATCCGGCCATGTATCAGTTGATGTTCAGCGCCGAGCGCCTCGACATGAACAATCCTGTGCTACGGCAGGCGGCGGACGCCTCTTTCAGCGGCCTTGTCGCGGCGATCAATGAAAACCGGAGCGAGGCGATCGCGGAGACGAGGCTGACGCTCGACCAGGCCGCCGACATCGTGCGGGTGTGGTCGCTCGTCCATGGCTTTGCCATGCTGCTGATCGACGGCCGGCTGCAGGGTATTCTGAAGTATTTACCCGCCGGCACCGACGCCACCATGTTGCTGGACGCGATGCTGAGGTCGATGCCGATGCGACCGGGATCGCGGTGAGGTGTTGGTCAGGCGACGTGGTTTGAAGCACATGTTCGTCATGGCCGGGCTTGTCCCGGCCACGACAGTCTAGCTAAAATGTCTTCTTATCGCTTTTCGGGCAGCGCCAGATCGACGGCGCGTCCACGCTGACCGCCGACATGGATCGTGTCTTTCTTGCAGTCGAAACTGCGTGCCCAGTCGTCGGCGGCGTGCTGCGCCAGCGCGTTGGCGTTGGTGTTGGCCGCAACGTCGACATAGGCGACGTGACAGACTGGCCCGGGCGCAAGTCGCGTCACCACCAGCATTGCGACGCTGCGCGGGCGATCGTTCGCTCCGAGATCTTCATAATCCGTGATGTGCCAGCGCTGGATGATGGCGAACGGTTTGTCGTCGGCGCCACTCCGCCACTCCACGGTATTGTCGGTCGAATTGAATTGCACGAATCCTTGCGCGGCGGCCGGCTCAGCGGCCGCGGCCTTGGCGGAGTTGCCCACCGAAATGGTTTCTCGGTCGTCGTCAATCTGGCGCAGCACGATGAGATCGCCCAAACCCTTGCAGGCTTCATCGGATGAGATTTGGTCGTTTCTGATCTCGCGGCAATTCTTCGCCCGCGTGGCGGTGTAGACGCTGTGGCCGGGTTCGGCCGCGACCGCGCGCCCAATATGGCTGCAAATGACGATGAAAGCGGCTGCGCCGAGGCAGTGCGCTGCGCGGCCGATGACATTGAATTGGCAAGAGGCGGTCACTGACGGGTCTCCATGGGGCAAGCCTGGCGGGTCATGGGACCGTCGCAAGCTGGGGAAGGTTCAATGCACCTGTGCGAAACACCTGACATCGGCGCGGAATCGTGTCAAACAGCGCTCCGCGATCCTTTGCTAGCCCTTGTCACTCATCGAGCGTTCAAAGTTCCAGCCGATCATGCCTGCCATTTCACCGAACAAGCCGTACCGTGTCGGCCGTTCCCGCACCGGGCTCGGTCTCTTCGCCACCAAGCCTATCAGGAAGGGTACGAAGATCATCCGCTATTTCGGGCCGATGCTCGATTGCAAAAAGGAAAAAGACGACGCGATCGAGAACAAGTACCTGTTCCAGATCACCAATCGCTGGACCATCGATGGCTCGGTGCGCGAGAACATTGCACGCTACATCAACCACGCTTGCCGACCGAATGCGGAATCCGACGTCAAGAAGAAGAAGCGCCGCGTCTACATCCGCGCCATCAAGGACATCGCGCCCGGCGACGAGATCAACTACGATTACGGCACCGATTACTTCAAGGAATACCTGAAGCCGATCGGGTGCAAATGCGACTCCTGTGAAAAGAAGCGCAAAAAGCTGCGTGCCGAGGCCCGCGAAGAGAAGAAGCGCGCGAAGGCGCGGGCTGAAAAGCGCGCCGTGAAGGCCGCCAGCGGCAAGAAGCTGAATGGCCACAAGGCGCTCGGCGTTTCCAGGAAATCCAAGACCATCGCGAAGGGCCGCAAGGTCGCGAAGCGGTCGCGATAACGGGCATTTGTCATTCCGGATGGCTTGCAGCGCAAGCCGATCCGAAATGACCCGCCATCAGTCACGCCGCCGCATCTCCCGCCACAACCGCAGCGGGCACACGAGCGTTGCGCGCTGTTCCACCGCCTCGACATAGGCGATCGCGAACGCGCACGTATTCACCAGCACGGCTTCGGGCATGTTGAGCGATCCTGCGAGCGCGCGGACGATCAGGCCGGATACCCAGGAGGCGGCCGCGATGACGGCCGGTTGGGTGGCGGCGCGGTAGAGGGCGATTGCGAGCATCGTCATGGCTGTCTCCTGTCGCCATGAAGATGATCGCGCCGTGCGCCGGGATCGATTACCTCGGGGGTAATGGAACGCGTGATGCCTGCATGATAGGTTTTGCTTCATGAACAGACATGTCGCAGCCTCCACGGCCCGCTCGCAGCCGATCCATATCGGCGATCACCTGCGCGAATGGCGTCAGCGCCGCCACCTCAGCCAGCTCGATCTCGCCACCGACGCGGAGATTTCCGCGCGTCATCTGAGCTTTGTCGAAACCGGCCGCGCCACGCCGTCGCGCGACATGGTGTTGCGGCTGGCCGAGCGGCTCGATGTGCCCTTGCGCGAGCGCAACGTGCTGCTGGTCGCGGCCGGCTTCGCGCCGGCGTTTTCGCAAAGGACGCTCGACGATCCCGCGCTGACCGCAGCGCGGCAGGCGATCGATCTCGTGCTCAAGGCGCATGAGCCGAACCCGGCGCTGGCCGTGGACCGGCACTGGAATCTCGTCACCGCCAACCGCATGGTGGCGCCGCTGCTGGACGGCGTGCCGCAACGGCTATTGGGGCAGCCCTTCAATGTGCTGCGGCTGAGCTTTCATCCGGAGGGGCTGGCGGCGCGCACGGTCAATCTCGCCGAATGGTGCGCGCATCTGCTGGAGCGGCTGCACCGGCAATGCGAGACCACGGCCGATCCCGAACTGATCAAGCTCTACAACGACTTGAAGCAGTATCCGATCCCGGCGCGGAAGGGACCGATCGCGGCCGACAGCGTCGCGGTGCCGTTCCGGATGCGGCTCGGCGACGACGTGCTGAGTTTCATCTCCACCACCATGGTGTTCGGCACGCCGGTGGATGTCACGCTGTCCGAACTCGCGCTCGAAACCTTCTTCCCGGCAGACGACCTGACCGCCGAGCGCATGCGGGCCATCGCAGCGGGTCTTTGATCCAGGGTGCGTACCCACAACTCTTCAATCTTCGCCGATGTCTCCTTGCTCCGACACCGGCCGCCTTTGTGCAACCGCGGCAATACCGCGATAGGCCAGATATTTTTTGACGCTCGATGGCTCAATACGGAACTTGTGGTACCGTGCACTTAATCGGAACGACATTTCCGTTTCGATTTGGGGAGAGGGGCGTGTCATGAGATTGTCATAAGTTTTATCGTGCCGTCAGCCGTCGCCATTTTATCAACTGCACTGCTGTGCGGCCCGAGCGGCACGGCAATGTCGCAGACCGCAGCAGGCTCCGCCGGCACGCTTCCTCGCATCACGGTCGAAGCGCCGAAGCAGGTGGCAAGGCCACATCGGCCGCGACACGCGGCGAACACCGTTGCATCTCGCCGAACATCGTCAGCCGCTCGAACGCCGTCGGCTGCGCCGGATTCAGTATTGGGGAAGATTGCCAGGCTTGAGAGAGCCAGCAGCAGTTGCAACGGCGGTTGCGAAACCAGTTTTAAACGTGGCGATGCCCCCTGGGTCGGATGTAGTGCCTCGGAGGGCGAAGATTCAGTCTCAAGTTTCTCGCCAACGTGCACGGACACGCTCACCTACAAAACTTACCTGGACTGCACCAACACCAAAATCTTTTTGGGCTGGTTGCACAGAGAAGCCCGGTGGCATTGCAGCAGCCTGCTTGCCGGCGGGAAGTTTGTCGGAGAGAGGCATCGGGTCGCCCAACTCAAGCGATCACGCCACCGCTAGCCCATACCGCCCGTTGGCTGCGCTTTAATGAGTCCGTGGCCGGGTCCGGCAAGGCTTGCCGGGCTGTGCCGCGAGGCCTATCTCTGGGGCTACCGGAGGAACAGCCAAAGGATCAGCCATGAGCGCACTCAAGCCGCTTCAGATCGATATCGTCTCCGACGTCGTCTGCCCGTGGTGCTACATCGGCAAGCGCCGTATCGAGAACGCGCTGGCGCTGGTGCCGGATGTTCCGGTTGAGGTGCACTGGCGGCCGTTCTTTCTCAATCCGTGGGTGCCGCGCGAAGGCATCGGCCGCGACGAGTATCTCACGGCCAAGTTCGGTTCGGTCGATGCCTACAAGGGCATCGCGCAGCGCGTGGTGGCGGCCGCCGGCGAGGAGGGGCTGACCTATCATCCCGAGCTGGTGAAGCGCCAGCCCAACACTATCGACTGCCATCGTCTGATCCATTGGGCCGAGCAAAGCCCCGCGGGCGACAAATCGGCGGCGATGAAGCAGCGACTGATGGAGTTGTATTTCCGCGACGGTGGCGATCTCACCGACCGCGACGTGCTGGTGCAGGCCGCGGCCGATGTCGGCCTTGATGCGGATGACGTGCGCAGACGCCTCGCCACCGACGAGGACGTTGAACGGATTTCGGCGCAGGCGCAGGAAGCCGCCGACAAGGGCATCTCCGGCGTGCCGACCTATGTGTTCGCGCAGAAATACGCGGTGTCCGGCGCGCAGCCGCCCGAACAGCTCGCGCGCGCGATCCGCCAGGTGTCGGCGGAGGTCAACGCGCAGGCGGCGGAGTAGGGCGCTCAGGCCTTCTTCAGATAATAATTCGCCCGCTTGCCGAGGGCGATCCGGCGCAGCACGCGCCGCATCGCCATCGATGAGCGCAGCGGTTTGATGGCCGCGATCGCCGTGCGATAGAACGCAAGCTTCGCCGTATCGAGCGCAGCGTTGGTGCCCGGCGGTTTTTGCGGGAAGCCGACGCCGCGTAGCATCGAATTGAAGAAGTGCAGGTCGTTGACGCGGCGCACGTCGCGGGTCTTCCAGGTGATCGCCATCGAGATCGAATGCGAGCCCGCGGTGCGCACCCAGTGCGGCCACTGATACGGCACGAAGCAGCCGTCGCCGTCGAACATGTGGAATTCGATACCGCGCGGCGCCAGACTCTCGTCGTACTTCAGGTTGCGGTGCTTGGTCATCGAATGCTCGATGTCGGCATCGGAGGCGATGCTGCGATCGGCATTGTCGAAGATCGTGAAAAATTTCTCGCCATGGATCTGGACGAAGAAGTTGTCCTCGCTGTCGAGATGGAACGGCGTCGTCGAGTTGGGCGACGAGACGAACAGGAACCCCTCGATTTGCTCGAACCCGGCATCGGGCAGACTGTTGAAGCCGCGAGCACGCGCCACCGACAGCAGCGTGTCTTCGATCAATCGGCGATACTCCGGGGAGTTCTCGATCCGCTTCAGCACCATCCAGGCGCCCGCAGTTTCGATCCGCCTCACCACCTCGACCGGGTCGAGATCGACCGATGGAATGGCGTCGGGATCCTGGCTGATGGCGACCTTGCCGGAGTTGTATTCGATCAGGTCGCGCGGCAGTTCGGCGGCGAGCTGGGCGATGCGCGGCAGCGTCAGCAACGGATGGCCTGCCAGCTTGTGACGGATCGCAAACGGCCGCATCGGAAAATCGCGCCGCAGGGCATGGTTGGCCGCAGTGATCACCGGCGCCGGTTCAGAGACGGCGTTCATGCGTGGTTCTCCTGACGTTTACGGATGAAATGAACGGCCCGGCGTGCGGGTGCCCGCATTGCCTGGCGCATCGTCAATGCGGCCCGCATCAGCGGGATCACCGGATCGCGGCGATAGAGCGGGATCAAGACATCGCCGATCGTGAGCCGTCCGCGCCAGATCGGGTCGATCATCGGATGGCCCGGGGCCGCGGTGGAGTCGACCAGTGCGATCGCCGGATCGGCGCAAAGATGCCGCGTGAGGTCGAGGGTCAACTGCACGCCGGGCGAGAATTTTGCAAAATTCTCGTCGACGCCGAGCTTGAAATAGAAGGCGCGATCCTGATGCCGCAGCACGATTGCCGCGGCCACCGGCGTCTCGCCAGCCTGCAAGGTGGCGATCTCGCACTGGCCGCGCTCGGCCAGCGCAGTCGTTGCACGGCGGATGAATGCGGCATCACCATCGTGCTGGACCAGCGCCGTGCCGCGCCGGGCCTTCCAGCCGCTGGCCTCCAGCACGAGGAAGATTTCCAGCGCTGCGGCGACATCGTTCGGCGTCCGTGCTATCCGGAACGAAACCTCGCCATGGTCCGCAAGACGATTGCGCTGGCGGCGCAGCTCCTTGAGTTTTTTGGCGCCGAGCGCATCGCGGAGCAGTTCATCCGCATCACGGGTGGCATCGAGGCTGGCGCGCGCGTGGGCTTGCAGCGTCTGCGGCTCGAGGCAATCGCGTTCGAGCGCCACGGTGAAAGCCTTCATCGCTGCGCCATCGAGCGCGACGTTGCGCAGGATCAGTGCGTGCTGGCCGATCGCACGGGCTTCGCCCAGCAGTGCGGCCGCGGCTGCCTCTGCTCCGTCGCGGTCGAGCAGTGGCGTGCACAACGTTCCGTAAGGGTCAGCGCTCACCAGCGCGGGAAGCGGAATCCGGAAAGCCCGCCACGCCGTGATGACGGGCATCAGCCCGATCAGCGCGCCGGCTTTGGGTCTGCCGGACGAATTTTCATAGACCGTCAGCGCCGCGGCGTCGGTGCGCGCACGCGCGGTGGCGTTCACCGCAAGTCCCCAGTCGGGGAGATAGTAGCCGTTCGGCTCGACGACCCGCTCGGCGAGCGCTCGCCATCGATCGATGCCAACCGATCCGAGGGCCATGACCTCATCGTCTTGCAACTGTTGGGAGGAACGTGCCGCGGGCCCGCTCATCGATGAGCGGTGAACCGGAGCCCAATTGACAGTCTCGACCACGTCCCAATCCCCATTTGCGATGGATTGTGAAGGTGCTGGATGCGCAGCGCCGCTTTCTCCACCCTGTTGGGTCGGACACTATTTGAAACGTTCGAAGATAACGTTGGTCTGATCGCTCAATTTGCGGGTCAACGTTAACCACGCATTCATCCTGATCGGGGCGAGACCTTGCGAAATCAGCGCCGACGATCCGCGCTAAACCTTTCGCTGAGTGCTTTTCGGCAATTTCACCCACGCAAGTACCGCCGAAACCGCTTTGGTCCAAAATCCCGCAGTTCGGGTTGGGGAACGCCACGATGAATGCTCGTGAACGCCTGCAGATGACCGACGACGACATAACGTCGCACTTCGTTCGATTTGGCTATCGTGTCTCGATCGATCAGATCGCCTTTGTCGGTGAGACCGTCGACGATTTTCGCGGCGCGCGCAACAGGAGGTGGTTCAGGGCCGGTTTGCTGCGCAAGAGCGAACCCGGTCTGCTGGTGGTCGAGAATGCGCAGTCGCGGCAGGGACAGCGCACGCGCGACATCATCGTCATCAGTCTGGGGCCGACCCGGGTCGTCATGGGTGTCGAGATAAAGCCGGGTGCGCCGCCGCTCGCGCAGGGTGATGCGACATGTCGTTACGCGGCCACGATGGAGTGGCCGGTCCCCAAGCCTCCGAAGGTTGCTTCCGTTGCGGAGAAGGCCGTCAGCCGCGCATGGACCGAACCGCGTTCGGTCCCAAATAATTTTGAAATCTGCAGCCGCGCGGTAGGTATGTAATCCGCCGTTAGATGGTCACTCATCTTTTTCACCCAGCCTCATGCCGTCGCGGTAGCACGTGCGCGCTGCCGATTGTCGGGAGAGAGGCATGCTGCAATTTTTTCAGAGATCGACGAGGCGCCTTCCAGTTGAAATCTCCGGCGCCACGGCCATTGAGTATGCGCTGATCGCGGCCGGTATCGCGCTGATGATCATCACGGCGGTCAACGGTCTCGGCACCCGCGTCAGCGGCCTGTTCGCGTCGGTGTCATCGTCGCTGAAATAGTCGCTGCTGATTTCGTACCGGCTTGCGAAGCGGCAATTGAAATCTACAGCGGCGTGTAGGTCTCCGTATCGCAGTTGTCGTTCTCGTCGCTGCGGTGCCGGTCGGCGACGACACTGTTTTCGATCGTGGCGAGGTAGGTTTGCGTCCCGATCGGCCGGCCTATCACCGACGTCAGATCGGCCCTGACGCAGACGGTCCATCCCGGACCATTCGGCATGCGCCGAGGTGTCGAGATCCGGATATTGGTCGCGTGCGATTCCGGTGTGAACACGCTGTTCGAAGTGTCGTTCAGGAGTTTGCGAATATCGGGTTGCGGATCCAGCGCATGTATGTCGTTCGATCTGGTGCGCATGAACGCGGGCAGACTGGCGTGACTGTCAGCCACACCACATCCTGCAAGACCGAGCGCCATCCCCATGGCGCACATGTCACGAACGATCCCCCGCCGCATCTGGACAATCTATGTCGTTGGCCGGCAAAAGACACGCGGCCCGTCATCACATAATTTTGGTTTGGCTGATGCCGCGATCCGGAGTTGTCGTAGGCTCGTCCTGTCTACCGGCGCCGTGTTTCAAAATGTGTCTGGATACAAAGCATCCATCATCGCGGTGAGAGAAGGAAGGACCGATGAAGCTCGCTGCATCCGTCGTCATGCTTGGCCTTGCGATAGTGGTTTTGTCGGCGCCAGCCGCCGAGGCCCAGATGGGCGGCGGACATCATCGTCGCGGCAGCGGCGATCAGAAGGCCGCACCGAAGACACCCAAGGTGGACCAGAAAGCGTATGACGCGGCGCTCAAGACGATTCCCGATTCCAAGGAAAAGTTCGATCCGTGGGGGAGCCTCGGCGTGTCGTCGCAAGCCAAGACGCAAAAAAAATGATAATGAGTCGTATGCATTCATGATCTCATTCATTCCGGGTCAACATGAAGCGGATCTTTGCCCTTCTGACACTCGCATTGTGTGCGGGAGCGCCGGCCCGCGCGTGGGATCACTGGGGCGGTGACAGCGGCGGCACGCGCTACTCGCCGCTGAACAAGATCACGCCTGGCAACGTCGACAGTCTGGTGCCGGCGTGGACCTTTCACACCGGGGACCTGATTGCGCGGCCGGCGCGGGTGATGGCACGCACCAAACTCGAGGTGACGCCGCTGTTCGTCGAGAACAGCGTCATCATGTGCACGCCGTTCAACGAGGTGATCGCGCTCGATCCGGGCACCGGTCGCCAGAAGTGGCGCTTCGATCCGAAGATCAGTCTCAGCCAGAATCCGGCCAATCGTTACAACTGCCGCGGCGTGGCTTACTGGCGCGACGAGCAGGCGGCCGACGGTACGGTGTGCCGGTCGCGCATCTTCACGGGGACCAACGACGCGCGCGTCATTGCGCTCGATGCGAAGACTGGTCGGCCTTGTGCCGATTTCGGCGAAGGCGGCGAGGTGAAGGTTGATCCGGGCAAGTCGCTGCGATGGCCGGGGGAATACCAGATCACGTCGGCGCCGGTCGTGGGCCGTGGCGTCGTAGTGGTGGGTTCATCGATCAGCGACAATGGCAGGATCGATGCGCCGAGCGGCACCGTGCACGGCTTCGACGCGCGCACCGGTCGCGCGCGCTGGAACTGGGATCCGCTCGTTCGCGAGGGAATCGAAGCGGGTGCCGCGAACGTGTGGGCGCCGATGTCGGTCGATGACAGGCTCGGCCTGGTGTTCCTTCCGACCTCCTCGCCAAGTCCGGATTTCTGGGGCGGCAAGCGGCCGGGTAACAACGAGTACGCCGACTCGGTTGTCGCGCTGAATGTCGAGACCGGCGAACGGGTGTGGGCGTTCCAGACCGTGCATCATGATGTCTGGGATTACGACCTGCCGGCGCAGCCGACGCTCGCCCGCATCGATACCGGCAATGGTCTCCGCGACGCCGTCATCCAGCCGACCAAGCAGGGCTTTCTGTTCGTGCTCGACGAACATACCGGGCAACCGGTCTGGCCCATCGAGGAGCGTCCGGTGCCGCAGGGCGGCGCTGATGGTGAGAAGCTCTCGCCGACCCAGCCATTTCCAACGCACGTACCGGTGCTGATGGGGCAGCGATTTTCGCCTGACAATGTGTTCGGCCTTATTCCGTTCATCGATCGCAAGGTGTGCCGCGAGACGCTCGCGCCGTTGCGGAACGACGGCCTCTACACGCCACCTTCGCTTCAGGGCACGATCGCCTATCCGATGACGGGCGGCGGCGTGAACTGGGGCGGTGCCGCGTTCGATCCAACTCATCAGATCGTCTACACGAATGTCACGCACGCCGCGCACATCATCAAGCTGATCCCCACTGCGGACGCTGCCAACCTCAAGCGGCCGAAAGGCGGCGATCTCGGCATGCAGCGCGGCGCGCCGTTCGCCATGACGCGGACCGTCGCGTCCGGATTGTCGGGCGCACTGTGCAATCCGCCGCCTTGGGGCGAACTCGTGGCAGTCGATCTGAAGGCCGGCCGGATTCTCTGGCATGCTTCGGTCGGAACGTCGGAGGACCGCGCGCCGCTCGGCATCGCCTTCAGGACCGGAACGCCGCTGTTCAGCGGCGTGCTGGTCACGGCGGGCGGCCTCGTTTTCACCGGTGCGCTCGATGCCTACCTGCGCGCCTTCGACGCGAAGTCCGGTGCAGAACTCTGGCAGGGGCGGTTGCCGGTGCCGGGCGCCGCCAATCCGATGACCTACGAGTGGAAGGGCGAGCAATATGTGCTTATTGCCGCCGGCGGCCATTCGGAAGCCGGATCGACCATCGGCGATAGCCTTGTTGCGTTCCGTCTCGCGCGTCAGGGCGAGGCGCCATCGCTGTGGTCGCGCACCGTCGACCGGCCCGGCGGGCGTTTCAAGGCCAAGCTTTGCAGCGCGCTCGCCGTTGCCGTTCTGCTGAGTGCGGCAGGATGGTCGTGGCGGCGCCGATCACGCCGCGCCGCTGCCGGGCGCAACGCAGCCGGTTAGCCAGCCTGCCTGTCTGCAGCTTCGTCGAACGCGACGCCGATCCGCTTGTCGGACCGCCACACTGGATGGCAGCGCCGGGCGAACCGCTCTGTCGCGATCATGAGAGTGAACGATGACGGCACGCCGATTGGACTTTCGATATCCAGACCCGCGCCGCTCGATGACAAGTTTCGCACGATGCAATCGATGCCGCCGCCGCTGAAGGCGATCGCACCGCTTTTGAAGACCCTGCGTCGGGGGGCCATCCGTTTTTCAATCATGGCACGCGACCCGTTTCGGTTGATGAATACCGAAACTAGCGGAGCGGAGTTGCGGATCGATAAACCTGTTCGCGCGTTCGCGGGGGTAAGCATTCAGGTTTGATTTACGAAATGGGCGGCGCCCATGCCAGCCAGCGTGCGAAGGCTCACAGCATCGCGAAAGCGCTGGATACCATCGCCACAGGCTTGTAGTCAGCCGCGCTCAGCAAGGTCACGCGCCCAAAGCTCATGGTGCGCCCGAGCCTGACCACGCGCGCATCAGCCAGGACGTCGGAGGATTTCACGGCTTTCAGAAAATGCGTGGTCTGATCGACGGTGGTCATCGGACGATAGCCGCGGTTGGCCGCGAGGATCGCGATCACCATCGAGGTATCGGCCAGCGCCATCAGTGCCTGTCCGCAGACGATGCCGCCGTCCCGGCACAGCCGGTTCGAAAACGCCATGCGCAGCACGGCGCGCGGCTGCCAGTCGGCGGATGCGCTGGCGGGCGGCGAAGTTTCGATGCTGTCGACGGTGAGGCCGAGGTCCTGCACCCACGGCGCGAACACATCGCCCAGCACGCGTCGGGCTTCCGCAATATCGAACTCCGCCACGGTCTGGTCTGACGTCATGCGCTGTGTTCCCCCTGCGAGATGCTCGACTGTTGTTACATTCCGCAGCGAACTGCAATCCCCGAGAATTTTGTGATCGGGCGGCGAGGGCGGCATGCCTTGAAACCCCAAGGGGGGACCGTCTATGTTGTCGGCTTGTTGAGTTTTGTGAGGCGGGCCATGGCGCGGCGTACATCCATCATCTTGAGTATTCTCGCCCTTGGCCTTGTGCTCAGTGGTTGCACCAAATGCGGACCGATCTGGGATGACTGGATGCACTCGCCCAAATCCTGCAAGTCGGATCACCTGTAAGCGCCCGGAATTGTCCGGATCCGGCTGTGGGCATCGTGACGATGGCGACGGCCGGCAAAATGGGGTGCTTGGCCGCAGCGCATCATGCTTGGCCCCAGGTTTCTGCAGATGATAAAAGATCCGTCGTTCAGCCGATCGAGTGCGCCGATCGCCGGCAGGGAGGAGTTCCGATGAAAGTTCTACACGCGTCCATGCTGTTGGCGGCCTTGTTGGCGGGGCCCGCCTTGTCGTCAGGGGCGGCCATCGCCCAGGACGACTCGCCGCATATCAACCTGCTTGCCGACGGACCGGGCAAGACGGAGGAGGAGATCGAGAAGGCGAAGGCGGTCGAGAGGGCCTACAAGGACACGCTGCGCAAGATTCCCGATGCCGCGGCGTCCAACGATCCCTGGGGTAACGTGCGAAATGACGGCCAGCCCAAGAAGGCTGCCGGCCACGCTAAACCCGCGAAGCCGAAAGCCCACACTGCCACCCGTGGCTCGGCAAACTAGCGTCACTTCGCGTCGGATCTCCAAAAAACAACAACGCCACCGATGCGGAATATGATCGCCCGGTGACGTTGTGCCTAAACTGGGTAGTGCAATCCCCCAGTGTATTTGGGTCGTTCGCACCTGCCGGAAGGTTCAATCCCCGACAGGGCCGGGTGGCGATTATTGCGCGGCCGCGGTCCAGACCGCGTAAGGCACTTCCTGGCCGGTCGCCTTGTCGAGCCGCAGGCCGACATCCAGCACGCCGTCCGCTGAGCGGATTTCATAAGCCCATGTCTGCCCGCCGCTGACGAGATGGATTTCGTCGGTGGTCAGGTCGCGGATACCGCTGATCGGTCCGGTCATGCCGGTCTCCTGTCTGGTGGTTCGCTTTGTCCCGGACAGGTGTAGCCGGCCGCGCCGCGTGGCGACGTGATCCAGATCACAGCCGCCGCTTCGTTCGCCGGGCAGGGTGCGTTCACGGTCGACAACGCCGCCGCAACCCTCACCACGGAGAACGATCATGCCCACGATTCAGGACGATACCGCCGCGATCCGCCAACTGACGGGCGCCGAGCTCGACGCTGTCAGCGGCGGCGAGATTCCGCTGCGCGGATACGGTCCGCCGCGCCTCAACATCTCGCCCTTCTCGGTGAATGCGCCGCTCGATCCCGCCTGGGAATTGCGCGGCTTGCCGCCGCAGCCTCCCGGCTGACCCGTCCTGTGCGGTTCCAGGGCCGGCGGCCATGCCGGCTCCGGCCCGAAAGTTTTGATTAAGATTCACCGCTCATTCTACGCAAACTTTGTATGCGTACCGGGAGAATGCCCATGCTGACCACCGAACCTGGTTTGGCCCGGAATTTTCTGAACATCGCGTTCGCCGGCTTCGGCGTGCTGGTCGCAGTGCTGATAGCGGTAGCGCTGGCCTGATATCCCGCGCGATACTCGGCCCAGACGAGGGCCGGGACACCCCGGTCAGGGATGCCGCGGCTCAACCGACTGGAACGACGACGTGAGTGACAATAGCGGCGCGGACAAAGGGTTGCTGGCGCTGATCCAGGGCGTTCTGGGCACGCGCCATAGCACGCCATCGCCAGAACCCGAACTGCCCCGCGACGAGCCGCAGCAGGAACAGGCTCCGGCCGAAGCCGCCGAGCCGCCTCAGGAGGCCGAGAGCCCGGCGGCGGAGACCGTCGCCGTGACTGAGCCGGATCGTCCGGCCGAAACCTACGACCGCCGCAAAACCGCGGACGAACTGGCTGGCATCATCCTGAAAGCCCTGCAGACGCTCGACGGGGCACCGGCGAGCGGGTTTGTCGTCACGGTTTACGGTGGCAATCCCTGGAATGCGATGCTGACGATCAAGCCGGACGCCGGCCCGATCGCCGACCCAGGCCTATGGCGGGCACGCGTCCGCGAAATGGCAGTGCGGCTGCGACAGGATTTCGACCTGTCAGACGGCTAGGGCCTGCTTTCGATTTGAAATTCCCGAAGGGCGCGAAAGCGGCCCGAGGGCCGCGAAGGCGGGGCCGTCCGTGTTACGGACGCGACCAGTAACCATCCAGCGCGTGAGCCAGGAAAATGCCGGCGCTCATGACTCCGAAGACAGCGGTAATGGTATCCAACATTGCGGTTCGTCCTGTACCCAGCGCGTTCAGCAAACGGCAAACCGGACTGCACAGTCAAAATGAATCTCGCGAGCTGGCCGACTCCATTCCGTGTTGATGATTCCGCGCAACACATCGGCCAGAGGTTAATGGCCGAGTGCCTGGGATGAACGGCGATCAATCGGGCGGGTGCGTGGGCTCGCAGGCTGCGGCCCGGCCTGCTTCGGCTTGATCGGCGATTCCACGTGGCTTGGCGTGACCTCGGCACCGGCGTCCCGAACCTTGTGGACGGTCGTACCGGTCGGCGCGGTGGGCCGCTGGCTGGGAAACAGGCTGGTGTGGTCGGTCACGAACAGCGTCCCTGCGGAAACGATGGCGATGATCGCCACAATCGTGGCGGGCTTGCGCAGAAGATTCACCTGCGAGCAACGTCTGCGGCTATCGTGGCGTTCCGGTATGGCCTCGCCCGAAAAAGAGAGGTTCGCGCCTGTCAGGCGGCGCGCGCGGCCTGGAGCTGACGGCGCAACTTCGCGGCCTGTATGCGCAGTTTCTTCGCCAGGCTGGTGTTGTAGAGCCGCGCCTCGGGATCGGTAGCGAGGTCGGCAATCAACTGGCTTTCGAGGCTGCGGGCTTCGAGCTGTTCGATGCGGTTCTGTAAATCGGTCATGGCCGGCTCCTTCCTTACCTGAATGGGCGGGAGCGCAAACGGTCCCTCTGTAGAGAACGGCGATGATTGAACTATGCGCCGGACGGCCGGAAAGTTCTGTCCACTAGTGGACAGAACGGCTGCGGCTTTTGGTCGGCGCCAACATGCGGAAACCGGGAACGGCAGAGGCAGGAACGGCAGAGAAAAGGCCGCCACACGGCGGCCTTTTTGTGGTTCTCCGCCCGCCGCGGGATCAGACGTAAACGATCACCGGTGTGGGATCGACCGGGATGGTCGGACCGGTCGAGGGCGGGAAGGGAAACAGCGGACCCTTGCCCACATGCAGCGACAGGCCGCCTGCGACGGCATCGATCTCGCCATCGTCGAGAATGCGGATCCGGTCGGCAAAATCGCGGGTGTTGAATTCGGTCATTGTCGTCTCCTGTACAAGGCGGGGCGGGGACTGTTCCCGCCACCTCTGGTTACTTGTCGCTGGGATTACTTGCCGCCGGCCCTGGCCGCCTTGGTCGCTGCGATCGCGTTGTCGACAGCGGTATCGATCAGCATCAGGCCGCCGATGATGATGGCTGCGTCCGACAGGGACACCGCGCCGCCGCTGACGGCGTCGATCTCGTTGACGTCAAGTTCGCGCACTTCGTTGGTCATGTCTCGCTCCTGCTGTGCTTGCGGGGGACCATTCCCTTCATCCGCTGGTCGCAGGAGTAGGCGGTGGCGTTCGCCGCCGCCGTGATGGAAGTCACACCGCAAGAAGAGACCGGCCGCAAGGACGGCGTTCCGATGTGAGCGTCCTCACACGTCGCGAGCCGAGAGCTTTGACCAAATCGCCGCCTGGGCGGCCGTCACACTGGCGTTTGCAATCCGGACGAATTCACCCAGCCGTCGAGATGCGCTGCCGTGTCGGCTTGACGGGCCTTCCTGAGCAGCTCGTCGCGCGCCGCGCTATCCGGCATTTCGTCGGCCTTCTGGCGCGCCTCAGCCGCAAACTCGGAAAGACGATCCTGAAATGATTTTGTCTGTTTGAAACGATGCCGATGCTGCATGGCGCTGCTCCTTTCGCTTCGAAGAAGGCGGGAGCGCAATTGGCGTTCTCATCACCGATGGATACCCTTTGGGACGCGCGGTGATGGGAGAAGTGTGGACCCTTCGTCGTCGGTGCGCCAGTCACTTATTGACGATTGCGAAGGGACCGACTGCGGAGGTCGGCTTTTGGAATTTAGACGCCGGGGGAGCGCCTCACTGAGGCCAGCGGCCTTATAGCCTGGATACCAAAAGACCCACAAACGCGATCAGCGAAGCGGTGCCTAAGGTCATAACAACCAGGGCCCGCTCGCTGCGGGCTTGCAGATCATTGTCATCCATCCGTCTCTAACGCGAGTGTCCTCATTTTGTTTCAGATGAGGAGCAAGTTGAGATGTTTGTTTCGGCGCGTCGATGTTCCATACAGGTGCTTGGCGTTGGGGATCCTGGAATGAAAACGACGTTCGCGTTTTTTGGTGCCGCTCTCGCCGAGATCGCAGGCTGCTTCGCGTTTTGGGCATGGCTGCGGTTGGGCAAGCCGGCCTGGCTGATCGCCCCGGGGATCGCATCGCTGATCCTGTTCGCCTACCTGCTGACGCTTGTGGACAGCGCGGCTGCCGGCCGGGCCTATGCGACCTACGGCGGAATCTACATCCTGTCGTCGATCGCATGGCTTTGGCTGGTGGAAGGGGTGAGGCCGGACCGCTGGGACATCACTGGCGCAGCGCTCTGTCTGATCGGCGCGGCCGTGATCATTGCCGGCCCGCGCTGAAAGCAACGAAGACGAAGGCACGCTTGCTTATTTTGGCGGCTGCAATTCGCGGGAGTTTGCCCATCCGTCGATCGCGGCGGCGGTCTCGGCCCGCCGCATTTTTCTTTCCAATTCATCGCGCTCAAGGCCGGGGGCCATATTCTCCGTTTTCTGTCGCAGGGCCGCAGTGAAAGCGGCAAGCCGCTCCCTGAGCGATTTTGTCTGTTTGAAACGACGCCGTTCTGACATGGCGCGCTCCTTCCACTGGAGGAAGGCGGGAGCGCAATCGGGCGTTCTCATCACCGATGAGTACCTGGAGCCGTGCGGTGATGCGGATTAACGTATCGCGGCCTGGATAGTTCAGAGAACAATCAGGCCGCTGTTTGGCACCGGAATGGATTTGTAACGAAGAGGCGGCCTTACGGGCGAGGCGGGAGCGGCTGCCGTGATGGCTCAACATTCCGACTGGGATCTGTCTCCCGCGTAGGAGATAAAGGTCGTGCTGTGTCAGGAACCCTGTTGCCGCGCGTCATCCAGGCAGCGAGGCGTTGAAGGCTTCTTTGCCACGCGCTTACCGAGGGCTCTGCTGGCAGCTCGTCATCCATCGTGCGATCCTAGGGAGGTAACGATTTAGGATTGGTTGCGGCCTTCTGCTGCGGGCTGGAGTTGGCCCATGCGCCTGCGTTCTCATCACCGATGAACGACCTGGAATCGGGCGGTGATGCCGGACTAACGTATCGCGGCCTAGATGGTTCAGAGAACAAATCGGGCCAACTGCCGGGATTGATTATTGAGGCGGCCGGAGAACTGGACATGCCAAACTGGATTCTAGCGCCGATCTGCCTTGCCGCCCTTGTCGGTTTTATCTGGTTTGCATTCAGACAAGGCTTGAGTGTGAAGCCGGACCGACACAACCGCGATCATTGGGATCGTTTTGGCGGGCCTCCACATAATCAAAACTGAAATTAGGACACTCCCAAATTTAAACTAGGACACTTGGGGTCAAATACGGATAGTACCCCGTCTTTTAAAAGAACATATTGCGAACTTAGAACAAATAGGGTACATTGGTTCCATTAGGCGATTCCGAGCCGTTCGTTGTCCGCCCGGCGAATCCCGTTCATAAGGAGCCCGACCCAATGTCCCAAGCCGCCCTGCGTATCGTCGAAGGATCCTCCATGGATAAGTCCAAGGCCCTGTCTGCCGCGCTCTCCCAGATCGAGCGTCAGTTCGGCAAGGGCTCGGTGATGAAGCTCGGTAAGGCGGACAAGTCGATGGAGGTCGAGGTGATTTCCTCGGGCTCGCTCGGACTCGACATCGCGCTCGGGGTCGGCGGCCTGCCCAAGGGACGCATCGTCGAGATTTACGGACCGGAATCCTCCGGCAAGACCACGCTGGCGCTGCATGCGGTGGCGGAAGCCCAGAAGAAGGGTGGTATCTGCGCCTTCATCGACGCCGAGCACGCGCTCGATCCGGTCTACGCCCGCAAGCTCGGGGTCAACGTCGACGAACTCCTGATCTCGCAGCCGGACCACGGCGAGCAGGCACTGGAGATCGCCGATACGCTGGTGCGCTCCGGCGCGGTGGACGTGCTGATCATCGACTCGGTCGCAGCATTGGTGCCGCGCGCCGAACTCGAGGGCGAGATGGGCGACGCGCTGCCCGGCCTGCAGGCGCGCCTGATGAGCCAGGCGCTGCGCAAGCTGACCGCCTCGATCAACAAGTCCAACACCATGGTGATCTTCATCAACCAGATCCGCATGAAGATCGGGGTGATGTACGGATCGCCGGAAACCACCACGGGCGGCAACGCGCTGAAATTCTATGCCTCGGTGCGCCTCGATATCCGCCGCATCGGCGCGATCAAGGAGCGCGACGAGGTGATCGGCAACCAGACCCGCGTCAAGGTGGTGAAGAACAAGCTGGCGCCGCCGTTCAAGCAGGTCGAATTCGACATCATGTATGGCGAGGGCGTCTCCAAGATGGGCGAGATCCTCGACCTCGGCGTCAAGGCCGGCATCGTCGAGAAGTCTGGTGCCTGGTTCTCCTATGACAGCCAGCGTCTCGGCCAGGGCCGCGAGAATTCCAAGGCCTTCCTGAAGGCAAATCCGGACATGACCGCCAAGATCGAGGCCGCGATCCGGCAGAATTCAGGTCTGATCGCCGAACAGATTCTGGCCGGTTCGCCGGAGCGCGATGCCGACGGCGAAGAGCCGGAGGAATGAGGTTTGGAGCATGATCCCGACCCGAAGGGCCGCGTCCACGCAAAGTGGAAACCGGTTTTCGGATAGGATCATGCGCTCTCAAAATTAAGTTTCGAAGCCCGGCCGCGTTCATTGGCCGGGTCGGTGCGATCCGGAAAAGACGGGAATCCTTTTCGGGAAGCGTACGTCGCACCTTTCGGAAGCGAAGCGGGCGTTGTGGATGTTGAGTTGCCGACATCCCCAGCGCCCGATTTGTTTTTGATGTGCTAACTCGATGAGACCCGTCATCCTTCCACAACAGCCGTCATCCTGAGGTGCGAGCCGCGCTTGCGGCGAGCCTCGAAGGATGAGGCTAAGTGCACTTCATTCCACATCCTTCGAGGCGCAATGGCTTCGCCGTCGCGCACCTCAGGATGACGGCAATCCTTGCCCTTACTCCGCCGCCTGCGCGTAGTCCTCGATCGGCGGACAGGAGCAGACGAGATTGCGGTCGCCGTAGACGTTGTCGACACGTCCCACCGGGCACCAGTACTTGTCGGATCGCGAGGTGCCGTCCGGGAAACATCCTTCCGCACGGCTGTAGGGTCGTGACCAGGTGTCGTCGGCGATGTCGTGCACGGTGTGCGGCGCGTGGCGCAGCGGCGAGGCCTCGACCTTCCAGCGGCCGCCCTCGATCTCCGCGATTTCCTTCCGGATCGCGATCATGGCGTCGCAGAAGCGGTCGATCTCGGCTTTCGATTCGGATTCGGTCGGCTCGATCATCAGCGTGCCCGCCACCGGGAAGCTCATGGTCGGCGCATGGAAGCCGTAATCGATCAGCCGCTTGGCGATGTCGTCCACGGTGACGCCGGCGCTGGTCTTCAAGGCGCGGGGATCGACGATGCACTCGTGCGCGACGCGGCCCTTCTCGTTGCGGTAGAGCACCGGGAAGTGCGGGTCGAGCCGTTGCGCGATGTAGTTGGCGTTGAGGATCGCGACTTCGGTCGCGCGCGTCAGGCCTTCGCCACCCATCATCAGGATGTAGATGTAGGAGATGGTCAGGATCGAGGCCGAGCCGTAGGGCGCAGCCGACACCGGGCCGACCGCCGCGGTCGTCGTACCGTCGGTTGCGGGATGACCGGGCAGGAACGGGGCGAGATGCGCCTTGACGCCGATCGGGCCCATGCCCGGTCCGCCGCCGCCGTGCGGAATGCAGAACGTCTTGTGCAGGTTGAGATGGCTGACGTCGGCGCCGTAGTCGCCAGGCCGTGACAGCCCGACCTGCGCGTTCAAGTTGGCGCCGTCGAGATAGACCTGTCCGCCATGACCGTGGACGATGTCGCAGATCTCGCGGATGTGCTCCTCGAATACGCCGTGGGTGGACGGATAGGTGATCATGATCGCCGCGAGACGGTCGGCGTGCTGTGCCGCCTTGGTCTTGAGATCGTTGACGTCGACGTCGCCGCGCTTGTCGCAGGCGACCACCACCACCTCCATGCCGACCATGCTGGCGGAGGCCGGATTGGTGCCGTGCGCCGAGGAGGGGATCAGGCAGACGGTGCGGTGCGCATCGCCGCGCGCATGATGATAGCCGCGGATCGCCAGCAGCCCGGCATATTCGCCCTGCGCGCCGGAATTCGGTTGCAGCGAGATCGCGTCATAGCCGGTGATGTCGATCAGCCACTGCTCGAGCTGTTTGAACAGCGCGTGATAGCCCGCCGCCTGCTCGCGCGGTGCGAACGGATGCAGGCTGCCGAACGCCGGCCATGTCAGCGGGATCATCTCCGTGGTGGCGTTGAGCTTCATGGTGCAGGAGCCGAGCGGGATCATGGCGCGGTCGAGCGCGAGATCGCGATCGCTCAGCTTGCGCATGTAGCGCAACAGCTCGGTCTCGGAGCGGTGCGCATGAAACACCGGATGGGTGAGGTACTTGCCCTTGCGCTTCAGTCCGCCGGGCGGCGTATCGCGGATGCCGGCTTCCACATCTGCGTAGGATAGCGTGCCGCCGAACGCGCGCCACACCGCTTCCACCGTCTCGGGCGTGGTGGTCTCGTCGAGCGCGATGCCGAGGGTGCCGCCGCTGTTGCCCCGCAGGTTGATCTTCTCGTCTCGCGCGCGGGCGACGATCGCGCCCTGCTTGTCGCCGGCCTTCACTGTCAGCGTATCGAAGAACGATTCATGCAGCGGCGCGAAGCCGAGCTTTGCGAGGCCCGCAGCCAGCACCGCCGTGCGGCGATGCACGGTGCGTGCGATCTCAGCCAGCCCTTCCGGACCATGATAGACCGCGTACATCGAGGCGATCACCGCCAGCAGCACCTGCGCGGTGCAGATATTGGAGGTCGCCTTCTCGCGGCGGATGTGCTGTTCGCGGGTCTGCAGCGCGAGCCGATAGGCCGGTGCCCCGCGCGAATCCACGGACAGACCGACGATGCGGCCGGGCAACGAGCGCTTCAGCGCATCGCGCACCGCCATGTAGGCGGCGTGCGGCCCGCCATACCCCATGGGCACGCCGAAACGCTGAGCGGATCCAACAGCGATGTCGGCGCCGAGCTCGCCGGGCGAGGCGAGTAGCGTCAGCGCCAACAGGTCGGCGGCGATAATCGCAAGGCCGCCCTTGGCTTTCAGCGCCGTGATGGCGGGGCGCAGGTCGCGCACCACGCCCGACGTGCCCGGATACTGCAGTACCGCGCCAAACACGTCGGCCTTGTCGAGATCGCGCAGGGGATCGCCGACGACGAGCGACCAGCCCAGCGGCTCGGCGCGGGTGCGCAGCACCGCGAGCGTCTGCGGATGTACCTCATGATCGACGAAGAACGCCTTCGTCTTCACGGTCGACACGCGCTCGGCCAGTGCCATCGCTTCCGCTACTGCTGTGCCCTCGTCGAGCAGCGAGGCGTTGGCGACATCGAGGCCGGTCAAATCGCAGATCATGGTCTGGAAGTTGAACAGCGCTTCCAGCCGTCCCTGGCTGATCTCCGGCTGATAAGGCGTGTAGGCGGTGTACCATGCCGGATTTTCCAGGATGTTGCGCTGGATCACCGCCGGCAGGATGGTGCCGGAATAGCCGGTGCCGATCAGCGAGGTGAATACCTGGTTCTGGGCGGCGAGCGCATGCATGTGCGCCAGCGCCTCGGTCTCGCTGAGCGCACGCCCGAGATTGAGCGGCTTGATCTGCCGGATCGAGGAGGGCAGGGTTTCGCTCATCAGCGCGGTCAGGCTCTTGGCGCCGACGGTCTCCAGCATCGCACTGATGTCGCGCGGCGATGGGCCGATATGGCGGCCTGTAAAATCCGTTATTGCCACGTCACGTCCGGTCATCGCATCGCTCCTGCGAAGCATGGTTGAATTGTTTAAGCCGTGTGCGCCTTGTAGGCGGCCTCATCCATCAGGCCGCCGAGTTCGTTCTTGTCCGATATCTTCAGCTTGAAGAACCAGGCCTTGTCGTTGGCGTCGGAGTTGACCAGCGCCGGCTCGGCGGCCAGTGCGTCGTTCACCGCGAGCACTTCGCCCGTGATCGGCGCGTAGACGTCGGACGCCGCCTTGACGGATTCGACGACCGCTGCGGCTTCCGCCTTTTTCAACTGACGGCCGATCTTCGGCAGTTCCACGAACACGACGTCGCCGAGCTGCGACTGCGCATAGTCGGTGATGCCGATGGTGGCGGTGTCGCCTTCGATACGAAGCCATTCGTGGTCGGAGGTGTAGAGAACGGTCATGCGAGAATCCTCAACGCTTGTAGCTGTGGGGAACGAAAGGCATGGGCGAGACGCGCAGCGGCAGCCGTTGACCGCGGACTTCGGCGAACACCGTGGCGCCGTCTGCGGCCTGCGCGGTGGGCAGATAGCCCATAGCGATAGGTGCGTTCAGGCTCGGGCCGAAGCCGCCGGATGTGACGGTGCCGATTTGTTTTGTGGAAGTCGCGTCGGCAAACAAGGCTGCGCCTTCGCGCACCGGTGCGCGGCCTTCGGGCCGCAACCCGACACGGCGGCGCGCGGCGCCTTTTTCAAACTGGGAAAGAATGACATCCGCACCGGGGAAACCGCCGGCGCGCGCGCCGCCGGTGCGGCGGCTCTTCTGCACCGACCATTCCAGCGCGGCTTCGACCGGGCTCGTCGATGTATCGATGTCATGACCGTAGAGGCACAGCCCGGCCTCTAACCGCAGGCTGTCGCGGGCGCCGAGTCCGATCGGCATCACGTCGGCATCGTCGAGCAGCTTCGTGACCAGCGCTTCGGCCTGCGCGGCCGGAATCGAAATCTCGAAGCCGTCCTCGCCGGTATAGCCCGAGCGCGAGACGAAGCAGGCGATGCCGTCCACCTGATGCGGACCGGCATCCATGAATTTCATTGTCGGTGCTTCGGCACACAACTTCGCGAACACCGTCGCCGCCTTCGGACCCTGCAGCGCGATCAGCGCGCGATCGGCCAGCACGTCGATGGTACAGACATCCGAGAGGTGCTTGCGGAGATGCGCCTCATCCTCGGTCTTGCAGGCGGCGTTGACGACGAGGAACAGGTGGTCGCCGAAGTTCGCCACCATGAGGTCGTCGAGCAGGCCGCCGGCCGCGTTGGTGAACTGGGCGTAGCGCTGGCGGCCCGGTGCAACCGCCAGGATGTCCTGCGGCACCAGTTTTTCCAGTGCCAGCGCGGCGTCCTCGATCTTGCCGGATTTTGGCGTGAGCGCGATCTGGCCCATGTGGGAGACATCGAACAGGCCGGCGTTCGCACGGGTGTGCAGATGCTCCTTCAGGACGCCGGCGGCATACTGCACCGGCATGTCGTAGCCCGCGAAGGGCACCATTTTGCCACCACGTGCCAGATGCAGCGCGTGGAGGGGCGTTTTCGAAAGAGATGTTTCGGCGTCGCGCGCAAGCATCGGGGGCCCTCGTGGTCCGCAGGGACGATTCCCTGAAAACCGGTCGAAGCCCCATCTGTCGCTGTGCCTGAGAGTATTATCCCGTCGGCGGACCTATCCGGACCAGCGGTCCTTCGGGCCTCTTTCCAGATGCTAACGAGTCGCGCGGTCCTTTTGCCTGAGAGTTTCCGGGGCGGTTGCTCCTTCGGCGTCGGCCAGCTTTTCTTCAAAAGCGACCGATCTCTCCCGACGCGACTTACCAACGGGCGGAGAGAACCACGGCTTCAAGAGGGCTGTCAACGCGACCGGATCGCCTATCAACGGCTCCGGTGGCCGTTCCGGACGCTTCTTTGGGGCGGGCCTTACAGCCGGAACGGCCTGTCGCGGGGGCCGAGTATAATTCGTTAACACGGCGGCTTTAGTCCTTGATAAACAGGTCGTGTTCCTGAGGGCTGCCGGATTCGCTGATGGGAGATGAAGCAGACCATTCCGCCGCGTTTCTGCCGGCCGAGGTTCGCGCGCGTCTCTACGATCAGGCATTTGGTCATACGCGCATCGGCGCGTGGGAATGTGAAGTCGAGACGGAACGGCTCACCTGGACGTCCGGCGTCTACGACATCTTCGGCTTTCCGATGGGTAACCCGTTGCGGCGCGCCAGCATCGTCGATCTCTATATCGACGAATCCCGCCGCAACATGGAACTGGCGCGCGCCGAAGTCATCCGGAGCGGCTCCGCGGTTTCGCTCGACACCGAAATCAGGACTTGGCGCGGCGAAAAGCGCTGGATGCGGCTCTCGATCAACGCGATCGAAGAGGCCGGCCGGACGATACGTATTTTCGGCGCCAAACAGGACGTCACGTCCGAGCAGGAAGCTCTGGAAGCGCTGCGGCGGCAAGCCGAGACCGATTCGCTCACCGGATTGGCGAATCGCCACGTATTTCAGGCGCGCTACACCGACGTCGTTCGCGACACCCTGAACTACGGTTTCGCCTCGGCGCTCGCCCTGGTCGATCTCGACCGCTTCAAGGAGCTCAACGACAAGTTCGGTCATGAGGCCGGAGACGCATGCTTACGCGAAATCGCGATGCGTTTGCGGCGCGCTTTCCGCGACGCTGGGCTGGTTGCGAGGCTGGGCGGCGACGAGTTCGCGCTCATCCTGCACGCTCCCACCACGCCGGCGCGGATCGCGCAGGTGCTGCAGAAGACCATCGCCATGCTGTGCCGGCCGTTCTTCTGGAACGGCCTTCGCCTGGAGGTCGGCGCCTCGATCGGAGTTGCCCTGATCTCCCGCCCGCATCGCCGGCGGATCGCCGAGTTGTTCGCCGAAGCCGACATGGCGCTGTATGCGGCAAAGACCGCTGGCCGAAACAAGGTCCATTTGTTCAGCGACGCCGACGGCAACTATTCGGTCAAGCCAGGCGCTGCGGCCTGACCCCGGCCGGCCAAGTTCAGGTGGAGGTCGGTACCCGTAACCCTCCATCGCAACCCATCCTGCCAAGCCCCTGATCCCCCTGCGCACTTTCTGGACAGGGCGGCCACCCCCGTCTAAAAGCGGTCGCTGGGAAAAATGGGCCCATTTCAGGGCCGCAGCCCGTTTTGGCGCAATGGAACAACAATGAGCGGCGTTAACGAAATCAGGTCGGCGTTTCTGAACTACTTCGCGGCCAACGGCCACGCGATCGTGCCCTCGTCGCCGCTGGTTCCGCGCAACGATCCGACGCTGATGTTCACCAACGCCGGCATGGTGCAGTTCAAGAACGTCTTCACCGGCCTCGAGAAGCGGCCCTACCAGCGCGCGACGACCTCGCAGAAATGCGTGCGCGCGGGCGGCAAGCACAACGACCTCGACAACGTCGGCTACACCGCGCGCCACCACACCTTCTTCGAGATGCTCGGCAACTTCTCGTTCGGCGACTACTTCAAGGATCGCGCCATCGAGCTCGCCTGGAATCTGGTGACGAAGGAATTCGGCCTGCCCAAGGACAAGCTCATCGCCACCGTCTACATCGACGATGACGAGGCGTTCGGGCTCTGGAAGAAGATCGCAGGTCTGCCGGACTCGCGGATCATCCGCATCGCCGGCGCCGACAACTTCTGGCAGATGGGTGATACCGGTCCCTGCGGGCCGTGCTCGGAAATCTTCTACGATCACGGCGACAAGATTCCCGGCGGACCTCCCGGTTCGGCTGATGAGGACGGCGACCGCTTCATCGAGATCTGGAATCTCGTGTTCATGCAGTACGAGCAGTTGCCGGACGGCAGCCGCCTCAGCTTGCCGAAACCCTCGATCGATACCGGCGCCGGGCTCGAGCGTGTCGCGGCCGTGCTGCAGGGCAAGCACGACAACTACGACATCGATCTGTTCGTCGCGCTGATCCGTGCCGCGGCCGAACTGACGGGTGCGAACCCGAACGGTCCGATGAAGGCATCGCTGCGCGTGATCGCCGATCACCTGCGCGCATCCTCGTTCCTGATCGCCGACGGCGTGCTGCCCTCGAACGAGGGCCGCGGCTACGTGCTGCGCCGTATCATGCGGCGCGCGATGCGTCACGCGCAGTTGCTCGGCGCCAAGGAGCCGCTGATGTGGCGGCCCGTTGGAGCGCTGGTTCGCGAGATGGGCGAGGCCTATCCCGAACTGCAGCGCGCGCGGCCGCTGATCGAGGAAACGCTGCGGCTCGAGGAAACGCGCTTCCGCAAGACGCTGGAGCGCGGTCTTTCTATTCTGGATGAAAAGAGTGCGTCCCTGAAGAAGGGCGACATGTTCGACGGCGAGACTGCGTTCACGCTGTACGACACTTACGGTTTCCCGCTCGATCTGACCCAGGACGCGCTGAAGTCGCGCGGCATCGGCGTCGACATCGCATCCTTCACCGACTCGATGGAGAGGCAGAAGGCCAAGGCGCGCGCGTCGTGGTCGGGGTCGGGTGAGGCCGCGACCGAAGCAGTCTGGTTTCCGCTGCGCGAAAAACTCGGCGCCACGGAATTCCTCGGCTACGAAACAGAGACCGCCGAAGGTGCGGTCACCGCGCTGGTCAAGGACGGCAAGGAGGCCGACAGCCTCAAGGCCGGCGAGACCGGCGCCGTCGTTCTGAATCAGACGCCGTTCTATGGCGAGTCCGGCGGACAGGTCGGCGACACAGGCGTGCTTCTCGCGGATGGCGTGCGCTTCCGCGTCACCGACACCCAGAAGAAGGGCGGCGACCTGTTCGTCCATCTCGGCACGGTCGAACAGGGCACGCTCAAGGTCGGCATGGCGCTGGCGCTCGAAGTCGATCACGGCCGCCGCGGTGCGATCCGCGCCAACCATTCCGCGACGCATCTGTTGCACGAGGCGTTGCGGCAGGTGCTCGGCGATCACATCGCGCAGCGCGGCTCGCTGGTCGCACCGGAGCGGCTGCGCTTCGACTTCGCGCACAACAAGCCGATCAGCGCCGACGAACTGCGCCGCATTGAGGACATTGCCAACGACGTCGTGCTCGAAAACGGCGAGGTGATGACACGGCTGATGGCCGTGGACGATGCGCGCGAAGCCGGCGCGCGAGCGCTGTTCGGCGAGAAATACGGCGACGAGGTGCGCGTGGTCTCCATGGGTCATGCGGGGCGGCAGGGTGCTGCGAGCAATGCGCTTGGCTGGTCGGTCGAGCTCTGCGGCGGCACGCATGTGAAGCGCACCGGGGATATCGGTTTGATTTCCGTGTTGGGCGACAGCGCGGTGTCATCGGGCGTTCGCCGCATCGAGGCGCTGACCGGGCATCATGCCCGCCGTCACGCCA
This sequence comes from Hyphomicrobiales bacterium, assembly GCA_017305665.1. Taxonomy (GTDB): domain Bacteria; phylum Pseudomonadota; class Alphaproteobacteria; order Rhizobiales; family Xanthobacteraceae; genus Nitrobacter. The sequence goes on from JAFKKH010000012.1 coordinate 361,467, forward strand.
ACGACACGATCCAGCTTGCGAAGACCGCGGCCGGCGAGTTGCGCACCACGCTGGACGATATGCCGGCGCGGATCGCCTCACTGATGGACGAGCGCAAGAAGCTCGAGCGTGAACTGTCCGAGGCGCGCAAGAAACTCGCCATGGGCGGCGGCGCGGGCGGATCGGCGTCTGCGAGCAGTGCCGGGGTGCGCGACGTTGGCGGCATCAAGCTGATGGCGCGTTCGGTCGAGGGTATCGAGATCAAGGATCTCAAGAACCTCGCCGATCAGGGCAAGAAGCAACTCGGCTCCGGCGTGGTCGCGCTGGTTGCGACCAGCGACGACGGCAAGGCGAGCGTCGTGGTCGGCGTGACGCCGGATCTAGTTACGCGCTTCTCGGCGGTCGATCTGGTGCGCAAGGCGTCCGAAGTGCTCGGCGGCAAGGGCGGCGGCGGCAAGCCCGATATGGCGCAGGCCGGCGGTCCCGATGGCGCCAAGGCGGGCGCGGCGCTCGACGCCATCGCCGCGGCGATGGGCGCATAGTTCCCACTCGGAATCACATTGCCTTGATCGGTGCGGCGATGGGTAGCCGCTTGCGGTCTGGCGTCCTGTACGCGCATGCAACATGATGCCCCATGCATCATAATACCCCCTTGATTTCTACCATCGTGGTCGGCCTCGTGCTGGCATTTGCTTTCGGCGCGCTGGCGCAGCGCCTGCGCGTCTCGCCGCTGGTCGGCTACCTGCTCGCCGGCGTGGTGATGGGCCCGTTCACGCCGGGTTTCGTTGCCGACCAGAACATCGCCCACGAACTCGCCGAGATCGGCATCATCCTCCTGATGTTCGGCGTCGGCCTGCATTTCTCGCTGAAGGATCTGCTGTCGGTCCGCGCGATCGCAGTGCCCGGCGCCGTGGTGCAGATATCGGCGGCGACGTTGATGGGCGTCGCGATGGGCTGGGTAATGGGCTGGAGCGTCGGCAAGGGGATCATGTTCGGTCTCGCGTTGTCTACCGCATCGACGGTGGTGCTGCTGCGCGCCATGCAGGAACGGCGGCTGATCGAGACCGAGCGGGGCCGCATCGCGGTCGGCTGGCTGATTGTCGAGGACATCGCCATGGTGCTGACGCTGGTACTGCTGCCGGCGACCGCGGGGCTGTTGAATGGCGAGGCAAGCGCCAGCACTGACCTGACGGCGCTGGCGTGGCCGCTCGCCATGACGCTCGGCAAGGTCGCGGCGTTTGTTGTGTTCATGCTGGTGGTCGGCCGCCGCGTCATCCCGTGGATCCTGCATTACGTCGCCCACACCGGATCGCGTGAACTGTTTCGGCTTGCGGTGTTCGCCATCTCGCTCGGCGTGGCGTTCGGCGCCGCGATCCTGTTCGACGTGTCGTTCGCGCTGGGTGCATTCTTCGCCGGCATGATCCTGAGCGAGTCCGAGCTCAGCCAGCGCGCCGCCAACGAAACCTTGCCGCTGCGCGACGCGTTCGCCGTGCTGTTCTTCGTCTCGGTCGGCATGCTGGTCGACCCCGCGATCATCGTGAACGAGCCGCTGCCGCTGCTGGCCACGCTGTTCATCATTCTGTTCGGCAAGTCGCTCGCCGCATTCGTTATCGTGCGGCTGTTCGGGCATCCGACCTCGACGGCGCTGACGATTTCGGCGAGCCTTGCGCAGATCGGCGAATTCTCCTTTATCCTCGTCAGTCTCGGCGTCAGCCTGTCGTTGATGACCGAGCGCGGCCGCGATCTGGTGCTGGCCGGCGCCATCATCTCGATCATGCTGAACCCGCTGTTCTTCGCGGTGCTCGACCGCATCCTTGCCAAGCGGAAGGAGGAGGCCGCGCCGTCAAGCAAGGCCAACGCGCCGCCGCGCGAGCCGTTGCGGACTTCGGTTCAGCGCGATCATGTGGTGCTGGTCGGCCATGGGCGGGTCGGGCGCGTGGTGGCGCATGCGCTGCGGGTAACCAACACGCCGCTGTTGGTGATCGAGGACAATCCGGGAGCGATCGAACGCCTCGTTCAGGAGGGCGTCGAGGTCATCAGGGGCAACGCCGCGGCGCCCGATATGCTGCAAGCCGCGAATGTTGGCGCGGCGAGGGGATTGTTGGTCGCCATCCCCGATGCCTTCGAGGGTGGTCAGATCGTCGCCAAGGCGCGCGTCATCAGCGCGAGCTTGCCGATCATCGCACGTGCGCATTCCGAGGAGGAGATCGCGCACCTGAAATTTCACGGCGCCACGTCGGTCATCATGGGTGAAATGGAAATCGCCCGCGCCATGCTGGCGCTGCTCGACGTGGACCGGGCGGTGGCCACGACGGAGGCCGGCGCGCCGTCAGCGGCGTGATCAGGCGAGGTGGGTTTCGCGTGAGGCGATCAGGCGGCGGGTCGCATCGGGAATCGGCGCGGGCCGATGTGTGGTCTGATCGGTGTTGACCCAGACGATCTCGCCGGTGGCGAGCAGATCGTTCTGCTCCTTCTGAAAAATGGCGAGCTGGAACACCAGACTCGAGTTGCCGAGCCGCGCGACGCGCAAGCCGACGTCGAGCTCCCAGTCGAAGCGGATCGGCGCCTTGTACTCGACCACGGCTTTGACGACGTGAAAATCCATGCCGGTCTTCTGAGCATCGGCAAACTGGTCGTAGCCGAGTGCGCGGAAGAACTCCGTGATGGCGGTGTCGTAGTAGGTCAGGTAGTGCGCGTTGAACAACACGCCCTGGCCGTCGATCTCCGAATAGCGCACCCGGAACGGATGGAAGAACCAGAACTGATCGCGGGTCACGGCGTTGGCGTCTCCAAATGCGCTCGGTGCAGGTTCAATGAAGGGCGATCCGGCGCCGGCGTCATGTGCCGTGCATAGAATGCCAGTTCGATGGAAACAAAGCGTGCGTAGCTGTCGCGCAGATGAGAGGTTGCCGCCAGAATACCAGCCGCGTCGGTTGTGAAGAAACCGATTTGTGTTCCTTCGGCGATGATACTGGACACCTGGCTCTTCGACAGCCCGAAACGCTTGGCGATGTGCGCCCGGCTGGGCAACGGCGTGCCAGTGATATCGGACAGCATGACCGCCAATACGACAGGGATGGCACCCTCGCGCTTTCCGAAGAAGCATGTGAATTCAGGCATGCGATCAATCAGCGGGATGCCCGCTGCATGCTCGCGTCCGGCGGCGGCGGCGAAACGCCGGATGAAATCCGGATCTTGCGCAAACATCCGGGCGCGCTGCATGTCCGGTTGCAGAACGTCGAGCGCGTTTACCGCATGAGGGATCCATTTCTTGACGAAATCCGTCATGCGCGCGGTCGGATGGTAATATTTCGAGCGGCGGTCGGATGCGTTCCGCGATGTTTTGACGAAGCCGGCCAATTTCAACAAGGCCAGCGTTGTCTTGAGAACGCGCGGGCTGAGTTCCTCCCGCTGCGCGCAAAGTTCAAACAGCCGGGTATAGGTGGCGCCGCCAAGCGGACCGTAGTTTTCGGTATCGGCAGCAAGGCAAAACACATAAGAGGTCAGACGAAAGCGTGTTTCTGAAGCCATCAGCTTGTTGATCAGCCGCGGCGCCTCACGAAAACGCGCAATGGCGTCGGTATATTCGCGAATCGCCGCCGCGAATGCGGGCGAGGCGCGCAATTGCGCGGCCTCTGCGGGCAATCGATCTTCCTCGCGGGTCTCGGCGTCCGAGCCGGACCTGCTTTCTCTGCTGATGGCGTCCATTGATCTAAAGTCTGGATAGGGTGCGATTGTGACCGCGCACGCTAGCACAGGACGATTTATTTCTGTCCAGCGATTCCTGAGGCGGAGGCTATTCGTGACGTTCGCGACCAGCATCAAGTCGATCGACGAAAATCCGCCGCCGGTCACGTGCGACACGTGCGGGCGGACGATGCGGCCGTCGTATTGCGAGGCGCTGGAGTCGAACCAGCAATTGAACGTCTACGAATGCCCCGATTGCCGGGTAACGACAACGGTCGTGATGTCTCCACCCGGCGGACGTGGTTAGCCGCTCCCGCCGCACTATTCCATGGTGTCCTGACGCCGGGGGTCCCGCTACGAAAGGGGGACCCACAACGAAAAAGGGCGCAGCCTTGCTGCGCCCCTTGATGGCTTCGATGGTGGCGCCGGTTACTTCGTGAGCGCCTTGGTCAGGTTTTCCGCCACCTTGTCGAGGAACCCGGTGGTGGAAAGCCAGCGCTGGTCGGCACCGACGAGCAGCGCGAGATCCTTGGTCATGTAGCCGGCCTCCACGGTGTCGACGCAGACCTTCTCCAGCGTGGCCGCGAACTTCGCCAGCGCGTCGTTGTTGTCGAGCTTGGCGCGATGCGACAGGCCGCGGGTCCAGGCGAAGATCGACGCGATCGAGTTGGTCGAGGTCTCCTTGCCCTTCTGATGCTCGCGGAAGTGCCGGGTCACGGTGCCGTGGGCGGCTTCCGCTTCCATGGTCTTGCCGTCCGGGGTCAGCAACACCGAGGTCATCAGGCCGAGCGAGCCGTAGCCCTGCGCCACCGTATCCGACTGCACGTCGCCATCGTAGTTCTTGCAGGCCCAGACGTAGCCGCCGGACCACTTCAGCGCCGCCGCCACCATGTCGTCGATCAGGCGGTGCTCGTAGGTCAGGCCCTTGGCGTCGAAATCCTTCTTGAACTCGGTGTCGAACACCTCCTGGAAGATGTCCTTGAAGCGGCCGTCATAAACCTTGAGGATGGTGTTCTTGGTCGACAGGTAAACCGGGTAGTTGCGGGACAGGCCCATATTCAACGACGCGCGGGCGAAGTCGCGGATGGACTCGTCGAGATTGTACATCTCCATGGCCACGCCGGGGCCGGGGGCCTTGAAGACTTCCTTCTCGATGACGGTGCCGTCCTCGCCGACGAACTTCATGGTCAGCGTGCCCTTGCCGGGGAACTTGAAATCCGTGGCGCGGTACTGGTCACCGAAGGCGTGGCGGCCGATGATGATCGGCTTGGTCCAGCCGGGCACGAGACGTGGCACGTTCTTGCAGATGATCGGCTCGCGGAACACGACGCCGCCGAGGATGTTGCGGATGGTGCCGTTCGGCGACTTCCACATCTGCTTGAGGCCGAACTCCTTCACGCGGGCTTCGTCCGGCGTGATGGTGGCGCACTTGACGCCGACGCCGACCTTCTTGATGGCGTTGGCCGCATCGATCGTGACCTGATCGTCGGTCTTGTCGCGATATTCCATCCCGAGGTCGAAATACATCAGGTCGATATCGAGGAACGGATGAATCAACTTGTCTTTGATGTATTGCCAGATGATCCGGGTCATCTCGTCGCCGTCGAGTTCGACGACGGGGTTGGTCACCTTGATTTTTGCCATGGGATGTAAGGCCTTTGGAGCAGGGCGTTGCAGGGAGGGATGGATGGCCCGGCCTATAGCATCGTGACGGCGCAGGCGAAAGCCGAATGGACCGCATTACTGCGCTGATTTTTCAGATGTTCTGACGCTCACGCGCGGGCCGGTCCGGTCGCCCGACGGACCGCGCCCGATCGCGGCCTTGGGCCGGTGGATTCATGTTCTGCCGGAGATTCAACGGGATTCCATAAGCTCATTATTTTGCTTGAGAAAATGTCGCAGAGGCGCGATCCAGAGCGCGGCGCCCGCGCCGTTGAATCAAAATCTCAAGACCCAGCGAACTCTCAAGCCCCAGAAAGTATCGAGATGTCCGGCACCGACAAAACCAAAACCGGCATCGCGCACGTCGGCCCGACCGTCATCCTGGTCGAGCCGCAGCTCGGCGAGAACATCGGCATGGCCGCGCGCGCCATGGGCAATTTCGGGCTGACCCGGCTGCGGATCGTCAATCCGCGCGACGGCTGGCCCAATGTTGCGGCGCAGCGCGCGGCCGCCGGCGCCGACCATATCCTGAACCATGTCGAGCTGTTCGACACGGTGGCCGAGGCGGTCGCCGACTGCACGCTGCTGTTCGCGACCACCGCGCGCGCCCACGATCAGGCCAAGCCCGTGGTGGCGCCGGAGGCCGCGGCGGTCGAGGCCACCGCGCAGATCGCGGCCGGCGGCCATGCCGGCATCCTGTTCGGGCGCGAGCGCGCCGGGCTGCTGAACGAGGAGGTGGCGATGGCCGACCGCATCATCACCTATCCCGTCAATCCCGGCTTCGCCTCGCTCAACCTCGCGCAGGCTGTGCTGCTGATGGGCTACGAGTGGTTCAAACTGGTGACGCGCGGCGAACTGCCGTTCGCGATGCCGGAGCGCTCGGAGCGCGCCTCGCAGCACCAGATGGAGGCGTTTTTCGAGAACCTCGTCGCCGAGCTCGACAAGGTGGAATTCCTGCGCCCGCCGGAAAAGCGCGACACCATGCTGGTGAACCTGCGCAACATCTTTACTCGCATGGAGCCGACCAAACAGGACATGCACACGCTCCATGGTGTGGTGATGGCGATCGCGGAGGGGCGCAAGGGGCCGGCCAAAGGCGGCGTGCTCGACGGCGCGCAGGCGACGCGGCTGCGGGCGCTGCTCGCCGAGCAGGGGCAGGGCGGCGCGTCCGCGGACAGCAGCAGCACGGTGCGCGGGCTGGCGCGGCTGCTCCGCCGCAATCCGACCGACGCCGAGCGCATCCTGTGGCAGGCGCTGACCCGCGACCGCCGCTTCGCCGGCCTGTTCAAGCGGCAGACGCCGGTGGGGCGGCACATTCCGGATTTCGTGTCGTTCACCCGGCGCGT
>JAFKKH010000001.1 GCA_017305665.1 Hyphomicrobiales bacterium
CGGGCCCCAGAGGCGCATATGTTCGTGCTCTGGATGGGTGGGGTCGCCGATGGCTTCGAGGTATTCGGCATAGCCCGGCGCACCGCCGACGTCTTCTGGAGGACAACGACCGGCTGCCTCGAGCAAGAAGGGAAGTCCCTCCATCGTCGTGTCGTCAAACCATTTTTCGAGTTTGATCACATGGTCCCAACTATCGCCGAAGTCATAGAGATAGTGGATCGTCTTGGCGCCGGTCTCGCGAACGATATCGGAGAGCCGCGCTTTGCTGGCATCCAGGGGCTGGTGTCCGTAATCATTGTCGGGGTCGGGAATCCCCCAACGGACCTCACCGGCGAAGAACTCGAAGAGGTGGCTGTTCGTCCAGCCGAATGCCTCCTGAAGCGTCAGATGCAGCCGATCAAGGCGCAAGGTGGCTGGTACGACAAGGCGACGCATCACCTCGGGCTTCACATCCTTGAGGGTTACCTTGATCCGGACTGCGGTCGTGTTCAGGCTCATGCCGCCAGCCTCGGATCGTGTGTATGCATCGTATAGATCGACGCCCAGGGAAGCAGTTCGTCCAGTCGCGCCGCAGGCCAACCATTGACGAGCTTGGCGAGAACGTCAGCGAGCCAGTGCTCGGCACTGACGCCATTGAGCTTGCAGGTCTCGATTAACGAGGCCAGCAATGCCCAATTCTCGGCACCTTCGTCGCAACCGGCAAAAAGAGAGTTCTTGGCGTTGAGCTTGATCGGCCGCATCGCGCGCTCGACCGCATTGGTATCCATCTCGATGCGCCCGTCATCAAGATAGAGCGTCAGGCCGTCCCAATGACGCAGCGCATAACGCAAGGCCTTCGCCGTGTCGCTCTTCTGTGCAAGGTGATCAAGCTTGGCCTCAAACCACTGTTTCAAGGCTGCAGCCAAAGGTCGGGCATGCGCTTGTCGCCCCGCCCGACGCTCGGCAGCAGATCGGCCGCGGAGTGCCTTCTCGATCACGTAAAGCTGGGCGATGCGCTCGAGAGCCTCGCGGGCAACCGGTGCTGGCGCAGGCGCCGCCTCGCGCTCGATTTTCACAAACTGGCGCCGCAGATGCGACCAGCAGAAGGCGAGCGTCCCGGACAGGGCGTCCGCACGCGTCTCTCGGGTCATGGTCTTGTAGGCCTGATAGCCGTCGCAATGGATGATGCCGCGATAGCCCTCGAGCAAGCGCAAGCCATGAACAGCCCCGCGTCCCGGTGCATAGGCATAAACCACCCCAGGCGGTTCAGGTCCGGCCCAGGGTCTGTCATCGCGCGATAACGCCCAGAAGTAGCCGGTTTTCGTCCTGCCGCGTCCCGGATCCAACACCGGTGCCGGGGTCTCATCGACACAGAGCTTCGAAGAGGCGAGCAGAAGCTGTCGCAGACGATGCCACAAGGGCTTCAACTCCTGGGCGGCATAGCCGACCCAGAAGGCGAGCGTGGAACGGTCGAGCGCTATCCCGTGGGTCGCCAGCATCTGCGCCTGGCGGTAAAGCGGCAAATGCCAATGATACTTGGCGTCGATCACATGCGCGACCAGCCGCTCAGTGGGCAATCCACCCCGGATCAGTCGCTCGGGAGCGGCGTGCTGGAGGACGACGCCATGACAGGCGCGGCAGGCCAGCTTGGGCCGGCGGGTGACGATGACGCGATACTGCGCCGGCACGACGTCCAGCCTCTGGCTCTCATCGTGACCAATCTCGAAGAGGTTCCCCTTACAACACGGGCAACAGGTCTCCGATGGCATCAGAGTTTCGACGATGCGCGGCAAATGCTCCGGAAGCCGACCGCGGTTGGTTCTCCGCTTGGCCGCTTTCTTCTCGCGCATTTCGGGACTGGCACGATCCGCCGCCGCCTCGAGCGCCGCGACGGCCCCATCGATGTCCTCCAGAACAAGTTGTAGCTGATCAGCGTCCAGCTTTTCCGAGGACCGACCGAACTGCGCATCCTTCGCAAGCTTGAGCAACCGCTCGAGCCTGGCGCAGCGATCCAGCAGAGCTGCGGCAAAGGCACGCAACTCCGCGGGATCGCTCGGTAGCTCATCAGGCAAATCACTCACGGGTCCGAGTCTGCCATGCTTTGTGCTCCGATGCAGCGAAGATCTGTAGCTTTACGCAAGCGCTTTCGGCTGCGGGATCCGAGGCGCGTGCATCCGCGTCCAATCCATGCCGGATAGAAGCGCGGACAGCTGGGCGGCATTCATTCGCATGACGCCGGCCACGATGGGAGGCCATTTGAAGCCGCTGCCATCGAGCCGCTTCCAATACATCACCAGGCCGCTGCCATCCCAGACAACAATCTTCACCCGGTCAGCGCGCTTCGCACGGAACACGACCGCTACGCCCTTCATCGGATCGTGGCCCAGCGTCTCCTTCGCCAACAGCGCCAGGCCCTCCGCACCTTTCCTGAAGTCCACAGGTTGCGTCGCCACGTAAATCGCAAGGTTCCCGGGCGGCGTCAGCATGAACGTGTCCGTCGAAGCGCCAAGAACACATCACTTAACACAGCAAGGCCAGGTGTTCCCCGCACCTCCACGCGTGCCCCCTGGACCTCAACTGTCACAACGGCTGCTTCCGACGACCCAATAGGCTCTGCGGCCGCCGGTAGCCCCGATTCCGACACCACCGGCACGAACGACAGCGTGTCGGCCGAAGCCGGCAGCAACAATTGGCCCAAACGCGCGCGGCGCCGCCAGTCATGCACCTGCTGGGGCCGACACCCATGGCGACGCGCGACATCCGTGACAATCGCCCCCGGCTCGAGGCTTTCCGCCGCAATCTGTGCCTTCAAATCATCGGGCCACCGCTTGCGACCTGCGCCAGCGAACACTTCAATGCGCGGTGACAACGGTCGTCTTATGTCGTCAGAATGGTCGTCCATTGTGAGCACCCTTCCAGAAGATGACTCTTCTAGCGGTGCTCTCATGACTCCGCACAAACAATCCAGAGGGCCTCGGCGCTACGCTTAC
>JAFKKH010000045.1 GCA_017305665.1 Hyphomicrobiales bacterium
CGCGCGATCGGATGGGAAGGCCGCTTCCTGGTGATCGGTTTCGCCGCCGGCGAAATTCCGAAGATGCCGCTCAACCTCGCGCTGCTGAAGGGCTGCGATATCCGCGGCGTGTTCTGGGGCGCGTGGACCAAGATCAATCCGGAGAAGAATCGCTCCAATCTGCAGAAGCTTGCGCGATGGGCCGCCGACGGCAAAATCTCGGCGCATGTCGATCGCACCTTCCCGCTGGCACAAACGGCCGATGCCCTGAAGGTGCTCGCGGGACGTCAGGCCATGGGCAAGGTGATCCTGCATCCGTAGGATGGTGCCAAAGGCGCTGACTGCATTCACGCCGTCATCCTGAGGAGCCGCGCCGATACGCGGCGTCTCGAAGGATGATTACGAGCACCGTGACCGCATCCTTCGAGGCGCGCCGAAGACGGCGCGCACCTCAGGATGACGACTCACTCAAATCGTCGGACGGCCCAAGTCCCCGCTTTAGCGCGGCACGCGCAGCGTCGCGATGCGCGGGCGTGATGTGGCTCGCCACGGTCCTGATCGCTGCCGCGAGCACGGCGGCATCGTCGGTGAAGCCGAGCACCGGCAACATGTCCGGGATGAAGTCGAACGGCAGGATGAAATAGGCGATGGCGCCGAGCAGCGCCGCCTGCACATGGCGCGGCGTCTGCCGGTCGAACGCACAGTAGTAAGCGGCAAGCAGGTCTTCGGCGAATGGCAGCGTCGCAGCGAAGCGCTTCAGCTTTGCCCAGAACTGCCTGCGCACGCGGGCGCGATCCCGCGCCAGCCGTTTCGCCGGCTCGAATCCCACGCTGTATTCGGACGCCATTCGTCGGGTTCCTCACGACGATAATGAAGCGGTTGCTCGCGGCGGATCGTCGCAGCCGCCACACTTTCACCTCATCACGTGGGAATTCCGCCTCCCCGCCGCAAGATTGCCGGTCGCACCGGATCAGGTCGCGCCGAATTGGCCCGCGATGGCGTTCATCGCCTCCGCCAGCTTGATGTCGTTCGCGGTCACGCCGCCGGCGTCATGGGTCGACAGCACCACCTCTACCGTTTTGTAAACGTTGCACCATTCGGGGTGGTGATCGTTTTTCTCGGCCACCAGAGCGACGCGCGCCATGAAGCCGAACGCCTCGTTGAAATCCCGGAACGTGAAGGTCCGCGCGATGGCTTCGCGATCCGGAACCTCGGTCCAGCCAGCCAATGCCTTGAGGGCCGATTTGCGCGCCTCCGCCGATAACCGCTCTGCCATGTCCATCTCCTTCCGTCAGATCCTGTTCTAACACCGGGGAAATCGTTCCGATCCTCGCCATAATGCCGGTTCAGAACCGGGATCGGTAGCTTCGCCGGTCATGACGAAAATGTAACTCCGGCTCCACGGCAAAATCGCTAGAGTCTCGTCGCAACCGCATTGGCAGCATGACATCAGGTCTCAAGCGATTGTCCTCTCAACCGGCCATTAACGGTTTCAATGCTGCCGGGCGCGCGGCGCCGTCGTCCCCGCGTTCGGCGCGCCGTAAGCTCACGCTGGTGATGCTCGCCGGCGTGTTGGCCCTGTTTGGTGCGATCACCGGCATTTACTACTATTCCATGCGTCCGGTGGTGCTGCGGGTCGCGGTCGGACCGCAGAATAGCGATGACGCCAAAGTCGTCCAGGCCCTCACGCAGGCGTTCGCGAGTTCGCACAAACAAATCCGTTTGCGTCCGCTACTGACCAAGGACGCGACCGCGAGCGCAACCGCACTGTCCGACGGCAGCGCCGATCTCGCCATCGTTCGCGGCGACCTCGATGTCCCGCAGAACGCGCAGGCCGTCGCGACGCTGCGCAAGAATGTCGCCGTGCTCTGGGTGCCGCCGAAGCCAAAAGGCAAGAAGGTCCCGAAAGCCGCCACGATCAAGAACATCTCGCAGCTCGCCGGCCATCGCATCGGCGTCGTCGGCCGCACGCCCGCCAACGTGAATTTGCTGAAGGTGATCCTGCAGCAATACGACGTCGATCCGGCGAAGGTCGACATCGTCCAGTTCTCCACGACAGGCATTTCGGAAGCCATCCGCGGCCAGAAGGTCGATGCGTTCCTTGCCGCTGGACCGGTCAACAGCAAGATCACGGCGGACGCCATTGCCGCCACCGCGCGCGACGGCGGTACGCCGACCTTCCTTGCAATCGATGGAGCCGATGCGATCGCGCAAAACCACCCGGTCTATGAGGCCGCGGACATCCCGGCAGGCGCGTTCGGCGGTTCTCCTCCCCGGCCCGACGACGAGGTGAAGACGATCAGCTTCGCGCATCACATCGTGGCGCGCCGCAGCCTGTCGGATACGACGGTCGCCGCGTTCACGCGGCAACTCTTCGCGATCCGGCAACAGCTGATGTCGGATTTCCCGCTGGCGGCGAAGATCGAAACGCCCGACACGGACAAGGACGCCGTGATCCCGGTGCATCCGGGCGCCGCGGCCTACGTCGATGGCGAGGAGAAAACCTTCCTCGACCGTTACAGCGATTACATCTGGTGGGCGCTGATGGCGATGTCGGCGATGGGCTCCGCCGGCGCCTGGTTCGCGAGCTACCTGAAGAAGGACGAGCGGGTCGGCAACGCGACCCAGCGCGATCGGCTGCTCGACATGATCCCGCTGGCGCGCCGCAGCGATTCAACCGACGAACTTGATCTCATGCAGGCCGAAGCGGACGCCATTCTGCGCCACACGTTGAACGGCTTCGAGAACGGTGTGATCGAGGAAGGCTCGCTGACCGCCTTCAATATCGCGCTCGAACAATTCCACAACGCCGTCACTGATCGCAAATGGCTGCTGATGAGCATGCCGCAGCACCTGCAGCAGGCAAGCATCCAGCTCCGCGCCACTGCGGGACACTAGCGCATCAAGCGCCGCCAGCCGATCACGACGCCGCTCGTCGAGATGACGACACCGAGCAACGACAACAGCCACACCACGATATCCCACGCCGGCCGGTGCGCGATCAACGCATGGAAGTCGAGACTATGGAGCGCGTTGAACAGCCAGCGATAGGTTCGTCGGCTAACATCGCTGCGTCCGAGAATGTCGCCGGTGCGGGGATCGATGTGAAACCAGCTTTGCGCAACATCATCGAACCCGGCTCGCAGCACCGGCAGTACACGCTGGTGATGATGCGAGTACCAATAGGCATCCTCCGCAACCAGCCGCCTCTGCATGATCATGTCTGCGTCCGGCATCAAATGCCGCGCCGCTGCGAAGATCTGAGCATCGTCGAGCGGCGCGGATGCCCCTGATCCGGGATCTAGCAGGCGCGGCTTGTCCTGGCGGTCATACGCAATCATCAATGGTCGGCCGCCGAGCCAGACAAAGCGTGCTTCCACCATGTCGCCCTGCGGGTGACCACGAAATTCGGCGGCGATGTCGGGCGTATCATGACCGGCGTAACGCTGCGCCATCTCGCGTAGCGCGCCACGACCTGCAAAATATCCGCCGGGATTGAGCGACAGCCAGCCGCTGAACATCCACGTGAGCACGAAAACGCCAGCGAAGAATCCCGTCACATGATGCCACGCCATCCAACCGCGATAGGGCGTGATGACGTTGCCCGAATAGCGGCGGCGCAATCGTATCCGCAGGATACCGATCCAGATGCCGCTGACGGCCACAATCATGCAGATGCCTGAGATCCACAACACGACCTGGCGCCAGAGCGGACCGTCCTTGCGCAGGACCGTCGGGTAAATCCAGTGCGGGATCGACCCGAGCCAATTCCAGATGCGCTCGGTGCGCGTAGTATCCAGCACGATCTCGCCGCCGCGTTCCGACACATAAAGCTGCGTTCCGGCAGGATCGCCGAGTGCGATCAGGAACAACGGACGCAAGGGATCGAAACGTGCCGTGACGCTCCACTGATCGCGATCGACGGTCTCGATCATGCGCACGTCCGCGGCTCCCGGATATCGCCGCGCCGTCGCCAATGCCTGCTCCGGCGTCACCCGATTGACGATCCGGCCATCGCGCGCCGAAACGACACTCCGTTCGCGATCCCAGCCGACGATCCGATACACCGGCTCGTCATCGAGCATGTCGAGACGCAACTCGCGCGGAAAACGCTTGAGGCCGGCAATCGTCATGGCGCGATCGGGTGTCACTGCCACCCGGCTCCAGTCGAGGTTAGGCAGCGCCGCGACCCGCTCCTCTTCGGTAAGACGCGGAAACGCCACGTACATCATCACCACGCCCGACACGAACCACATGACGAACAGCAGGCAGGTGACGATGCCGATCCAGCGGTGGCCGATATACAGCCACCGCCTCAATCGCCGAATTGTGGCTCGGCGCATCTTTAGAACTTCTCGTTGAGCGACAGCATCACAGTGCGCGGCATGCCGAGAAGCCATTGCGTGGTCGAGCCCGAGGTCGCATAGACCGTATCGAACAGATTGTAGACCCGCAACGACACCGTCGTATTGGTATCCGGCTTCCATTGCAGGCCGGCGTTGACCACCGTGTAGGCATCGCGCGACACGGTGTTGGCACTGTCGGACCACTGCTTGCCGACGATCTGCACACCGCCATTGACCGTCCAGTTCGGCGCGAACGCCCACGTCAACCAGATATTGGAGACCGTCTGCGGCACATTGACCGGCACGTTGCCGGCATAGTTCACGGCGACGCCACCGACCGACTGGACAAAGTCGTCGTATTTCGCGCGCAGCCACGCGGTGTTGGCGTCGATGCGCCAGCCGTACGCGAGGGCGAGGCCAACCGAGGCTTCGATACCGCGCGACGATTGCTGACCGATCTGATCCGTGAGCGCCGGATTGAGCGGATTGCGCGCCAACAGGTTGTTCTTGACGATCTGATAGCCGGCAAGCGTCCACTCGCCGCGGCCGTTCCAGAACGACTGCTTGACGCCGACCTCGACCTCCTTGCCGGTCGACAGCTGATACTGGCTGTTGGTGAGCGACAGCGTGATCAGGTTGCTGACGGGATCGACGGCCTGCGAGTATTGCGCATAGAGTGCGAGATTCTTGATCGGATTGTAGACCGTGCCGACGCGCCAGCTCGTTGCCGAAAACGACTTTTCAAAACTGCCGGCTGAGTTGAGCAGGTTGGTGTAGTCGATGGTCGGCTGGTCCTGCCGGATACCTGCTATCAATGTCCAGTTGTCGGTGAGCGACAGCCGGTCTTCTGCGAAGACGGCATATTGCTGCGTCGCCGAGCTGAACGACGGCACCGTCGCATTGGGACTGCTGAAATAGCCGGGATCGAACACATAAGGATTTACCGACGACGCGCCGCCATAGGGCGAGTTGTTGGTGTGGGTGAAGTCGATGTGGTTGACATCGAAGCCTGCGACGAATTCGTTGGCCAGACCGAAGACATGACCGCGAAACGTCGCGTCCATGCGGTTGCCGATCTGCTGCTGGTCATGGAAGATTTCGATGTAGGAGCTGCGATCGATCAACCCTGTCTTCGGATTGTAGGCATATTGCTCCGCATCGTGCCAGTGCCGTTGGCTGTTCAGATAATAAAGGTTGTTGTGGATGGTGATGCCATCGGCGACATCCCACTCGGTCTTGAGCTGGGTCCAGCTATCGCGATAGCGGATGTTGCTATCGAGGACGTTGTAGTTGTTGAAGCGAAGCCCATTGTCGATCCGGCCGTTGATCAGCGGCGTACCAAAATAGCGCGACGGACTGCGGTCACCGTAATCGGTTGACAGCGTCCATGACAGCGTATCGGACTGCCGCACCTTCACCGCCGCCGAGATCGCAACGTCGGAGGTCTTGTTGCGATCGACCCAGCCGTCGGACAGATCGCCGATCGCCGTGAAGCGATAGGAGATATCCTTGTTGATGGGGCCGCCGCTATCGATCGCGGCACGGCGCGTCATGTTGCTGTCGATCGAGACTTCGGCATCGTTATAGGGCGTCGTCAGCGGCTTCTTCGAGATGACATTGACCGCGCCACCGATCGCGCCTTCGCCATAAAGCACCGACGCCGGACCGCGCAGCACCTCGATGCGTTGCGCCGACCACGTGTCGTAAGGAAATGTCAGCGTGCCCGAGCCTACATAAAGCCGCGTGCCGTCATACAGCGTCATCACGGTGGAATTGCCGGTGAAGCCGCGTGTGTTGAACGACAGGCTGCCGTTGCCCGGTGCCGGCGAGGCCGTAAAACCGGTCGCGTTCTGCGTCACCGCATCGATCACATTGGTCTGGCCACGTTCGGCGATGGTTTCGGCGGTAATGACATCCACGCTCGCCGGCGTCTGCAGCCGCGTCAGGTTGAGCCGACTGCCGCTCGAGGCAGTCTGGTTCAGTGTAAGCGTGGGTGATGCCGATGCCGCCGTTGGAGAAGGCGCAACCGGCGCAGGCTTCGCCGCGGTATTACGGTTCTGCCGCGAGCGCGATCCCCGCGCGGCACGGCTTGGAGTTGCACGGCGCTTGCCGGCGGATGTGGTCGGGCTCGTGACAACGACCGGATCGAGGGCCTGAGTTGGGTTGGGTGCACTTTGCGACCACGCCTCTGGCGACCAGAGGAACGACGACAAGGCAACGGAATTCAGCAGGAGCTTCCGCCCCCGGACAGGATAAACAGCGAAAAACATTTTTTGCGACTCGCGGCTAACGTGGCACGTCACCGCGAACGAAGTCGCTCCATGCAAAAAGCATGGCTCGGCTACCACCAGGACACCCCGCCCGATGTGCTCGCGTGTGACCACGACTAACGGCAGGTCTCCTGGCTCGCGGGTCACCGCCTGTGCCGCCTTCCCAGGAATCACCAAATAAGGTGTCACCCAGTGGCATTCGGCAAAGGCTCACCGCTTACAGTTGCGGGGGCAGCCGCGGAATCGGACGTATGATCGTCCTCACCGCATTCCCTTTTGATCCCCGAAGGGAACCGTCACCTTCACGTTATGTTGAAAGTTTGATCACTGTCAACGCCGACACCACAAAGACGCCGCGCTTCCGCCACATGCCGGGATCGGCACTGACGTCATCCAATTCGGCATCTGTCTCCGCCATCGATCCATGTCCCGCGATTAAAGCCATCGTTCGTAATCTGGCGGTCGCAGAACTTTCCTAGATTGATCGCGCGCAAGGCGCGACATCAGGGAGAGACCGTCATGACACTCAGATTATCGCGCCGCCGCTTTCTTGCTGCCGCTTCCGCAACGGGCGCGGGCATGCTCGGCAATCTCGCAACACCCTATCTCAGCCGCGCCGCCGATCGCCCGGTCATCACGCATGGTGTTCAATCCGGCGATATCGCGGTCGACGGCGGTGTCGTTTGGGCACGCACGGATCGGCCCGCGCAGATGATGGTCGAGATCGCCACCACCGAATCGTTCAAGAACGCACGCGTGTTGCCGCCGATCAACGCACTGCCGGAGAGCGATTTCACCGCAAAACTGCTGGTCGACAACCTTCCGGCCGGACAGACCATCTTCTACCGGGTGAAATTCCGCGACCTCGCACACTCCGGCGTTGTCGGCGAAGCGGTGACCGGCCGCTTCCGCACCGCACCGGCCGATCGCCGCGACGTCAGTTTCGTGTGGGGCGGCGATGTCGCCGGACAGGGCTGGGGAATCAATCCGGACGATGGCGGCATGTTCACCTTCGAGACCATGCGCAAGCATCAGCCGGATTTCCTGATCCACTCCGGCGATACGATCTACGCCGACGGTCCCATCACGAGCGAGGTCAAGCTTCCCGACGGCACGGTCTGGAAAAACCTCACCGTCGAGGAAAAGGCCAAGGTGGCAGAAACGCTCGACGAGTTTCGCGCGGCCCATAAATACAATTTTCTCGACAAAAACCTCCGTGCCTTCAATGCGGAAGTGCCGATCTTCGTGCAGTGGGACGACCACGAGGTGATGAACAACTGGTCGATCTCGAAGGAAATTCCCGAGGTCTACAAGGTGCGCGACATCCGCCTGCTGGCCGCGCGCGCAGCGCAGGCTTTCCACGAGATGTACCCGCTGCGCGAGAGCATCGTCGAACCCGGCCGGGTCTATCGCACTATCAGCTATGGCCCGCATCTCGACGTGTTCATGCTCGACGAGCGCAGCTATCGCGGCGGCAATGGTGAAAACCTCCAGACCAGCTACGGCCCCGACAGTTATTTCATCGGCCCCGAGCAACTGGCGTGGCTGAAGCGCGGACTGCTCGCCTCGAAGGCGACCTGGAAGGTAATCGCCTCGGACATGCCGCTCAGCATCCTCGTCTATGACGACGCACCTCACAAGAAGGGCTCGGAAGCGATCGCACAGGGCGACGGCCCGGCGCGCGGCCGCGAACTCGAGATCGCCGACCTGTTGCGCTTCATCAAGACCGCGGGGATCGTCAATACAGTATGGCTCACCGCCGACGTGCACTATGCGGCTGCGCACTACTACAACCCCGACAAGGCGCAATTTCAGGATTTCGAGCCGTTCTGGGAATTCGTCTCCGGGCCATTTCATGCCGGAAGCTTCGGCCCTGGCGAACTCGACAACACCTTCGGCCCCGAACTGAAATTCGTCAAAGGCCCGGGGGCGGACCATCAGAATCTGTCGCCCAAGAGCGGCATGCAGTTCTTCGGACATGTGCAGATCGCGGGCGACACCGGACAGATGACCGTAACGCTGCGCGACCGCGCCGACGTCGCCTTGTGGTCGACAACGCTCGATCCGAAATCAGTTTAATGATGTCACACGTTCTCGGGAGATCACCCGATAGGATCAGCCGCCGGCTGATCCATCAGCACGGCCAGAAGTGCTTCGCGTGAATACGGCTTGGACAGCCGCGACACGCCCGCATACTCCGGCGGAAATCTCTTGTCGCCGCTATAGCCGGTCACGAACACGAAACGGACGTTCAACTCGCGCAATCGTCCCGCGACGGCGAAACTGTTTTCGTCGAACAACCCGACGTCCAGCAGGGCAAAAGCCGGTGCCCGCCGGGCGATCAGGTCAAGGGCCTGGGTGACGGTCGCCGCCGTTCTGACGGTGGCGACGCCCAGCCCAAGAAGCGTCTCTTCGAAGTCGAGTGCGATGATCGCGTCATCTTCGACGATCAAGACATCGTCGGGCATAGCGGCAGGCATTGCCGCCGGACCGCAGGGACCGATGGGCTCCATGGTTCTCATCCAAATCACTGATACCTGAAATTCCAGCGGCCACCGGGCGAGATGTATTTGCCCCCTCGCCCAGTTCCCGATGGAACCCACCATAACGCCCATTCGTTGTCTGTTCACTTCTGAACATAACTGGGCGGACGCTTTCGTTATGTTTGCTTACGAGAAGGAGTCGCAATGGCCTTACAGCAGCGAACGCCGCAAACGCAGCATCGTCCGTACAATAACCTGCTGGCGCGGCTCAGCGATGCCGACTACCGATTGATCGAATCCAGTCTTGATGCTGCGGACGGCCTCGCCGAGGACCTGCTCTACAATCCGGGCGACGATGTCGAGGTCGTCCATTTTCCGTGCGGGCCGAGTCTCGCGTCCTACCTCGTCCCGAACGAGGACGGCCGCGACGTCGAAGCCATTCTGGTCGGGCGTGAAGGCGCGGTTGGCGGCATCGTCAGCGAAGGGTTTCTGCCGGCCTACACGCGGATCATGGTCAAGGTCGGCGGTCCGTTCGTGCGGCTCCGGGTTTCAAAGCTGGAAGCTGCCAAGGCCAGATCGGCCTCGCTGCGCAATCTGTTCGCGCGCTATGCCGATTGCATGCTGACCCAGGTGTTTCAGTCGACAGCCTGCAACGCGATTCATTCCATCGAGCAGCGGACCGCGAAATGGATCATCTCTGCGATGGAGCGGACCGGCAGCGATCTCGTTCCACTCACCCACGAGCAGCTGTCGGCCATGCTCGGCGTCGGCCGCAGCTACACCAGCCGCGTGATCCAGACCTTCAAGGCCGAAGGCGTTCTCGAAACCCGCCGCGGCGCAATCCTGGTGCGCAACCGGGATGCCCTCGCGATCCGGTCCTGTCTCTGCAACGAGGCGGTCAAGAACCACTTTGAGGAGGTTTTGCGGGGGGTCTATCCGACCGACGAGGAGTCGTCCGCAAAACCCCCGCTTTCGCCGGTCAAATGAATTCACCAAACTCCAAACACCGCATTGTTTTTTGAGGATTTCCCACTATATTGCGCCGCAGCGGAGGCGACCCGGTTGAACTATTGCGGGCGTTCGCATTTTGATCCGTTTGAGAAAAGAAGTGGCGCGCCAATGACTTGGCCGGAAGCGACGACTCTCTGACCGCTTTTGCTCGCGTGATTCGATCACGCCGTGCCCTCTATCCATGACCTTATCACCGCACAACACGACCGCCGCCCGAGGCCCGGGCGATGCGTGGTTTGTCCCGATCAAGAAGAAGCCAATCCCATGAACCTCCGTAACGTCGCCATCATCGCCCACGTCGACCATGGCAAGACCACCCTCGTCGATCGCCTGCTCCAGCAGTCCGGCACCTTCCGCGAAAACCAGAAGGTCGCCGAACGCGCGATGGACTCCAACGACCTCGAGCGCGAGCGCGGCATCACCATTCTGGCCAAGGCGGCCTCGGTGCAGTGGAAGGACATCCGCGTCAATATCGTCGATACCCCCGGCCACGCCGACTTCGGCGGCGAGGTCGAGCGCATCCTCAACATGGTGGACGGCGCGCTGGTGCTGGTGGACGCGGCCGAGGGCCCGCTGCCGCAGACCAAGTTCGTGGTGTCGAAGGCGCTCAAGGTCGGGTTGAAGCCGATCGTCGTCATCAACAAGGTGGACCGCCCCGACGCGCGGCCGACCGAAGTCATCAACGAGGTGTTCGACCTGTTCGCGGCGCTCGATGCCACCGACGAGCAGCTCGATTTCCCGATTCTCTACGGTTCGGCCAAGCAGGGCTGGATGGCCGACAGCCCCGACGGACCGCAGGACGCCGGCATGCAGCCGCTGTTCGACCTGATCGTGCGCCACGTGCCGCCGCCGCAGGTCGAAGAAGGTCCGTTCCGCATGATCGGCACCATCATCGAAGCCAATCCCTATCTCGGCCGCATCATCACTGGCCGCATCACCTCCGGATCGATCAAGCCGAACCAGAGCGTCAAGGTGCTCGCGCGCGACGGCAAGCTGATCGAGCAGGGGCGCATCTCCAAGATCCTCGCCTTCCGCGGCATCGAGCGCACACCGCTCGACGAGGCCGAAGCCGGCGACATCGTCGCCATCGCAGGCCTCACCAAGGGCACCGTCGCCGATACCTTCTGCGACCCCAGCGTCGAGACGCCAATGCAGGCGCAGCCGATCGATCCGCCGACCGTGTCGATGACCTTCATGGTCAACAACTCGCCGCTGGCCGGCACCGAAGGCGACAAGGTGACGAGCCGCATGATCCGCGATCGCCTGCTGCGCGAGGCCGAAGGCAATGTCGCGCTCCGCGTGGTGGAAGCCGCCGACAAGGATTCGATGGAGGTCTCGGGCCGCGGCGAATTGCAGCTCGCGATCCTGATCGAGACCATGCGCCGCGAAGGTTTCGAGGTGTCAGTCTCGCGCCCGCGCGTCGTGCTGCGCAAGGACGAGACCACCGGCGACTGGCTCGAGCCGATCGAAGAAGTCGTGATCGACGTCGATGAGGAACACTCCGGCGTCGTCGTGCAGAAGATGAGCGAGCGCAAGGCCGAGATGATGGAGATGAAGCCGTCCGGCGGCAACCGCCTGCGGCTCGTGTTCTACGCGCCGACCCGCGGCCTGATCGGCTACCAGGGCGAACTGCTCACCGACACCCGTGGCACCGCGATCATGAACCGGCTGTTCCACGGCTATGCGCCCTACAAGGGCGACATCCAGGGCCGCCGCAACGGCGTGCTGATCTCCAACGATCAGGGCGAGGCAGTCGCCTACGCGATGTTCAAGCTGGAAGATCGCGGCCCGATGATGATCGAGCCGGGCTGGAAGGTCTATCGCGGCATGATCGTCGGCGAGCACACCCGCGACAACGATCTCGAGATCAACGTGCTCAAGGGCAAACAGCTCACCAACATCCGCACCACGTCGAAGGACGAGGCGGTGCGACTGACGCCGCCGATCAAGATGACGCTGGAAAAGGCGCTGTCCTACATCGAGGACGACGAACTGGTCGAAGTGACGCCGAAGTCGATCCGTCTGCGCAAGAAGCATCTCGATCCGAACGAACGTAAGCGCGCCGAAAAGACCAAGGAGATGGTGGCGTAGCGGTCGCAGAATAGCCGTCGTCCCCGCGAAGGCGGGGACCCACAACCCCTGTGTTCATTGAAAAACATCGTCGGCCGCCGTACTCTCGCTGAGAGGGCACGGCGTATGGGTCCCCGCCTTCGCGGGGACGACGTGGTGCTTTGTTGTTTGTACCATGCCTCAATCTTTCCCCTCCGAAGTCGATGTTGCCATCATCGGTGCAGGCGCTGCCGGGCTCGGCGCAGCCAATGCACTGAGAGACTCCGGCTTATCCGCTATCGTTCTGGAGGCACGCGACCGCGTCGGCGGGCGCGCCCACACCATGGCCCCAGCGCCCGGTATTATCTTCGACGTCGGCTGCGGCTGGCTGCATTCCGCCGACAGGAATTCGTTCGTCCCAATCGCCAAGCAACTCGGCTTCGAGGTCGATCAGAGTCGCCCGCCGTGGCGTGACGACGCCCGGCAAGTCGGTTTCCCCCCGAAGGAGCGAGCCGCATTCATCGCTGCGCTCGATGCGTTTCATGATCGCGCCGAGGCAGCATCTGATTTGCCATCCGACAGCGTGGCGAGCGACTGGCTCGAGTCCGGCAATCGCTGGAATCCGATGATCGATGCGATCTCGACCTACGTGAACGGCTGCGAACTCGATCAGGTGTCCATCTATGACATGGACCTCTATGAAGATACCGAGATCAACTGGCGCGTGCGGCGAGGCTACGGCGCGCTGATCGCGGCCTATGGCGCTCCGTGCACGATTGCGCTCGACACATGCGTCACGCGCATCGATCATTCCGGTACGCGCATCCGCATCGAGACCTCCAACGGTACGCTGACCGCGGCGAAAGTCATCGTCACCGTGCCGACCAACCTGATCGCCGACGAGGCCATCACCTTCTTTCCGGCACTGCCCGCCAAGATCGGCGCGGCCCGCGGCTTGCCGCTGGGAATCGCCAACAAGACGATGCTCGCACTCGATGAGCCACCGGGTTCTGAGCACGCACTCCCCAGGGACAGCAATCTTCGCGGCCCGCGCATGACCGCGAAGATGGGGACGTTTCATATCCGGCCGCTCGGGCAGCCGTGCATCGAGGGTTATTTCGGCGGCCACTTCGCAAGGGAATTGGAAGAGGCGGGTGACGGCGCGCTCGCTGCACAGAGCATCGACGAGATCGTCGCCCTGCTCGGCTCGGATTTTCGCAAGAGACTGAGGCCGCTCGCCGCGTCACGCTGGGCCACCGACCCCTTCGCGCGCGGCTCCTATTCGCACGCCATGCCGGGATGCGCCGACTGTCGCGCCGTCCTCGCTGCGCCCGTCGACAATCGCCTGTTTTTTGCAGGTGAAGCCACCTCGCCGAACTTTTTCTCGACCGCACACGGGGCGAGGGACTCGGGCGAGAGGGCGGCGCGGGAGGTGATGCAGGCTGCGTCCTCTTGATCGCTTGTTTGCGACGAACCGCGCAGTAGCCATTACAAATCCCGAACTCCAGACGCTCCGGTTCCCGTGTGATTCGTCTCACGGTGCTCGCCGCTGGACGCTTCATGATGCGGGCCATGGAGAGACCACGAGGGTCTCATCTCACAAAGGAGAAGCGTCATGGCTTGCGGACAACGAGAGACAATCACAGTGAGTTACTGGAGCGTGTGCTGGAAGTGGGGCTTCATCCCCTATCCCTGCAAGAAGACGAAAACGGAGGTCAAGTATCACTATGACTTCCTGCCTTGGCGTACCCGGTTCAGTTGGTCGCCCTTCCGCCGCAGCTACGAGGGCTGTTGCAACGGCACGCTGTTCGCATGGTCGTACTGGACCTGGTCGCCGTTCGGCACCGGCAACGGGCCGTGGATCACGTACCAGACGCTGACGTATTTCTCGGACTCGACGATCGGGTCGATCGGTTCGTGCCCGTTCGGGAACACCGGCGCCCAGCCCGTGACATTGTCGAAAGTCGCCGCCGGCTCGATCGCCCCGGCCGATATGGGCGAACTCGAACACGGATGCTCCTGCGTCTAGGGCGTGATGCGCCGCGGGTGAATCACTGTCGTCGTCACGGCCGGGGTTCGCCCCGGCCATCCCCGTCTTTGGACGCAGAACGCCGGCCTTATTCCATCACTCGCGCCTTCATCGCCTGGTCCGGCACGAAGCACGCTTCGTACTTGCCGAAGATGCGATAGCGATTCCTCGCGACGACATTGTAGACCGCATCGCGCAGCGGTTTCGGCACGGCGAACAGCGCCCGCGTCCAGCGCCATCCCGGCAGATGCGACAGCACCGTCAGTGCCGCGTCGGATCTGACATACGTCCGTCCGCCGTGAACCACCGCATTGGTATCGGGATCGGCGGGATCGATGCCGAACGCCTGTGCCAATCGTATCCCGTAGCCGGACTGGATCGCGGTGAAGCGAAACCGGCGCTCCACATCGCGCGTCGCGACGAACCGGATCCAGCGCGAGCAGAAGATGCAGACGCCATCGTAGAGGATCACGTCATCGTCGGGCCATTGCGTGGTCATCCGGCTGTCATCGTCTCGTTCGCCACCGCCATTTCCTCGTGTACTACCGCGCCCGTTGCCGCCATTGCGAGGAGCGAAGCGACGAGGCAATCCGATCTTGCGTCTCGGCTTTGCTGGATTGCTTCACTTCGTTCGCAATGGCGGATGGCCTTCACCCTATCTCATGGCGTGCGGATAAGATCGGCTTCCCACGACTCGATTAGCGCCCTTGACAATATTCCTAATAGGATTATAGTCCGCATGTCCCGCCTCACTCATGAGGGGCGGCTCGCGATCGTCACGATACGCGGGGCGGGATGCGGTGGACGCGGCAGCGTCAGGCCGAGGCATAAGGTCTCGGGCGCAAGCCCGGAGCGCGGGCGCTTTCCTCCCTGGAGGGGCGTTCAGACTTCGGAGGAGCGCTTGAGAACCGGACCTTCGGCTGACGACCACGCTGTGCGATGCGGCCGGGGTGGAGATTCGCCCCACTGACATCGCTTCGCGCGTCGGCCCAAGTCGCGTGCTCCCGGCGCGATGCCTCGCGCCATAGCATGGC
>JAFKKH010000013.1 GCA_017305665.1 Hyphomicrobiales bacterium
GGACCGGCAAGGTGGTGTCCGCCCACGCCGGCAAGCGACACGGCATGATCAAGCGGACCAAGAAGCAGATTCGTCAGCTTCGCGGGACCCGCATCCTGTTCAAGACCGACGGCGACAACATCAAGAAGTATTTCTTGCCGAACGCCTGATCGCCGACCGTTGCAACCCTGCCGCGTCCGCGCGGCGAATATCCCAGTCATTTGAAGGAGATCAGTCATGGCACGCGTCAAACGCGGTGTGACGGCTCACGCCAAGCACAAGAAAGTCTACAAGATCACCAAGGGTTTTTCCGGCCGCCGGAAGAACACCATTCGCGCCGCCAAGGCCGCCGCCGACAAGGCCGGCCAGTACGCCTTCCGCGACCGCAAGCGCAAGAAGCGCACCTTCCGCGCGCTCTGGATCCAGCGCCTCAACGCCGCCGTGCGGCCGTTCGGCATGACCTACAGCGTCTTCATCAACGGCCTGTCGAAGTCCGGCATCACCGTCGACCGCAAGGTGCTGTCGGATCTCGCCATCAACGAGCCCGCCACGTTCCAGGCGATCGCCGAGAAGGCCAAGGCCGCGCTCGCGGCTTGATGCTTATTACCCTCCCCTGGAGGGGGAGGGTCGACACCGCACGGCGACGCATCGCGTCGTCGTGAGGCGTCGGGGTGGGGTGTCCTGCCAACCTGCATGCGCCCCCTTTAGTTTCACCCCCACCCGATCTGCTTCGCAGATCGACCTCCCCCCTCCAGGGGGAGGTGGGAGACCGGGGCGGCGCCAATGTCCAATCTCGACTCTCTTCAATCCCAAATCCTCGCTGACATCGCAGCCGCGACCGACGAGGCCGCGCTGGAAGCGGTGCGCGTCGCTTCGCTCGGCAAGAAGGGCTCGGTCTCCGCGCTGCTCGCAACGCTCGGCAAGATGTCGCCCGACGAGCGCAAGACCGAAGGCGCCAGGATCAATCTCGCCAAGGACGCGGTAACGCAAGCGCTGACCGCGCGCCGCGACGTGCTGAAGAACGCCGCCCTCGATGCGCGCCTCGCTTCCGAGACCATCGACGTCACGCTGCCGTTGCGCGAATCGCCGGCGGATGCCGGCCGCATCCATCCGCTGAGCCAGGTGTGGGACGAGGTCACCACGATCTTCGCCGACATGGGTTTTGCAGTCGCCGAAGGTCCCGACATCGAGACCGACGACTACAACTTCACACGGCTGAATTTCCCGGAAGGCCATCCGGCGCGCGAGATGCACGACACCTTCTATTTCAATCCGAAAGAGGACGGCTCGCGCCTGCTGTTGAGGACGCACACCTCACCGGTGCAGGTCCGCACCATGCTGAGCCAGAAGCCGCCGATCCGCGTGATCTGCCCGGGCCGCACCTATCGCAGCGACTCGGACCAGACCCACACGCCGATGTTCCATCAGGTCGAGGGGCTCGTGATCGACAAGTCGTCGCACCTCGGCCACCTCAAGTGGATCCTGCACGAATTCTGCAAGGCGTTCTTCGAGGTCGACAACGTCAATATGCGCTTCCGTCCGTCGTTCTTTCCGTTCACGGAGCCGTCGCTGGAAGTCGACATCCAGTGCCGCCGCGACAGAGGCGAGATCCGCTTCGGCGAAGGCGAGGACTGGCTGGAGATTCTCGGCTGCGGCATGGTGCATCCGAACGTGCTGAAGCTGTGCGACCTCGACCCCGAGGTCTATCAAGGCTTCGCCTGGGGCATGGGCATCGACCGCATCGCGATGCTGAAATACGGCATGAGCGACCTGCGGCAGTTGTTCGAGGGCGACGTGCGCTGGCTCAACCACTACGGCTTCCGGCCGCTCGAGATGCCGACGCTCGCGGGAGGACTGAGTTCGTGAAGTTCACTCTCTCCTGGCTGAAAGAGCATCTCGACACCGACGAGCCGCTGGACAAGCTCGCCGACAAGCTCACCATGATCGGGCTCGAGGTCGAGCACATCGAGGACAAGGCGAAGGCGCTCGCGCCCTACACCATCGCGCGCGTCGTCTCCGCCGTGCAGCACCCGAACGCGGATCGCCTGCGGCTCTGCATGGTCGATACCGGCGAGACCAACGACAAGGGCGAGCCCGCGCACATCCAGGTGGTGTGCGGCGCGCCGAACGCACGCACCGGCCTCGTCAGCGTGTTCGCACCGCCCGGCACCTATATTCCGGGGAAGGGTATCACGCTCGGCATCGGCAACATCCGCGGCGTCGAGAGCCGCGGCATGTTGTGTTCGGCGGCCGAACTGCAGATCTCCGACGATCATGACGGCATCATCGAACTTCCCGACGATGCGCCGATCGGCAAGGGCTACGCCGAATGGGCCGAACTCGGCGATCCCGTGATCGAGATCAACCTGACGCCGAACCGGCAGGACTGCACCGGCGTGCACGGCATCGCGCGCGACCTTAGCGCGGCCGACATGGGCAAGTTCAAGGATCCGACCATCAAGCCGATCAAGGGCGAATTCCCCTGCCCGGTGAAGGTGACGGTGGAAGATGCCGCGCTGTGTCCGGGCTTCGCGCTGCGCCTCGTGCGTGGGGTGACAAACGGCCCGTCGCCGGAGTGGCTGCAGAAGCGTCTGACCTCGATCGGCCTGCGCCCGATCAACGCGCTGGTCGACATCACCAACTTCATGACCTACGACCGCGCGCGCCCCTTGCATGTGTTCGACGCCAAGAAGGTGCACGGCCATCTCACGGTGCGCCGCGCGAAGGACGGTGAGACGCTGCTGGCGCTCGACGGCCGCACCTATACGCTCGATCCGAATGTCTGCGTCATCGCCGACGACAAGGGCGTCGAATCGCTCGCCGGCATCATGGGCGGCGAGGAATCCGGCTGCGACGAAAACACCACCGATGTGCTGATCGAATCGGCGCTGTGGAACGAGATCAACATCGCGCAGTCCGGCCGCAAGCTCGGCATCAATTCCGACGCGCGCTATCGCTTCGAGCGCGGCGTCGATCCGGCCTTCATGGTGCCCGGACTGGAGATGGCGACCAGGCTGGTGATGGACTTGTGCGGTGGCACGCCATCGGAGAATCTCGTGGTCGGCCAGGCGCTGCCCGACGACCGCGTGATCGATTTCCCGCTGACGGAAACCAGGCGGCTCGCGGCCATCGACGTGCCGCTCGTCGAGGCGCGCCGCATCCTCGGCCATCTCGGCTTCATGGTGGCCGGCAACGGCCCTGTGGTGAAGGTCGCGATTCCCTCGTGGCGCACCGACGTCGCGGGCAAGGCCGATATCGTCGAGGAGCTGGTGCGCATCGTCGGCGTCGACAAGGTGCCGATGACGCCGTTCGATCGCGGCGACGCACCGCGCAAGCCGGTGCTGACGCCGATCCAGTCCCGCACGCGACGCGCGCGGCGCGCACTGGCCGCCCGTGGCATGGTCGAAGCCGTGACGTGGTCGTTCATCGCCAAGCCGCAGGCCGAACTGTTCGGCGGCGGGCAAAAGGAACTGGCGCTCGCCAACCCGATTGCGTCCGATCTCTCCGACATGCGGCCGAGCCTGCTGCCGGGCCTGGTCGCCAACGCGCAGGCCAACGCCGATCGCGGCTTTGCCGATGTCGCGCTGTTCGAGGTCGGGCAGATTTTCCGCGGCGATCGCCCGCAGGATCAGGTCACCGCGGCGTCCGGCGTCCGCCATGGCATCGCGTCATCCAAGGGCCTCGGGCGCCACTGGTCCGGCTCTGCGGCCGCCGATGCGCTCGACGTCAAGGCCGACGCCTTTGCGGTGCTGGCCGCCGCTGGCGCGCCGGTGCAGGCGCTGCAGATCGCTGCCAGCGGTGAGTCGAAGAACTTTCCGGCGTGGCTGCATCCGGGACGTTCGGGCGCGATCCAGATCGGACCACAGAACGTGCTCGGCTATTTCGGCGAGTTGCATCCGCGCGCGCTCGAGGCGCTGAAAGCCGACGGCCCGCTGCTGGCGTTCGAGGTGATCCTCGACAAAATCCCGGAGGGCAAGCAGAAGGCGACCCGCGCCAAGCCGGCGCTGGACCTGTCGGCCTTCCAGCCGGTGTCGCGCGACTTCGCCTTCATCGTCGGTCGCGGCGTCAAGGCCGCCGACATCGTGCGCGCGGCACAGAGCGCTGACAAGAAGCTGATCTCCGGCGTCACCGTGTTCGACCTCTACGAAGGCAAGGGCATCGATCCGGACAAGAAGTCGGTCGCGATCGCCGTCACGCTGCAGCCCCGTGAGAAAACCCTGACCGATCAGGAGATCGACGCGGCGGCGGCGAAGATCGTCGCCGAGGTCACCAAGAAAACCGGCGGCGTATTGCGGGGCTAACGTCCACATCCCGTCATTGCGAGGAGCGCTAGCGACGAAGCCATCCAGTTCCACCGTTATTCTGGATTGCTTTGCTTCGCTCGCAATGACGGTGGAGTGAGCTTTGTTGCAACTCGCTGACTTCATCCCCGCCGATCTCAGCCTTACCGTCGTTCTCGCGATCGTGGCGACCGCCTTCGCGGCCGGGCTCGGCCGCGGCTTCTCCGGTTTCGGCTCGGCGCTGATCTTCATGCCGCTGGCGAGCGCCATGATCGGGGCGAAGGCTGCGTCACCGCTGATGCTGATTATCGAGATGATCGCGGCTGCCGGCCTCGTGCCTAGCGCGGTGCGCATCGCCAACACGCGCGAGGTAGCGGTCATGATGGTCGGCTCGCTGATCGGCATTCCACTCGGCGCCTGGTTCCTGCTGCAGGCCGACCCGCTCACGGTGCGGTGGCTGATCGTCGCGCTGATCGTGCCGCTGCTCGGATTGATGATGGCGGGCTGGCGCTATCCGTATCCGCCGACGGCGCCGCTGACCGCAATCGTCGGCGCCGTCGCCGGATTTTTCGGCGGCGTCGCCCAGGTGAGCGGGCCACCGGTCGTGATGTATTGGCTGCGCGATGCGGCGACGCCGGCCGTGATCCGCGCCAGCGTCATTCTCTACTTCGCCGTCTCCGACTTCATCATTCTCGTCAGCTATCTGTTCGGCGGCCTGTTCACGCTGAAGATCGTCGGTCTCGCGGTGATCACGGGTCCGGTGTTCGGAATAGGGTTGTGGATCGGCGCCCACATGTTCGGTATCGCCAGTGAAACCAGCTTCCGCCGCATCTGCTACACGATGATCGCGGCATCGGCGCTCATCAGTCTCCCCCTGTTCGACGGCTGGCTGCGCTAATCCATTTCCCTGTTGCAGACGATTGCGTTCGGGACTTAGCTCATGGCCGAACAATCATCGCGCAGGGAGGTTCATATGTTGAAACGTCGTGATTTCCTCAAGCTCACCGCGGCGGGCGGACTGATCTCGCTCACAGGAACATCGGCGTTCGCAGAATCCTCCGCGAAGCCGCGCACACGCATCGTGTTCCTCGGCACCAAGGGCGGCCCGCGCATCGGGCTCGGCCGCTCCAACCCCGCCAACCTAATCATGGTGAACAACACGCCGATCGTGCTCGATTGCGGCGAAGGCGTCAGCCATCAGCTCGTCGCGGCGAAGGTGCCGCTGCAATCGATCAAATACATCCTGCTCAGCCACCTGCATTCCGACCACGATCTCGAATACGGCAACCTCGCCTACAACGCCTGGGCCACGGGGCTAAAGACGCCGATCCATTCGTTCGGCCCCAAAGGCACCGAGGCGATGACGAAAGCCTATTGGGAGGTGAACAAGTTCGACATCGAGACCCGCATCACGGACGAAGGCCGTCCCGACCTGCGCAAGCTGCTGATCGCGAAGGACATCGACGCCGACGGCGTGGTGCTGAAGACCGACGACGTCACCATCACGGCGTTCCGCACGCCGCACCCACCGATCACCGACAACTTCGCCTACAAGTTCGAGACCGCGGATGGAACGATCGTGTTCTCCAGCGATACCGAATACAATCCGAAGCTTGGTGAATTCGCCAAGGGCTGCGACGTGCTGGTGCATGAAGCGCTCTACGTGCCCGGCATCGACGGCATCATGAAGAAGGTGACGAACGGCGCGTCGCTGCGGAAGCATCTGCTCGCGGCCCACACCACTACCGAGGATATCGGCCGCATCGCCGCCATCGCCAAGCCGAAGCTCCTCGTGCTCAGTCATCTCGTGCCCGGCGACAACGACTCCATCACCGACGACCAATGGCTCGAAGGCGTGAGGAAACACTTCGACGGCAAGGCCATCGTGGCAAAGGATCTGATGGAGGTCGCGCTGCCGGTGTAGTTGCCACTTGTCGTCCCCACTTTCGCGGGGACGACAGCTATCTTGGATTCGAGTACCGCTTCCTGCGGTGCGACTTCTTGCGCGGCGCGGCGGGCGCGGCTTCCCTGAGCGGACCGATCCTGCGCAGCACGGCGTCGGCGGCGCGCTCGCCGCTCTCCCACGCGCCGTCGACCGTGCCCCACAGCGTCTCGTGCGTGGCCTCGCCCGCGAAGACCATCGCGCCGAGCGGCTCCATCAGCACCCTGCGCGACGGCTGCCCGCCGGGCTCCGCCGCCGACATGGCGCCGAGCACATGGGGCGCGGCGTTCCAGCGCGTCGCCGCCGACCGCTTCACCGCCGCCGCGACATCGCTGCCGAACAGCCCCGCCAGCCATTCGCTGGCAAACGCGACCATCGCGCCTTCGCCCTGCGCCGAGAGCGCGCGGCCAAAGTCGCCAGCGACATCCACGGTGCAGAGCGACGACCCGTTGGCATTCGCGAGCAGCAGCGCGGTCTTTCCATCGCGGCTTTGCTCGATCATGGCTTCGTTGGGGCCGAGCCCGAGCGGATTGTTGGGCAGCCACAGCGCAATGCGATCGTAGCTGCCGAGCGACAGTCTTGCCGCGGCATCGAGCTGCCGCTTCGGCAGATCGGGCGAAAAGCGGATGTTGCCGGAAGCAAGCACGTTGCTCGAGACCGTGACGATGATGGCGCGCGCATTGATACGTCCAGCGGGTGTCTCGACGCCGATGCCGCGGCCGGCCCAGGTCACGTGGCTTGCCGGCGTTGCAAGACTGACCGGCAGGGTCTGGCCAAGCGCCATCAGCAACGCACCGAGCCCCTGCTTGCAGCCGACCGCCGCGATGCGATCCGGCGAACGCGCCTGATCGATCGCCGACAGATCCTTCAGATCCTTTCCGGTCTCGCTTGCGCCAAGCACGAAGTCGATGGTGCCGGCCCAGACGTCGAGATCGCCGGGCAAGGCCGCCGCGCACGACACGTCATTCCGCCCACGCGCGGCCTCGTCGATGGCGCGCTTGGCGCGCACCAGCGTGGCGAGAAACTGCTCGGTCTCGCCGGCGCGCGCGTTGCGCCGTCCGATCCGGATTTTCTGACCGGGAGGCACGTTGTAGAGGGTGAGTCCTGCGTTGCGCGCGAGTTTCACCATCGGATTGGTGTCGGGATTGTAGAGCCGGCGCGCGCCGCGATCGAACGGCACCTCGAACGTCTTGCTGTCGGTGAGGCAGCGGCCGCCGATCCGGTCCGACGCCTCCAGCACGATCACCTTGCGATTGGCCGCCGAAATCCGCCGCGCAGCCGCGATGCCCGCGGCGCCCGCACCGATCACGACCACGTCGGCCTCGCGCGGCAATGGCGCGGCGCGCGCGGTGCCGATCCCCACCGCTGCGAACGCTGCGGACGCCGACAGGAAATCGCGGCGCGTCATTCTCATGGCATGGTTTCCGAAGCTTTGAAAAATGCGGGAACGTTACGTGTGGTGGGTTCAAAAATTCTCTTCGCCCTTGCTGCAGGTCCGACAAGAGAATTTTTGAACCTAAACCACACGAGAATCATGGATTTCCGGTGTCCTTTCGAATCCGAAGTTCGAAAAACAGCGCGGCAAGATCATCGAACTTCGGATTCGGGACACCATGAATGTGGCGCATCAAAGCACATGCGGCAACCACCATGGTGAATCAATCGTAATTGCAGCATCATCGGCATGAACTAAATTGCAATGGCTTTCGAGCATGATAAGACCTGAGAAAAGCGGTCAGAACGAACCGCGGGGAGTGGCTGCCATGGGCCTCGTGCTCGATACGGTCGGAAAATGGATTGCGGGGTATCTCCAGAAAGAGGTGCCGGGTTACGAGCCGTTCACGCCGAGCGATCCCGAACATCTGCGCGGCATCATCCAGGAAGGCGACGTTCTCCTGGTCGAGGGCAACAGCCGCATCTCCGGCATCATCAAGTATCTGACACAATCGACCTGGTCACACGCCGCGCTCTATGTCGGCCCGATCGCCGGCGCGACCGAGCCCGATGGCGAGCCGCATGTGCTGATCGAAGCCAATATCGGCGAAGGCGTCACCTCCGCGCCGCTGTCGAAATATTTTCCGTATCACACGCGGCTGTGCCGCCCGGTCGGCCTTTCCCATGAAGACCGCGTCACCGTATGCCGCTATGCCATCAACCGGATCGGCTTCGGCTACGACACCAAGAACATCGTCGATCTGATGCGCTACCTGATTCCGCTGCCGGTGCCGCAGCGCTGGCGGCGGCGCATGATCGCGTTCGGCTCGGGCGATCCGACCAAGATCATCTGCTCGGCGCTGATCGCGCAGGCGTTCGAGGCGGTGCGTTATCCGATCCTGCCGAAGATCACCCGCGCGCCCAGCCGCAAGGCGCGGCGCGAGATCCTGCACATCCGCGATTCCTCGCTCTACATGCCGCGCGATTTCGACATCTCGCCCTATTTCGAGATCGTCAAGCCGACCATCGTGCAGGGCTTCGACTACCTCTCGCTCCACTGGGCCGACAAGCAGAAGCCGCTCGCGGAGGTAGCGGGCACGTTCGATCCGTTTCAAGTCGCCGTCGACGCGCCGTCGCTTGTTCCTGAAACGCCTGACCCGGAGACGGAGATTTCTGAAGAAGTGATCCTGATCGAACGCGTCAGCATCACCGAGCACTATGTCCGCTTCGAACAGGTGCCGCGCGATGCGATCGATGACGAGAACGAGCTGGAGCGCGTGGCATAGAGCATCCATCGTCATTCCCCGCGCAAACGCTTCGCGTTTGTCGCTGAGGGCGCGCTGAAAGCGCGAGCCCGGAATCCATAACCCCCCGTCTATCGATACTGCTAATACAGGGGTTATGGATTCC
The DNA here is from genome assembly GCA_017305665.1 of Hyphomicrobiales bacterium. Classification (GTDB taxonomy): domain Bacteria; phylum Pseudomonadota; class Alphaproteobacteria; order Rhizobiales; family Xanthobacteraceae; genus Nitrobacter. Next base: position 9,046 of record JAFKKH010000013.1, read on the forward strand.
CGACAGCCGCTGATGCGGCTTCGGGAATGACGGCAAGATTACTCGACGTCCGCAAACTGCGATCAATTCTCCTCAGCGTACTGCCGCGATGTCCTGCACCGATGCGCCGCCGAGCCAGGCGCGGCCCTGCCCGTACAGCTTTTCCACTTCCGCGCCCTTGAGACCCGGCATGTCGCGCTTCACGCGATAGCCGATCTCCTCCTGAATGTAGGCGAGGTGGCGATAGCCTTCCGGGTATTGCGCAAGCTTGGTCTGATCGAGCTTGAGCACCGCGGCCGGATCGAGCGGGTCGAGGCGATCCTTCTCATAGATCGGCTGGCGGCGCACCACGCCCCATTTGCCCGCACGCTTCTCGAGAAAATCGAAGAAGCGCCCGGTGCACACCACGTCGCAGGCCACACCATGAACCGCGCCACGCTGCGAGATCGTCATCTTGGTCTGCGCGATCGCGCGGGCACCGGCGAGATCGATGCTCATGCCGCCCTGGAAATGCAGGATGCTGACGCCCTTGGCCCAGCCCTCCTTGCTGACGCGGATGAAGTCGGCCGCCGAGCCCTGAAACCAGGTCGCCGACATCCAGCCGTCCTCATGCCAGACGGTAGCGAAACGCTCCCAGTCGCCGGCGTCGCGCCACACCGCCCAGTTGTCGATCAGGTCGCGGATCGCCAGCCGGTCCGTCTGTTCTGCATCCGCCATATGTCCCTCCGCTGGAAACGGCTGGACACGTCCGATGCCGTTTGTTAGGTTTCTATACGAAAACTGGTATGCCAAATGAAACCGAACCCCAACGCCGCTGTCAAGTCGGCCAACCGCGCCATCGATATCCTCGAATACGTGGCTGATGCGCCGGAGCCGCCATCGTTCTCGGCGATGCTCAGTCAGCTCGGCATTCCGCGGTCGAGCCTGTTTCATTTGCTGAACAACCTGCTGGCGCGGGGCTATCTCGCGCAGGACGCCGTCACCGAGCGTTACCGGCTCGGCGATCATGTCCGGCAGCTGGCGAAGAAGACATCCGGCCCGTCGCTTGCGAGCATCGCGACGCCGTTCCTGCGCCAGCTCACCGGCGAACTGAACGAGACCTCCGGATTCTACGTGCGCTCGGGCCACATGATCGAGGCGCTGGCGTCATCCACCAGCGGCCAGGCGCTGACCTACATCATGAAGGTCGGCGAGCGCGCGCCGCTCTATGCCGTGTCCGGCGGCAAGCTCGCGCTGGCGCGGCTGCCGCAGGCCGAGCTCGAGAGCTATCTCGACGAGGTGGTGTTCGAGCCGATCACGCCTTACACGATCGCATCGCGGCAGCAGCTCGCCGACGATCTGGCGGAGGTGCGCAGAAGCGGATTCGCCTATTCGCGCGAGGAATTCACGCCCGGCATCACCGCGGTCGGAACGGCGGTCGAACACGATGGCCGGATGTTCGGCAACATCAATCTGGCGGTTCCGACGGCGCGCTTCACGCGCGAACGCGAGATGATGTTCCGCCGCGAATTGCACACGGTCGCAGCCGCGCTCGGCCGGGAAATCGCCGCGCAGATTTAAGGCGCATCCATGCTCGTCATTCCGGGACGATGCGAAGCATCGGGCCCGGAATCCATAGCCCCTGCATCAGTTATATCGATAGACGGATTATGGATTCCGGACAGCCGCTAACGCGGCTTCCGGAATGACGGTGAATGTCTCGCACCATCATCGCCTCTTCGCAAACCGCCGGATCAGCTTGACCAGCTCCGGCGCGTTGCGGCGCATTTCCATCAGATGGCTCGCCGACAGCCTGGTCAGCGCCTTGTCCGCCTTCGCGGTCAGGGTCAGCAGAACCCGGCGGCGATCCCGGACGTCATGCGTCCGCACCACGAGTCGGGCCCGCACCAGCCGGTCCGCCAGGCCGACGGCGGTGTGATGCTTGAGCAGCAGGTGGCCTGCGAGATCGCCCACCGTGATGCCGCAGTCTGCGCCGAAGCCCCGGATCGCGAGCAGCGCCTGATGCTGCTGCGGCGGCAATCCGGCCTTGCGCGCGGCCTCCTCGCTGAACGACAGAAACACCCGCAGCGACCGCCTGAACGCGGCCAGCGCGGCATAATCGTGCTGGGTCATTTGCTTCGGCTGCATGGCCGTCTGCGCGGACTTCCTGACCATCATTCTCCCATTGATTTACATCGGATCACGATATAATCACGCCCCGCCCCTCCGGCGTGATCGCCGGAACCGGCCCTTAATCCCAGTCCCCGCAGATCCCGTCATTTCCGGACAAGGCCCGTGATGCAACGTTCCGTTCCTGCCAATTCCTTACCACGCCTCGGCGATTTTACGACCGACCGGCGCGTCCTCGTCCTGACGGCGATGGCGATCCTGGTCGGCGCCGGCGGAACGGTGACGGCCTGGATCCTGCTGCGTATGATCGCACTGGTCAGCAACCTGGTCTGGTTGCAGACCTTCAGTGTCCACACGCTGTCGTTGGCCAACGTGAAACCCAGTCTCTGGATGGTGGCGGCGCCCGCGCTCGGCGGCCTCATCATCGGGCTGATGGCCCGCTTCGGCTCGGAGAAAATCCGCGGCCACGGTATTCCCGAAGCAATCGAGGCGATCCTGATCGGCGGCAGCCGCCTGCAACCGAAGGTGGCGTTCCTCAAACCGCTGTCGTCGGCGATCTCGATCGGCAGCGGCGGCCCGTTCGGTGCCGAAGGTCCGATCATCATGACCGGCGGCGCGGTCGGCTCGCTGTTCGCGCAGTTCTTCAGCATGAGCGCCGCCGAGCGCAAGACGCTGCTGGTCGCCGGCGCCGCGGCCGGCATGACCGCGATCTTCGGAACGCCGGTCGCCGCGGTGCTGCTCGCCGTTGAACTTCTGTTGTTCGAACTGAAGCCGCGCAGCCTCATTCCGGTGATCGCTGCCTGCGTGATCGCCTCGGCGATCCGGCCATTCCTGATCGGTCATGGCGCGCTGTTTCCGTTTTCCGGACATCTCGATCTGCCGTGGTGGGGACTGTTTCCCTATATCGGCGTCGGCGTGGTCGCCGGCCTGCAATCGGGCCTGCTCACCGGCCTGCTCTACAAGGCCGAGGATCTGTTCGAGCATTTGCCGGTGCACTGGATGTGGTGGCCGGCCATCGGCGGCGTGATCGTCGGACTCGGTGGCCTGATCGAGCCCCGCGCGCTCGGCGTCGGCTATGACATCATCTCCGACCTCCTGAACAGCAACCTTGCGATCAAGGCCGCGGTCCTGATCCTGGTGGTGAAGTCAGTGATCTGGATCGTCGCGCTCGCATCCGGCACCTCCGGCGGCGTGCTCGCGCCGCTGCTGATCTTCGGCGGCTGCCTGGGCTGGCTCGAAGGCCAATTCCTGCCCGGCGATCACGGGGCGTGGGCGCTGATCGGCATGGCCGCCATGATGGGCGGCACCATGCGCGCGCCGCTGACCGCCATCATGTTCGCGCTCGAACTGACCGGCGACTTCGCAATGATGGGCCCGCTGCTGATCGCGGCCAGCGCTGCCTACGCGCTGACGGTGCTGCTGCTGAAGCGCTCGATCCTGACCGAGAAGATCGCGCGGCGCGGCCAGCACGTGGTGCGCGAATACAGCATCGATCCGTTCGAACTCCTGCGTGTCACTGACGTGATGGTGCGCAAGGTCGATACGCTGCCATCCGCGATGCCGATGCGCGAAGCGCTCGCGTTCTTCTCCGGCGACGCCCGCCGGCACAAATCCTACCCGCTGATCGACGCCGACGGCGGCGTCGCCGGGCTCGTCGGGCGCTCCGACGTCCTGCGCTGGCGCGCGGAAAAGGAAGGGTCCGACGACAACGACACGCTGTTCGACCTCCTGTCGGACAGTTCGCTCACCGTCGGCTATCCGGACGAACCGGTGTCGCATCTCGCCGACCGCATGGTTCTGGCCGATGTCGGCCGCGTGCCGATCGTGGATCGCACGACCCGGCATCTCGTTGGCCTCGTCGCGCGCAAAGACCTGTTACGCATCCGTGCGACGGCCAGATCGTCGGAAGCGAACCGCTCGGCCTTCTTCGGCCGAGCCGCGAAGGACTCCGAGGAACCGGCCGAAGTGCTCAGCTCGACGCCGGGCTAGGACTTCACCGCGCCAGCGGTCAGTCCGCCGACCATGTAGCGGCGGAAGACGTAGTAGATCGCCGCGGGCGGCAGCGCATAGATGAAGCCCGTGGTCATCAGCAATTCCCACGGTGAGTCGTCGGCGGCGAGGAAGTTGCCGAGCGCGACCGGCAGCGTCAGCTCGGTGTCGTTGGAGAGCAGCAGGAACGCGTAGAGATATTCGTTCCACGCCAGCAGCAACGCGTAGGTGCCGATCGCGACCAGCGACGGCATCATCAGCGGCAGATACACCAGGCGGAACAGTTGCAGCGTGCTGGCGCCGTCCATGACGGCGGCCTCGTCCAGCTCGAGCGGCAGCTTGTCGGAGGCCTGCTTCAGCACCCAGATCGCGTAGGGCGAAGCGATGGTCATCATCGCGAGGATCAGCGACCAGTGATTGTTGAGCAGACCGTAGACGCCCATGGTGCGGTACATCGGCACGGCGAGGAACGCCGCCGGAATGAAATAGGTGAACAACGCGAGGTTCATCACCATCCGACCGCCGGGCACGCGCAGCCGCGAGATCGCGAACGCGGCCGACGTCGCCACCACCAGGGTCAGCACGCCGACCGCCACCGCGATGACCACCGAATTCCAGAACTGCATCCAGAAGTCGCGCAGGAAGTAATGCTGCTGTTTGAAGACGATCGCGAAATTGTGCAGCGTCGGATGATCGGGCCACAGCTTTCCGGCGAAAGCCTCTTCCTTCGGCGAGATCGAGAACAGGAACAGGTTGTAGACCGGCACCATCGTCCAGATGAACACGGGAATGCCGATCAGCAGCAGCCGCGCCTCGGTGCCGACCTCGCGCCAGGTGGGAAATTTCATCGCGTCCCCCTTCTCATCGCGACAGCCGTTTCATCATGAAATAGACCAGCGGCAGCACCAGCGGCATCGCGCAGACGATCGAGGCCATGGCGAGATCGAGCTGATCGAGCCGGAGATAGCGGATGCCGAGCGTGGACAGCACGTGGGTGAGATCCGCCGGACCGCCGCCGGTCAAGAGGTAAACGCTGTTGAAATCGCCGAGCGTCCAGATCATCGAGAGCAGCGTGCAGGTCAGATACAGCGTCTGCACCGACGGCCAGGTGACGAAGCGGAATTTCTGCCACCAGCTCGCGCCGTCGACAGCGGCGGCCTCGAACAGGTCCTGCGAGATGGCGAGCCGCCCGGTCATCAGGATCAGCGTCCAGAACGGCAGCGACTTCCAGATATGCACACCGATCGCCATGGTCAGCGCCACCGCGGGATCGTTGAGCCAGTTCGGGCCGTCGTCGCCGGTGAACTTGAAGATGAGCTGATTGACCACGCCCCATTCGGGATTGAGCATGAAGCGCAGCGACAGGATGGTCGGGATCGACGGCACCGCCCACGGCAGGATGAAGATCATCGACAGCCAGCGGATCCAGGCGCGCTGCTGGATGAAGAAGCCGGACAGGAACAGCGCGATCACCATCTTGATGTTGATGCCGATCAACAGAAAGATCAGCGTGTTGACGGCGGCGCGCGCGAAGATCGGATCGTGATAGAGCGCGACATAGCTCGCCGGATGGCGCGCCAGCCACAGGCCGTAGGTGATCGGATAGACCACGAAGGCGAGGAACACGAGCGCATAGGGCACCAGCAGCACGAAGCCCCAGACCTGCGGCGTGGTGAGCCGCGGAATCAGCGGCCCGCGGGGAATAGTGCTGTCGGTTGTGAGCATCGTTGCCGTCATGCGGCGTACCTGGCTATTCAGATTGACGTATTCACGAGCGCCGCCGCCCTGCTCCCCTCCCCCTTGCGGGGAGGGGTCGGGGGTGGGGGTATTCCACGTACAGAATCATCGCTCTCGGCTTACCCCCCTCCCTGACCCTCCCCCGCAAGGGGGAGGGAACGGAGAGGCTGTCCCCGCAGCAGGAGATTATCCCGCGACCTGCTTGATGCGTGCGATCAGCTCGTCGACGGCCTTGTCGACCGGCACCTTCTCGCTCACCACGCGGTTCATCGCCTTGGCCCAGACGTTCTCGTTGTTGAGAATGGTGAACTTGAAGTTTTTCGTGAAATCGAACGGCAGCGTGCCGCCCATGAACTGGTTGTAGACCGCCTTGCGGTGGCGATCGGCCTGCCAGAACGGACTCTTCTGCCCGGCCAGCGTCACCGGGAACCAGCGACCGAGCGCGCCTTCGACGTAGGGCCCGAGGTTTTCTTCCTGCAGCAGGAACGCGACGAATTCCTTCGCCTCCTTCTTGTGCTTCGCCGCCGAGAAGATCACGCCAGTCTTGACGTCGGAGCGATACTTGATCGCCGTGCCGTCCGGCTTCTTGGGGAAGCTCGCCGTGATGATGGTCTGCTCGTAGGCTTTCTTGCCGGCCTCGCGCTGCTCCGGCGTCAATGCCGGATTGTGCGCGTCCTCGTACCACTTCGCCGCGATCGAGATCGTGAAGTTGTGGGTCATCACGATCGTCTTGTTGTGGAACGCGACGTTGTTGTCGGGATCCTTCCAGGTCGTCGAAGACGGCGGCGTGCAGCCTTTGATGTAGGTGTCGGTGTAATCGCGCAGCGCGTTGACGAGACCGGCCTTCACCTTGGGATCGTCGACCAGCAGCTTGCCCTCGTCGTCGACCAGCTTGACGTTGTAGGCGTCCATGAAGGTGTAGAACGACTGGAAGGAGTCGGTGGATTCCACGCCCATCGGCTGACCGACGCCGTAGATACGCTTGCGGGTCGCCTTGCGGATCGCCGGCTGCACCTTGTCGCACCAGAACGACCAGTATTCCTTCCACGTGGTCGGGATGTCGCTCTGCTTGAAGCCGGCCTGCTCCAGCATGTCGCCCCAGATCTGCACATGCATCGACTGCTGCTTCAGCGGAAAGCCGTAGTAACCCTTCTTCTTGGTCTGGCCGTTGAGCAGATAGGCGGTTTCCAGCGTGTTCGGCGCGAACTTGTCCTTCATCGGCACCAGGATGTCGGAGAGATCCTCCAGCTTGCCCTCGAACGCCCACTTGCCGCCGGCCTGCACGTCATAGGTGTCGGAGTAGGCGACATCGGGCACGGTGCCGGAATCCAGCGCCGCCACGGTTTTCGGAATCATGTCCTGAATGGCGTATTGCGACAGCTCGACCTTGATGCCGGTCTTGGCTTCGAATTTCTTGATGACGTCGAGCAGCGCGTCGTCTTCCGCCTTGTAGAAGCCCTTGCCCCACCAGACGGTGATCGTTTCTTGTGCCAGCGCGGGCGAAGCCGCATAGGCGAACCCTGCCGCAACCGCGGCAAGCGAAAGCAAGCGAAGTTTTGTTGTTGTTGTCACGTTGTTCTCCCTGACTGCCGGATTTCTTTGAACCAGCTGGATAAATACTAACGCATTATCGCCATCCGTCCAGATGCCCCGCGGGCGACGCGGCGACGCACGATCGCGTTGCATCGAACAAGCGGCCCGCTATCATCGCTTCCGCGGTCCCGCCGTGAGCGGACAACCGCGACCACTGCATGAGACGTTCATCATGACCGACGCCGATGTCCCCGCGCCCGAACTCGCCGTGTCGCAATGGTTCAATACGCGTGAGCCGCTGACATTGGCCGCGCTGCGCGGGCGTCCGGTGCTGCTCCATGCCTTCCAGATGCTGTGTCCGGGCTGCGTGGCGCATGGAACACCGCAGACGCAACGCGCGCACGAATTGTTCCGCGCCACCGATCTCCAGGTCATCGGCCTGCACACGGTGTTCGAGCATCACGCGGCGATGACACCGGTATCGCTCGCGGCCTTCATTCATGAATACCGGCTGACGTTTCCGATCGGCGTCGATGCCGCCGGCGACGGCACCCCGCTGCCGGTCACCATGAGCCGCTATGGCATGCAGGGCACACCGACCAGCATCCTGATCGGCCGCGACGGCCGCATCGTGCATCACGGTTTCGGTCAGCAGAGCGACATGGCGCTCGGCGCCATGATCGCCGCCGAACTCGCGGGCGCAACGACATTCGCCGCGAAGGCGTGAAGCGCGGCGAAAGGCTCAGCCCACCTCGCCGCTCGACACCAGCAGCACCGACACCTCGGACTGTTCGATCACGGACGCGGCGACGCCGCCGAAATTCAGGGTGTCGCCCTTGATCCGATCGACGCCCATCACCACGAGATCGGCGCGGGTGTTGCGGATTTCCCGCAGGATCGCGGCATCGGGCGACATGTTGGCATGCATGATGGTGTGCACGCCCACGTCGTAACGCGACGCCAGCACGCCGATATCCTTCAGGATCGCTTCCTCGTTCATCAGCGACATGCTGGCGCTGTGCCGCGGCGTCGTGTCCCGCGTGGTCGCGACATAGACCACCTGCATCGGCACGAGGCTGGTGCGCGCCAGCGCGATCGCAACCTCGGCGCCGCGGTGGGACACGCTGCTGCCCGACACCGGGACGAGAATGCGGAACACGGTGCTGGCGGGCTGTTCGAGATGCTTGCCCCGTGCCGCCACCAGTGCGATCGGCCCCTCGAAGCCGCGCGTGACCTCGTCGATCCGCTTGTCGTAACCGCCCTTGGTGCCGACCACCTTGTCCATGCCGACCACCAGCAGATCGAATCCCTTGCGCGCTTCGTCCGCCACCGCGTCCTTGGGCCTAGCACGGCGGCTGCGCGTGGTGACGTCGACATCGCCGCCCGCATTTTCCTCATCGAGCTCGGCGATCGCCTTGGCGGCGTTGCGCACGGTGTTTTCCGCGCTCTCCTCCTCGCCCTTCTTCTTTTCCTGGGATTTCGCCTGCGCGCCGACATGCAGCACAGTGATCGGCAGACCGCGCGTCCCCGCCACGAGCCCCGCGATGGTCGCGGCGAACGTCGCATTGACGCTCTCGTCGACCGCCAGCAGCATCCGCTCGAGGTTGGACACGAAGCCTTTCGCTTCGGCCTCCTCGCGCTCCAGCCGCGCCTTCTCCTCCTTGCCGAGCGGCACGTTGGCGAGCGCGGCGCGCAACATCGGCGGCATCGCCATGGTGGTGATGACGGCCATGGTGACGATCATGGTGAACATGTTCTGGCTCAGCACGCCCATCGACAGGCCGATGGTGGCGATGATGACCTCGGTCGAGCCGCGCGCGTTCATGCCGCTGGCGAGCGCCAGCGATTCGCGTCCGCTCAAGCCGCCCATCGCGCCGCCGACGAAAGCGCCGCCGAACTTGCCGACGCTCGCGATCAGGATCAGCGCGCCGGTCAGCATCAACAGCGTCGGGTCTTTCAGCACGGTGAGATCGGCGCTGAATCCGGCGAGGCCGAAGAACACCGGCATGAACAGGCTGCTGATGAGCCCGCGCAACCGCTCGTCGATCTGGCTGGTGAGGATCGGCGATTCCCCGACCAGCATGCCGGCGACGAACGCGCCAAGCACGGTGTGAACGCCGATCAGGTGCGTGGTCATCGCCATCGCGCTCATCAGCAGGATGATCACGGTAATGACCGCGGCCGAACTGACCAGATTGTCGTTGGTCCACCGGATCAGCTTGAATACCAGGCGACGGCCGATGGTCAGGCTGACAGCGAGGAAGATCAGCGTGCCGCCGACCGCCTTCGTCAGCGACATGATGTCGAGATGTCCGCTCGAGGCGAGACTGAAGATGACGGCGATGATGATCCAGCCGATGGTATCGTCGAGCACCGCCGTCGCCACGATGATCTGGCCGAGGTTGCGGCGCATGAAATTCATCTCGCGCACCACCACCGCGACGATCTTGACCGACGAGATCGACAATGCGGTGCCGAGGAACAGCGAGGCGACAAGCCGCGCCTCCGGATGCGGCAACAGGCTGTCCGGCAAGGCCTGCCCGAGGGCGAAACCGCAGGCGAAGGGAACGACGATGCCAGCGACGGAAATGAAGAAGGCGGGACGTCCGACCTTCCGCACCAGCTTCAGATCGGTCTCCATGCCGGTCAGCAACAGCAGCAGCAGGATGCCGAACTGAGCGAGGCCCTCGATCAGCGCCTTCTGCTCCGGGCTCGGCGGGAAGATCGCATGCTGCGCGGCGGGCCACAGCCAGCCGAACACCGACGGCCCGAGCAGCAGGCCGCCGAGCAATTCGCCGATCACAGAAGGCTGGCCGATGCGCTGCATGATCTCGCCGAGACCGCGGCCCACCGCGATCAGCAGTGCGATCTGGGCGATCAGCAGGAATTCCGACGGACGCGTTGGGACTTCGCCATGATTTGCAGCAGCCGCTGCATAGGCCACTGGCAACAGCAGAAAACAAGCCGTCCAGATCGTGGATCGGCGCAGGTGTTGCCCCATTCTCCCCCTCGTGCCGATAGCAAGGCCGAAGCCAAACGGGATAAGTTCCGACGCGCGAAACGGTTCCCTCGTGCGCAGTAATGACCATCGGCCGGGGCCGGTGGCAATCGCGCTATAGTCGCATGATATGCGCCCGCCGAAGGAGACCCCGGATGACACAACAGCATTTGAACGGCCGCGTTGCACTGGTCACCGGCGGATCGCGCGGCATCGGCGCAGCAATTGCGCTGGCGCTCGCCAAAAGCGGCGCCGCTGTCGCTGTAAACTATCGCGAGCGTGCCGCTGATGCCGAGGCCGTCGCGGATCAGATCACCGCGGCGGGCAGCCGCGCCATGACCGTTCGCGCCGATGTTTCTGAGAGCGCAGACGTCACGAGAATGATCGCCGAGGTGACGGCGTCGCTCGGCCCGGTCGATATTCTCGTCAACAATGCCGGCATCGCCATCGTCCGCGATCTCGATCACCTGACCGAGGAGGACTTCGACCGCACCATGCTGGTGAATCTGAAGTCCGCGTTCCTGTGCACGCAGGCGATCATCCCCTCTATGCGCGCGCGCAAATGGGGCCGCATCGTCAATATCTCCTCGGGTGCGGCGCGCGGCGCCGGCGCCATCGGCCCGCACTACAACGCGTCCAAGGCCGGCATGGAGGGCCTGACGCGCGGCTATGCGGCACGTCTCGTCAAGGACGGCATCACCGTCAACGCGGTCGCGCCATCGCTGATCGAAACCGACATGATGCGCGGCCGACCCGAACTCGCGCAGCGCATTCCGCTCGGCCGTCTCGGACAGGCCGACGAAGTTGCACAGGCCGTCATGATGCTGGTCGGCAATGCCTACATGACGGGGCAGACAGTGGCGATGAGCGGCGGCATGGCATTCAATTGAGGTCGGCATCTTTCGAATGAGGCCGGCGGGCCTATCACCTCTCCCCGCGTGCGGGGAGAGGTCGATCGTTCGAGCGTAGTGAGGACGGTCAGGTGAGGGGCATTCGATTTAGTTTGATAAGCAACGCCCCTCACCCCACCCCTCTCCCCGCACGCGGGGAGAGGGAGCAGGGTTGATCGCGCTGCGAAGGCTTGCAACGCAACTGCGCACGACGTCATCGCCTCTTGCCGAAGCCGCCCATCGTCTCTACGTCACCAGCGCCACGTGTGAGAGAGGACCGACCACCATGATCGATGCCGCCGTCAAGGCGCTTTCGCAGATCCTGTCGCCGCCGATGCGCGCCATCCTGTGGCGCGCCATCGGACTCGCGCTGGTGCTGATCGCCGTGCTGGCGGTGGGATTGCAGCGGCTGTTGAGCTGGCTCGCGGGCTCCGGCGAGATATGGGCCGAGACCGCGCTCGGGCCGAACTTCCACACGCCGCTGAATATTCTGGCCTGGATGATCTCCATCGCGGCCGGGCTCGGCATCGTGGTCGGCGCGGTGTTCCTGATGCCGACCATCACCTCGCTGGTCGCCAGCGTATTCGTCGACGACATCGGCGAGATCGTCGAGCGCGAACATTATCCGGCGGAGAAGCCCGGCACGGCATTGCCGTTCAGCGTCGCCATGATCGAGGGCGTCAAGATCGCGCTGCTGACGCTCGTGGTCTATATCGTCGCGCTGCCGTTCGTGCTGTTCGCCGGCGCCGGCTTCCTGATCTTCTTCATCGCCACCGCCTGGCTGCTCGGCCGCGAATATTTCGAGCTCGCCGCGATGCGCTTCCGCCCGCCGGAAGAAGCCAAGGCGATGCGGCGCGACAACGCCACCACGATCTTCATCGCCGGGCTGTTCATCGCGGCGTTCGTGTCGATCCCGATCGTCAACCTCGCAACGCCGCTGTTCGGCATGGCCTTCATGGTTCACATGCACAAACGTCTGTCAGGACCAAGGCCCGAACTGATCGAACCGGAACGGCACAGCCGGCTGCCGACGGCGTGAGCGCCGGATTCAACCGATCGTCTTTTCCGGCCGGCGGCAGAGATCGTTGATCAGGCACACCTCGCAACACTGTGCGCGCGAGGCAGCTATAGCGGCGGAATTCTAGCCGGTTTTCCTGCTGTTCCGCGCCATGAACACCAGCAGCAAGCCAGCAACGGCCACCAACGCGAGCATCGCCCAGGCATCATTGACGCTGAGCGCCAACGCCGCTCTCTCCACCATGGGACGAACGAACGAAATCGTCGCCTGATCCGGTGGGCCCGGCGGCCGATTGAGAAACAGCCCTGGACTGAGCCCGATCGCCTTCGCTGCCGTGACATCGCCTGCCAGCAGGCGAACGCGAAAATCCTCTCCGTATGACATGCTGCGGCTATAGAGAATGGTGTCGATCAAGGCGATGCCGATGGCGCCGCCAAGATTTCGCATCAGATTGAACAACCCGCTGGCATCAGGCACCTCTGCTTCCGACAACGCTCCCAATGCCAGGCGCGTCGGGGGCAGCAGGCAAAACATGATCGCAACTCCTCGCACCACTTGCGGCCAGAACATCTCGTCGAAGTCGGCGACGCGCGGCTGGAACGCGCTCATCCCCAGTCCCAGTGCGAACAGGACGAAGCCAATGCCGGTCAGCATTCGCGCACCGATCCGGCTTTCGAGGATTGCCGCAAAAGGAGCCGCAACGAGCTGCGCCACACCCGTCACGAGCATGATGGTTCCGATCTCGAACGCATCGTGGCTGCGGACAAACGCCAGAAAAACCGGCATCAGATACACCGAACCATACAGGCCAACACCCAGGCAAAAGCTCAGCGCGCAGCTGACGGCAAACGAGCGCCGCTTCAAAATGGCAAGATCCACAACCGGGTGCGAGGCGCTCAGCGTTCGGCGGATGAAGATCCCGATTGAAACGGCGCTGAGGACGAACAGACCCACACAACGTAGCGACAGCCATCCATTGTGCGGGGCCTCCTTCAGTCCAATTTCGAAACTTGCCAGGGCCGCCGCCATCAAGGCGATGGACACCACGTCAAGTTTCGTCAGTTCAGACAAACGCATGACTTGTCTTGGCAGCAGGAATGGCGTCGTCGCCGTTACGATCAGTCCGGGAATGACATTGACCAGAAACAACCACGGCCAGGAGTAGGTATCTGTGATCCAGCCCCCGGCGATCGGCCCGACCGTTGGCGCAAGGACTGCGACCGCGCCGCCAATGGTGGTGGCGACCGCGTGGCGATGCGGCGGAAACAGCAGAAAAACCGCCGAGAAAACCGCGGGGATCAGCATTCCTCCGGCAAATCCCTGCACAACACGGAAAACAAGCAGGACGGCAAACTTGCCGCTGAAGGCGCAGCCGGCGGACGAAGCTGTGAAGACCACGACGGCTGCCACGAACAGCCATCGCAAGCTGAAAACGCGTGTCAGCAGGCCGGTGAGCGGGATGGCAACCACTCGGCAATCAAATATGCCGTTTGGATCCAGCTCATTGCGTCCGGCGGTATCGCGAGCGCGCTCTGGATCGCAGGCAACGACGTTGCGACCACCTGAATGTCGAAGACGGCCATGAACATGCCGAGACACATCAGGAGAAAGCCCAGCCACACGACGATGGCCGACTGCGTGGTCGTGGATTCCTCGCGGCTGCTCATGAGCCCGCGTGCATGGACGGCTCGCGTACCGCTGCGAGCGCCTGCGTCTCCGCGCGAATGCGAATGGTCATCGCAAGCGCATTCAGAATCGTGAAGATCAGCGCCAGCCTCGGTAGATTCAGCGCGAGCGGAAGAAGTGCGATTTCACCGGCGACGACCGCATAGTTCGGGTGCCGGCAATATCGATAAGGACCGGCCCTAATCAGCGGCTCCCCGGGCAACACGATGATCCGCGTCGTCCATCTCGCGCCGAGCGTCGCAAGAACCCAAAGACGAACACCCTGAAGCAGGGCGAAGCCGCAAAGGGCGACGACATTTACCGGCTGATCTCGTCCCCACATCCACAACGCGATCAGCCATGCCGCATGGATCGCGACCAGCAGCGGATAGTGTCCAGGCGCGATCTCGACGGCGCCCCGCGCCAACAGTTTTCGGATGTTGAAATGCGACAGCACCAATTCGCCGAACCGCTGCAGCGTCACCAGCGCCAGAACGATGGCGGCGGCCGTCATGCGGCATGTTCCAGCAACGCACAACTCGCCGTGAAGCCAGGCCCAAGCGACGTCAAAAGCGACCGCCGCGAAAGGCCCTGCGCGCGCACGCGCTCCAGCACGAACAGCACCGTCGGGCCCGACATGTTGCCATAGTCGGCAATCACGCTTCTCTCGCAATCGAGCGAACCTTGTTCGAGCGACAACGCCCCTTCCAGCGCCTGCACAACCTTCGCGCCGCCGGGATGGCAAATGAAACGGTCGATATCTTCAAGCGAACGGCCCATGCCGGAAAGGATCCCGCTGATGGCGGCGCCCATATTCGCGCTCACGAAATCGGGGATGGTTCGCTTGAAGATCACGCCAAGACCCTCGGGATCGACACTCCAGCCCATCACATCGAGCGTATCCGGCCACAGATGCTCGCCGGTCGCTTCGATGCGCGTCGCGCCACCATCGCCAGCGCGCAAAACCGCAGCCGCCGCTCCATCGCCAAACAGGCTGAGCGCGACGATATTCGCCTTGGTCATCTCGTCGTGACGAACCGCGAGCGTGCAAAGCTCGATCGTGACCAGCAGCACATTGGTGCCGGGACGTGCCTGCGCCAGCCGCGATGCAATCGACAATCCGGTCACGCCCCCGGCGCAGCCAAGGCCGAATACCGGCACCCGCGAGATATCTCGCCGGAACCCAAGCTTGCCCGCAACGCGCGCTTCCAGCGTCGGCGTCGCGATGCCGGTGGAGCACACCGTTACAACCGTATCGATATCGCCTGCGGAAAGATCGGCACGCGAGATGGCTTCACGCGCGGCGGCCATGAACAGCGCCTCGGCGCCTTCCAGAAATGCCTCGGTGCGCTCCGGCCAACCGCGCCGTTCCAGGTACCATTCGATCGGCTTGACGCCGTAGCGTTTGACCAGGCCGGTATTGGCGAAGATGCTGGCGACGGTTTCGAATTCCGGATAGCGGGAGCCAAACACGCTGCGCGCCGCTTCGAGGATTTGTTTCTGATGAAACACATACGGTGGAACCGAGGTCGCCAATGAAACCAAAGCGGCCGTATGCTGCATATTCCTCGTCCCGCGATCGATGGAGTCGGAATATGAACCGCGTCGCGGCGACGATATTTCAACGCGTGCGAAAGTTAGCGCAGCCGCGGCATCACTATAAGTTGAGCGGCGCCCCGCTGGAGCGGAGTATCCGCGACCTCCAGCAATTGCGGTTGCTGCAGCAGGGCAACGCTTTGACGCTCACACCGTCTTTTCCGGCCAGCGGCAGAGATCGTTGATCAGACACACCTCGCAGCGGGGGCTACGCGCCAGGCACGTGTAGCGGCCGTGCAGGATCAGCCAGTGATGCGCGTGCAGCATGAACTCCGGCGGGATCACGCGCTCGAGTCCGAGCTCGACCTCCAGTGGCGTCTTGCCCGGCGCCAGTCCAGTGCGGTTGCCGACGCGGAAGACGTGCGTATCGACCGCCATGGTGTGCTCGCCGAACGCCATATTGAGCACGACGTTCGCCGTCTTGCGGCCGGCACCCGGCAATGACTCGATCTCGGCGCGGGTGCGCGGCACTTCGCTGTTGAATTCCGCGATCAGTTTTTCCGACAGCGCGATAACGTTCTTCGCCTTGTTGCGATAGAGCCCGATGGTCTTGATGTAGTCGCGCACCGTCGCCTCACCGAGCGCGACCATCTTCTCCGGCGTGTCCGCAACGGCGAACAGCGCGCGCGTCGCCTTGTTGACGCCGGCATCGGTCGCCTGCGCCGACAACACCACCGCGACCAGCAGCGTGTACGGGTTGAGATGCTCGAGTTCGCCCTTCGGCTCGGGGTTGGCGTTACGGAAACGGGTGAAGGCTTCGCGGACTTCCGCCGGCGTCCAGGGTTTTGTCGCGCGGCTCGCCGCTTTGTCAGAGGTCTTGGCGGAACGAGAGGCCGGCCCGGCGGATTTTTTCGATGCTGCTTTCGCTGCGGGCGCCTGCCCCAATTTCGCCGCAGCGGATTTTCGCTGCCTTGGGTTTGCCGCAAGACTTTTCGGAGGTGTTTTTGCGGTTCCGGCGCGGGATGTTTTGGCGGGTGTCGACCCGCGGCGGGTGATTTTCGACATGATCGGGATATACTGATCTCCCATGACGACAGGCAACGACTTTGACGCCTTCGACCCCGCCGATCAGGTGCTGTTCACGGCGCGCCTGACGCCGCATCGCTCGCTGAGCCGCACCGGTTTCGTGATCCTGATGGCTGTCGCCAGCGCGATCAGCTTCGGCGCCGGCATGGTCTTCCTGATGATGGGCGCGTGGCCGGTGTTCGGCTTCTTCGGGCTCGACGTCCTGCTGATCTACTGGGCCTTCCGCATCAACTTCCGCCACGCCCGCGCCAGCGAAGACATCTCCGTCAGCTTTTCCGAACTGCGCGTGCGCCGCACCAGCCATCGCGGCCACACCGTCGAATGGGTCTTGAATCCGCTGTGGGTCCGGATCGACAAGGAGACCCACGAAGAGTTCGGCATCGAACGGCTCTATCTGGTCGCGCGCGGCAACCACGTCTCCATTGCCAGCTTCCTCGGTCCGGACGAAAAGGCTAGTTTTGTCAAAGCGTTGTCCGAGGCCCTGCAGGTGGCGAAACGCGGCCCGACCTACAATCCGATCACGTGAGAGGTTGTCGGGAATCGGGTGGTGACGACACGGCCATCGTCCTACATGTTGGATCATGATGACACTCGCCAGCAATCTCGCCGCCGCCGATCCACGCCTCGCCAGGCCGGGCGCGCAAAGCGCCGCGCTACGCGACTACGATTCCGTGCGCCGCGCCATCGCCTTCATCTCGGAGCACTGGCGCGCGCAGCCGACCATCGAAGCCATCGCCGATGCCGCCAGCGTCACGCCGGATGAACTGCATCATCTATTCCGCCGCTGGGCCGGACTGACGCCAAAGGCCTTCATGCAGGCGCTGACGCTCGATCACGCCAAGGGTCTGCTGCGCGATTCAGCCAGCGTGCTCGATGCCGCGCTCGATTCAGGCCTGTCGGGCCCGGGCCGGCTGCACGATCTGTTCGTGACCCATGAAGCGATGTCGCCGGGCGAATGGAAGAATGGCGGCGCCGGCATGACGCTGTCGTACGGCTATCACCCCTCCCCGTTCGGCACTGCGATCGTGATCGCCAGTGGCCGCGGCCTCGCAGGACTGGCGTTCGCCGATCCCGGCCAAGAGCAGGCTGCGTTTGTCGACATGACCCGACGCTGGCCGAATGCGACCTACGTCGAAGATCACGCGGGTACGGCCGCGCTTGCACAGCGCGTATTCGACACAAAACTCTGGTGCGCCGATCAGCCGCTGCGCGTCATTCTGATCGGCACCGACTTCGAGGTGCGGGTGTGGGAGACCTTGCTGCGGATTCCCATGGGCAAGGCCACGACCTACTCGGACATCGCCGCCAACATCAACAACCCGAAGGCATCGCGCGCCGTGGGAGCTGCCGTCGGTCGCAACCCCGTATCGTTCGTGGTGCCCTGCCATCGCGTGATCGGCAAGAGCGGCGCGCTGACCGGCTATCACTGGGGTCTCACACGCAAGCAGGCCATGCTCGGCTGGGAAGCCGGGCGCGTCACCGCCGCCGCATGAGTGACCTGCTCTAGACTGCCAGATCGAGCTTCGATGCAACGGTGGCGTCTGGATTGAGCCGGTAGATGATCGGCACGCCCGTCGCCAGCTCGCGCTTGAGGATCTGCTCGGGCGACAGTTTTTCCAGCACCATGATCAGCGCACGCAGCGAATTGCCATGCGCCGACACCAGCGTGCGCTCGCCACGCAGCACGCACGGCAGGATTTCCTGCACGTAATAAGGCAGCGTCCGCGCCAGCGTGTCCTTCAGGCTCTCGCCACCGGGTGGTGGCACGTCATAGGACCGGCGCCAGATCAGAACCTGCTCCTCGCCCCATTTCTTGCGGGCGTCGTCCTTGTTGAGACCCGAGAGATCGCCGTAGTCGCGCTCATTCAGCGCGAGGTTCTTGGTGACGGGAATTCCGGTCTGACCCAACTCCTTGAGCGCAAGATCGAGCGTGTGCTGCGCGCGGGTCAACGCGGAGGTGAAGGCAACGTCGAATACCAAACCCTGCTGCTTCAGCTTCTGACCGGCGGACTTGGCTTCAGCCACGCCCAGCTCGGTCAGGTCCGGATCTTTCCAGCCGGTGAACAGGTTCTTCAGATTCCATTCGCTCTGGCCATGACGCACCAGCACAAGAAGACGTTCGCTCATTCCACTCATGTCCGTTTGTTGAGGTCTAGATATCGCCGACGCCAAGCACGTCGGCCATCGAGTAAAGCCCCGGCTTCTTACCATTCGCCCAGAGCGCCGCCTTCAGCGCCCCGTGTGCGAAGATCATGCGATCCTCGGCATGATGCGACAGCGTGATACGTTCGTACGGCCCGGCGAAGATCACGCTGTGGTCGCCGGTGACGGTGCCGCCGCGCAATGACGCGAAGCCGATGTCGCCGGAATTGCGCGCACCGGTGAAGCCGTCGCGACCGCGCGCCGATCGCTTGTCGAGCGAAATCTTGCGGCCCGCGGCGGCGGCCTCACCCAGCATCAGTGCCGTACCTGACGGCGCGTCGATCTTGGCCTTGTGGTGCATCTCGAGAATCTCGATGTCGAAATCCTCGTCCAGCGACTGCGCCACCCGCTTCACCAGCGCGGCAAGCAGATTGACGCCAAGGCTCATGTTGCCGGACTGCACGACCACCGCACGCGCGGTCACACTCCGGATCACCGCCATGTCGGACGCCGAGAGGCCGGTGGTGCCGATGACGTGCACAAGGCCGCGCTGGGCCGCGATAGCTACGTTCGCGATAGTCGCAGCAGGCACCGTGAAATCCAGGATGCCGTCTGCATTCGCCGACAATGACCAGAGATCCGCCGACACTTCTATGCCGTTGGCGGGCAAGCCGGCGAGAACACCGGCATCCTTGCCGATCAGATCGGAACCTGGCGCCTCAAGTGCGCCTATGACGACCGCGCCCTGGGTTTCCGATATGGCGCGCATCAGGGCCCGGCCCATCCGGCCGCCCGCACCCGCAACGATCAAACGCATGTCGGCCATAGCAGAACCCTCAAAATATCCCGTCGGTATAGCGGGGGCCGGGTTTTCCGGCAACCGACAGGCTCCGCACCGATTTGCGGATCAGGGCTGCGGCCCGTCATAGCCCTCGATGATCACGATATCGCCTTGCGAATACGGCCCGCGAGCCTTCACCAGTGCTTGATATTCCGGCGAATGATAGCAGGCGACCGCCGTCTCGTAGTCCTTGAACTCGATCACGACGTTGCGCGAGCGCGCTTGCCCTTCGGGAGCTTCGTGGTTTCCGCCGCGCACGAGAAACTTGGCGCCGTACTTGTGAAACACCGCACCGTTGTGGGCGACGTAGTCGCGCTTGTAACCCTCGAGATCGTGCACATCGATCCGGGCAACCCAGTAACCTTTGGCCATTCCACGTCTCCTTGTTGTCAGGCTTTTGCTTGCGCGATTTCCGCGACGATAGCATCGGCGGCCGCTTTTGGATCGGAGGCCTCCATCACCGGCCGGCCGACCACGAGGTAGTTTGCGCCGGCCGCGATCGCACGCGCCGGAGTCATGATGCGCTTCTGGTCGCCGGTGGCACTGCCCGCGGGGCGAATACCAGGCGTCACCAGATCCATCCGACTGCCAACAATCTTGCGAATGTTCGCCGCCTCTTCGGGCGAACAGACCAGACCGTCGACGCCAAGCTCCTGCGCCTGCCGCGCGCGCGCCTCGACCAGATCGGTGACATTCAAACGATAGCCCGCCGCATGAAGATCGTTGTCGTCGTAGGATGTCAGCACGGTCACGGCCAGAATCCTCAGACTCGAGCCCGAACGCGCCTCGACCGCTGCTTTCATGGTCTGCGGATAGGCGTGCACCGTGAGAAAGGTCGCGCCGAGCTTTGCGACGCTTTCGACGCCGCGGGCTACTGTATTGCCGATATCGTGCAGCTTGAGATCGATGAAGACCTTCTTGCCTGCGGCGCTCAGTTGACGGACCAGCGGTAGTCCGCCGGCATAAGCGAGCTGATACCCGATCTTGTAAAACGTCACGCTGTCACCGAGTTTTCCAATCATCGCTTCCGCGGCGGCAACGCCGGGAACATCCAGCGCGACGATCAGGCGATCCCGTGGCGTAATGTTTTCAGACTGCATCTCACCTCACATCATGTTCTGAGCCGCATCGATCAATTGACGCGCCATGGCCTTCAATGCATCGGCGTCCGCCGGATGCTTCAACCGTTCCCTGTCGTCGTAGGCATCGCCGGCGAACGACAGCGCGAGCTGATTGGGTATCACCGTCGCCCGGCACGCCGTGAGCACCAGACGCAGCGCCGCCAGACACCGGGCTCCGCCGAACCGCCCACCGGACGCCGACGCAATGGCGAAGGCGCGCTCATGAAAGACCTGGCCACGCGCTTCATGCGAACTCTGAACGCGCGAAACCCAGTCGATTGCATTCTTCAGCAGGGGTGGCAGCGACGCATTGTATTCGGGCGTGACGATGAGGATTCCGTGATGCGCGCCGATCATCTGCTTGAGGTCGACCGCGGCTTTTGGCACGCCGGATCGCGCCTGCATATCGCCGTCGTAAATCGGCAGCGGAAAGTCCCCGAGCGAAATTCGGGTGACCTCGACGTCGGCCCGGACGAATTCCTCGACGGCAACGGCTGCGAGCCGCACATTGATCGATCCGGTACGGACCGAGCCTGGGATGACGAGGATTTTCGGCGCAGGCATGCGAACTTCGGAATTTAAAGGAACACTAGCAAGTTTATATTTCTAGTGTGGTTCAGGTTCAGAAGTCCGCTTCGCTGACTCGCTGCGATAATGCAGCGGACTTCTGAACCACCACACTAGCCAGCGCCGCAGCGTTAAGCCGATCAGTTCTTGCGATACACCCAGACGCGGGCGGGGGGAAGGTTCATCCAGATCCGCTCGGACGCTTCCGTCAAAACGCCGGGCAGCGACTTGGGAATCGGAGGCGCCACCGAATAGGTGAACTGCACGAACGGCGCGCCGGGAGTCAGCATCGCGAAAGCGTCCCGGATCAGCTTGAGGCGGGTCAGCATCGGTTTCGTGACGAGAGGCAGCCCGGAGACCACGGCGGCCGCAGGCGCACCCAGCACGCTCCACAGCGAATCCCGCAACGTGTAGGCATCGCCCTGAACGACGGTTGCCTGCGGATAACGGTCGCGTAGCAGCGCACAGAATCCGGGATTGTACTCCACGAGCACAAGCCGCTTCTGATCGACGCCGTGCTCGATCAAGGCGTTGGTGATCGCCCCGGTCCCGGGCCCCAGTTCGACGACCGGGTCAGTCGACTCGACATTGACGTACTGCGCCATGGTGCGGGCGAGCACACGGCCCGACGGCATCACCGCTCCCATATGGAGCGGCTTTTCAATCCACGAGCGAAGAAAGCGAACCTCGTCGTCGAGACGGAGTGGCTTCTTCAACGCACGAGCGGACGATTGCAAAGGCATTTCGCACCCAGGCGGGGGCCACTGTTGGCGGGACGCTAGACTTTCGTCATAATGACGTACAGGTGACAAGCAAAACGGTCAAGACGAACCGTCATTGAGTGCCGGCCCGGGGACCGAAGAAGTCCTTGACCTTAGTGAAGAAACCCGCAGCTTCGGGTTGGGTTGCACCGGACGATAATTTTTCGAACTCGGCCAGAAGCTCCTGCTGCTTCTTGGTCAGATTCTGCGGCGTTTCGACGACAACCTGCACATACATGTCCCCGGTCTGGCGCGAACGCAGGACCGGCATGCCCTTTGATGCGATGCGGAATCGACGCCCGGACTGGGTTCCCGACGGCACCTTCACCTTGGTCTTGCCCTTGTCGATGGTCGGCACCTCGAATTCCCCGCCCAAAGCGGCGGTGACCATGGAGATCGGAACCCGGCAATGCAGATCGGCACCGTCCCGCTGGAAGAACTGATGTGAGGCCAGCGACAGGAAAATGTAGAGGTCGCCCGAAGGTCCACCGCGGATGCCGGCCTCGCCTTCACCCGCCAACCGGATGCGCGTGCCGTCCTCGACGCCGGCAGGAATATTGACCGACAGCGCACGCTCGCGGCTGACACGGCCCGAGCCACTGCAGGACGGACAGGGGTCCTCGATCGTCTGGCCGCGGCCCTGACAGCCCGGACAGGTGCGCTCGAGGGTGAAGAAGCCCTGAGCCTGACGGACGCGGCCGGCACCGCCGCACATGCCGCAGTTCTTGGGCTTGGTCCCCGCCTTGGCGCCGGTGCCCGAGCAGGATTCACAGGTGACCGAGACCGGAATTTCAATCTGGGCGGTCTTGCCCTGGAACGCCTCCTCAAGGGAGATTTCCATATTGTAGCGCAGATCGGCACCGCGCTCGCGGCCACCGCCTCGACTGCGCTGCCCGGCCATGCCGAACAAATCCTCGAAGATGTCGGAGAACGACGAGGCGAAGCCCGCCCCGAACCCGGCTGCGCCGCCACCGCCCATACCACCCTGCTCGAATGCGGCATGACCGAAGCGATCGTAGGCGGCACGCTTGTTGCCGTCCTTCAGAACCTCATAGGCTTCGTTGATTTCCTTGAAACGAACCTCGCTGGCCGCATCGCCCGGATTCCTGTCCGGATGCCATTTCATGGCCAGCTTGCGAAAGGCCGACTTGAGTTTGGAGTCGTCTGCGGTCCGCTCGACCTCAAGGGTTTCGTAGTAACAGCGCTTGGTCGACATCAGTCCATTCCGCCCGAACGTCGCTTCATCCCGGAAAGCACATGAAAGATCCGCTTATCGAAGGATGCAGCGTCCCGCTTAAAGAAACATGACCCCCGCCCTATGAGACGCGCTGCGTACTCCGAGGGATCGGGGGTCATGGTCACTCTCGCCGTTTAAGCAGACTTCTTGTCGTTCTTGTCGTCGTCGACTTCGGTGAACTCCGCATCGACAACGTCATCCTTCGCAGCATCCTTGGCCGCATCGGCCTCGGCCTGCTGTTTGTACATGGCCTCGCCGAGTTTCATCGACGCCTGCGCCAGCGTGTTGGTCTTCGCCTTGATCGCCTCGGCATCGTCGCCCTTCAGCGCTTCCTTCAGATCGCTGACGGCATCCTCGATGGCGCGGCGCTCGCTTTCCTCGACCTTCGAACCGTGTTCGGCCAAAGCCTTCTCGGTCGAATGCACCAGACCATCCGCCTGGTTCTTGGCATCGACGGCCTCGCGGCGCTTCTTGTCCTCGGCCGCATTGGCTTCCGCATCCTTGACCATCTTCTCGATGTCAGCTTCCGACAGACCGCCGGAGGCCTGGATGCGAATCTGCTGCTCCTTGCTGGTGGCCTTGTCCTTTGCCGACACGTTGACGATGCCGTTGGCGTCGATGTCGAACGTCACCTCAATCTGCGGCATGCCGCGCGGGGCCGGCGGAATCCCCATCAGATCGAACTGGCCGAGAATCTTGTTGTCGGCCGCCATTTCGCGCTCGCCCTGGAAGACGCGAATGGTGACGGCGTTCTGGTTGTCCTCGGCCGTCGAAAACACCTGGCTCTTCTTGGTCGGGATCGTGGTGTTGCGGTCGATGATCCGCGTGAACACGCCGCCCAGGGTCTCGATGCCGAGCGACAGCGGGGTCACGTCGAGCAGCAGCACGTCCTTGACGTCGCCCTGCAGCACGCCGGCCTGGATCGCCGCGCCAATCGCGACCACCTCGTCCGGGTTGACGCCCTTGTGCGGCTCCTTGCCGAACAACTGCTTCACGACTTCCTGAACCTTCGGCATGCGCGTCATGCCGCCGACCAGCACCACCTCACCGATCTCGCCGGCTGTCAGGCCGGCATCCTTCAGCGCCTTGCGGCATGGTTCGATGGTCTTCTGGATGAGGTCATCGACCAGCGCCTCGAACTTGGCGCGGGTGAGCTTCATCGTCAGATGCTTCGGGCCGGACTGGTCGGCCGTGATGAACGGCAGGTTGATTTCGGTCTGCGTCGTCGACGACAGCTCGATCTTGGCCTTTTCGGCAGCTTCCTTGAGCCGCTGCAAGGCGAGCTTGTCGTTGCGCAGGTTGATGCCCTGCTCCTTCTGGAATTCGTCGGCCAGATAACTGACCAGGCGCATGTCGAAGTCCTCGCCGCCGAGGAACGTGTCGCCGTTGGTCGACTTCACCTCGAACACGCCATCGCCGATTTCCAGAATCGAGACGTCGAACGTGCCGCCGCCGAGATCGTACACGGCGATCGTGCCCTGCTTCGCCTTGTCGAGGCCATAGGCCAGCGCAGCCGCGGTCGGCTCGTTGATGATGCGCAGCACCTCAAGGCCAGCGATCTTGCCGGCGTCCTTGGTGGCCTGACGCTGGGCGTCGTTGAAATACGCGGGAACCGTGATGACGGCCTGATCGACCTTCTGGCCGAGATGAGCCTCAGCGGTCTCCTTCATCTTCTGAAGCGTGAAGGCCGAAATCTGCGAGGGCGAATAGGTTTTGCCGTCGACCTCGACCCAGGCATCACCGTTGCCGGCCTTGGCAATCTTGTAAGGGACAAGCTTCTTGTCCTTTTCGACGGTCGGATCGTCGTAGCGGCGGCCGATCAGGCGCTTGACGGCGAAAATGGTCCGCTCGGGATTGGTGACGGCCTGTCGCTTGGCCGGCTGGCCAACGAGACGTTCGCCGTCGTCGCTAAAGGCGACAATAGACGGCGTGGTCCGCATCCCTTCCGCGTTTTCGATGACTTTCGGCGTCTTGCCATCCATTACGGCTACGCACGAATTGGTGGTGCCGAGATCGATCCCAATGACCTTTCCCATGGTCCTCATATCCTTCCTTTTGCGGCAGTCCGGCCGGGCCCTGACGGCACCCTCACCCAGACCCCCAGATATCAAATACGCGCGATATTGCGACGGTGAGCCTCATATAGGAGGGGGGGTGGGGGCCGCAAGGACTGACGCCATCCGTGATCGTGAAAACGCCGATTTTTAAGCTAGCGGCGCGCCGTCCGCCATCTTCTGCGAACCGCGAACTGCACTCCGATCCGTTAACGAAACGTGGAAGCCGCCAACCATGAGGCGGGTGGCGGCCACCGCCAAAACGCTGTATCGGCCGACCATCGAACGGCCTCAATACAAATCCAATAGGCGTCCATGAGATATCTCGCACATCTGACGGCAGCCCTGATCGTCCTGGCCAGCGCGGCTCACGCCCTCGCGGACGATCCGGTCTATGCGCCCGGCGCACGGATCGGGCTTGTTCCGCTGGTGGGCCTTTCCCCCTCGAAGACGTTCCCGGGCTTCGAAACCGCCGATCACCACGTCAGGGTCGTCGTCGCCGAACTGCCCGCAGCGGCTTTCAAGGACGTGGAAACCGCCGCCAAGGCTGACGTAGCCAGCAGTCAAGGCATCAAGCCTCAAGGCATCGAGACCGCGAGCGGGCAAGGTTACTTCATCACCGAGACTGCCAAGAACGGCAACGATAACGTTCGGCGCTATTCCATGGTCGTGTCGGGCGGGACATTTACGGGATACGTCGCGACGCAAATCCCGGAGAACGCCGAAAAGATCTATTCCGACCAGGCCGTCCGCAAGATGTTCGCCACGGTGGTCCTGCGTAAGGAAGTCCCGGTCGAGGAACAGCTCGGCTTGCTGCCATTCAAGATGAACGAGCTGAGCTCGTTCAAGACGGTTCGTACGCTGGTGCCGGGAGCCGCGATCCTGCTTTCCGATGCCGCCACCGATGCCGATATCGACAGCAAGGCCTTCATGCTCATCAACCTGGTCGGGTCTGCGCCGGAACGGCCGGACGATCGCGGCCGGTTCGCGCGCGACATCGCAGCCACGATTCCAAATCTGCGCGATGGACATATCACCATGTCGGAGCCGATCCGCATCAACGGATCGCCGGGATTTGAAACGCGGATCGATGCCACCAACACAAAATCGAACAAGCCGGTAACCGTGGTGCAGTGGCTGGTGTTCAACAGCGGGACCACAGCGATGCGGCTGATCGGCAGCACGCCACGCGATGAATGGCCCACGGCCTTTACCCGCTTTCGCGCGGTTCGCGACGGTATCCGACCACGCTAATCCACGACCGGCTGTCGTATCGCGCCATCTTTACGTCGGCCGGGCGACCTGATTTGCTGAGGCCATCCGACGATGGAGGGCCTTTCCATGCACCACAGGCGACAGGTTCTTACTGGCATCAGTGCGATGGCCTTTGCGGGTCTTGCTTCGCGAGCAGAGGCCGCGGGCAAAATCGTAATCGACGATTCGTCGGTCCTACTCGTCATTGACGTGCAGAACTGCTTCCTCCCCGGCGGCAGCCTTGCTGTGAAAGATGGCGACAAGGTCGTGCCGGTGATCAATCGGCTGGCAAAGGGATTTGCGAACGTGGTGATGACGCAGGACTGGCACACCGCCGGTCACGTGTCCTTCGCGTCGAGCCATCCCGGGAAGAAGCCGTTCGAAACCATCGATCTCAACTACGGCAAGCAGGTGCTCTGGCCCGACCACTGCGTGCAGGGTACCGATGGCGCCGCGCTGTCGAAGGATCTGTCGATCCCGCAGGCCGAGCTGATCATCCGCAAAGGATTTCACAAGAACGTCGACAGCTATTCGGCCTTCACCGAAGCGGACGGCAAGACCACCACGGGGCTCGCAAGTTATCTGAAAGCCCGCAAGCTGCACCGCGTTTTCGTCGCGGGCCTCGCCACAGATTTTTGCGTGGCGTGGAGCGCAACGGACGCACGCAAAGCCGGTTTCGAGACCTACGTGATCGAAGACGCCTGCCGCGGCATCGATACCCAGGGTTCGCTGGCGAAAGCGTGGGCCGACATGGCCAAGGCTGGCGTCCGGCGAATCAAGTCGAGCGACATCGCAGCCTGAACCGTCCGGCTGCGGTCCTACTCGGACGCAGCCGGCGCAGCTTTCGCGCCGCCCTTTGCAACACCCACCAGCGCGGGGCGCAGCACCCGTTCACCGATCATGTAGCCGGCCTGTACCACGTGAGCGACCGTGCCCGCGGGAACGGACGGATCTGGAACTTCGTACATCGCCTGATGGATATTCGGATCGAACTTTTCCCCGGCCGGGTCGAACTTCTTCACGCCGTTCTTCTCCAGCGCATTGTGCAGTGAACGCTCGGTCAATTCGACGCCTTCGATCAGCGACTTGAGACCGGGATCCGCCGCCGCGCGGGCTTCTGCAGGCACCGCGTCGAGCGCACGCTGCAGATTGTCGGCGATATCCAGCACGTCGCGGGCGAATCCGGAAATGCCGTAGGTTCGGGCATCCGACACCTCACGCGCCGTGCGCTTGCGCAGATTTTCCATCTCCGCCAGCGTGCGCAGCATCCGGTCCTTCGCCTCCGCGACCTCCTTGGTCAGCGCTTCCACCGACCCTTCCTCGGGATCGTCGGGCATGATGTACGGCTTGGAAACGACGGGCTCCGCCTGCTGAGCCGGGGCCTCCGGCTTGTCGTTCTTGCCGTCTGTATCAGTCATGACAGTGCCTTCTCGAAAACTTCGGACATCAAATTGTGGATTTCACGTCCGGATATCGTGGTTCAGGCGTAAAAATCAAGCGCAGCGGCTATCCACCGAGCATTTGGCTGACGATGCGGGCGGCATAATCGACCATCGGGATCACCCGCGCGTAGTTCAACCGGGTCGGCCCGATCACGCCGAGCACGCCGACAATGTGCCCAGCGCCGTCGCTGTAGGGCGCAATGATCGTCGAGGATCCTGATAGCGAGAACAGCTTGTTTTCCGAGCCGATAAAGATGCGGACGCCATCCGCTCGCTCGGCGCGTCCGAGCAGATCGATCACACCACGCTTGGTTTCGAGATCATCGAACAACAGCCGCACCCGCTCGAGATCTTCCAGCGCGTGCAGATCATCGAGCAGATTGGCCTGCCCGCGCACGATCAGTTGCCGGTCATCCTTCTCGCCGCCCGACCAGCTTGCAATTCCCGCCGCGATGACCTTCTGGGTAAGTTGATCGAGTTCCGTCCTGTCCTGGGCCAGTGCCGTCTCGAGTTCCAGCCGCGCCTCAGCCAGCGTGCGTCCACGAATTCGCGCGTTCAGAAAATTCGATGCTTCGGTCAACGCCGACGTCGTTACGCCGGACGGCATCGTCAGCACGCGGTTCTCGACCTGGCCGTCCTCGGCCACGAGAACGACAAGCGCCTTCTCCGGTTCAAGCCTTACAAACTCAATATGCTTCAGACGCACGTTGGATTTGGCGGTCAGAACCACCGCCGCCGCTCGCGTCAACCCCGATAGCCGTGTCAGGGCGTCGCCGAGCGCGGCCTCGACCGATTGCGCCTTGCCGACTGAGGCGAGCTGGGTCTGGATCGACTGCCGCTCCGGTTCGGTCAGATCGCCGACCTGCATCAGCGCATCGACGAAGAACCGCAGGCCTAATTCAGTCGGGAGGCGTCCGGCCGAGGTATGCGGGGCATAGATCAACCCAAGCTGCTCGAGGTCCGACATCACATTGCGGACCGACGCCGGGGAAAGAGGCACCGCGATCAGGCGAGAGATATTGCGCGAGCCCACCGGTTCGCCGGTTGCGAGGTAACTCTCGACGATTTGACGAAAAATGTCGCGCGATCGCTCGTTAAGCTGAGCAAGCCCGGCTTTCGGGGCGATCAGACCGATCGGATCGTGATGGGCCAACAATATCTCCCGCGCATTCTCATTGCGCCTGCAACCGGGTCTAATTTGTCTCTCCGCCGCCCCGGTTACAAGCTGCCTTTACAGCCACCGGTCGCCCGGCCCTTGCCGCTGCGGTCGCCCGCCCCTAAAAGCACCGCGAGAAAGCTGAATTTCACGAAAGAGCTGGAGGGTTTCCCATGCGGCCAAGCCGCCGTGCACCGGATGAACTGCGCGCCGTGTCGCTGGAGCGTGGCGTGGTCAAATACGCCGAGGGTTCCTGCATGGTCAAATTCGGCGATACCCATGTGCTGGTGACCGCAACGCTCGAGGAACGGCTGCCGCCGTGGCTCAAGGGCCAGGGACGCGGCTGGGTCACGGCTGAATACGGCATGCTGCCGCGCGCCACGCTGGAGCGGACCCGCCGCGAGGCTTCCGCCGGCAAGCAGGGCGGCCGCACCGTCGAAATCCAGCGCCTGATCGGCCGCTCCCTGCGCGCGGCCGTCGATCTCCAAGCGCTCGGCGAACGCCAGATCACGGTCGATTGCGACGTGATCCAGGCCGACGGCGGCACCCGCACCGCGTCGATCACTGGTGCATGGGTCGCGCTGGCCGACTGCATCGGCTGGATGAAAGCCCGCAACATGATCAAGACCAATGTGCTCCGCGATAACGTCGCGGCGATCTCCTGCGGTATCTACAACGGTACGCCGGTGCTCGATCTCGACTATGCCGAAGATTCGGAAGCCGAAACCGACGCTAACTTCGTCATGACCGGCGACGGCCGCATCATCGAGGTTCAGGGAACCGCCGAGAAGACCCCGTTTTCACAGGACGAATTTCTCGCGCTGATGGCACTTGCGAAAAAAGGGGTCGCGCGGCTGGTGGATTTGCAGAAAATGGCGGTGGCGTGATTCGCACGTCGTTGGCGCAATAGCCACAGGATGGCCATGCATCGTCGCATCACCGGCAAGCTCGTGATCGCCACTCACAATCCCGGCAAGCTCGACGAGATGCGTGAGTTGCTGGCACCATATGGCATCGAGGCCATCTCCGCAGGCGTGCTCGGGCTGGCCGAGCCGGAGGAGACCGGCGACAGCTTTCGCGCCAATGCGAGCATCAAGGCCGTCGCAGCGGCGCAGGCCGCGAAACTTCCCGCTTTTGCCGATGATTCCGGCCTCGTTGTCGATGCGCTCGATGGCGCTCCCGGCATCTACTCTGCGCGCTGGGCCGGTGAGACCAAGGACTTTTCCGCAGCAATGGCGCGGATCGAGCGTCTGTTGCAGGAACGCGGCGCAACCAATCCAGAGGCACGAAAGGCTCATTTCGTCTCGGCGCTGTGCGTCGCGTGGCCGGACGATCATCTCGAAGAGGTCGAAGCGCGCGTCGACGGCACCCTCGTCTGGCCGCCGCGGGGCACGGCCGGATTTGGCTACGATCCGGCGTTCCTGCCGGACGACCACACACGCACGTTTGGCGAGATGACCAGCATCGAAAAACACGGACTTCCACCGCTCGGGCTTGGTCTGTCGCATCGCGCCCGCGCATTCGTGAAGCTGGCGGAGATCTGTCTTGACCAGCGCTGACACCCATCCCGCGTTCGGCGTCTATGTGCACTGGCCGTTTTGCCTGTCGAAATGCCCGTACTGCGATTTCAACAGCCACGTCCGCCACGCGCCGATTGACGAGGAGCGCTTTGTGCGCGCGTTTACGCGGGAGATCGAGACCACCGCTGCGCGCGTGCCCGGCCGCGAGGTGTCGTCGATTTTCCTCGGTGGCGGCACGCCATCGCTGATGCAGCCGCAAACGGTTGGCGCCGTCCTCGATGCGATCGGAAAGCATTGGCGCGTCGCTACTGATGTCGAGGTCACGCTGGAGGCCAACCCGACCAGCGTCGAGGCCACGCGGTTTCGCGGTTATCGCATGGCGGGCGTCAATCGCGTATCGCTCGGCGTGCAGGCGCTGGACGATGCGTCGTTGAAGGCACTGGGACGTCTGCACACGGCGCGCGAAGCGCTCGATGCGGTCGCGATCGCACGCTCAGCCTTCGATCGCTATTCCTTCGATCTGATCTATGCCCGCCCCGACCAGACGCCTGAGATGTGGACCGAGGAGTTGCAACGCGCGATCTCGGAAGCCGCTGAGCATCTGTCGCTCTATCAATTGACCATCGAGGAAGGCACGCCGTTCTTCGGCCTGCACGCGGCGGGTAAACTCAAGACACCCGATGAGGCGATTGCGCGTGCGCTCTACGATGTCACGCAGGACGTTTGCGCACGTCATGGCTTGCCGGCTTACGAGATTTCGAACCATGCGCGCCCTGGTGCGGAGTGCCGGCACAATCTGGTTTACTGGCGTGGACAGGAATATGCGGGCATCGGGCCCGGAGCGCATGGACGCCTCGATATCGATGGCATCCGGCACGCCATCGCCACCGAAAAGCGGCCCGAGACCTGGCTGATGCGGGTCGAGGCGACCGGAAACGGTGTCGTCGCCGATGATCTGCTGAACAGCGAAGAGCGCGCCGACGAATTCTTGCTGATGGGGTTGCGCCTGCGCGAAGGCATCGATCCGAAGCGCTATGCGGCGCTGTCAGGCCGAACGCTCGATCCGCATCGCATCGCGATCCTGCGCGAGGAAGGTGCCATCGCGATCGGCTCCGACGGCCGTTTGCGCGTCACGCAGGACGGATTCCCGGTTCTCGACGCCGTGGTGGCCGACCTCGCCGCCTGACATGGCGTTTTCGAACGAAACGGGTGCCGGGTCGCGTAAAGAAGATCAGGCGCCAAAACTCTTGGGCGAACCCGCAACCGCCTGACCACCGCCGGATGCGACTCGCATGACGGCAAGACCCCGCTGGTTGGTGCCATCGGAGCGAAACCGGAACAGGCCGTCGATGCCGGCGAAGCCCGACGGATTGGTCAGCGTCTCCGCCGCAAAACGTTGCGCACCCTGGGTTCGCGCAAGGGCCGCGACCAGCGCGACGGCGTCGTAGGCAAGAGTCGCCGTGCGCACCGGCTCGCCACCGAACTTGGTGCGATAGCGACCGGCGAAGCTGCGAAAGCCGGATGGATCGGGCGCCGCATAAAGACCGCCCTGGAGTGATGCACTCGCGAATACCCGCGGATTGTCCCACAGGCCGGTGCCGAGAAGCTGGACATTGCGCAGATTGGCGCCGGCGGCCGTGAGCGCATCGGCGACCGAGACTACTGCATCGCCGTCGTCGGCGATCAGGAGCGCATCGGCAGAGCGAAGCGACTGCGCCATATTGCGCGCCGCGGCAGAACGGTCGGCTGCATACTTCTCGAATGCGACGATCCGCCCGCCACGGCGGGTGACTGTCTGCTTGAAGGCGATCTCGACCACATTGCCGTAGGCATTTTCTGGCACCATCGCGGCAAACGAGCGCTTTCCGATGCTCACACCATATTCAACGATCCGGTCGACATCCGATTCCGGCAGGAAGCTCAGAAGGTAGACGCCGCGGCCGGCAACGCTCGAATCGGTCGAAAACGCGATCACCGAAATGCCGCGCGTCCGGGCCACCTGCGCAGTCGCAGGAACGGACGCCGCGAACAGCGGCCCGAGAATGATCTCGGCACCCTCGTCGATAGCCTGCTGCGCGCCCTGCTGCGCGCCTTGCGCGGAGCCAGCATCGTCCTTGATCAGCAGCTGGATATTCGGGTTCTGAAATTCGGACAGCGCCATCTCGGCGGCATTCTTCATCGACTGCGCGGCGACACCGGCATTGCCGGCAGCCGACAACGGCAGGACCAAGCCGACCTTGACCTGTCCAGTGCCGACCGCCACCGGCTGCTGCGGGGGGCCGGACGGAGCGGGAGACGAACCAAAGTTATTGGTCAGCGTTTGCTGGACCCCCGAGCAGGCGCTGAGCAGGGGCGCGCCAATGACAAGGCCCAACGCCGTTCGCCGGGTCGCGCCCGGACGATCAGATTTCGGTTTGAATGGGTCCGTCATTGTCGTTCTGTCACTCTTCTCGATCCGGGTCGGCCTGGACGCAAGTCTCCGACCGAGAAGGCGGAGGGATTCAGGCATATTGTCGACGAATAGTTAACCAAAACAAAAGGATTGTGTCCGCCACGACTTTAGCACCGGACGCCTTCAGGTGGGCCTGGAACCGCCGACAGTGCACTGCAATAACACGTAAAACGGGGTCCCTTTTTGCACAATTCCCACTAGTGTGGCGGAATGCGCGCAAAACCTGCCTCTGCAAGATCGGATGCCGAAGCTCCCGCTATCCGAACCTTTTCCATCGCAGGCCATCAGTTCGTCGCCCCCAAGGCAGCGCCAGGCCTTCATTTGGTCGCCACGCCAATCGGCAACCTCGGCGATATCACCTTACGCGCGCTCGAAACACTCGCCGGCGTCGATATCATCTCTTGTGAGGACACCCGCATCACCCGCCGCCTCACCGAACGCTTCGCGATTGAGTGCGTGCTCAAGCCCTATCATGAACACAACGCTGCGGCGGTTCGTCCTAAAATTCTGGAACAACTGGCGCAGGGCGCATCCATCGCACTGGTGTCCGACGCCGGGACACCCCTGATTTCCGATCCCGGCTTCAAGCTCGTGCGCGAGGTCTGCCAGGCCGGCCATCAGGTGATCGCGCTGCCGGGCCCGTCCTCCGTGCTGGCGGCGCTCTCCGTCGCCGCGCTGCCGACCGACCGGTTCTTCTTCGAGGGATTTTTGCCTGCGAAGGAAACCGCGCGGCGAACGCGCCTTGCCGAACTCGCGCGGATCGATGCCACACTTGTCATGTTCGAGGCCGGCAGCCGTATCCAGGACTCCCTGCGCGATCTCGCAGCCGTCATCGGCAATCGGGACGCTGCAATCTGCCGCGAACTGACAAAGCTGCACGAGGATGTCCGCCGCTTGCCGCTTTCGAAATTGGCCGAAACAGCGGAAACACTGGAAACCCGAGGCGAGTTCGTGCTGGTGGTGGCGCCGCCTGCTGCGGACGCAAAGGTGATGTCGTCGAGCGATCTGGACGACCTGTTGCTGGCTTCGCTGAAAGAAAGCAGTGTGAAAGACAGCGTTGCCCGCGCGGTTGAATTGTCCGGCCGCCCGCGGCGCGAGATCTATGCCCGCGCCCTTGAGCTCGCCGGGCAACATCGGGCCAGGGCCAACAATGGCGACGACTAAGCGCACGCGGCGAGATGCAGGAGCGGCCGCGCCCGAGCGCGTCGCGGCCTTCCGCACCGGCCTGTCCGCCGAAAGTCGCGCCGCCGCCTATCTGATCGCCAAAGGCTACCGGATTCTGGCACGCCGATTTCGCACGCCCCACGGTGAAATCGACATTGTGGCCCGGCGCCGCCAGCTCCTTGCCTTCATCGAAGTCAAGGCTCGCGCCAGCCTCGACGAAGCTGCCTACGCCGTGACGCCACGACAACAACGACGGATCATCGATGCCGCGCAAGGCTGGCTGATGACGCATCCCGAGCATGCAGATTTCGAGCTTCGTTTCGACGCAATGCTGATTGCGCCGCGACGTTTGCCGCGCCATCTGATAGGTGCATTCGACGCCAGCACTTGAGCCTGACTCGCTCAGGCATTTCCCAACCGACATCAACCCGGATCACCACGATGAAATTGAAAGTCGCCGTTCAGATGGACCCTATCGCGCGCATCAACGTCCGCGGCGATTCCACCTTTGCGCTGCTGCTGGAGGCTCAGAAGCGGGGTCACGAGATCTCATATTACACCCCGGACAAGCTCTCCCTGCGCGGCAAGGATCTGGTTGCTCCCGTTCAATCACTGACCGTGCGCGATCAGGACAGCGATCACTTCACCCTCGGCGAAACCAAGCGCACATACCTGGAATCCTTCGACGTCGTGCTGTTGCGGCAGGATCCGCCATTCGACCTTGCCTACATTACAACGACCCATTTCCTCGAACGCATTCATCCGAAGACGCTGGTGGTCAACAACCCCGCGAGCGTGCGCGATGCGCCGGAAAAGCTGTTCGTGATGAATTTTCCCGAGCTGATGCCGCCGACGCTGATTTCGCGCAACCTCGACGAGATCAACTCCTTTCGTGCCGAGCACGGTGCAGTCGTCATGAAGCCGTTGCACGGTCACGGTGGAGCAGCGGTGTTTCGCGTGATGCCGCAGGACATGAATTTCGGATCGCTGTTCGACATGTTCTCGGTGACGTTCCGCGAGCCCTGGGTGATCCAGCGCTTCCTGCCCGAGGTGAAGCAAGGCGACAAACGCATCATTCTCGTCGACGGCGAATTTGCCGGCGCGGTCAATCGCGTGCCGGCTGCCGACGACCTTCGCTCCAACATGGTCCGTGGCGGCGCGGCGAAGGCGACCGACCTGACGCCGCGCGAACGCGAAATCTGCGAACGGATCGGACCGGCGCTGCGTGAGCACGAGCTGCTGTTCGTCGGGATCGACGTCATCGACGACCATCTCACCGAAATCAACGTCACGTCGCCCACCGGCATTCGTGCAATCGCGAAGCTTGGCGGTTCGGACATCGCTGCGAAAATCTGGGACCGGATCGAAGCCAAGCGCTCTTGAGGGTGGATCGAAATCCCGCAATTTTTGTTCCCTTAATGTTCTTGTGCTCTCCTGAGTTGTAGGCTAGCCTTTGCTCGGGAGAGGGCACCGCCATGGTCCAGCGGGTTTCCACGGTTGCATTCGAGGGCATCGAGGCACGCGCCGTCGATGTGCAGGTGCAGGTTGCACCGGGGCTGCCTGCCTTCAACATCGTCGGCTTGCCAGACAAGGCCGTTTCCGAAGCCCGGGAGCGGGTCCGGGCAGCCCTGATTGCGTCAGGGCTCGCGCTGCCGGCCCGGCGAATCACAGTCAATCTCGCACCGGCCGACCTACCCAAGGAAGGCAGTCACTACGACCTTCCAATCGCGCTCGGCCTGATGGCGGCGATTGGCGCCATCCCCTCCGACGCCTTGTCCGGGTTCTCGGTGCTCGGCGAACTTGGCCTCGACGGCTCGATCGCGGCCGTTGCCGGGGTGCTTCCCGCAGCGATCGGCGCGAATGCACGCGATGAAGGACTGATCTGCCCAGCCGCTTGTGGTGCAGAGGCGGCCTGGGCGAGCCCGGATATCCAGATCGTTGCTGCAAGTTCGCTGATCCAGATCGCGAATCATTTCAAGGGCACGCAGGTGTTATCCCGGCCGCAGCCCCGGGTTCGCGAAACCCAGGGCACCGCTCTCGATCTTCGCGACATCAAGGGACAGGAGAGCGCCAAGCGCGCGCTCGAGATCGCCGCTGCCGGCGGTCACCATTTGCTCATGATCGGTTCGCCCGGCAGCGGCAAATCAATGCTCGCATCACGCCTGCCGTCGATCCTGCCACCACTGTCGCCGGCGGAATTGCTGGAAGTGTCGATGATCGCATCGGTCGCGGGCGAGATCGACGGCGGCGCGCTGACCTCGCGCCGGCCGTTTCGCGCGCCGCATCATTCCGCCAGCATGGCTGCGCTGGCGGGCGGCGGCGTCCGCGCCAAGCCCGGTGAAATTTCCCTCGCACATAATGGCGTGCTCTTTCTCGATGAACTGCCGGAGTTCGACCCGCGCGTGCTGGATTCGCTACGGCAGCCGCTGGAGAACGGCGAGATCGCGGTGTCCCGCGCCAATCATCGTGTGACCTATCCTGCACGCTTCATGCTGGTCGCGGCGATGAATCCGTGCCGCTGCGGTCACGCCTACGAGCCCGGCTATTCCTGCAAGCGCGGACGCCTCGACCGCTGTACTGCAGACTATCAGATGCGTATTTCCGGACCTCTGATGGACCGCATCGATCTGCGAATCGAGGTGCCGGCTGTGACCGCGGCGGATCTTATCTTGCCACCAGCCTCGGAGGGATCGGCGGAAGTCGCAGCCCGCGTCGCCGCGGCACGCGCCATTCAGGTTGCGCGTTACGCCACAGCCGGGCTTCCAAATATCCGTACCAACGCCGAAGCGCCGGCTTCCGTTCTGGAGGACATCGCGCAGCCGGACGAGCAAGGGCTCAAGCTTTTGCGTGATGCCGCCGAACGCATGCGCCTTTCAGCACGCGGCTACCATCGGGTGTTACGCGTGGCCCGCACGCTGGCCGACCTCGACGGTGCCGATACGATTGGCCGGCTGCACCTCGCCGAAGCCTTGTCCTATCGCGCACTCGCGGACGACATCAATCGGGCAGCCGCCTGAATCACGGACCGTTTCCAGTCCGGCTCCGTGACACACCGTCAACTCAGCGGTAACCAGTTTTCTTTAGACTCCACCAACCATAAGCCCGCCTGTTGCGGGGTTATGTGGTGCGAGTACCCGTCATGTTGCGTTTGAAGATTCTTGCCTCGACGACCCCCCTGCTTTTGGCCTGGCTCGTCGCCGGCATCGGCCCGTCGACCGGTGCCAAGCCATGCATCGCATTCGACCAGACGTCCGTCCAAATCGCGACCACGCCATGGAAGGCGCAATCCTTCGTCAGCTTCACCCAAGATCCGGCGGCGGCCACGGTACGAGTTCAGATCGTCGATAGTCCGGAACTTGCGGACTTTGCCGTCATCGACGACGCCGAGACGCCGAACGAAAGCAGTTGCAGCGTCACTGCCGCAACGCAGTTCATCGCGATAACATCGGTCGCCTCCGCAGCCACGCCGGTCATCTATCTTTCGCGCGACGACGGCGCCGATTATCGAATCTTCGTGAGATCGAAGACCTTTACGTTCCAGGACGCGGCCGCGCTTGTGGTCGGCGCACACCGCTCGCCCACCCACTTGGCGGCAGCGTTGCTCTGAGATCGCGGTTAATGGGTCATTAACCCTGTTCGCATCGGACAGGATTTCACTGCAATGCTTCAAGCACTTCGCAACGTCATCCTTACATGCTCGCACGGGGCACGATGCGGACGATCCTCCCGGAGGCATTCCGCGCCGAGGAAACGCGGAACACGAGAAGCTTCGGGATGTCCATGAGGGCGCGACTATTCAGGATTAAAGCACGACTACGCCGGCTGGTGCGGCGCCATCCTCGGCTCAATCTGGCCTTTCGCACCTTTACGATGTTTTCCGTCGCGTTCGGCGGCGCCTACGGATTCATTTCCGGAAGCAGGAGTGCCAACTACGACCCGAACACCTTTGCGATCGGCGCGAGCTTCCTGTTCGCACTCGCCTGTGTCGCGCTGGCAATTCTGAGTATGCGACTGCGCTGGATGCGCAGAAAGGTTCGCAAGATCGCCCTTCACAATGAAGCGCTCGCAGACCGGAACTGGGAACTGAAGGAAGCCGAGGAGCGGGCACGCAGCCTTTTCGAGTCGCAGGATGACCTGATCGTGCTGCGCGACGCGAACGGCCTCATCACCTCGCTCAACGACGCCTATTGTGCACTGGCTCAACGCTCGAGAACCGAACTGCTCGGCAGCGCATTCATACTTCCGGTCCTTGAACAGGGCGAGAGTACGCTGGAGCCGAACGGCACGAGAACGCACGATCAGCGGATCGAAACGGCGCACGGCCCGCGCTGGATCGCATGGCGCGAAGGTCTGGTCCGCACCGATGCAAACCGCCCGGCGGAATTGCAATCCGTCGGTCGCGACGTCACAAACCGCACCGAGACCGAACGTGCGCTCGGCGAGGCACGCGATCACGCAAACGCTGCAAACCGCGCCAAATCGCGCTTTTTGGCAATGACCTCGCATGAAATCCGCACGCCGCTCAACGGCATCATCGGGATGAGCGGACTGTTGCTCGACACCTCGCTCACCCCGGAGCAGGTTACTTATGCCAAAGCCATCAAGACGTCCGGAGACTCGTTGCTGTCGCTGATCGAGGAGTTGCTCGACTATTCCAAGATCGAGGCCGGCAAGATCGATCTCGAAAGCCGCCCGTTCATCCTGTCAGACCTGATCGAGGACATCACCGAACTGCTGGCACCCCGCGCGCAAGCGCGACAGCTTGAAGTGGCGGCCTACATCGATGAGCGGCTGCCGATCGAAGTCGTGGGCGATGTCGCACGATTGCGGCAGGTGCTGCTCAATCTTGCCGGCAATGCCATCAAGTTCACGCTATCAGGCGGCGTCGCGCTGATCGTCGAGCCTGGGATCTGGCCGGGCGAAATCCTCTTCCTGGTTCGCGACACCGGAATCGGTATTGCACCGGATGCGCAAGCGCGGATTTTCCGCGAGTTCGAACAGGCCGATGAACGGATCGCCCGCAACTATGGCGGAACAGGACTGGGGCTCAGCATCAGCGAGCGCATCATCAAACGGATGGGCGGACGCATCGCGCTCGAAAGCAAGCCGGGCGCGGGTTCGACATTCGAAGTGTCGATTCCCCTCACCGCACCGGACAATGCGCCCGAGCGAAAGTCGTTCGCGCCTGATCTGACCGGACAATC
The DNA here is from genome assembly GCA_017305665.1 of Hyphomicrobiales bacterium. Taxonomy (GTDB): domain Bacteria; phylum Pseudomonadota; class Alphaproteobacteria; order Rhizobiales; family Xanthobacteraceae; genus Nitrobacter. The sequence goes on from JAFKKH010000013.1 coordinate 48,501, forward strand.
CATCATGCTGGTGGCGCCTCAAACCATCGAAGCATCCCTGCTCGCACGACGGCTGGAGCGATGGGGTGCCCAGACCTGCGCGGTGTCGGACCTCGATGTCGCTCGCGCCCTGCTTCCGGAGCGGCCGTGGCACACCGTGTTCGTCGACAATGCCATGGGCGCGGACGATGTTTGGCGTTTTGGGCAAGCCGCATGCCAGTCCGCCACGCGGCGGATCGTTATGGTGACGCCATCGACGCGGCACGATCTTCAGTCCGCAGGCGCAGCGGCATTTACCGGTTATCTGGTCAAACCTCTGAGGGCTGCATCGATCGCTGCGCGTTTGACCGCACCAGCGGACGGTTTGAGCTCGCTCGAGGCGATCGACAGCCTGTCCGATCGTGATGCGCTCGCAGAAGCCGAGGCGCCATCGACGGCGCCAACGCAAAGTCTCTCGATTCTCGTGGCCGAGGACAACGAGATCAACGCGCTGTTGATGCGCTCGCTCCTGACCCGTCTCGGGCACGAGGTGATCATCACTCAGAACGGCGAGGAAGCGCTGGAATCCTGGCTCGCTGCCGAAACCGCGGGCGCACCGTACGATCTCATTCTGATGGACGTCCAGATGCCGAAACTTGATGGCATCGAAACCACAAAACGGATTCGCGAACTGGAGGCCGGTCAGCGTGTTCGCCGCACAACCATCCTGGCGCTGACGGCCAATACACAGATGGACGACCGTTATGCCTGCTTTGAAGCCGGAATGGATGGTTTTCTTGTCAAACCGCTCGATCGTGAAAAGCTGGCCGACGCGCTAGCCGGATTAGTTGCTGCCCGTCATATCACGGCCTAGAGCCGTCGCAGTGCGACCTGCTCGACTACGTGATCCGCGCCCTTCTTGAGGATCAGCGTCGCGCGCGGCCGCGTCGGCAGGATATTGTCCTCGAGATTGGCCAGATTGGTGCGCTCCCAGATGGCCACGGCGGTCGCGGTCGCCTCGTCATCCGACAACAGCGCATAGCGATGGAAATAGGATCGCGGGTCGTGAAAAGCCGTGTCCCGCAGGGTGAGGAATCGCTTCACGTACCAGTTGCGCAGCACCGGTTCGTCGGCATCGATATAGACCGAGAAGTCGAAGAAGTCGGATACGACAGGCACCGCCTTGCCATCGCGCGGCAGACGTCCGGTCTGCAGGACATTGACACCTTCGACGATCAGGATGTCCGGCTGGCTGACCTCGATCCATTTATTGGGAACGATGTCGTAGGTCAGATGCGAATAGACCGGCGCGCGCACCGGCGTGCGACCCGCCTTGATATCGCTCAGGAATGACAGCAGCCGAGGCAGATCGTAGCTCTCGGGGAAACCCTTTTTCTGCATCAGCCCCTGGCGCTCGAGCGACGCGTTCGGAAACAGAAAGCCGTCGGTGGTGACGAGATCGACCTTAGGCCGCGGCGACCATCGTGCCAGCAAGGCTTGCAACACGCGCGCTGTGGTCGATTTTCCGACTGCGACCGACCCGGCAACACCAATGATGTATGGCATCTTGCGGTCTTCAATGCCCAGAAACTGGCGCTGAGCCACAAAGAGCCGCTGCATCGATGCAACATAGATGGACAGCAATCTCGATAACGGCAGATAGATTTCCTCGACCTCGGTGAGATCGAGTCGATCGTGCATCGACCGCAAAGCCGCGATCTCTTCAGAGGCCAAAGTCATCGGCATATCGTCGCGCAGCTTCGCCCACTGCGCGCGGGAGAAAACCCGGTATGGATTGTATTGCTGCTGCTCCGTTCGCATGTCCATAGCCGTCGCCTTATGCAACTAATCGCGCTTGCGCGCGGCCTTCTCTTCCAGACCGGACATTCCCGTCCGCTTTTCGAGCGCGGCCTCGACATCGGCCAGCGTTACGTTGCTTGCCTTCAGCAGCACCAGCAAATGAAACAGAACGTCGGCGCTTTCGGCGATCAGGTGATCCCGATCGTTCTCCGCCGCAGCGATCACTGTCTCGACCGCTTCCTCGCCGAATTTCTTGGCGCAATGAATGGGGCCCTTGTCGAGCAGTTTGCGCGTGTACGACGTCTCGCCGCCCGCCGCAGCGCGGGCATCAATGATTCCGGTCAGGTCGTGAAGCGTGAAACGCGGCATACTTACTCTACTCAACAGACGCGCCAGACTGTGTCCGCAGGCCTGGCCGCTCCGCCTGCTTTAGCATTTCTTTCAAGGGGAGTCGTCAAGGATCGACCCGCATCGGCAGCCCCGCCCGGACCATATGATCCTTGGCTTCGCGGATGGTAAACTCGCCGAAATGGAAGATCGAGGCGGCGAGAACCGCGGTGGCGTGGCCTTCGCGAATGCCGTCGACCAGATGGTCGAGATTACCCACGCCACCGGACGCGATCACCGGTACGGGGACACTGTCTGCCACCAGCCGGGTCAGCGGCAGATCAAACCCCTGGCGGGTGCCGTCGCGATCCATCGATGTCAGAAGGATTTCGCCGGCGCCGAGCGAGACCACTTCCTGCGCATATTCGATGGCATCGATGCCGGTTGATTTGCGGCCTCCGTGGGTGAAGATCTCCCAGCGGTCCGACCCGCCAGTCTTGGACACCAGCTTGGCATCGATCGCAACCACGATGCACTGGTCGCCAAACTTCTCGGCAGCCTCTTTGACGAACTCGCGCCGGCTGACCGCTGCACTGTTGATCGACACCTTGTCTGCACCGGAGCGCAGCAGAGTGCGAATGTCATCGATGGTGCGAACGCCGCCGCCGACCGTCACCGGCATGAAGCAGGCTTCCGCCGTGCGACGGACCACATCGAGCATGATCCCGCGATTTTCGTGGGTCGCGGTGATGTCGAGAAAGGTCAATTCGTCCGCACCCGCGGCATCATAGGCGATCGCGGCTTCGACGGGATCGCCCGCATCGCGCAGATCGACGAAGTTGACGCCCTTGACGACCCGGCCGTCCTTGACGTCGAGGCAGGGAATGACGCGAGCCTTGAACATTGTTGCTCCTCAGGCCGCCGCACGCGCCGCGCGGATCAGCGCCAGTGCCTGAGCGGGATCGAGCCGGCCGTCATAGAGCGCCCGTCCTGCGATGGCGCCAGCGAGCTTCCTTGCACGCGGTGTGAGCATCGCCTTGACGTCCTCGATGGACGCGAGACCCCCGGATGCAATCACCGGAATCGAGATGTTGTCGGCGAGCGCGATGGTGGCGTCGAGATTGAGCCCCTTCAGCAAGCCGTCACGCGCGATATCGGTGAAGATGATGGCGGCGACGCCCGCATCCTCGAAGCGCCGCGCAATCTCGAGCGCGGTCACTTCCGAGGTTTCGGCCCAACCTTCGACGGCGACCCTGCCATCGCGCGCATCGAGACCCACCGCGACACGTCCCGGAAATGTCTTGGCCGCTTGCTTGACGAAAGCCGGATCGCGCACCGCAGCCGTACCGATGATGACCCGCGCGATGCCTTTGGCGAGCCATGCTTCGACCGTCTTCAGGTCTCGAATGCCGCCGCCAAGCTGCACCGGCATGGTCACGGCTTTCAGCATGCGCTCCACCGCATCCGCATTGACCGGCTTGCCGGCAAATGCGCCGTCGAGATCGACCACATGCAGGTACTCGAAGCCTTGCGAGGCAAACGCGCGCGCCTGTTCGGCGGGATCGATATTGAACACGGTCGCGCGTGCCATATCGCCCTGCTCGAGGCGCACGCACTGGCCGTTCTTGAGGTCGATAGCTGGAAAAAGAATCACGGCTTCCACTTCAGGAAATTCGAAATCAGCGCCAATCCGAAACGCTGGCTCTTCTCGGGGTGAAACTGGGTGCCGATCGCAGTGTCCTTGCCGACGATGGCCGTTACCGGCCCGCCGTAATCCGCGCGCGCCAGCACATCGGCTTCGTTCGCCGCATTCAAGTGATAGGAATGCACGAAATAAGCATGGCGGCCTTTCGGACCCAGAGGCAGTCGCTCCAGCACCGGATGTTCTTGCACGAGGTCGAGCGTGTTCCAGCCCATGTGCGGGATCTTCAGGCTCTCGTCGCGCGGTGAAATCTTCTCGACATCTCCGGCGATCCAGTTGAGTCCGTCGGTCGTGACGTGCTCCTTGCCGCGCGTCGCCATCAGTTGCATGCCGACACAGATGCCAAAGAACGGACGCGCCTTGTCGCGCACGACCTCCGTCAGAGCCTCGACCATGCCGTCGAGCGCATCGAGCCCTCTGCGGCAATCGGCGAACGCCCCCACACCGGGCAGCACGACACGATCAGCGCGAAACACCACGTCGGGATCGCGCGTCACGACGATCTTTTCCGGATCATCCATACTGCGCGTCGCCCGCTCAAATGCCTTGGCAGCCGAGTGCAAATTACCGGAGCCGTAATCGATGATGGCAACGCTCACCGCGACCCTCCCGGCTGCGGAAACAGGCCGATGATATCGTTACCGGGGACCGGCGGCGGCTGCGAGGACGGCTGGCCCTGATTGTTGCGAGTGGGCGGCGGCGCCCCACGATCGACGGCCGATGGATCGAAGTCCACGGGCCGCTTCATGGTCCAGCGGTCGAAGAAGCGCCGTTCGGCGGCCTCCTCATCGTCCCCAACGACCACATCGAGCAGACGCCACTTTCCACGCGACAACGTCCAGCGCCGCAGACTTGCCGCCTCAAGTCCCATCAGGATCGCGATCAGCAGCATGACGAGAGACCGCGTGCCAAAGCCAACGTGCAGCCACGACAGCGCCACCGTAACGGCGATCGACAGCAGGATATATCCGACAAGCGCCAGCCAAAGCCGACGATAAAGCAACCACACCGGGCCGAACACAAAGGCCCAGAACGAAAAGCCGTCGCGAACGAACACGAACCGGTCCGTCGTGCCGCGCATGTCCGTCCCGTCAGCCAATGGCCCATGGACTGTATAGACCGGCATTCAACTCTCCGCCGACGACAGCAAGATCAGCCGCCAAGCTGACCCTTCGTGGATGGCACCTCGCCCGCAGCCCGCGGATCGATTGCAACTGCGGCGCGGAGCGCCCGAGCCAGACCCTTGAAGCAGGATTCGGCGATATGGTGACTGTTCTCGCCATATAGGGTCTCGACGTGCAAAGTCACGCCCGCGTTGATCGCGAAGGCGTTGAACCATTCGCGCACCAGTTCGGTATCGAACTCACCGACCTTGTCGCGGGGAAACTCGACCTTGAACACCAGCACCGGGCGGCCCGAGATGTCAATCACGACGCGGGACAGCGTCTCGTCCATCGGCATATGGATGCTGGCATAGCGGGTGATCCCGGCCATGGTGCCGAGCGCTTGCTTGACCGCCTGGCCGAGCGCGATGCCGACGTCCTCGGTGGTGTGGTGATGGTCGACATGGAGGTCGCCGTCCGCCTTGACGGTGATGTCGATGCGCGAATGGCGGGCAAGCAGATCCAGCATGTGGTCGAAAAAGCCGATGCCGGTCGCAACCTTGGACACACCGGAGCCATCGAGGTTCACCGCGACCTCGATGTCGGTTTCCTTGGTTTTGCGCTTGATCGTCGCCGTGCGCATAAATCAGAACTCCAGAGCCTGAAACGCGCCCTTCTTAACAGGCCAAAACCGCATTCGCTACTGTGGGATAGCCCGTTTCGGGGCCGTTTCTCCGGACATGGTGACCGGAAAACAGCCAAAATCGCCGCCGATTGCAACCCTGGCCGCCAGCGCCTAAATCAGCCCCACCAGAGAGGTTCAATGCAGGCATCACAATCAGAGGTTTGGCACGGCACCACGATCCTCACCGTCCGCAAGGGCGGCAAGGTCGTCATCGGCGGCGACGGCCAGGTCTCGATCGGCCAGACCGTCATCAAGTCCAACGCGAAGAAGGTCCGGAAGCTCGGCAAGGGTGACGTGATCGGCGGATTCGCCGGCGCGACCGCGGACGCCTTTACCTTGTTCGAGCGGCTCGAAGCCAAGCTCGAGCAATATCCGGGTCAACTCACCCGCGCCGCGGTCGAACTCGCCAAGGACTGGCGCACCGATCGCTACCTGCGGCGGCTTGAAGCCATGATGATCGTCGCCGACAAGGAGGTCTCGCTGGTGCTGACCGGCACCGGCGACGTGCTCGAGCCGGAAGAAGGCGTGATGGCGATCGGCTCAGGCGGAAACTATGCGCTGGCTGCCGCTCGCGCCCTGATCGACACCGACAAGGATGCCGAGACCATCGTCCGCCGCTCGCTCGATATCGCCGCCGACATCTGCGTCTATACCAACCGCAACGTCACGATCGAGACACTGGCAGCGGGCTGACCTGATGCCCGGCCACACAGGGTCCGTTCCGCCGCCGCTCCGTCTCTCCGTGCTCAATGGCGCGCTGATCGTTCTCGGCCTGCTGACCGCGCAGGCCGCGATCCTGTACGCCATGGGCCGGGTCCCGATCTGCACCTGCGGCTACGTCAAGTTCTGGCACGGCGTGGTGCAAAGCTCCGAGAACTCGCAGCATCTTACCGACTGGTACACGTTCTCTCATATCATCCATGGATTCCTGTTTTACGGCGCAACGTGGCTCGTCCTGCCTCGCGCGCCGTGGATCGCGCGGCTATTGATCGCCATGGTGATCGAGGGCGGTTGGGAGATCGTCGAGAATTCGCCGTGGATCATCGACCGCTATCGCGCCGGCACCATCTCGCTGGATTATTATGGCGACAGCATCGTCAATTCGCTGTCCGACACGCTGGCTATGATCGTCGGCTTCGTGCTCGCGCGCAAATTGCCGGTTGCTTTGACAATCGCGATTGCGCTTCTGTTCGAGGTCCTGGTCGGATTGCACATCCGCGACAATCTCACCCTCAACGTCATCATGCTGATCCATCCCTTCGAAGCCATCCGCCACTGGCAGGCCGGCCCGCCCATCATATGACCGGCTTGCTCCCGCCACGATTCCACATATCTTGAGATCATGACGCACTTCTCCCCTCGCGAAATCGTTTCCGAACTCGACCGCTTCATTGTCGGCCAGACCGATGCCAAGCGCGCCGTCTCCATTGCCTTGCGCAATCGCTGGCGGCGCCAGCAACTCACGGGATCGCTGCGAGAAGAAGTCTTGCCGAAAAACATCCTGATGATTGGTCCCACCGGCGTCGGCAAGACCGAAATCGCTCGACGGCTGGCCAAGCTTGCCAACGCCCCCTTCATCAAGGTCGAAGCGACGAAATTTACCGAAGTCGGATATGTCGGGCGCGACGTCGAGCAGATCGTTCGCGACCTTGTGGAAGTCGCAATCGCCCAGACCCGCGAGCGCAAACGCAAGGATGTTCAGGCCCGCGCGCAGCTCGCCGCCGAAGAACGTGTGCTGGACGCGCTGGTGGGAGCCAATTCCAGCGCAGCGACGCGGGATTCGTTCCGCAAGAAGTTGCGGGCCGGCGAACTCAATGACAAGGAAATCGAGATCGAGACTCAAACATCCGGTGGAACGCCGATGTTCGAGATTCCAGGCATGCCGGGCGCACAGGTTGGCGCAATTTCGATCGGCGACATCTTTGGCAAGATGGGCGGCAGGACGAAGACCCGCCGTCTGACCGTCGAGGACTCGCACGAGATCCTGGTCAACGAAGAGTCCGACAAGCTGCTCGACAGCGATCAGTTGACCCAGGAAGCGATCGCCGCGGTCGAGAACGACGGCATCGTCTTCCTGGACGAGATCGACAAGATCTGCGTGCGTGACGGCCGTAGCGGCGGCGACGTGTCGCGTGAAGGTGTGCAGCGCGACCTACTGCCGCTGATCGAAGGGACCACGGTCTCCACCAAACATGGCGCGGTGAAAACCGATCATATCCTGTTCATCGCGTCGGGCGCATTCCACATTGCCAAGCCGTCGGACCTGCTGCCCGAACTGCAGGGCCGGCTACCGATCCGTGTCGAGCTCGACGCCCTGACGCGCGACGACATGCGGCGTATCCTGACCGAGCCGGAGGCGTCGCTCCTCAAGCAGTATATCGCATTGATGCAGACCGAGGGCGTCACGCTCGACATCACCGATGACGCTATCGACGCTCTGGCGGACATCGCGGTCGCCGTGAATGCAACTGTGGAGAATATCGGGGCACGTCGGCTGCAGACGGTCATGGAGCGCGTGCTCGACGAGATTTCGTTCGTGGCGCCCGACCGCAACGGCGAAACGATCCGAATCGACGCAAGCTATGTGCAAAAGCACGTCGGCGATCTCGCCAAGAACGCCGATCTGAGCCGGTTCATTCTGTAGACTCTGATAACTGCGAGCTAGCGGCGACGGCGCAACCGCACATAGAGCGCGCCCTGCCCGCCGTGACCGATATGAGCCTCGTCGAAGCCGACGACGAGCGAGCGGAATTCCGGAAGGCCGAGCCATTGCGGGACCTGCCGGCGTAACACGCCACGTTCGGATTCCGGACCCGTCGTGCGACCCTTGCCAGTGATGACAAGCACAAACGTAAACCCATCGCCGCAAGCCTGCTGCAGGAAGCGCAGCAGGGCCTGATGCGCGCGTGATTGCGTCATGCCATGCAGATCGATCCGGGCATCGATATCCTTATGACCGCGAGACAATTGCGATCGCTCGCGGCGGGTGAGCGTCGCCGGGGGCGGCGAGACGTCGCGCTTTACGGCTTTTTGACTAGCACTGGGTGGTGATACCGACTTGGATACTTTTGCCGATTTCGCACCAGCGTCCGATTCGATGACGAACGTCGCGACGGACTTGGCCCGCTGGTATTTGCGCAACGGCTTGGTCTGTTTGGCAACACTTTCCCATAATTGGCGCTCGTCCTCGCTGAGCGCCCGCTGGCGTCGCGGCCGTACGAAGATGTCTGGAGGCGGGCGTTTCATCGTGCGCGGCGATAATAACGATGACGATAGTAGTGACGCCGCAAATGCCGACGGCTCGGCTTCACCTCGGGCCGAGCGGCCGGCAGTGGCGTTGCCTCTGAAACGGCCTTTTCTCCAACCGATGGAGCAGCCTTGGCTGACTCACCGGTGGGCGACGGCGCCGAGGTGCTCTTACCATCGGCTGGCTTCTGACTCTTTAACGGAAACAGTTTTGCGATTTTCGCCGACGGCCGCGCGCTCGGAAGCGGCATGGTTCTGCCGCTGGCAACGGGATTGAGGCTATTCGGAACCAGCATCACGAAGTGCATGTTGTGGCGCAGCCGGCCGGACACACGCCCTGCTTCCGGACCGGCACCGAAGTAAAGATCCGCGCGCGCAGGACCGAGGATCGCCGAGCCCGTGTCCTGTGCGATCATCAGCCGGTGGAACGGCGTTTTCGCCTGTTCCGATTCGATCGGCAATTCTCCTTCGATGAAGAATGGCGTGCCATAGACGTGGAGCGATTTGTCGACCGCGATCGACCGGCCCGGCGTCAGCGGCACGCCCTGTGCGCCCACCGCCTCGTCCTTGTCCGACAGCTTCACCTCATGAAAGAAGACGTACGAGCGATTCTGCCGGCGCACCTCGTTGGCACCATCCGGATTCTCGTCCATCCACTGCCGGATGCGCCGCATCGACATCTGATCCTTCGGGATGATGTTACGATCGATCAGGATGCGGCCGACGGCCGTATAGGGATATCCGTTGTAGGAATCGTAATTGATACGAATGGTCGAACCATCCTCGAGCCGGACCCGCGCGGAGCCCTGGATCTGGGTGAACAGCAGATCGGTCTGATTCTTGAGCCAGCAGATCTCGAGGCCACGACCCGCGATCGCGCCATCCTCGATTTCAGCGCGATCGTAATACGGAACCAGCTTTCGGCGGCCGATCTTGCGATACACCGGCCCGCTGTTGGGCAACGTGGGCGAGCTCTGCCTGAACCCTCGAACGAAGAGATTCGACGGACGGCGATAAACCGGCACGGTGTAGACATCTGTTTTGGTGCGCGATCCATCGATGATCGGCTCGTAGTAACCGGTCACGAAGCCATCGGTTTCTCCAAGGCGGGAGATTCGCAGCGGCTGAAAGTGTGTTTCGAAGAAGACACGAGCCTTGTCGTTGCTGGAAATATCGACCATCTGCGCCGCGCGGCATGGTTCGCGCAATGACGTACCAAGCGCCTTCTGACTGACGGCCGAAGCCTGCCGCGCGGCAACCGCACGACAGCTTGCACGAAATGTCCTGAAGGCCTGGAGCTGATCGTCGTTGCGCCAGCCAACGATATCGCCCCACGCGACCGGCACATATTGGCTACCGGAGATTTCGAGCGGCCAGACCCGATGATGACGGATAGCATATGCTTGAACTGGAACAGGCGTCAGGGCGGCAGCGACGCAGAGTCCGGCCGCGCACCGTTTTAGCCAGAAAAGGTCAGTTGGTGCTTCCAGTGCCAACCAGCTTCCAGTTCGGATCACGCGAGGAAACGTCGCGAGCAAATGTCCACACGTCCGTGATGTCGGAAATCTTGTCCGGATTGCCATCGACGATGGTCCCCGCCTTGTCGCGGGTTACCGAAATCATCTGCGATACGAACCGAACCGTCAGTTGCACCGTCCGGTCCCGAACCTCTGCGCCGGTCAGCTCGGCCTTCTCGATGGAGACGAAACGTGTCTCCGTTTTCTGGTCCTGCTTTTCCCGATCCTTGATGGCGGAATCGAAGCTTTCATAGACTTCCGACGAGAGCAGGTCCTTCAAGGCACGACGATCACCATTGGCGAAAGCCAGCACGATCATCTCGTAGGCACTGCGCGCACCGCTGAGAAAATGCTTCGGATCGAAGGACGAGTCCTGCGCCGCGACCGCATCGAGTCCGAGCGCGAGGGGGGTCCCCGGTTCGGCGATGTTTTTCCAGCGATCGGCGGCGGGCGCGACATCGGGCGTCGGCGCAGCCGGCGCCTGATCGATCACGGAACCTGGCATAGGAACGACGCTATTGTTGTCCTGCGCACCGTGCAGCACGTCGCGCGCGGCGCGATCATATGGCGGCCGCTCACTTCCCGTGCGCTGTCCGAGGACATTGCGCAGACGCAGGAAGATAAAGACCGCCAGCGCCAGGAAAATGATGGTGTAAATATCCACGTCGTCTTCACTTTCTGGTCGATACCGGCCCGATCCGGCGAACGAAGGCTCCCCAGGGGAACGGCAACATCACGCGAATCCAGACCATGTAGGCACGAAACCGGGTCCAGCCAATGGCGCGTTTTGGCACAGCGAACCGAACCTTGGAAATGGTCGTTTCGGCCGCTGGTTCCGATCGAATTGTAGCGCGTTTCCGCACAAAGGGGAAACCGGATTGCGCCAAGAAAATCCATTCCTTCAATAATTTAAGCGATTTAACCCCATCTCAAGTCCTGGCATCTCCAGTCAAAGGTGCGCGATCCGGTTTGCGCGGCGCTCGACAGCCCTTTGTCACCGCTTCCGCCATCCTTGTGGAAGGCCGCAGGCCTATGATAGCCACTCGCCCCGACACAATACTTTTCCCTTTGGGTTTGAGCGGACCGCGAAATTCGGGGCGCTTGACGACGTTTCAGGAGGACGATCGATGACGAACGGCAACGGCACACCGCCAGAGGATGCTCCTCCGCCCCAGCTCAATGTTCTCGCGCAATACACCAAGGATCTCTCGTTCGAGAATCCGAATGCGCCGTCCTCGCTGGGACCGCAGGCGCAGCAGCCGTCGATCAATATCCAGATCAACGTTGGTGCCAACAATGTTGCAGCGAACGAATACGAAGTGACGCTCTCGGTCGAGGGCAAGGCGGAAAACGACGGCAAGGTGATGTTCAGCTTCGAGTTGGCTTACGCCGGCGTGTTCCGGATCGTCAACGTGCCGCAGGAAAATCTGCATCCGCTGATCATGATCGAATGCCCACGTCTGTTGTTCCCGTTTGCCCGCGAGATCATCGCCACGGCGGTGCGCGACGGCGGATTCCCGCCGCTGATGCTTGATCCGGTGGATTTCGTCGGTCTGTACCGCCAGAACATGGAACGGCAGGCTGCGGCTGCGCAGCAACAGAAGCCGAGCTAATCGGCACGCTGTTCCAGCGCCTCGCTTCCGAAGAATTCTCTCCAGATCGCCTTCTCGCCAAGGGTGGCGATGAAGTCCCGATGCGCGGCGCGGTCGGCATCGGTTATGCGCGGCATGAGAGGAACCATTCGCTGGCGCCGCGGCATATCCGGTGAACCGCTGGCTTGGCGAGGCGCCACTTCCGCAAGGATCAATTGCGACTGCCGCGCGCCGATCAGATCGATATAAACTTCCGCCAGAAGCTCGGCATCGAGCAGCGCGCCGTGCTTGGTGCGGCGAGAGTTGTCGATGGCATAGCGCGAACAGAGATCGTCGAGCCGGTTCGACACACCCGGATGCTTTCGGCGCGCAAGCAACAGCGTATCGACCAAGCGGTCACGCCCGATCGCCGGCCGCTTGAGCCGATCCAGCTCGGCATTGATGAACCCGATGTCGAACGATGCGTTGTGGATCACCAGCGGCGCATCGCCGATGAACTCCAGAAACTCCTCGACGATGTTCAGGAACAGCGGCTTGTCGGCGAGAAACTCGGTCGACAGGCCGTGCACCGCGAAGGCCTCCTGCGGCATATCGCGTTCCGGATTGATGTAGCGGTGGAACGTCTGTCCCGTCGGCATACGATTGAAGATTTCCACGCAACCGACCTCAACCAGACGATCGCCGCGCAGCGGATCCAATCCGGTGGTTTCGGTATCGAGGACAATTTCGCGCATGCACGTCTGCCAAGTCTACGAATCAGGGCCGTCGTCGCGGCATCTTAGCAGCCTCGGCCAGAATTTCCTTGATCCGCTCGCGCACCGGCTCAAGACCGTGTGAGGTATCCACCACGAAATCCGCTCGCTTGCGCTTCTCGGCGTCTGGCAATTGCCGCGCCAGGATCGCATCGAGCTTCTCGCTGCTCATGTTGTCACGTGCAAGAATCCGCTCGCGTTGGGCCTCCGGCGAGGTCGACACCACCACCACGGCATCGACCCGCTTCTCGCCACCGGTTTCGAACAACAGCGGCACATCAACCACCGCGATCGGCGCACCGGACTGCTCGGCCGAGTCGAGAAATGCCTGATGATAGGCACGCAGCATCGGATGCACGATCTGCTCGAGCTGTTTCATGGCCACAGGATTGTGGACGACCTTGGACGACAGCCTTTCACGATCGACCTTGCCGTCGACAGTCGTGCCGGGAAAAGCTGCTTCGATCGCCGGGGCGGCCTCACCTTCATAGATTTTGTGAACGGTTGCATCGGCGTCATACACAGGCACGCCGGCCTCGGCAAAAAGCTTTGCCGTGGTCGATTTTCCCATTCCGATCGAGCCGGTGAGCCCAAGCACCCGCATGTCAGATTTTCCCGCGACTATAGCGACAACAGCCCCTCGCCGCGCAGAAAAGCAAGCAGCGGCAGCAACGGCAAGCCCAGAATGGTGAAGTGATCCCCTTCTATGCGGTCGAAAAGATGGACACCAAGTCCTTCGAGCTGATATGCGCCGACGCTTGTCGTAACCGCATCGCCTGCGACATCCAGATAAGCCCTGATCGTATCCTCACTCAGCTCACGCATCGTCAAGCGCGCGACGGATACATTCTCAAACAATGCTTCCCCATTACGCACAACGGCGATCGCAGCATGTAACGCGTGTGTGCGGCCGGAGAGCGCGCGCAAGTGTTCCGCTGCGCCGTCGCGGCCAGCGGGCTTGTTGAACATTCGCCCCTCGCTTTCAAGCGTCTGGTCCGCCCCGATGACGTAGCGGCCTGGCGATTGCAGCGAAACGGACCTGGCTTTTTCGCACGCCAGATGCGCGGCGATCTCGCCGGCTGCAATCAAACCAGAGTTCTTCTGAATGACCCGCTCATCGATCGCGGCCGGCTTCGCCTCGAACGATAGTCCAGCGTTAGACAGCAATGTCTGACGCACCCGGCTTTGCGAGGCCAGAATCAACGGCTTTTGTTCACGCCAAACCGCCATCGCTCAGCCTACTCCGACCGCCGCTGCCGTTGCCGATCAGCAAACAGTTTCATGATCGCGGCAGCAGTTTCCTCGATCGAGCGGCGGGTGACGTCCAGTTGTACCCAATCATGTCTCGCGCTCAGGCGACGTGCATGGGTCACCTCGTCGGCAACCGCCTGACGATCGATATAGACGTCGTTACCGGGCCCCGAACCAATGCTCAGCAACCGGTTCTGCCGAACCTGAATGAGACGCTCCGGTGTCGCATGAAGGCTGACGACCAACGGCTGTTTCAGCGTTTCGAGCTGATGCGGGATGGCAATGCCGGGCACCAGCGGCACGTTCGCAGTTCGGATGCCGCGATTGGCAAGGTAAATGGACGTCGGAGTTTTCGACGTACGCGATACGCCGACCAGAACAACGTCCGCTTCTTCGAGACCTTCAACGTGCTGCCCGTCATCATGCATCATCGAATAGTTCAACGCATCGATTCGCTTGAAATATTCGGCATTCAATGTGTGTTGTGCGCCCACGCGTCCAGTGGTGGCCGCACCGAGATAAGCCTGAAACAACTGCATCACCGGCCCGATGATCGAAAGACTTGGGCTGTTGATCTCCTGACACTTCGCCTCGAGACGCGCGACCAGATCCTTTTCCAAAAGCGTGAACAGAACGATTCCTGGCGCCTCTTCGATCTCGGCCAGCACGCGGTCAAGTTGTTTCTGGCTACGCACGAGCGGATAGACGTGCTCGACAGGTGTCACGTTGGCGTATTGAGCTGCCACCGCGCGCGACACGGTTATGAGCGTCTCGCCGGTCGAATCGGACACCAGGTGAAGATGAAAATAGCTGCCAGTGATGGGCACCATAGCCCTGTATACCCTGTGAATCGCTGTGGAGCCTGAGCCGCGAAATGGCGCGTTCAGTGAAGGCCTTGGGATAAGCGGGATTTTTCTTCACAGGTCTCGTGAAGGGAAAAGTCCGTCGATCGATATCAATGATACTGGGGTTATGTGGACTTGTCTCTGGACAATTGCGTGCAAATTGTCAGCAAGCCTTTGAGACTGCGGCAGTCTCTGATGCAGTTGGTGAGCGGGACGGTGAACTTGGGTGTGTGAAGAAGCTCTTGAAAAAATGCGGATGACATTGCGTCGGCTCAATTCACCGCCACATAGACTCAAATCTTAAGATCTAAAAATATGATTTGAGAGAAAGAGACCTTGCGGATATCGCCTTGATCCGCTCTCTATCAGTCATCGAGGCAACGCTGATGCCTCGCAGGTGTTCCCTTTGATCGTTCGAGTTTCCGGAGCGAACTGACCGATGTACGAATGGATCAAGGCGTTTCACGTCATTGCCGTCATCTCATGGATGGCGGGCATGCTCTATCTTCCTCGCCTGTTTGTTTATCACTGTGAGGCCGAGGTCGGTTCAAGGCAGTCCGAGACCTTCAAGGTGATGGAGCGCCGGCTGCTCAAAGGAATCATCAATCCGGCGATGATTCTGACCTGGCTGCTTGGCCTCTACATGGTCTGGGCGGGCCAGTGGTATTTGGCGGGATGGTTTCAGGTCAAATTCGCCCTTGTCCTCATCATGTCCGGTATCCATGGCTTTTTTACCCGCTGCGTGCGCGATTTTGCCAATGACCGGAACACCAGAAGCCAGAAATTCTACAGGATTATCAATGAAGTACCTACGATTCTGATGATCTTCATTGTGATCCTGGTGATCGTCAAGCCGTTCTAACCGCTTGTCGCCGTTCGGGACCTTCTTGCGCAGACCAGGTTGATTTTCTATATTACGGATATCCCACCCCACGCAGGCGGATGTGGTTGCGTTCCGGTCTTTGGAGACCGGCCGCCACGTCAGGTTTGAAGCCCTTCAGCACCTTTTCTCGCTCAAGGCTTTTCACAGTTAGGACCTGCGGACTTTCCTCTCTGTTGTCGTCCGCATTCCGTAAAGCCGCCTCGCGATCCCCCTCAAGTTTTTCCACAGGACCACCCCAATGCGGGAAATGAAACTCCAAGACCTCAAGTCCAAGACTCCGGCCGAACTCGTGTCGTTCGCGGAAGAACTCGGGGTCGAAAATGCCAGCACCATGCGCAAGCAGGAGCTGATGTTTGCCATCCTCAAGCAACTCGCCATCCAGGAAACTGACATCATCGGCGAAGGCGTCGTCGAGGTATTGCCTGACGGCTTCGGCTTCCTGCGTTCGCCAGATGCCAATTACCTGCCAGGCCCGGACGATATCTACGTTTCGCCATCGCAGATCCGCCGCTTCGGTCTCCGGACTGGCGACACCATCGAAGGCCATATTCGCAGCCCGAAGGAAGGCGAGCGCTACTTTGCCCTGCTGAAGGTCAATACGCTCAACTTCGAGGATCCCGAGAAGTCGAAGCACAAGGTCAACTTCGACAACCTGACGCCGCTGTTCCCCGATCAGCGCTTCAAGCTCGAGCTTGATGATCCGACCCGCAAGGATTTGTCGGCCCGAGTGATCGATATCGTCGCGCCGATCGGCAAGGGCCAGCGCGCGCTGATCGTGGCGCCGCCGCGCACCGGCAAGACCGTGCTGATGCAGAACATCGCGCACTCGATCACGGCGAATCATCCAGAGTGCTATCTGATCGTTCTTCTGATCGATGAACGTCCCGAGGAAGTCACCGACATGCAGCGTTCGGTGAAGGGTGAGGTTGTGTCCTCCACCTTCGATGAACCAGCGGTGCGCCACGTCCAGGTCGCTGAGATGGTGATCGAGAAGGCCAAGCGTCTGGTCGAGCATGGCCGCGACGTTGTCATTCTTCTCGATTCGATTACCCGCCTCGGCCGCGCCTACAACACCGTAGTGCCGTCATCGGGCAAGGTGCTGACCGGCGGTGTCGACGCCAACGCGCTGCAGCGGCCGAAGCGTTTCTTCGGTGCCGCGCGCAATATCGAGGAAGGCGGGTCGCTGACCATCATCGCGACGGCGCTGGTCGATACCGGCAGCCGTATGGACGAAGTGATTTTCGAAGAGTTCAAGGGCACCGGCAACTCCGAACTCATCCTTGATCGCAAGGTGTCCGACAAGCGCACCTTCCCGGCGATCGACATTTCGCGCTCGGGCACGCGCAAGGAAGAACTCATCACCGATCCGCAACTGCTCAAGAAGATGTATGTGCTGCGTCGGATTCTCAATCCGATGGGCACCATGGATGCAATCGACTTCCTGCTCGACAAGCTGCGCAACACCAAGAACAACTCGGAATTCTTCGAGTCGATGAACACCTGATCGCAACTCCGATCAGGTCGACGGCTCTCTTGCGCAAGCGAGAGGGCCGTTTGCTTGTCAGTTTGAGCTCGATCCCTTTGCAAGGGCTCTCAACGCATCCGGTTCGGTCATCGGCAGCGAACACGATTGGCCGCGGCAGACAAACGCGGCGCTGTCCTTCGTTGCCACAAGTTTTGTTCGCGCCGGATGATCGGTTGGTAGTGCATCCGCGCGCGGCGCATGAAGCACGATGCTCGTGGTATGCGGCAGCTTTCGTGCCGCAGCCAGCAGCGTATCGGCATGAGTACCCTCGCCCACTACGACGATCTCAGCTCCGGTGAGATAGAGATCGAGCGCATTCAGCAACGACAGATGCCCAAAAATGTTCTCGGCCGCGCGCGGTAAGAGTGCGGCGAAGAGTGTGTCCAGGTTGGCACGCCATTTGGAGTCGCCGGTCAGGACGGCGAGACGGACGAGATTTTGCGCGATCAGCCCGGTGTGGTTTGGAATGGCGTCGTCGATGGTTGAGTGCGGGCGGATGATCAGCCCTTCCGCATCGTCGGCGGTGAGGTAATAGCCGCCATGTTCTGCGTCGGAATAATGCATATCCAGCGTTGATTGCCAGTCGAGCGCCTGCTTCAAAAAAGATTCCTCACCAGAGACCTTGAACAGCGCAAGCGCGGCCCGGATCATGGCGGCATAGTCCGAAGCCAGCGCCGGAATGAGCAGCCGCCCATCGCGCCAGGAGTGACCGAGGCGTCCGTCGCGCGTCATGGACCTCTGCACGAAGCCGAATGCCTTTCGTGCCATCGCGAGCCAGTCCGGTCGATCGAAGACAATGGCGGCATGGGCCAGCGCCGCGATCATCAAGCCGTTCCAGTCGGCCAAGACCTTGTCGTCGAGTCCCGGCCGCACACGGCTCGCGCGTCGCGCCAGCAGCTTCTTGCGCAACTGGCGCATATGAGCGCCGTCGTCGCTGCCGAGATCGAGGCTCTTCAGCCGATTGGGAATATTGTGACCTTCGAAGTTGCCCTCGGCGGTGATGTCGTAGCGAGCAGCAAAGTCGGCGGTGTCCTGGGTACCGAGGACACTCTCGATTTCCTTCAGCGACCAGACGTAGAACTTTCCCTCTTCACCTTCGGAGTCTGCGTCGAGAGATGAAGCGAAACCACCCTCTCCTGTCAGCATCTCCCGCCTGAGCCAATCGACGGTCTCGATGGCACGTTCGCGAAACAGCGGATTGCCTGAACGCGCATACTCCACCGTCAGCAGATCGAGAATCTGCGCGTTGTCGTAGAGCATCTTCTCGAAGTGCGGCACCAGCCACTGCTCGTCGACGGAATATCGCGCGTAGCCGCCGCCGAGATGATCGTAGATGCCGCCCTGGCTCATGCGTGTCAGGGTGAGCCCGGTTGTGCTGAAGAAACGCTTGTCATGGGTCCGAGCGCCGGCACGCCAGAGAAACTCCAGCATTGTGCATTGGGGAAATTTTGGTGCGCCGCGTAAGCCGCCATGAACCGGATCGGTCGCGCGTGCAATCGAGACGGCTGCGTTGTTGAGTTCGGCGACGCCGAGGCTGGCCGGATTTTCGCTTTTTGCGCGCGCGGCGAGACGCGCGACCAGCGCCTCGCGGTTCTGCGCGACCTTCTCCGGTTGCTCGCGGAAAATTCGCGAAATTGTGTGCAGGAGATCGGTGAAACCCGGCCGGCCGTATTGCGTGGTCTTCGGGAAATAGGTGCCGCCCCAGAACGGTGAGCCATCGGACGACAGAAACATCGTTAGCGGCCAACCGCCCTGCTCGCCGAGATGATGCAACGCGCTCATGTAGATCTGGTCGATGTCTGGCCGTTCCTCGCGATCGACCTTGATGTTGACGAACAGCTTGTTCATCACGGCTGCGACCGCTTCGTCCTCAAAGCTCTCGTGCGCCATGACATGGCACCAATGACAAGCGGCGTAACCGACCGACAACAGAATCGGACGTTGGCTTCTTTGCGCCTCGGCCAGTGCTTCAGGGCCCCAGGGCCACCAGTCGACGGGGTTGTGCTGGTGCTGCAGCAGATAGGGACTGGTCTCGCCGGCGAGTCTGTTTGTATGGGTCGTGGAATCGCTCATGGCAGGGACCTTTCCGTCTCGTCGGAAAATGTCCTACAGACATAGGCGATGCATCCCCGGGATCAAACCATCTTTGCCCTCTCATCCGGTCGGCCACCGAGCGCGATCGCTGTCGTGCGCGTGTCGGGAGCGCAGGCGGGCCACGTTCTTGGATCGTTGGCGGGGCGCAAGCCGACGCCACGGGCCGCGACGCGCACAACCTTGCGCGATCGCAGCGGTGATGCGATCGACGATGCGGTTGTGCTGTGGTTTCCGGGGCCGAAAAGTGCGACCGGAGAAGATGTTGCCGAGTTTCACGTTCATGGCAGCCGCGCGGTTTTGAACACATTGTTCGCGGCGCTGGCATCGTTTGACGATGTGCGCGCGGCGGAGCCCGGCGAATTCACGCGGCGCGCTTTCGAAAACGGCAAGATCGATCTCACCGAAGCTGAAGGCCTCGACGATCTCATTCACGCCGATACGGATCGGCAACGGCGGCAGGCCTTGCGGCAGTTGCAGGGGCTGCTCGGCGATCGCGCGCGCGACTGGCGCAAGCAACTGATCGAGGCGGCGGCGCTTATCGAGGCAGGAATCGATTTTTCCGACGAGGGCGACGTGCCGGACGATCTGACAGCGCCGGCACTTGCGAAGATCGGAGAGCTGCGCCGGCAGATTGAAGAAACCCTTGCGGCATCGGCACAAAGTGAACGCCTGCGCGACGGGCTGACCGTTGCGATCGCGGGTCCGCCGAACGCCGGCAAGTCGACGCTGCTCAATCGTCTCGCGCGCCGAGAAGCTGCGATCGTCTCGCCACATGCTGGCACGACCCGCGACGTCATCGAAGTCCATCTCGATCTCGACGGCTATCCCGTGACGCTGGTTGACACCGCGGGGATTCGCGAGACCAACGATCCGATCGAGCAGGAGGGTGTGCGGCGTGCGCGTGATCGTGCCGCGTCGGCCGATCTGGTGCTGTGGTTGACCGATAGTGATGGCGACGGTGATCCTCCGCCGGAGATCGCGCGCGACGGTGCGGTTTCGGTCTGGCATGTGCGCAACAAGACCGATCTTTTGGCTGCGAAAAGCGATGCGGCAAACCCAAGGCAGTTTGAGGCGAACCTGGGGCAGGGGGCTTCCGGCGGATTTTTCCGAATTTCCGCGGTGCGGGGCGACGGCGTTGAGGACCTGCTGGGCGCGTTGACGGCTTTCGTGGAGGCGTGGTTCGGTGCCGGCGAGGTGGCCGCCATTACCCGTTTGCGGCACCGCAACATATTGCAGCATGCTGCAAGATCACTTGCGAAGGCGGGAGCGCTCAGCGGGCAGGGCGATGAACTCGTCGCAGAGGAGCTTCGAATATCGATTCATCTGTTGGGTAGATTGCTGGGTCGGGTCGATATAGAAGACGTACTTGATTCAATCTTTCGCGACTTTTGTATAGGAAAATAATATTCCTTGAATCACTCTTTTATTTGAGGAATTGTTTCACGTGAAACAAGTTCCAGTTTCCGAATTCATGTTTCACGTGAAACGCGCGGCGTCACGCCAAAACTTGATCTTTCGGATCGCGCACGCCTGAGTTAGAAGTCGCGCCATTAGCGCGAAAAGCCCATGACAACATCGTTCGACGTCATCGTCATCGGAGGTGGCCACGCCGGCTGTGAAGCCGCGGCGGCGGCCGCGCGCATGGGTGCGCGCACCGCCCTGGTTACGCACCGCTTTGCGACGGTCGGGGCAATGTCCTGCAATCCCGCGATCGGAGGGCTCGGCAAGGGTCATCTGGTTCGCGAGGTCGATGCGCTCGACGGCTTGATGGGCCGGATCGCGGATGCCGCAGGCATCCAGTTTCGGATGCTCAATCGGCGGAAAGGGCCTGCGGTGCGCGGGCCTCGTGCTCAGGCCGATCGCAAACTTTATGCCGCAGCGATGCAGACTGCGATCCGGGAGACTGCCGGGCTTGAGGTAATCGAAGGCGAGGCGGACGAGCTTATAGTTCGTGACGGCCGGATTGCCGGCGTCCGGATGGTGGATGGCCGACAGCTTGAGGCCGGCGCGGTGGTCGTGACCACCGGAACGTTTCTGCGCGGCCTGATCCACCTCGGCGAGAAGAGCTGGCCTGCCGGCCGGGTCGATGAGGCGCCGGCGCTGGGTCTGTCCGCATCGTTCGAGCGCATCGGCTTTACACTGGGTCGACTCAAGACCGGGACGCCGCCACGACTCGATGGCACCACCATCGACTGGTCAGCCGTGGAAATGCAGCCGGGCGACGATCCGCCGGAGCCGTTCTCGGTCATGACCGAGCGCATTGCGGTGCCGCAGATCCAGTGCGGCATTACCCGCACCACACCGGCCACGCATGAGGTGATCCGGGCCAACGTGCATCGCTCGCCGATGTATTCCGGCCAGATCAAGAGTTCGGGGCCGCGCTATTGCCCGTCGATCGAGGACAAGATCGTCCGCTTCGGCGACCGCGATGGCCACCAGATCTTCCTGGAACCGGAGGGGCTCGACGACACCACGGTTTATCCCAACGGCATTTCGACCTCGTTGCCGGAGGATGTGCAGCTCGCGATCCTGGCCTCGATTCCCGGTCTGGAGAGGGTTCGCATGGTCCGTCCGGGCTATGCCATCGAATACGATCACGTCGATCCGCGCGAACTCGATCCGACGCTGCAGACCAGGCGGATGCCCGGCCTGTTTCTGGCCGGCCAGATCAATGGCACCACGGGCTATGAAGAGGCGGCGGCGCAAGGTCTGGTGGCGGGCCTGAATGCGGCGCTGATGGCGGGTGAGGGCGAGCCGATCGTATTCGACCGCGCCGACGGCTACCTCGGCGTGATGATCGACGATCTCGTGACCCGCGGCATCACCGAACCCTATCGGATGTTCACGTCGCGCGCGGAATATCGGCTCACGCTGCGCGCGGACAACGCCGATCAGCGGCTCACCGACAAAGGAATAGCGCTCGGATGCGTCGGTGGCGCGCGCGCTGCCTATCATGAGGCCAAGATGGCGGCGCTGAACGCAGCGAAGTCTCTCGCGAAATCATTGGCCATTACGCCGAATGAGGCGGTCAAACACGGTTTGTCGCTCAATCGCGATGGTGTCAGGCGCTCGGCGTTCGAGCTGTTATCCTATCCGGAGATCGGGTGGGATCAGGTGAGGGCGATCTGGCCGGAGTTGTCGGCCATCGATCCGGCAATCGCCGTCCATCTGGAAATCGACGCCAAATACGACGTCTATCTAAAGCGGCAGACCGCTGACGTCGAGGCGTTTCGCCGCGACGAGAGCCTCGTGCTTGCCGGGGTCAACTATGATGACGTGCCCGGACTGTCCAACGAGGCGCGGGGCAAGCTAGAGCGGGCGCGGCCGCATACGGTTGGGCAGGCGGGACGCCTTGACGGCATTACACCGGCGGCCCTTGGGATCCTGGCGGCTTATCTGCGCCGCGAGGCGCGGAAAGCGAAGGCAGCGGCGACGGCCTGAGCTGTTTCACGTGAAACATGTGTGATCATGCGCAGCGGCGTCCGATGCTGACCGTCCGCCATGCCCGGATTTAATAGAGTCGGCCAACGGCCGACCGGCAGGAAAAGACGATTACGCGTCTCAGAAAATCTGGTTGCGACTCACGCGGTCACTTATGTTGAACCCACTGTTGGCAGTGATCGATGACGAAGCCCCAACGATCCCAATCTCCAGTGCACGTGTCTGACAAGGCCACGGCTCTGGCGCTGACCCCCGTTTCACGTGAAACGGAGGCGCGGCTCGATGCCTATGTCGATCTTCTGGCGCAGTGGCAGGCCAAAACGAATCTCGTGGCGCCTTCCACATTGCCGCAGCTCTGGACCCGACACATCGCGGATTCGTTGCAGCTTTTGACGCTCGCACCTGGCGCCAGGCGCTGGGCTGACTTCGGCAGCGGAGGTGGCTTTCCCGGCGTAGTGCTGGCGTGCGCCCTAGCCGAGGTCGAAGGTGCGCGCATCGACCTGGTCGAGCGCAACGCCAAGAAAGCAGCCTTCCTCCGCGAGGCCATTCGCGTCACCGGCGCGCCCGGCGTCATCCATCTGACGGATATCGGGGATTATGTGGAAAGGTCGGAGGGTAACATCGATTGCGTGACCGCGCGGGCGCTGGCGCCGCTACAGATGTTGCTCGGTTTCGCGCAACCCCTAGTGAAGCAAGGCGCCAAGGCGTTGTTTCCAAAGGGTCAAGATGTAGAAGCCGAATTGACGGAAGCTACTAAATCTTGGAATATTGAGCCTCGCCTTCATTCCAGCCGAACGGGCGGACACGGCTGGATCGTCGAACTCGATCGGATCGAGCGGCGCGATCATCGTCCATAAAGTAACGTGGCGTGTCATGACTGTAATTGATGAGATTTATCAAGGAGATAAGACGTCTACTCCACCGCCTCATCCGCGGATCATTTCGCTCGCCAACCAGAAAGGCGGCGTCGGCAAGACCACGACCGCGATCAATCTCGGCACGGCGCTTGCGGCGATCGGCGAGCGCGTCCTGATCGTCGATCTCGATCCGCAGGGCAACGCCTCTACCGGTCTCGGCATCGATCGGCGCAATCGAAACGTCTCGACCTATGACGTCCTGGTCGGGGAAGCGCCGCTGCGCGAGGCGGTGGTGGCGACGGCAGTGCCGCGGCTGCACATCGCCGCCTCGACCATGGACCTCTCCGGCCTCGAGCTCGAGCTCGGCACCACCAAGGACCGCGCGTTCCGTTTGCGCGATGCGATCGCGGCGCTCAACACCGACGCCAGCGAGAATGCCGATTACACCTACGTGCTGATCGACTGTCCGCCGTCGCTCAATCTTCTCACCGTTAACGCGATGGCGGCATCGGATGCGATCCTCGTGCCGCTGCAGTGTGAATTCTTCGCGCTCGAAGGTTTGTCGCAACTGCTGCAGACGGTGGAGCAGGTGCGCTCGACGCTCAATCCGAATCTGTCGATCCATGGCATCGTGCTGACCATGTTCGACTCGCGCAACAACCTGTCGAACCAGGTTGTCGCCGATGTGCGTCAGTTCATGGGCTCGAAAGTCTACGACACCATGATCCCGCGCAACGTCCGCATTTCGGAAGCGCCGTCCTACGGCAAGCCGGTGCTGGTCTATGATCTCAAGTGCACCGGCAGCGAAGCGTATCTGAAACTTGCGACCGAAGTGATCCAGCGCGAGCGTGAGCTGCGCACGACGCATTGAGTTTGATCCCCTTCGAGGGGCGCAAGTCGGCAGCGCAATTGCGCGCTTGAGCGCACCTCAGGGTGACGATAATAAGCGCGATCTTCTCGAAATGATCGCAACCCTGACAACGTCATCCCGAGGTGCGAGGGCGGAGCCTGAGCCTCGAAGGATGAAATGAAAGACAGTGGAGTTTGTGCGTGAATCCAAGGGAGCTGGCGATGGCCGACGAAGCGCGTTCGCGACTGGGCCGCGGTCTTGCAAGTCTGATCGGTGACGTCGGCGGCGAGGCCGCGCATGTCGAGCGCCCGCGCGCGCAGCGCAAGGTGCCGATCGAATTCCTGAAGCCGAACCCGCGCAACCCGCGCCGCGCCTTTGCCGATACCGAGCTCGGCGAACTTTCCGATTCGATCAGGCAGCATGGCGTGATCCAGCCGATCGTGGTGCGTCCGGTGAAGGGCACGCAGGATCGCTACGAGATTATCGCCGGCGAGCGCCGCTGGCGCGCATCGCAAATGGCAGGCCTGCATGAAGTGCCGATCGTGCCGGTCGACGTCAGCGATGCCGTTGCGCTCGAGTTCGCCATCATCGAAAACGTACAGCGCGAAAACCTCAACGCGATGGAAGAATCGCAGGGCTATCACGCGCTCGCCAACGATTTCAAACACAGCCAGGACGAGATCGCGAAGCTCGTCGGCAAGAGCCGCAGCCATGTCGCCAACATGATGCGGCTGACGAAGCTGCCTTCCGATGTGCAGGCGCTGATCGCGTCGGGCGAGTTGTCGGCGGGTCATGCGCGTGCGCTGATCGGCGTGCCCGACCCGTCCGCGACCGCGAAGCGCATCGTCGCGGAAGGCCTCAACGTGCGGCAGACCGAGGCGCTGGCGCATGAGGAGGGCGTGCCGGAGCGCAAACCGCAGAAGGCGCGTGCCGCCAAAGCCGAGAAGGATCCGGATACGATCGCGCTGGAGAAGCGCGTCAGCGATGCGCTCGGCCTCGCCGTAACCGTGGATCACAAGGACCCTGGCGGCGTCGTGCAAATCCGCTATCGCGACCTCGACCAGCTCGACGAGATTTTGAAACGGCTGGACAGGTGAGGATGAGCGTCATTCCGGGATGCGCCTCTTGGCGCAGGCCCGGAATCCATACTCTTCGATGGTGGTTATGGATTCCGGGCTCGCTTGCTTCGCTCGCGCCCCGGAATGACGATTTGTGCTAGTTGTTTCGCTTCGCTCGCAATGACGGTTCTCAGCCCCTTCGCCTTGCATTCACCGCGATCGACATCAGCGCGCGTTGCGCGATGACGGGCGCGAGCGCCGATTGCTTGCGGACATCGAGCGCGGCGGTGGCGAGTTGATCCATCACCTGGACAAGCCGCGTGGCGTTGAAATTGCGCAAGGCCGTTTCCACGATCGATTTGCGGGAAAAATGCAACCGTGGAAAGCCGCTTTCAGCAGCACTCGATGCGGACGCTCCATCCTCCATCAAAAGCGCCGCCTTATGCAGGGCGGCGACCTGGCGTTGCGCGGCGGAAATGATCAGGCCCGGATAGGTGCCGGCGACCATCGCCTTGGCGAATTCGGTTTCGACCGTGGCGGGCTGTCCGGCGAACGCGCCATCGACGATCGGATCGAGTTTGAAATCCGACGCATCAGAGACCACTGCCATCACATCGTCCAGCGTGATCTCGCGCTGTCCGTGCGCATAAAGCACGATCTTGCGGAGCTCGTTGCGCGAGGCCTGCCGATCGCCGCCGAGCAGCGCCATCAGCGTGGCGCGGGCGTCGGGTGCGATCTTCAGATTGGAAGCGCGCAATTCGTCGTCGATCAGTTTGGCGAGGTCGCGCTCGGTGTCGGGATAGCAAGCGATCGCGACGGCATTCTTCGCCCGCTCGCAGGCTTTGCGCAGCGGCGCCTCGGGCCGCAACTCGCCGGCCTCGATCACGATTCGACAATCCTTGATCGGGGAGTCCGCCAAGGTCTCGACGCCGCTGGCAAAGCTGCGCGATCCGGCCTTGACGCGAATGGCGCGGCGGCCGCCGAACAGCGGCACCGTCATCGCCTCATCGACAAGGCGCGACGGCTCGGCCGCAAGCTCGTCGCCATCGAGCCGCACCAGCGAAAACGGATCGCTGGGATCGTCGACGGCGGACGCCATCAAAGCGTCGGCGCGCTCGCGCACCAGACCGGCGTCGGGGCCGTAAAGCAGGATGATGGGCCGTCCGGCGTCGGGCCGGGCGAGAAAGCTGTCGATGTCTTTTCCGCGCAGCGCGACCATTCGCCGGCGATCAGGTGCCGGCGTAGAAGAAGGCCGCCAGCCGCGTGTTGATATGATCGGCGATTTCCTGCGCGGCGCGGTCCTCCGCGTCACGGAAGGCGCGGGCGCGCGCGAAACGCTGAAGCTGGCCGGGAATGTCGTAGGAGGTGCGGGCGAAGGTGCTCGCGTTCAAGACCGTCTTGCCGGTCGCGACCTCGATCAACTGGTAGCTCGCATCGATGCCGATGCTCTCATTGGAGGGCAGGGCGGTGAGCGGGTCGAGCATCAGCGACGAGCGGCTGGTGCTGAAGCGGATCCTGAGCTGGTGCGTGGGCGGCATGCCGGTCGGGCCGCCGTAAAGCTTGAACGCCAGCGCGTTGCGGATTTCCACCCCGATCCGGGCTTCGCGTGACGCGTTGGGCTTCTCGATCGGCAGCAGTTCGACGCCCATCAGCTTTTCGCGCAAACCGGGCGCGGTGCTGTTGGGATGTTCGGCATACATGGGATGGAAGCAGCCGGCCGTCAGCGCCGCGAGCACGGCAACGACGCTCAGCCGGGCCGCGATGCGGGGACTGGCCCATGATCGAGCCGGCCGAGCCGACAACCTACCCCACCACATTCACGATCCTCTGCGGGACAATAATGATCTTACGGGCCGGCTTGCCGCCCAAGGCCTGTTTTACCGCATCGAGGGCCAAAACGGCAGCCTCAATTTCCGGATTCTGGGCACCGTTTGCCACAGTCACCTCGCCCCGCTTCCTGCCGTTCACCTGAACCGGCAGCGTGATGGTGTCTTCAACCAGCAAATCGCGCTCGATTTGTGGCCAGCGGGCCTCCGAGACCAGGCCGGTCTGGCCGAGCGCCTGCCAGCATTCCTCGGCGAGGTGCGGCATCATCGGGCTGAACAACTGCACGAGGATGACGGCGGCCTCATGCAGGCTCCAGGCCAAATCCGGCGAGCGGGCCCCGTCGCGGCCAAGGGTCTCGGCGAGCGTATTGGTGAACTCGCGGATGTTGGCGAGGCAAACGTTGAAATGCAGCCGCTCGATCCCGGACGAGACCTTGTCGAGCGCGCCGTGGGCCGCCTTGCGCAGCGCCAGCGCGTCGTCGCCGAAGGTTGCGGGCTTGCTCGGCGGTGCGGCCTTGCCGGCTTCGGCCGCTTCGTTGACGAGCCGCCACAGCCGCTGCATGAAGCGCGACGCGCCCTGCACGCCTTCCTCGCTCCAGATCACGTCGCGGTCCGGCGGTGAATCCGACAACATGAACCAGCGCGCGGTGTCGGCGCCGTAGGTGCCGATGATGTCGTCGGGGTCGACCGTGTTGCGTTTCGACTTCGACATCTTCTCGACCGCGCCGATGCTGACCTCCTCGCCGGAGGCGATCAGGCTGGCGCGGCGGCCGTTGCCAGCGACTTCGATCTTCACTTCGTCAGGCGAGGCCCAGCCGCCGTCGGTCTTGCGGTAGGTCTCGTGCACCACCATGCCCTGGGTGAACATGCCCTTGAACGGCTCGTCCATGCCGATATGGTCGGTGGCCTTCATGGCGCGGGTGAAGAAGCGCGAGTAGAGCAGATGCAGGATCGCGTGCTCGACGCCGCCGATATACTGATCGACGGGCATCATGCGGTTGGCCACCGCTGGCGTGGTCGGCGCGGTCTCGTTCCACGGATCGGTGAAGCGCGCGAAATACCAGGACGAGTCCACGAAGGTATCCATGGTGTCGGTTTCGCGCGTGGCCTTGGCCCCGCATTGCGGGCAGGTGACGTGCTTCCACGTCGGATGGTGATCGAGCGCGTTGCCGGGTTTGTCGAAGCTGACATCCTCCGGCAGCGTCACAGGCAGATCCTTGTCCGGCACCGGAACGACGTCGCACTTGGGACAATGGATCACCGGAATCGGACAGCCCCAGTAGCGCTGGCGTGAAATACCCCAGTCGCGCAGGCGGAAGTTCACCTTGCGCTCGCCGACCGGCATGTTGCCGCGCATCTCGCTTTCCAGCCGCTTTGCGACCTCGTCCTTCGCCTGCTCGGTGGTCATGCCGTCGAGGAAGCGCGAATTGATCATGCGGCCGTCGCCGTCATAGGCAGTGTCGGTGATGACGAAGCTCTTGGGATCCTGTCCCTCGGGGCAGACCACCGGCGTGTTGCCGAGGCCGTACTTGTTGACGAAGTCGAGGTCGCGCTGATCGTGCGCCGGGCAGCCGAAGATCGCACCGGTGCCGTATTCCATCAGCACGAAATTCGCCACATAGACCGGCAACTTCCAATTTGCATCGAACGGATGGACGGCGCGGATGCCGGTATCGAAGCCCATCTTCTCGGCCGTGTCGATCTCGGCCTGCGCGGTGCCGCGCCGTTTGCACTCGGCGATGAATTCGGCGAGCGCGGGATTGTTCTTCGCGGCCGCCGTCGCCAACGGATGATCCGGTGCGATCGCCATGAATTTTGCACCGAACAGCGTGTCGGGGCGCGTGGTGAAGATCTTCAGTTCGCTTTCACCTGACGGCGCGGTCGCAGTGTCGAGCACAAAGCGAAGCAAGAGACCTTCGCTGCGGCCGATCCAGTTGCGCTGCATCAGCCGCACCTTGTCCGGCCAGCGGTCCAGCGTCTCGAGCGCGTCGAGCAATTCCTGCGAATAGGTCGTGATCTTGAAGACCCACTGGTTCATCTCGCGCTGCTCGACCACAGCGCCGGAGCGCCAGCCGCGCCCATCGATCACCTGCTCGTTAGCGAGCACGGTCATGTCGACGGGATCCCAGTTGATCTTGCGCTTCTCGCGTTCGGCGAGGCCGGCGCGCAGAAAATCCAGGAACATCTTCTGCTGATGCTTGTAGTAGGAGGGATCGCAGGTCGCGAATTCCCTCGACCAGTCGAGCGACAGCCCGATCGACTGGAGCTGCTTTTTCATCGCGGCGATGTTGTCGTAGGTCCACGCCTTTGGGGCGACCTTGCGCTCGATCGCGGCGTTCTCGGCCGGCAGGCCGAAGGCATCCCAGCCCATCGGATGCAGCACGTTGTAGCCCTTGGCGCGCATGTAGCGCGCGATCACGTCGCCGAGGGTGTAGTTGCGGACATGGCCGATGTGGATGCGCCCGGACGGGTAGGGGAACATCTCCAGCACGTAGTATTTTTCGCGCGGATCGTCGTTTTTGGTCGCGAAAATCGCCTGTTTGTCCCACGCGGCTTGCCAGCGCGGTTCGGCGTCACGGGCGTTGTAACGTTCTGAGGTCATGGAATCGCAGCGTTTTCGGTGATGTGCGGGCGGTCAAAAGATGGCGGACTAGGCCATGAAAAAGGGCCGGGGGTCAATGGGATGCGCCGGATTCGCGGCCTCGATCAAGGGCTCTGGGGTTCGGGATTTGCATCCCGCCGTCTTTTCGGATGTAAGCCGGGTTGTCATTCAAGGAACAACATCCGCAACCGGAGGATACCATGGCCGACCTGTCCGCCTTTCCGATCACCAAACGCTGGCCGGCCAAGCATCCGGACCGCCTCCAGCTCTATTCGCTGCCGACCCCGAACGGGGTGAAGGTCTCGATCATGCTGGAGGAGATCGGGCTGCCCTACGAGGTGCATCTGGTCGATTTCGGCAAGGACGACCAGAAAACGGCGGCGTTTCTGTCGCTCAATCCCAACGGCAAGATTCCGGCGATCCTCGATCCCGATGGCCCCGGGGGCAAGCCGCTCGGCCTGTTCGAATCCGGTGCGATTCTGCAGTACCTCGCGGAGAAGACCGGAAAGCTGCTGCCGGCCGATCCGGCGAAACGCTGGGAAGCCATCCAGTGGCTGCATTTCCAGATGGGCGGCGTCGGACCGATGTTCGGTCAGGTCGGGTTCTTTCACAAATTCGCCGGCAAGGATTTCGAGGACAAGCGTCCGCGCGATCGCTACGTCGCCGAATCAAAGCGGCTGCTTGGCGTGATGGATGCCCATCTGGCGACGCGCCAGTGGTTCGTCGGCGACGATTACACCATCGCTGATGTCTCGATGCTCGGATGGGTTCGCAACCTGATCGGATTTTACGAGGCGCGGGAGCTCGTCGGCTTCGACCGGTTCGGCAACGTCGCGGCCTGGCTCGAGCGAGGGCTCGCGCGTCCGGCGGTCCAGCGTGGCCTCCTGATTCCGAAACGGGGTTGAGCGCCCTTCGCTCGAAAACGCTAGAGGATCAGCGCGTCATCTTGCTGGCTTTGCGTGGTGCGCGGCATTACCAATCGCTGCTCCACCAGTTCTGCTGCGGAGGACGATAGGGCTGGCGCCTGCGCGGATAAGCGGACTGGGTGTTCCAGGGCTGGAAAAGCGAGCCGAAGCCGTCGTCCCAACCATCGCCATCCGCGACGACTTCGGTTGGAGGCGTGGGTTTACGCGTGATGAAGCCGCCCTGCGGCTGGTTGCTCAGCACCGCGACGAACTCGGTCCGATAGTTGGTCTCGGCGCTCAGCGGCTCGTCCGAGATGATGATCGAGGATCTCGGCACTGCGGTCGGCGCGATGCGATCGAGCACGGCCTGCGGGATGGTGATGCGGTCAAGCGCGTCCTTGGCGCTGTCGCCATTGTCGATCGTCACCGCAGTCCAGCGCAGGCCGGCGCCGGCGCGCGCCACCGCCGTGAAGACATGCGTGCCGATCGGCCTGTTCGGATCGCGGATCGTAACCGGAACCTCGATCGTCGAATCGAACACCTCGCCGCCTCCATCCGGCGCCGGCTTATGGGTATTTCGCCGCACGTAAAGTGTCTGCGTCGCGCGGCTGATGTAGACCGAGACCGGTTCCAGCGCGAGCTTCGCCTCGGTCGCCGCTTTTGCGGTAGCGGTTTTCTGGGCCTGGGCCGTTTTTGCGGCGTCCTTCGCGGCGGCGGCGGCATCGCGCTTTGACGTCGCGTCGGCTTTGGCCGTGTCGAACTGCGTTCCCAGGTCCTTGGCCTTGGCGTCGGCCTTCTGCCTGCGCTCTTCGGCGCGCGTCTTGGCCAGGTCTGTCTTTGCGGCGCCGAGCGCCCTGTCGGCAGCCGCGAGTTCGGCGTCGGCGCGTTTCTTGAGCCGCTCCAGTTTACGCAGCGATGCCGCCAGCGGCGCGGTCTCCCGCGCCGTCGTCTTGGCGGCTTTCTTGGTCTCGTCGGCGTCCTTCGCGGCCTCCGCGGCCTCGCGTGCGAGCGTTTCAGCCTTGGCCGGCGCAGCCGCGATAGCCTCGGCGTTGGGCACGAATAACGCTGGATGAGAAAAATCGACCGGGGCCGCGTCGTTCGGCGCGATGATCACCCGCATCCCGATCCAGGTCTTGTCGAACAGCTTCTCCGCAAAATTGTACGGCATGCGCACGCAGCCGTGCGAGGCTGCGTATCCGGGCAACGGTCCGCCGTGCAATGCGATGCCGTTCCAGGTGATGCGCTGCATGTTCGGCATCCAGGCATCGTCGTACATCGTCGAGTGGTGGTCCTTGTCCTTCTCGACGATGGCGAAGACGCCGGCAGGCGTCTCGCGCTCCCGGATGCCGGTCGATACCGGCGCGCGGAGAATCCAGCCGTCGGAGTCGTAGAAGGTCACCTGCTGGCTCTTGAGCGACACGATCGCCATGATCGGATCGCCCGCGACGCGTGACGCGACCGCCTCTTTGATCTGCGCATGGTGTGCTTGTCTTGCCGCCGCACCGGTGGTCGGTGCCGTCAGCATGGCCAACGCAGCGAGCGTCCCAATAACGGGAACGCTCCAACGCCGCATTGCCGCGGTGGATTGCGCTGTCATCAATTGAGGGGCCATGCCATGTCCGTCCAGGTTGAACCGCGTGTGCTTCGCCACCATCCACGCCGCCAGTTCAATTCCGCAGACCATTGGCACATTTCGATGACAGTCCCTCATATACGACAGTCGTTGTCGGAGAAAAGGCGGTCACGGCTGAAATCGGCGAGTTCGAATCTTGAACACTATCCGATTTGAATCGGTTATGCGCTCCAAGGTGGAGCCTGGTCATCAAATCGAATTATGGATTCTGCCCCGCCGAATGCCTGTTTCAGGACATCAGCCCGCCATTTTCATCGCAGCGTCGCTCGGGCTGACGAAGCCGTGCTCGACCACCGCGTTGCGGCCGCCATGTTTGGCGGCATATAGCGCGGCGTCGGCCGCCTCGACCAGATCCGTCGGATGCTGGGTTTCGTTCGGCGACGTGACGGCGATGCCCACGCTGACGGTCACGGTCTGATAGCTTGAGGTGGCATGAGGCAATGCGAGAACCTGTACGGCCGCGCGTACCGACTCGGCGATTGTTCGCGCCTTATCCGCGCCGGTATTGGGCAGCATCAGGCAGAATTCTTCGCCGCCGTAACGCGCCGCAAACCCTTTGGTCTGGTTTGCAATCCCGGCCAGAACCTCGCCGATGCGGCTGAGACAGGTGTCGCCTTCGAGGTGGCCATAAGTATCGTTGAACAGCTTGAAGTGATCGACATCGATCATCAATAGCGACAGTTGCTCGCCGGTTTGCAGGGTCTTGAACCACTCGAAATCGAGCCGGCTCTGGAAGCCGCGCCGGTTTGCGAGACCGCTCAGCGCATCCATCGATGCCATCACGGTGAGGCGGTCGTTGGCCGTGAGCAGATCGCGCTCGCGCTCGCCGAGCTGCGCCGTCATGGCGTTGAACGCCCGTGCCAGGGGCACGAATTCCGCCGGCAACTGGGACCGTGCCACGCGCGCGCTGCGATCGCCGCGGCCGAACTGCGTCGCGACAGCGGTCATCATCTCGATCGGACGGACGATCAGCCGCTCGGCGGCGATCAACGCGCCGAGCAGGACGAGAAGACCGACAAAGCCGAGCTGGATATAGGCGATATAGATCTCGCGATTGATCTTCGCCGATGCCACGGCCTCATCGACGCTGACGATCAGGCGAGAACTGGTTCCGGGAACGCGCGTGAAGGAAATCAAGCGTTCCTTGCCGCTCGAGGCGGTGAAATGCAGTCTGCCGGTGGCGCTGTTCGATGCGGCGCTAGCCCGCTGGATCGCCGGGAGCAATGCGGTATCGTCGATCGGGTTGCCGATCATGCTGGCCTGGTCGGCGGGAGCCGCAAGAACCGTTCCGTGGCTGTCGATCAGGATCGCGGAGACGCCGGGCCGGCCGCCGAGATTGTCCATGACCTTCGACATCCAGTCGAGGTTGATGCCGGCGATGATGACGTTGCCGTTGCGGGTATCTGTCGGGTCAACCGGATAGGCCGCCACCGCGATCGGCAGCTTCGTGACCCGGCTGAAGATGTAATCGCTGATCACTAGCTTGCGCTCGGATTTCGCGCGCTTGAAATAATCCCGATCACCCAGATTGAGATTGGTCATGTTGTCGACGCTGGCGCAGGTCACCCGTCCGTTGGGATCGAGAACGAGCACGTTTCTGATCCAGGGAAGGTTGGTCGGCACGCTGGCACGCATCAGGCCGCAGGCATCGCCAAGCTGCGCGCCCGACAAATAGATCTGCGATGCCGATTTCAGAATCGCTTCGACCGAGAAGATCACCTCGCGCTGCGCCTCGACGGTGCGCTGCGCTAGCTTGTCGAACTCCTGATTGATCTCGGCAATCGTCTTGACGCGGGTCTCTTCCAGCGAGCGGACCCGCTCCACCATCAGCGGCACCACCAGGATCAGCGCCAGCAGCACGAGCCGCGCGCGGATTCCCATGACGGCCTTGAGTTTGGCTCGTTTGCGGTTGAAGCTGATCCGTGACATCACAGTCCCTGACCCCCGCAGAAGAATGTAGAGCCAACGGTTCAAGAAGCCTTTCGTGGAATAAGTAAAATTGGAACGATCGGCCAAAACTTCAGGTTTGATGAATCAAATGCCCACTGGACCCGAAGTGTCGGTAACGGCTCCTTCACCAAGCGGCCTCTCGTTTGTCGAGGGCGAGATCGTTCGCGCCTGCCGCGATGCGCGTCGCGAACGATCATCGGTGACGCTGGTGGCGGTTTCGAAGACTTTTGATGCCCCTGCGATCGCGCCTGTTATCGCGGCCGGGCAACGGGTTTTCGGCGAAAATCGTGTGCAGGAGGCAAAGGCAAAGTGGCCTGACCTGATGGTGGCGCATCCGGGTCTCAAGCTGCATCTGATCGGCCCGCTGCAATCCAACAAGGCAAAGGAAGCCGTCGCTCTGTTCGATGCCATCCATTCGGTGGACCGTCCGAGCATTTGCGAAGCGTTAGCCAAGGAAATCGTTAAGCAAGACCGCCGGCCCGAGCTGTTCGTGCAGATCAATACCGGCGAGGAGCCGCAGAAGGCTGGAATTGCGCCGTCCGACACGGATGATTTCATCGCGCGCTGCCGTGAGACCTATGGCCTGACGATTTCAGGTCTGATGTGCATTCCGCCGCTGGACGATGCGCCGGCGCCGCACTTCGCGCTCACCGCGAAGATCGCCAAACGCAATGGCCTCACGCAATTGTCGATGGGCATGAGCGCGGACTTTGCGACTGCGATTGAATTCGGCGCGACCCACGTGCGGGTCGGTTCGGCGATTTTCGGGAAGCGCTGACTCACCCTCTTCTACAAGAGGGAAAGAGTACGCACGGCGATTCGGTCACTACCCGATTTCGATCCGCGTGCGCGGCCCGATCCGTCGCAACAGATGTAGCATCGCGGGCCGCGTCATCGCCACGCACCCGGCAGTCGGCCCAAAATTGTCGCGGGCGAGATGCAGGAACACCGCGCTGCCGCGTCCGGCGATGCGGGGACGCGCGTTGTGGTCGATTTCGATGATGAAGTCGTAGAGGTGATCGCTGCGCGTCAGCCGGTCGCCGCCCACGTCATCAGTGAGACGAATGGGCTGATTGTAGTGCCGGTCGGTGGGATCCTCGCACCAGGCGTCCTGCGGCGTGATGGGACGCACCGGCAGAAACGTGCGCGGCCGCGGATGCCGGTCGGCGCGCCACCACAGCCGCACGGGCTGGAAAACCCCCTTCGGGGTGCCGCCGTCGCCTTCACGCTTGTTGGCCCGGATTCCGCCCCGGCCGAGCGCAACCGGGATGGCCTGTCCGTCTACCGTCAGCCAGCCCCTGCTCGGCCGGCCTGCGGCCGCCCGAACCTGAATCGCCGCGAGCGGCCCATCACGGGAATTTGTCACGTAAGGTATTGAAAAATCTGCGCTTCCCATGGAATGGAGGAGTCCTCCGGTTGCTCCCGCCGGCGGCGTGCTTTGATGCATGTCATTACAGGACATTCATCAAAATGCCCGCCGATTCTGGAGTAAGCTCCATTGTGGCTTGTGAATCGGTAACAAGTTCATACGTCCATACGAACCACGACTGACTGGTTGCCGGGATTGAACAGGAAGTACGCTTGCGTGCATCCGTCACCCCGGTCCCGCCGCCAAGAGGATTGCACACAGATGGCCAACGCCCGCAAAATCCTGATCGTGGACGACGATACCGACCTGCGCGACACGCTGGTCGAGCAACTGTCGCTGCATGAGGAATTCGAGGCCTCCGCGGTCGACACCGGCGCCAAGGGTGCCAGTGCCGCCAAAACCCATTCGCCCGATCTGGTGCTGATGGATGTCGGGCTGCCCGATACCGACGGGCGCGAGGTGGTGCGATCGTTGCGCAAGGGCGGCTTCAAGGCGCCGATCATCATGCTCACCGGCCACGACACCGATTCGGATACCATTCTCGGCCTCGAATCCGGCGCCAACGACTATGTCGCGAAACCGTTCCGCTTCGCGGTGTTGCTGGCGCGGATCCGTGCGCAACTCCGTCAGCACGAGGCCAGCGAGGACGCGGTGTTCTCGGTGGGGCCCTATAGCTTCCGGCCGGGTTCGAAGATGCTGACCGGCGCCAACGCCAAGAAGGTGCGGCTGACCGAGAAGGAAACCGCAATCCTCCGCTTCCTGTATCGCGCCGGCCAGATGCCGGTGTCGCGTGAAACGCTGCTGCAGGAAGTCTGGGGCTACAACTCCGGCGTCACCACCCACACGCTGGAAACCCACATCTACCGGTTGCGCCAGAAGATCGAGAAAGACGCCGCCAATCCGGAGATTCTGGTCACCGAAGCCGGTGGCTACAAGCTGGTGCCGTGATACGATTCGGCTGACGAATCGTATTAGCCCATGCGCGATCCCGACATGGGTCGCCAAACCGGTCTTGCATGTCGATCGAAGATGACGTTGCCCTTCTCGAGCGGGTCCCGACATTGCGCCTGTTGGGAAGCGCGGTGTTGCGCGTGCTTGCCATCAGTTCGGAACAGCAGCAATTCGCCCGCGGCTCGATCCTGTTTCGCGCCGGTGACGAATCGGACGGCGGTTTTGTCGTGCAGGATGGCGCGTTCCGCATTCATGAAGAGGACGGCAACCGGGAAGTGATCGCCGAGCGCGGCGCGCTGATCGGTGAACTGGCATTGATCGTTCCCATGTCGCGGTCCGCGACCGCCATCGCGCTGAAATATTCGACGCTGATCCGCATTCCGCGCACGCTGTTCCAGCGCGTGCTCGATAGCGATCCCGCCGCGGCACGCCGTCTGCGCGACGAACTCGCCAACCGCACCCGTCAGGCGACCAGCGACATCGTGATGGCGAGCGCCAAGCTGAATATTTGATCTTCCTTTATCCCTCCCCACAAGAGGGAGGGGCAGGTAACGTGCTTCGCAGAATCTCTAGATCTCCAGCACCGCGGTCACCGGCACGTGGTCCGACGGACGCTCCCAGCCGCGGGCATCGCGAGTGATGCGGAAATCCCGGACGCCGGCGCGCAACGCATCCGAGACCCAGATGTGGTCGAGTCGGCGGCCCTTGTTAGCGGCGATCCAGTCCGCCGCGCGATAGCTCCACCACGTGTAGATTTTTTCCGACATCGGAATGCGGGCGCGCGCAATGTCGATCCAGTTGCCGGCACTCTGCACGCCGAGCAGTTTCTCGCATTCGACCGGCGTGTGCGACACGATCTTCAGAAGCTGCTTATGCGACCAGACGTCGTTCTCATGCGGCGCGACGTTGAGGTCACCGACCAGGATATGACGGTCGCCGTCGCGCGGATGCAGCGGCGCGCAGGCCTTCATCTCGTCGAGGAATTGCAGCTTGTGAGCGAACTTCGGATTGAGCGCAGGATCGGGAATGTCGCCACCCGCCGGCACGTAGAAGTTATGCAGCGCGAGCGGCGCAGCGAGCCCGGCCTTGCCGCCCAGCGTCACGCTGACGTGGCGTGAATCGATCTTGTCGCAAAAGAACTTGACGTCGGTAGCATCGAACGGCAGCTTCGAGACGATAGCGACGCCGTGATAGCCCTTCTGTCCGTTCAGCGCGACGTGCTCGTAACCGAGCCGCCTGAACCGCTTCAGCGGAAAAGCATCGTCCGGGCATTTGGTTTCCTGCAGGCACAGCACGTCGGGCCGCTGCGCTTTCAGAAACTTCGCGACGAGGTCGATGCGCAGCCGTACCGAATTGATGTTCCAGGTGGTGAGGGTGAGCTGCATGAAAAGTCCGGCGAAGAGCGACTGTTCTTTCATCTCTCACAAGGGAAGACAGAAAGGAAGGCCAGCGTCGTCCGGCGGACTTATCCGCCCGGCGTCCGGAAGACCTGAACCGAAAGATGAGGAGACAGCCGATCGACCGTTGCTGCGCCATCAGGCTGTGCCGCGACCCAGGCCGCGGTATCCGCCACGATGCGCTTGCGAATGTCGGTCGGAAGGTACCAGAATTCCGCGAACAGTCCGTCGCGTATTCGCTCGAGCGCTTCGCCGTAGCTGATCTCTGTGTCCCACTGGATGTCACGCATATCGATATCGACGGGCTCACAGGAGTGGGCGCGCATGAAGGCATCAAGCTCGGATCGCGAATGCGGATCAAGGCCGATGTACCGGCGGTTGAACCCGAGTCCGCTGGCGAGATGCCTGAAATGCCGCCGCACGGCGTCGCCAAACGCCGCCCGCTCGTTCACATGCACGATGGATGCGCCCGGCCGCGCAACACGGATCATTTCGCGGCAGGCCTGCTGCCAGTCCTCGATATGCTGAAGAAGCTTGGAGACCACGACGCCGTCGGCGCATCCATCTGCTTCGGGGAGATGGCAGGCATCGGCCACCGCAAAGCTCGCTCCCCATTCGGGAGCCGCTTTCGACCGCGCGTGCTCGATCATCTCGTTCGAGACATCAAAACCTCTGATCTGATAGCCGCGCTCGGCCAGCGGAAGCGAAATCTGCCCCGTTCCACAACCGATATCGAAAATGACGCCGCGCTCGGGAAACAAGCCGCGTGCAATCAGACGGCCGAACGCGCTCTGCAGGCTATGTGGAGGTATGTTGCGTGTCGCATCGTACCGGTGGGCGATCCGGGAGAAATCAGACGTTCGGCTGGATTTGTTCTGGGTCATGACCGCTACCGGCGCGCGGTCAATGCCGCAATCTAGTTATTCGACGAGGTCGGATAATGCGTGAAATCGATCTTGAACAGGCCAGGGTCGGGCTTCGCCGTGGTGTTCAGGTTGTAGATCGCGACCGTGGTGTCGTAACCCTGCGGGTCGGTGACAGTCCACTGCTTGAGCTGGCCGTCCTTGACGCCGAGCATCAGCATCAGGCGCGACGTGCCGACCAGCGCCTGCTTCTCCTCGATGGTGACGCTGATATAGAGGTCGTCCATCGTGACGCTGACGACGTTGGTGTCCTTCATCAGGTCGATGCGATCGGACAGCAGATAGCGCAACGGCGTCTGCGATAAGGGGTAGATGTCCTGGGTCGCGAGCTTGGTGTCGCGCACGGCGAGCGATGAGCCGTCGGAAATCATCGCGATCGGCGATGGCGGATCATACTCGAAGCGCACCTTGCCCGGCTTCTGGATGTAGAACTGGCCGGTCGTGCGAGAGCCGTCGGGGCCGACCTGCACGAAATTTCCGCTCAGGGTCTGCAGCGACGACAAGTACGCGCTGACACGTCCGGCAGCCGCCTTCTGCTCCGGAGTGAAGGTCTGGAAGATGCTGGCCGGCACGTTGCGGCGGCGATCGGGAATGATCGGGTCGGGCGGCCGTGTGGTCCCCGTGACCTGCGGTCCGGCCGGCCGGGCCGTGTTGGGGGTGGCGGCCGGTGGATTGTCGCGAACCTTCGGCGCCGGACGCGGCATCGGAATGGCCTGGGCGAGCGCGCCGGGGATGAGAAGACCCGCGGCCAGCAGGGCGGCAAGCCAGACCGCGCCGGTTCGCGCGCGCTGCATGCCGGCCGAAAAATGCGCTGTGGGTGGATGTGTCACGTATCTGCTCAATGCCCTGTCCTGCCCACCCGATGCGTCCCTTGTAACGTGCCTCGCGCCCGCGCGGGTATCGCATTTTCGCGAGCGAGAACCGGCGCGATCGATGCTGGCGTCGGCGCTAGCGTGACGCTGTGGCGATTTCGCGGCCCGCGCGCGGAATGTCGGGCACTTGTCATGCGTCAAAAGCCGCCTTCTTCTTCCGCGATCAGGATTTCGCGTTTTCCGGCGTGATTGGCCTGCCCGACGATACCTTCCAGTTCCATGCGCTCCATCAGCGAGGCGGCGCGGTTGTAGCCGATCTGCAGGCGGCGCTGGATGTAGCTGGTCGAGGCCTTGCGGTCGCGCTTCACAATGGCAACGGCCTGCTGGAACAGATCGCCGCCGCCGTCGCTGCCCATGCTGGTGCCGTCGAACACCGCGCCGTCCTCGTCGGTCGGCTCTTCCGCGGTGACCGCTTCGAGATATTCCGGCTGACCTTGCGTCTTCAGATGACGGACGACCTTCTCGACTTCCTCGTCGGATGCAAACGGTCCGTGCACGCGCGAGATGCGACCGCCGCCCGCCATGTAGAGCATGTCGCCCTGGCCGAGCAGTTGTTCGGCGCCCATTTCGCCGAGGATGGTGCGGCTGTCGATCTTCGACGTCACCTGGAAGGCGATGCGGGTCGGGAAGTTGGCCTTGATGGTGCCGGTGATGACATCGACCGACGGACGCTGCGTCGCGAGGATGACGTGGAGGCCGGCGGCGCGCGCCATCTGCGCGAGACGCTGCACTGCGCCTTCGATGTCCTTGCCTGCCACCATCATCAGGTCGGCCATTTCGTCGACGATGATGACGATGTAGGGCAGCGGCTCGAGTTCGAGCTTCTCTTCCTCGTAGATCGCCTTGCCGGTCT
This sequence comes from Hyphomicrobiales bacterium, assembly GCA_017305665.1. Lineage (GTDB taxonomy): Bacteria > Pseudomonadota > Alphaproteobacteria > Rhizobiales > Xanthobacteraceae > Nitrobacter. The sequence continues at coordinate 89,268 of JAFKKH010000013.1, forward strand.
CCTTGTCGAAGCCGGTATGCACCGTGCGCGTCAGCTCTTCGCCGCTCTTCCTGGCTTCGGCGAGACGCGCGTTGTAGCCGTCGATGTTGCGCACGCCGAGCTTGGCCATCCGCTTGTAGCGCTCTTCCATCTCGCGCACGGCCCACTTCAGCGCGACCACCGCCTTTTTCGGATCGGTCACGACCGGCGTCAGCAGATGCGGGATGCCGTCATAGACGGAGAGTTCGAGCATCTTCGGGTCGACCATGATCAGGCGGCATTGATCCGGCCGCAGACGATAGAGCAGCGACAAGATCATGGTGTTGATGGCGACCGACTTGCCCGAGCCGGTGGTGCCGGCGATCAGCATGTGCGGCGTGCGCGCGAGGTCGATGATGACGGGATCGCCGCCGATGGTCTTGCCGAGGCAGAGCGGCAGCTTGGCGACGGAGTCGATCGCCTCTTTGGCGGTGAGCAGTTCGCGCAGGTAGACCTTCTCACGATGCGCATTCGGCAGTTCGATGCCGATGGCATTGCGGCCGGCGACCACCGCGACGCGCGCCGACAGCGCGCTCATGGAGCGGGCGATATCGTCGGCAAGCCCGATCACGCGCGACGACTTGATGCCGGGGGCAGGTTCGAGTTCGTACAGCGTGACCACGGGGCCCGGATTGGCCTTCACGATCTCGCCGCGCACGCCGAAATCCCCGAGCACGCCTTCCAGCGCCCGCGAATTGGCTTCGAGTTCGGCCTTGCTGAGCGGCTGGCGGTCGGCCGCTTTCGGCGCACTGAGAACGTTGACCGAGGGCAGCTCGAACTTGCCGCCTTTTTTCGAGGATTGTCGGGATGCGGCCTTCTTGCGCGGTGCGCGAGCGGCCGGCTCCTCATCCTCCTCTTCGTCTTCCTCTTCCTCGGACTCGTCGTCTTCCTCGTCTTCTTCGAGGTCGTCATGAGCCGGCACCAGCGGCGGGGCGCCGCGCTTGCCGCTGAGGCTGGGCTCCTGCCGCTCGAACGCCATTGCCGCCGATTTCTTCGGTGCGCTTGAGACCAGAGCCTTGTAGGCCATCGCCAGCAGCGCGCCGAGCTTGATGCGCTTCAGCCGCGCCTTCGCGCTCATCAGCGCGTGAACCACCCAGCCCAGCGAAATTGAAGCGCTGTCGTCATCTTCTTCAAACGGCGCATCGTCGTCCTCGATCTCGGCGGTTTCGTCGGCGGGCTGCGATCCCATGCCGATGGCGGCGAGGAAGGTCGCGATCATCACCACGAAGAGAACGATGCCGAACACCAGGCGATGCAACACCGTCGCGGGTCCCAGCAGAATTGCGGGCGCGCGGACCAGCGCGTCGCCGATCACCCCGCCAAGTCCGGCGGGCAGCGGCCACGCAGCGTTATGCGGCCAGCAGCTTGCAAAGCCGGCAGCGGATGCCGTGCAGAGAATCCAGCAGGCGAACCGCATCGCCTCGCGATCGAAGGGGCGGTGCGTCAGCATCCGCCAGCCCCAGATCGCCACCGGCAGGATCAGCATGATCGCGCCGAGGCCGAGAAGCTGCATGAACAGGTCGGCGCCGATTGCGCCGGGGTAGCCGAGGACATTGCGAATGGCGCGCGAGGTGGCGTGGCTGAGGCTCGGGTCCTGCACCGACCATGTCATCAGTGCGGCTGCGGCTGCGCCCGACAATCCGATCAGGCCCAGCCCGGTCAGTTCGCGCAGCCGGCGCCCAAGCGCGTCGCGAATTGACGGCGGCAGATGGCCGACGATGGGAAGGACGCGTTCGATCGCTGCCATGCTCATGGGGCCCTGCGACTAATCGAGAGTTTTCACCAGCCGATGCAACGCTTCGGCCGTCGTTTCACTGTCCTGCACCAGCGCCAGCCGGATGTAGCCCGCGCCGGGATTGCTGCCGTCGGCCTGCTCGCGCGCCAGATAGCTTCCGGGAATCACCCGCACGCCGGCGTCGCGATAGAGTTTGACGGCTGCGGCTTCGTCTCCGCCGTGCGCCGACACATCGAGCCAGACACAAAAGCCGCCGGCGGGTCTGACGTAGCCGTAGCGGTTACCAAGGATCTGATCGGCGAGGTCGAACTTCAGCCGATACAGCCGGCGATTCTCCTCGACATGGGTTTCGTCGTTGTAGGCCGCGACCGCGACGTGCTGCAGCGGTACCGGCACTTGCGGCGCGGCGACGTTGCGCAACTCATGGAACGCGGCGAGAAATGTTTTGTCGCCGGCGGCGAAGCCGACGCGCATGCCGGGCAGGTTCGAGCGCTTCGACAGCGATTGAAAGGCAACGACGTTGGCGTAATTCGGACCCGCACATTCCAGCGCGCTGCCCGGCGCCGTCTTGGTGTAGATTTCCGAATAGCATTCGTCGCTCAGCACCATGAAGCCGTGATGACGTGCGAGCCCGATCAGGCGTGTGAAATAGTCGCGCGAGGCCACGGCGCCTTGCGGATTGGCAGGCGAGGCGATGAAGATCGCGACCGCTCGTGCCAGCGTGGCGTCATCGAGCGCATCGAGGTCAGGCAGGAATCCGTTGTCTCGCGTGGTCGGCAGGAAGATCGTCTCGCAATTCGCCGCGCGGGCGCCCGCGCCATAGGCCGGATAGAATGGATTCGGCACCAGGATGGCCGGTGGGCCCTTGCGCGGCGGCACGTAGCGGGCAGCGGCGATGGCGGCGAAGAACAGGCCCTCGCGGCTGCCGTTCAGCACCAGAACCTCGGTTTCGGGATCGACGGGGCGCGGCAGGCTGAACCGCGTCCCCAGCCAGTTGGCGGCAGCGTGGCGGAATGGCTCGATTCCCTTGGCGATCGGGTAGCGTCCGAAATCGTTGATATGATTGGATAATACCGAACCAACGAAACCGGGAATCGGATGCTGCGGCTCGCCCAGCGACAGCGTGATCAGCGGCAGTCCGGGCTGATAGGGCGCCAGCAATTCGGCGGTCCGGGCGAATGGCGACCGCTCGCCCGGCGCGGCTGGCGGAGCGTGGCTGACGGCGTCCTGCGCCGCGCGGGATGAAGCGGTGGTTGCCATCGGTTAAGCGTCAGCACTTTCAAGACGTTCGGTCGCACCCTGCGGAACCGGACGGGAGATGGATGAGTACCATAGGTACGGCGAGGTTAAGACGCGATTAACCATCGGCCTTGCGAGACATTTTGGCGGGTATTACCATATCGATCCCAAGGTATTACTTTTGAGGCGCGAGGACGCCATGGCAACCAAAGTGACGCAAAAAGGTCAGGTCACGATCCCGAAGCCGATCCGGGACCACCTCGGCATCGGCCCCGGCAGCAGGGTCGAATTCAAACGCGCTGCGGATGGCAGCGTGGTGATTGCGCCTGCTGATGGCAAGCAGCCGCCGAATCGGTTTGCCCGGTTCGTCGGCATTCTTGGACCCGGTCCATCCACTGACGAGATCATGGAATGGACACGTGGCGAGTGAGGCATGACGCTGGTCGACACCAACGTTCTGCTCGATGTGTTCACACGCGACGCGAACTGGTGGCGCTGGTCGATGATGAATTTGGAGGGCGCCGCACGTCGCGGCCCTCTTCTGATCAACGACATCATCTATGCAGAGACATCGATTCGCTTTCCGGATCCGACTGAGTTCGATGCTGTGCTCGACGATATGGGTGTGGCGGTCGCGCCATTCGCTCGGCTGGTGCCGTATGTTGCGGGAAAGGCATTCGCAAACTATCGAAATTCCGGCGGATCACGCGATCGCGTGCTGCCGGATTTCTTTATTGGCGCACATGCCGAGGTCGAACGTTTGCCGCTGCTGACCCGCGATCCGCGCCGCTATCGGGCCTATTTTCCGAGCGTGACGTTGATCGCCCCGGAGCAGAGCGACGATTGAGGCGCAGCACGAGCGCGGTGCTCCGCTTGCTGAAACTTGTATAGGCTGTGGCGACAGTCCGGGAGAATCGAATGTCTGATCAGAACGCGCCGAAGGCGACCGACACCATCGTCTACGTCGACAATAATCACGCGCCGGTCATCTCGTTCGACATCGCGCCCGCGCATGGCGTGCTGGCCGGCACGGTTCAGGTCGAGCTGGCGTCGCGGACGCTCAATCCCCTTGCGGATGGTTCGGTCGAAATCAAATTCGTCACCAGCGGGCGGCTGCGCTGCAGTCCGGCGGCGGCCATGCACCTGCGCAATTCGCTGGATGCGGCGCTGCGGATGCTAGAGCAGCCGCAACCCACAAGCCCGACCGCGGCGGGCAAGCTGAACTGAGCAAGCTGGGCTAGCTGTCGTCGCGCGACGGGTAGGCGTCAGTCCGGGTCCTGGAAACGCAGCAGCCGCTGGACCATCCGCAAGTTGGCGTAGTCGATCATCTTGCCGTCGAGCGTGACCGCGCCCTGTCCGGCGCGCTCGGCCGCCTCCATGGCCGCGATCGTTCGCCGCGCGTCGGCCAGCTCCTGGTCGGACGGCACGAACGCCTTGCGCGTCGGTTCGATCTGGCTCGGGTGAATCACCTGCTTGCCGTCGAAACCCATGGCGGCCGCCTTCATCGCCGTCGCAGCGGTGGTGATCTCATCGCGAAACGCGCCGCAAGGACCGTCGATCGCCCGCAAGCCGAAAGCGCGGGCTGCCACCAGCAGCCGCATCATCGGATAGGCGAACAGGTCGAGCGGCACGCGCGGGTGGCCATCGGCAGCGCTGCCGACATGCTGGTAGCCCGCAGGCGACGCGCCGATCTCGGCGCTTCGCGCCCCGATCGAGGCGGCGAAATCGCCGACGCCGAGATGCAGCGCTGTCACCAGCGGGTCGGCGGTCGCAAGGGTCTCGACGTTGACGAGCCCGAGAGCCGTTTCGATCAGCAACTCCAATTCGACCGGCTTTGCGCGCGATGCCGAGGCGTCGCGAATCCAGCCGCCGATCGTAGCGATGTCGGCGATGCGCTCGGCCTTCGGAACGATGAACGCATCGAGCCTTGCGAGGCCGGCGAGTTGCGCGATCTCGGTTCGAATCGTCGGGCTGTCGAACCCGTTCAGCCGCACACTGACGGTTTTCCGGCCCCAGTCGAGCGTGCTGAGTGCGGTGACCGCTTCCTGCAGTGCAGCCGCTTTTTCGGCCAACGGCACGGCGTCCTCGAGATCCATGAACACCGCGTCGGCGGACGAAGCAGCCGCGCCTTGCACCATGCGCGCGCGATGCGCGGGCACGGCGAGATAAGTGCGGGTGATGCGTGGGGTCGTCATGAGCGTGCCTCCATTGCGAGTCCGAGTTCGCTGAGGATCGCATCGGTATGCGCGCCGGTGGCGGGCACCTCTTTCATCACCGGACTGACGCCGGGAATGGTGATCGCGGGCAGAAAACTCGTCAGCGGCCCGTTCGGCGATCCGATCGATCGGACGCGGTCGCGGACTCGCAGTTGCGGGTGCTGCAAAAACGCCTGCACGTCATTCATCGTGGCATTGGCGATGGCAGCGTCGTCGAGGCGCTGCAGAACCTGCTCGCCGGAGAAGTTGGCGAAATGCGTTTCGATCAGCGCCTCCAGCGCGTCGCGGTTTTGCATGCGCAGTGGATTGGTTCGAAAGCGTGGATCGTCGGCCAGCGCGGCATCGTTCATGACCCGCGCGCAAAATGCGATCCATTCGCGCTCGTTCTGGACTCCGAAGAACACCACGCGCCCGTCGCCGGTTTTGAACGGACCGTAAGGCGCGATGGTGGCGTGACGTGTCCCGGTGCGCCGCAGCGGCTTGCCGGCGCCATCGGCATAGTAGGCGGGGTAGCTCATCCACTCGGTGAGCGAATCGAACAGCGAGACTTCGAACGCGGTACCCTTGCCGGTGCGTTCGCGATGAAACAGCGCCATCAGCACCCCGTTCAGCACATACATGCCCGTTGCGATATCGGCGACGGCGATGCCGCACTTGGCGGGCTGCTCGTCGGTGCCGTTGACCGAGAGAAATCCCGCTTCGCATTGGACCAGCAGATCGTAAGCCTTCTTTCGGCTGTAGGGGCCGCCGCTCCCGTAGCCCGATACGTCGCAGGCGATCAGACGGGGAAACCGCTTCAGCAGCGTCGCCGCGTCGAGGCCGAGCCGCGCAGCCGCGCCCGGCGCCAGGTTCTGCACGAATACGTCGGCTCGGGGCAGCAAGGCGTCGAGCACACGCTTGCCGTCGTCGCTCTTGATGTCGATCGCGAGGCTTTCCTTGGAGCGGTTGGTCCACACGAACTGACTCGACATGCCGTTCATGACGTAATCGTAGTCGCGACAGAAGTCGCCTTTGCCGGGTCGCTCGATCTTGATGACGCGGGCGCCCCAGTCGGCGAGGTGACGGCTGGCGAGCGGCGCGGCGATAGCCTGCTCGATCGAGACAACGGTGATGCCGGACAGCGGCAGCGGCGGTGACGTCATGCGAATCTCCCGGAACTTTGCCGGGTGCTTATACCGCAAAAAGTGAAGGGCCCCAGCTTGCGCTGGAGCCCTTCGACGGACGGGACACTGCCGGGTATGTGTCCCAACCGTTGTCGAAGCTGCGACGATCAAGCATCGCAGCCGTGGTTGGCTTACTGGATCACCTCGCCATGCTGGGTGATGTCGAGACCTTCGCGCTCGTTCTCGTCGCTGACGCGCAGCCCGATCACCGCCTTGATGACCATCAGGATGATCAGGGTGACGATGGCGTCGTACACGACGGTGGCGAGAATGCCGTAGATCTGGATGATGACCTGATGAGCATTGCCGTCGATCAGGCCTGTTCCCGCCTTGTTGATCGCGGTGCGGGCGAACACGCCGGTGAGCAGCGCGCCGATGATGCCGCCGACGCCATGGACGCCGAAGGCGTCGAGGCTGTCGTCATAGCGCATCATGTGCTTGAGGCTGGTGGCGCCCCAGTAGCAGCCGACACCGGCCACCGCGCCGATGACCAGCGCGCCGGTCGGATCGACAAAGCCTGACGCAGGCGTGATGGCGACGAGTCCGGCGACCGCGCCGGAGCAGATGCCGAGCACGCTCGGCTTGCCGCGCAGGCCCCACTCGACGAACATCCAGGCCAGCGCCGCGGCGGCGGTCGCGATCTGCGTCACCGCCATCGCCATGCCAGCCTGTCCGCCGGCGGTCACCGCCGAGCCGGCGTTGAAGCCGAACCAGCCGACCCAGAGCAGCGAAGCGCCGATCACGGTGAGCACCAGGTTATGCGGCGCCATGTTCTCGGTGCCGTAACCCTTGCGCTTGCCGAGCACGAGCGCGCAGACGAGGCCTGCGACGCCGGCATTGATGTGAACCACGGTGCCGCCGGCGAAGTCGAGTACGCCGAGTCCGCCGAGGAAACCACCGCCCCACACCCAGTGCGCGATCGGCGAGTAGACCAAGAGCGACCACAGGCCCATGAACCACATCATCGCCGAGAACTTCATGCGGTCGGCGAACGCGCCGCAGATCAGCGCCGGCGTGATGATCGCAAAGGTCATCTGGAAGCACATGAACACCGACTCGGGGATCGTCGATGCCGCGCTGGCGATGGAATCGGTGCCCATGCCCATCAGCAGCATGCGCGATGCACCGCCGAGATAGTTTGTGCCTTCGGTGAAGGCCCAGCTATAGCCGATCACCATCCAGAGGATCGTGATCAGACAGGTGATCGCAAAGCTCTGCATCACGGTGGCGAGCACGTTCTTCTTGCGCACCATGCCGCCGTAGAACAGCGCGAGACCCGGGATGGTCATCATCAGCACCAGCGCGGTCGAGGTCAGCATCCACGCGGTGTCGCCCGAATCGAGTTTGGGTGCGGGCGTGGCGGCCGCAACCGGCGCGGCAGCAGTCTGGGCCAGCGCGAGGTCGGCGAATCCCGCAAGACAGGCCGCGCCGAGTATCGCCGCGATGGCCAGTCCCGCGCGGGACGGACGGGGGAACCTCATGTGTTTTACTCCTGATGGATTTTTGAAGGTGATGCGAAATCAGAGGGCAGCGGCATCGGCCTCGCCGGTGCGGATGCGCACGGCGTGATCGAGGCTGATGACGAAAATCTTGCCGTCGCCGATCTGGCCGGTCTTGGCGGCGGCGGTGATGGCGTCGATGGTCTTGTCGACCTGGTCGGAATTGATCGCGACCTCGATCTTGACCTTGGGCAGGAAACTCACCGCGTACTCGGCGCCGCGATAGATCTCGGTGTGGCCTTTCTGGCGGCCGTATCCCTTGACTTCCGTCACCGTCAGGCCGTGCACGCCGATCGCGGTCAGGGCATCGCGGACTTCTTCGAGCTTGAATGGCTTGATGATCGCCATAACGATTTTCATGGATCTGGTCCCCGCTTGGCCCGGCGAGGACGCGCCGGGCGATCTCGGCTGAGGATCACCACGCACTGAAAGGACACGACGCGGGCACAGCCGCGTCGATAGAATCAAATGCCGTGCCAGACCGGCCGGCGCTGGCTAGTCAATTGTAAATGCGAGGCTTTTCTGCTCGCCCGCTGGGCGATGCGACAGCCGGGTCTGCGGTGCGCTTAAAGGCTGACCACGCCTGCCCAAAAGGAAGGCAGTGCCAGGCTTCCGACATGTTTTTGCTCAGGAGGCAGGCAGGCCGCATGTCCCGGACGGGTTCGAGGCCAGTTCCGATAAAAACGCCCGATCCTGATGCTCCAGGACCGGGCGCGTGAGATTCGAAAGATCAGGTCGCGCGGGGGCTACTGCAGCGCCTCGCCGTGCTGAGTGATGTCGAGACCTTCGAGTTCGTTCTCGCGGGAGACCCGCAGGGCAACCAAGGCGCCGACCAGCTTGAGCAGGACGAACGTCACCGCGCCGGACCAGAGCAGGGTGACCGCGACACCGTAGAACTGCAGCAGCAACTGGCGTGCATTGCCTTCGAGCAGACCCGAGACACCGCCGATGGAGGACGTGGCGAAGACGCCGAGCAATAAGGTTCCGGTCAGGCCGCCGATGCCGTGGACGCCGAACACATCGAGCGAGTCGTCATAGCGGAAACGATGCTTGAGACCGGTGCAGGCCCAGTAGCAGACGCCGCCGGCAATGACGCCGATGACGATGCCCTGCAGCGGCGTGACGAAACCCGAGGCCGGCGTGATGGTGCCGAGGCCTGCGACGGCGCCCGAGATCATGCCCAGCACTGACGGCTTGCGCCGCGTCGACCATTCGATCGCGCCCCAGGTCAGCGCGCCGGCGCAGGCCGCAAGATGGGTCGCGATGATCGCGTAGATCGCCCGTGCATTGGCGCCGAGCGCCGAGCCGCCGTTGAAACCGAACCAGCCGACCCACAACAGACCGGTGCCCATGACCGCGAGCGACAGATCGAACGGCGACAGGTTTTCGGATCCGTAGCCGAGGCGGTTGCCGACGACTTTCGCGGCGACCAGTCCACCGACGCCAGCGCTGAGATGCACCACGAGTCCGCCGGCGAAATCCTGCACGCCGACGGCGCCGAGGAAGCCGCCGCCCCACACCCAGTGCGCCAGCGGAATGTAGACGAAGATGAACCAGCCGATCGAAAACAACAGATAGGCCGAGAAGCGCATCCGGTCAGCGACCGCGCCCGCGACCAGCGCCACCGTGATGATCGCGAAGGTCATCTGGTAGAGCATGAACAGCGCTTCCGGAATGGTCTTTGCCGCTGGATTGACGGAGTCCATGGTCATGCCGGCGAGGAAGATGCGATCGAGCGATCCGAGCCAGCGTCCGTCGCCGGTGAAGGTCAGCGAATAACCGAACGCAACCCAGAGGATGGAAATCACCGCGACCGCCGAAAGGCTCTGCGCCATGGTCGCCAACACGTTCTTCTTGCGCACCATGCCGGAGTAGAACAGCGCGAGCCCTGGGATCGTCATCATCAGCACGAAGGCTGTCGCGACGATCATCCAGGCGGTATCAGCAGTGTTGATGGTCGATGGAGCCGCGGCGAGAGCGGGTGTGGCGGAGGTTAGGGCCATTCCTGCTGCAAGCAAAATCGCCACAGCGCGCGCTGCGTAACGCTGGAATGCCCCCATGATCGTTCCCCGGTCTGTATGTCCGTCATTGCGAGGAGCGAAGCGACGAAGCAATCCAGCATTAACGTTGGTCAGAGACTGGATGTTTCGTTTCGTTCGTAACGACGAATGGTTGTCTCTCTTGCAGTATCCAAAACTCAAAGCGCGTCGGTGTCGGTCTCGCCGGTGCGGATGCGCAGGGCATGATCGATCGGCGTCACGAAAATCTTGCCGTCGCCGATCTGGCCGGTGCGCGCGCCCGAGGTGATGACCTCGACGGTCTTGTCCGCGAGTTCCGACGATACCGCGACCTCGATCCGCAGCTTCGGCAGGAAGTTCACGACATACTCGGCGCCGCGATAAATCTCGGTATGGCCCTTCTGGCGCCCATAACCCTTGACCTCGGTCACGGTCATGCCGTGCACGCCGATAGCCGTCAGTGCCTGGCGGACTTCATCGAGCTTGAAGGGTTTGATGATGGCGACGACGAGTTTCATGGTCCGGTCTCTTTACCCGCGTAATTCGACAACCCGGCTATTCCGAAATGGCTCCTCGCCAAATCTGGCATCTTTCTGTGCAAATGGCACAAAAATGTCGCCGCTCAAACGAAAAACATGGAGAAGCGCCCGCCGGTCGGCAGTCTCCGGTGTAAACTGTCCGGCATTTTCGTGTGAACCGCGCCTCTGTCTTTCTGACTAACGAAAATACCGGCCGCAGGCCGCGCATTTGGGGGAAATTCATGTCGAGCCGTTCATGGTTTTTTGCTGCGGGAGATCAGCAGCAGGGGCCTTATTCCGAAGAGCAATTTCGCGATTTCATCGCCCGCGGGTCCGTCCGGCCGGACACCTATGTCTGGACCGAGGGCATGGCCGCCTGGCAACGGGCCGGCGACGTTCCGGGCCTTCTGTCCGGCGGACCTTCCGGCGCGCCGCCCATGCCGCCGCGTCCGCGACCCGGTCAGTCCGTAGCGAACGCAGACGGTTATTCCGGCGTTAGCCTGTCCGCCGACTTCAGCATCTGGGCGCTGCTCGGACGCACGCTGATCTTCGTTATCGGGTTCCTTCTGGTGATCCCGGCGCCCTGGGTGGCGACGAGTTTCTACCGGTGGTTCGTCTCCTGCATACGGGTGCCGCAGCGGCCCAATCTCGGCTTCAGCGGCCAGCCGATGGATATCTGGTGGGTGTTCATGCTGCTCGCGGCGTGCACTTACGGCGGCGTTACCGGAATTCCCTACATGCGGATCATCCTGATTCCCGTGCAGGCGTATCTGTCGTGGATGACGGTCAAGTGGATCGTGGCGAACATCACCTCGAACGGTCAGCCGATCCAGTTGTCATTCCTCGGCGACGCCCTGCACTATGTCGGCTGGTACGTGCTGCTGAGCATTTCGTTCATCACCATCATCGGCTGGGCGTGGGTGACGACGGCCTGGACGCGATGGCTATTCCGCAACATTGAGGGCACCCGGCGCGCGATCGTGTTCAACGCCAGCGGTCTCGACGTGTTGTGGCGGACGCTGGTGTTCGCGATCGGATGCGCATTCATCATTCCGATCCCGTGGGTGCTCGGCTGGTACACGCGCTGGTATTTCTCGCAGATCGCGCTGGCGCCGCAGGCGGCGTGAGCGTGCACGAATCTTAGCGCCGCTCGCGGACCGAGCCCTCCTGCGCCACAGACGCGACCAGCGTACCGTCCGGCTTGAAGATCAGGCCGCGGGTCAGACCGCGGCCGCCCTGCGCGCTCGGCGAATCCTGCGCATAGAGCAGCCACTCGTCGGCGCGGAACGGGCGGTGAAACCACATGGCGTGATCGAGCGAGGCCGGCATCATACGCTTGTCGAACAGCGTGCGGCCGTAACGCGCCATCACCGCATCGAGCAGTGAGAAGTCCGAGGCATAGGCCAGCGCGCACATGTGTAGCGCCGGATCGTCCGGCAGCTTCGCCGCAGTGCGGATCCAGACATGGATACGGCCATCGTCGATCTTCTGACCGAAGTAACGTCCAAGTTCGACGGGACGCAGTTCGATCGGGCGGTCGGATTCATAGTAGCGGCGGATGAAGTCCGGCATCTCCTTGAACATCGGCTGTTTGGCGATTTCCTCCGCCGTCAGCATGTCCGGGGTCGGCACGTCCGGCATCTTGTCCTGATGGTCGAAGGCGCCTTCCTCCTCGGCATGGAATGAGACCATGATCGAGAAGATGGCGTGGCCGTGCTGGATCGCGGTGACGCGGCGGGTCGAATAGCTCTTGCCGTCACGCAGCCGCTCCACCTCGTAGATGATCGGGATCGCGGGATCGCCCGGCAGGATGAAGTAGCAATGCAGCGAATGCGGCAGCCGGCCTTCGACGGTGCGGCATGCCGCGACCATCGCCTGTCCGATCACCTGCCCGCCGAACACGCGCTGCCAGCTCGTTTTTGGGCTGTTGCCGCGGAACAGGTTTTCCTCGAGTGGCTCGAGATCGAGGATGGCGAGAAGATCGATCAGGCTTTTGGACATCAAGATGCCTTCAATTGGAGCGTTTTCGGGTGCAGACCCGTTCAGGAGATCGCTCGCACCTCAAGATGACAGTCCGATAAACCGGTCCCGCCAAGTTTGGTGAACCTGTTTCGCCCAGCTATAATATCGGCGCAAGAGAGTAAGGCGTATCATGACGACACATCGGAGCATTGTCATCTGCGGCGGCGCGTTCGCAGGCCTCGCGCTGGCACTGGCGCTGCGGCAGGGTCTGGGTGCGGATGTACCGATCGTGGTGGCCGATCCGGCGCTGGCCAACCGGCCGAGCCGCGATCCGCGCGCCACTGCCATTGTCGCCGCCTGCCGCCGCCTGTTCGAGACGATCGGCGTCTGGGAAGCGGTCGCTGAAACCGCGCAACCGATCCTCGACATGGTGGTGACGGACTCCCGACTCGAGGATGCAACCCGCCCGACATTCCTGACCTTCGCAGGCGACGTCGCGCCCGGCGAGCCCTTCGCGCATATGATCGAAAATCGTCATCTGATCGATGCGCTGGTGGAGCGCACGCAGGCTGAGGGTGTCGACCTGCGCGCCACTACGGTGACGGGATATGACGCGCAGCCGGATGGCGTGACCGTGTCGCTGGGTGAGGGCGACGCCATCGAGGCGAGCCTTCTGGTGGCGGCCGATGGCGCGCGCTCGAGATTGCGCGAGCGGGCCGGCATCGCGACCCACGGCTGGGAGTATGACCAGTCCGGCATCGTCGTCACGGTCGGCCATGAGCGCGATCACGAAGGCCGTGCCGAAGAACATTTCCTGCCGGCGGGCCCGTTCGCGATCCTGCCGCTGACGGGAAAACGTTCGTCGCTGGTGTGGACCGAGACGCGCGCTAATGCCGCGCGCATCGTGGCGCTGCCGCCGGATGAATTCCATGCCGAGCTGGAGCAGCGCTTCGGGCTGCATCTCGGCGAGGTCAAGGCGCTCGATCGGCCGCGCGCGTTTCCGCTTCAGTATTTCGTGGCGCGCTCCTTCATTGCAGACCGCCTGGCGCTGATCGGCGATGCGGCGCATGTGATCCACCCGATCGCGGGTCAGGGCCTCAACATGGGCCTGAAGGATGTCGCGGCACTCGCCGAGACTGTTGTCGACGCGGCACGGCTCGGCATCGATCCCGGCCAGGCCGACGTGCTTGAGCGCTATCAGCGTTGGCGGCGCTTCGACACCATGGCGATGGGGGCTGCGACCAACACGCTCAATGTCCTGTTCTCGAACGAGTCGACGCTGCTACGCGGCGTGCGCGACATCGGGCTCGGCCTGGTCGATCGCCTGCCGCCGCTGAAGAATGCATTCATCCGCCAGGCTGCGGGATTGACCGGCGAAGTGCCGCGGCTGTTGAAGGGCGAGGCTCTATAGGACGCCGTCCTGTGGTCTGAACTCTCTGGCCGTGGCGACGAGCCAATCGCGGAAAGTCAGGACGGCGCGGGCGTTGCGCGGTGTCGACCGATGGACCGCGTAATATCCGTCATCAAGCCGAATCGGTTTCTCCGCGAGCGCGCAGAGTCTCCCCTCGGCGATCAGCGGACCAATGTAGGCCGCATCGACTAAGGCGATGCCGTTACCCGCCAGCGCGGCGTCGAGCGCCTGTGCGCGGTTCTCGACGATGAGCCGACGGCCGCCCGGCGCCGCGCTGCCCTTGCGCTGCCACCAGATCGACCAGTCATGGTCGCGGGAGCGCGCATGAACGAGGGTGGCGGAGCGCCAGATTCGTTGGACATCGCGCGCGTCGACGAGGCTCGGTGCGGCGACGGGTATGAGCGTTTCGCGAAACAGCAAGGTGGCGATTGCGCCATCCCAGCGTCCGGCGCCATGGCGGATCGCGAGGTCCACGTCCTCGGTTGCGAGATCGGCGACACGCACGGTGGTCGAGACCGAGATTTCGATGGCCGGATGTTTGTCGTGGAAATCGACGAGCCGTGGGATCAGCCAGTCGGATGCAAACGTCGCGACCGTACTGACACGCACCTGCAGCCGGCGCCGCTGCAGCGGGCGGATCGCGGCCTCGATGCGTGCGATGGAATCGCCAAGAGACGCCATCAACGTTTCACCTTCATCGGTGAGGCGGAGGCGCCGTCCATTCTTCCGAACCAGCGCGACGCCGAGTTGCGCTTCGAGATCCGCGATCCGATGCGACAAGGCCGATCGGGTCACGCCGAGCCTGACCGCTGCTGCCGTGAGACTGCCGTCGCGTTGAAGCGCGGCGAGCGCCTGCAGTGTGGCGAGAGGCGGAAGGGGCGTCGTCAGCATTGGATTGGTCACTTGCGAAAGGTGAGCATATCTCACCATTCCCCGGCGGTCACCGCGTTACACTCGCTACGGAAGGAGAATGATGCATGTTCCGCGACCATTTCCGGCAGTTCGCCGCCTACAACCGCTGGGCGAATGCTCGTCTATACGAGGCGGCGATGGCACTTCCCGACGAGCTCTATCGCCGCAAGGTCGGCGTATTCTTCGGCAGCCTGCATGGGACGCTGAACCATCTGCTCCTGACCGACCGGATATGGTTGAGGCGGCTGACCGGCGAGGGCGATCATCCGAACCGCCTCGATGTCATCCTGTTCGACGATCGCCGCGCGCTGGCCCGCGCCCGTGCGGCGGAAGACGCGCGTATCATCCGGGTGATGGATGGCTACGACGATGCGGCCTTTGCGCAAACGGTCGATTACGCCACCACATCAGGCAAGCTGCAGCAACAACTGCGATCGGATATCCTGAGCCATCTCTTCAATCACGAAACCCATCATCGCGGACAGGCGCATGCCTGTTTGTCGATTCTCACGGGGGCGGAGCCGCCAACGCTCGATCTCCTCGCATTTCAGAGAGGGGTCGCGGCGCCTGACCTCGCGGCGCTCGCGAACGCAACGTAATGCGTCAGTCGATCTTGCGTGCCTCTTCCGGCAGCATGATCGGAATGCCATCGCGGATCGGGTAGGCGAGTTTGGCCGAGCGCGAGATCAACTCCTGCCGCTCGCTGTCGAATTCAAGCGATCCCTTGGTGACCGGGCACACCAGGATTTCCAGAAGCTTCGGGTCGACGGTGCCTTCGAAACGATCGGATGGGGTCGTCATGCGCGGTCTCTCTGAGAAATCCTTGCGCACTGTCTGCGATGGGTGACAGCGCTGCCTTATGGTGAGGCGAGGCGGACAAGTTGTTCGAGGATCGCCGCCTGTCTCGCTCCGCTCAATGGTTTATCCGAGAGCGCAAATCCGAGAAAGGCCCAATACAGGATTTGCGCGCGCGCCTGGGCGATGTCGTGCGGCAGTCCGGCCTGTTCAAGCAGGCGCTCCACGTAGGAGAGCCGGCGCCGGTCGATCGCATCGACCGCCTTGCGCGCGAGGGGATCGGATGTTGCCCAGCTTCGCACCGCGCGCTCCAGCGCGAGCCGGTCGCCGAACGAACGCCGCAGCAGCCGGCGCAGCGGAGGCTCGTCGCCGCGGTGCTCTTCGAGATCGGCGATGATCTGCTCGGCGGCGACCTCGCGCCAGTGGTTCAGGACCGCGGCGCGATAGGCGTCGATATCGGCGAAGTGCCAGTAGAAGCTGCCGCGCGACACCCCCATGGCTTTCGCCAGCGGTTCCGCCTTCAGGGCAGTAAAGCCTTGCGACGTCAGTGTTTTCAGCCCGAGATCGAGCCAGTCCTTGACCGAAAGGGGATCGCCCATGTCGCCTCCGTGCGGGCACCATACACAACTGTATTGACACGATCCAGAGCCGTGGTTATATCGACATACAGTACTGTATGGACAGTGCTGCGTTGAGGTGACGATGCGGGACGTACTGCTTCAGCTCTCGGGGATCTCGGCCATCGTGGTCGCGCTCATTCACGGCTGGCTGGGCGAAACCAAGGTCTTCGCGCGCGCCACCATCGAGCCGCCGCGCGTGCGCACGTTGATCCGCGCGGTCTGGCAGGCCGGCACGGTGGCGTGGATCGGGGGCGGTGTGCTGCTGCTGATGGCGCCGACGATGATGTCCGAACCGGCGCGGCACTGGATCGTGGCAACGCTCGCAATCGTCTACGCCGTTGCCGCAGCAGGCAACTTCATCGCGCTGCGTGGCCGTCACTTCGGCTGGATCGCGCTCGGTGCGGTCGTCGCGATGGCGGTGGCCGGCTACTAGCGGCCTCACGCACAAAACCAGGCAGGAGTTCGCCATGAACGATCGTGTGCGGCTGAGCATCGACGATGGGATCGCCGAGGTCCGGTTGACGCGCCCCGACAAAATGAATGCGCTGGATCCCGCGATGTTCGAGGCGATTGCTTCGGCCGGCGAGCAACTCAGGGGCGATCCCGACGTAAGGGTCGTGGTGTTGTCAGGGGAAGGCCGCGCGTTCTGTGCGGGGCTTGATATCGAGCGAATCACGGCAGCGGCGCGCGGCGAATCGATCCTGCCGTTCACCGACCTCACCAGGAGGACTCACGGCATTGCCAATTTCGCGCAGCACCTCGTCTGGCTGTGGCGTGACCTGCCGGTGCCGGTGATCGCGGCGGTTCACGGCATCGCTTATGGTGGCGGCTTCCAACTCGCGCTCGGCGCCGACTTGCGTTACGTCGCACCGGACACGCGCTTCGCCATTGTCGAGACCAAATGGGGCTTGGTGCCCGACATGGCCGGAACCGTTCTGATGCGGAATCTGGTTCGCGACGATGTCGTCCGCGAACTCACCTACACCGCGCGCGTGTTCTCCGCCGAGGAAGCGCTCGGCTATGGCCTGGTCACACGCATCGTCGCCGACCCACATGCGGCGGCGCTGACGAGCGCGCGGGAGATCGCGAGCCGCAGTCCGGACGCGATCCGGGCCGCGAAGCGGCTGTTGAACCTCGCATCGGACTGTGATGCAGCGACAGGTCTTGCGGCCGAAACGGCCGAACAAAGCATGTTGCTCGGAACGCCCAACAACGTCGAGGCGGTGAGGGCGAATCTCGAAAGTCGCTTGCCGCAATGGAGTCGTGCATGACCGGCCGCTCCGGGTTCAATTTTCTGGAGTTGGCCGCGGTGAACGAATCCGCCGCATTCAATCGCATGGCGGACTTCGAGGTCGTCAGCACTGGCGATGGATACGCTGAGATAGGCATGGCGTGGCGCGATGATTTCACGCAATACGTCGGCCACCTCCATGCCGGACTGATCGCCGCCTTGCTCGATACCGCCTGCGGATTCGCGGCCGCAACCGTAGTCGGCGCGGTCACGGCCTCGCACTTCTCGATGAATTGCCTCAGGCCCGCCACGGGCCGCCACTTCCTTGCGAAAGGAACAATGCTTCGTGCCGGGCGTCGGCAGATATTTGCGAGGGCCGAGCTCTTCGCCGGAGACGAGGAGGGCGAGATGTTGCTGGTCGCGACCGGCGAGACCGTGCTCGTTCCCACGGGCGCCTGAGTCCGAGGGCGCAGGAAAATTTGGAGTGATCGACGGAGGTTTCGGATGCCGCTCGTTCTCGTCACTGGAGGCACCGGCCATCTTGGCCGCGATATCGTCGCCCGATTGGTTCGCGACGGGCATCGGGTGCGGGTCTTCACGCGTTCGCCCCGCCCCGCAATGCAGGTCGAATGGGCCATCGGCGATCTCGCAACGGGCGAGGGGTTGCCGGCTGCCATGCAGGGCGTGCACACGGTCATCAGCGCCGCGACCGATTCTCCGATCGCGCGGCGGGGCGGGGTCAGACCGACTGACTTTGTCAGGTCGCCGTCCGCGGTCGATGTTCAGGGAACCGAGCAGTTGATCGCGGCCTGCAGGGATGCATCGGTGCAGCACCTTCTACACGTGTCCATCGTCGGTCTGGAGGAGGCGATGCTTCCCTATGCGCGCGTCAAGCTCGCGGGAGAAAAGCTCGTGCGCGATTCGTCGCTGCCGTGGTCGGTGGTTCGCGCGACGCCGTTTTATTATCTGCTGGAGAAGATGCTTGCCGGCGTTGCGTGGCTTCCGGTCTGGCCGCTGCCGAAAACGCAATTCAATCCTGTCGATACGGCGGATGTTGCCGATTATCTCGTGCGGTGTGCATTCGATGGTGTGCGCGGAGTCCGCGCCGATATCGGCGGGCCGGATACCCTTAGCTGCGTCGAGTTCGCGCGCCAGTATCAGGCATCGCAGCATCTGCACTGTACCATCGTGCCGATGTCCGATCGGCTGGGCCGTCGCATGGGATTTATCGGCAGCGATGGCGTACGCGGGACGCTGTCATGGCGTGATTGGCTCGGTCGCCGGGAGTTAGGTATGCGTGCGGCGGCGTGAGCCGCGCGTCGCGCCTTACTGCAATCCGGGGTCGCCGCTTGTGCGCTTCTTGGCGAGATCCATTTCGGTGACGGCGATCAGGATTTCAGCGCGAGTCTTCAGGTCGGGCGCTTCCAGCATCGCCTGCTTTTCCGGTGGGCCGTAGGGCGACATCATCGCCAGTGCGTTGACCAGCGCTTCGTTCGGCGCGCCCTCGATGCCGTCCCAGTCGACCTTCAGACGGTTGACCTTGAGGAAATCGGCCAGCACCTCCAGCAGCCGCTTGCGGTCGACGGCATCTTCGCCCTTGCGCGCCGTGAAGTCGTCGACAAAGGCAAAGAAGTCGACCTTGCACTGGCGGTAAGGTGTCAGCACCGTCAGCTCCTCCGTCACCTTGAAGCGCGCGACCCCGGTGAGCTCGAGGATGTAGCGGCCGTCGCCGGATTCGGCGAGTTGGGTGATGCGGCCGACACAGCCGACGCCGAACAGTTTCGGTTTGGCCTCGCTCGCGGAGTGGGCGGCGTCCGGCTGGATCATGCCGATCAGGCGATGACCGTCGCGAAACGCGTCGTCGACCATCGCGAGGTAGCGCGGCTCGAAGATATTCAGCGGCATCTGCCCGCGCGGCAGCAGCAGCGCACCGGGCAGCGGAAACACGGGAATCACTTCGGGAAGGTCACCGGGTCCGCGATAGCTGGCATTGATCGGCATGGGCGGATCCGGTGTTAGGCTTGCATCCCGAGATCAGGAGAACAGGATCGTCGACAGCCGCTTGCGTCCCTCGACGGTGGCATCGTCCGCGCCGCCCCAGGCCTCGAAGAACTGCACGAGCTGCTTGCGGGCACCGTCGTCGTTCCATTTGCGATCGCGCTTGACGATCTCGAGCAGGTGGTTGGTCGCCTCGCTGCGCTTGTTGGCGGCATTCAACGCGGTGGCGAGATCGAACCGCGCCTGATGATCGAGCGGGTTTGCGGCGACTTTCTGTTCAAGCTCGGCAACCGGACCGAGCGAGCTCGCCTGCTCCGCAAGATCGATCATGGTCTGCACGGTCTTGACCGCGGCATCGTTGCGCTTGGATTCCGGCACCAGCGCGAGCGTCTGCTTGGCCTGATCGAGCGCGCCTGTCGTCGCGTAACATCGCGCAAGCCCCGCGATCGCCGGGATATTCGCGGCATCGAAACCGAGAATCTCAGCATAGATCGAGGCCGCCGTGGCCGGATCGCCGGCGGCAAGTGCAGTTTCGGCTTCCTGCAGAATTTCCGCGATGTTCGGCTCGCCGGGGGCCGTTACGCCCTGGGTCAGCTTGTCGATGAAGGCATTGACCTGGCTCTCGGGCACCGCGCCCATGAAGCCGTCGGCGGACTGGCCGTTGACGAAGGCGATCACGGCCGGAATCGACTGGATCCCCATCTGGCCCGGGATCGCCGGGTGATCGTCGATGTTCATCTTGACCAGCTTGACCTTGCCCTTGGCGGCAAGGACGGCCTTTTCCAGGGTGGGCGTGAGCTGCTTGCACGGGCCGCACCACGGCGCCCAGAAGTCGATCAGCACCGGCTGGCGCTTCGATTCCTCGATGACGTCCGTCATGAACGCCTGGGTCGTGGTTTCCTTGATGAGATCGGACGGCGCCTGTGGCGCCGGCCCGCTGCCCTGCTCGACTATGGTCACGTGGTCCTCGCCTGATGTGTCGGGAATGGTCCGGTTCTAGCACGGCCCAAGCCTTAATAGCCCGAGCCTTAAATGGCGCTCCTGCCACGCTTTTGCAATCGGTGGAACCCGGATCGCACTTGGCTGGCCCGAGCCGGGTTTCCTCGGATCTTG
This sequence comes from Hyphomicrobiales bacterium, assembly GCA_017305665.1. GTDB lineage: Bacteria > Pseudomonadota > Alphaproteobacteria > Rhizobiales > Xanthobacteraceae > Nitrobacter. The sequence continues at coordinate 109,716 of JAFKKH010000013.1, forward strand.
CCCGCCGGGCCGCCGGGAATGACGAAAAATAGACGTCATCCGGCTGCAGACTTGCTGTTGCATTCGCAGGCCGCATTTGGCATAGGTCTGCGCGCTGGCGGCCGGTCACGGCGGCCATTTTCTCGGATGCGGGTGTAGCTCAGGGGTAGAGCACGACCTTGCCAAGGTCGGGGTCGAGGGTTCGAATCCCTTCGCCCGCTCCAGAACTTTCTTCTTGGCAAAGCAATGACTTAACGACAAGCCGCCGCATGGCGGCTTTGTTGTTTTGCGCGTGCTTTTCCGAGGAGGCGCAGGCCAACCGAACTTCTCCGTGATGGTGATGCCCGATCCTCTCGGTGCCCGGCACCACCCGGATCGGCCGCGACATCAATTTGCTGATCCGCCGGACCGTTGCAAAATTTCGAAGGCCGCCGAATCCTTTCACCGCGGCGCGACGTCATGCCCTGCAAGGCAGCCTCGAGGCTGACCATTGCAAGGAGATATCGAGATGATCTTGGTGACTGGTGCGGCCGGGCTTTCGGGCTCGGCGATCGTTTCGCAGTGCGTGGCGCAGGGAATCCCTGTTCGGGCTCTGGTCCGTAACGCGCAAGTCGCAACTCGCATCGCCGGTCATGGCGTCGAACTTGTTGAAGGCGATATGGCCGACCCGAAGACGCTCGGCGCGGCGCTTGCGGGGGTCGATCGCGCCCTCATGGTCTCCACCGCCAACGAAAAGATGGAAGAGACGCAATGCATCTTCGTCGATGCGTGCAAGCGCGCCGGCGTTCGCCACGTCATCAAGTTTTCCGGTGCGGAGGATGGATTCGATCCCGATGCGTTCGTCTTCACGGCGATGCATGAGCGCATCGAGGATTATCTGGAGCGGTCCGGTCTCGCCTGGACCCATCTGCGCCCGAGTCAATTCATGCAGGTGTATCTGCGTGAGGCTCGGACGATTGTTGAAGCCGACGAGCTTCGCCTGCCGCTTGGTAGCATCGAACTCGCGCCGGTCGACATCGCCGACGTCGCCGCGATCTCGGTTGAGATCCTGCGCACCGACGGTCATGACGGCTGCAGCTACATGATGACGGGTCCCGAGGCGCTGACCGGGAACGACATCGCCGGGTACATCGGTGCCGCAAGGGGACAAACGGTGCGCTATGTCCCGATCAGTCCCGAGCGCCGCCGCGACGATCTGCTGGCGGCCGGCGCACCCGCTTATTTCGCAGATGGAATCTATGACCAGGCGCGCGAGCGACTGCGGCATCCGACGGCGAAGATCCATCTTGAAACGCATCGTCGATTGGGCATCTCTCCGACCCGGTTCAGCAATTTTGCCAGACGGTACGCGACGCAGTTCGCGCGCAAGCCGCAGCTGGCACACGACATTAGCTAAAATTGTCGGTAGGGGCTCGCCGGAATTTTCTTCAAATTCCCGAACCCTTTCTCGCCCGCTCCTTTGAGTCACTCAATCTCGCCAGATCAGGATGAATCCGTGACTGTCGCAACGAGCAGTGATGTATGGCGGTGAATCGTGCGGCGACACAGCAGATGGATATTCTGCGATCTTCCATCGACGCAGCATAAGCACAGCGGAATGCGTCGTTAGCTGCGGAGGATCGTTCGCAACTGATCCAGTCGGCTCCAATTGTGCGACGCACGATGCAGAGCCGGTGACGAAAAAAGGAAAATTATCAAACTGTCGTGAAACAAATTCGCGCGGCGGCCTGATTTGCCGATGCCGCGCAGCGCAGACTTCTCTCCAGCAGCAGATGTGCTAGGCTTCGGTCGTCTGATCATTCATCAGCAGACCAATTCGCCTCTAGAAGTTTTTCAAAACAATAACGGTCGCAGCCGGAGCCGGCTGCATAGGGGAGTGACGCGATGACATCGGTATTCAGTCGATCCATTCTGGCATGCGCGGCGATCCTTGCGATGATGAGCACCACCACGCAGGTGTACGCACAACAAAAGGGACTCAAGCACTACGAGTCCGGCAACAAGGAATTCTGGACCCATCCGCCGGATGACTGGTTCCTTGGCGACGAGACCGAAGCGCAGAAAGGCCTCGCGCCGCCGTCGGGCCCGCCGACCGGCATGTCGGAGTCCGAGATCAGCGCGGCGCTGAAGAAGATCAAGCTGCCGCCCGGATTCAAGATCGAGCTTTACGCTCCGGGCGTGCTGGCCGCGCGCCAGATGGCGTGGGGCGACAAGGGCACGCTGTTCGTCGGCTCGTTCGGGCTCGGGAACGTCTATGCCATCACCGACAAGGGCGGCAAGAAAGAGGTCAAGACCATCATCAAGGGCCTGAAGATGCCGACCGGCATCGCCTTCAAGGACGGCGCGCTCTATGTGATCGATATCAACAAGCTGCTGCGTTACGACAACGCGGAAGCCAATCTCGACAAGATGCCGGAGCCCAAGGTCGTCTACGACGACTTCGCGCCCTATACATCGCACGGCTGGAAGTATCTCGCGCCGGACAAGGACGGCTGGTTCTACATTCCGGTGGGCCCGCCCTTCAACATCGGTATCCCCCCGACCAGCACCTCACAGATTCGCCGTGTCGATCCCAAGACCGGCAACGCTGAAATCGTGGCGCTTGGCGTGCGCAACAGCGTCGGCGGCGACGTCGATCCGCGCAGCGGCAAGTACTGGTTCACCGAGAACGCCCGCGATTGGCTGAGCGACGATACGCCGAGCGACAAGCTCAATATGATCTCGCGCCTCGGCGAGCATTTCGGTTATCCGTATTGCCACGAGGGCGACATTCCGGACCCGAAGTTCGCCATGGGCCACAAGTGTTCCGAGTTCACACCACCGGTGTTGAAACTCGGCGCGCACGTCGCTCCGCTCGGCATGAAGTTCTATACGGGCTCCATGTTCCCGGCGTCCTACAAGAACAATATCCTGATCGCCGAGCACGGCTCATGGAATCGGCATCAGTACCAGGGCGCGCGTATCGTGCGGGTGATCGTCGGTCCCGATGGCAAGAATCCGAAGCAGGAGGTGCTCGCCTCCGGCTGGATCGAAGGCAAGCAGGGCTATACCGGCCGTCCGGCCGATATCGTCTTGGCTAAGGATGGCTCGATCCTGGTGGCCGACGACTGGGCGGGTGCGATCTATCGCATCAGCTACAGCAAGTAACGGAATGATGGCTGGAGGCTGCGGTCGCACATGCGACCGCAGCCTTTGCTTTCAAGGGATCGTGGCTTTCAAGGGAGCGGCATGATGCGAACAACCATAACAACAATGGTGCTGCTGATCGCAGCAGCAATCGCAACCCCCCTCAAGGCGGCCGACATCGAAGCCGGCAAGGCGAAAGCCACCGAGGTTTGCGCGGCCTGCCACGGCGAGAACGGCATTTCCACCACCGAGAACATCCCATCACTCGCCGGCCAGCAGGATCAGTTCATCCAGTGGCAATTGGTGTTCTTCCGCGCGGGCACGCGCAAGAACGACCAGATGCAGCCGATCGTCGAACAACTCACCAATGAGGATATCCGCAACCTCGGTGCCTATTTTGCGTCGCTGACGCCGCCCAAGGGTCCGAAGGACGACAATCCGGATCTGTCGGCGAAGGGCAAGCAGGCTGCCATGGGTCGCCGCTGCGTCTCATGCCACGGCGACGATCTTGCGGGCACCAAGGCGGTTGCGCGCATCGCCGGCCAACGCGAGGAATACCTCGTCAAGGCGCTGCACGATTACAAATCAGGGGATCGCTCCGGCGGTGGCATGGCGGCGATGGCCGACGTGGCCTATCCGCTCAGCGAGGAAGAGATCACCGCGCTCGCGCATTACCTGGCGCATTTGTAGGAAAGGCGTCTTCACCTCCCCGCGAGAGCGAGGCGAAGGAGATAGTCACCCCCGCTGATTCTCATACGCCTTCAGATGCGTATAGATCGTGCGCAGCTTCGGCACCGGCAGCTTTGCCGCCTCGGCGCGCGTGATGAGATCGCCGATGATCTGATCGGCCTCGACCGGCGCACCGGCCTTGACGTCGCGGAACATGGAGGCGGTCAGCGGTGAGCCTTCCGCCGTCAGCATGCCGGTAGTGCGGGTCAGGAACGCTTCCCGCGGCGCATGACCGGCGGCCTTGGCGATCCCGGCGATTTCGTCGCGCACGCCGAGGATGAAATCGCGGCCGCCCGGCGCGGCGATGATGTGGCCGACCGCTGCGCGCATCAGGCTGGTGGTGCCGGCGAGGGTCGCGAGAAACACCCATTTCTCCCACATGTCCTGCATGATGGCGTCGGACGCCTGCGATCCGAAATTGCCGCTGGCGAAGGCTTCGGCGATTGCCTTGACCCGCTCGCTCGTCTTGCCGTCGCGTTCGCCGAAGCCGAGCGATTGCATTGGCGCGAGCTGGACGATCTCGCGCTGGTCGTTGAGCGTGACCGCGATGGCGCACTGGCCGCCCAGCACCCGTTCGCGGCCGAATTTCACGTCGAGCACGTCGAGGTGCCGCATGCCGTTGAGCATCGGAATGATCGCTGTCTGCGGTCCCACCGCAGGCGCGAACGATTTGATGGCGTCGTCGAGATCGAATGCCTTGCAACTCAACAGCACGACATCGAACGCCTCTTTCAGTTTGTCAGCCTGAACCGTCGGCGGACTTTTCAGCGTGACGTCGCCGTGCGGGCTCTTGATGACGAGCCCGGCGCTTGCCAGTTCGGCCGCGCGCTTCGGACGCACCAGAAAAGTGACGTCGCGTCCGGCCTGCAACAGCCTGCCGCCGAAATACCCGCCGATCGCGCCGGCCCCCACCACGAGAATACGCATCGTTCAGCTCCGCTGTTCGGTTATTGTTGCTGTCGAACTTGATATGCCGGACCGCGGCGGCCGCGTCGACTCAAAACGCCGCTACCATTTCTCGCCGAACGGGCGGATTTCCATCTCGAACGTCCATGCGCTTTTCGGCTGCTGGTAGAGCTGCCAGTAGGATGCAGCTACCGACGCCGGCGGCATCAAGAGGTCGGGATTGTCGAGCGCTTCCTTGCCCCAGAGTTGTTCGCGGCGTTCGCGCACCCAGGCGGTGTCGACGCCGGAGTCGATGATCAGATGCGCGACGTGGATGTTCTTCGGCCCCAGTTCGCGCGCCATCGCCTGCGCCACCGCGCGGAGCCCGAACTTGGCACTGGCAAACGCGGCAAAGCCCGAGCCGCCGCGCAGACTCGCGGTCGCGCCGGTGAAGAAGATGTTGCCCTGGCCGCGCGGCAGCATCAGTCGGGCGGATTCACGTCCCGCCAGGAAGCCAGCCCAGCAGGCCATCTCCCAGACCTTTCGGAAGACGCGGTCGGTGGTTTCCAGGATCGGGAAATTGACGTTGGCGCCGACGTTGAAGATCGTGACTTCAAGCGGCGCAAGCTTGTCTGCGTCCTGCAGGAAGGCGTTGATTTCATCTTCCTTGCGCGCATCGAGCGAGCGCGCCACGATTGAACCGCCCGCCGCCTCGATCTCCGCAACCAATGGCGCAAGCTTGTCGCCGTTGCGGCGGCCGGCGAACACCGTGAATCCTTCGGCGGCGAACTTCTTGGCGATCTCGGCGCCGATGTAATCGCCTGCGCCGATCACGGCGACGGTCGCATTGCGTTTTGGCATGTTGGGCGTCTCCGCACGTTGATCGTTATCCTGAGGTGCGAGCGCAGCGAGCCTCGAAGGATGAAAGTTGAATGCTTTGGCTATCCTTTAAGACGCACTCCTGCGGAGTGGCTCTCAGGATGAGGCTGGTCGTCTTTTCATGCTCCCGCAATCAACTCCTCGACCTCGCGCAGCTGTTCCTTACCGAAGAACATCTCGTTGCCGACGAAGAACGTTGGAGAGCCGAACGCACCGCGTTCGACGGCGGACTGGGTGTTTTCGATCAGCCGCGCCTTGACGTCGGCATCCTGCGCGCGCGTCAGCAGTTTGGCGCCATCGAGGCCGGATGCGGTCAGCGCCTTCGCGGCGACTTCAGGATCGTCCATTTTTTTCGGCTCGACCCACATGTGATGGAACGCCGCCTCGACGTATTTTTCGAATACGCCTTCGAACTGCGCGGCCACCGCGGCGCGCATCAGATTCAGCGTGTTGACCGGAAAGTTCGGATTCCAGACGTAGGGCTTGACCTTGAACCGGCGAACGAAGCGTTCGGTTTCCAGCGCATGGAATTCGCGCTTGTTCTTGACGCCCGCCAGCGTCTCGGCCGGTGACTTGTTGTTGGTGGCCTTGAAGATGCCGCCGAGCAGGATCGGCACGTATTCGAATTTGGCGCCAGTGCGCTTCTCGATGGCCGGAATCGCCTCGTGGCTGAGAAAGGCGTTCGGGCTGCCGAAGTCGAACATGAATTGAGGGTTTGTCTGGCTCACTTTTGCCTCCGGTCTTTCGCCGGATTGTGGCGCAGGCGGTCTCCGGCGTCCATCCTTTTTATGATGATAGTAATATATTGATGGAGCCGGAACGGCTGTCAGATCAGCCGCCGGATCTCGCGCTTGCGCCAGACCAGCCGATAGAACGCCATCTGCAGCACCATCATGGTGCAGAACGCGGCAGGATAGGCGACCCAGACGCCCTCGACGCCGATCCTGTGGCTGAGCACCACCGCGACGGGGACCTCCACTGCGACAATCGCCACGATCGACAGCAGCGTCGGCACCAATACCGTGCCGCTGGCGCGCATGGTGGCGGAAAACACGCCGGCCATGCCGAACGGGACCGTGCTCCAGAGCACGATGAACAGTAGCGTCTGCGCCAGATCGAGCACCTGCGGGTTGGTGATGAACAGTCCGATGATGAGTCGAGACAGCAGATAGCCGAGCGCGACGAGGCCGCCGGTCAGCAGCAGGTTGAGCCACATCCCGGTGCGGACGATCAAGCCGATCCGCTCGGTATGTCCGGCGCCGATCGCCTGCGCCGCGAAGATCGACGCAGTGATGGCGATCGAAATCGCCGGGAATTGCACGTAGCCCAGCACCTGGTTGACGGCGCCATAGGCGGCGGTGGCGTCGGAGCCGAACCGGTTGACGATACCGAGCAGCACGATCTCGGCCAGCGACATCACCACGAGCTGGACCGCGGTCGGCAAGCCGATGCGCAACACCTTGCCGAGCAGTTCCCGATCGAAACGCATGGCACGGAGCAGCACCGCGTCAGGCGCCAGCGGATGATTCATGTGCCGCATATGCACGCCGAGCCACAGCAGCGTCACGATGGACGAGACCGTGGATGCGACCGCGGCGCTGGCAACGCCAAGCTGGGGCAACCCGAACCATCCCCGGATCAGTGCGGGCGTCACGACCAGCCCGATCAGGGTCGAGATCGCGAGCGCCCACAACGGCGTCACAGTATCGCCGACGCCGCGCATCATCGAGGTAGCGAGCAGGAAGGTGAAGGTTGCCGGCATGGTGATCATCATGATGCGCGCATAGTTCGTGGCGGCATCGAGCACGTTGGGCGGCGTTGCCAGTGCGACCATCAATTCACGCGCGAACAGTCCGCCGCCGACGGCGATCACGCAGCCGCCGATCAATGTGAGCATCAACGTCGTTCCGGCGATCGTCTTCACTTTGCTGGTTGCGCGCGCGCCCCAGGCTTGTCCGATCAGCACCGACGAGCCCGCGCCCAGCCCGATGATGAAAGAGATGAAGAAGAACATCACCGGAAAGAAGATCGAGACGGCCGCGAGTGCGTCGACACCGATCATCTGGCCAAGATAGATGCCGTTGATGGTGCCGAACAACGCTTGGAGGATATTGCTCAGCATCATCGGCATCAGGAAGGCGACATACGCCCGCCAGAGCGGTTGCTCGGTGGTCATGCTCTTGGTCCTTTGAGAGTTCAGGCGTCGGCGCCGAAAGCGAGCTTGATGAGATGATCGCGGATGTCCTCCGGCCAGCCCGCGATCAGGCCCGCCAGTCGCCGGCGGTCGCCGGCAAACAGGGCGCGCGATGCTTCTTCGAAGTTCGGGAAGTTGCCGGCCATGGCCGACATGAAATGATAAGCCGCATCGCGCGCGGCGCGGCTACGATCCCTGTCGCCGGTGGCGCGGCGGGTCTCGTCGATCAGCTTGCGCAGCGCAACCGATGCGCCGCCGGGCTGCGCGCTCAGCCAGTCCCAGTGCCGCGGCAGCAGCGTGACTTCGCGCGCCACAACGCCCAGCTTCGGCCGGCCGCGCCCGCGCGGGGGAATGGATTCGGCAGGGCCTCGCAGCCGCGCGATGATGTCGGCGTCGCTGCCGCGCAAATCAAAATCGACCGCCCGGCCGGTGGCATCATCGAAAACCAGGATCGGCGGTGTGGTGGCATCGTCGCTGGCATGTTTGACGGCAAGCGCCACCTCGGCCAATGGCCCAGTGGCGAGACGGTGCGAACCCTGGAAGGCGGTAAAATGGGCGGTCATCGGTACAATCCGTGGCGGTGTCGGCAGCTTTTATCCGGGTAAAATTAATCCGTCAATATTACCCGGATAAAATATTTACATTTACAAAACCTGTGTCACACCGGCCTGATCCCGGCGTTGCCGCGAACGCCGCTACGGGCGGCTGCATTCAGGGACTCCGTTCATGCTGACCGTGCACCATCTCAACAATTCCCGCTCGCAACGCGTGTTGTGGCTGCTCGAAGAAGTCGGCGTGCCCTACGAGATCGTGCGCTATCAGCGGCAGAAGAACATGCTGGCGCCGCCCGAGCTTCATGTGGTGCATCCGCTCGGCAAGTCGCCCGTCATCACCGACGGCGGCAACACCGTCGCCGAGTCGGGCGCGATCATCGAATACATCGTCGGCAACTATGGCGACGGGCGGCTGATCCCGCCGCCGCAGACGCCGGAGCGGCTGCGCTACACCTATTGGCTGCACTATGCGGAAGGATCGGCGATGCCGCCGCTGCTGATGAAACTGATCTTTTCGCTGATGCCGCGGCGCGCGTCGCTTCTGATGCGGCCGGTGGTGAATAAGATCGCCGGTCAGGCGCTGGCGACTATCGTCAACCCGCAGCTTCGCCAGCACATGGCCTTCTGGGAAAACGAGCTAAGCAAGAGCGAGTGGTTCGCCGGCACTGAATTCACCGCCGCCGACATCCAGATGAGCTTTCCGCTCGAAGCGGCCGCGGCGCGCGGCGGTCTCGAGAACGGACATCCGAAGGCGACGGCATTCCTTGAGCGCATTCATGCCCGGCCCGCCTATCAGCGCGCGCTCGAGAAGGGCGGGCCGTACAGCGTCGGGAAGTGAAGCGCCGCTCTATTGCTTTTCAGTCGCCGCCATGACCTCGGTGATGAGCTGTGCGAGCCCGGCAATGTCGCCGGTTGGATCGGTGGCGTCGCCGAGGCGAACGATGACGAGCTGCTGCGTCGGCAGGATCACGATGCGCTGGCCGAGGTCGCCCGAAGCCAAAAACGCGTTGCGCGGAACGCCCTTGCTGGCGAGAAAATCCGCGATCGCTCCGTGACCGCGTAGCGTCCAGAATCCCGCGCCGTAATCGGTGCCGGGCGTGGCGCTCGCGGAGAAGCCGACCCACTCGCCTTGCAGAAAACGCGTGCCGCCGAGAACGCCGTCATCGAGATAGAGCAGGCCGAAGCGCGCCCAGTCGCGGGCGCTCGCCGACATGTAGCTCGAACCCTGTAAGGTCCCGACGCCGTCGAATTCCAGCATCACCGTGGTCATGCCGAGCGGATTGAACAATTCGCGCCAGGCGAACCGCAACGACTTCTCCGGTCCGCCGGTACCATCGCGGATGATCTTCGCCAGGATTTGCGTGCTCGGACTGCTGTAGGCCCAGCGCGTTCCCGGCGGCGCAATCAACTTGGCCTTGATCGCGAAAGCCGCCATGTCGTTGTGCAAGTAGACCATCCGGCTCGACGGATCGAAGCCGCTGTCGGTCTCGTCGAGGTCGAGGCCGGTCGTCATCCGCATCAGATGTTCGACTTCGATTGTGCTGCGCGGATCGCCGTGACCGTGCCATTCCGCGATCGGCGCAGGGAAGGACGGCGTGACGATGCCTTTCCGGGTCATCACTCCGATCAGCGCATTGATCACGGATTTGGTAAGCGAGTAGCCGGGCAGCGGCGTGTCGATGTTGATACCTTTGGCATAGCGTTCGGCGATCACCGTGCCGTCCTTCAAGATGACGACGGCCTTGGTGCGCCGGAGCGGCGCTCCCGGCCGTTCCTCGAATGCATGATCGAGCGCGGATTTGAGCCGGGGATCCGTGGGCGCCACGACGTCCGGTCCCGCAATATCGCCAAGCAGTGGCGGCTTGAGCGGCTTCCTCAGCGCATCGATATCGCTGCGGAGAAGATAGGGCGGTGCGCCGTGATGGAGCACGCAACCCTGCGCGTTGTAAAAGGCGGCGTGACTTGGGAACGCACCGAGCAACGAGGTGTCGATCGCGCTGGCGGCACGATCGACAGAGAACCGCAACAGCGGGCGCAATAGTCGCACGCCAGCGCGGGCGGTGACTTCGTCGAACGAGGTTTCGGGATCGAGGCCAGAAACGAAGACCTTGTCGCAGACGTTGTGCGCGACGACCGCGGTCGCGACCCGCAACGCCAGATCCGGTCGCAGTCTGTTGAAGGCGACCGTGCCTGCACCCGCAACGATGACGATCGCTGCCGCGATCAGTCCTTTACGTCCAATCGTCATAGGTGCTCGTGTCGCCCGCTGCCTCTCATTCGCCAGCGGCCTCCGCGCCACGCGTTCGCGGATCCGGCGCGCCAAAAATTCTAGCCGGCGTCACGGCAATGGAATTGGCCGAGGTTTGCCCCATCGGCGCAACGACGGTATGACCTCTCGCCCGCAATCCCGCGATCACCTCGTCGGAGAATCCGTGCTCGACGCGGACTTCATCCGGCAGCCACTGATGATGCAGCCGCGGCGCCGAGACCGCCGCTTCAACATCCATCTTGTAGTCGAGCACATCGACGATCACCTGCAGCACGGTCGAGATGATGCGGCTGCCGCCGGGGGATCCCGTCACCAGCACCGGCTTGCCGTCCTTCAGCACGATGGTCGGCGTCATCGAGGAGAGCGGACGTTTGCCCGGTCCGGGCAGGTTGGCTTCAAAGCCGACAAGGCCGAAGGCGTTGGACGCGCCAGGGGCGGCCGTGAAATCGTCGAGCTCATTGTTGAGCAGAACGCCGGTACCTCCGGCGACAAGGCCGACGCCGTAGGGAAAGTTGAGCGTGTAGGTATTGCTGACAGCATTGCCGTCAGTATCGACGACCGAGAAGTGCGTAGTGTTGTGTCCCTCGTGAGGTGTCGGTACGGCTGTCATGATGTCGCCGGACGGCGTTGCTCTCGCTGTGTCAATGGTGGCACGCTGCTTCGCCGCATAGTCCTTCGCCAGCAGCGTCGCGAGTGGTGCCTTCACGAAGGCGGGATCGCCGAGATAGCGCGCGCGGTCGGCATAGGCCCGCTTCATCGCCTCGATCAAAAGATGCAGCGACTTCACCGAGCCTTGCTGCAGCGAGGGCATTGGAAAGCCTTCGAGGATATTCAGCGATTCGATCAGGACGGTCCCGCCCGACGATGGCAGCGGCATCGAGATGATGTCATAGCCGCGATAGCTGCCGCGCACCGGCTCGCGGACGATGGCCCGATAGGATTTCAGATCGGCCGGCGTCATGATGCCGCCGGCCGATCGAACGCCATTCGCGAGCTTGTCGGCGACGGCGCCTTCGTAGAAGCCGCGCGGCCCCTGTTCGGCAATCGCCGTCAGCGTCGCGGCGAGATCGCTCTGGACCAGCACGTCGCCGTCGCGCAGGGCAGTGCCGTCAGCGCGCGAGAACACGCGCAGCGACGACGGCCACGGCCCGATGCGCCGCCGCCAGAACGCCATGGTGTCGGAAAGATCGTCAGCAATTGGAAAACCATCGCGCGCCAGCGCAATCGCAGGCTTGAGCAGATCGGCCAGCGAGAACTTGCCGGAGCCGTATTTCTCCAGTGCCAGCGTGAGTCCAGCGACCGTGCCGGGCACGCCGATGCCGAGCGCCGAATCGCGGGATTTTGCCGGGTCTGGTTTGCCGTCGGCGCTCAGGAACATATCGCGGGTGGCGGCTGCCGGCGCGGTCTCTCGGTAATCGATGGCGACGTTCCGGTTGCCGTCGGCGAGATGGATCATCATGAAGCCGCCACCGCCGATGTTGCCGGCGCGGGGATAGGTGACCGCCATGGCGAAGCCGGTCGCGACGGCCGCATCGACCGCGTTACCGCCCTGCTTAAGAATGTCGGCGCCGATTCTTGCCGCGAGCTTCTCCTGTGCCACCACCATGCCGTGTTTGGCCGCGACCGCATTCGGCATGTCTGGTGCCGGTGCGCGCCCGCCGCGAAAATCCTGCGCGGCCACGGGACCGCCCGCGACAATGAGCGCGAGGATGGCGAAGATGGTACGGCGGTTCGGCAGGTAGCGAATCATGCGTTACTCCGCGAAGGGCTGCGGTCGTTCTGTCACTGGAACAATGCTATAGGGATTTCTGGCCCACGCGGAAAAACACCTCCGTGATTCGGCGGAGTATTTCGAGGATGACGGCAACGGTATCGATCCCAATCAACACGGATATGCAGACACAATATCCGGATCGCGCTGCCGTCGTGAGTTGGATTATGTTCGACTGGGCGGCGCAGCCCTATTTCACGCTAATCACGACATTCGTCTTCGCGCCTTATTTTGCGACCTTCGTGGCGGCGACGCCGGCCGAGGGACAATCGTTATGGGGCTTTGCGACCGGAGCGGCCGGCATCGTGATCGCGCTGGCGTCACCGGTGTTGGGTGCCATTGCCGACGCCAGCGGGCGGCGCAAGCCGTGGATCGCCGCGTTTGGTGCGCTGCTGGTGGTCGGCTCCAGCTTGATGTGGATCGGCAAGCCCGGCGATCCCAGCGTAATTCCGCCGCTGCTGATTGCCTATGCCATTGCCACCGTGGGCGTCGAGTTCGCGACCGTGTTCAACAACGCGATGATGCCGTCGCTGGTGCCGCCGGAGAAGATCGGCCGTCTGTCCGGCACCGGCTGGGCCACCGGCTACATCGGCGGCATCCTCAGCCTGATCCTGGTGCTTGGCTTCCTCGCGGCCAATCCGGACACCGGCCGTACGCTGTTCGGCTTCGCGCCGTTGTTCGGTCTCGATCCCGTCACCCATCAGGGCGACCGCATCACCGGGCCGCTGACCGCGATCTGGTTCATCGTCTTTGTGTTGCCGATGTTTCTGCTGACGCCGGACTTTCCGGCCAAGCGTCCGGTGCACCTCGCTATACGCGAGGGGCTGTCGGAATTGCGCACGACGGTTGGCGAATTGCCAAAGCATCGCTCGATGGCGGCATTCCTGCTCGCCAACATGATCTATACCGATGGACTGGTGTCGCTGTTCGCATTCGGCGGCATCTATGCAGCGGGAACGTTCGGCTGGCACACCATCCAGATCGGGACTTTCGGCATCCTGCTCGCGATCGCCGGCACGCTCGGTGCCTGGATCGGCGGCAAGCTCGACGATCGGCTGGGGCCGAAATTCGTCATTGCCGCGAGCATGGTCGTGCTGCTGTCGGCGATCGTCGCGATCTTGCTGGTCGATAAGGATTCGATCCTGTTCATGAAGGTTGCGCCACCCGTGCCCGGGGGTGGACTGTTCGCGGCACCGGCGGAGAAGGCCTACCTCATTCTTGGCTGCCTGATCGGCGGAGCCGGCGGGCCGCTGCAGGCGGCCTCGCGGACGCTTCTGATCCGGATGGCGCCGAAGGATCGCATCGCGCAGTTCTTCGGGCTGTTCGCGCTGACCGGGAAGGTGACGTCGTTCATCGGCCCGCTGCTGGTCGGACTTATCACCGCGCTCACCGCCAGCCAGAAGGCGGGCATGGCGGTGCTGGTGCTGTTCTTCCTGGCCGGACTTCTGCTGCTGTCGCGGGTGCGGGAGAATTGATCCGTCATCGCCGGCATAGCCGTTCGAAGAACGGCGTCGCTTCGCTCGCCTATGACCCGGCAACCATCTTTCAAGAAGGCAGATGGATACGCGGGTCGAGCCCGCGTATGACATTTAACATTGAGACAAGCTCAATGCCGGAAATGCCGGAAGCCGGTGAACACCATGGCGATGCCATGTTCGTCGGCGGCCTTGATGACTTCCTCGTCGCGCATGGAGCCGCCGGGCTGGATCACCGCGGTGGCGCCCGCCTCGATGCAAGCCAGCATACCGTCGGCGAACGGGAAGAACGCATCGGATGCGACGACTGAGCCTTTGGTCAGCGGCTGCGCCAGCTTCAGTTCGCGCGCCGCGTCTTCGGCCTTGCGTGCGGCGATGCGCGCGGAGTCGACCCGGCTCATCTGGCCCGCGCCAATGCCGACGGTGGCGAGGTCCTTGGCATAGATGATGGTGTTCGACTTGACGTGCTTGGCGACACGGAAGGCAAACCGCAGGTCGCGCATTTCGGTGTCGGTCGGCGCGCGCTTGGTCGCGACCTTCAGCGGCATGTCCTCGACCACGGCGTTGTCGCGGCTCTGCACCAGAAGACCGCCAGCGACAGTCTTGGCGGTCAGGCCGCGCGCGCGGGGATCGGGCAGGCTGCCGGCGAGCAGCAGGCGCAGGTTCTTGCGCTTGCCGATGATCGCGATCGCGTCTTCGGTCGCATCGGGTGCGATGATGACTTCCGTGAAGATGCCGGCCACGGCATTCGCCGCATCAGCATCGAGCGTGCGGTTGAACGCGATGATGCCGCCGTAGGCCGAAGTCGAATCGCAGGCCAGCGCCTTGCGATAGGCGTCGGCGAGATCGGTGCCTTCCGCAACGCCGCAGGGGTTGGCGTGCTTGACGATGACGCAGGCCGCGGTGCGTTTCGCATCGAACTCCGCAACAGCTTCATAAGCCGCGTCGGTGTCGTTGATGTTGTTGTAAGAAAGTTCCTTGCCTTGCAACTGCCGCGCGGTGGAGACGCCGGCCCGATGATCGGGCGTGCGATAGAACGCGGCGGTCTGGTGAGGGTTTTCGCCATAACGCAGCGTCTGTGCGAGGCGGCCGCCGATGGCGCGATAGTCCGGCGCCTCTGTTGCAAGCTGCACGGCGAACCAGTTGGAGATCGCGGCGTCATAGGCGGCGGTGCGGGCGTAGGCCTTCGCGGCGAGGCGCTTGCGCAGCGTCAGCGTGGTCGCCCCCTTGTTGGCGGCGAGTTCGTCGAGCACCGCCTGATAGTCCTGCGGCTCGACCACGACTGCGACATCGTCGTGATTCTTGGCGGCGGCGCGGATCATCGCGGGACCGCCGATGTCGATATTCTCGATGCAGTCCTCGTAACCGGCGCCTTTGTCGACGGTCGCCTCGAACGGGTAGAGGTTCACGATCAAAAGATCGATCGGCGCGATGCCGTGATCCTTCATCGCCTTGGCGTGGTCGGCATTGTCGCGGATCGCGAGCAGCCCGCCGTGCACCTTCGGATGCAAGGTCTTGACCCGGCCATCCATCATTTCCGGAAAGCCGGTGAGATCGGAGACGTCGCTGACCTTCAGCCCCGCTGCGGCGATCGCCTTGGCGGTGCCGCCGGTGGAAACCAGATCGATGCCGTGCGCGGCCAGCGCGCGGGCGAATTCGATCAGGCCGGTCTTGTCGGAAACGGAAAGCAGTGCGCGGGTCACGCGGCGCGGATGGTCGGTCATGAGCAAGATCCTCTGTCTGAAGGAGTACCTATGCCCAGGCGCGCGGCGGATATGTCCCGCGCTTCCCGATGGTGCTCCATCCAAGGTCGCCAGTCGCGCGAGCAAGGGCTCGTTAGCAGCTTTCGGTGCCCTCCACAACGACTGGATAGGGCCCGCGCTACAGCGGCAATTCCGGCTCGCGCCGCGCGTCGCGACGGGCGCTTGTGGCAGTTGCCGAGGCGGTGGAACGGACAAAGCTCCAGCGCACGGTGGGGGCCTGCCTGGCATTCTGATGGATCACGATCTGGGCAGTGCGGCGAGGACCGTCATTCCCAGCCAGAAACACACTGTCTTCGAGGTCCACGCGGTCGTCCAGCGCCTCAAATGTCCAGACATCGCGGTTCGGCAGCACCAGCATGACGCCGCGGGCGTCGCTGAGGCGGCTGGCCTTGACCGACGGATGGAGATGGAAACGCAGAGCGTAGTCGTTCTGGGTGCCCCTCATGCGGCCGCCGTGCGCCGGCGCCAGCGTGTCCTCGCCATCCAGCCGCGAGCCGTCCTGCGCCATCATCAGTACGCGGCGATGGATCAGGCCGAACGGGGCGAGATAGCCGTCATGCGACGTGGTCAGGAGCTCGCCCGCGTCCACGGCCTCGCGATAGCTCTCGACATTGGCCGGGCCGTTGACGATCGGCGCGCCTTGCAGAAAGCGCTTCATCGCCGACAATTCGACGAACCGGCACGACGATGTGTCGTGGTAGGTCAGCGTCGAATGCGCTGGGGTGCTGCGGGCGAAGGTGCGCCAGTTGTCCCGGCCGGTCGAAGGCATGCCGCAGTTGATGACGATCCGGCTCGGGCCGGAGGACAGTTCGAACGACAGGCAGCCCGCATGGGCATCCTGGCTGAGATTCGGCGGCGGCGGCGGTCCGGTGTCGATGATGAGCGTCGTTGCGCCGGCATCGAGTCGCTGAAACCCGGTATGTGGCATGCTGGCCATCGGCGCGCCGCGGGTGTCGTCGTAGGCCAGCAAGGTCGCCAGCAGGTCGGACGGCGTGCTGCTCATGCCGTTGAACAGTGCGAAATTGCCGTCGCCGTGACGGAAGAAACGCAGCATCGGCATCATGCGATCGATGGCGTTGAGCAAAGCAGGCGGCGGCGCGATGTTGCGTGCCGCAAACGTTTGCCGCAGCGGCAACAAATCGATCAGCAGTTCAATGAGTGCGCTGGGGTTGCGTGAGATATGGCCGCCGTCCGGCAAAATCTGGCGTTGTAATTCATCGGACAGCTTGCGCGTCGCGGTGCGAATGTTGCGTGCCTGATTGGCCAGGCACAGCGAGACATAGCAAAGCGCGATCAGAACCTGCAGCCGTGCCACGCCGTCCGGCACGTCGTGCAGGCTGAACCGCAGCAGGCGGACTTCGCGAGCGAGCATTCGCAGATAGCGGCGATAGAATTTTCCATCGGTGTCGTTGAGCACCAGCGGCGCCTGCGACAACAGCGAGATCACGCGGCGCGCCACCACGTCGGCGCGGCGGGCCAGCGGCCGCTTGCGTGTCGGATTCGACATCCAGTCGTCCACCAGCGATCGCGCATTGGCGCGGGTGATTGCGGTGTCGGCCGCGCGCAGATGTCGCAGCCAGCCGAAACCGAGTAGGGCGGCTTCCCAGTCTTCGGACGGCGGCTCGAGATCGAACACCGAGCGGGAATGGCAGGTGACGATCTTGCCTGCGAACACGAAACGGCCGGCGTAGATTTCAGCGGCGCGGGTGGCATCGGCAGTGCGCAGATCATGCGGCGCGATCATCAGGCGGTCGGTACGGCCGGGCCACAGTCGCGACAACGCCGCCGAGCTACCGGTCGCGCGCGCGACGGCGCGCCGCGCAAAGCGGCGGAGAACCAGCGTCGAAATGCGTCTGCGATGAGCGACCGACACGCGCGCCTTGGATGGATAAGGATTCCCGCGAATCCCTTGAGTTGACGAGGACTCTTCTGCGAATCCTTTTTAATCCGGGACGGCGAGCAATGCACTATCTTGAAAGGCTACGAATCCCCAGGGTGCGCCGCAGGGAAATCAGGATTTGATCAGGCGGGCCGCGTAGAAGCCATCGAGGCCGCCCAGCCGCGGATCGTCATGCGGCAGGTGGCAGGGCAGGGTGCGCAAGTCGCCGTCCGACGTCAGGATATCTGTCAGGCCGGCCACATCCGACGCATCGATCGGCGCGCGCCGCATGCCGGGTTCGGATGTCAGCAGCGTGTTGACGGCGTGTTCGCCCTCCTCCGGTTCCAGCGAGCAGGTGCAATAGACCAACGTCCCGCCGGGTTTGAGCAGCGCGACCGCCTTTTGCAGCAGCCGCCTTTGCAGGGTCGTCAGTGCCGCGATGTCGGACTCCTGCTTGAGCCAGGCCACGTCCGGATGACGGCGGATGGTGCCGGTGGCGGAGCAGGGCGCATCGACCAGCACGCCGTCAAACCCTTCGCCCGAGTCATCCTGCCATTCGGTCGCGTCGGCAACGAGCGCGCGCGCATTCAGCGACAGCCGGCCGAGATTCTCGCGCAGCCGCGCCACACGGTTGGGCGAGCGGTCGATCGCGGTCACGTCGGCGCCGGCATGCGCGAGCTGTGCGGTTTTGCCGCCCGGCGCCGCGCAGAGATCGACGATGCGCCGCCCGGCGACGTCGCCGAACAATTGTGCCGGCATGGCAGCGGCGGCGTCCTGCACCCACCAGCGGCCTTCGGAAAATCCCGGCAGCATCGTCACCGATCCCTGCAGCAACGTGCGAACGGTGCCGGTCGACAGCGTCTCGCCGTGCAGACGCGTCGCCCACTGCGCGGCGTCGGATTTAACGGTGAGGTCGAGCGACGGTTCGTAGCCGATCGCGGCGGCGATGGCCTTTGCATTGCTTTCGCCGTAATGCGTGGTCCATCGCGCCATCAGCCATGCCGGAATGTCGAGCGTTTCAGCGCGAACCTCGTCGATCAGCGGCTGCCCCTCGCGCGCGCAACGGCGCAGCACCGCGTTCACAAGTCCGGCGTATTTCGCGGCGCGCCGGTCCGATTGCACCAGCCGTACCGACAGATCGACGGCCGCATGATCTGGCACATCCATCCACAGAATCTGCGCGGCGCCGATCAGCAACGCGCTTTGTGCGCGCGGCGCGTCGGTGGGAATGCCGCGATCGAGCAGCCGCGACAGAACATGACCGAGGGTTCCGAGTCGTCGCAGGATCGTTGCCACCAGTCGCCGCATCAAAGCGCGGTCGCGATCGGCGAGCGTTTTCAGGCCGGGATGCGCAGCGGCACCATCGAGTTGTTCGTCGAGGGTGCGATGCTTGTGCAGAACGCCGTCAAGAATATCCGCAGTGATACGCCGGGCTGCGAGGCCTGGGACCTCGGTGGGCGGTGCGAATCTGGTTGACGGCATGAGGCGGGAACATTTCTAAAGAGAAAGAAAAGGTGACGGATAACGCATCAGCGTCGTCCGCAGCGGCGGGAAAAACAACCGTGACATGCGAATATGCCAAATATAAGAATCGTCATTATGTTCTCGCAGCGATGTTCGCACAGTCTTGGCGCGCTGTGTGATCGGAAGATGGTTTTTGAAACGCGATGACAAAAATTCTGATGGTGTGACAATGGCAGATGACATCTCCGCGTTGCCTCCGACGGATTCCTCCGGTGCGCGCAAACCGCTGACGCCGGAAGCTCAGCGTGCGCTTGCAGAAGCCGAGGCTCGTCGCGCCGCCGCGCAAGCGGATACCGCCGCGCGGCAGAAGGAGTTTCAGGGCCCGAAAGGCCTCGAACCGACCCGGTTTGGCGATTGGGAGCGGAACGGGATCGCTTCGGACTTCTGACCGGCGTCTTTTATCCTAGCCGCGTATTCATCCGCCTCTGCGATAGACCTTGCGGTCGGCGTGCGACTCACCCTATCGTAGGAATATGTACCCATATACCAGAATAAATGCATCGCCAGGGCATCGCTGGCGCAGCCGGCTATCGCCGGTGTTGCCCTGGATCTTCATTCTGGGCGTGGTGGCGGGGACCATGCTGCCGATCCGGCGCTGGGTGCACTGGCCGCCGGCGGTACTGACCCATTCGGTCCAGCCTGAAACCGACACTCGTGCGATCTGGACCCGGGCCGGCAATTCCGACGTCCGCCATCCTGTCGATGTCATCCGGACCATCGACGGCGATACGTTCGTGGCGCGCGTGCATTTGTGGCCAGGTCTCGACATGACGACGCGGGTGCGGCTGCGCGGCATCGACGCGGCGGAGTTGAAGGCATCGTGTCCCGAGGAATTGCGGCTGGCGGAAGCCGCGAGCGCGGCATTGCGCGATTTGCTCGACGAGGGCGGCGTCACCATCACCAACATCGGCCCCGACAAATATAATGGTCGGGTGGTCGCTGACGCGGCCACGGCGCGGACCCCTGATGTTTCGGCGGCGATGCTGGCGCGCGGTTATGCCCGCAGCTACCACGGTGGCCGCCGCGGAAGCTGGTGCAACGGCGCGCGTCACTGATTCGAGTTCAAACAAAAAAGCCGCGCGACTGCGCGGCTTTTTGCGTTGTCGGTTTGCGACATTCAGCGCTGGGTCACCACAACCGGCGTGCCGACCGAAACGCGTTGATAGAGGTCACTGATGTCGTCGTTATACATCCGGATGCAGCCATACGACACGAAATGACCGACTGACTTCGGCCGGTTGGTGCCGTGAATGGCGTATTGCCCACCGCCGGACAATGTCATCGCCGCGACCCCCATCGGGTTCGCCGGCGTGCCGCCGGGAATGACATCCGGAATTCTTGGGTTGTCGTGTTTCACGTCGGCCGGCGGCGCCCAAGCCGGCTTGCGATACTTGCCGTCAATTTCCGCGGTGCCGCTCCACTGCTTGCCGGCCTTGCCGACACCGACGGGATAACGGATCGCGCGATCCCGATCGACGATCAGGTAAAGCCGGCGCTCCTTCGTCCTCACCACGATCGTGCCCGGTGCATAGTCGCTGCGATAGCTGACGATATCCGGCCGTGCTTCGGCCGTCGCGATCCCCGCCATACCCACGCCGACAGTGACGGCCAATGCCATCGCGATCTTCGTAAACATTCCCTTCGCTCCAAATTCCAGCGCGGATCCCATGACGCTCCCGCGCGATCCAAAAGAATTTCCGAATGTGAACCGTTGTCGTCCCCGCAGTGTTGACCGGGTTCGTTAATCGACCGCTCCTGGTCGGACGTCATGCGCCGCGCGGCAGCGGCATCAAAATGAAATCTCGCAAACAAAGTAAATGACCGGAAAACAACACTCCGACGCAAAGCAGCCGCCGGCTTGCGCCAGCGGCTGACAATCGCGTGAAGGGATGATGAGACGGCGCTTACGCCACGGCGCCCTTCTTGTTCTGGCGGTTCTTGACGAGATCGTCGACCACGGCGGGATCGGCGAGCGTCGAGGTGTCGCCAAGGCTCGACGGTTCGTCCTCCGCGATCTTGCGCAGGATGCGGCGCATGATCTTGCCGGAGCGCGTCTTGGGCAGGCCTGGCGCGAACTGGATCAGGTCCGGCGAGGCGATCGGTCCGATATCCTTGCGCACCCAGGCCACAAGCTCCTTGCGCAGCGTCTCGGTCGGCTCGGTGCCGGCCATCAGCGTGACGTAGGCGTAGATGCCCTGGCCCTTGATGTCGTGGGGATAGCCGACCACGGCGGCTTCCGACACGGCATCATGCGCGACCAGCGACGATTCCACTTCCGCCGTGCCCATGCGATGGCCGGAGACGTTGATGACGTCATCGACGCGCCCGGTGATCCAGTAATAGCCGTCGGCGTCGCGGCGGCAGCCGTCGCCGGTGAAGTACTTGCCCTTGTAGGTCGAGAAATAAGTCTGCTCGAAACGCTCGTGATCGCCGTAGACCGTACGCATCTGGCCGGGCCACGATTTGGCGATGCAGAGATTGCCCTGCGCTTCGCCCTCGAGCACCTTGCCGTCGGCGTCGACGATTTCAGGCACGATGCCGAAGAACGGCTTTGTCGCTGAACCCGGCTTCTGCGCGATCGCGCCGGGAAGCGGTGTGATCATGATGCCGCCGGTTTCGGTCTGCCACCATGTGTCGACCACCGGGCAGCGGCTGTCGCCGACCACGCGATGGTACCACTCCCACGCTTCCGGATTGATCGGCTCGCCGACCGAGCCGAGCAGCCGCAGCGTCTTGCGCGAGGTCTTCTTCACAGGCTCGTCGCCGGCCTGCATCAGCGCGCGGATCGCCGTTGGCGCGGTGTAGAAGATGTTGACCTTGTGCTTGTCGATGACGTTCCAGAACCGGGAATTGTCCGGATAATTCGGCACGCCCTCGAACATCAGCGTGGTCGCGCCGTTGGCGAGCGGGCCATAGAGAATGTAGCTGTGGCCGGTGACCCAACCGACGTCGGCGGTGCACCAGTAGATGTCGCCGTCGTGGTAGTCGAACACGTACTGATGCGTCATCGACGTGAAGACCAGATAGCCGGCGGTGGTGTGCAGCACGCCCTTCGGCTTTCCGGTCGAGCCCGAGGTGTAGAGGATGAACAGCGGATCTTCCGCGCTCATCGGCTCGCAGGGGCATTCCGTGGTCACCACTTTCGCGGCGTCGTGGTACCAGAGGTCGCGCACTGGATCCATGTCGACGGCGCCGCCGGTATGCTTCACGACCACGACCCAGTCGACGCCGCCGGACTTGGCGATGGCGGCATCGACGTTGGCCTTCAACGGCACCTTGCGGCCGCCGCGCAAGCCTTCGTCGGCGGTGATGACGATGTTCGATTTGCAGTCGGTGATGCGCTGGGCCAGCGAATCCGGTGAGAAGCCGGCGAATACCACGGAATGAATCGCGCCGATCCGCGCGCAGGCGAGAATTGCGTAGGCGGCTTCCGGAATCATCGGCAGGTAGATGGTGACCCGATCGCCTTTCTTGACGTTGCGGTTGCGCAGCACGTTGGCCATCTTGCAGACCTCGTCGTGCAGTTCGCGATAGGTGATGTGCTTCGACTTCGAGGGGTCGTCTCCTTCCCAGATGATGGCGGTCTGATCGCCGCGCTTTTCGAGATGACGATCGATGCAGTTGTAGGCGGCGTTGAGAATGCCGTCCTCGTACCATTTGATTGAAACGTTGCCCGGCGCGTAGGACCAGTTGCCGACCTTGGTGAAAGGCTTGATCCAGTCCACGCGCTTGCCGTGCTCACCCCAGAATCCATCAGGATCCTTGACCGAGCGCGCGTACATGTCGCGATACTTGGCTTCATCAACCAGGGCCCGCTTGGCCCAGTCCGCGCTCACGTCGTGAATCTTGTCGGACATCGTTTTTCCTCCACGGCAGGGCCCGCTGCGGATCGGCGGCAGGTCCGTCTTCATCGTTGCAATGATATCGAACGATTATGCGTCGCGGCGTGGTTCGGCGACAAGCCGTTAGCACTAGGACCTTGGTCTGCTGTCGGGCTGGGCAGGTCCGTCGGAGCTCCGGTTTTGGAAACGTTGTACCGCCTGATCGGCCGAAAAAACGACGACATGGCTGCCATTCCCCCGATTCCGGTAACCAATAACCGTCAAATCCCCACCGCAGACTGGCGTCGGCGGCCCTGCAATCCTAAATGGCCCGGTCGAAAGCCGGCGGTACAGCCGGGAACAAACATCCGATAACAGGCATTTACGGCAGGCAAGCCGCGGTAGGGCGTATAAGACCATGATGGATCAGCAGAATTTCGAGGCTTCGCGGCCCGTTTCCGCCGATTCCGTAGGTTTGCCGGCGGCTCCGGCCTCGGTCGAGGTGCTTGCCCGGGAGCTGGGCCTCAAGCTCGGCGATCAGAACGAGCTGACCATCCGCCGCATCAAGCGCGGAAAGTCGTATTCATTTGTTCGGGCCAACGGCACCCGGATCAAGCATGTCGGGACCATCAAGCGGCTGAACGCAATGGCGATGCCCCCCGCCTATGTCGAAGTGCGCTATTCGCCCGATCCCGCCTCGCATCTGCAGGCAGTCGGTGTCGATGCAGCCGGGCGGCTGCAATATCGCTATCACGCCGACTGGGAGAAAGTGCGCGAGCAGCGCAAGGCGCATCGCCTCTCCAAGCTTGTGGCGGCGTTGCCAAAAATCCGGCGCAACGTCTCGGCGCATCTGTCGGGCGACGAGCCGACCCGCGAGTTTGCGCTGTCGGCCGTGATCGAACTGATCGCGCGCACCGCGATCCGCCCGGGCAACGAATCCTATGCCCGGCTCAACGGCACGCGCGGCGCCACCACGCTGCTGAAGTCCAATGTCGCGCTCGACGGCGACAGTGTCGTCCTGACCTTCAAGGCCAAGGGCGGCAAGGCGGTGCGCAAGGAATGTGGCGCCGCGAAACTCGTCCGCGCCATCGGCATTTTGCGCGGCGTGCCCGGCAAGCGGATGTTTCAGTATCGGGACGGAAACGGCACGGTTCGCACCGTCAGCACCGCGCAGGTCAACACATTCCTGCGCGAGATCGCGGGCATCAGGATTTCGCTGAAGGATTTTCGCACGCTGATGGCTTCGGCTGTGGTGCTGGAATCGCTGTCGCGGGTCACGCCGGCGACGAGCGAGCGGGGTCGCCGCAAGCAGGTGCTGGAAGCAGTGCGTGCGGCCGCGGACGAACTGTCCAACACGCCGGCGATCTGCCGCAAGAGCTACGTGCACGACACCATCGTCACCGCGTTCGAAGACGGCATCCTCGAGCGCTTCGCCGCCACCGTAAAGGGCTATCGCTCGCAATCGAAGCGCGAGCAGCTTCTGGCGCAGGTTGTCGCGGCGGCGGGGTAGGCAGTTGGCAAGTTGCTTTTTCTTCCTTCTCCACAAGGGGAGAGGGGAAAGAAAGCAGTCACGCGATCGTCCACACCGCGGTGCGCTTGATTTCCGCATCTTCCAGTTCACGCGTCACCGGCACGCTGTAGTCGGCGAGCTTCGTCAACTTGTCCTTCGGCAGGTAGCTGCGGCCGGGATCGCCGATCAGCACCGTCGCGCCGCATGCGGCCTGCCGCGACAGGAATGCGAACGCGCGCTCGGCGGTGTCGCGCTCGTAAAAGATGTCGCCCGCGAGGATCACGTCCCAGCGCTCGTCTGTCGGCGCCCCGAGTAGATCATCGCTGCATACCTTGAGATGTATGTCGTTCGCACTGGCGTTGAGCCGGATCGCGGCGAGCGCAAACGCATCGATATCAGCCGCGGTGACCGCGTTCGCACCGGCCTTCACCGCGGCGATACCGATAAGGCCCGAGCCGGACGCGAGATCGAGCACCGTCTTGCCTGCGACGCTCTCCGCATGATCGAGCACATAGCGCGCGAGCGCTTGACCGCCGGCCCATGCGAATGCCCAGAACGGCGGCGGCAGCCCCATCTCACCGAGTTCGTCCTCGGTCTTCAGCCAGATCGGCACGCTTTCATCGGCGACATGGATCGCGATCTCCGGCACCAGCGGGACCGGCCGCAGCTTTGTGTTGGCCCGGATGAAGGTGGATTTGTCAGTCAAGGGTAACCCACGCCATTGCGAACTCGTGACAAAATTGGCTCTTGCCAATTTTGCACTGAGCGAAGCAATCCAGAGAACCGGTCAGAAGCTGGATTGCGACGTCGCGTTCGCTCCTCGCAAATGACGGACAACTTTCACAGCCCGCCCATCTTGCAGACGAGCTTCCATTCGTCGGAAGTGACCGGCTGTACCGACAGGCGTGAGTATTTGACGAGCGCCATCTCGGCGAACCGCTTGTCGGCTTTAAGGGCAGCCATGGTCACGGGCGTCTTCAGCGGCTTGTCGGCCTTGATATCGACGCAGACGAATTTGCCGGTCTTGTCGGTCGGATCGGGATAGGCCTCGCGGATCACTTCCGCGATGCCGACGATCTCCTTGCCTTCGTTGGAATGATAGTAGAAGGCTTTGTCGCCTTTCTTCATGGCGACGAGATTCTGCCGCGCCGTGAAATTGCGCACGCCGGTCCATGCCTCGCCCTTGGCGCCTTTTGCGACCTGCTGATCCCACGACCATACCGACGGTTCGGATTTCACCAGCCAATACGCCATTACTTATCCCTCCGCCTTGAACGGCCGCGTCAACAGATTGTCGATGGCCGCGTCGATCGTCAATGTGCCTGCAAGGATCGCAGCGACCGCATTGGCGACCGGCATCTCGACGCCGTGCGCGGCGGCGAGTTCGATCAGCACCGGCGCGGTGAATTCGCCCTCGCTTAGCTTGGCGCGCGGTGCAGGATCGCCGCGACCCAGCGCCAGTCCAAGCGAGAGATTGCGCGATTGCGGACTTGAACAGGTCAGGATGAGATCGCCGAGACCGGACAAGCCGGCAAGCGTTTCGCCACGAGCGCCGCAGGCGCGGCCGAGCCGTGCCAGTTCGCTGAAGCCGCGCGTGGTCAAAGCCGCCTGCGCGGACGCGCCGAGTTTGCGGCCCACGGCGATGCCGACGGCGATGGCCAGCACGTTTTTGGCGGCGCCACCGATCTCGACACCGCGCACATCGATGGTGTGGTAAGGCCGGAAGGTTGCCGATCCCAGTGCGTGAACCAATGCAACCGCCACCGGTTCGTCTTTTGCTGCCAGCGTCACCGCCGTCGGCAATCCATGCGCCACGTCATCGGCAAAGCTCGGTCCGGACAAAATTGCAGGAATGACCTGAGGCACGGTTTCCGCGATTACTTCGGTCATGAACTTGCGCGTACCATGCTCGATGCCCTTGGCGCTGCTGACGACCGCCGTTTCCTTTGCAAGATAGGGCGCGAGCGCTGTCAACGCTGCGCGCGAACTTTGGGCCGGGACCGCGATGATGACGATATCGGCGCGACTCGCGGCGGAAAGGTCGTGAGTGATCGCGATTTTCGGATCGATCCGAACGCCGGACAGTCGCGGATTTTCGCGCGTGGCCGAAATCTTCTCAGCTGTCGCTGCATCGCGCGCATAAAGCGTCACCTCGCGTCCCGCACGCGCGGCCACGCCGGCAAGCGCCGTGCCCCAGGCTCCGGCGCCGATGATGGAAACGCGGTTGAGAGTCACCATCGCAATATGTCTTCAAAATCCAGCGCGGGTATTTGCGAAACCCGCAGGCGCGGTGGCCTTGGCGTCGAGCAGCCAGCGCGCGCGTGGCGGTGCTTCGAGATCGTCGATCAAGCCTGCGGCCATGCGCTCCGCGCCGGCCCATGCGATCATCGCACCATTGTCGGTGCACAGCGCCGGCGGAGGAATGATCAACGTGGTCTGCGCTTTCGCCGCGACGTCCTGCAATGCGCTGCGGATCGCCTGATTGGCCGCGACGCCACCAGCGGCGACCAAAGCGCGAGGCGTGCCGAACCGCTCCTGGAACAGCTTGAGGCCGACGCTCAATCGATCCGCGGTCGATTCCAGCGCGGCGGCCTGGAAGCCGGCGCAGAGGTCGTTGATATCCTGCGGCTCCAGCGGGTCGATGCGGCTTGCTTCGTTGCGCACGGCGGTTTTCAAGCCGGACAACGAGAAATTGGCGTCGGGGCGGCCCATCATCGGCCGTGGGAAGTTGAACCGCTTGGCGTTGCCGTTGGCTGCGGCGCGCTCCACCTGCGGGCCGCCGGGATAGGGCAGGCCGAGCATCTTGGCCACCTTGTCGAAGGCTTCGCCCATGGCGTCGTCGACGGTGGTGCCGAGCCGCACATAGTCGCTGACGCCGAGCACGGCGACGATTTGGGTGTGTCCGCCCGAGGCCAGGAACAGACAATACGGAAACGCCAGCGGGCAGGTTAGCCGTGGCGTCAGAGCGTGGGCTTCGAGATGGTTGACCGCGATCAGCGGCTTGTCGTGCACGAGCGCGATGGCCTTGGCCGTGGTCAAGCCAACGATCACGCCGCCGATCAGGCCCGGGCCCGCGGCGGCCGCGATGCCGGACAGCTTGTCGAATCCGACGCCGGATTCGCTCATCGCACTGGCGATGATGCCGTCGAGCAGATCGACATGGGCGCGGGCCGCGATCTCGGGCACGACGCCGCCGAATGGCGCGTGTTCCTCGATCTGCGAGCGCACGACGTTGGACAGGATGCGACCACTGCCGTCCGTCTGCCGCTCGATGACGGCGGCGGCGGTTTCGTCGCAGGTGGTCTCGATCCCCAGCACCAGCATCTCGTATCCCATTTGGGCCCTTGCGTTAGGACGAAAACCGGCGTTTCCCTTGCCGTGACATGGTCATGCGGCCGTGTTCCGGGCCTTGATATAGAGTGTACCGGCGTAGCATTGCGAGGTCTTGGCGTGCAATCTTCTGACGATACCGACATTCTGGCAACTATCGGGACCCGCGGCAGCCCATTGGCGCTGGTGCAGGCCAACGAGGTGCGGGACCGGTTGGCACGGGCGCATCAGGTCGCGCCCGAGCGCATCGCCATCCGGACCATCCGCACCTCGGGCGATGCGATCCAGGATCGGCCGCTGTTCGATGTCGGCGGCAAGGGCCTCTTCACCAAGGAGATCGAGGAAGCGCTGCTGGCCGGCAGCATCGATCTCGCGGTGCATTCGTCCAAGGACGTTCCGACGTTTCTGCCTGATGCGACATGGCTGTCGGCATTTCTGCCGCGCCAAGATGTGCGCGATGTCTTCATCAGTCCGCGCGCAGCCTCATTGAGCGATCTGCCGGCAGGCGCCGTCGTCGGTACAGCCTCGCTGCGGCGGCAGGCGATGGTACTCCGGTTGCGGCCGGATCTGAAGGTGAAGGCGCTGCGCGGCAACGTCGAAACCCGCTTGCGCAAACTTTCCGAAGGTGAAGCCGACGCCACGCTGCTGGCGCTCGCCGGCCTGAACCGGCTCGGGTTGCAGGACAAGGCGACGCGGGTTTTCGAGGTCGATGAATTCCTGCCGGCAGTCGGACAGGGCGCCATCGCTATCGAGTCGCGCCGTAACGACGACCGGATCAGTGCCTTCGTAAAGGCGATCGGCGATTCCGAAACGGAAGTCGCGCTGAGCGCCGAACGCAGCTTTCTTGCCCTGCTGGATGGCTCGTGTCGCACTCCGATCGGAGGCCATTGCCGTGTGAATGGGGATCGCATTCATTTTCGCGGTTTGATCATTTCGCCCGATGGCCAGGAATCCTACGAGACGACGCGCGATGGCGCGCGGGCGGATGCGGCTGCGCTCGGGGCCGATGCCGCGCGCGAGTTGCGCGAACGGGCCGGCGAAAAATTCTTCACGCTGTTCGCGGGAGCCTGACTAGTGGCTGTTCTCGTCACGCGCCCGGAGCCGGACAACGAGACCACCGCAACAGCATTGCGTGCGAAGGGGCTTGAAGTCCTGCTGTCGCCGATGCTGCGCTTTGAAACCGTCGCTTTCGACATCGATCCCGATGCGCGCTATGGCGCCGTCGCCGTGACCAGCGCTAACGCGGTTCGTGCGCTTGCCGGTCATCCGGCTGAAAAATTGCTGCTGCCGCTGCCGCTCTTTGCTGTCGGTGAGCGGACGGCGGAGGCTGCACGGCAGGTCGGCTTTCAGAATGTGACTGCGGCCGGGGGAGATGCCGCTTCCTTGCTCGATCTCATGACGAAAGGCGGTCGTGCGAAGAGCTTGGCGAAGACCAGGCCACTTCTGTATCTCGCCGGTGCCGATCTGTCGCGCGATCTTGCCGGCGAATTGCGCGAGCATGGTTTCGAGGTCGTGACCGCGACGAGTTATCGTATGGCGCCGGTTGCCGATCTGTCGCACGCGGCGTGCGATGCCTTTGCCGCCCACCGGATCGTCGCGGTGTTGCATTATTCGCGCCGGAGCGCGCGGGCGTTTCTCGATGCGGCACGGGCCGGTGGCGTGGAAATCTCGGCGCTCGCAGTTCCGCAATGCTGTCTGTCCGATGCGATCGCTGCGATCCTGCGGGAGGCTGGCGCATCCCATGTCGCGGTGGCCGCGGCCCCGGATGAAAGTGCGTTGTTTGATGCCATGGATCGTGCGTTGCAGACCCCATCGCGGTAAGGAAACGGTTTCGAATCTGGTGTAGTGTGCCCGCCTGTATTGAGGGATCCTGACGATGGTCGATGACAGACATGATGACGCATCGCAGGAGGGAGCTCGGCCGAAGCGTTCGCCGCCCACCATCGATCTCGAGGCGACCGAGATTTCCAGGCCCGCAGATGATGCCGGACAGGCCGATGCAGGAGAGGCCGACAAGACGGCCGAGGGTCAACCAGAACCGGTTGACGAGCCAGCCGCGTCTCCGCGCGTGCCATCTCAAAAAGCTTCGATTGCGATCTCAGCGATCATGGGCGCCGTTGCTGCGGCCTGTGTGATCGGTGGGGCATGGTTCGCGGGTTGGCCTGCATCACCGGCTGTCCCGCAAGTCGGCCAAACGGAATTCGGCGATCTCTCGAATCGCGTTGCCGGGCTGGAGTCCAAGGCGAACAAGCCGCCGGCATCGGTGCCGCTCGATCCGGCCGTCGGGAAGCGGATCGACACGCTGGAGAAATCCGTCGCCTCGTTGCGTGATGAATTGACGGCGGTCCGTGGACAATCCGACAAGCTGGCTGCGGCGCTGAAGGATGTTGCGGCAGCGCCTCGCGATGCCGCCGACGCGTCAGATGTCAGCGGTATCACGGCGCGACTCGCCCAGATCGAGCAGACCACGAAAACGCTGACGGCCGAGACCGCCAAGCATGACGCGGCGTCAACCGACGATGCACCGCTTCGCCGCGTGGTCGCGGCGACGCTGTTGAACGTGTCGGTGCGGAACGGCGAGCCTTACAGCGAGTTGCTGGCCGCGTCGAAATCGCTGGCCGCCGATCCCAATTCGCTGAAGCCGTTGGAAGCGTTCGCGGGTTCCGGCGTTCCGAAAGCCAATGCGCTGTGCCGCGAACTGCTCGCGATGATGCCCAAACTTGCGCCGGCGCCGGCGGCAGCCACGCCCGGTGGCGGTATCGTGAATAGCTTGCAGGAAAGTGCGGCGCGGCTGGTGCGCATCGAGCGGACCGACGGAAAGTCAGGCAGTTCGGGCCATCCGGTCATCGCCCGCATCACCGCGGCCGCTTTACATAATGATGTCGCAGCGGCAAGGCGCGAGTTGAATGAGCTCCCGCCAACCGAGCGCGCTGCGGCGCAGCCCTGGATCGCCAAGGCCGATGCGCGCGATGCCGCGCTCGCAGCTTCACATCAGTTCGCAGCCGACGCGATGGCGGCGCTGACCAAACCGGCGCAATAGGTTCCTGATGTCCCGCATCATCCTGTTCCTCATTCTGATTGCCCTCGCGGCGGCGGGCGCGGCCTGGGTCGCCGATCAATCCGGCACGATGGTGCTGTCGTGGAGCGTCTGGCGCATCGAAACCAGTTTTCCGGTTTTCGTGTTGGCGCTGGGTATACTCGTTGTTGCCGCCGTGCTGCTGTGGACGATCTTCCGCGGGCTATGGCGGACACCCGAACGCATCCGGCGCGGTCGCCGCGAGCGGCAGCAAGCACGGGGACACCGTGCGATTACCCATGGATTGCTAGCGATCGGTCACGGCGATGCGGCTGCGGCACGCACGCATGCCGAGGTGGCGCGGCGGCTGGCCTCGCATGATCCCCTGGCGCTGCTGCTGCACGCGCAATCCGCGCAGCTCGACGGCGATCGCGAGGGTGCGCAGCGCGCCTTCCGGGCCATGGCCGAACGCCCCGACACGCGGCTGCTCGGCTTGCGCGGGCTTTTCATCGAAGCGCAGCGCGCCGACGATCCCGCGGCCGCGGTGACCATCGCGGAAGAGGCGTTGAAGCATGCACCGTCATCGGCGTGGGCGTCGCAGGCGGCGCTCGGGTTTCGCTGCGCGGGAGGCGACTGGACCGGGGCGCTGGCCATTCTCGATAACAATCTTTCCTCGGGCCTGATCGACAAGGCGCAGTATCGCCGCCAGCGCGGCGTATTGCTGACGGCGCGGGCGCTGGAGCTTGAGGTGTCCGATCGCGATCTGTCGCGGGATACCGTCATGGAAGCGATCAAGCTTGCACCGACCTTGATTCCGGCGGCGGTGCTCGCGAGCAAGTTTGAGAGCGAAGCGCATCAGATCCGCCGCGCCATGCGGATCGTCGAGGCCGCGTGGCTCGCCCAGCCGCATCCCGATCTCGCCGAGGCCTACGCCCATGTCCGGCTCGGCGACTCGGCACGGCAGCGGCTGGTGCGTGTCGAGACGCTGGCAGCGAAGGTCCCCGGTCATCCGGAAGGCGCGCTGGCGGTCGCGCGCGCGGCGATCGATGCCAGTGAATTCGCCCGTGCGCGCGAAGCGCTTGAACCGCTGCTCGCGGAGCCGACCCAGCGGGTCGCCATGCTGATGGCGGAGATCGAGCGCAGCGAACATGGCGACAGTGGTCGCGCCCGCGCCTGGACGCTGCGGGCCGTGCGCGCCCGGCACGATCCGGTCTGGACCGCGGACGGTTACGTGTCGGACCGCTGGCGTCCGGTGTCGCCCGTGACCGGACGGCTCGATGCGTTCCAGTGGCAGACGCCGCTGGCGTCGCTGCCATCCGACAAATCCGATGTGGTCGATGCGGATAGTCCCGAACGTGCCGCGAGCGAACCGCCGCGCGTCGTCGAGGCCCTCCCCATCGAGCCTGAGCCCCCGGAAGAGACCGCAGCCCAGGACAATGCACCGCCGGAGGTTTCGATCGAATCGGCTTCGCCCGAGGTTGCCGCCGCGCCGGCTCCGGTATCGGCGGCGCCGCCGATTTTCCGGGCAAGGGCGAATCCCGGAAAAGCCGACGTGCCGGTTATTCCAGCGGTGATCCCCATTGTGCGTGCGCCGGACGATCCCGGGGTCGATGACGGCCCTGAAAACGATGAATTCGCTGAACAAATCGCCCCTGGCACGCGCCAGGCCGGCGGCTGGCGCGGGTTCCTGTCGCGCTGGGGCGGCTGATAGCGGCGTTATTTACGGCTCAGCGCGGCCAGTTCTTGCAAAGGCGGGCAGCGCCCGATATCAGAAGCCCGGTGCGCAGGGCCGTTGCCTCGAGCGCCGCATGGTCCGCCGCAATAGCTCAGCTGGTAGAGCACGTCATTCGTAATGACGGGGTCGGGGGTTCGAATCCCTCTTGCGGCACCAGCCTCCTTTGAATTCCGTCTGACAGCAATCACGTCATCAGGTGTTTGGGCAGTTGCGTTCCGCTGCTGCACGCGTCCTTGTTCAACAAGCCCGCGGCGCAAGCGCCGCATCGCTGCGCGAGCGGCATCAGGGTGCGGCCTTGTCCTCGGCTGCATGCGTCGCTCGCGCTGATGCCGTGCTTCATACGAAATGTCCGAGATATTCTCGGCGAGCAGATCAGTTTGCCGAACCTGCTCAATTGGGTTATCCAAAAATCCAACGTACAAAATTCAGCGCATAGCCTAGAACAACAAAACAACAAGATAGCGAGGAACGTCCATGTCCATTACACGCCGCTCATTCGGTATCGGTACGGCCGGCCTGACGCTGGGTGCAGTCGCTGCGCCCTGGATTCGCACGGCCAATGCCGCGGCTCCGATCAAGATCGGCGTGATCAATTCGATGAGCGGCGGCCTCGCCGCCTATGCGCAGGAGGGACAGCCTGCGTTCGAATACATCATCAAGAAGATCAATGCGGAAGGCGGGATCAAGAGCAAGGGCGGCGCCAAGATCGAACTGATCCAGGCCGATGATACCAGCCAGCCGGCGCGGACTGCGACCGAAGCGCGCAGGCTGATCACCGAGGAGAAGGTCAATCTTCTTACCGGCACCATCCTTAGCGCGCAGATGCTTGCGCTGACGCCCGTGCTCGACGAACTGAAGATGCCGACGCTGTCGGTCTGGGCCGGTGGATCGCACTCGAACTACATGTTCACGCTGGGCTATCCTTATGACCGCGGTTATGCCCAGACGATGCACGACTTTGTCGTATTTTTGCGTGACGCGGAAAAATTCAACATCAAGACCGCTGTCATGGGCTACTCGAATTACGAGGCCGGCCAGCAGGTCAACAAATTCCTGGTCGAAAAGCTCAAGGCCAGCGGCGTCAGCGTCATCGGCGAGGCGCCGCTCGATATCCGCGCGCAGGATCAAACCTCCGCGATGATCCGCATCCGCTCGCTGAAGCCCGACGTGGTGGTCGGCCTCGTCACGCCCCGCGACGGCATTTTGCTGCATCAGGCGCGCTACAACCTCAACTATCACGGCAGCATCTTCTGCGGCGGCACCGGCGGCTATTCCGACCTGTCGCTGTGGAAAGACCTCGGTCCCGAGATCGGCAAGGCGGTGCTGACCAAGAATCTGTTCGGCATGACTGGTTTCAGCCCGGGCGCGAAAATCGACTCCATGCAGAAGGTCATCACCGAGTTGCGCGATGTTGCCAAGCTGACCCGCATCGGCCAGGGCGCGATCCAGTACGCACAGGCCGGCCGGGTGTTGCAGCAGGTGCTGGAGACGTCGGCGTCGCTGGAAAGCGATGCGCTGCTCGATGCCTTCAAGAAGGTCCACATCCCCTTCGGCGATCCGAATCTCTACGTGGCGAAGCCGAAGGGTCTGCAGTTCGCAGACGATCGCTTGCTGAAGGACGGAAGTGCCATGTTCATCCAGTGGACGCCCGACCAACAGCAACAGGTCATCTTCCCGAAGGAATTCGCCCAGACCACGCCACGTCCCCGCGTGTGAGACCCGTCCGTGGCTCTGCTCGAGGTCGAGAAAGTCACCAAGCGGTTCGGCGGGCTTGTCGCCCTGAACGACGTCAGTTTTTCTGTCGCGCAGGGCGAGATTCTCGGAATCATTGGCCCGAACGGCGCCGGCAAAACGACGCTGTTCAGCGCGATCTCCGGCTTTGCGCCGCCAAGCAGCGGTGACGTTCGTTTCGACGGCACCAGCATCGTCGGTGTGCTGCCGGACCGGCTGGTGCGGCGCGGGCTGATCCGCAGCTTCCAGATCGTGCAGACTTTCGCCGACATGACCACGCTTGACGTCGTGACGACTGCGGCGTTGACGCGGCGGCCGATCCGCGAGGCCATCGACTACGCCGCGCATGTACTCGGCCGCGTCGGTCTTGCCGGCAAGGAGCATCTGACGCCGCTCACGCTCTCCTTGCAGGACAAGAAGCTGCTCGAGCTCGCCAAGTGTCTCGCGACGGATCCCCGCTGCATCCTGCTCGATGAGGTGATGGCGGGCCTGACCATGGCCGAAACCGACAAGCCGATCGCGGTCGTTCGTGAACTCAACCGGCAGGGCGTGACCATCGTCATGGTCGAGCACGTTATGCCTGTTATCATGCAGCTTGCGACGCGCATGGTGGTGATCAATTTCGGCGAGAAGATCGCGGAAGGGTCACCCGCGGACATCGTCAAGGATCAGCACGTCATCGACGCCTATTTCGGGGAGCATCTCGATGCTTGAGATCGAGCACCTCGTCACGGGATATGGCGGCGTGCCGGTGCTGCAGGATGTCTCGCTGACGCTTGCGGCCGGCGAGATCGTCGGGCTGCTCGGCGCCAACAATGCCGGCAAGACGACGCTGATCAACAGCCTGTCGGGCGTGTATGCACCGATGTCGGGTCGCATCTTGTTCGAGGGCGCGGATGTCACCGCGCTGACCCCGCGCGAGCGGGTCGAACTCGGTATCGTGCAAGTGCCGGAAGGACGGCTGGTTTTTCCGGATATGAGCGTGCGGGAGAATTTGCTGCTTGGCGGCATCAACCGCCGCGCCCGTCCGGGTCGCGCGCGCCAGATGGAACATGTGCTGGAGCTGTTTCCGCGCATGAAGGAGAGGCTGTCGCAGGATGCCGGCACATTGTCGGGCGGCGAGCAGCAGATGCTGGCGATCGGCCGTGCGCTGATGGCCGAGGCGCGCATTCTGATGCTGGACGAGCCGTCGCTCGGCCTGTCGCCGCTGTTCGTGCAGTATATCTTCGGCATCATCGACAAGCTGCACGCCGAAGGGCTGACGATCCTTCTGGTCGAGCAGAACCTCAATCTGACGCTGCGCCATGCCCAGCGTTGCTACGTCCTCGAGCGCGGGCGCGTCGCGATCGAAGGACCGGCGGATGCGATCAAGAACGACCCGCGCACGCGCAGCGCCTATCTCGGATTGTGAGCGGAGGCCGACGTGGCTGAATTTCTTCAAGCCCTGACGCAGGGCCTTCTGATCGGCAGCACCTACGGGTTGCTCGCGCTCGGGATGGGGCTGGTGTACGGCGTTAGCGGGGTCGTCAACTTCGCCCATGGCGACTTCATCGCGCTCGGCATGTTCATGTGCCTCGCGCTGTATTCCGCGCTCTCGCTCGATCCCTATGTGTCGATCATCATCACCGTGCCTGTGATGATGGGTATAGGTGCGCTGGTCTATCGCTATCTGCTGCGCCCGATGGTCGGTTACAAATTCCTGATGATCGTGCAGTTGACGCTGGGGCTGAGCCTTGTGCTGCAGAACGGGATCCTGATGGTGTTCGGCGGGCAGCCGGCGCGCACGCCGTCGGCGGTGGAATCCAAATTGTGGATCCTTGGCGAGGTGGTGATGCGCGTTCCGCATGTCATCGCTTTTGTGGTGTCGTTTGCGCTGGCGATCGGTCTCTACGTGATGTTGCGCTCGACCGATTTCGGCCGCTCGATCCGCGCCGTGCATCAGAACGCCCATGCCGCGTCATTGATGGGAATCGACGTCGGGCGTGTGCAGGTTCTCACCTTCGCGCTGGGCATCGGTATTCTGGCGATCGCGGCGGCGCTATTGCTGCCGGGCACGCCGATCCAGCCGACCATGGGCTTGCGCTACACGGTCATCACGCTGCTGGTGGTGGTACTCGGTGGCATGACGAATTTCGTCGGCATCATGCTGGGTGGTCTGGTGATCGGCATTTCCGAGGCGTTCGGAACGATCTACCTCTCGGACATTCTGGGAATGCTGCTGCCCTACGGCATCTTCGTTCTGATCATGCTGTTCCGGCCCCAGGGCCTGACCTGGGGAGCTGCGCGATGAGGCCCGAATTCTACAAGGTTCTGGCGTCGCCCGTGCTGTGGGGCATTCTGATTCTCGCAGCGCCGCTGCCGTTCCTGTTGCCGAGCTACTACCTGCATATCGTCATTCTGTCGCTCGTCTATGTGGCGCTGGCGTCATCGTGGAATATCGTCGGCGGCATGGCGGGTCAGATATCGCTCGCCCACAGTCTGTTCATCGGGACAGGTGCGATGCTCTCGACCGCACTGCTGCTGAAGCTCGGCATCAACATGTGGGTGGGCCTTTTGATCTCGGCGGCGATCTCGGCGATGCTGGCAGCGATGATCGCGTGGATCGATTACCGCTTCCGGCTCGGTCACCTCTCGTTCGTGCTGATCACATTGGCCTTCGCCGAAATGGGTGGGCTTGTCGTGGAAGGCTGGGATTTTCTCGGCGGTGCGTCGGGCCTGCTGCTGCCGCGCGACACCGGACACTTTCTCGATTTCCAGTTCGGAGGAAGCCACGGCGCCTTTTGGGTGATGCTGCTCCTCGCCGTCGTCTGCGTTCTCGTCAACGTCGCGATCCTGAATGCGCCGCTGGGCTATTATCTCCGTACTATCCGCGACAATGAAAACGCCGCGCGCGCGATCGGCGTCAATGTCCTGCGTTACAAGGTCGCGGCGATGGTGATTTCGGCGGTGCTGGCCTCGATCGTCGGCACGGCCTATGTGCGCTATCTGACCTTTGCTGACCCCTATCTGCTGATCTCACCGGTCATCACCATCGAGATCGTGCTGTTCGCGACCGTCGGCGGGCTGGGAAGCGCGTTCGGACCGGCGCTCGGCGCGCTGCTTCTGGTCCCGCTCGGCGAAATCCTGCGCGGTCAGCTCGGCGGCGTGTTGCCGGGGCTGCATTATTTCATCTATGGCATCGTGGTCATCGCCGTGATCCTGATCACCCCGCAGGGATTGCTGCCGTTGTTCGAGCGGCTATGGAAGCGTCGGCCCGGAGCCGCAGCGACCCGACCACCGACGGTCGCACCCTAGGCTTCCAGACGCCCTGATCGGTTGCCTTCCTGTTGGTTCGCCCGGAACATCGCTTCCCGGCAGGCCCCGGACCATGCTAGGCGAGCGCCGGTCTCTGCGTCGGATAGCAGAGACGCGCACATTCGCGGGCATCCGGGGAAAAGCCACATGAAGTTTCTTCCGCTCCTGATTGTCATTCTGTTGCCGACAGCGGCTCTCGCACAAAATCCTTCGAACAAGCCGCCGATGGTCGGAGACCGGCCTCTGGTTCAGGTCAAGCCACGGCCGGCAAAACTCGCCAAGCCCGCCAAACCGCAAGCGATGGCGGTGCGCCTGCAGGCCTGCCTTGAGATCGAGGATGGGTCCAAGGGCCGGCTCGATTGCTATGACGCGGTGGTCGCGCCGCAGCCCAAGCCCAATGCGCCCGTCGCCAAGGCGGTCAAGGATTGCCGCTTCACCAAGGAAGAGGACGAGCGGTTGGCATGCTTCAATGGGTTCGTCGAACGGATACCGAAGCTGCCGGCGTCCTGAGTCTATCCTCTGTCGTTCACCGCGGCGTTTTCGGGCAGGCCGTGAAGCCGCCTTCGGGCGTCATAAGACAACCGGCCTTGATGGCTCCCGCGGCATACACATCAGCCACAGCTTCCGCGAGCGCGCTCACGAGTTCGGTGAACAGCGCGCCGGAGACACGGGCTATCTCCGCGTCGGTCAACGCTCGGGTTTTGCGCATGGTTTTCAAAGTATTGGTCATGGTTCGCTCCTTTGCTTGACGGAGCGAGCATGGGCCATTCTTGCGCGGGTCTCAGTGGTGAGGGTCACACAAGCGGAGCGCGAACTGTTTCCGCTTGGTCAGCAATAGCTAGGCGGCGTCGCGCTGCGACTTCCGGCCGGCCTTCTTCGTCTCTGCCTGTGTCAGAAACCGCACGCCGAGCTGCTCGCCATTGACCCAGGCGAGTTCGCAGCGGCGATAAGCGAGTCCCGTCGTCGACAGCAGCAGAAAGAACTCTTTTAGATTGAGGCCTTCGATCGAATCCTCGACGGTCAGGCGTGCGCCGGTCTTGGAGACGTCCTCGATGACGCAGGAGCGCCGCCAGGTGCCGTCGATGCCCATCATCTGAGCTTCAAAGCGGTGCGAGAATTCGATCCGTTCTGCCTTGCGTTTTTCGTGAGCGCCCATGTCTGCCTCGCTGCAGCACGCTGGAATAGGCTCCATAATGCGTGGTATGTTCTAACCCATGGTAAAAATGCACCGCGCTGGAACGCCGCGGTTTGCGCGCGCCGTTATCACCCAAATGGGTGATGGAACGATGCGGGCTCCCGTGAATTTCATCCAGTTGATGGGAGCATCGATGTTTCGCGTTGTCGCGTTGTCTCTTCTGTCGTTGCTGGCGATTACGGCAACGGCATCAGCACAGACCGCTGCCGAGCGGCATAGGTCCGGCTGCACGCGTGATGTGGTGCGGCAT
This sequence comes from Hyphomicrobiales bacterium, assembly GCA_017305665.1. Lineage (GTDB taxonomy): Bacteria > Pseudomonadota > Alphaproteobacteria > Rhizobiales > Xanthobacteraceae > Nitrobacter. Next base: position 148,625 of record JAFKKH010000013.1, read on the forward strand.
TGCCGCGCCAAGATGAATGACGGCGATATGGTCGTGTTGGCGTGCCTGAAAGAGCATCGCGCCAAGCTCAGCAAGACTTGCGCCAGGACACTGGCCGAGCACGGTCAATAGACATCGCAACGATCACGTGCTGCTGCCTACGGCGGTCGACGCCGGCAGGACTTCGGCTGCGCGATCCGGAGGCTCGTCCCTCGAGCGCACCGAGCCGAGCGGCCGCTCCAGCATGCGACGGACGTGAACCGGATCGGGACCCGAGTGGAAAGCCATCGCGCGCTGATGCAGCGCGCGGTCCGATTGCGTCGAACGACTGCGTTGGCGCAGATAATCCAGCCAGGTCGGACAATGATAGCGCTCGATCCAGATCTCGGGATCGGCGATGTCGCGTGCGATGGTCCAGCCGTAGGCGCCGTTGCGCTGGCGGCTGAGCTGGACTTCCTGCATCACGCCGTGGAAGGCGCGTGCGTTGTCCTGATCGACGCGATATTCGATTTCGACCACCAGCGGGCCGCTGCGTCCAGTCAGCGACGACAGCTTCACTTCGGGATCAGCGAGACTGTCGGCGGCTTCGTGGCGGCCGCCGACCGGCGGCATTCTGATCCAGAGTCCTAGGATGGGCGACAGGAACATGACGGCGCCCGAGACCAGCAGGGCGATTTCGACGCCGACGATATCGGTGAGATGGCCCCAGCCCCAGCTTCCGATGGCGATGCCGCCGGCGATCGAGGCCTGGAAGGCCGCGAGCGAACGTCCGGCCACCCAGCGTGGAGCCGACAGTTGTACGCCGATATTGAACAGCGCGACCGCAAGCATCCACACCGATCCTGCAACCACCAATGCGGCTGCCGTGATCACCGGCTTATGACTCACGGCAACGACCGCGATGGCGGCACCCATGATCAATGCGCAGGCGCGCACCGAGGCTTCGCCGGTGAGTCGCTTCCGCACCTCACCGATATTGAGCGCGCCGATCACCGCGCCCATGCCGAATGCACCGAGCATGATGCCGTAGGTTTGCGCGCCGCCATGCAGGAGGTCGCGGGTGACCAACGGCATCAGCGCGGAGATCGACCCACCGGCGATGCCGGTCACCAGCGTACGCGCCAGCACGATGCGAACGGGTGGCGAGTTCGAGATGTAGCGCACGCCCGAAATGATCGCGCGCCGCAATTGCTCGGGCGGCAGTCGCGAGGGTTCGTTGATGCGCCGCCACAGGAACAACACGACAAGAAGCGGGATGTAGAGAACGGCGTTGGCGACAAAGGCCGCGACGGCGCCGGCCGCTGCCACGATGATGCCGCCGATCGCCGGACCGAAGCTGCGGGCGATGTTATAGCTGATGCCGTTCAGCGCCACCGCCGAGGGCAGGGTTTCGATCGGCACCTGTTCGCTCACCGAGGCCTGCCAGGCGGGCCCGAACAGGGCGTTGCCGCTGCCCACCACGAAACAGAAAGCCAGCAGGATTTCCGGGGTCACCGCTCCAAGCCAGGACAGCACCGCGAGTGCGGTGGCACCGGTCAACGCGATCGATAGTGAGATCAGGGCGATCACGCGCCGGTCGTACATGTCGGCGATAGCGCCGGCCGGCATCGAGATCAGCATGATCGGCAGCATGAGGGCGGTCTGGACGAGCGCGACCTTGTCGGCGGACGCGGTCATCTGGGTCATGGCCCAGGCCGCGCCGACGCCCTGGATCAGCAGACCGAGATTGGAGAGCAGGCTGGCGAGCCAGATGCGGCGAAACACCGAATGGCGCAGTGGGGCGGTGATGTGACCCGCGGAAAATTTCGCCCCCTTCGGTGTTTCGGTCATGGTCGGCCTGTTGTCGGGTCGCTCGATCGGGTGGCTCTTCCAGGTGCCGATTCGCGGCAAATCCCGATCATTGATGCCTGCGAACCTCCCGATCTGTCCAGTCGAGACACGTCTTTGAGCCGTCGTGGCGCACTGTTAGGGTGAGAAAATGAGGATGGAGGGGACGCATGATCGGGTCACGGCGGACGTTTCTGAAGGGCATCGCGGTGCTGCCGATAGCGGCGAGTGGATTTGGGCGTCCGGCCGTGGCGCAGACCTCCAATGCCGTCCCGGCAATTTCGCAGGTTCCTCCGATCCTGTTCGTGCACGGTAATGGCGACCACGCGCCGCTCTGGATGACCACGATGTGGCGAATGGAATCCAACGGCATTCCGCATGACCGCATGCTTGCCATCAACTTCACCGATCCGCTGGCGCGCGGCGACGATGCCGTGGCCCAGCAGTACCGCTCTTCGACCGTGGATCAGCGGCGTGAACTCGGCGACGCCATCAAGGCGCTGAAGGAGCGCACCGGCGCATCTCGCGTGGCTCTGGTCGGCAACTCGCGCGGCGGCAATTCGATCCGCAGCTACATCAAGAACGGCGGCGCTGACGATGTCAGCCATGCCGTGCTGTGCGGCGTTCCCAATCACGGCGTGTTTGCCTGGGACGGCGGCCTCGGTAACGAATTCAACGGCAAGGGACCGTTCCTGCGCGGTCTCAACGAGGGCGAGACCGAAGTCACCGCAGGCACGTCATTTCTAACGCTGCGTAGCGACGGGATGGACAAATACGCTCAGCCCGACGGGCGCTTTGTTGGCAAGCCGGGCACGCCGACCGGCGTGACCTTCGAAGGCCCTGAACTTAAAGGCGCGACGAATCTCGTTCTCGGTGCGGTCGATCACCGCGAGACCGCGTTTTCGCCGCGCGCGTTCCGCGAGATCTACAAATTCATCGCGGGACATGAGCCCGCGCGCATCGCGATCGCACCCGAAGCCGAGGTCAAACTCAGCGGCCTCGTGACGGGAACGCCGGGCGGCGTGCAGACCAACCGTCCGGTTGCCGACGCGACCGTCGAAATCTATCGGGTGTCGGCGGACAGCGGCGAGCGCATGGGAGGCCCGATCCATGCCTCGAAGACCGGCGCCGACGGTCGTTGGGGGCCGGTGAAGGTCGATCCCACCTGGTATCTGGAAATGGTATTGACCGAGCCTGACGCCCCGATCACGCATCTCTACCGCTCGCCATTTCTACGCTCGTCGGACATCGTCCATCTCCGCGCCGCGAAGCCGCTTGGAAAGGCCGATGTGGGCGCGGGAGCGGTCGTGCGGATGTCGCGACCGCGCGGCTATTTTGGGTTGCCGCGCGATATCGTGCTGCTTGACGGCAAGGAGCCGACCGACGTCAAGCACGGCGTGCCGGCCGATTCCGTGACGACGGTACGGCTGCCGGCGGCAGAGGCGGGGCGTGCGGTGCCTGCGATCTTCAATGAGGAGCGTATTGTCGCGCGCGCGTGGCCGGCTTCCGAAAACCGGATTGCGATTGCGGAGCTGACGTATTGAATGGTTGCTCGGTCGGCGCGATGCGATGGCCGTCTGGTGGATTATCGCCGCTGTGCAGCGACAGCCCGCGCTCTCGATCCGCCCGACCATGCCCGGATCGCAAGATGGGTCATCGGCTGGCAGAGTTGTCCGGGCAGTTCACCTGACGACACCAGCGCTGAGATAACTTCGCGAATGAGCTCCATGACCTCGCTTCTTGCGCGCTCCATGGGGGAGTGCGCGGAGCTTGCCAGTAGGATCGTGCGCGTGATGGCGGGTTTGACGATACGTGCTGCTTGCAGACGGCCGCTTGCAATGTCGGCGGCGACGAAGTGGGGCGGCAGCACGGTATAGGCTCGCCCCGAAGCGGCAATGTCTTTCAACGTGCCGAGAGCGTCCAGCACGGTGGTGACGTTGAGAACCACGCCGTGATCGTGACAGACTTGGTCGATCAACAGGCGCATGCGATTTGGTGCGGCCGGCAGGATCAGCGGCAGCTCGGCCACTCTCCCGAAGTCAACGACCTCTGCCTGCGTAATGCTATCTCCTGCCGCGCCGATCAGGCAAAGGTCTGTTTGCAGCAACGACTCGTCGGTCGGCGATGGGACCTGCCGGTTATGATAAAGCAGACCGAGATCGAGCCGCCCGCTGGTTAGCGCCTCGTCGAGATGCTCGGTGAGGCCTTCCAGAACATGGATGCGGACGTCAGGCAGCCGCTCGCATGCGAGGTTGAGCAACGGCGTCAGCAGCACGCCGCCGAGTGACGTCAGCACCCCGAGCCGGATCAATCCGGATGGCGGTCCATGCAGTTGTCGCGCTTCTTCCTGGAGGCATTGCCAGTTCGAGACCAGGGTACGCAGTTTCGGAAGCATGCGCTGGCCGGCTTCGGTGAGGTTGGCACCGCGTCCGGTGCGGTGCAGGAGCGTGAGACCGATCGCCTGCTCGACGTCGCGCACATGACGGCTGAGAACCGATTGTGGAACGGAAAGGACCGACGCCGCACGCGTAAAGCTGCCGAGATCGGCGACTGTTACGCAGTGATGGAGTTTTTTCAGGTCCACGGCCTCCTCCTATCCGAAATCAGCATAACTGAAAGACAAAATGTACGTCTAGCCGCTCCTCTAGGCAGTTCGTAGCGTGCACCAAAGTCGGAAACAGACAAAAATTCAGGGAGCAGGCATGGCAGCGGCGGCCACGGGACCATTGGCAGGATTGCGCATCCTCGACATCTCGACCGTTGTCGCGGCTCCCTGGTCCGCTACGCTGCTCGCGGATCTCGGCGCCACGGTTCTCAAGATCGAAGTTCCAGGACGAGGAGATTTGCTTCGTGCGCTTGCGCCGCACAAAAACGGCGTGCCGCTGTGGTGGAAAGTCGCAAATCGCAACAAGAAAGGCATCACCCTCGATCTCAAGAAGGATGAGGGACGTGCGTTGTTCGAGCGGCTGCTTCCCCGTTTCGACGTACTGGTTGAGAATTTCCGGCCCGGGACGCTCGACAAATGGGGACTGCCGAAGGAGCGGCTGTTCGCCATCAATCCAAAGCTGACGGTGCTGAGGGTTACCGGCTTCGGCCAAACTGGCCCGTATCGTGACAAACCGGCTTTTGCGCGCGTCGCCGAGGCAATCTCGGGCTTTACCCATGTTTGCGGCGAGCCGGAGCGCGCGCCGCTTCATATGGGATTCCCAGTGGCCGATGCGGTGACCGGTCTGTTCGGCGCGGTTGGTATTCTGGCAGCGCTCTACCGGCGCGCGCAAAAGCCCGACGAGCCCGGTCAGGAGATCGATCTCAGCCTTGTCGAGTCGACGTTTCGCATGCTCGATTTCCTGCCCATCGAATATGACCAGTTGGGTATCGTGCGCGAACGCGTGGGGAATCTCAGTGACTATTCGGCGCCCAGCAACGTCTATCGCAGCAAGGAAGGGACCTGGGTCACCATCCCCGCATCCAGCCAGAACATCTTCGTTCGGCTGTGCCGCGCGCTGTCTCGCGACGATGTCGCCAAGGACGCGCGGTTCGCCACCAATGCCGACCGGGTGCGCAACCGCTCCGCGCTCGATCAGATCATCGCTGACGAAATCGCGCGTCGAACGCTCACAGAGTTGCAGGCCCTGTTCGACCGTCACGAAGTCGGCTGGAGTCCCATCCAATCGATAGCGGATGTTTTTGCCGATCCGCATTTTCAGGCGCGCGAGTCGATCGTCAGTGTCGAGGATACGGAGCTCGGCCCGGTCAAGATGCAGAACGTGGTGCCACGCTTTTCAAAGACCGCCGGCCGCGTCGCGAGCGCCGGACCGGCGCTGGGCCAGCACAACAACGAGATCTATCGTGACTTGCTGGGTCTCAGCGATGATGAGTTGAAGCGGCTGAAGACCGCTGAGGTGATTTGAGGCGAAGCCTCAAATCGGAAGTTGGAGGAGACAATGCAGAACAGCCAACCGGTAAGCGGTCGGACCGACGTTGCACGGGGCATTGCATGAACGAGGCGAGCCTTTGTCTCGACGGCGTCGGCATCCGCTACCGGCTCGGAGCTTCGGATTTCGTCGCGGTCGAGAACGTCTCGCTCGAAATCAAGTCGGGCGAGCGCGTCATGCTGCTCGGCCCGTCCGGATGCGGGAAGTCGAGCCTACTCAAGGTCATCGCGGGTTTCCAGAAGCCGGCCACCGGCGAAGTCCGGTCCAATGGACGCAAGATCACCGAGCCGGGTCCGGATCGCTTTGTCGTGTTCCAGGAGTTCGATCAGTTGTTTCCCTGGAAGACCGTGCTCGGCAACGTTGCCGATTGCATCCGGCTGACGCGCAAGTTGCCGCGCGCTGAGGCCGCCAGTCGCGCGGCTAAGATTCTCGACATGGTCGGGCTTGCCGGATATTTCGATTTCTATCCGCATACCCTGTCGGGCGGCATGAAACAGCGCGTCGCGATTGCGCGCGCCTGGTCGGTCGATCCTGCGATTCTGCTGATGGACGAGCCGTTTGCGGCCCTCGATGCCCAGACGCGTGCGAGCCTGCAGGATGAAACCGTCAAGATCTGGCGCGAGGCTCGCCGCACTCTGATTTTTGTGACTCATTCGATCGATGAGGCACTTTACCTCGGCGACAAGATCGTGGTGATGGGCCGCTCGCCCGGCCGCGTGCTTCGCATCTTCGACAACCCGTTTGCCGAGACGCGTGATCAGCCTGAAAGCGCCGAGCTCCGGCATCAGATTCGGGCGCTGCTCGCCGGTAATCAGGTCGCCGCGGAGGAGATGCGATGAAAATACCCCTGTTCAACTGGCGTCGCATTGTTGTGGTCATCGCCCTGCTTGTCTTCTGGGAAGCGGCTGTGAAGATTTCCGGTGTGTCGCCGATCATGGTGCCGCCACTCGAAAGCGTCATCGCCTCGCTGATCGGCGGTATTCGGGATTTTACGCTTATCAGCAGCACCTGGGCGACGCTGAAGAATTTGCTGATCGCCATGGGCATTGGGTTGGTGATCGCTGTCGCCCTCAACATGCTGGCGTTTGTCTCGATCTGGGCACGCGAAACGCTGCAGACTCTGGCGGCGGCGCTCAACCCGCTCCCGGCCATCGCGCTGTTGCCGGTCGCCTTCCTGTGGTTCGGGGCGGGCGATGCGTCGTTGCTGTTCGTGCTGGTGAACTCGGTTGTCTGGGCGATGGCGCTGAATATCTTCACTGGCTTCTCGACCGTTCCGGTGACGTTGCGAAACGTGGGGCGGATCATGGGCCTGAAAGGGATGGCGCTGTTCCGGCATGTCTATGTGCCGGCCGCGCTGCCCTACATCTACACCGGCATCAAGATCAGCTGGGCGTTCGGCTGGCGCACAGTGATCGCAGCCGAGCTTGTATTCGGAGCGACGGCTTCATCCAATGGCGGACTCGGTTGGCGCATTTTCGTCAACCGCTTCAATCTGGATAGCGAAGGCACATTCGCGGGCCTGCTGACTATCGTCATCATTGGCCTCCTGATCGAGGCCTGCTTCCAGCAAGTCGAGCGCTGCACCATTCAGCGCTGGGGAATGGCGGACAGATAAGAAATCCGAGGGGAGAAAAAACGATGCGTAAATCTACGATCACGATGCTGACGACACTGCTGGCAGCCGCGGTCTTCTCGACGGCTGCGGTAGCCAAGGATGAGGTGCGGGTTGCGGCCCAGTTCGGCCTCGGCTACGCGCCGTTGTTCGCCATGGCGAAGAAGCCGGAATTTCTGCACAAATACGCGCCCGACGCCGAGATCAAATTCGTTCAGTTGACCGGCGGCGCCGCCGTGCGCGAAGCCTTGCTGTCGGACTCCGTCGATATCGGAGGGCTCGCAATGTTGCCGGTTATTCAGGCCTGGGCGAAGGGCGCCGATCTAAAAGTTGCACTGGGTCTCTCGGACATGCCGATCCAGCTCATCACCTGGAGGCCGGATCTCAAGTCCGTCAAAGACCTCACACCAGATGACAAGGTCAATGTCATTTCGATCGGATCGCCGCAAACGCTTGTCATGAAAATGGCGGCGATGAAATATTTCGGCTCGCCCACGGCGCTCGACAACCGGTTCGTCACCATGGCGCATCCCGACGCTGTCGCCGCGGTGATCTCCAAGCGTGGAATCGTCGCCGAGTTCGCAACGCCGCCCTACATCCGCATGCTGCTGAAACATCCCGAAATGCACGTCATATTGAGCAACAAGGATTTTGCCGAAGCGGACTTCATGCTGATTTGCGCGGCGGCGGGCAAACGGTTCGTGGAAGGCAAGCCGAAGCTTTATGCGGCGACGATCAGCGCCCTGAAGGACGTCATCGAATGGATGAATACCAAGCCAGAGGAGGCTGCGGCGTTTTTCGCGGCCAACCAGCCCGGCCATCTATCCGAGGCCGACTGGCTGGCTGAGATGAAGCAGCCGGGTGTCCACTTCAGCCCGGCCCCGCGTGGTCTGGCCAACCTGTCGGCATTCATGGCCAAGATCGGCGTCACCAAGAAAGCGGGGACATACGAAGAATTGACGTGGCCCAATCTGCACGGTGCCGGCGGGAACTAGAGTAAGGCGCGTTCCAGGTCTCGAATTTCGAAGAGGTGTTATCGCCAAGCATGACTTAGGTTGATATCGTTCTTGATGGCGGGCAAGCCCGTGCCTTCGTTGCGCCGGTATTTTGCGCTTGATTGCCATTGCCATTTTTTGAAGAACGAGGCTCGCGTGAGCATTGCCGAAGTCTACGATCATGCTCCGGTGGCGCGACCTGCGCTGGTGCCCCCGAGTCCGCCGCGTGCCTCGCCGGACATGGGTGCGCTGGAGCGGATGGCGACGATGCGTCGCAGCGCGATCGATACCTGGGGGCAGCCCGCCTACGAGGAAGACATCATCAAGGGCCGTTTCCTCGGCCGCGCCAGCTTCATTCTCAACGCGCCTGACGCGATCCGCCATGTGCTGGTCGAGAACTACGAGAACTACACGCGTACGCCGGCGGGCATTCGCGTGCTGCGGCCGATGCTCGGCGAAGGATTGCTGCTCGCGGAAGGTCGTGCCTGGAAGCACCAGCGCCGCACGCTGGCGCCGGCCTTCACGCCACGCGCGGTAACGACGCTGATTCCTCATATGAGTTCGGCGATCGATGAGACGATCGCGCAGCTTCGACAACGCGCCGCGAGTCCGGTCGATCTGCGCGAGGTGATGCAGCGCATGGCGCTGGAGATCGCGGGGCGGACGATGTTTTCGTTCGAGATGGGAGACCTCGGCGCACAACTGCGCGGCTTCGTGATGGAATATGGCGAACGCCTTGCCAATCCGAGCTTCTTCGATCTGCTGTTGCCGATGGGCTGGCCGAGTCCGCGGGATTTCGCGCGGGCGCGATTCCGCAGGCGCTGGACCCGCTTCATGGCGATGCTGATCGCGGCACGCCGCGCCGCGGGCAAAGCTGACGGCGCGCCGCCGCGCGATCTGTTCGATCTGATGGTCGCGGCCCGCGATCCCGAGACCGGTGAAGCGTTTTCCGATGCGCAACTGGGCGATCAGGTTGCGACCATGATCCTTGCCGGACATGAAACCACGGCGACCGCGCTGTTCTGGTCGCTCTACCTGCTGGCCCTCGACCCAGCCACGCAGCATGACGTGGCGGCTGAAGTGGAAGCGGTGAGCATCGGTGGTGCGCTGGAGATCGATCGGCTGAAGTTCACCCGAGCAGTGGTCGACGAGACCATGCGTCTCTATCCGCCGGCCTTTCTGATCGCACGCGCCGCTGCCGGACCGGACACAATCGCCGGGATGGCAGTGAAACCCGCAGATGTGATCCTGATTGCGCCATGGCTGTTGCACCGGCACGAAAAACTGTGGGACGAGCCGAATGCATTCAAGCCATCGCGTTTCCTGTCGGGTGCTCCGCCGGATCGGTTCGCCTATCTGCCATTCGGGGCCGGGCCGCGTGTCTGTATCGGCGCGCATTTCGCGCTGGTCGAGGCCACGCTGGCGCTGGCGCGGATCATTGGCGCATTCCGGGTTGAACTGCTGGATACGAAACCTGTCTTGCCGGTGGGGGTCGTGACGACGCAGCCGGACCGTTCTCCGATGTTCGGGATCGTGCCGCGGTAGGCTACGCCGGTCGCAGGGTCAGTCTGCACGCCGGTGTGACTTGCGCACCGGATGTGCGTGATTAAATGTGGCCATGTTGCGAGCCGGACCGCAACGGATTATTGCCGCGTTCGCACGGCCCTTCCTCTGGATATCATTGATGAACGAGACACGTGCCCTGTTTTCGGTGCTGAAGCAGACCACCGATCCCGTGGTCGTCGATGCCATCGAACATTTGATCGATGAGGGTGACGATCGTGAACTTAATCGCATCAACCTGCTTAATTTTTCAGCACAACGACAGCTCGATGAAGAACGTGTGATTGCCGGATTCCTTCACGCCTCACGGCTCGGCCTGTTCGATTTGACATGGAATGTGCTGTGTCCTGGCTGTGGCGGTGTGCTCGATTCCCATTCGTCGCTCAAACTGCTGCGGCACGATGACTATAACTGCGCGCTGTGCGCCTCCGGCTACGAGGCGTCGGTGGACGACATGGTTGAAGCGTCATTCACGGTCAGCCCGCGCGTACGCCAGATCGCGGCGCACGATCCGAAGACGCTGCCGCTCTGGGAGTATGTCCGCCAGATCTACTGGAGTTCGGGCATCGAACTGACGGAAGACGAGGTCTCGCGTCTCGCGGAGGATGCGACGCTAGCGAGTCTCGAGTTGCTGCCGGGCGAAAAGACCGTGTTGTCGTTGCAGCTACCCAATCAATTCTGCGTCGTGTTCGAGCCGGTGACTCACGCGGCCCAGTTCATCGACGTCCAGGGTGAACCGGCGCAGGATACTCAGCATCTGTCGGTGACGTTCGACAATGCCCATGGACCGACCGATACCGTCAAGCTTCGGCCGGGGCCGCTTCAATTGACCATCGACAATCGATCGGATCAGCGCGTTCTTCCAGCGGTCTGGATCGCCGGCGACGTCCTCCATGGCATGTTGGGCAAGCGCAAGCCGATCCTGACTGCGAAGCGCATGCTTGCCAATCAGACCTTTCGCGATGTTTACAAGGCGGATCACCTCAACGCCGATCAGCGACTGAAGATCACGTCGCTAACGTTCCTGTTCACCGATCTCAAAGGCTCGACCGCGCTCTACGAGCGTGTCGGCGATGTCGCGGCATTCGACCTGGTCCGCGCGCATTTTCAGGCCTTGCTGGAAATCATCTCGGCGGAGAAGGGCGCGGTGGTGAAAACCATCGGAGACGCCGTGATGGCGACCTTCGTCGCGCCGGCGCAGGCGGTTGCCGCTGGATTGCGGATGCGTACGGCGATGGACAAGCTCAATGCGGCGCGCGGCTCGCAAGATCTCGTGCTGAAGGTTGGTATTCACGAGGGGCCGTGTCTCGCGGTCATGCTTAACGAGCGGCAGGACTATTTCGGGCAGACAGTGAACATTGCGGCGCGTGTTCAGGGGCTTTCCACGTCGCAGGCGATGTATGTCACCGGTCCGGTTCTCGATGCCCCCGCGGTCGTCGACGTTCTGCAAAAGGCATCGATTGTTCCGGTTCAAAAGGAAGCAGCCCTGCGTGGGATCGCCGACAAGGTCGTGGTTTACGAGATACCCTGAGCCGTTGTCCGGTTCACCTTGCCAAAGTGTAATCCGCGCATGGAACCCGCACCGATTGCGTGCGTTTCAATTTCATCCCATATCTGTGTGAGACGCCACGAGATAGTCGCAGAGTTCAACGCGAGTAGCTGGCAGACGGATCATTGATGCTCGATAAATTACGTCATTTCATTGCTGAGGTTGTCTCGCCTACTGCAGAGGAAAATCAGTCGTTCGACGAAACCGGCTACAAGCTCGCGGCGACGGCGTTGTTCGTCCATGTCATTTCGCTCGATGGCGAACCGTCGGATACTGAAAAACGCAAGTTGCACGACCTGATAGAGACTCGGTTTGGGCTCGATCCGGGGATCGCCGACAAGCTGATCGCGTCGGCCACGCGCGTGGAAGGCGAGGCTGTCGATCTCTATCATTTCACCAGCGTGATCATGCGGTCGCTGAATGACGAAGGCCGCCTGCGCATCGTCGAAATGATGTGGGAATTGGTTTACGCGGACGGGCGCGTCAGCGAATTCGAGGAGAACGTGGTGTGGCGTGCCGCCGATCTCCTGGGCATATCGTCGCGCGACCGCGTCGAACTCAAGCATCGCGTCGCCGGAACACAGGCGGCACCCGATCCCGCAGGCTGATCGGCGCCTATTCGCAAGTCCGTTCGCCGCTCCAGATGACGAAACTTTAATCTGACCGCGGCGCCATGACCGCGTAGGTCTGCGCCAACGCCATACGGTAGCGGCCGGGGAACATGGGGCGACACGCATAGCTCGTTGTGCCAGTATATGCGAAGGATTTTACCTGCCGACCCATCGGCCCATCTTTTGCTTCGAATATTGCTCGTGTTGTTTCCCAAGTCATTTCAAGAGCCTGAATCGTGACTAATCTGGTGACGTTGATAACAGGCGCCTCCTCCGGGATCGGCGCCGAACTGGCGCGTGTCTTTGCTGGCCACAACCATCGGGTGGCGCTGGTGGCGCGCCGCGCGGACCGCCTCAATGCTCTGGCGGCCGAAATCGTGGCGGCGGGCGGAGCGCACCCCATCGTCATTCCTTGCGACCTCGGTGAGGTGGATGCCGGCGACAGGATCGCGGCGGCGCTTGCTGCCGAAGGCGCCGAGGTCGAGTATCTCGTCAACAATGCCGGATACGGACTGTTCGGCGGCGCGGCGGATCTGGATCGCGCCGACCAACTCGCGATGATCGATCTCAATATCCGGGCGCTGACGGATCTGACGCTGCGGTTTTCCGAAAGCCTGATCCGGCTGCGCGGCGGCATTCTCAACCTCGGGTCGATCGCGGGGTTTCTGCCCGGTCCCGGCATGGCGGTTTACTATGCCTCGAAAGCCTATGTTTTGTCGTTCAGCGAGGCGCTACGGGGTGAACTCGGCCCGCGAGGCGTGCGTATCACCGTCGTTTGTCCCGGCCCGGTGCCGTCCGAGTTTCAGGCACGCGCGGGCGTGAAGCCGGGTTTTGACTCCGTGATCCTTAACGTGTCCCCCAAGGCGGTCGCGCGCGACGCCTATCGCGGCCTGATGGCCAATAAGCGGGCGGTCCTGCCGGGAGTCGGGATCAAGATGGTGCCGTTCCTGTTGCGGCTGTTTCCGCGCAGCTTCGTTCTGCGGTCGGTTGCCGGCTTCCAGATGCGGAAGCGGTCTTAGCTGCACCAGCCGCTCCAAGCATTGGCTCGCGGTTTGCTTTGACAAAATATTGTTAGGACTTTGCGCGCACACTTTGGGAGTCGCGTGATGCGCACTTGAAGAACAGCCGATGTTGTTTCAGCCCGCCAGATTCGGCACGCGTGCCTTAAGCGAGTCTTCCACGAGCCTCGCGGCTTCAGTTGCGCGGTTACCGATCCTCATCGTCCTGCACCAGGAAACGTCGACGCCGGGACGGGTCGGGAATGCACTGCGAGCGCTGGGGTATCCTCTGGACATCCGCCGTCCGCGCTTCGGCGATCCGCTGCCGCACACCCTGGATCGTCACGCCGGGGCCGTCATCTTCGGCGGTCCGATGAGCGCCAATGATCCGGACGACTACATCGCTGCGGAGATCGGCTGGATCGGCGTGCCGCTGCGGGAGCGGCGGCCTTTCCTCGGAATCTGCCTTGGCGCACAGATGCTGGCGATGCATCTCGGGGCGCGTGTGGCACCCCACCCGCAAGGCCGGGTGCAGATCGGCTACTATCCGATCCGGCCGACTGCTGCGGGTCACGCGGCATGCCCGGACTGGCCCGATCGCGTCTATCACTGGCATCGCGAGGGCTTCGGGCTTCCCGCCGGCTGCGAGTTGCTGGCCGAAAGCGACGACTTCCCGATTCAGGCCATCCGTACCGGCCAAGCCTTCGGCTTCCAGTTCCATCCCGATGTGACCACCGCGATGATGTACCGCTGGACGACACGCGGCCATGACCGGTTCGACGAGCCAGGCGCGCGGTCTTGCCTTCATCACTTCGCCGACCGCGCGATTTATGACGTGCCTGAGCGGGCCTGGCTGAACGCCTTCCTTACGACCTGGCTACGCGGCGAGTCGCTGGATGCCGCATCGGATTTCATCATGCCGATCGCGGCCGAATAGATTTCCGCATCCCAGAATAACTGCTCTCCAGCTTCGTGAATGACGTCCGGGCGCTCCGCGTCCGGGCTTGTCGCGCTGGCAAAATTGCGTTTGTCTGGAAGGCAAAGGAAGCGAGCAAGACATGACCAGCGAGGAGTTTGCGCGCCTGCTCGATGCGTTCACGCTGTCGGCCGAGTCCGGCGATGGGGCGCGCTTCGCGCAGCATTTCACCGAGGACGCTGTCTACTACGATTATATCTACGGTCCGCACAAAGGTCGCAACGACATCGCGCACATGATGCAGGATCTCTTCCATCGCGACGCGGCGGACTATCGCTGGGAAATGTTCGATCCCGTGTTCAACGGCGACATTGGGTATGCGTGGTCGCTGTCGAGCTTCACATCCACGATTCCGCAGTTCAAGGGCGAGCGTGTGGTGATCGACGGCATGAGCCGATTCGCTCTGCGCGACGGGCTGATCGCGGAGTACCGCGAATCCGTCAATGGCGGTGTGGCGATGTCCCAGCTTGGCGTCGATCCAGAGCGCATGAACAAGGTTTTCAAACGCTGGACCGGCTGGCTGAAGGAGCGCCCTGAGACGGTGGACTATCTCGCACGTCCGAAGGGCTCGCGTCCAGCAAGGCCGCGGTAGCGCCGGGTTATTCTAAAATAGCAAGCTGTCGCAAGCACGATGGCTGCGCGGAGGAAAATCACCATGACCTATCAGGATATTCTCTACGACGTCAGCGACCGGATCGCGACCATCACGCTCAACCGTCCCGATCGCATGAATGCGTGGACGCCTGTGATGGAGCGCGATGTCCGTCATGCGATGGAGGCCGCAGCGAAAGATGACGACGTGCGCGTTATGGTCCTGACCGGCGCGGGCCGCGCGTTCTGCGCTGGCGCCGACATGGATGCGCTGAAGGGCCTCGATCCGAACGACATTCGCCGTCGTGGCGACGATATGCCGGCCTTCGACATGAACCGGCGGCCGGACTGGCAGGCGCGCTATTCATTCTATCCGTCGATTGCCAAGCCTGTCATCGGCATGCTGAACGGCGCGACGGCCGGTATCGGCCTCGTGCATGCGCTCTATTGCGACCTGCGGTTCGCGGCCGACAACACGGTATTCACCACCGCGTTCGCCCGCCGCGGCCTGATCGCCGAGCATGGCATCAGTTGGATGTTGCCGCACATCGTCGGCCACGCCAACGCGCTCGATCTGTTGCTGTCCGCACGTCGGGTCTCAAGCCAGGAGGCGTTGCAGATCGGTCTCGTCAATCGGCTCTATCCGGCCGACCAGTTGCGCGAGCAGACCTATGCCTACGCCCGCGATCTTGCCGACTTCGTCTCGCCTTCGGCGATGGCGGTGATCAAGCGACAGGTCTACGACGTGCCGTTCCAGACGCTGGCGGAGGCGACCATCGACGCCAACCGGGAAATGATCGTGGCGCTGCAGGGCGAGGATTTTCGCGAAGGGGTCGCGAGCTTTGTCGAAAAGCGTCCGCCGCGATTCAAGGGCAAATGAGGGAATTGGTGGAGCCAGGGAGGATCGAACTCCCGACCTCGTCATTGCGAACGACGCGCTCTCCCAGCTGAGCTATGGCCCCGTCCACGGCCGCGGCGATAGATGCGGCGGCCGGAAACGCCGCCATTTACAATCCCCGCCAACGGCAAGTCAAGAACGGCCGGAGCGGGCATTTTGGTCCCTTTCCCTTGTTTGCCGGGAACCGAAACTGTATCTAGCTGGACAGTCAAACCGCGAGCCAACCCGCCCATGCGTGCCATTCTGGACATCGTCCTCATCGTTCTCGACCTCTATGTCTGGCTGCTGATCGCCTCGGCGATCCTGTCGTGGCTGGTCGCCTTCAACGTGGTGAATACCCGCAACCAGTTCGTGTCGGCGGTGGCGGAGTTCCTGTACCGGATCACCGAGCCCGTGCTGGCGCCGATCCGCAACATGCTGCCGAATTTCGGCGGGCTGGATATCTCGCCGATCATCCTGATCCTGATCATCATGTTCATCCAGCGGGTGATCACCTACTACATCTATCCCGCCGTCTTCTGATCGCGGTGTCGATGGAGCCGTGGCGATATTCCGCTCAGGGGGTCAGCGTCGCCCTGCGGGTGACGCCACGCGGCGGCCGTGACGCGATCGACGGCATCGAAACCCTGGCTAACGGACGTGCAGTGGTGAAGGTCCGGGTCCGCGCCATCGCCGAGGGTGGCGAGGCCAACCGCGCGGTCATGGAGATGCTGGCGAAGGCTCTCGGCGTGCGCAAGACGGATGTCCGGCTTCTCTCGGGCGCAACGTCGCGGCAGAAGCAGGTCGCAATCGACGGCGATCCCGTCAAGCTCGGCGATGCCTTGCGCGCAGTGACAGCGGCTCAATCGAAATAGTCCAGACAGAGGATCAGCATGACAGCCCAGATCATCGATGGAAAAATCATTGCCGCCGATCTGCGCGCGCGGGTGGCTGACGAGGTCGCCCGTGTGAAGCGCGATCACGGGCTGACGCCGGGGCTCGCCGTGGTGTTGGTCGGCAACGATCCCGCCAGCGAGGTTTATGTCCGCAGCAAGCACAAGCAGACCCAGGCCGCCGGCATGGCGTCGTTCGAGCATGTGCTGCCGGCCGACGTGGCGCAGGCCGATCTGCTGGCGCTGATCGCCAAACTCAACACCGATCCGGCCGTGCATGGCATTCTGGTGCAGCTACCGCTGCCGAAGGGACTCGACACCGAAAAGGTGATTGCCGCGATCGACCCGGCGAAGGACGTCGACGGGCTGCATCCGCACAACGCGGGGCGGCTTGCCGGTGGATTGCCTGCGCTGTCGCCGTGTACGCCGCTCGGCTGCATCATCCTGACCAAGAGCGTACATCCGTCGCTCGAGGGCATGAACGCCATCGTGATCGGCCGCTCGAATCTCGTAGGGCGGCCGCTGGTGCAGTTGCTGCTGAACGAAAACGCCACGGTGACCATCGCGCATTCGCGCTCGCGTGACCTGCCGTCGCTCTGCCGGCAGGCCGATCTCGTCTATGCCGCAGTGGGCAGGGCCGAGATGGTGCGCGGCGACTGGATCAAGCCGGGAGCGACGGTAATCGATGTCGGCATCACGCGGGTACCCACCGCCGAGGGCAAGACGCGGCTGATCGGCGACGTCGCGTTCGATGAAGCCATGAAGGTCGCGGGCGCGGTGACGCCGGTGCCCGGTGGCGTGGGTCAGATGACGGTGGCGTGCCTTCTGGTCAATACACTCCGCGCCGCCTGCGCGATCAAGGGTCTGCCGGCGCCGGGCGTGTAAGCCTACTTCCCCTTCGCCCGCGCGATGCCGTCGAGGATCAGCTTGTGCGCATCCTCTGCGCCGCCCCAGCGCAGCACCTTCACCCATTTGCCGGGTTCGAGATCCTTGTAGTGCTCGAAGAAGTGCTGGATCTGCTGCAGCGTGATGTCGGGCAGATCGCTGTAGTTTCGGATCTTGTCGTAGCGCTGGGTCAGTTTCGACGTCGGCACTGCGATGATCTTCTCATCGCCGCCGGCCTCGTCCTCCATCAGGAGTACGCCAACCGGACGCACGCTCATGACCGCGCCGGGCACGATGGCGCGGGTGTTGGCGACCAGCACGTCGCAGGGATCGCCGTCATGGGACAGGGTGTGCGGGATGAAGCCGTAATTCCCGGGATAGCGCATCGCGGTGTAGAGAAAGCGATCGACCACCAGCGTTCCCGCCTCCTTGTCGAGCTCATACTTGATCGGCTCGCCACCAACCGGCACCTCGATGATGACATTGACCTCGTGGGGCGGGTTATTCCCGATCGAAATGGCATCGATACGCATCAATCGTCTCGCGTTGTTCTGGAATTTGAGTGTGAAAGACGACTATGGCCGGGCAATGGCCCGGCATCAATGGCGGCTTAGTTGGCCCAGGCGAACGCCACCTTGTCGAGCGACTTTGGCCCGAACTTCTCCGAGGAGCGGGCCACCATGCGGCCGCCGAGCGCGCGATAGAATTCCGTCGCCGGCTCGTTGTCCGACAGCGCCCAGATCACCATGCTCTTGAGCCCGCTCTGCATCAGGTCGCGCCGGGCGGCAGTGAACAGGCGCCGACCGAAACCGAGGCCCTGAAATTCAGGGCGCAGGTAGAGCTCGTAGATTTCGCCTTCGAACTGCAGGCTGCGGGCGCGGTTGCGACCGTAGTTGGCATAACCGGCGATCCTGTCGCCGAACACCAGCACGCTGACGCGGCTGCCCTTGCGGATCGCGCTGTCCCACCAGTGCGGACCGCGCCGGTTGATCAGTTTTTCCAGTTCCGCGCCGGGGATGATGCCCTGATAAGCCGACCGCCAGGCCTCGTCATGGGTCGCCGCCACCGCGGAAGCGTCCGCAGTTTTGGCCGGCCGAACCTCGATCAGGGTTGTACTCATGACCGGATCAAAGCAAGTCGGGGCGCGGTCTTCAAGGTCCATCGTTAATTATCGGTTAATATGTGGATTTTCTGCATCACTGTGGCGCTTTGGCTGTCTCGAAAGAGGACAGGCGCGCGACATGCGCCATCGCCCCTGTTGTTTAACGGCGCGGGGACGCCGTAATCCTTTTCCTCCAGCGCTCATGCGCGCTTGAGGTGTTCCTCATTCGCGCCATCAAAAACGGCGCGCGTGAGGTGTTCCTGATTCGCGCTCTCAAAAGAGGGCGCGCGGAACGCCGGACGCCCGATTGCGTCCGCAGCCTCGTGTGCATGATGTGAGTTTTTGGACACACGAGTTTTGGTCACCACGAAAGCACCGGCATCATCCGGCGTTCCGCACGCGGTGGTTTTTTCGGCTTGCTTCGCTTGTCCCCCGGTGGGAGGTCCTTTGATACCCACCGTTGTCGTGGACCGGGCGGCGCGGCCTTCCC